>JAHKAA010000099.1 GCA_018825965.1 Gammaproteobacteria bacterium
ACGTGAAGCAGCGATGCGCGGTGAAATTCCTGGCCTTCGTAAGGCTAGCTGGTAAGAATCACGGGAGTAACAGCTATGAGCATGCAAGATCCAGTAGCGGATATGTTTACTCGCATCCGCAACGGCCAAGCTGCCAAAAAGATTGCGGTTAAGATGCCATCTTCAAAAATGAAGATTGCTATCGCGAAAGTATTAAAAGACGAAGGTTACATCGAAGATTTCGCTGTTTCTGCTGAAGTAAAAGCAGAACTGGAAGTTACTTTAAAGTATTTCCAGGGCAAATCAGTTATTGAAACTATCGATCGTGTTAGCCGGCCTGGTCTGCGTATCTATAAGAAACGCGGCGAATTACCAAAAGTAATGGGCGGTTTAGGTGTAGCAATTATTTCTACATCTAAAGGGTTAATGACTGACCGCGCAGCGCGCAAGGTTGGTATCGGTGGCGAAATCATCGGCTACGTAGCGTAACGGAGGTAGTAATCTATGTCTCGTGTTGCTAAAGCCCCCATCGCCGTCCCTGCAGGTGTGACAATCACACTGAATGGTCAGAACGTCGTGGTAAAGGGTAAAAACGGCGAGTTAACGTTAAACGTTAACCCTGCAGTTGAAATCGTTGTTGATGGTAACGTTGTACGTACCAATCCACGTGACGGTTTTGATAACGCAGACGCACAAGCGGGTACCGCTCGCGCGTTGATCAACAACTTGGTAACTGGTGTAGCTGAAGGTTATACACGTAAACTTGAGTTAGTTGGTGTTGGTTACCGTGCAAAAGCAGAAGGTAAAGTTTTAAACCTGAGCCTTGGCTTTTCTCACCCGGTAGTGTTCGAGGTGCCTAACGGTATCACGATCGAAACCCCTTCTCAAACAGAAGTGTTGGTGAAAGGTGCTGACAAACAATTAGTTGGTCAAGTCGCTGCAAACATCCGCGCGTATCGCAAACCAGAGCCTTATAAAGGCAAAGGTGTTCGTTACGCTAATGAAAACGTGCGTCGTAAAGAAGCGAAGAAAAAGTAGGGTAGGACGATGGATAAGAAACTTGCTCGTCTGCGCCGCGCTAAACGCGTTCGCAGAAATATTATCGAACAAGGTGCGAATCGCTTGGTTGTACACCGTACGCCACGTCACATCTATGCCCAGCTTATCGCACCAAATGCTGAAGTGATTGCTGCTGCGTCTACCGTTGAAGCTTCAATCCGTGAATCGTTGAAGTACACTGGTAACGTCGACGCTGCTAAAGCTATTGGTAAGGCGATTGCTGAACGTGCACTGGCTAAAGGCGTAACGAAAGTTGCCTTTGACCGCAGCGGTTTCCAGTATCATGGTCGTGTGCAGGCGTTAGCCGACGCGGCGCGTGAAGCCGGTCTTCAATTCTAGGAGTAGATCATGGCTAACGTAGAAGCAAAACAACAATCTGACTTGCAAGAGAAGCTGGTTGCTGTGAATCGTGTGTCTAAAGTTGTTAAGGGTGGTCGGATATTTTCCTTCACCGCTCTGACAGTCGTAGGCGACGGTACCGGCCGTGTCGGCTTCGGTTACGGTAAAGCACGCGAAGTTCCAGCTGCTATTCAAAAGGCAATGGAAAAAGCGCGCCGTAACATGACTCAAGTTGAGTTAAACGGTAACACCCTTCATCACCCGGTTAAAGGCGTACACGCTGGTTCCAACGTGTATATGCAACCGGCTTCTGAAGGTACTGGTATTATTGCCGGTGGTGCTATGCGCGCCGTGTTAGAAGTAGCTGGCGTACAAAACGTATTGTCTAAGTGCTACGGCTCAACTAACCCGATCAACGTGGTTCGCGCCACTATCAACGCTCTGTCTGCGATTAAATCGCCAGCACAGGTGGCCGCTAAACGTGGCTTACGCGTTGACGACATTCTGGGGTAATTTGCCATGGCTCAAAAAACAGTAACAGTAACCCAAACTAAGTCCAGCATCGGTCGTTTACCGAAGCATAGAGCGACTTTAGTCGGTTTAGGTTTACGCCGTATCGGTCACACTGTCACGCTGGAAGATACACCTTCAGTGCGCGGCATGATCAACACTGTGTATTACATGGTTAAAGTGGAGGAGTAAGCGATGTTATTAAATACACTTTCTCCGGCTCCTGGCTCGAAAAAAGAGAAGCGCCGTTTAGGTCGTGGTATCGGTTCTGGCTTAGGTAAGACTGGTGGCCGTGGTCACAAAGGTCTGAAATCACGCTCTGGTGGTAAAGTACGTCCAGGTTTTGAAGGCGGTCAAATGCCTTTGAAACAGCGTCTGCCTAAGTTTGGTTTTACGTCACTTAAAGGCTTAGTGTCAGCAGAAGTGCGTTTGCACGAACTAGCTTTAGTTGTTGGTGATGTAGCTGATCTGACTACTCTAGCTGAAGCGAACGTTATCACTCGCAACATCAAGTTTGCAAAGGTTGTACTGTCTGGTGAGCTTGCTCGTCCAATCACAGTTAAAGGCTTGCGTGTAACTAAAGGTGCGCGTGCTGCAATCGAAGCTGCTGGCGGCAAAGTCGAAGAATAAAAAGGATAGTACGCGATGGCTAGACCAGGTCAGGACTCAAAAAGTACAAAAGGTGGCTTCAGCGAGCTGAAATCCCGTCTGTTATTTGTACTGATTGCCATAATCGTATTTCGGTTAGGCTCATTTGTGCCAATTCCTGGAATTGACGCCACCGTGCTTGCTCAATTATTCGAACAGCAAAAAGGTACCATCGTTGAAATGTTTAACATGTTCAGCGGTGGTGCTCTTGAGCGTGCATCTGTATTTGCGCTTGGTATTATGCCTTACATTTCTGCTTCAATTATCGTTCAGTTATTGACGGTCATGCACCCGAAAATGGCGGAGTTGAAGAAGGAAGGTGAAGCTGGCAAGCGTAAAATTAATCAGTATACACGTTACGGTACCTTAGGTTTAGCATTGGTCCAGGCGGCAAGTATTGCCACTGGTCTGCCAAATATGATGCCAGGGCTGGTGATTAACCCAGGCTTTGGCTTCTACTTTACTGCGGTTGTAAGTTTAGTCACCGGCACCATGTTTTTAATGTGGTTAGGTGAGCAAATTACTGAACGCGGTATTGGTAATGGTATCTCGTTGCTGATTTTTGTCGGTATCGTTGCTGGCTTCCCGTCGGCCGTAGGCCAGACGATTGAGATGGCACGTCAAGGCGATCTGCACTTTTTGTTATTGCTGTTTATTGTTGCGATTGTTGTTGTTGTAACTTGGTTCGTTGTATTTTTCGAACGAGGCCAACGCCGTATTGTGGTAAATTATGCTAAACGTCAGCAAGGCCGTCAGGTTTTTGCAGCACAAAGCAGTCATTTACCATTGAAAGTAAATATGGCTGGTGTTATTCCACCAATTTTCGCTTCAAGCATCATCCTGTTTCCAGGAACGATTGCGACTTGGTTTGGCTCAGGTGAAGGCATGATTGCAAACTTCTTTCAGGAGTTGGCATTAAATCTGTCGCAGGGACAACCGCTGTACATAATTTTATATGCGTCAGCGATTATCTTCTTCTGTTTCTTCTACACAGCGTTGGTTTTTAACCCACGTGAAACAGCAGACAACCTGAAAAAGTCCGGTGCTTTTATTCCAGGCATTCGTCCAGGTGAACAGACATCAAAATACATTGATAAAGTAATGACTCGTTTAACCTTAGCTGGTGCGGCGTATATCACCTTTATCTGTTTAGTTCCCGAGTTCATGATGGTTGCACTAAACGTGCAATTCTACTTCGGTGGTACATCATTACTGATTATCGTTGTGGTTATCATGGACTTTATGGCACAGGTACAGACTCATCTGATGTCTCATCAATATGATTCTGTGCTTAAAAAGGCAAATCTTAAGGGCTTCGGTCGTTAAGTTAATTTTGCGGAGTTAAGTCATGAAAGTACGAGCTTCCGTTAAGAAGATCTGCCGTAACTGTAAAGTTATCAAGCGCAACAACGTTGTGCGGGTAATTTGCGTAGAGCCAAAGCATAAACAACGCCAAGGCTAATACAGCAGAAAAAATTAAGAAAGGGCTAGACTAATTAGTTTAGCCCCGACTTATTGTTGCAATATGGCCGCCGTTTGAGTATCCTTACGGGCTTTTCAAATCGGCACCCTTTTAATCTTTTATAGGAGAACGTTAGTGGCCCGTATCGCTGGCATTAACATCCCCGATAATAAACATGCAGTCATTTCTTTGACTTATGTTTTTGGTATCGGTAAAACCCGCTCAAAGGCTATCCTTTCTGCAGTGGGTATCGAAGAAAACCGTAAAATCTCTACGTTATCTGACGCTGAGTTGGATTCTCTTCGTGAAGAAGTTGCTAAGTACACCGTTGAAGGTGACTTGCGCCGTGAAGTTACATTAAATATTAAGCGTTTAATGGACCTTGGTTGCTACCGTGGCCTGCGCCATCGTCGTAGTCTGCCGGTTCGTGGTCAGCGCACTAAAACTAATGCGCGTACCCGCAAGGGCCCACGTAAAGCGATTAAGAAATAAGGTGATTCAACATGGCTAAAGCACCAGTTCGTACTCGTAAACGGGTAAAAAAGCAAGTTTCTGACGGTATGGCTCATATCCATGCGTCTTTCAACAATACCATTGTCACGATCACTGACCGTCAAGGTAATGCCCTGTGTTGGGCAACTGCCGGTGGTTCTGGTTTCCGTGGTTCGCGTAAGTCTACGCCTTTCGCTGCACAGGTTGCTGCAGAGCGTGCTGGTACTGCCGCGTTAGAATATGGTCTGAAGAATCTTGAAGTGTTTGTCAATGGTCCAGGCCCTGGCCGTGAATCAGCCATTCGTGCGCTGAACGCTGCTGGTTACCGCATCACAAACATCACCGACGTGACGCCGATTCCACATAATGGTTGTCGTCCACCGAAAAAACGTCGCGTGTAATTAGCGCTTCTAAGATTATTGGAGAAAGAAGATGGCAAGATATTTGGGTCCTAAGCTCAAACTGAGTCGTCGCGAAGGTACAGATCTGTTCCTTAAAAGCGGCGTCCGAGCAATTGATTCAAAGTGTAATTTAGCAACTGCTCCTGGTCAGCACGGCGCTCGTCGCGGTCGTTTATCAGATTACGGTTTGCAATTACGCGAAAAACAGAAAGTTCGTCGTATTTATGGCGTTCTTGAGAAGCAGTTCCGCAATCTATATAAAGAAGCTGCTCGTTTGAAAGGTAACACCGGCGAAAACTTGCTCCAATTATTGGAGTCACGTTTAGATAACGTGGTTTATCGCATGGGTCTTGCTAGCACACGTGCCGAAGCACGTCAGTTAGTAAGCCACAAAGCTATTCTGCTTGATGGTAAAGTTGTGAACATTCCTTCTTATGCTGTTGCTCCAGAACAAGTTATTGCAATTCGTGAAAAAGCTAAGAAGCAAGCGCGTATCGTTGCTGCTTTGGAAGTTGCTGAACAGCGCGAAAAGCCAACTTGGATTGAAGTTGACACGAAGAAAATGGAAGGTGTTTTCAAACGTCATCCAGAGCGTTCAGATTTGTCAGCTGACATCAACGAACAGTTAATCGTCGAACTTTACTCTAAGTAGTAAGGCATTTTCTTAAGAGAGGATACAATGCAGGGTTCTGTCACCGAATTCCTTAAGCCGAGATTAGTTGGTATCGAAAAAATCAACCCAACTCGTGCCAAAGTTACTTTGGAACCACTTGAGCGCGGTTTCGGGCATACCTTGGGCAACGCGTTACGTCGCATCCTTTTATCGTCAATGCCAGGTTGTGCAGTGACGGAAGTGGAGATCGACGGCGTGCTTCATGAGTACAGCGCCAAAGAAGGCGTGCAAGAAGATATCATCGATATCCTTTTGAACCTGAAAGGCTTAGCCGTTCGTTTGGAAGACAAAGATGAAGTCACACTGACTTTAACGAAGAAAGGTGCTGGCCCTGTAACTGCTGGTGATATCCAGCGTGGCGACGGTGTAGTGATCGTTAATCCTGAGCACGTAATTTGTAATCTGACTGGTGAGACTGAATTCAGTATGCGCCTGAAGGTTCAACGTGGTCGTGGTTATGTGCCTGCATCAGCCCGTGTCTCCTCTGAAGATGACGAACGTCCAATTGGTCGTTTGTTGCTTGATGCGTCTTTCAGTCCTGTTGAGCGTATCGCTTATTCAGTTGAAGCTGCACGGGTAGAACAACGTACTGATCTGGATAAACTGGTTATTGACATGGAAACCAACGGCACAGTTGAGCCTGAGGAAGCCATTCGTCGCGCCGCAACGATTTTAGCTGAACAGCTGGAATTCTTTGTTGAATTGCGTGATAAGAGTGAGCCAGAAAAACGCGAAGAGAAGCCGGAGTTTGATCCGATTCTGTTGCGTCCGGTTGATGATCTGGAATTAACAGTTCGTTCTGCTAACTGCTTAAAAGCAGAGCAGATTCAGTATATCGGTGATCTGGTGCAACGTACCGAGGTCGAGCTTCTGAAGACGCCAAACCTGGGTAAAAAGTCACTTACCGAAATTAAAGACGTGTTGGCGTCACGCGGGTTGTCCTTAGGTATGCGCCTGGAAAACTGGCCGCCAGCTAGTTTGGTAAACAAAGACTAACCAGACACCAGTTCCTGGTTTAGTGAGAAGGAATAGATCATGCGCCATCGTAAGAGTGGTCGTCAGTTAAATCGGAACAGCAGCCACCGTCAGGCAATGTTCCGCAATATGGCAAGCTCGTTGGTGAAGCACGAAATCATCAAAACGACTTTGCCGAAAGCAAAAGAGTTACGTCGTGTAATCGAACCTTTGATTACTCTGGCTAAGATCGATAGCGTTGCAAACCGCCGTTTAGCTTTTGCCCGTACTCGTGATAAAGAAGTTGTTGGTTTATTGTTCAACGTGCTGGGTCCGCGTTATAACGTGCGTCCAGG
>JAHKAA010000100.1 GCA_018825965.1 Gammaproteobacteria bacterium
AGTTTCATGTCGGAGGGGACGGAACTCCTCTCGGCTGAACCTCCACAGTATAGGCGGTGGCGTAGCTCTCTCCAGTTTTTGTGATCGTGAAGTCGGACTCTCGATAAAGATGCTCTTTTAGATACGGCTCGATAGTCTCCGCCAGCTTTGTGGAGATTATCGAGAAGGTTTTGGCTACCGTTTCCCCGTCTAATTTATCGCACCAAAAGACCAGGGAATCGACCCATTTGGTCTTTCCGGTATCTGGATCAGGGATCTCCTTTTTAACATAATAGTGATCCGTAAAGTGCATGCGGGCTGGGGTGTCTCGCTGCAGGGCGATGTAGTTCATGAGCATAAGTCTCTACCTCCTCGTATTATTCTCCGACATACTCCTCAGCCCTGAGAAGGCGAGCCATAAGATCGTAGGAGGGCTCTCCCTTGATGATCGAGATTGCCTCCTCAGCGGTGATCTGATGATATATCGGCAGGTCCCCCGGCTTCATGCGGGCTTCGGCGAACCATCCCGTTTCGATGTCGAAACGTGCTGTAATCACCGTCTCCTCGAACTCCTCGGCAGCCCGCTGAGGGGAGAAAGCGGCGTACTCCAGGCCGAGCGCCTGGAGTCTCCCGAGCACCGAAATGTGGGCTACGGTGGGCGATTCGCGGGTTGAGGGGGCTGCAGCTCGCGCCTTGGCCAGGACCGCCCCGCGCTCTTTCCATAACGCCTCGTACGCCGTATGGCCAGGCCCGATGCCAGCGCTCAAGAGGACCTCACGCCCTTTTTCTATCTCGTCGAACTGCTCCCAGTATTTATAACAGCCCATCAGTCAAGCCCCAGAGCTTCCCTGGCCCTCTTCCTCTCCTCGCGCCGGGCCTTGTAATCAGAGGTCCAGTATTTTCCCAGCTCCTCGACGTACTCCTGGATATCGGTCGTGATGAACACATCGATCCTTATCCCCGAGGCCCGGGCTGCCTCCTCAATCGACTCCATGCTCCAGGGGGTGCATAGAACCATCTCCACTGGCCAGTCCCTGTACTCCTGGAGCTCCGGCGTCGAGGGGATAAGGGATTTATAGAGGGTCAGTTTGGCGAGGCCGTCGAGCCACTTGAGGATCTTGGCCTCAATCAGCACCAGTTTCGAGTCCTCGAAGATCAGGGCGTCCACCTCGGGTCTCAGGCCCCTGCCCACGCGCAGGGCTTTGCGCGCTCCCCAGGTTGCGATCAGCCTCTCCGGGACCGGCCCCAGGGGGCAGCCGAGGATCACCCTTCTTTCCGGATATCGCGCCACCACATAATGGCGGATTAGATCTCTCTCTCGAGGCTTGCCCATTGCCAGATCACCTGTTGACATTTTACCACAAATCGTCTACTCTGGTTTTTAGAGCGATGGCCCGATGATGGCGTTGGGGCCATCGCTCTCGCCATATCGGGCCGTTGACTCTAGTACATTGAGAAGGAGGTCACGGTGATCAAGATCGTTGACTCTAGTACATTGAGAAGGAGGTCACGGTGATCAAGATCGTTGACTCTAGTACATTGAGGAGGTCACGGTGATCAAGAAGATCGTTGACTCTAGTACATTGAGAAGGAGGTCACGGTGATTAAGATCAAGGAGCTAGCACCCTCCGCCACCAAGTGGGATGATAACGCAGCTCGGGCAGCCGACACCTTCGCAACCGAAGCTGAGGCTGCCGCCGATGTGTGGGCGAGGAACGCCGCCGGGGCGGAGGACAACTACAAGCTGGGCATCACAGCCCCTAACATCTCGGTGAGGTTCCGCCGGGGTGTGCAGAAGGCCGGGGCTGCGAAGTTCGCCCGCAAGATCAGGGACGTTGCCAGGGACCGCTTCGGCCCGGGGATCCACGCCGCTGTAGAAGATTGGAGGAGCGGCTTCGAACCCTTCCACACGACCATCGGCGCCCTGGTACTCCCGGCCCGCAAGCCGAGGGGCGATCCCGCGAACTACGGCCGGGTCGAGGCTGTGGGCAAGGCCCTGAATACCAAGAGACTCGCGCTGCTGGCAGCGGCGAGCTGAGGGAACTGAAGGGGGTATAAGCGATGCGATACAGAGACGCTGTAATCGAGAAAGACAAAGTCCTTGATGATTCGGGGACCCTTATCAGGGACCTGGACATCGTTGACCCCATATCGGCGATAGAGCTCGAGTTCCACGCCACGAACTACAGCGATGGCAACGAGGACAACTTTATCTCCGACGTCATTACCAAGATCGAGATCGTGGACGGCTCCGAGGTCCTGTACTCGGTGAACCTCTCTGAGCTCGAGGCCCTTCACTTCTATAAGACGGGGAAAACCCCTGTCCTGTTCCCCTCGGAGTGGCTCAGTGGCTCCCAGAGGAACGCTTGTCTCCTGCTCTTCGGGCGGAGGTTGTGGGATCCCGAGTATGCGATGGACTTCACCCGCTTTCGCAACCCGCAGCTAAAGATCACCTCCAACCTGGCGGCGATCCGGGCGGTGGGGAGCCTGGGCTTTGCAACAGGCACTCTCCGGGCCAACATCGTGGCCAAGGTCATGGAGGATATGCCGGCCAAGCCCTCGAAATACCTCATGAGCAAGGAGATCATCACCTGGCCCTCGGGCACCTCGGGAGATAAGCGGATCGATCTCCCCCGGGACTATGTGTACCGGATGCTCATGGCCCGGCTGTGGGTAGAGGGATCGGACATCGATGAGGTAGTCACCGACCTCAAGCTCACGTGTGATACCGATAAGTTCATCCTTTTCAACCACGACCTGAGCCGGCTGGATGAGGATGCGTTCATGCGGTTCGGGGCCTGCAGGATTAAACACGATGTCCACCGGTCGGGATCGTGCACCATCCGGTGCATGTGCAACAAAGAGCCCGATATGACGGTCTACTGCCAGGATCCTGGCAATCCCCAGACGTACGTCAAGTGGGCGCAGTGGTCCAGCACTATCAACCTAGAGTGCTACACCGGGGCCGGGGCGCTTGACGGGACGGCCAGGGACCAGACCGGAGTCGAGACCGGCCATGCCCTTCATGCCACCCTTCCCATTCCCTTCGGGGAGATGGACGACCCCTCGACCTGGTTCGACCCTACGGTCTACGGTAAAGTTGAGTGGGTTGGCACCGAGGGTGTTGCCGCGGCCTGCGCCTTAGTCCTGGAGCAGGTGAGACCGCTACCATAGTGAACCTTTTAAGGGGGGAGCTCTGTCCTCTTGAGGGTGGGGTTCCCCCCGCACCGACTACCGTAATAGAGAGGGGAGTCAGCGATGGTGTCTAACCTCCTACTCCTCCCCAGGTCTATAGCGCCAGTCGCTAAGCCACCTGAGTGGCTCCGGGGGGACTGGCGCTTTAGCGCTGGAGC
>JAHKAA010000058.1 GCA_018825965.1 Gammaproteobacteria bacterium
AGATAGAAGCGGCCTATGATGATATCCTCAGAGGCATGAGGATGTCCCCTGATATGGACATAGCCCAGCAAAAGATACTGATGCAGATGGAAGGACTCAAGCAGGAACTAATGACATTGAGAATGAC
The DNA here is from genome assembly GCA_018825965.1 of Gammaproteobacteria bacterium. Lineage (GTDB taxonomy): Bacteria > Pseudomonadota > Gammaproteobacteria > Enterobacterales > Alteromonadaceae > Pararheinheimera. Next base: position 128 of record JAHKAA010000058.1, read on the forward strand.
CAAGAGCTTAAAGCTAAATGAGGAAAAGGCTCTGAGTGGTTGGATAGATAATGCGGCGGATGGGGCTGAGAAGGAAATGTATACCACAACCGGTGTGGGTAAGGCTGTCACTAGACAGTTGAAGCCTGAGTATCAGTCCCTAAATACCCTTAGACAAGAAGCGTTGGACTCCTCCCTCAAGGACTACTATAAGGTCTTTGCTGACTATACCAATCCTAACATAGTGGATACTTCCATGAAGATGATTTATCCTTTCTGGACTTATGCTTTCTACAAGTGGTTTGAGATTCCTAGATTGGCTATGAAACATCCTGGCCTAGGTATGTCCTGGGGCAAATACTATAACTATTCCGATTATGGATACCTACATATCCCTGGCACCGACTATGAAATCAACCCATTCGTTGGCTCAGCCCTCGGTGCTACCTTTGGCCTAGCCCGCCATGATTATGTATCCTACTACTCTAACCTAGGCTGGCCTGGTGAAGTCCTAGATTTTAGTCAGAGGGCAGGTTTCTTTCCAGGAGCCCATGTCATGCTGCCAATAGTCCTAACTCCTATACTCAGTGGACGACCTCCAGAACTTGGTGAGGCCATCCCACCTATAGTTCGGTCAGGTCTAGGACTCCTTGTTGGTTCTAAGATACCTGGTGTATCCTCAGCAGCCCAATGGCTCCAAGACAAGGTATTCCATGCCAACCTCCAAGACTACTATACCACCACCATAGTTAGCACCAAGCAGGTAGAGTCCGGAGGCAAGCTAATCGGAGGACAATCAGGTACAGATTTATGGTACAAGAAACTTAGGGGAGAGGCTTTCACCATAGAAGAACAGCAACTTTGGGATGAGGCTTACCAAGAAACCTCAGCATTTGGTGCAGTTAGGGCCCAATTCCCCCAGTTCAGATTGAGGACAGAGGAATACCTTGATGCCTATAAGCAGGTAACACAGATATTCCAAGAGCAGCTTGGTATGTCTGAGGAGTTCCAGAATGACCTTTGGAAACATAACAAGCGTCCCACCGATGTTGTTGGTGGACTACCCCTTGACCTCAGGGCATCCCTTGATGAAATGTGGCAGTGGAAAATCTATTTTGGCCGTGGTGCAACCCTAATGCCTCCTGATGTTCAAGACCTTTATGCCCTAATAAATGAGTTCTTGGATGCTACCAAAGGGTACCAGCAGCAGAGACTAACTGCTCAGGCTGATATTGATACAGGATTCATCAGTCCCACCAGTGAGCTGCATTATGATGGTGGAGAGTGGAGGCAGCAACATGCCGTGAACTGGGCTGACTATTCTAAGAATGTTGAGGACTTGAAAGCCTCTGAGAAGTTTGCTCCTGCCATAGATGCCCTTACCCCAGAAGGCCAAGTTAAGCTAATGAAAAGGCTGAATTTCTCCTCACCTACCCTTGGTCCCATGGATGAATGTTTAGACCTTTATTTCAACATCAAGTTGGAGAAGGCTAGAGACCCATATACTGGTGATGAGGATTATGATTACCTCAAGTTCTGGCTCCAGAGAGAGTCGGTGAAGATGGCACTACCTGAGGATTTGAGGGCTGACTTTGAGTCCTATATCAGAAGGTATGAGACTCCTATGGAGGCAGTATTTAGGACAGCCTACAGTACCTATATCAGAGGCTACCATGCTGTTTCCAGAATCATAATAACCGGATATGATGAGGAACAGAAAGCCCTAATAGCCGAGTATTATGCTGATACCACAACCTCGGCTAGACGTGGTGAGATAGAAGCCACAATAGACCCTACTACTGGTAACCAACTCATATCCAGCTATACCAATAAACTTACCAAAGCCAGAGGTGCCATGCGTCAGGTATCACCCAAACTTGATTTCTACCTGAATATGTTTGGCTATGTGGATAGTCAAAAAACTCCTGAGGCTACAGCCATGCTAGATGCCTTTGAGAAGGATAAGACCTCAATACTAGGTAGATAGAATTATGGAGATAAAACCAGAAGCAATTAGACAACTTAAAAGTAGTGGTATGACATTACAGGAGATTGGAGATTTACTTGGCATAACAAAATCCGAGATTCACCTTATTTATCATTCAGAGAGTATTGAATCTAGGAGAGATAGACTTAATGAATATGCCAGTAAGCACTACCATGAACATAGTAAGGAAATCAACAAGAGGTATGTTGAGTATAAGAAGGAATATGCTAGGAAGCATGTTTTGATGGTAAATGGTAAGACCACTGTGGTTAACAAACGGCCAAGACCAAATGATACCTGTGAACTCTGTTCCAGGGTGGTTGATAGGTTACACTATCATCATTGGGATGATGGTAACCCACATCTTGGAGTATGGGTATGTTCTAGTTGCCATAAGTTATGTGAGTCTGTTGAATCAGGTTTACATACTAAGTACCTTGAGTTGAAGGATGCTATAATTTATGATAACTAATACTATATATATAAACATTCTAGCCATTGACAATTAGAGTGGAGTATGATACAATATAGGTAAGATGGTAAGTGAAGTACAGCGTCTTGGATTGAGGGCCACACATGTGGAGGCTCTGGCTGGTATAGGTTTGACCCAGAGGGAAATGGCTGAGCTTTTAGGAATCAGTCAATCAAGGATTAGTTCAGTGTACACAGGAAAAACCCATGCTGAATACCTAAAGGATTGGAAGCAGAACCATCCAGAACTCAAAAAGATGCGTAGGGATTATGCCCGACAGAACCTGTTGAGTGTGAATGGTAGGGTAGTAATATGTAGTAAGAGGGAAAGACCAGATGATGTTTGTGAAATCTGCGGTGTCCCTGTGGAAAGGTTAGATTACCATCATTGGGACGACAACCATCTAGAACAGGGAATTTGGTCCTGCCATAGTTGTCATACGTTTATGTAATTTGTTGATGGTCATAACTTACAGGAGTTAACTAACAGATACTTAAGCCTTAGAAATCTTATAACTAAGGCTTGAATATGTGGGAGGTATAAATATTATGGAACTTACAGACTTGGCCGCCAACTCAGATGGCTCCTTCACCGTCAATATAGATGGAAAATCAGTGAAGTTGGTAAAGGAATCGGATTTGTTGGCAGTAAAGGGTGCTGCTGAACAGGCTAAGGAAAAGCTTGAAGCCCAGACCTCAAAACTCATGACCGACCTGGCTGAGGCCAACAGGTTGAAGGACGAAAAGCATAACTTACTGTTACAGGAGCAGGCTGCCAAAGAGCAGTTAATGAAGGATGCCCAAGAAGCTGTCACCTTGAAAACCAAGGTGGGTGAGCTTGAGTCCAAACTCAGTACGGAAGGTGTTACAAGGAAAACTACGGAGGAACAGTTGCTTGGCCTGATGCAAGACCGCTTCACCAACCTCTACAAAGTGGCCCCGGATAAGGTCAAGGGTATGAGTTTAGACCAGCTTAGGGAGGCCGAAAAGAATTTCACCCTAGTCGGACTCGGAACATCAAGGTCTGCTAATTATGATGGTGGAGCAGGTGGAACTGGTGGAACAGGCCAGAGAACTGATGCCCAGAAATTGGCAGAACGATACCCAACCATGAAAGTTACAGCTTAAGGAGGAAACATGACGACAGCAGCAAGAGGAGCAACTTATTTAACGCTCCTAGATTATGCCAAAAGAGAAGCACCTGGTGGTGGCATTGACGAAATCATAGAGGTCTTGGCAGCCTCCAATCCCATAGTCGCCGATGCCAATGTGATGGAAGGGAATCTTCCCACAGGCCACCGGTCAACACAAAGAGCAACACAGCCTTCTGGTACATGGAGACTACTGAACTATGGTGTTGCCGCAGAGAAGTCAACCACTGAACAAGTGACCGACACATGCGGCATCCTTGAGTCCTACTCCAAACTGGATGTTGATGTAGCATCACTCAATGGTAATGAGGCGGCGTTCAGGGCATCTGAGGACAACGGGTTCATCATGGGTCTCAATAGCACCGTAGCCACAGCCATATTCTATGGTGACCAGAAGGACAACCCAGAGCAAATATCTGGCCTGACACCTAGATATGCCCTTACCACTGGCAACTATGGTAGCCAGATAATCAATGCTTCTGGATCTACAGCATCCGTCCAGTCCTCACTGTGGATTGTAACCTGGGGCCCACTAACCTGCACCCTCATCTACCCTAAAGGTAGCCAGGCTGGATTACAGTCCGATGATATGGGCAAGCAGCTTGTTACGGACAGTGCCGGTTTGATGTACACAGCCTATGTGACCAAGTTCCAGTGGAAACTGGGCGTGGCTCTCCTAGACTACAGGTATGTCATCCGTGTAGCTAATATAGAAACCTCACTCCTCACTTCTGATGCGGCTACCGGTGCCGACCTCCTGGACAAGATGCTGGATGCTTACTATGCCCGACCCACAGTAGACCTTGGCACTATGGCCAAGACCTTCATCTACTGTAATAAGACTATAGCCAAATACCTACACAAGCAGGCTCAGAACAAGGCCAATGTCAACCTCACCATTGACAGTCCGGCAGGGAAGCCTGTTGTGAGCTTCCTAGATGCTCCAATCCGAGTCTGTGATAACCTGACTATAACCGAAGCCGTGGTGAGTTAAGGAGGAAAAATGTACGTAGATAGAAATTTACTGGTAAGTGATGAACAAGCCCTAACCGTCTCGGCACCGTCTGATTATTCCATTGACCTAGGGGCAGCTAAAGCAATATGGCGAGGTCGCCCGGCCTACATGGTCATAATCATTGACACAGCGGTTGCTACTATGACCTCAATTAATTTCATAGTAGTAACTGATACTGTGGCAACATTGGCCAGTCCCACCACCCAGATTGAAACTGGGGCAATAGCTGCGGCCAGCCTGACGGCTAACCGGGCTCCTATCATCATCCCACTTGCCTCAGCTATAGGAACTGAGGAACAATTTCTCGGTATGTATTACACTGTAGTTACTACCGGCACCTGCACCGTCACCGCCTTCGTGGCACTTGAGCCATTTGAGAATGTCTAAGCTAATGGGAGGGAGGGCATAAACTCTCCCTCCTAATTACCTAAGGAGGGTAAATAGCATGACTGTAACCTATAAGAAACTTAGAATTGAACATCCGGAACTTGGCAGTTCCAACGATATTAAGGAATCCTCAGCCTCCATCGTTGACCTTTATGGGGAGAACCTTGCCAAGAGATATGGTGCTTCCCGGTCTAACCGGGATTCTGTAATCAATATTACAGGTAATACTGGTTACACTGACCTTACTGGTGATACCTATGACTCAGCGGTCAGAGGCAGACTGGTAATTGGCACTACCCAAACCAATGCTTCCCTCATGGGCACCATTGGCTGTGTGGATGTAGGAGCCAGCAAGAATATCCAAGGCAATGTCTTTGGACTTGATGGTGTCCTGGACTTCTATGGAGCCTGTACGGCAGGTTCAGGAGCATCGTTCTATGCAGGGGCAATTAGGGGCACAGTATGGAATGAGGGTACGACCACAGTTGGTGCAGGTGGCATCCTTTGTGGTATTGACCTTTGTCAG
>JAHKAA010000095.1 GCA_018825965.1 Gammaproteobacteria bacterium
TCCATACTCTGACCCCAGAAACTAAGACCATCCATAAACTTATCATATACTCCAGGAGCCTTGGTTCCTCTGCCTAGAAAGTGCTGCTCTCGCATAGCAAGGAAAGGCATAGTGCCACCATTCTTTTCATAGACTCCAGTTTTAGGTCCTCTTGTTATTACATCATAGAAAGTATTTCCCATATCCTTACCTATCTGACCAACAAACTTGGGTGCAAACTTACTAAATAATCTTACAGGTTCTCCTTTCTCATTGAAGTACCTAGCACTAAAAAATGAGTGCCCCATATCCATAGTTATACCGCGTGTAGTGGCCCACAAAGCTGACGTTCCAACTGTTAATGCTCTCGTTAAGTTAACTCCAAGAACATTAGTAAGAATTCTTGTAAGAGGAAAGCTCATATGAGGACCACTTGATAGCAGTTGCAATGCCACGTCAGGATGCATCTTGTAAGTCTTCAACTTTCCTTCATCATACCAAAAGTCTGTCACCCAGTCTTTGGGGGCTTTGCGAATTGGTCTACCTACAGCTACATCATTCTCCTTAAATATAACATAAGGGTTATCTAAGAACTTAGCATCAAATTCTTTCAGTGCCAACTTAACTTCTTGGTTAGATACTCGTCTGTAGATTCGATTGGCTGTCTCCTTATACAAAATTCTAGAATCAGTCTCCATCATTGAGATAGCATTCTTTCCAAGAGGATCAACTCCAGAATCAGTCTGCTTTATAAGTTTGTCGCCGAGTCTTAGTTTGTACTTCTGATCGTACATATTCTCAACGGCGAAAGATCTTATTTTTCTATAGTCGTGACTCTTTAATTTTTCTCCTTCCTCAGCAGACTTAAGACCTACTCTCACCATATCATCTACCCACATCTTAACATGGTCAGACATTATGCGGCTAGATTTTTCAGCCCTGGCGCGTTCCTCAAGAGTTAGTCCCCTATACAACTCTAACAATCCATCAAAAGCAGCTGTTTGAGTGGGTGACATATTCTTAGGAGGCTTAAACTCTTTACCAGTCTTATATGCATAGATATCTTTTAATCTATTCATTAGATCAACTGCATCAACTTCGGCAGTTAGCTTAGATGGAATGTTTGCATAAGCTTCCTTGAACATTTCATAGTACATCCTATCAGCTCTTCCATCCATAGCATCAGCAGCATCTATGAACTGAACCAGTTTGTCGCCAGCCTCTCCGTATTTTTTTCTTAGTTCATTTCTCAACATTCCTTTACGTTCATGGACAGCTCTGTAAGTATGGATCTTGGCGCGATCAATGAACCTACCCAGATCAAAGTCTTTGGCTTTTCTTGCCTCTTCAAAAGTATCATTCCATTTTTTGCCTTCTTCATAGATAGCTTTTTCATCGGGAGATAATTTAGCTAAGTTGATTTTAGGGATCTCCTTATCAAACAGTTTAGATCTTATCTTGGAGAGGACTGGAAAGAGCTTCTTTGCTGCCTCAGGGATTTGTGTAGGATCAATGCCCATGTAGAGAGTGGTACCTAATTTTGTTGAATATGGAAGACCTGAAACATCATAAGTATTATATATAGGCTCATCAATACCTTCATGTACAAGTAGTCTATCTAATGTCTCCCAAGGAGGAATTCTCTTCCTCTTCTCAGCAGTCATCTCTCTTCTCTTCTCACTCAACCTAGCTTCCATCTCACCAGGATCTTTCATGTAAGATTCGAAGGCAGTTTCCCTGGTAAATCTTTCTGCAGCTTCCCTAAGTGCCTTAGAACCCTCTGGATCAATATCTTTAGATGCACTTATCACCTTTCTAACTGCTTCTTTTGTAATTAAAGTATTTCCTGTTTGGATGAAGTTTTCAGTAATGTCATTGAGCATACTTAGAATTCTGGGATTTTTAGCTACCTTTTTCATCTCCTCCAAAGCTGGTCCAATTAGTTTATTCTCTTCAGCCTCAGGACTAGTCCCCCTAAACTTCGACTTCATTATCTCATTCACAGCATGCTGAGTTTCATGAACTATGATATCTTTCTCAGGACGTTTGATCTCAATAGTGCGAGTGTCAGGATGATAGATCCCATCTGTTTTTAGAGCTCTATTAACTTTTATAGTTGTATCTTTTAATTCTGGAACTGCATCATATAAAGTAGGATGCTCTATAACAGAAGATAGAGGATGCTCATTTGTAAGTTTTTCTAAGATTGGACCCGTCATTCTTAATATATTAGGACTCACCTTAAGCCCTTCATCCCCTATCTCATACCTCCACTTATAATCTTTTCCAAGCCAGAAGCCAGTGGCATCAAAGATTTCTCTGTTTCTGAAAATATCCTTGCCTCCAACAATAACTTTAATTCCTTTAAGAATACCTTTAATTGCATCAGGTATCTGATCCACAGGAATCATCATGTTAAGACGTGTCCCTCCAGTTCGTTTTGGAATTAAACGATCTGATTCCCTCGCCCACTTTGCCGCTTCATTAACAGTGTCCTTCCAAGCTGCAAAATCATTAGCGGTACCGAACTTTGTTGTCAAGTTATCTGCCCTCGCTGACAGCTCACTCAGCCCAGCCCTAACCTTATCAATAGGAACATCTTCACCATTGAGGTAGCGATTGACCTCATTGATCAGATACCTTGTAAAGACTTCAGGCGTTGCACTTACATTGTTAATCTTCTCCTGATAAAGTTTCTTCATCGTAGCTGTGTGCTTAGGATCTTTGTCACGAAAAGGATGGACATTAGGTGCAAGGCCCTCAGGGCGTGGAGTCCCTGTTTGTTCGTCAACTTCAGTAATAGGTTCTGCAACCTTAGCTTTCTTCCTAGGAACAGCTTTAGGCTCAGGTTCTTCCTTAACCTTCCCTTTCACCTTCTTAGCTTCTGCCTTCACAGTAGGCTTGGTTCTCTTAATCCCCTGATTTACAATCAGTGCTCTTTGCCCAGTAGACATTCCACCAATATCTGTATCGTCGTAGCCTAGTTCCTTTAACTTTGCTGTGTCTTCTTGTGGTTGAATAGGTTTACCTTTCTTCGCCTCCCTAACCTTCTCACCCTTGATCTTTAGTTCTTCCTTAACAATCTCTTCAGGTTTAACTTTCTTCTTCGCTGCAGCTAACCTCACCGCCAGCTCAGCCTGATTCTTCTCAGTCTCTTCAACCTTTGCTTTAGCCTTTGCAATTACCTCAGGTGGGATTTCCCCTTCACCAGTAAGGACACTAACAATCTTAGGATCAGTCTTGATATCCTCCACAATGTCCTTAGGTGCACGTCCAGATTTAACCCACAGGTCTTTGATCCTAGCTGCAACAGCAGGGGCTCGCATGACTCCCTTTAATCCAACTAGCAACATCGCTGAATCGAAGAAGTCCTGTGAGGTAGGAAGTCTGCCCTCCAACCCTGCACCAACTCCAGTCAATGTAGCAGCTTCAACACCAGTCCTTCCAAGACCTCCTAATGGTGCAGCTATTTTACCTGCTACACCAGTTGCAGCTCCAGTAACTAACCCCTTAGCAGTTGCAGCGACTGACTTCTTCAACACTTCAATAAATTGCTCAGGTGTCTCAATGTCACCTTTATCTAGTTTATATGAATAGTAAGCACGAAGACCTTGAGGTAAGGCAAATGCTCCAGCCATTGATGTGATAGGCCCACCTCCTGCACCTGCCACTGCACCAAGAGCCATGTAA
>JAHKAA010000047.1 GCA_018825965.1 Gammaproteobacteria bacterium
ATAGCCAGCTAACTGGCTGGCCCGTTGTTCTAGCACGGCATAACTGAGGGTTTCACCACGAAATTCCAGTGCTGGCTGATGTGGAGTTAACTGTGCCTGTGTTTCAAACAGCTGATGCAATAAAGCATCTTGCGGATATTCGAGTACTGGCCCTTGTGACAACTGCTTGATCAATTGCACTTCTGAAGGTGGAACTATAGAAAAATCAGATAACTGCCGGACAATATTTTGTGCAGCTTGTTCCAGCATCCAGGCTAACCGGCTGGCAACTGCGTCAATATCATCGGATGATAAATATGCCAGGTTATGATCCAACTGGACTTCAACATCCTGGTTTTCACCATATTCCCAGATCGTCACCATCAGAGGAGTGGCTTCATGATAGTGACTCAAATACACCAGATCAGCGGCATCGCCCTCAATATGTATCCTACTGTCCAGTTTTAGGTAATTAAAACCAAGATCATATAAACGCTTACGCCCATGTCCATCTTGCAGCATCGGATACATATGGCCAATGGGAAACCGCTGATGTCTGAAATTACGTTTCATCGAATAGGCCGCAGACTGACAAAAATCTGCTAAATTCTGGCTGACATCAATACTAACTCTTAAAGGACTGACACTGGTGAAAACTCCCAACATGTCTTTATCCATTTTACTGAGTCTATTGTGAGCAGGCACGCCAATCATCAGTTCGTGCTGGCCGGTTTGTAATGCAAAGTAAGCAGACAGGACTGATAAATAAACCTGTGCAACAGTGACCTTTGCCTCTTCAGCCCTGAGCCTCAGTTGCTGATGGGAGGTTTTACTAACTTTAAAGGTATGACGGCAACTGGGGATAGCAACTGCCGACTGATAACTTTGCAGATACCTGGCCGGAAAAATCAAATCCGGAACTTGCTTCAATTCTGCTTGCCAGTATTCAAGACTACTCTGATAGCGTTGACTCTCCAGATACTTCAAATCATTCTGTACGATCTCCTGCCAGGACAGATAACTATTTATATCCTCTTCGGCATTGTAATGACGAGCCAGTAAACTTGCCCAGTTTGAGAATCCCCAGCCATCCATAATTAAATGGTGTGCAAAGCCCACATAGTAATGTTTATCCGATGATATTCTGACTATGTAAGCATGAAACATTTCGCTATCATTGATAGGAACAGGCGTCCCGAAAAGTGATTTTAACCAGCTATCCGCGACAAGTTCCGGATGAGAGTGACTACTGAAGTCTAAAAGTCGCAGTTCAAGGTTTCGTTCATCACTGACATATTGAAGAAGTGTCTGCTCACGTTCAATAATTCGCAGTCCAAAAACGTCATGCTCCAGGACGACGCGTTGATGAGCTTCTTGCAATTTGACAACGTCGACCGTTTTAAACCTGATAATTCCACCAATGTTATAAAGTGGATTATTTGGGTTGCGAAGTTGATCAAAGTAAATATCACTCTGAGTCAGACTTAATGGAAATGCGTTTACGTTGTTATTCACTTGCATATACATATAACTCCGCTTGTATTTTTAAGCAATTTTCTTGTTAGATGCATCATCCAACAAACTTTTAGTGTTTAACATCAGCATCCCTTGCTCCATTACAAGCATCTGATCTGCAAGTTCAAAGTAACTATCGTCATGACTAATAACAATTATTGCTTTATTTTTTAATTTGAGATTAGGCAATATTTCATTGTAAAAAACAGCTTTAAACAATGGATCCTGATCAGCGGCCCATTCATCAAAAAGGTAAACCTGCTTATCTTCAAGAAAAGCAACGAGCAACGCTAAACGTTTTCGTTGCCCATCTGACAACGATGTTGTGGAAAATTGCCCATTAAAAATAGAAACTTTCTTATCCAGATGCAACATGACAAGATAATTCTGGATCTGTGCAGCAACATCGTCAGTCACTTCAATAAGCAACCGATCAAACAAGTAAAAGTCAGTGTATATAGCACCAATAATTTGCCGATAACTTGAAATCAAGCTATCTGACAAAACAATATCTCCAAATAAAATATTTCCCGAGCTTGGCCGGTAATGCAACGTAAGAAGTTTACTCAATGTTGATTTACCTGAACCATTTGCCCCTACAATAAAGGTTATCTCACCCTTTTTAATTTCTAAATTGAGCGGACCCACTTTGAAGCTATTGTCATCATTGACGCCAGGATATTGATATTCAACCTTTTCAAACCGCAGAGTCGACCACTCCGCCACTGGGGAAATATTTTGACTGACATCTTCACTTGGAATTTCAGCAAGTAAATCGTTTAATTTCCGGTAGGATATAGAAGCTATTGTTACATCAGGTATGGAATTTAACAGCGCCGAAATTGGCCCTGTAACGTAAAGCAATGCCATTACCACACCAATAAGTTCATGCTGTGCAACTGAATAGTAATTGATAAAAACAAAACACACTAATCCGATCACTAACAACCCAATAAGGTCACCGAAATTTTTTGTTGATTTAATTATTGTTTGAGATTTGTTTTCGTTGAGAAGAATTAATTTTTCATTGTGGAGCAACTCTAAATCAAAATATTTATCTCGCTTTAATGTATCCAGTTTTATCTCTTTGATTCCAAAAATCAAACCGCGAATAGACTCCTGCAAGTCATCTCGAATATCTCTGGAGCGTTGCAAGAATATTTTACCAAATAACATAGGTACTTGATAAAAAAAAGTTCCTACAACAATAGCAACCATTACCAGTTTAAACACTGAAAAGTTTAAGTATGCCAAAAAACCCAACATGCCTAACAACGTGATACTATTTACCAGAATCACAGGGAGTGTCTTTGCTCCGGCAATAATTTTTGGTACATCAATATTGATTGATGAAATAAACTTTGATGAGCCAAGCTGCTCCAATACTGGCAACGGAGCCTGAGATATACGATAGTAAAATTCTGTTCTGATATCTTTTGCAACGTCATTAGCGAGACGTAGTAAAATTAACTCTGATAATGTTCGCGTCAGAAAAATAAAAAAACAAGTCACAAAAAACAATGCTGCTAATTTGTAATTATAAAATTCAAAAGTCAAAAAATTTGCAACTGTAGCTTCCGTACTTTCGAAATTTGGGTCTTCAGGCTGAATGCCAGACATTAACATAGGCATAATTCCGGAGAATAAAACCCCTGATAATGCCCCTAAAGATAAAGATAAAAATAACTTATTTGATGATTTTTTTGTAAACGCGGCAAGAATGCTCATTCTAAAATCCCAGAGTTGTTTCCCAAAGATTGAGGGGCAATACCAATTGTGCTAAGAACGTTCGGATCACGCGAAAAATGAATATAACCAACATCACTGAACCCATCTATCATATCGTCATAATGTGAGCTGTTGACATGACCAGACTGTCCAGTTGAGTTCATAAACAAGTGAATGTCATTTTCTGGTGAAAATTGAATTATTTGCCTGAAGCCCGCACCAAACTTCTGCTGATACCCCTCATCAGCACTAAACTCGCTACTTGCGACATTAATGGTATTGACTGCTCCACCGTTAGAAATTTGTCTTTCAAATACATGTTTCAAAACTTTCATTTCACTAAACGGTGTATGTCCATAGACGGTATGTTGTACTTTTCCCCATTGCCATTGCGAAATGTCTCCACCTGCAAATTTTGTCATTTCCTCCACCATATTTTTCAGCGCACTGTCTAATACTGAAAGGCAATTTTCAATCAACAAGACGCTTTCAACGTCATCACACCAAACCGAGTTAGAACTGATTAAATCTGCAAGCTGATCTGCACTAACAAGCTCTTTAATAGCTTGCAAGTGTTTTTGATGAGGTTTCTTATCCCAAAAGCCAATTAGTTCATCATCAAATAATGCATTTTTCAGATGTCTCTGCCAAGAATAAAACAACGTAGCAGCAACGCTGCTAGTGGTTGCCATACCATCCCAGCCATTTAATTGTGATATTATATACTCTTCACTTTCATTGTTAGGCTGGTATTTATTAAAGTGTTCCAACAACAAATGAACTGAACCATCGAATACATCTGCTTGCATTCTTTGAACATCTTCAATAGACAATCCTCCTCCATCTCTTTCATTAATTAAACGTTCGATTCGATCGTAACGATAAGGAGCGGCAAAACTATTAGATATGTAGTATGGGTAACTATCATCGGTATTTCTATTGTTCGCATTAATTATATAACCATTCTCTGGATTATATATCCTCGGCATCTTATTAAAATCAACGTAGCCAGACCATTTTCCGCCCTGCGAAGAGGCAAAAACAGGATAGTTTCCAAAGCCCTCGTCTCTGACCGGAATTCTACCAGCACCAACCATGCCAATATTATTTTTATCATCGACGTAGAACATATTGAGTACAGGTGCAACTTGCTTCTCCAAAGCTTTGTTAAATTCTTCCCAGTTTTTCGCATAGCTAATCTGGTACATTGCGTCATAGCTGGTATCGTCATCAATCAGGGCGGTCCATTTTAACGCCAGTGCCTGCTCGAAACCTTGAATAACATCACTAATAATAGGTCCGTTAAGAGAGTTTCTGACCTGGATTTTTATATCCTTAGTTGGTGTTCTTATAATTGCAGGAAAATCAGATTTAACCTTTATAACTTCTACCCGATGCTCAAATTGTTTCCATTTTCCGTTATGCCAATATTGACGCTGATCTTTTGGGTTAATATGTTCAATATATAAATCTTGCACATCAGCCATCATATTTGTGCCGCCCCAGGCAATATTATTATTTTTTCCAAAAATAATAATGGGCAAACCAACAAGACTCATACCAGTTGCTGAAAGATGCTTTCCTTTCTGACTTACTGCATACCACAACGATGGAATTTGCAACCCTAAGTGTGGGTCATTGGCAAGTACAGACTTGCCAGTTTTGGTCAACGTCCCTGCGATCACCCAAGCATTACTGCCAACATAACGCCCGCCAACTTTATATTTGTTTTCTAATTCGGTTTGTAATGACAATAAATGCCCGAGCAGAGCATCCATTTTTTCAACTGAAACTTCAGAATCTTTGAATTCAGAATTTTTCAGATACGGAAAAAAAACAGTAGCTTGTGTAGCAGATAGATATTTTGCTGCAGTAAACGCTTGGATCTCTTGTTTGAAATCCTGAGAAAGATTTAGGGCAAACATTTTAACCCAACTCAATGAATCCTCTACAGTCCAAGGCTCAGGTTGAATATCAAGAAGTTGAAACTCTATAGGTAATTGCCTGGCACTTTTCATCCATGCATTAACACCTTCGGCATAAGCTGACAGTGATTTCAGTGCGTCTTTGGATAAATGCTTTTTACTTGCTTCAGCTGCCTGTCTTATCCCTAAAGTTCGCAGCCATATATCCTGATTGACAGCGCTTTTACCAAAAATTTCACTTAGCCTGCCTTGACTGAGCCGGCGTTGTAATTCCAACTGCCACAATCGATCCTGTGCATGAACAAAACCCATTGAAAAATAGACATCTTCATCATTTGATGCATTGATGTACACAACACCATTGATATCTCTTTGAATAGCCACATCCTCTTTTAAATTTTCAACCATGGCAACGCCATCATTTTGAGGTAGTGCATTTATAAAATAAAACTTATAGACAACTATGATTAAAATGGCCGCAGGTAGTAGGAAAAAAATTACTGCCCTGGATATCAATGGAAATTTTTTCAATAAGACAGACATTACACACTCAACCCCTTTAATTATTAATTTATGGTGCAATTTCATTAAATGCCTGCAAGCAGTACTTAACTATAAATAACAAAATGTATATTAAACTGATTTTATACATAAAATAATCAATCTACGGTTGTTACACAGCAGCACTAGCATAATATGTGAAAATTGCATTTTTGTTTCAAAAAAATATAATCTTATGGAAACAAGTAAACGTTCTTTATGCTACTTCGTTATGGTTCAATGCGCTCGGATTGCGACAAAATATCCTATTATCCTAACTACGTATGCAAGTACAAAGTGTTGGCTGAATATCCCCAGGGCAAGATCGCGGACATTTTTTGACCGTAACAGGCATGTTTAGTTTCGTCTTTTACGTTAGCTAGATCGATTGTTAAACAACCTCAACAACACACGACCACTCACGCTCTCTCCCTGTGAAAATGCCCCGCTTTGCGTTAACGAAATTCAATATACTTGCATCGTAAAACCTGCTCACAACAGCCTTAAGTGTCAGATTTACATTTTCAAACTGGAACGGAAAATTTTTCATCTCACGAGTGAGATCGAATGCATCTGTCGCCAGACGTAAAATTGCAACAGTTTGAACTGCGAAGATCATTTCTAAAACTATTTCCATTACACAGAAACGCATTCCAGACAAACCAGCGTCATAAGGAAAGTACTTTTTGATGGCATCATCCTAACCGAATCATATTTACAATTCAAACACATTAATATGTATAATTTTAGTAATGTGTATTTAGGTAGCGCCCTGCGTCTTGCTTAGGAGTGAACAGGCGAATCGCAATGGAAAAAGCATGGTTGAACCAGCGAAAATACGCCAAAAAGCGAGAAGTTACGAAGAAAAGGGTAGATGGCAGGATGATACTTAAATACGCAATAAAATTTATCCCAACAACTTATTGAAATAACTTATTTTTAACATTTATCCCGAAAATCAACTAAATAAAATAAAAATGGCAGATCTGTTTTAACCTAATTAGCTACAGAACATATTTCACCAAATTACCCACTAATGAAACACCAATCTGTCGCGCCAAGTTTCTTTGTATTCAGTAAATACTGTTGATTGCGGCCAGATGCAGGTATGCCGCAGCTGCCGACCATTTGCACGCAATTATTGCAGCAAATCCGATCGACGGAGGCAAACGTTTGGCACACCCGGCGATCAGTAGAGCATCATATAGTTTAAAACTAAGTAGCCATAGCCAAGCCGATATGTAGATGGGTGATGGCTGCACTGCGGTTTAGATCGTATTCGTTTAATTTTACACCGATATATCCCGCGCTTTGGCTTTTGTGGCAACAGATCGCTGCAAGCACATATTCTACTTTGGTTCTTTCTCTGGCTTGTGGTGTTTCCACAAACTCTTTCAGAGTTTTGTAGCGTTCCTTCCTGTGGGTGTAATGTCAGGGTTTTTCCTGTTACAGGATCTGTGCATTGCACTTTAAGAGGACAGCTTTGACAACGTTCTTTTCCAAACCTGATCTAAGTGGACGTTCCGATGCTAAATAAGGATCTAAGCCCTGCGGGACAAATTACACGGCGGTTAATAAAGTCAATCTTAAATTCTTTTTTGCTGAATATCCCTTCGTTTATGGATGTCCATGGCTTCGCTATCACCTGTTGACCCTGTTCATATAACTCTGCTGTCGATTATGCGGCCAGATAACCCCTCTCTTTCACTTCATTTAGATCTCAGCACCTTGGGTTCGAGCCACTCTGCCGCTTTATGTTCCGGTTCATTGGAAGGCTTTGTGCTGAGCCACTGCTGAAACGGTGTCACATCCTTGAGCAAGGTGTTGAGCGCATTCTGTTTCTCTGTGGCTTTAGAGCAGTCAATATCCAGAGCTGTTCTAATACTACTTTTCAGCTAGAACTCTCAGGGCGGGATCATACTTTTTAAGGGAACTTTTGTGATATGAGATGATCAGATCACAACTTTCTCTTTTCTGGCTATTGAACATGAGTTTTATCAACTATCCGGACCACATAGAAGATCACCGTAAAGACATTAACAAAGAATATGACCTGGGCGACATTATCTTTTTAACCATGGCAGCTGTGTTAGCCGGGGCTGATGGTTGGAAGGCGATCAAGATTTTTGGTGACAGTAAACTCGATTGGTTACGTAAGTACAGGGCGTTTAAAAATGGCATTCCAACTCGTCATTCCATAGGGCGAATTATCAGGGGGCTAAGCAATGAAGCCTTGTGAGCCAGTTTTGCACGATGGATTAACGAGCAGCGTGAGACGATCGGCAAACCGCATATTGCCTTTGATGGCAAAACCCTGCGTGGTAGCGGTAAACGTTCTGGCACAGACGCGCTGCATGTAATGAGTGCCATGGTAGTGGACAGTGGTTTGGTGTTGACGCAGCAAGAGTCTTTGGGCAAGAAAAATGAAATCAAAACCATGCAGGCTATGTTGCAAAGTTTAGAGGTCAAAGGCACGTTGATTAGTGCAGATGCCATGCACACTCAAACCGAGACTGCAAAAATCGTTAGAGTCGAAGGCGCAGATTACGTATTGCAGCTAAAAGATAACCAAAAAAATCTGCATGAAGAAGTAAAAGCCTACTTTCACAAAATCGGACGAGACGATGCGGTTTTATATGATGCCCAATTTATCAAAGAGGTCGATGGTGAACATGGGCGGATAGTTGAGCGTCATTATCGCGTATTACCGGTGTCGAATTGGATAAAAGACATTGATTGCTGGAAAGACATTCAGAGCATTGTTGAAGTGACCCGTATGCGAGAAGGCAAAACTGCGGAAATAAGTCACTACATCAGCTCGTTAGCGCCAGATGTGACTGAGTTAAGTCGAACAATACGCCATCATTGGGCAATAGAGAATAGCCAGCATTGGGTGTTAGATATGACCTTCAGGGAAGACGAAAGCCAAATATATGCCGAAGATGGGGCTAAAAATCTGGCCTTGTTCAGGCGTGCCCTGCTGAACCTAATCAAGGCTCACCCAATGAAAGACAGTGTTGCTGGTAAACGACAGCGTGCTTATTGGGATGACAAATTCAGGGCGGAGATTTTGTTTGGTTGATTTTTAATCAAAGCATGTTCCCGCCCTGTCATTGCGGTAAATATTACAGTAGTAAAGCATTTAAAGGAAAATGGGGGAATACCAACAAAAAGCAGACCAAAGATAAACGGCGCCGCAGCCAGCAACTGCCGCGGCGCCGTTATTTTACAGCTTAAGGAATGTCACAGGTTGGACATGGACGCCACGGAGCTCCAGAGACAGTAACATGACCCAATTGAACCAACTGAGAAAAATTGCCGTCAGAGATGCGGGCACTCACACTGTAGCCACCACCATAAGTTGGATTTTCAAAGGTTCTGAATGTGCCTGAATTTGCAGAAAATTTATAGGCGGGTGAAGCACCGGCACCACCATCGTCGCCGCTCCAGAAAAATTGGATACTCGCGTCTGTTGCCGGATCTTTAGCAGCTTTTGAATAAGGATCGACCTGATAGGACACCTCAGCAATAAAAGAACCACCACTCCCCATCAGTGTTATAGGGCTTACAGATGGTTTTTTCTGAACCCATACACCTTTAGCAGAACACAAACCTGCGCGGGTAACCCAGACTAAGCCATAACCGTGAGTGCGGTCGAATTTAACATCTCTGTAGGCGTTCGCATCAAGATTTGACTTGTCACGTCCCACATAACCACTTTCCGACGTATTAAAGTTTACGTAGGCGTAGATATCGAAGAGATTACCTTTGAAGCGGCTGTTTTGCCCCTGCAATACATGATTTGGCCCTTCAATACGCAGATAGTCAAAGGAATCGCTCAGCTTGCCTAATGAATAGACAAATTGTGCCCAGGAAGAAGGATCATAGGGGTTAGCTGCAACAGATAAACCACTCTGAACCGCAGAGCTGACGTTAGTTCCAGACACATTGTATGATGTATCCCTGCCATACGAACAATTCTCCGGCAAGGCATTAGTCGCAGCATGCGAAGAAATCCATAGTTGACTAAGCAACATCAGCGCCGTAAATCCACATTTTTTAAACATAGTTATCTCCTGATAGTGAGTGAATATCAGAAATATAAAGCCACAAAATCACACAAAAATAACATATTAAAAACAAATATCGTAAAAAAATAATGTTTTCATCACATGCTGCCCTGCAAGGAAAAAACAATCCCAGCCTTAGATCGGAAAATACATAGCGGCCTTTGGCATACGCCAGTTCAGCCTCCTTTTATTGAATTTGCAGCGCCTCAATTCACTGCTGATGAAAACGCTCCGGATCCTGAATATGAGGCGAGCGGCCTAAATCTGCAAAAGTGTTCAAAGAAGCTTCTGGCATAGTTTTTACTGTCGCGGGGCCAGGTTTGGCCTAATTGCCGGAGTGTGGTTTGAGTTCAGCTGGCGCTATATCCTGGCAATGGCTATGGTATCCAACTCGCCAATCATAAGCAGCACAGGCATTTTCAACTGACTAAACCAGCACAACGGCGGTTGGGTGAAAATCATCTCTGCTGTTAAAGTTGAATTTCAGGCCACCTGCTTTTTGCCTTCACCTTGGTACACACCAGCCTGCATCTGCACCCAGCGGTCAAACTCTGGCCACCACTTACCCGCATAATAAGTAGTGAGCTGATACTGTTTGGTACCAGCGGCTGAGGTTTTTAACTCACGCTGATACCATTGATCCACAGTTCGATAAGGCACTCCTAAAGCTTTCCAGTCTTCCAGCCCAATAGGGTTCACCAACACCAGCTGTTCTGTTTCCTTTGGGTATAACAAAGCAAAACGCGTCACGAGCATGCCTCCCATAGAGTGGCCCATCACTGTGACTTGTTTGATATGGAGTTTGTCCAATAAAGCTTTGGTATTGACCGCCAGTTGCTGAAAACTAAACTGATACTGCTTTGGCTTGCTCTATTTACAAAAACCAATCTGATCCGGTGCTATCACTCTGTAACCTGCTGTAGTTAAGACTTCAATACTAGCTTGCCAGGTAGCGGCACAAAAGTTTTTGCGCTGCACCGGCTAAACCTGACAACAGCGGTATCTGTACAAGATTCAAATGACATCCTCACAAAAGTAATTTAATTCATAGAGTTACCTCTAAGAATACTTCAATCGGGTTAAGTTCATGCAGGAAGCAATCAAATACAGCCACTATGCCAGCAGCTTTTTATCTGAAAAAAACTGCTGGCTATTTTCTGTTCAAAAAAAAAATATAAAAAAAAGCAAGAGGGTAACGCATTTTGGCAAAATCAAGCGGCGGACTGTATCACTACAATGAATTTTGGGGGAGTTGGCAATTCGGCATTGACGTGGAGGAAGCCGGTAAGTTCAGCACCTTAACAAAAAGAGAATTTGGCGGTTTTCAGTGACTACAGCTTTTTGCTTGTATAGCTGGCCAGATCCTTGATTCAGGTGACTAATATAAATCAAGAGGGTATGGATAGATGAACAATAATAAGATATTTACCAGAACCGCAGTAGCAAGGGCTGTCACCCTGCTACTGAGTGGCAGCGTAGTCTTGCCACTTTATGCACAGGAAACTCAAGAGGCACAAACACAACAGGTGTCAGAAACTGCACCTATCGAAGTGATAGCTGTACGCGGCGTGCGTTCCAGTCTGCAACAGGCCGCGGAAATTAAACGGAATTCTATGGGGGTGGTAGATGCCATCTCAGCTGAGGATATAGGTAAGTTCCCGGATACTAACCTGGCAGAATCTCTGCAGCGGATCTCAGGGGTATCCATCAGCCGCACCAATGGTGAAGGTTCTGAAGTGACAGTACGGGGTTTTGGTGCTGACAATAATATGGTCACTCTGAATGGCCGTACTATGCCTGCAGCCAATACTTATGCCGCAGGTTCAGGTGCTGACGGCACCAGCCGTGGTGGCAGTTCCCGTGCTTTTGACTTTTCCAATCTGGCTTCTGAAAGTATCAGTGGCGTTGAAGTCTATAAAACCGGCAAAGCCAATATAGCCACTGGTGGTATAGGTGCCACTCTGAATATCAAAACGGCCCGCCCTTTAGAGAATCCGGGTGGTGCAGCCAGCATAGGTGTCAAAGCGGCACATGACACCACCAACAGAACTGGTAGCGATGTCACTCCTGAACTGTCAGGTATTTTCAGTCATGTCACTGCAGACGATAAGTTTGGTGTCAGTGTCTCTGCCAGCCATCAGAAACGGGACTCAGGTTACACTGGTGCCACAGTCAATGACTGGCAGGTTGGCTACTGGGACGATCTCAATGCTCCGGGCCGACTCTGGAACAATGCCGGTACAGAGGTGACAAACGCGCCGGGTCAAGGCCAGCTGTATACACGCCCCAATGACATTCGTTATGCATTTTCAGATTCACAACGGGAACGCGACAATGCACAACTGACTTTACAATTCAGACCTACAGAAAGATTCACCGCCACCGGCGACTATACCTTTGCGGAAAATAACATAGTTGAACATCGTGGTGAGATCACCAACTGGGTGCAAACTGGCAGCAATATCAAAGAAGTTGAATTTGATAACAATATTGTTAAAACCCCTACTTACATTAAAGAAGAGTATGCAAGTACTGTAGATGAAGGTTACGAGCAGCAATGGCGTGAGCAAACCAATACCTTGACCTCTGTAGGGGTAAATTTTGAGTATCTGGTCAGTGAAGACCTGACTCTGGAATTTGATGCTCACGACTCCAAGATGCACAGTCGCGGCACCGGCCCACGTAATTCCGGTGAATTAGCCGTAGGTTTGGGTGCTCCGATCGTCGAATCACGTGAATGGTTTTGGGGTATGGATTTACCTACGTATCTGAACCAGTATAACGATGCAGCGCCTGGCAAAGGTGCCAATGCCAACGGTTTGGTGGATGCCGGTGATGTGGGCTCTTCCATTGGCCGTATTCGTAACGCCAGTCAGGAAAGCGATATTCAGCAATTTAAGCTGGATGCAAAATATGCGCTGGACGATGGCCATTTCGACTTTGGTGTTGAAGTCCGTACTATGGAATCCCGCACCCTGCAAACCGCTGGTAATAATATAGCCTTAGGGAACTGGAACGTTGGTGATCCAGGTGAGTTTGGTGATCTGATCCAACCATTTGATTTACCTGGCGAATTTGATGACTATAAAACCTTACCGGGCGGTTACGGTTTTATTGCCGACCCACGCGCTTTGTACACTGCTGCTTTGGGTTTATACCCTGGTATTCCTACAGCCTCTGAAACAACTTATTCTGCTGACAATATTGTCAAAGAAGACACTATGGCGGCTTATTTTCAGGTGGCTTTGGGCGGTGAAATTGGCAAAATGCCATTTGATGTGCTGACAGGCTTACGTTATGAAAAAACTGAGTCTGAATCCAGCTCGCTGGTCAGCAGAACATTTTTCCGCTGGGAAGACAACAATGATATTGTTGCTTATGCAGATAACACTACTCCGGCACAACCTTTCAATGCTGAAAATAGCTATGACTACCTGTTGCCAAGCTTAGATTTCACCTTACATCTGAGTGATGATGTCATCAGCCGTTTCTCCTTTAGTAAAACTATTGCCCGTGCCGGTTTAGGTAGTTTAGGTGTATCCGCTTCTAATTTTGGTGGCGGTGGTGGTTCAACACTTTTGGGTGCTCAACCTACAGCCAACGCGTCCAACCCCGGACTGTTGCCGCTGGAATCATCCAACTACGATTTATCGCTGGAATGGTATTACGACAATGGCAGCTATATGTCAGCTGGCTTGTTCCAAAAGGATGTAGTGAACTTTATCGGTAGCCGTCAGGTAGACCAGCCACTACTGGGCATTCTTGACGTGACTGGAGGCCCACGAGCTATTGCCGCACTGCAGGCTATTCGCAATGCAGGTTTCCCTGTGGATGATACTCATCTTTATGCGATGATGGTCTTTACTGAATACCGTAACCATCCGGATATGATTGCAGAGTTTGGCGCCAACCCTCAGTTTACCGGTACACCTGAACAAATTGACTTCCTGGCCAATAATGCAGGTTTTGATTTAATTGCCAATCCTGATGATCCGGAAATGGAGTTTCGTACCAGTACACCGGATAACAACAGGGCTGCCAAAATACATGGTGCCGAGTTAGCTATTCAGCATTTCTTTGGTGAAACAGGTTTTGGTGTTCAGGCCAACTATACCTTAGTACGAGGAGATATCGGCTTTGACGTTGCGGCTGACCCAGGCGAATCTCAGTTTGCACTTTTAGGCCTGAGCGATACAGCCAACCTGATTGGTATCTATGAAAAAGAAGGCTGGACAGCACGGGTCGCGTGGAACTGGCGCGACAAATACCTGGCTGAAGTGAACAAAGGTGGCTCTAACAACCCACGCTTTGAAGAAGCTTACTGGCAACTGGACGTCAACCTCGCCTACGATGTGAACGAGCAACTGACCGTCTTTGTTGAAGGCCTGAACCTGACAGGTGAAAACAGTCGCTCTCATGCCCGCAACGAAGCTATGTTGTGGTATCTGACTGACTTAGGTGCACGCTACCAGATTGGTATGCGTTATGACTTTTAACCTGTCATAAACTTATGTTGTTTTACAGGGAAAAGTTGCTTATGCAGCTTTTCCCTGCTCTGCTTTACATGCTGATACCTAAGAAGTCACAGGATTAATAATATGACCAGGCATGTGTTACTGAACAATATCGATCATCAAAACACTCGGGTGATCCACCATTTTTCTCCGGAGTTTGGCGACAATATCCCCAATACTCTGGTATTCCCCACTGAATTTATTGAATTGCAAAAAGAATACCCCATACTGCTTCGTAAAGATGACCCACAAGGGCCATATCAGGCTGTCGTTTTATTAGGTTTTGCCGCGGCTGAAAACTTATATCTGAATAACCAGCATGCAACAGGTTGGGACGCCCGCTATATTCCGGCCAGCATTGAAAAAGGCCCCTTTCTGATTGGTTTCCAGCGCACTATGGGTATGCAGGACGAGGAGCCAAATGCTGTAGTGCATATTGATATGAATCACCCCAAAGTCAGCGAACAGCAAGGCCAGCAATTGTTTTTATCCCAAGGCGGCAACAGCCCCTATCTGGAACATGTTTCAGCGCGTTTAGAAACTATTCATCAAGGCAGTAAGCTGGCACCTGTGTTTTTTTCTGCACTGGAGCACCTTGAACTGGTGGAGAGCGTGACTATTGAATTTGCTCTGCAGAGCGGCGACAAAATCCGCTTGTTGGGTAACTACTGCATTAATGAACAGCGGCTGGCATCTTTACCTGCGGATGCCCTTGCCAAACTGCAACAGTCCGGCTTTTTAGCGCTGATTTACGCCATGGTGTTTTCGATGGGCAATATCCGTCATTTAATCGAGCGCAAAAATAGCCTGCAGAGCCAGCAATGACAGACAACTCTATGCAGCAAATTACCCGTCAGACCAACACTATCTACTGCCAGGGCGGTGTGATCCCACCTGAAGTATTGTCAGGTGCTGAACCAGTGATCCTCAAAGGTCTGGTCAGTCATTGGCCTTTGGTACAACTGGGGCAACAAGGTTCTGCTGCAGTGGTGGATTATCTCGGTAGCCATTACAACGGTAAAGCTACTCAGGTTTTTTATGGCGAGCCAGCCTTAAATGGCCGCTATTTTTACGATGAAAGCGGCTGCAAACTCAATTATGAAACCCGGATGGGACAGGTCGATCAGGTGTTACAGCAAATTTTGCAGTGGCAACAGCTGGAACAACCCCCTTCGGTTTATATCGCTTCTAATTTACTACAGACCCATTTCCCGACCTTACAGCAACATAACGATATTCAGTTACCCAAACCGGCGCTGAGTTATGAAACCGAACCAGACAGGGTCAGTATCTGGCTGGGCAATAAATCACTGGCAGCTTGCCACTACGATTCCTCAGAAAATCTGGCCTGTTGTGTGGTGGGTAAACGACGCTTTAGCTTGTTTCCGCCGGATCACATCAGTCATTTATATCCGGGGCCTTTAGCACCAACCCCGGGTGGTCAGGTTATCAGCATGGTGGATTTCGGCAATCCGGATTTAGAACGTTTTCCTGATTTCCCCAAAGCTATAGCCGCAGGCCAAATTGCAGAACTTGAGCCCGGCGATGCGCTGTATTTACCCAGTATGTGGTGGCATCAGGTGGAAGGCTTAATGTCGTTTAATGTTCTGATCAACTACTGGTGGAGCACAGCACCACGCTACACAGGCTCAGGTATGAATCTGTTGTATCACGCCCTGTTATGCCTGCGTGATAAACCAGAACATGAACGTAAAGCCTGGCAGGCCGTGCTGAACCATTACATTTTTGACGACCCGAAAAAAGCCGGGCAGCACTTGCCGGAGCAGGCCCGTGGTGTATTGGGCGAGCTGGACGAAATGCAAGCCAGACAACTGCGCGCCATGTTGTTAAACAGGCTCAATCGCTGATCAACCGCTAAAAAACTATAAAAATTACAGGGAACTGACAATGCTAACGAATACAGTAAAAAAAGTGGTCATTGCAGGTGGAGGCACCGCAGGCTGGGTTGCTGCAGCAGCCTTATCCAAACGTCTGAAAGGTCTGATAGATGTGGTGCTGATCGAATCCGAGGAAATTGGCACTGTCGGCGTAGGCGAATCCACAGTACCGCCGGTGCAGCTGTTTCATAATCTGCTTGGCATAGACGAACAGGAGTTTATGAAAGCCACGGACGCTACTTTTAAACTGGCTATCTCTTTTGAAAACTGGGGTCAGCAGGGCGATCAGTATTTTCATCCTTTTGGTGTCACAGGCAAAGGCAGCTTTTTAACTGACTTTCAGCATTATTATTTACACGGTTTAAAGCAGGGTGTAGATGCGCCCTTTGGCGACTACTGCTACGAATTGCAGGCGGCAAAGTTACATAAGTTTGGCAAAACCGAAAAGTCGCAAATCAACTATGCCTACCATCTGGATGCTGGCCGTTATGCCCGTTTTCTTCGCAAGTTCAGCGAAGATTTAGGCGCTGTGCGTATTGAAGGCAAAATTGCTCAGGTGCAGCAGCATGTGAATGGCGATATCCGTTCACTGGTACTAGAGTCAGGCCAGGAAATAACAGGGGATTTATTTATCGACTGCACCGGCTTTAGGGCATTGCTGATCGAACAAACATTAAATACAGGTTATGAGCGCTGGGACCATTGGCTACCTTGCAATAAAGCTGTGGTGGTACAAACCGAATCTGCAGCCACAGTGCCGCCTTATACCAGAGCCATGGCACATGACAGCGGCTGGCAATGGCGAATCCCCTTGCAACACAGAGTGGGCAATGGTCTGGTCTATGCCAGCGACTTTTTATCGGACGAAAAGGCCAAGCAACGATTGCTGAATAACCTGGAAACAGCGCCCTTGATGGAACCTCGTTTCTTGAGTTATCAG
The DNA here is from genome assembly GCA_018825965.1 of Gammaproteobacteria bacterium. Lineage (GTDB taxonomy): Bacteria > Pseudomonadota > Gammaproteobacteria > Enterobacterales > Alteromonadaceae > Pararheinheimera. Next base: position 17,110 of record JAHKAA010000047.1, read on the forward strand.
ACTGGACGCCGTAAAAAACTCTGGAATAAAAACTGTGTAGCTATTGGTTTATCCAGTGGTTTTATTGAACCCTTGGAATCGACCAGTATTTTCCTCTTTATGAGCGGCATTATCCGTTTATTACGGCTGTTTCCTTTTAATGGTGTCACTCCGGCTTTAACCGAAGAATACAACCAGCAGTCTATTACCGAAGTGGAAAAAATCCGCGACTTTATTATTTTGCATTACCACCAGACAGAACGAAGCGACAGCCCGTTTTGGGATTATTGCCGCACTATGACGATTCCGGACACCCTGGCGCACCGGATGGAATTGTTCAAAGAAAGCGCTCACGCCTTTCAGACCGGTGATGAAATGTTTCGGCTCGAATCCTGGAGCCATGTGATGTTAGGGCAAGGTCTGCAGCCAGAAAGTTATCATCAGTTAGTTGCGGGTTTAGGGCAAGGCGAATTAAGCCGCCATCTGCAAAGCATTCGCGAGACTATTCATGCTGCGGTCGACAGATTGCCGTCACACCATGATTTTTTGCGCCAGTATTGTCCGTCTCATCTGACCTAACAGAAGATGCAAATCACCAGGCTGACTATAGGCAATGAACAATCCCCGCTTCTGGTGGTGGATAACTTTATTCCACAACCTGAAACGCTGGTGGACTTTGCCGCCCGCCAGCAGTTTCTGGCCAATTCGCCTTATTACCCAGGCATTCGCGCTGCTGCACCTACAGCCTATCGGCAATTTATGCTGCACAGTCTGCAACAGACTTTGATTGAATGCTTTGAACTGCCGGCGACAAAGCTTGGCTTTTCAGTCTGTCATTTATCTTTGGTCACGACGCCACCAGAGCAATTAAAACTGCTGCAGCGTATTCCGCATTTTGATACTACAGAAAAACATGCGCTGGCCGCTGTGCATTATTTATTTCAGGGTGATCAGGGCGGTACAGCCTTTTACCGGCATCGAAAAACAGGCTTTGAATGCATAGATGAAAGCCGCACGCGGGAGTATTACCGCTCATTGGAAAACGAAAATAACGGCCCCTGCCTACCCAAAGTGAGTGATGGTTATATTCAGGGCGATACGCCGTTGTTTGAACTGATAACACAGCAGCCCGGAGTATTTAACCGACTTATAGTGTATCGCCGTCATGCGCTGCACAGCGGCGTGATTACCCAGGAAACCAGTTTATCAGCCGACCCACTATTAGGCCGACTGACCATCAGTAGTTTTATTGACCCGGCTTAATTGAAGCTGCAGCTTCAAGGACGACGGGTATCCTGACGAAGACAGTACCGGATCAACGCCTGCCTGATACTTTGCCTGGTTCTGAGAAACAGAAGAGGGTAAACAACACTTTCTGCAGCCGAAACCCGATAAATCGCTCTCAACTGAAGCTTAGGATCAAGGTAGTCGTGGTATGTAGTTAAACCAAGGTCAGCCGCTTCCTCGCACAAAGGAGCGCTGGCCGGATAGTTTTTTATTCTGTTCTCAAAACCAGTAATAAAACTATCTAAAAGCGCCAGAGCAGCAGCCTGGCCTATATGCTTGGCTACATAGTGAAAATGGTCATAGAGCTGATCCCGGAAAGTCTGAGTGTACTCAAACTTCATTATTGCGGTCATCGACCAGCCCTTGTAATCCGGCTCTAAGGTCGGCAGAAGATAGGGTCCGGCCCGCTTTCACATCTTTTTCAGCAAAAGACAGTAATCGCAACAAGGCCATCTGCTCTTGCTGCATTTCAAATTGAACAGGATCCTGAACCACGTAAAGGGGCTCGCCGTTTTGTGTAACAAGCACGGGTTCAGACACATCCATCGAAGCTAACTCTTTCTTAAAAGCCGAGACCGTAGTGACGCGTGGCGAAGCAGACATAACGCTCTCCAGTAATTAAACACAACAGCCTCAGCATAGTTCTAACTCAAGCTAAAGTCCACATACAGGCCAAATATGGACATGCATTGTGGTTTTCACCAAACTAAGGCTTTAGCCCAGCTTCAAAAGGTCCGGCTGGTAAAGCTTCGCTGTTATAAAGCACAGCATCCGGATTATCTGCCCAGGCATAACGCACTTTGACCGGCGCTTTGATATCAGGGTGTGACAACAGCAATTGCTGATCCTTGAGCTGTACTTGTGCCCAGTGAAACTTGCCATCAGCGCCAGCAATAGCAAAGCTGTTGCCTTTACCTTTCAGTACTAAACTCTTGGCTTTGTGATTAAAGGTGAGTTTGAGCTGTGTTCCTTCAGCTACAACTGACGCCAGTTCAGGCCCCTGATATTCCACTTTTTCACCCAAAGCCACAGCTCGGGCCGCTAATGCCAGCCGCTGTCCTAAGGTTTTTTTATCCACAGGATGAATATCATTCCATTCACCTTTGTCGATAGCCACCACCATAGCTGTATTGGCCTCCTTTAAGCTTTGACGTTGCGCTTCGCGTAAACCTGCCCAGGCACTGTCGACAGGATCTGGTGTTTTTTCCAGATAATTCGCCAGTTGCACAAATAAAAACGGGAACTGATTTTGCTGGCCTGTCCCTTCTGCCCACTTGGCGCGCCAATCGCGGATCATGGCAGTAAAACGTGGTTGATAGTCTTTATAAGCACCCACATTAGATTCACCCTGGTACCAAATCACACCCTTAATCGGCAAAGAGGTTAAAGGAGCAAGCAAACCATTGTATAAACCCAGCGGTTTCCAGCGAATAAAAGTATCGCCTGGTAAATGTTTTGCCTCAGCTGCTGTGTGCATTTTCCATTGGCCAGTCAGAGCTAGCGGATTAGCATCTGTACCTAACCAATAAGGTTTATCAGGTATCAGACCAGTTTTGCCATTGGTCGCTGTCACCCGCACTGCAATCAGGTTAGCTCCGGCTTTCAGTGCTCCGGCGGGCAACTCGTAACGGCGTGGCGGATACATATAAGTGGTGTTGCCTACTTGCTTGCCATTGATATAGACCTCATCGGCATCCACTATGGAACCCAGTCGTAAAATGTTGGCTTCTTTGGCTTGTGCTGCCGTTAGCTTTATTGTTTTACGTAACCACCAGACACCAGTAAAAGGCTTTGGCCTGAAGCCAGGCACTATGAAGGGTTGCCAGTTGCTGTCATCTAAAGTTTCGCTGTACCACGGAGTTTTGCTGGTCAAACCCGGGTCACGGCGCTGCAAATCACCATACCACTGATCGTTTTTGTTTTTATCTGCCGCTGTGATGGACTGAATTAACTTGTCATCCCGAAATTTAATACCTTCAGCCAAATCTTCAGGAAAAGGCTGCAACGCTTCTTCGCTCATCCAGGCTTCGACAGGTGAGCCGCCCAGGGCATTGTTTAAAATGCCTATGGGCACGCCGTTATGCTGAAACAATTCACGACCAAAATAAAAGGCCAAAGCAGAGAAGTTATCTATGCTTTTGGGGCTGGCAGCGACCCATTCACCACCGCTGAGATCCTGCTGTGGCGCTTTAAAATTGTACTCTTGTGGCACCTTAAACTGGCGGATCAGCGGGTAGTTGGCGCTGGTTAAATCTTGCGGATAAGCTTCAGCCACCCGCGCCATTTCCAGTTCCATATTAGACTGGCCAGAGGCTACCCAGACATCGCCAAAATAAATATCTTTCAGCTCAATGTGATTACGGCCTTTGAAGCTCAATTGATGTGGCCCACCGGCTTGTTGTGCTGGTAATTGCAGTAGCCAGCGACCCTCTTCTGTTTTTACCTGCCCTACTAACTGGCCATTCAAACGCACTTCAATGTTTTCATCAGCGTCAGCCCAACCCCATAGCGGAATAGCAGTTTCGCGCTGCAACACCACCCCTTCACTGATCAGTCTGGGTAAACGGATATCGGCATGAGCGAAGCCATTGAGCAACAACATCACCAACAGAGTTTTTTTCATCAATAAAGCTCAGGCAAACAAAGAGATACACCAGACTAGCACGCTTAGTTCTCAAATCAGGCCTCTGAGCAGGAATGGCTATTGGCGAAATAAAAAACGTAAAAGTTCGGTGGGCTTTCTCAATTGCAACAGAAGTTCGGAATGATAGCCTGAAGCTTTTCAATCTGAAGGAATACTGATCATGAAGATCACCGCTGCGCGCGTTATTGTTTGTAGCCCTGGCCGTAATTTTGTCACCCTAAAAATTGAAACCGATCAGGGCTTGTATGGGGTTGGCGATGCCACTCTGAATGGCCGCGAATTTTCTGTGGTCAGCTACCTGAATGATCACCTGATCCCTTGCCTGATTGGCCGTGACGCCCGTCAGATTGAAGATATCTGGCAGTATTTTTATCGTGGCGCTTATTGGCGTCGTGGCCCTGTTGGCATGACTGCTTTAGCAGCTATAGATATGGCCTTGTGGGATATCAAAGCCAAAGCAGCCGGCATGCCTTTGTATCAACTGCTGGGCGGGCGCAGCAGAGATAAAGTGCTGGTGTACGGTCATGCCAATGGCAAAGATATAGCTGAAACTGTGGACGCTGTGGCGCACTACCGTGACCTGGGTTATCAGGCTATTCGCGCTCAGTCCGGTGTGCCGGGTTTAGCCTCCACTTATGGCGTATCAAAAGATACCTTGTTTTATGAACCTGCAGACGCCGATCTGCCAACAGAAAGCCTGTGGTCTACCAGCAAATATCTGAATCATGTGCCTAAGCTGTTTGCCGAACTACGCCAGCAATTTGGTGATGAAGTACATTTGCTACATGACGTACACCATAGATTAACCCCTATTGAAGCAGCACGACTTGGCAAAGAACTGGAACCTTTTAAACTGTTTTGGCTGGAAGATGCAGTACCGGCTGAGTTGCAAGAGGGCTTCAGGCTGATCCGCCAGCACACCACCACACCGCTGGCGGTGGGCGAAGTGTTTTCTTCTATTCATGATTGCCAGCACCTGATCAGTGAGCAGCTGATTGACTATATCCGCACCACCATAGTACATGCTGGTGGCGTCACCCATCTGCGCCGCATTGCGGCTTTAGCAGAGCTTTATCATGTAAAAACCGGTTTTCATGGTGCAACCGATCTTTCGCCTGTCACTATGGGCACAGCGCTGCATTTTGATACCTGGGTGCCTAACTTTGGTATTCAGGAATATATGCGCCACACAGCTCAAACCGACGAAGTATTTCCGCACGACTATCAGTTTAAGCAGGGCTTTTTATACTGCGGCGAAACACCTGGCCATGGCGTGGATATCAATGAAAAACTAGCGGCTCAATACCCTTACCAACGCGCCTATCTGCCGGTCAATCGGCTGGAAGATGGCACCTTATTTAACTGGTAACCCTTACCCTTCGTACTTGAAGCCGCAGCTTTGTTGCCTGCGCGCTTTCGCCCCAGTCACATAGGCACCTATGCTCCTGGGGTCTCACGCTCTTGTCGCCTCTCTGCAACTCCAATTACTTTGGGTATCTCCCCAAATGTGGCAACTTAGTTGCCACATTGCCCCTGACCTTCATTTTCTGCCAGCCGTACTTTGGCCAGCTGCAGTTTTAAGCCTGCTGTTGCTTCAATCACCAAAGGCTGACTGATTTTGGTCAGATCAAAAGCGCTATTGGCTTCAGTGAAACAGCGAAGTGGTATCTTCACACTATTCCAGCCTTTACCCAGCATACCGGCAAAATGACCAGTGAAATCCAGAGTGGATTGGCAACCTTCGCCGCAGCGCATGCCAAGTGTCACTTTACCAGGCCTCATAGCAACCACCTGATATTCCAGCTCCAGCGTCATATCACCATTGGCCTGACGACTGAGATCCAATGCCATGCCCTGTGCATGATTTAACGCCACTGCAGCATCCTTGTGGAAGGTCAGCAGCACTGAGTCTTCCTGCTGTAATCTGTCTGTGGCTGCAACCTCGATAGCGCCGTTAGCGGATTTTTGCAGCGGTTCTGTCACTACTGTCACCTGGGCTTTGTCCAGCAATTGCAACTGCCATGGATTGACAGCTTTGCCTGCATGCAGATAACGGCTGAAGTTCAGCACCTGATCGGCACTGATACCAGATTCTTCACTAAGCTTCGCCAGTTCGGTTTTGTCGCTATAGGTCAGACCATACCCATAAGCAAACTGCGGCTGATAATTTTTGTCGCCCAGATTCAGCAACTCGCCCGTCGCTTTGGCTGGCCAGGAGAAAGATAACTTGCCTTGAAAATCATGGCGTATCTCCCCTTCAGGCGAACGGATCAGCAGATCCGCCACAGCTCCACCTTCACTGCCTGGTAAAAAAGCGGCAACAAAAGCATCAGACTGATTTAATTCAGGATTGACCCACAAAGGCCGTCCCGACAAAAACACCGATACAGTGGGAATACCTTGCGCTTTTAATTCAGTCAGAATTTGCAAAGCCCGGCCATCATCAAAGGCCAGATGACTGCGATCGCCAACAAATTCGGCGTAAGGTTCTTCACCAAAAACCACAACGGCAACGTCAGGTTTGTCAGTAAAACGGCCATTTTCACTCAGCTCTGCTTTGCCACCACCAGCTTCCACCGCCAGTTTAATACCAGCGTAAATGGATTCACCATTAGGGAAGTCGGTGTTTTTGTTGCCTGAGCCCTGCCAGCTTAAGGTCCAACCGCCGCTTTGTTTGCCTATATGATCGGCGCCATCACCGGCCACCAACACCTTGCTGTTGGCTTTGAGTGGCAGCAATTGTTGGTTGTTTTTCAGTAACACCAGGGATTTACGGGCGGCCTGACGAGCTAAGGCCTTGTGCTCTGTGCTGCCTAATAATTCATAACGACCAGCCAAAGGCCGCTCTGAAGGTTTCACCTGCTCAAACAAACCCATTTCGGCTTTGATCCGCAGCACACGGCTGACCGCTTCATCCAGTCGCTCTGTCGAAATACGGCCATCTTTCACCTGAGCTAAAGTGTTCTGATACAACTTCTCCCAGCTGTCCGGTGCCATAAACATATCCAGACCGCCGTTCAGTGAATTAGCGCAGTCTGTCGGCGTACAGCCCTTCACCTGACCATGACCATTCCAGTCACCGACCACAAAACCGTCAAAACCCATCCGATCAACCAGCACATCATTCAGCATAGGCCGGTAACCGTGCATTTTTTCGCCAAACCAGCTGTTGTAAGACGCCATCACCACACGGGCACCGGCTGCTATAGCTGTGTAATAAGGCGCACCATGTACATCACGCAACTCTGCTTCTGTGTGCTGATTGTCGCCCTGATCTTTGCCATTTATGGTGCCGCCATCACCGAGAAAATGTTTAACAGTCGCCAGCATATGCTGGCCTTTTAAAAAGTCGGCAGTACCAGGAACACCCTGAATACCTTGCAAAATATGAGGCGCATAAGAAGCCACCAGTTGCGGATCTTCGCCATAAGATTCATAAGTGCGGCCCCAACGGTCGTCCCGTACTACGGCAATGGTAGGAGCAAAGGTCCAGTCCAAACCAGTCACCTGCATTTCAACAGCAGTAATACGGCCTATCTCACGTAGCAGTTCTGGTTCACGCATAGCGCCTAAACCAATATTGTGCGGAAAAATAGTAGCGCCTTTGACATTACTATGACCATGCACTGCATCTGTACCCCACATGGCTGGTATATAAGGCCGGCCATCGCTGGTATCTGTACTGGCTAACCAAAAGGCATCCGCCAGTTCCAGCCAGGCTGCTGCGCCCGCTCTGTTATCCCGGCCAGGAGCTGAGTTACCGCCATTAAGTACAGAACCCAGATAATAATCCCGCACTTGCTGTGGTGTGACCGCAGCTATATCGGCCTGAATAATCTGCCCTACTTTTTGTTCAAGGCTCATTTGGCTCAACAGAGTTTTGATTTTGTCTTCTATGGCCTGAGTGCGGGCTATAGGAGGCTGCTGCAAAGGCCAGTTAGCTGGCGTAATCACTGGAGTTGCACTTTGGCTGGCTGTGGGTTCAGCAGCTTGTTCTGCCACTTCAACAGCAGGCTGACCACAGCCAGTGAAGGCCAGGCCGCCCGCCAATACCAATAAACCTGTGCTGAGTTCTTTCCGCTTATTTACCTTTGCCATTACCATCACTCCTGCCTGCCAATTCAGTAATAAATCCGCGCCTGACTTAAATAAGCCTTAGTGGCACCGACCTCTGTTATGTCACCTTTGATACGAAAACTGCCATTCAGCCGGATATCTGCAGAAGAGCTACCAATCATCAATTTAATTTCGCCGGGTTCGACCACCCAGTTCATCTGTTGATCAAAAAACGCGAACAGGTTCACAGGCAACATAAACTCAATATGAGCCTGTTGACCTGGTTTTAACGGCACCCGCTGAAAACCTTTGAGCTGCTTTATTGGCCGTGTGACGCTGGCAACAGGGTCCTGAATATACAGCTGCACCACTTCAGTGGCATCAAATTGGCCGCTGTTGCGAAGGGTCATACGAACTGTGACTTCACCATTGGCTTGAGCCTTGCTGTCGTCAATCTTCAGCGCGCTGTAGTCAAAACTGCTGTAACTCAGGCCATGACCAAAGGGGTATAAAGGACTGATGTCGTCAAACAGGTAACCTCTTTTAGCAGACACTTTGTGGTTGTAGTAACTTGGCACATGGCCGGCACTGCGTGGAAAAGTCAGCGGCAATTTTCCGGAAGGGCTTAGATCCCCAAACAACACATTAACTAAGGCTGAGCCGGTCTCCTGCCCCAGATACCAGGCTTCGATAATAGCGGGCATAGACTCCGCTAACTCACCTAAAGCCAAAGGCCGGCCATTGGTCAACACCAGCACTAATGGCTTGCCTGTCGCCAGAATAGCTTTGGCTAACTCCAGTTGATTGCCCACCAAATCTAAACTGCTGCGATCGCCTAAATGGCTATCAGCCCAGGCTTCGCGTGACAAACCTTCGTTTTCACCCAGCACCAACACCACAGCATCAGAGTTTTTTGCCAAAGCCACAGCTTGCTCCAGCAAACCTTTGCGATCGGCCTCATCCGTTAAACGAATATCGTCATAATTCCAGCGCTGCATTGAATAGGTGCCTGCGGCTTTACTGCGCCCGGCAATATCGCTGGTGACAAAAGCAGCTTGTTTAGCTGGGGTTTGAGTTAAAGCTTTTGTCAGTTCTGTGCCTGGGGCGAATTCCACTTTGGCTTTGCCCTGCAGCTTTTGCGTTAAGCCTTCAACAATACTGACGGTCTGGCGCGGAATACTGCTGTAACCCCCTAACAAAACTTCATCGGCATGAGGGCCAATAACGGCAAGTTGCCTGATTTTGTTGGCTTTTAACGGCAAAGTTCCGTCGTTTTTCAACAGCACCATAGATTTTTCTGCCACCTGACGGGCAAAAACACGATCTGGATCTGCACCCACTATGCCATTGGCTTTGCTGGCATCCACATAAGGTTGTTCAAACAAACCTAAACGGAATTTCAGCGCCAATACCCGCCGCACTGCTTTGTCTATTGCCACTTCATCCAGCTGGCCGGATTTGACCAGGCCAGTTAAATGCGGAAAAGTTTTTGGATCCGGAGTTTCCATATCTACCCCGGCTAACAAAGCTGCTTTGGCTGCTTCGGCTTCGCTTTCATACAAACTATGTCTGGTATTGAGCTCCTCAATGGCAAAGTAGTCGCTGACAATAACGCCATTAAAGCCCCATTGCTTGCGTACCACATCTTCCAATAAAGGCTTATTCACGTGAGAAGGAATACCGTCAATTTCGTTGTAGGACGCCATAATACTGCCAGCATGCGCCAGCTTGACTGCTGCTTCAAAAGGCGGCAAAAACACTTCATGTAATTCGCGTTCACCAATAAAAGCCGGTGCTATATTGACCCCTGCAGCTGGCTGACCATGACCTGTCAGATGCTTTAAGGTGGCTACTACTTTATCTGCTGCAAAGGGGCCTGCTTTACCGGTTTTGCCCTGAAAACCTTCCACTGCAGCCACACCCATAGCCGACATCAGGTACGGATCTTCGCCCATGGTTTCTTCTATCCGGCCCCAACGTGGGTCGCGGGCTATATCCAGAATAGGAGTTAAAGCCCAGTGCGAGCCAGTAGCGCGCATTTCACGGGCAGATAAGGCATAAACGTCGTGCATATCTTGTGGTGACCAGCTGCTGGCAAGGGCTATCGCCTGCGGGAAACTGGTGGCATCAAAAGCGGCATACCCATGCAAAGCTTCTTCATGCATCATGGCCGGAATACCCAGTCGGGTATGTTCTTTTAACCAGCGCTGCAGCGCATTATTAAATTCTGCTGTTTGCTGCGGAGTTTTAAATTCACTGGGGCGGCCTATATGACCAATACCCAGAGGGATCAGCTCTTTGGCTTTGTCCGGTAAAAACCGCAGCTCTTTATCTTCCAGAGTGCGACGTTTTTGCCAGACAGTTTGCAGCTGCGCGACTTTTTCTTCCAGCGTCATGCGGGACAATAAATCATCCACCCTCAGCTCTGTTGGCAAGCTGGCATTTTGATAAGGCTGCTGAGCCGAAGCCGCAAAAGCGACCCCTAAACCCAGCACCGCAGAGAGAAGTTGTTTGCCCACCAGAGCCTCCTGTGAAATACCTGATTAATCCCTGTAGGGCTTTAAGGTTTGGATTTTGCCATCCGCGTCATACTGAATTTCCGCCATTTTGACTGAACGTAAATGGGTGACACCTTCGGACAATATCGAGTCGTGGTAAAACAGGTACCACTTTCCTTCAAATTCACAGATGGAATGATGAGTGGTCCAGCCCACTACAGGCTCCAGAATCCGGCCCTGATAAGTAAAAGGTCCGTAGGGGTTATCGCCAGTCGCATAACATAAAAAGTGGGTGTCGCCTGTGGAGTAAGAAAAGTAGTATTTGCCCAGGTATTTATGCAGCCAGGACGCCTCAAAAAAGCGTCTGTCTGTATCACCAGCCAACAGCACCTTGCCTTGTTCATCCAAAATCAGTACTTCACGTGGCGCTTCGGCAAACTCCAGCATATCGCCGCTTAGTTTCGCCACTTTTGGCCCTAATGCCGGTTCAGCGGCAGCAGGTTCTGCATAGTCAGCCTTGTACTGGTTATCACGGTAGTTCTGTAACTGCCCACCCCAAATACCACCAAAATACATATAAAAACTGCCGTCATCGTCTTCAAATACCGCTGGGTCTATTGAGTAACTGCCTTCAATAGCTTTTGGCTGAGCTTTAAAAGGCCCTATGGGTGAGCCCGCTACAGCCACACCAATCTGGAAAATACCGTCAGGGCGTTTTGCCGGAAAATAAAAGTAATAGGTGCCGTCTTTTCTGGCTGCATCCGGCGCCCACATCTGACGTTCTGCCCATGGCACGTCTTTGATATGTAAAGCCACACCATGATCCACAGCTGGGCTTTCAGGGCTATCCAGCGACAGCACATGGTAATCCTGCATACCAAAGTGATCGCCGTTGTCGTTAAAGGGAATACCAGCCTCAATATCATGCGACGGATAAATATAAATGCGGCCATCAAACACATGAGCCGAAGGGTCGGCCGTATAAATATGTTCCACTAAGGGCTGCGAAATAGCTTTGGCTTTCAATACCCTTAAATCCTGAACCTTTAAATCTTCAGACATACCACTTACTCCGCTTGTGCTAAACCAGCAGCAGAGCGGCGTTCATTCAGCTCCTGCTCTATCTGGTTTTCTTTGTGTTTGTTAATTTCATAGAGGCAAACGCAGGCCACACCCAACAGGAAAGGTATCGACGCAAAAAGGCTGACTGATAACTTAATGCCGTTAATAGTGTCAGGCGCCTGAGCCGCCAGTTGAGCGTCGTAACCAAAGTGAGCCAGAATACCGGCCACCAAAGCACCACCTATGCTCAGCCCCAGTTTCAGACCAAAAATCATCGCAGAAAAAATAATAGCGGTAGCGCGGCGATGATTTTTCCATTCGGAATAATCCGCCACATCAGCAATCATGGCCCACAGCAAAGGAATTGTGATGCCGTAGAAAAAGCCATGTAAAAGTTGTGACGTAAACACCAGACCTATGGCGTCGGACGGGAACAAATAAAACGCCATCACAAATAAAGTAGAGACAAAAAGCGCAACGGCAAATACATCCCTTTTGCCAAAACGATCAGCCAAAGGTTTAGAAAAACCTATGCCTAAAATCATGCAGATAATGCCTCCGGCATTAAACAAGCTAAAACCCGAAGTAGCTGCATCTTTAGGCCAGAGAAATTCAGTCAGCCCCATGCCAGTCAGTATGGCGTTTAAACCGGTAATAAAAGCGTTAAAGCCAATATCTTCCAGAAATACAGCGACATGCTGTTCACTTAAATAATTTTCAAAGTAAAAAATATACATGCCGCCTTTGAGCGCCAGGGTAATAAACACCAGTACGGTCAGCACCAGCATAATGGCCCATGGCCGGTTTTTCAGCAGGTCACCTATATCCTGGCGAATAGTGGAGCTTTCTGCGCTGCAGGTCAAAACCCGCTCTTTGGTGGTGATAAAAGTGATCAGGAAAAATACGATGCCGACACAAGCAAACAGCGTCATGGTGTTTTCAAAACCTACGGCTTTATCACCATCCCCCAGAATCAGTACCAGCGGTAACAACAGCGCCTGAATAATAAATTGCGCCACCATCACAGCAACAAAACGGTAAGCCGACAAACTGTTCCTGTCGGCCATATTGCCGGTCAAGACACCACTTAAGGCTGAATACGGCAGGTTATTGGCGGAGTACACCAGCACCAGCGCTACATAAGTAATAAAAGCATAGGCAATTTTACCTTCAGGACTGAAATCCGGCGTACTGAAAGCTAACAGCGCTATCACACCAAAAGGGATGGAGGTCCAGAGGATCCAGGGTCTGAACTTGCCCCAGCGGGTTTGAGTGCGGTCGGCAATAATGCCCATTATGGGGTTAAAACAAGCACCAATTAAACCACCAATAAAAATAATAGTGGCGGCTGCCCCGGCTGGAATTTGGTAAACATCTGTGTAGAAAAAAGCCAAAAAGGTCATCAGCGTTTGAAAAATAAGATTGGCCGCCAAATCCCCGAGGCTATAACCGATTTTTTCGGTCACCGATAATTTTTGTACTTCTGTTTGCATATCAATTCGCCTGTTGCAGTGTCATGCCCGCTTAAAGCAGGCTGTTCTTTTTATAGTTGTTCTGTTGCCTCTGCTGCTGCAAGAGCTGCGGGCAAGCTGGTGTTGCTGATTTTTTCTGACCTTAACATACATCGACAGTGGCCAAAGTGGACTAACGGAATGTACTGAAAGAATTATGATTTTTAACAAGCTGGCTGTATTTCAGTCAAACAGAACTTATGCTCAGGCTATGGGTTCATCCACAGGAGTTATTATTTTGCAGCACAGCAACGAAGCGTCGGTTTCAGAAGACAATAAGGTCTTTATTTTGTTTATCAGCTTAGTCGCCACTATTGGCGGCTTTTTATTTGGATTTGACAGCGGTGTGATCAACGGCACAGTCGATGGTTTGCAACAAGCTTTTAACTCAGAAAGTGTCGGCACAGGTTTTAATGTCGCCAGCATGCTGCTGGGTTGTGCTGTAGGTGCATTTTTTGCCGGTCGCCTGGCCGATATCAGCGGCCGCAAAACTATATTGTTGCTTGCAGCAGTGTTGTTTATCGTCAGTGCCTGGGGATCTGGTATTGCCGAAGGATCATTCGAGTTTGTGATTTACCGTATTTTAGGGGGGTTGGCCGTAGGCGCAGCTTCTGTTATTACCCCGGCCTATATTTGTGAAGTAGCACCAGCCCGCTACAGAGGCATGCTTACCACTTTGCAGCAAATCGCCATTATCTTTGGTCTTTTTATGGCTTTTGTCAGCAATTACCTGCTGGCCGAATTTGCCGGCGCTTCTACTTCTGCCTTATGGCTGGACTTCGCCGCCTGGCGTTGGATGTTCTGGATAGAACTTGTCCCTGCCGTGCTCTTTTTAGTCATGCTGTTTTTTATTCCTGAAAGCCCACGTTTTCTGGTGTTAAAAGGCCACAACGAAGCCGCAGGGGCAGTATTGAGCCGTTTATACGGCAGCACAGCCTCAACCCGTAAACTGGCTGAAATTCAGCAATCCTTATCAGCTGACCATCAACCCCGACTGGCCGATTTATTAAGCAGCCAAACCGGCAAAGTACGCAAAATTGTTTGGGTAGGTATTGGTCTTGCCAGCTTTCAGCAGTTGGTCGGTATTAACGTGGTGTTTTATTACGGTGCTGTGCTCTGGCAAGCGGTTGGGTTTTCTGAATCTGATGCGCTGTTAATTAACGTCATCAGTGGTGGTTTAAGCATCGCGGCTTGTGTCATTACATTGCTGATTATCGACAAAGTGGGCCGCAAACCTTTGCTGAAATGGGGCTCAATCGGCATGGCCTTCACCCTGGGTTTGATGGTTTTTTGTTTTGCCAATGCTGGCCAGGACGAAAGTGGCAATCTGCTGCTTGGTGACCGGGGCACAGTAGCGCTGTTCAGTGCTAACGCTTATGTGTTCTTTTTTAATATGTCCTGGGGCCCTGTGATGTGGGTGATGTTGGGCGAAATGTTCCCGAATCAAATTCGAGGCTTAGGCCTTGCTGTCAGTGGGTTGGCACAGTGGAGCTGTAACTTCCTGATCACTATGACCTTCCCTTTGTTGCTGGCGGGTATTGGTCTGGCCGGAACTTATGGCCTTTACACACTAGGTGCCGCTTTTTCTATCCTCTTTGTGATCAAAATGGTGCATGAGACCAAAGGGACTGAATTGGAAGATATGCAAGGTTAAACCCTTTCCGGCATTTGATTTGAATGCGAGACGGGCGGGGACAAGCCTCCGCCCCTACGGTGGTATTAAAGAAGAGAGTGAGTACATTTATGAAGGTCTTTCATCTGACCAATAAAGCGGGCGACCAGCTAAGCATACTGGAGCGTGGTGCTGCAATGCAGCGCTGGACTACTGCTGTGGGTAATAACAGCCGCGAATTGATCCTGAGCTACGCAGAGCCGGATGCTTATGCACAAGACCCTTTTTACCTCGGCGCTTTAGTTGGGCCTTATGCCAACCGCATAAGCAAAGGCCGCTTGCGGATTGGCCAGCAGTTGTATCAACTGGAACCAAACGAAGGGCAAAATCAACTTCATGGCGGCGCTGCCGGCTTACACCAAATGAGCTGGCACCTACTGGAGCAGCAGGAGTCCAGGCTGGTTTTGGGCTGCGAAATGGCTGATGGTCAGGGTGGTTATCCAGGCCCTGTGTCCTTTCGTGTGACTTATCAATTGTCCGAACAAAGCGCTTTGGATGTAGAGCTGGAAGCCAGCAGCAAGGTGACTACGCTAGTTGGCCCCACTTTGCATCCGTACTTTAATTTGTCAGTTGATAAAGCCGCCATAAACCAACACCAACTTTGCCTGCATGCAGCTCATTACGCTGTGGTGGATGCACAAAACATTCCTACCGGACAGCTACCCAAGGTACAAGGCAGCGTGATGGATTTCAGCAATGCCAAAACACTAAATGACATTCGCCTGGATCATAACTTTGTGATCAACGGTAACTTGCATCAGACCGCCGCTGAGTTAATCAGTCCGGACGCTTTGTTGCGATTGAAAGTAAGTTCTGACTATCCGGGCTTGCAGGTGTACACAGGGGATCACTTAAGCGGGCCATTTAAAGCACGACAAGGCATCTGCCTGGAACCCCAGTTTTTCCCGGATTCACCAAATCAAAAAGGTTTTCCATTTCACCTTACCAGCCCCGGCCAGCCCTTTAAGGCACGGATCCGCTATCAGTTAGAAAAAGCAGGTGAACAGCTGCTGTTGTATTGATGTTTAATTTACTTATCGGAGTCATCGAATGCGATCTACCTCACTTTGTTTTATGTTGTTCAGTACCCTTCTCGCGGGCAGTGTACTGGCAGAAAACCAAAGCGCCTCTCTACAGCATGCCTATAGCCCTTATTTCAGTATTGGCACTGCATTAAGCGCAGCACAAATACAAGGCAAAGAGCCGGGTACACTGGAGTTGGTTAAACAGCAGTTTAATGCGGTAACGGCCGAAAACGTGATGAAATGGGAAATCATTGAACCTGTAGAAGGCCAGTTCAACTTTGCAGCCGCCGACGCCATGATTGAATACGCAGAAGCCAACAATATCAAGGTGATAGGCCATGTGTTGTTATGGCACGAACAAACGCCAGCCTGGGTATTTCAGGACGCCAAAGGTCAACCTGCCTCAAAAGAGTTGGTGTTATCCAGACTGAAAAACCATATTAATGCCGTGATGGGCCGCTACAAAGGCCGTATTCAGGGCTGGGATGCCGTGAACGAAGCCTTAAATGAAGACGGCACTCTGCGCCAATCTAACTGGTATAAAGCCTTAGGCGAAGACTATATAGCGACAGTCTTTGAAATTGCCCACAAGGCCGACCCTAAAGCTGAACTTTATTACAATGACTTCAATTTATTTAAACCAGAAAAACGTGACGGCGTATTAAAACTGGTTGCCGCTTTAAAAGCGAAAAATGTGCCTATACACGGCATTGGTGAGCAAGGCCATTACAGCCTGGATTACCCAAAGCTGCAGCAAGTGGAAGACTCTATTGTGGCTTTTGCTAACACAGGCCTGAAGGTGATGATTACTGAATTAGATATCTCAGTGCTACCATTTCCTGACCCAGAAAACATAGGCGCTGACATCTCATTAAATATGAAGTTAAAGCAGGAATTTAACCCTTACGCTGCTGGCTTACCAAAAGCCGTCAGCGACCAGCTGTCGAACAAGTACCTGCAATTGTTTGAACTGTTTTTACGCCACAGCGACAGCATTGAGCGGGTCACTTTATGGGGCGTGAACGACAACCAAACCTGGCGCAACAACTGGCCAATGAAAGGCAGAACAGACTACCCCTTATTATTTGACCGGAAAAACCAGCCAAAAGAAGTGGTGCAGCAGCTGATCAAACTGACGGAAAAAGCTGGTAAATAAAACAAACCAAATTATGGTTCCGCGTAGCCTGCCGTTGCGCTTTCCTAGCCTCACTCACCGACAGCGCAGGTCCTCCAGTCGAAACTGAAAAGCTGCATTTCTGCAGCTTTTTCACAATAGGATTAACTGATTGGCACAGTAATCTTAACTCGGTTAGCTAATGCAGTTGTTACAGCGGTATATAAATCCACTTCTGCGGCAGGAGCTTCTATCGAAATGATTAAAGAGTATCTAGCGCGTTTATTGTAGTGTTCTAATTTTGTACGCGTACGCCACCAACCCATGGCCGGATAAATCACTAACATTCCTCGTTCAGCTAGTTCTGCGGCAGACCCTGTCCAGACATCTTTATGCACCGAGCCTTTATTGCGAAAATCGCCAAGTAACCAGTGAGGATCAGCCGGAGCTTTCTTACTTCCCAGCTCTTCTGACTGAGCATCTCTTGTCATACGCTGCATGAAGTCCTGAACAGACTCAAGCGGCCGTTTGACATCGAAACGCAACTGATGACTTGGGTATCTGTATTTGCTGGTAACATTTCGACTGGAAGGATTAGGTTCAATGAAATACGACAATGTTACAGTCATTTTTACAGCTACTTCACCAAGAGCCTGTAGTTCTGCTTTTGGCCACGGAAGGTCATGCAGATGCATATCTTTCGTTGTTGGCGGCCCTTTAATTTTCTCAAATGGTTGTAATTCGTCCTGAATCACCATAATCAAAGAATTGTTCAAACTCCAAAGTGCTCTGGTCAAATCGGGCACTCCATACCCTACAGTCCTCGCAAGCCTGTGCGCCTTTTGACGTTCAGTATTTAACTTAGGGTCCTTAATCTGAGCCTTCATGGCATCCGTCCAATCTGCGGAATGAACCATTAAAGCTCTGACCGTTTCTGGCCATAATTCTGGATAGTAAGACAAGATTTCAGCGGCAAATTTAGCTGCAAGTCCGGTCGCTGCGCTCGTTGCGTTGAAGGTAGTTAAAAGTCGCCTCTGAATGTCGTGCGACGTTGTCAATAATTGCAGACTTGGTAGCTCTACAGGACTGATGTTGTCTACTGCAACATTCCCCCCTTCGAAAACGACCTCTGGTTTTATTGGTGCATCGGGCTCCCAAAGAATGGACGTTGAACTATGCGGACATAATCCTCCGTCTGGAGCAAGAACGGTGAATTGCTGAGGATTTGCATCTGAGATCTGAATTTTACGAGTATATGCGCCTACCGTCAGTGCGTTCCAAGATTGAGCAGGATCATGAATATCCTGAACTTCATTATATTTTGGGTACTCAAGCAGATTACTCAGGCTGGCGTCCGCATTTCCTGCGCACACCAAAAGCAATCTTCTGTATTGATTTTCACCCAGATAATCTGACGCTAAAGCATCAACGGTTGATGACCAAGTGGATGGACGACCTCTATCACGAGACTTCAAAGCGGATAAGGCCAAGGCGTAAACACGCTTGCGAACAGGATTCTTTATTTCGACTTCGGAAATCCCGTCAGACGTAACGTTTCCAAGGTGTTTCCCTTCATTATCGCCTGGATATCGCAGTAATTTTGAAGACTCAATGCGATGCCGAATATCGACTTGGCTTCTTTGACTCAGTGGCTCAGTTAAATCCCCCCATAGCGCTATGCCTGCCATTTCAGTGCCATGGCCATCACTGTCGGCAGCATCCCATGTCGGATCTACCACCGACAAATCAGCGGCTGAGCATGCAGATTTAAGAAGCGGATGTTCAATATTGACGCCTGTATCCAGAATACAAACGTAAGGAGAGTCATCGGATGCAGTAAAATTAGCGCGCTGAAGCAAGTCAGTTGACCAAGCACGTTGTTCTTCGATATCTAAATTATCGAAGAAATCTGCAGTCGTCTTCGCCTTTCTCAATTCGGAGATCTTGCTTAGTAATAGGGCAGATGACGATAACGCTGCAAGATTTCCGCGGACTAATAGCACTGTGCGTTCAGGAAACTCCAAAACGCTATCTGATACGACTAACTCTGCGATAGCTGCTAGTTTCCTGAAATCATTTACAACTGCGAGCCTGTCCGTCAGAACCGGCAACCATACCTCGAACCAGATAATCTCATCTACTGAATGAGGATACAGCTCTGGAGCATCAGTCCATAAATTTTCTATAGCTGTTTTGCGGATTCGTTCAATGACATTGAGTAAAGAGTGATGTTTAGGCCCTTTTTTACCATTCTTAGCGGGGTCCATGTACTCAGCTATTTTTCGTTCAAGGACGTAAAGTTTTCCATGTGGGACGAGAATAGACACAGTAATAAGCTGTCCCACCTGTGTCACATTCAACACTTCAATACCCGCTCTGGCATCGGCAAGCTTCTCAAACTCAAAGTCATATGCTATATCAGCATCAAAGCTTATTTGCAGCCCAAATGCTGATTCTAAATCATATTCTTCAGCGTCTTGAGAGAGTGAAGCTTCGTCGGGCTTAAGTGCGGTCAGTTCTTGTTGAAGCTTAGAGCCGTGAGCCTGTTGATTTCTCGTCGGAACTGTTGCTGTGATGATTACCTTTTTAGGGTATGTGTACTTCTGAGGCTGGCCATTCTGACCAATGATTATGTGTCGCTTTACATCCCTGTTTTCAGCCATATTTACTCAATATCCTCGCTAAAACTTTTTTGCATAGTTCGTCTGTCAATAATTGCCGTTTCAAGTGCCGGCATGGTTACTTTGTCATACCCGTGGATCAACATATCTTTTATCGCTTCTTCTGAAGCTCTGGTGATTTCTGCACTACTCAACCCTAAAGCCTTATCGGGTAATTTCTTCCAGGGAAAGTTTCTGGTTACAAATGGTGCCAATCGATTCCTGAATAGGGTCACGACTTCGTCTGCTGTTGGCAACTCGTATCGGATAACATCATCAAAGCGACGGAATAGAGCGTTATCCAGTATTTCAATGTGATTGGTAGCGCAAATAATTAAACTGTTGGAATCATCTTGCTCAATCATTTGCAGAAAACTATTCAGAATTCGACGTGCTTCACCTACATCATTAGTACTGGAGCGCTGAGATCCTAAAGCGTCAAACTCATCAAAAAAATAAACGCCGCGCACATTGTTTATCGCATCAAAAACCTGGCGGAGCTTTGCAGAAGATTCCCCCATAAATTTGGTGATCAGGGCATCGAGACGAACCTGAAACAACGGATAATGCAGTTCACCAGCAAGTATAGATGCAGTTAGGGTTTTACCTGTTCCAGGTGGCCCAACAAGAAGAATTTTACGACGAGGTGACAGACCATGACTCTTAAGTTTCGTCATGAACTGTTGTTCACGGATCAAACGAACCAGTTTTTGTTTTAACTCGTCTTTTGTAATCAACTCTGAAAGTTTATTTTTTGGCTCTGAAGCAAACAGCAATCCACTGGCATCCTGGACGCCTCTGGCTATCGAAACAGGGCTCGATTTAGCAGTGTTCGCTTTTTTGCGGGATAGTTCTACGAGATCGCGTAGCTCTTGGGCAAGCTTACCGTGTCCGTTTCGAGCTTCATGAGCCGCAACCTGAAGGGCTACAGACAAAAAGCGGTCATCATCCTTATCAAGATGTGACTGTAATAGCGCTTTTAATTGTTCTGAGCTGGCCATAATAAATACTCTGAGTTCGTCCCTAAACCTGTCTCAACTACTGAATGAAACCTACTGATCATTTTTACATATGTAGCAGTAAACCGCTACCTAACACAGGATTCAATTTGCCACAAATTGAGGCAAATTAACTTTACTCTTGGATTTTTCAACGATTTCCAAACAACCCACTCCCCCAGCGCCTAAGGGTGCGCTTTAATATACACCTCTTTGAGCTTCTGCCTGCTGACATGGGTGTAAATCTGAGTGGTGGAGATACTGGCATGGCCCAGCATTTCCTGCACATGCCGAAGGTGGGTGCCGTTATCCAGAACAATAATGTATGTCCCATTGCGAAAAAAATTAGATGCCACAGATAATTTTTGTTCCGGTCAGTTGGATGTCACATGAGGTGAATTCAGATAGTTTATTTGGCTTATAAGGCGTTACCGTTATTGACTAGAAGCCTTGCATTTACGGAGCAGGTAAAGCTAATCGTAGGCGGCACTTTACCGATATACACCGCCAACCCTTCAAAAACCCGTTAGCTCATAGGCACGATACGATCTTTTCTGTTTTTACTTATGATCAGCGGCACAAAGAAAATAGGGCGCAGTATCTTTCCTGCGCCCGGATAAAATACCCGGCAAGCCGGGCTACGACAGGGTTCGGGAGGGCTATCTGAACAACACTAAATTCACCTGATTTTCCAGCAATTCCTGACGGCCGCTGACGGCTTTCGGGCTTAACTCTTCGCGTTCAACCATAGCAGCCAGAGATTGCAGTGAATGCTCGCTGCTTTGAATGGCTTTACCTAAAGAACCATTCCAGCCGGCGTAACGATCTGCTACTGCCTGACCTAAAAAGTCTTTTTCAACCAGAACTGCAGCACGTTTTAATGCCATAGCCAGATGGTCCATACCACCAATATGACCATGGAACAGATCGGCGCGGTCCATACTCTGACGGCGCAGTTTGGCGTCAAAGTTGAAACCACCGGTTTTGAAACCACCAGCTTTCAGAATTTCGTACATCACCAGGCTCAGCTCTTCCACGCTGTTCGGGAATTGGTCTGTATCCCAGCCGTTTTGTGCATCACCACGGTTGGCGTCGATGCTGCCAAAAATGCCAAGCGAAATAGCAGTGGCCACTTCATGATGGAACGAATGACCAGCCAAAGTGGCGTGGTTGGCTTCAATGTTTACCGCGAATTCTTTTTCCAGACCAAATTGTTTCAGGAAACCATAGACAGTAGCGGAGTCGTAATCGTACTGGTGCTTAGTAGGTTCCTGTGGCTTAGGTTCGATCAGTAAAGTGCCTTTAAAACCGATTTTATGTTTATGCTCAACCACCATTTGCATAAAGCGACCCAGTTGCTCACGTTCCTGACGCAGGTCGGTATTCAGCAGTGTTTCGTAGCCTTCACGACCGCCCCACAATACGTAGTTTTCACCACCTAAACGCTGAGTTGCGTTCATTGCATGGAAAACTTGCGTAGCGCCGTAGCTAAAAATTTCCGGATTTGGATTGGTCGCAGCGCCTGCAGCGTAACGTGGGTTACTGAATAAGTTCGCCGTGCCCCACAACAGTTTTACGCCAGTTTCGGCTTGCTTTTGTTCAAGCACATCCACCATAGCTGCGAAGTTGTTGATGTATTCTTTAATGCTGTTGCCTTCAGGCGCAACGTCGATGTCGTGGAAGCAATAATAAGGAATGCTCAGCTTGCTGAAGAATTCAAATGCTACGTCGGCTTTGGCTTTGGCTTGCGCCATAGCGTCACCAGCTTCTAACCATGGACGGCCAAAAGTGCCCTGACCAAATACATCCTGACCATTCCAGCAGAAGTTGTGCCAGTAACAGGCAGCCATACGCAAATGTTCTGCCATGGTTTTACCCAAAACGACTTCACTGGCGTTGTAATGTTTAAAAGCTAAAGGATTGGTGCTGTCGGCACCTTCATACGCTATTTTGTTAATCTGATCGAAATACTGAGCCATTTTGCTCTCCTGTGTTACATCAATTCCAATGCTGCTAATGGTGGGCATTGCTGGCTCGGTTCACAATTATGTTTTTTCAGAGCCATCTTATTTATTCCCGTCGTCTTGGCCGCCGCAGCCAAATGTCAGACGGGCGGGGGCAAGCCATCAACAACATCGTCTTGTAATTTGAGACGGGCGGGGCAAGCCTCAATAACATCGTCTTGTAATTTGAGACGGGCTGGGACAAGCCCCGCCCCTACCATTAAAAATGCTCAGCCAATGACTGATACAAAGCTTTAAATTTACTGTAGCGTTTGGCTAAAGCGGCGTGACGTTTGGCGTCCGGCATATGCTGGCTGACCACTGGCGGCGGTGGGCAAAGCACATCCAGCGCGGTGTCGGGTTCCATGGCTAAGCGAGCAAGACGGGCAGCGCCTAAAGCAGGCCCTACTTCGCCGCCTTCTCTGAAGGTTAGTGGTTGGTTCATTACATCAGCCAGCAACTGCCGCCAGTACGAACTGCGGGCACCACCACCAATCAGATTAATTTCGGTTGGCATCAGGCCGCTGGCATGCAGAGCTTCTGCGCCCTGAAACAACGCGAAACTGACGCCTTCAAGCACTGAATAGGTAAGAGCTTTTTGGTCTGTGTTGTAGTCCAGACCAAACCAGACCCCTTTGGCATTGGGGTTGTTATGAGGCGTGCGCTCACCAGACAGGTAAGGTAAAAACAGCGGTAGATCGTCAACAGCACCAAGCCCCTGCTCCAAATCGGCCAGCAAAGTAGCGACAGGGGTTTTCACTAACTGTTCGGCATACCATTGCAAACAACTGGCAGCACTTAATGTCACAGACATCAAATGCCAGGTATGTGGTAAGGCGTGGCAAAAGCTATGTACAGCGGATTCAGGGTTTGCCAGAAAGCCATCACTAACAGCAAAATACACACCCGAAGTACCAAGAGATAACATGGCCTGGCCAGGGCGCACTATGCCAGCTCCCACAGCACCGGCTGCATTGTCACCGCCGCCTGCGATCAAAGGCACAGCGGCTAAACCCCAGCGTTGCGCCAGTTCAGGCAACAAGGTGCCGGTGATTTGATTGCCTTCATAAAGTGTTGGCATTTGGTCGCGGCTTAAACCACAAGCGCACAACAGCTCGTCGTTCCAGTCCCGTTTGGCTACGTCCAGCCATAAAGTACCGGCTGAATCCGACATATCGGAAGCAAAGTCGCCACTTAAGCAAAAACGTAAATAATCTTTTGGCAGCAACACTTTGGCCACCCGGGCAAAAGCTTCTGGTTCTTGCTGGCGCAACCAAAGTAATTTAGGAGCAGTAAAACCCGGCATGGCCAGATTGCCGGTGATCTGTGGCAAATCCGCCACTTTCACTTCCAATTGCTGGCATTGCTCAAAAGAGCGGCCATCGTTCCATAAAATAGCAGGGCGAATAATCTGGTTCTGCTTATCCAGCAAAGTAGCGCCATGCATCTGACCAGCCAAGCCTATAGCTTTGACCGACGATAAGGACTGACGCTGACTTAATTGGTCCATACAAGACTCAAGTCCAAGCCACCAATGCTCTGGGTTTTGCTCAGACCATAAGGGCTGCGGCCTGCTGACTAACAGCCCGGCACTGGCGCTGTCTATCACTTTGCCGTTTTCGCCCAGCAAAATCACCTTGATGCCCGAAGTGCCTAAATCTATGCCTATGTACATATTCTGCAATCTGTTCTGACTTTTGGTGAGCTAATACTTGGCGAGCGAATGTCAGCCAGCAATTACGAAAATTCATAATTAACTGCTGAATTCTGTTTTATCCTTTGCCAAAAAGGCTGCGCTGATTAATATTTAACCCGCTTAATAAAAAAACTAAAAAAGATAATGACGACAAGACGGGGATAGCGAACATGTTTAAGGCTAAACACAGCATTACACTTTTGTTTAATGCCAATAAGGTATTCGACAGGCAAGTGATCGAAGGCATAGGCCATTATTTACAATCATCTAAAGTCGACTGGGATGTGTATCTGGAAGAAGATTTCCTCTGTCGGCTTGAGCATATTCATGAATGGGGCGGTGATGGCATTATTGCCGACTTCGACGATATGAATATTCAGCGAGCTCTGGCTGGTTCAACTAAACCTATAGTTGGAGTAGGTGGTTCTTACAGCAAAGCAACAGATTACCCTGCAGTGCCTTATGTGGCTACCGATAACTTTGCGCTGGTCAATGCAGCTTACGAGCATCTGAAACGTAAGGGCTTAGATCGTTTTGCCTTTTATAGCGTTCCAAGCGACGAACAACATCGCTGGGCCAGTGAACGGGAAAATGCGGTCAAAAAATTAACAGCTCAGGACGGTTACGACTGTCAGATTTATCAGGGCCACTGCACCAGACCTGAAACCTGGCAATATGCGATGAACCGTCTAACAGACTGGATTGAAAGCCTACCTAAACCTATAGGCATTATCGCCGTCACCGACTCCCGCGCCCGCCATCTGCTGCAGGCCTGTGAACACTTGGGCATTGTAGTACCGGACAATATTTCCATCATTGGCATAGATGACGACGACATCGCCCGTTTCCTTAATCGCATCAGCTTAAGCTCTGTGACTCAGGGTTGTTTTGAAATGGGCTATAAAGCGGCCAAGCTGCTGCATACTCAACTGAATAACATAGATGTGGGGAACAAACGTATTCTGGTGCCGCCTGTAGGTGTGGCATCACGTCAGTCTACCGACTTTAAAGCACTACGCGACCCTTATGTGATTCAGGCCATGCACTATATCCGCCGCAACGCCACCCGTGGTGCCAAGGTTGAACAGGTGACTGATTTTGTTGGTATTTCCCGATCCAATCTGGAACAACGTTTCAGAGCAGAACGTGGTCACTCTATTCATACTGAACTGCATAATCAGAAGCTGGTGAAAGCCTGCAAAATGCTGGTGGATACTCAGGTGAACCCAATAGAAATAGCCAATATCTGTGGCTACCCTTCATTGCAATACATGTATGCGGTGTTTAAACGCCATTTCTGCCAAACGCCAAAAGAATACCGGGAAACCCGCGGAGAACTGATGAATCATCTGGCGGTAAATAACTGAAAGTCATGCGACAAATTTGTAGGGGCGGGTCTTGTACCCGCCCGTCTCAAATTACAATCCAATGCCAGATAGCGGTTTATCCGCGCCCTGTTCTGCCTACACTATCCCTCCTAAAAAACGCACAAAGCTGACGTATTTTCATAAATCCGAAGCCATTGATGATCATGGTATTTTTCTGTTCAACCCTGACTCCAATTGTCAAAGGAATGGATAAAAATGAAAACGACCTATGCTTGTGTGATGCTGAGTTTCAGCCTGCTGCTAAGCGGATGCCAACCTGAAAAACCAGCTAATGAAGCGGATACAGCAGCCACTTTTTTTTGGTTTGATTATCAGGGCCAGGACGCAGTTTTTGCAGAACCTGTAGCCATAGGAAGCTACCAAAACCCAGTGGTTGCAGGCTTTTTCCCCGACCCCAGCATCACCCGCCGTGGTGATGACTATTACATGGTGATGTCGTCTTTTTCCTATACACCAGGCTTGCCCATTCTGCACAGTACCGACCTGGTGAACTGGCAACTGATAGGCCATGCCTTAAGCCGCGCCTCACAAGTGGATATGGCGGGTATGCAGGTGTCCCGTGGCATTTTTGCCCCTACTATTCGGTATCACGATGGTACTTTTTACCTGATCACCACTGTGGTAGATAAAGGGGGTAACTTTATTCTGACCGCCACAGACCCGGCCGGGCCATGGTCTGATCCGATCTGGTTGCCGGAAGTGGAAGGCATAGACCCGGATATCTTTTTTGATGATGACGGCAAGGTCTATATCAGCCATAACGGTGAAGCGCCGGGTGAAGCTTTGTATGAAGGCCACAGAGCCATTTGGATCTGGCAATACGATCCGGTGAAAAAAGCCGTGCTGCCGGACTCCAAAAAACTGCTGGTCAATGGCGGTGTTGATTTAAGCACTAAGCCCATTTGGATAGAAGCCCCGCATATTTACAAACACAACGGCTGGTATTATCTGGTTTGCGCTGAAGGCGGCACAGCCGATCAGCATTCGGCCGTCGTGTTCCGTAGCCGCAATCTGAATGAGCCTTTTGTGCCTTACAGTGGCAACCCTATTCTGACGCAACGTGATTTGCCAGCCAACAGAGCCAACCCTATCACTACTGCGGGTCATGCTGATTTTGTACAGCTGCCGGATGGCCAGTGGTGGGCGGTCTTTCTGGCAACCCGTGCTTACGAGCAGCGTTTTTACAATACGGGGCGTGAAACCTTTTTACTACCAGTCAGTTGGAAGGACGAATGGCCACATATACTGCCTAAAGGACAAGAAATTCCTTACCGACACCCAGTTCCGAGCGGCTTAATCAGCAGCACTGGCGGTTTGACACAAACCGGCAATTTCAAATGGCGTGATGAATTTGATGGCCAAAGCTTAAAACCGGACTGGAACCTGCTGCGTGAGTTTGATCAAAGCTGGTTAAAGCTGGATGGAAAAAACCTTAATATCAATGCCAAAGCTGTGGGTATGGACTCCTTATCGCAACCTGCTTTTATTGGTCGTCGCCAGCAACATACCAGTTTTGAAACCAGCACCAGCCTTGTGGTGCCAAAAGGCAATTTTTCAGCTGGTTTGGTGGCCTTTCAGAACGAGCACTATCACTACTATCTGGGTATAAAAACTGAAGACGGTAAGCCCTTTGTATTTCTTGAACAAGCCAAAGGCGCAAAGCCATCACTTATAACCAGCCAAGACTTAGCGGCAACTACTGCAGAGCTTAAGTTAAAAATCCAGGGTAATGCAGGTTCAATCCAGTTTTATTACGCAGAGTCCAATGGCGACTGGCAGCAGCTGGGTGAAACTCAGGATGGCAAAATTTTAAGCACTCAGGTCGCTGGTGGTTTTGTCGGCACCACGCTAGGTGTGCATGCACGACAGGAAAAAGAGGCCACGCCATGAAACAACTGATCCTGCTGCTGGCATTGTGGTGCTGCACAACTCAAGCCTTGCCCGGTGATTATCTGGCACAACAGCCCACCAAAGCCGACTTTGCTTTGGTTGGCAAAAGTTCTGTGGCGACCATTCAGTTGGATGATAAAGACCATAAAGGCCTAAAGCGCGCAGTACAAAGCCTGCAACAGGATATTCAAAAAGTCAGCGGAAAAAGCTTAAGCATCAGCCCCAAAGCGGAAAACAAACAGCTGCTGATTATTGGCAGCCTGGGTAACAATGCGCTGCTGGATCAACTGGTTGCGACAGGCAAGCTGGATGTAAAAGCCATTCAGGGTCGCTGGGAAGCCTATTTAATTCAGGTGATTGAACAACCTCTGCCGGGCGTAGAACAAGCTTTGGTGATTGTCGGCAGCGACAAACGTGGCGCTATTTTTGGCGTTTATGATCTGGCCGAAACCATAGGAGTATCGCCCTGGAATTGGTGGGCCGATGTGCCGGTGAAACAACAGCCAGAGCTGTATATCAAAGCAGGCACCCGCCTGACGGATGCTCCCAAAGTGAAATACCGTGGCATCTTTTTAAATGACGAACATCCGGCCTTAACCAATTGGACCAGCGAAAAATTTGGCGGCTACAACAGCCAGTTTTATCAGCATGTGTTTGAGCTGTTGCTGCGGCTAAAGTCGAATTTCCTCTGGCCTGCCATGTGGAACAATGCCTTTGCTGATGACGATCCGCAAAACGCTATTCTGGCCGATGAAATGGGCATAGTGATGAGCAACAGCCACCACGAACCTATGATGCGCGCTGACAAAGAATGGAACAGATACGGCAAAGGGCCATGGGAATACTCCAGCAACCGCGACACTATCTATAAGTTCTGGCAAGAAGGCGCCAAGCGGCATCAACATCTGGAAAGCATCTTTACCCTTGGCATGCGCGGCCAGGAAGATGAGCCGATGAGCGAAGGAGAAAACATCGGCCTGCTGGAACAAATTGTGTCGGATCAGCGCCAGATACTAAAACAGACCTTCAAAGACAAGCCAATCACAGAGGTGCCACAAGTCTGGGCTTTGTACAAAGAAGTACAAGGCTTTTATGAGCGTGGTATGAGAGTGCCGGACGATGTCACTTTGCTTTGGGCTGATGATAACTACGGTAATATCCGCCGCTTGCCAACCGCAGAAGAACGTGGCCGTGCCGGTGGCGCTGGTGTCTATTATCACTTTGATTATGTCGGCAGCCCGCGCTCTTATCGCTGGATCAATACTGTGCCTATGGCAAAAATCTGGGAGCAGATGAATTTAGCCTGGCAATTTCAGGCTGATCGTATCTGGATAGTCAATGTTGGGGATTTAAAGCCGATGGAGTTTCCCATCGACTTTTTCCTGCGTATGGCCTGGAACCCACCGGCTTTTAAAGCCGATAACTTAGAGCAATTTGCCCTAAGTTGGGCCACGCAACAATTCAGTGCACAAGATGCAGCGACTATAGCTGAGCTCATTCGGGGCTACACCAGACATAACGGCCGCCGTAAACCTGAAGCTGTAGAACCTGATACCTACAGTATTTTTTATTATCAGGAAGCAGAACGGGTCAGCGCTGAGCTGGCTGCTTTAGTGAAAAAATCCGACCAGTTGTACCGTCAGTTACCGACAGAACAAAGGGATGCGTATATCCAGTTGGTATCGCATCCACTAAAAGCCAGTCAGGCTGTGTATGAATTAAACCGTGCTGTAGCTATGAATAAGTTACACGGCGAACAAGGCCGGGTGACTACCACTTATTGGGCAGAGCAGGTACGGTTTTGGTTTAAACAGGATGCAAAGCTGACGGCGCTTTACCACAGCTTGGGCAATGGTCGCTGGAATCATATGATGTCGCAGCCTCATATTGGTTTTACCTACTGGCGTAACCCACCGGCGAACTTGATGCCAGTCGTTTCAGTCGCTGAACCTATGCCAGTGGCAGATATGGGTGTGGCAGTGGAAGGTTCGGCTTTTTCATGGCCTATCAGCGAATACAAAGGTCAGCCGTTAGAGCTGGACACTTTTTACCCCCATGGTCAAACAGAGCGCAACATTGAAGTCTTTAACAAAGGCAGCCTGCCCTTTGAATTTAGCGCCAAAGCATCAGCCGATTGGCTCCAGTTGAGCCAGACCAAAGGCCAGATTGAAGTAACACAGACTATTCAGGTCAAGATCGACTGGAGCCAAGTCAAAACTGGTTTGAATGTTGGTGAAGTGTATGTGCAGGGCACAGGCTGGGGCGGCGCAAAAATTAAAGTGTCGGCCTTGAAACCTAAAACAAAGCCCACTTCAGGTTTTGTTGAAGCGGACGGTTATATAGCGCTGGACGCCGCCAGTGCAAAAGTACAGGGCAATACCACACGAAGCTGGTGGCAACTGATCCCTGGCCATGGCCGTGGTGTTGCCTCTATGGCCGCTATGACGGAGCTGGATTATCAAACCAAAGATATTCACAAAGCTCCTTATCTGGAATATCCGCTGTATTTCCATTCCACTGGCGAATTCACTTTACATAGCGTAATAGCCCCTACTTTGGATCTGGTGCCTGGCCGTGGTTTGCGTTTTGCTGTGTCGCTAAATAATGCTGAACCTGAACTTGTAGACAGCCTGGCAAATAAAAGCCCTGCTGTGTGGGATAACGCAGTGTTGGATGGAGTGCGGGTGATCAAAACTGCTATCAAAGTGAATAAGCCTGGCGAACACAAACTACGAATTTATCTGGTAGACCCGGCCTTAGTGCTGCAAAAACTCATCATTGATACAGGCGGCCTGAAACCTAGCTACTTAGGGCCAGAGCAAAGCCAGCGTGTTACAACGACTATAGGAAAATAGGGAAGAGTATGAATCAGCTCGAACAACTCAGCAAAATGACGGTGGTGGTTGCAGACAGCGGTGATATTGCCGCTATACAGCAGTTGCAACCGACCGAAGCCACCACTAACCCATCGCTGATTTTGCAGGCCAGCCAGCAGGCTGAGTATCAGCATTTATTGCATAGCGCACTCAAGAGCAGTGCACTCAAAGGCAATGAAAACGATATTGCCGCGGCTTGTGAACAAGTGACAGTAAATTTTGGTTGTGAAATTTTGCGTCATATACCGGGTCGGGTATCTACTGAAATTGACGCCCGTTTGTCTTTTGATACCGAAGCCAGTGTCAGCAAAGCTTTAAGTATTATTGGTCGTTACAAAGCAGCGGGAGTCGATTCATCCAGAGTGTTGATTAAACTGGCAGCCACCTGGCAGGGGATTCAGGCCGCAGCCCGGCTGGAAAAACTAGGTATTCACTGCAACCTGACCTTGATTTTTAGCCTGGCTCAGGCCAAAGCCTGTGCCGATGCAGGTGTGACTTTAATTTCCCCTTTTGTTGGCCGTATTCTGGATTGGTACAAACAAAATCAGCCAGAGCAGGATTTTTCCGGCGACAAAGACCCTGGCGTGATGTCAGTCAAAACTATTTATAACCACTACAAAAGCCATGGCATCCCCACTGTGGTGATGGGGGCAAGCTTTCGTAATGTCGATCAAATCCGCCAACTGGCGGGTTGTGATCTGCTGACCATAGCCCCTAACTTGTTACTGCAATTAAAAGATTCAACTGACCCTTTGCCTGCAGCGCTGCAACCTCATACAACTCAAAGCCCTGATGCACCAAAAGCTTTAAGTCAGGCAGAATTTTTATGGCAACTGAATGAAGACGCCATGGCTACTGAAAAGCTGGCCGAAGGTATTCGCAAATTTGCAGTGGATCAGCACAAGCTGGAACAACTGTTACAGAACCTGATCCAACAGCCTTAGGACATTGTCATGCAAACCACTCAGCACACTGATCATAAAACCCGCGCTAACGCCATCCGCACTTTAGCTATGGATGCAGTACAAAAAGCCAACTCAGGTCACCCCGGCGCACCTATGGGTATGGCCGATATAGCCGAAGTCCTCTGGCAGCAGTTCTTAAAACATAACCCGGCTAATCCGTCGTTCAGCAACAGAGACCGTTTTGTACTGAGTAACGGCCATGCTTCTATGTTGTTGTATTCCTTGCTGCATTTAACGGGTTACGAATTGTCTATTGAGGATTTAAAGTCCTTCCGTCAGCTGCATTCCAAAACCCCTGGTCACCCTGAATTGGGTTACACCCCAGGCGTCGAAACTACCACTGGTCCTTTGGGCGCTGGTATTGCCAATGCGGTAGGTATGGCCATAGCCGAAAAAACTCTGGCAGCGCAATTTAACCGCCCTGATTACGCTGTGGTGGATCATTTTACTTACTGCTTCCTCGGTGACGGCTGCCTGATGGAAGGTTTATCCCACGAAGCCTGTTCGCTGGCTGGTACCTTGGGCCTTGGCAAACTGATCGCTTTTTGGGATGACAATGGTATTTCTATTGATGGTCATGTCGAAGGCTGGTTTACCGACGACACCCCAGCCCGTTTTCACTCCTATGGCTGGCAGGTCATTCAGGTGGATGGCCATAACCCGGCTCAAATTGCAGATGCGATCAGACAAGCTCAGGCAGAAACAGACAGACCTACGCTGCTTTGTTGTAAAACTATTATCGGCTTTGGTAGCCCGAATAAATCCGGCTCTCACGACTGTCACGGCTCACCACTGGGTGACAATGAAATCGCCAAAGCCCGCGAATTTCTGAATTGGCCTTATGCACCTTTTGAAATTCCTGCCGGGATTTATGCCGACTGGGACTGTAAAAACAAAGGTGTTGCGCTTGAGCAGCAATGGACAGAATTATTTGCCGCTTATACAAAGGAATATCCGGAGCTGGCCGCTGAATACCAACGCCGGGTTATAAAGCGCGAATTACCAGTAAACTTTGAGGCTGCCACTCAAAGCTTTATCGACAATTGCCAAAACCAGCAACAGGATATCGCCAGCCGTAAAGCATCACAGCT
Organism: Gammaproteobacteria bacterium; assembly: GCA_018825965.1. Taxonomy (GTDB): domain Bacteria; phylum Pseudomonadota; class Gammaproteobacteria; order Enterobacterales; family Alteromonadaceae; genus Pararheinheimera. The sequence continues at coordinate 49,525 of JAHKAA010000047.1, forward strand.
CTGTATCGCGCACTTTGCCGGACTGTTACCAGAGATTTTAGGTGGCTCAGCCGATTTGGCAGGTTCGAACCTGACCTTATGGTCGGGCAGTAAAGGCCTGAGCAAAGAGGATAGCTCCGGCAACTATATTTATTACGGTGTACGTGAATTTGGCATGGTCGCTATGATGAACGGCATTAGTGCCCATGGTGGCTTCCGCTGTTATGGCGCTACGTTCCTGATGTTTATGGAATACGCCCGCAATGCAGTGCGGATGTCGGCTTTAATGAAGCTGCCAAATATTTATGTCTTTACCCATGATTCCATAGGTCAGGGGGAGGATGGCCCAACGCACCAGCCAATAGAACAGCTGACGAACTTACGGACCACACCAAATCTGGTGACCTGGCGTCCGGCAGATTTAACTGAAACCGCTGTGGCCTGGAAAACGGCCTTAACAACCACAACTTCGCCTTCAGCTTTGGTGTTTAGCCGGCAAAATCTGCGTCAATTCCAGCGCAACTCTGAGCAAATCCGCTTAATCAGCAAAGGCGGTTATATTTTAAAAGATTGCGGCGGCGCGCCGGATATAGTGCTGATAGCCACTGGCTCTGAGCTGCAACTGGCCTGTGATACAGCGGAAAAACTGAAAGCAGCAGGTAAACAAGTGAATGTGGTATCTATGCCAAGCACAACCTTGTTTGACCAACAATCCGCTTCGTATCAGGACTCTGTGTTACCAGAGCACGCCAAAATTGTTGCGATAGAAGCAGCTCACCCGGATTTCTGGTACAAATACGTCGGTAAAAAAGGCCTGATTATTGGTATCAGCAGTTTTGGTGAATCAGCACCTGGCCCTGCTTTGCTGGACTATTTTGGTTTTAATGCAGAGGTAATAGCTCAGAAGATCCTGGCATAACATTGATAAGGCGGGCCTGATGCCCGCCGTCGCTATGGTTCTCAGCCTTAAGGCTTGATGCTACGATCCAAAAACTCCAGCATAGCTGCTGCTATTTCATTGCCGTGCGTTTCAATAGCAAAGTGACCCGTATTCAGAAACCGCACTTCAGCTTTTGGATTGTCAGGCTGGAAAGCTTTGGCTCCGGCAGGTAAAAAGAACGGATCTTTTTCACCCCAAATCGCTAATAAAGGCGGCTGCTTGCTGCGAAAGAACTGATGCAACTCTTTGTATTGTTTCACATTGCTGCCGTAGTCCAGCAATAAATCCATCTGCACATCAACACCAATACGCTCAATAGCTGCATGAGCTAACTGGTAAGGTTCTGGCGCTATCACTGAGCTATCTTCTACCCCTTCAGTGTATTGCCACTTCAGCATCTCTGGCGTATTAAACTGACGTAAAGCTTCGCGGTTTTCCGCCGTTGGGTTAGCCCAGGCTTTTCGCATATCAGCCCAGCCTTCACTCAATCCTTCTTCATAGCCATTACCATTCTGGGTCACAATGGCCGTGATCTTTTCCGGATTTTTCACCGCCAGACGCCAACCCACCGGAGCACCATAATCAAACACATACATAGCGTAGTGTTCGAGGTTTTTAGCCACTGTGAACGCATCAATCACAGCGGCCAGATTGTCGAAGTTGTAATTAAATTTAACGCCGGGCTTAACTGTGGTTTGACCAAAACCTGGCAAGTCGGGCGCTACCACATGGTATTTTTCTGCCAGTTTTGGCATCAAATCTCTGAACATATAAGAGGAAGCACCAAAGCCATGCAACAACAGCACTGCAGGAGCTTGTGGTGAACCTGCCTCGCGGTAAAACACATTCACGCCCTGCACATCCAGGCTCTGATAACGCACCAGCGTTTTATCTTCTGTAGCTGTGGCAGAAAGAGAGGCAGCTAAGGCTGTAGCTGCGAGCAGTATTTGTTTCGTATTCATGGTTACTCCGTGAAGTTAAGGTTGGCAATATCACTTAGTAACCCATATAATCAAAATTAAGTGGTTACTTGAGGCAAGTCTGGCTGAACAAAAGTAACCTGTCAAATTAATTTTTAAAGGTTACTTATGGCAATTTCAGCAATTCTGCACGAAGAAGCTCAGAGCGGTGCTCCAATGCTGGGCGACCATTTAGCAATGGACTTACTGAATACTGAAGCACGAGACGATGGCAAAGCTGTTGAATTCTGGAACACTGATGCTGATGTACTGCAATGGCTGGCCCGCTACGATATAAATCCAACAACAGAGGGAAAAACTCTTACTCCAGGTGAACTACTCACTCAGGCCAAAGCATTACGAGTGCTGGCGCGGCAGTTAATCTCTGAGTTTAGAGAGGAAAAATCACCGGATATCAGTAAGTTAAATCAGTATTTACACTCTTTTCTTACCGTTCCCACCCTGGAAAGGGATCATAAGGGCCAACTGGTACTAAACCGTGTTTCACGCAGTGAAATCATTGGATCTTTATTGGGCCCTGTCGCAGAGGCTGTTGCCCAACTACTGGTTGAAGGCAACTTCGATTTGGTTAAGCAATGCGAACACCCCGACTGCATTCTGTGGTTTTACGATAGAACCAAAGCCCACAAACGCCGTTGGTGCAGTATGGCTTTATGTGGCAACAGGCATAAAGCGGCACAGTTCAGGAAAAGGAGTAGTAGTTAGTCCGACAACAGAAAGTAAGTTAATCAAAGGCCTCTGATTTAAGAGGTTTTGTTTTGATTCTCATAGCGAACAAGCAGAATCTTTCTGCTCAAATCAAAGACTCATTAACCACATGTCACAGTCATCGTAATCAGTGCTTAATCTCGAGCAATAGAGAGATTCCAAAGATAACCCAGCTAATATCTGCTCGATTTCTGTCAACCGTATAGAAGTAGCTGAATTATCTGATTCGACAAGCCGGGTCATTAAAGCAATACGCTCGGCCTCCAGGTAACTAATTAACAAAACAACTTGATCTGAACGGCTATGTAATACGGATTTCATAAACCCCAACTCCTACGCAAAATTTTCTCGCAAACTATGTCACGAGGTCCATTGTGCTGTCAGGGGTAGGAAATGGATCTATACCTTTTCAAAAGGGTATATATGGGTGATCTCCGATGGGTCAAACAAGTGCCCTCTCAACTGTTTACCAGTTCTGAGTTTGGATTCGTATTCGATTAACTGCATTCCCAATACAACTTCAGCGATATCTAAAGCTTCACGCAACCAAGATGGATCATAAATCGCGTGTTTCCAGTGCAAAATTTGCCCTTGATCGTTTATCCACCCTTTAGACGCACAACTTCGCACGTAGCCAAACACAAGATGTAAAACAGGTCTGGACACTCTCAATACTTTTTTTAAGTTAACGATCCGATCTTCTGAGTTCTGAAGCTTCGAACGAGGCGATTCATAAGCAGTCGATATATGGCTCAGCACATTTTCGAAGGTGAGATTAGCGTTTTCTGCCAGAGCTTTATCATATGCAGCAAATACGTGGTAAGCATGAAATCTGTCGATAAGTTTCTTTACTCCGCCGCCAAGTTTATTGGGGCCTCCAGTGATAGCACGATCTATATCTCTCCAGATCATCAATTTATCAAGTTGAAAACTGGCCATTAACCTATTCTTTCTGAATTCGTCTTTATGTTTTTTATAGTCATCGATGACCAAAGCACTCAACAAAGCATCGCGAAACCTAATCCTCCTTTGGTCATCTTTTGAACATGGGTATGCTAATAAAGCAAGATAATCAGCTGCACCAGAGGTATCATTTGAAACATAACCAGTCCAGGAAAAACATCTATCTGACAATGAGTTGGACGCATATAAACGAACCAAAGATCTACCGACCTGAATAATTTCATCCATTGTGCATTTGTCCTCTTCAACATGCAGTCTGTACTAATTTACAGATACTTCAGTCGAGTTCGATTTAGTCAGTTGCTGTATAACCCTGCTTCGGCGAATTAGGTTTGTGTGGAAAGGCCATCTTCAGTAAGCCATCCGTGACCATGGGCTTTAAGTAGTTTTGCCGTAAGCTCTGTGGTTTACGATCTAATAGCGTTTCAAGTACAGCGACTGAAATGTAGTGACCACGACATAAGGTAAGTATTAAGGTTCTCATTGTTTCAGTATCTAATCGATGCTGTTCTTTGGCTGGAGCACCTAATGCGTGAAGTTCTTGCTGATATAACTCAGTCAGCATATTCAATTCGTCAACAAAAGGTTTATCAATTAAATTACTGATAAACCGTCCTTTACCATCTCGTGTTCCAGCGCCTTTCAAATGATTTTTGCCTGTATGCGTTAAGTCCTCAACCTTATACGTTAAGTTCTCGACGTTATGCGTTAAGCTATCAACAGAAGTTAACGCATGAGAAAATACATCTTCAGGTGACGGAGGCTGCATTCCAGGCAAGCTATACGATTTATCTCTTTTCTCTCCACTTACGACTAAAAAGCCTTTATCTACCAGCCGTGGCAAGGTCAAAGTAACATCGCGTGAATGCTTGCTGGTTAACTGACAAGCTCTTTCGTGATTCACCCAGCCTTCAATCGCAGCAGTTACCACTATCATTTGTTCAAAATCATTCAACACATAGAATTTCTGCCCGAACATTTTTCCAAGCAGTTCAGTAACAGCTTCAGGTACCAAACTGGTCGTGGATAATTCAAGAATGGTTTGTTCTGACGGAATTGATTTCTCATACAGCTTTGGAGTTCGCCACCTTGCCCACTCCCAACCACTGTATATTTTGGGTACTCCCGATCCGGCGCGCTCTCCGGCACCAATCATCAAAAACATCTGCTGCATTCGGCGATTTCTACAATCACTATCTCCGCCTTTCACTGCTATTTCAGGCGGAACACGCATCAAACCAGGGTTTCTGAACCCGAACAGATCTGGCCTTTTTACGATAAGAATGGAGCTTCTTCCTGTGTAATCAGCATGCACAAGTGTATTCACCAAAGCTTCCCGAATAGCTTCATGAGCTTTTGAATCGTCTAAACGAATACCGTCTTGCAGTTCAAAAGGCACTTTAAGATCCGTCACTAACTTTCTGTAAGTGCGTCGGTAGAAATCAAAAACATTACCGGACCAGGAACCATCGGGATGAAGACGATCAACCCAACGCTCTGTATTTGCTTCATCCCGTTCACGGTAATCCACAAAATAATTGGGAGCAGCTTCCTGAATGGCATCCCAAGTACCAAACATCAAAACCCCAGCAACAGTAATACCTTCTTCACCAGATTGGCGATCCAATCGCCATCCGCCTATTTTCTTAAATAATTCAAATAGATCTAATTCAAGCCAAGGATGCTGAGGTTTGGCGGCTGCGAATAAATTTTTGAATGCTTTTAAACTATCCAGATCAATATCAGCAATATTAAAACCTTTTAGGATTTTGTCATCACGGCTGGTTTCAACCTGCTCAGCCAGCATCCTCTTGACCTGCTCTTCGCTACAACGATGATCACCTTCATGCAGACGAATGTAGCTTTCTCTCATGGGTTGGTTTTTCAAGTAAACAGGCTTTTGCTCTCTGCGTGCTGCAGGTATTTCAACCACCAGTAACTTTTTTCCATCAAGAATGACCACCTGAGCGCTGTCATTAATCAGTAAATTGACATTCACTTTTTCTGAATTACTGGCCATGTCGAAAAGTTGCTTACGAACAATGTCAACATCTTCAATTCCGGCAAGGGTTAAGTTTCCATTTTTTTCACGGACGCCCAGAACAACATAACCACCACGAGTGTTGGCCATAGCACTGTATGTTGGCCAAAAGTCATCTGGCAATTTGCCTTTGCCATCCTGCCCTTGTGCCAACTTGAACTCTAACTCTGCTGACTCAGACAAAGCTTGAAGATCGACTAAATCCGCTATTTGAAACATATTCGTGTCCCTTACCAGTCAACCTTAGGGCCGTTGCCAACTGACTAAAACTCAACATAAACCCAAAGGGTTAGTACCATAGAATATGAAAACAAAAAAGCCTCTAACAATCAGAGGCTTAATTCTATTTATCACGCGATACGGAAACCGTATTCTTTAAAACGGAATATCGTCATCAAAGTCTATTGGTGGTTCCATTGGACCACGTTGCTGTTGTGGTGCAGGCTGATTAAAACCGCCTTGTGGCTGGTTAAAATTGCCTTGAGGCTGGAAGCCACCCTGAGCTGGACGTTGCTGGTAACCACCTTGTGCCGGTGCTGCAGCAGCTGGCGCCTGAGGAGCGTAACCGCCCTGAGCCGGAGCCGCTTGTGGCATACGTTGTTGTGGTGCGGCAGCAGGTTGTTGATAACCACCTTGGTTACCGCCCTGGTTGCCCATTGGAGCACCACCGCCCATAGCAGCAGCCTGACCGGCCCCCTGACCTTCACCACGGCCGTCTAACATCTGCAGTTCGTTGGCAATGATTTCAGTGGTGTAACGCTCAACACCTTGCTGATCCTGCCACTTACGGGTACGTAAACGACCTTCGATATACACCTTGCTGCCTTTACGCAGGTATTCACCGGCAATTTCAGCCAAACGCTGATAAATGACAACACGGTGCCATTCGGTATTTTCTTTCTTTTCATTGGTGGTTTTGTCCGTCCAGCTTTCGCTGGTCGCGATAGTCAGGTTGGCGACTGCGCCACCTGTAGGCATATAACGGACTTCAGGGTCATTGCCCAGGTTACCAATCAAAATTACTTTATTAATTCCACGAGCCATGCGACTTCTCCTTAACTTTTTTGGCTGCTTTCAACCAAAGACTGTGCCTCTGCCAAATCAAAATGTTGCTGGCCGACTTTTAAATACAAACGTTGTTCCGCAACCACCACTGTGACTTCCAACACACCCTGGAGTTGGGTCAGGCGCTGCGCTAATTGGGCTGCGGCGGCTTCATCGGCCACTTCGACAGGCAATGACAGCCGTTGCGATCGTGCTGGCATTGTCATGCGGCTGGCATAAGCCAACCATAGTAAACCAATCAGGGCAGCGACAGCAAACAAGGATTCACCGCTGCTGAAACTAGCCACAGCACCACCTAAAATACCGCCTAAAAAGGCACCAAAAAATTGAGCACTGGCGTAAGTACCCATAGCTGTACCTTTCAGACCAGCAGGAGCAATACGCGACAATAAAGCAGGCATGCTGGCTTCTAAATAGTTAAAGCCAACAAAAAACAACAACAGCGCCAGGGCGATCGACCACAACTGCTGATTGATTAAAATTAACACAAAACTAACAATAAGCAGGCTTATTGCCAGTAATAAATAACCTTTTTCCTGCTGCTTACGACTGGCCAGAATCATCAGTGGCACCATCAAAATAAAAGCACCAACTAAAACAGGTAGATACAACTGCCAGTGTTGCTCTGACACAAAACTTTGCTGCAGCAACAAAGTCGGCAATACCACAAAAATAGCCGTCAATAATAAGTGCAGTACCAAGACACCAAAGTTCAGTCTTAATAATTCAGGATGACGAAATAAAGCACCGATTTGGCCTTTGGTGGCCAGGGTTTCCGAAGCAGGTGCTTTACTCACCGCCACAGGCACTACTTTCCATACCAATAGCAAACCGGTAATAGCCATTAAAGCAGTGCACCAGAAAATACCGCTTAAACCGCTGGCCGCAGCTATAGCCGGGCCCGCCACCATAGCCAAAGTGAAAGACAAACCTATGGTCATACCAATCACGGCCATCACTTTGGGTCTTTGTTCTTCACGGGTAATATCAGATGCCAGCGCCATCACAGCACCTGAAATAGCGCCCATGCCCTGCAGCACACGGCCAAAAGTCACCATATAAACGGAATCTGCTAAAGCAGCGACCACAGAACCCAGCACAAAAAAGCCAAGGCCCAGCAACATCACAGGCTTTCTGCCCCATTTGTCAGACAGCCACCCCATAGGAATTTGTAACAGCGCCTGAGTTAAACCATAAGCACCTATAGCTAAGCCTATCCATAAAGGCGAAAAGCCAATCAGGTCTTTGCCAAAAATAGCAAACACTGGGATCAGCATAAATAAACCAAGCATCCGGAAAGCAAATACCAGTGCCAGAGACCAGGCGGCACGTTTTTCCAGTGGATTCAGATGGGACATCTGCGACTCTATCTCCGGGTTAAAGCGGGCGGCGATTGTAGCACAGCTGCCATCGCCTAACTACACTGAGTCTGTCGCAAATTCGATACGATCACGGCCTCTGGCTTTGGCCTGATATAACGCATGATCAGCGCGGCGCAGCTGACAATCAAAATCAAAGTCGGCGTTAAATACAGCTATACCCAGGCTGATACTCAGGCCATTCTGGCCACTAAGTTGAGGCAGTTGCAGATGACGCACCGCCAGTAATAAACGTTCAGCCGCCAGTTGCGCTGAATCACTGTCGGTTTGAGGCAAAAATACAATAAACTCCTCGCCGCCATAACGCGCCAACACATCACTTTGGCGTAATTGCTTTTGCAGCACTTCGGCCACAGCAATTAACACCTCATCACCGCCCTCATGGCCAATTTTGTCGTTAATTTGTTTAAAGTGGTCCAGATCAATCATAAAAAGCGCGGCGCTATGCTGCTGCCGTTGTAAATAAGCTAAGCATCCCTGAATAGCGTTGACTAAACCACGACGGTTCAAAAGACCAGTTAAAGGGTCGTGCTGGGCTTCATTTTTAAACTTTTGCTGGGTTTCCTCCATATAACCTGTCAAAGCGAAAATGCAGTAACCTGCTGAAACAGCGGGCCAAAATGACTGTGAAATCAACAAACCAGACAATAACCAGTCCGGAGCTATCAGCAACATCACAGAGCGAAGCAGACAAATCAGCAACCAGGCCGCAAAAACCGATGCCATCATCAAATCGGACAGCGTAGGGGTGGGTTTTAAATAGCGGAAACACCAGAAGCTGGGGCCTATCAGCAAAAAAGCAAACAAGGTCATCAGATGTAAGCTGACATTTTGCTGTTGATGGTACGAAAAGTAACTATAAGAAACAGCCAGTGCCAAACCTACAGGCACTATCCACAACCAGGGCACAGCTCTGCCTGCTCTTTTAAAACAAAAAGCCGTGAGCAAACTCATATTCAACGCAGACAAACACATCGACAGTACTAAACTCGGGCCATATTCAGGCCAAAAATAGAATAACCAACTTAAAAGTTCAGCAGCTATAGCTCCTTGCAACAGAGGCAAAGCTTTGCTGTTTTTATCTGTTGCACGCAAGCGAAAACTGGCCAGTAAAAACACCAGCAACACCTGGATCATCGCAAAGCAGTAGAGTTGTTCTGAGGTCATAATAGGTCTTAGCCACAAGTGGACACTTTCAACTTAGCTTTAACTGATCCAATCCGCAAATCTGGTTCAAAAACAGTGAAATAGCAGCCTGTTTCTTTGCTGTTTTTCTAAGCGGCTGGCTTGCTATAAAGCATGTATTTATATACAGTATCGCCAATTGAATTACCGCGCCGACCTCAACAGACAAGAGAGGTAGGATGCTGTCGCCCATAAGGCACTGCATCAATTACAAAGGGTATAATTCGTTTTCCCAAGCCGACTCAACAGGCAAGAGACCCAATCCTATGGATAAAATAGATATTCGGGGTGCCCGCACCCACAACCTGAAAAATATTTCACTGGAAATTCCCCGTGACAAACTGGTGGTGATCACTGGTTTATCCGGCTCAGGTAAATCCTCTTTGGCTTTTGATACCTTGTACGCTGAAGGTCAGCGCCGTTATGTTGAGTCTTTGTCGGCCTACGCACGGCAGTTTTTAAGCCTGATGGAAAAACCCGATGTGGATCATATCGAAGGTTTATCCCCGGCCATTTCTATTGAGCAAAAGTCGACCTCGCATAACCCACGTTCGACTGTGGGCACTATCACTGAAATTTACGACTACCTGCGTTTATTGTTTGCCCGTGTTGGCGAACCCCGTTGCCCTACCCACGATTTACCTTTAACTGCCCAGACGGTTAGTGAAATGGTCGATAAAGTAGTGGCCTTTCCTGAAGGCACCAAGCTGATGGTATTAGCGCCTGTGGTGCAGGAGCGTAAAGGTGAACACGTTAAAACACTGGAAACCTTAGCGGCTCAGGGGTATATCCGAGCCCGTATTAATGGCGAAATTTGTGATTTGTCGGATCCACCCAAGCTGGATTTACACAAAAAACATACCATTGAAGTGGTGATTGACCGGATAAAAGTACGTGACGATATTAAACAACGTTTAGCCGAAAGTTTTGAAACCGCACTTGAACTGTCCGGTGGTATCGCCAAAGTAGCGTCAATGGACGATGAAAAAGCGCCAGAACTGATTTTCTCCGCCAACTTCGCCTGCCCTACGTGCGGTTATTCGATGGCCGAGCTGGAACCGCGGTTGTTTTCCTTTAACAATCCGGCCGGTGCCTGCCAAAGTTGTGATGGCTTAGGGGTAAAACAGTATTTTGATGCCAATAAAGTCATTGTCAGCGATGAGCTGAGTTTATCCGGCGGCGCTATTCGTGGCTGGGATAAACGTAACTTTTATTATTTCCAGATGCTGAAATCCTTAGCTGACCATTATGGTTTTGAGCTGGAAGTACCTTTTGCCAGCTTAAGCAAACAGCATCAACAGGTGATTTTAAACGGCACAGGCAAAACCGATATTGAGTTTAAATACCTGAACGACCGTGGCGATATCATTAAACGCAAGCATCCGTTTGAAGGCATTTTGCCAAATATGGAGCGGCGTTATCACGAAACCGAATCCAATGCAGTGCGGGAAGAACTGGCCAAGTATTTAGCCTCGCAGTGTTGCCCGGCCTGTAATGGCTCACGTTTACGGGAAGAAGCCCGCCATGTCTTTATTGGCAAAACCACGTTGCCCGAAGTGGTGGAACTGTCGATTGGTGACTGTTTAGAGTTTTTCCGTCAACTGACATTAATGGGCCAGAAAGCTCAGATCGCCGAAAAAATTCTGAAGGAAATTCAGGACCGTCTGATGTTTTTAGTCAACGTCGGCCTGAATTACCTGAACCTGTCCCGCAGCGCCGAAACCTTATCAGGTGGCGAAGCCCAGCGTATTCGTTTAGCCAGCCAGATTGGCGCAGGTTTAGTAGGTGTCATGTATGTGCTGGACGAACCTTCGATAGGTTTGCACCAGCGCGACAACGACAGATTATTAGGCACTTTGACGCATTTACGCGACCTGGGTAACACCGTCATAGTGGTAGAACACGACGAAGATGCAGTGCGCGCCGCCGACCATATTATCGACATTGGCCCTGGTGCAGGTGTGCATGGTGGTTATGTTGTGGCGCAAGGCAGTCTGGAAGATATTAAAAATACGCCAGAGTCTTTAACAGGCCAGTATTTATCCGGTGTGCGTAAAATTGCAGTGCCTTCTATCCGCCACGAAGGCAAAAAAGGTAAAGAATTGCGGGTGTTAGGCGCAACAGGCAACAACCTGAAAAACGTTGATTTGGAAATTCCGTTTGGCGTGATGACCTGTATTACAGGGGTGTCGGGTTCTGGTAAATCCACCTTAATTAACGATACTTTATTCCGTGTCGCCCACCGTGTTCTGAACAAAGGTGAAGGCAACGAACCTGCAGCGCACAAAGCTATTGAAGGCATGGAACATTTTGATAAATGTGTCGATATAGACCAAAGCCCTATAGGCCGCACACCACGTTCTAACCCAGCGACTTACACTGGTATTTTCACTGCAGTACGGGATTTATTTGCCGGTACTCAGGAATCCCGTTCCCGTGGTTATCAGGTCGGGCGTTTTAGTTTTAACGTTAAAGGTGGCCGCTGTGAAGCCTGCCAGGGCGACGGCATGATCAAGGTAGAAATGCACTTTCTGCCAGATGTGTACGTGCCATGCGATGTCTGTAAAGGCAAACGCTACAACCGCGAAACCCTGGAAGTAAAATACAAAGGCAAAAATATTCACGAAGTGCTGGAAATGACAGTGGAAGACGCTCACGCCTTCTTTGAAAGCATTCCGGCCATAGCCCGCAAACTAAAAACCCTGATGGACGTAGGTTTAACTTATATCCGCCTCGGCCAGTCGGCCACTACTTTATCCGGCGGTGAAGCACAGCGGGTCAAACTGGCGCGCGAACTCAGTAAACGCGACACAGGCAAAACCCTGTATATACTCGACGAGCCAACCACAGGCCTGCACTTCTTTGACATCCAGCAACTGCTGAACGTACTGCATAAACTGCGCGACGCCGGCAACACCATAGTGGTGATTGAACACAACCTCGATGTGATCAAAACCGCAGACTGGGTGGTCGATTTAGGTCCCGAAGGCGGCAGCGGCGGCGGTGAAATCCTGATCGCAGGCACACCAGAACAAGTGGCAGCTTATGAGAAATCTTACACAGGGCATTATCTGAAGCCGTTGTTGGGGATGTGATACAACTCAATCCTGAACGGGCGCAGTTTATTTGCGCCCGTTCAGTGCACAAAGCAAATTCAATTTGACCACCCTAGGCAACTTGCCTACACTTCATCCATGAAAGCGATTTTCTTCGAAACATCCATTTTTACAAAAACCGTTGGAAGTTACCTAAGTGACGAGCAATACAAGGAGTTACAAAACTACTTGCTGCTTAATCCCGAAGGCGGAGACGTCATACCAGGAACTGGCGGTTTCAGAAAGCTCAGGTGGACAGACGATACGCGCGGGAAAGGAAAACGCGGCGGTTTGAGGGTGATTTACTACTGGCTAGCGGCAACAAACAATTTTGGATGTTTGCCATTTATGACAAAGATGAGATGGAGAGCTTAACGTCTGATCAGGAAAAACAGTTGAAACAGGCGATTGAAACAGAGTTAAAAGTAAGAGGTAAACAAGATGGCAAAACGTGATTTGTTCGCAGAACTCATGCAGGGTGTCCATGAAATGGCGGAACAACGCCAGGGCAAAGTTACACTGCGTGAGTTTTCTGCAGAAAATAAACCTCTGCCGGAAATCACTGCTCAGGAGATTGTTGATTTGAGACAAAAACTGCATTTATCACAAGCTGTTTTTGCCCGGAAACTACGCCTGAATCCAGAGACCTTGAAAAACTGGGAGCAAAGCAAATCTAAACCCAATGGCCAGGCTGCGGTTTTGATGAAACTGGTAGAAAAATACCCTGATATGCTGGAGAGACTAGCGACGGTTTAAAAGGCTACCTCCTTTCATTGCCCTACAAATGACTTAGTCCTTTGCCCCCATAGCGGCATGGCACAACTAAACCGCTGATGCTAAATGCGCCTTATTTTTATGACAACAGATGCGTACGTACGGCCTGTGCCGTGTAATACAGCGGATACACCAGATGCTGCTGCTCCAGCGGTGTCGAGCCCTGAGTACCGGTCAGTTTAATGGTTCTGACCGGACTACATTTTTCAATATAAGACTGCAGTGATCTGGCTCTGGTGCGTTTACCACTTTTTACTTCCAGCGGTATCACATTGCCGATGCTATCAGAGATAATAAACTCTATTTCCGCCCTGGCATCCCCCCAGGAAAAGGTTGGATCGATGCCAAGCGCAGCTAACTCCTGCTGCACAAAGTTTTCAGCGATATAGCCTTTATAGTCATAATTCTGCTGCTTTATTTCCAGATAGCTGACACCCAGCATATGGTTAAGTAAGCCAACATCAAACAGAAACAGCTTGACCATATTGTCTTTTTTATAAGCAGCTAAGGGGCTGCGTGGTGTGCCTTCAACAGGATAGTTTTTTAAGATCAGCCGGCACTTCTCCAGCCACATGATGCCGCTTTCCAGCTCCTGATAACGGGATTTACGCTGATGCACCTGTTTAAACTTAAAGCGTTTAACAGATTCATCCACTACTGCCGCCAGCTGAGCTGGTACTGCAGTGAACACGGCTTCTATTAAACCGGCATCCACCTTGCCGGAATATTTACCAAAATCCCGCACATAACCGGCCAGCAAATCGGCATGGATCTGTGATACAGCTTTGATACGCTCCAGCATACTTTGCCCGGCCAGTTCAAACCAGCGGCTAACGGCCTCTGGCATACCGCCGGTAAAGTAGTAATCTGTTAACTTATCAAACAGCTTAGTGTGTGCTACAGCGGAGTTTTGCCCGGCATCATAGGCTTTTAACAGCACTGCCTCGCCAGAGGCTAATAAGAACTCGCGGAAGGTTAACGGCCTTAAGTTGTATTGCTCAACCTTGCCGACCGGAAAGCTATTCAGCAAAGCTATGTTAGAGCCACTGGCGGCAATAAAAGCCTGCGGGCTTTGCTCGGCAAAAAACTTTAATGCCGTCACCGCACGCGGGCATTCACCAATTTCATCGAGGATCAGCAGGTCAGTTGCCCTATTAAAGGGCTGACCTGTTAAGAGCTCGATATTATTCAATATATCGCCGGGGGTTAACGAGCCAGCAAAGGCATCCTGCATCTGAGGCGACTCAAGAAAATCTATCCGCAAAACCTTTGCAAAGTGTTGGCCAAACAACTCTTGTAGCAAATAAGTTTTACCCGTTTGCCTGGCACCATCAATCAGCAGGGGCTTACGCTCAGGTTTCGTTTTCCAACGCAGTAATGCTGTCAATAAATCGCGTTCCATAGCCCCACCTTAGTGCCACCTCTTTGCATTAAAATTACACTTTTATGCGTATAAAAACAAACAGAAGAACATTTTTACGCGCATAAAAATGTTGATTTATACATTTATGTGCGCGTAAAAGTGTTTGAATTGAGGGGTTGGTAGAGAAATAGTATTAAAAATCAAACGACTGGCAGTTCCATAAAGCTGGTGCCATAACGTAACCAATGTGAAATATCTACCGTAAGTTGTTGCAACGGAACTTTATGCTTCCCTTTTAACGCACATTCCCATACCAGCAGCACGCGCCAGCCTAACTCCCTTAACTTGTCTTGCACCGCTTCATCATGAGCTCTGTTAGCGCTGATTTTTTTCACCCACCAGTCGGTGCGGCTTTTAGGCCAGTGAAACATAGCGCATTGATGCTGATGCCAGAAACAACCCTGGACAAAAATCACCGCTTTATAGCGCGGAAACACCAGATCAGGCTTACCAGGGAGACTGGCCACATGCAACCGATAGCGGAAACCAGCATTATGGAGCGCCTTACGCACACTCAGTTCAGGTTTAGTATTATGGCCTTTAATGGCAGCCATATTTTTGCTTCTGACTGCTTTGGAGTGTACGTCGGTCATACTATTCTTAGTTCCATTCGTTCCGTAATTTTATCAAAGATAACAAAGGCTAGATTGTTTCTAAATTCGATGTTAGGTTATTGTTTTGTTTGCTTGAAACAAACCTAACCAGAACCATATCAAACGGTTAAGTTGTTCCCGTTCCTAACTCTGTTAATAATTGGGAGCATATACTCTGCAAACTTTGTAAATAAAGGAAATTGACACAGGGCTTTGGAGTCAAAAATGGAGTTTGTCTTTAATTCAGAATATCAGGTCAGAGAGGTCCAAGCCGCACCTTATGCTTCTTCACTTATTGAGGGGCACAGAGATTTTGGTTATAGCCTTGAAACCGCACTAGCCGATATTGTAGATAACTCAATTACAGCTGGTGCATCGGAGATCCGGATAACTGCAATCACCTCATCGGACACGCCTCATATTGCAATTGTAGACAATGGAAGCGGTATGGCAGAATCCGAGCTTGTTGAGGCGATGAGGCTGGGAGCTAAAAATCCTACTCACACAAGATTACGGAAAGATCTTGGTCGCTTTGGCCTAGGCATGAAAAGTGCTAGCTTTTCACAATGCAGACAACTCACCGTAATCAGCCGTAAAGATGGTGACGATACCTGTGCAATATGGGATCTTGATCACGTAGCATTAAAAAACGATTGGTCGTTAACTATCATAGGTAATCCAACAAAACTTACCCATTATCCTTTATTGACTTCAAATGGCACTGCCATTATTTGGGAGAAGCTCGACAGGCTTCTTGGTGATGCAAGCCCCCCCCAAGGGAAATCTATTGAACATGCAAACGCCGAACTGGTTAAAGCTGAAAGACATTTATGCCAGGTCTTTCACCGTTTTTTGCAAGGTTCTAAACCACGGATATCCTTGTACCTTAATAAGAGGAAACTTAGACCACTTGATCCACTGTGTAGCGACCACCCTGCAACACAAAAAGATCCCGAAGAGATAATTCCCCTGAGCAAGGGTAATGTCAGAATTCGCTGCCACACATTGCCGCATCACAGAAAAATGGATTCAGAATACTGGGACGAATTAGCCGGTCCTGAAGGTCATGTTAAATCTCAAGGACTATACATTTATAGGGAAGACAGACTAATTATTGCTGGTGGTTGGCTTGGACTTACGAGGCAAACAGAACTTACCAAGCTGTGTCGAATCGCTATCGATATTCCTAACACTATGGATACTGACTGGAAGATTGATGTTAAAAAAGCTTCAGCCCAGTTACCGCCTCAGGTCCGCGAGCGCTTAAAACGCATCATCGAGCGTTTCGTTGGTACATCTAAACGCACCTATAGTGCAAGAGGCAAAAAGCTTGTAGATGAAGACTTGCATCCACTTTGGAATCGAGTGCAGGCTAA
Source organism: Gammaproteobacteria bacterium (assembly GCA_018825965.1). Classification (GTDB taxonomy): domain Bacteria; phylum Pseudomonadota; class Gammaproteobacteria; order Enterobacterales; family Alteromonadaceae; genus Pararheinheimera. The sequence continues at coordinate 66,026 of JAHKAA010000047.1, forward strand.
CGGTCAAATTAGCTTTAAGCCCAATCTTGAGCACCCGGTATTCAGCTCTTATGCCAACCAGCTACCCGATAATTTAAAAGACGGCTTCTATCGTTGTATACGACTTGTAGGTTCAGGCTTACCAATAGATACACTTCATACCGAATTAGTGGGAAACCCCGAAGCAGTTGTTTCAGCTGAAGCTGAAACTGAAGATTTGCGAGACCTTGTTAACTCGCTTGCCGAGACCTTGCTGCAAAACGGTGTCAGCACAGACGCAATATCAAACATTATGCAAGCAAATCCCTACCTTCGAGATAACTGGGAAACTGTTACTGATTTACTTTTAGAGTTTTTAGGGAAGAAATGATGACTTCAAATTCAGAAAATGTAAAAAGCACTGTACTAAGTGTTTTATTTAATTCACCACGAAAAACTGAAGCAGAGCTTAGAGAATTAATTAAAGCAATAGTACCGCTATATCCACCAATTTTGAATGAACAAGAAATAGAAGAAGTCGCTAGGGAAATTGAATTTCAACAGGGGATTAAAGCGGGCCTCGGAGCAATTGTCGATGGTGAGGGCTTCGAACCATGGCTGGACAACGCAAAAGCATCGATTACTCCTTATTACTGGTCTAGATATGAAAAGCTTCTACTTCAAAATAATTTACCAGAAGACGTAATTCGAACAACAGATAAAGTAACAGACACCATTTTAAGTAGACTAGGAAATCCTCACCTCGAAAAACAATGGGATAGACGGGGAATGGTAGTGGGTCATGTTCAAAGTGGTAAAACTGCGAACTACACGGGTCTGATTTGTAAAGCTGCCGATGCTGGATATCGCTTAATAATTGTCATTGCAGGAATCCACACAAACTTACGAAATCAGACCCAAGAAAGAATAGATGAAGGATTTATAGGTTTTGACTCTGGTAAAGAGTGGGGGCGAATGGTTGGTGGCAGGAAATATGTCATTGGCTCCGGCAACTTTGGGGCTGATAGAAGACCAGTAACCTTAACTACACGGATTCATGATTTTAATAAAAACAGAGCTGACAGTGACCGTAGCCAAATTGGTGATTATGTCGAACCTGTTGTTTTGGTGATCAAAAAGAACCATCGCACATTGCAGAACTTGCTTGATTGGTTAAAAGACAATAGCGCCTCTGGCGATCAGCAAATGATAGAGCAGCCTATGCTGTTGATTGACGATGAAGCAGATAATGCAAGCATCAATACTAAATACGGTAAAAAGCTCGTAACAACAATAAACGGCCAAATCCGCGATCTGCTTAAGCTGTTTCATAGAAGTTGTTATGTTGCATACACAGCAACGCCGTTTGCAAACATTTTCATAGACCCTGACCAAGAACATGAAATGCATGGCGAAGATTTATTTCCTGCTGATTTTATTATCGGCTTGGATGCACCGGATAATTACTTTGGGGCTACTAAGGTTTTTATAAATGGTATTCCTGATGAAGGTGAGCCGCAGTGGTTGAGGCCGATACAAGACAACGAAGACATTCTTCCTATCAATCACAAGCAAGATTTTATTTTAAACGGAATACCTAACTCATTAACCAAAGCCGTACGATCTTTTATACTCGCAAGAACGATTCGAAATCTTAGAGGAGAAGAACATAAACACTGCTCTATGTTGATTAACGCGAGTTGGCGAAACCCTATACAGAAACAGATCAGAAACAGAGTCCATGATGCCGTAGAGAGAATTAAAAACTCGGTAAGGCTGCACTCATCGCTAGGCACAGCGGCACTAAACGACCCCGAAATATTCGCATTAAAACAAGTATGGGAAGAAGAATACGCAGATAACGAGCCAGATTGGTCAAAAATCCAGACGCAACTACACGATTCAATAGCCGCAACTTCTGTCGTAATCGTTAATAAAGACTCTTCCGACGCACTTGAATACCCGAAAGAAAAGCGCGGATCTAAAGGCAAATCATATATCGCTGTTGGCGGATATGCACTATCACGCGGCCTTACTCTAGAAGGGTTAACTACGACTTGGTTTCTCCGTAACACAATGATGTATGACACCCTGATGCAAATGGGCCGCTGGTTTGGTTACCGCACAGGATACGAAGATTTGTGTCGAATTTGGATGCCTGATGAAGCGATTGATTGGTACAGCTTCATAGCAAATGCCACAAATGAGCTTCATGAAGAGTTAAAGGATATGGAAAAATCTAAGGCTACTCCAAAGCAATTTGGACTGGCAGTCAGGAGTCATCCTGCTTCTTTACTGGTCACGGCAAGAAATAAAATGGGTTCCGGCCAAAAAGTCACATCTTTAATAGGTCTATCCAACCAGTTTATTGAAACCTCAAAAGTAACGATAACTGCCAAAAGTATTGAACAAAATAAACTTCTAGCTCGAGAGTTAATAGGTAAATGTCTAAACAATAATTTCCATCAAGAGCCTTGTAAATGGGGACTGCTAATACGTGGTGTTAATTTTGATGTTGTGGATGCTTTTTTGGCCGGTTGGGACAATGCTGAGCAAAGTATTCTAACTGACACGGCCCCCGTTAGAGCCTACCTTCGCCATAGAAAAGATGATGAACTCTCTGAATGGGATGTTTTAATAGTAAGCTTAAACAAAGGAACGGTTGATGAATCTCTAGGAGTAGAGATAGTGCCAATTCAACGTTATGTATGCTTAGATGATTTGAAGCATAATTTTATGTCGTTTAGTGGAAAGAAAATGCGAGTTGCTAGAGCGTGTTGATCTTTGTTGTACATAATTCAATCAACCCACATTGGTAACCACATCATGCTAAAGGCAAGAGCGAGCATCGCATGATAGTTCCTTGCTAACTTGTCATATCGTGTTGAAATTGAACGGTATTTTTTC
>JAHKAA010000048.1 GCA_018825965.1 Gammaproteobacteria bacterium
CCCAGCCTATGGCTACTTTCGCATGACGGCTGATTATGATGATCAGGGAGAACAAATGAATACGAAAAAGTATGATGCGAATGAAAAGCTGATAGAAAACTAAGCCAGGACGAGTGAATTCAGATGGGGGATTGCCCAGCAGAACAGTCACCATCAACTTCAGAGATCCAGACTACAGCGCTGAAAAGGTGACGACCATCCGGTTGAGATCATGTTATTTCGCAAAGGTGATATCTGGCATTTTGCCTATATCACCGATTTTAAATATGTCGGCCAAGGGCAGGACATTGAACTGGCAAAAGACTTGGATTTTGACTTTCAGGCGGCGTATTTCAAACCTTGTATGGCTATTACCGGATAGAGAAAGGGTTAGACATCTGTCCGGTTTGGGAGGAGAATTTTGTTTGTTACTGGCAGGACTTCAGAGTATTTGCAGTAAAAATTACCCTATAGCTAATCGTAAAAAAGTAAGTTCTTAGAAACTGACATGGCCAGCATTTAACCTAAACCTGTTCCCGAGCTACCAAAGTTTTTTGATGACTTGAGGTAGCAAAAAAATTTCTTAACTAAGCCGCCCCAGTCCAGAATTTTAACCCCCTTAGGCATAACACTGCGATTATCGGTTTGGCTAATCCTTTGATAAAGCATATGAAGCTCAATAAGAGCTTTATGAATTAATTGTCAGCAAAGCTTAGACCTGCTTACAGTGTTCGTTACAAAGTTATTACGATAAGGAAGATTTATGAACATTGCAGAACAAGAAATGAAGTTGTTTGATGATTGGTCAAAAAACAGAGATAACTTCGTTACCGACGGTGTTGTCTCAGAATTTGATTATTTGAAATCGGACAGGAAGCTGTGTTTTATTCTAAAAGAAGTAAACGATTTAGATGGTGGCGGATGGGATCTGCGAAAATTTATTCGTGATGGCGCACACTCTCAAACTTGGGACAATGTAACACGTTGGGTACAATGTATTCAAAACGGTAGTGAAGACATTCCGTGGAGTAATTTAGAGACAGTGACTGCAGAGATCAGAGCGAAATTCTTAAGAACAGTATGTGCGATGAATCTTAAAAAATCGCCAGGCACTCACACTACGGTTCAAGCTAAATTTGAAGCCGCAGTTAAAGAAGACAAGTCATTTATCAGAAGACAATACAATCTGTACAACCCAGATATAACTATTTGTTGCGGTACTGGCTGGAACCTCAGATACGCTTTAGAGCTGGAGGATGGAAAAATTTTTAAAACAGCTAGAGGGATTAAGTGGTTCAAAAATTCTCAAAATAAACCCGTAATTATGTTTTCCCATCCAGCCGCAAGGATCCAGGACGCACTACTGGTATATGGCTTAAACGATGCAGTGCGTGAAATTATGCAAATAAAAGAATCCTGTTGAGCTGTTATAAAACCAGGCACCTGAATCGCATCAAAAGGTTTAATTGATTTTAAAAAGGACTTGCCATTGAAAGACATCAATTTTGTCGCATCAGTTAGCGAAAGGGATATCGACCTTTTGGTGCTGGAAGAACTTACCGTCAACGACGAATTTTGCAGCTGGTTTACACAGACTATTTTTGAGCATGACATTTACGATTCAACTCATGGTGTATGGCATTCTTTGGTCGCAGATGAAAACCGTGAGTCGGATCTTGTATTTGTTTTTCTCTCCAGCACAGGTGAACAAATTGCAGTGCTTATCGAAAATAAGATAGACGCGCCTCCACAGCCACAACAAGCCGCAGGGTATGTGTTACGCGGAGAACGTGGACAACAAGAGGGGTACTGGAACTCCTTCAAAACATGCTTAATTGCACCTGCACGGTATCTGAGTTCATCCAAACAAACAGAGGTGTATCAGCATGAAATCAGCTACGAAGCGATAATGGATTTTTTCAATGCTAAGGCAAGCTCTGATAAGAGGTTTGCATATAAGGCCAGAGTGGTAAATGAAGCTATAGAACAAAATCGTCGGGGCTATCAGCCTGTACTTAGTGAGGCAATGACCAACTTTGTGAAAGACTACGTTCAATATGCCAGTCAGAATTACCCGAGCTTAGGTGTCCAACAAGCTAAAGCAAGACCCGCAGGCAGTACATGGATCATGTTTAAGCCCTTTGGTTCAAATACCAAGATCGAACTGTGCCATCAAATGACAACAGGTCTGGTCAAAATTCTTTTATATGGTTCAGCAGGACAAATTGAAGAAATTAAAGAAAAGTATGGATACAAGCTTGCGCCCCATCAGAGCATTACGAACCAATTTAGGTCACAATCGGTTTCCATACAGTGCTCAGTGCCACTACTTGACCCAATAAAGAAATCATTTTTAGAACAACAGACCGAAGTAGAACTTGCGTTGAAGGAATTAATATCTTTGTTGGGTATATTGGAAAGTTAGAGCTTGGTGCTCTGTAACTAACCAGAAGTGAAGCAGAAAATGGTGCCCGGGGCCGGACTTGAACCGGCACGCCCTTTCGAGCGAGGGATTTTAAATCCCTTGTGTCTACCGATTTCACCACCCGGGCATGAGCAGAGCGTGTTTGACAACACTGGCAGAACGGGGCGCATTTTATGCTGAATAACAGGCGTTCGTCATGTGTTTTTCATAAAAAAACTAAAAAAACGCATCAACCGCCTAATTTTTCAACAAAAACAACTGTACTTACCCAACTTCGATGTAAAAAGCACCAGGATTAAGAGCAAATTCCTCCTATAGATGTCAGCATGCGACGAAAAAATTGATATGTTTTGCAGGGTTGCATACTCCGGCAAGCCTTAAAATGGTCAATCTAAAAACTCATTGCTATCAAAAATTAGGAACAGCATCTACCGCTGACTTGGCATAGACGTCATAGACCCTGACTCTAAACATAACTGGGCAACATTCTATTGCATTCGGATTCCCACTTGCGGAGCATTTAGCAGATTATCCAGCGACCCGCTCCAGGATTTAAGCCACTTCTCCCATTTTTTAGTTTCAGTTCTATCAATTTTAAAATATAGTGTTCAAATTCCGAAGTTGTCCCCTTGAGGTTTAATATTGATGAACCATCAACTAGCAAGCATGCGCTTATTGCGAAAGCATCTTAAAGACCACCCATGCCTGGAAAGTTATTACGATACCGCAAAATACATTATTAATTCGTTTCGTTTACCTGCATTTTATGAAGTCAGCGACAGATGCAACTTAAAATGTGAAGGTTGCTATTATTTTGATGCTGATACATTTCAGCCAAATCTATCAGTTAGACGAGAATACGATGCACAATGGAACAATTTTCTCGGTAATGAAGTCATCAAGGGCGTCACTATGCCCTATTTTTTGGGTGCAGAACCAGCTTTGGAACAACAACGCTTAATTGTAGCCAGCAATCATTTTAATAGAGGAAATGTAGGTACAAATGGTTCCATATTTCTCGACCCGGAGATAAAGTTCAGAATAAGCATTTCGGCTTGGTCAGCTTCAGAAGCTGACGATATCAGGCTCAGAGGCAAGTCAGCGCTCTATCAGGCATTAAAATTATATCAGGGCGACCCAAGGGCTATAGTACTTTATACTATAAACAGTCAGAACATAGCTCAAGCAAAAGATATTGCGCGTCTATGTCAAGAGCACGGATTGCCTGTAACATTCAATTTATGGTCGCCGACAAAAAAACTGATAGAAAAATTGAACAACTTCACAGGCAATGACAATAACTTTTTCCGTATAAGTACGCCAGATGCCTCACTTCGCTTTTCAAACGATGATCTGCAATTAGTGCGGGATACGACAGGGCAACTAATTGAAGACTATCCAGATACAGTAATTTATTCTCACGCCTATAATAGATGGTCGACTACTCCAGGCCCACTGTATAAACTAGATTCAAATAATGTTGCTGAAAACTGTGGTTCGAGAATTGGCGGTCAGTTTAAGTATTACGGCATGGATTTGGCATCAAAACCAATCAAGTGCTGTACCGCAGCTATTGACTGCAATGAATGCCGCCTATATTCCGGAGGCATGTCGAGCCATTTTTTGCCGCTACCAGAGCAAATTGACTCGCTGGAAGGTTTCTTAGATTGGTTAGACATCATCTTAACTATTGGCCGAATATTTCTTCGCCCTGAAACCGACCCAAAGGCTTTTACTTCAAAGCTAGATCGTAGCTCTATAATCAAAGCTGCCAGAAAGGCAATTTCGCAATGAGTTGGACTCCTCCGGCGTTAAAGCTCAAACCCCAAAGTGAAATAAAGGCGACGTCAGCATTAAGAGCAATATTAGACGCCGAGCACTATTGGCCAAGTGAAATACTGGAACAACCTTTTGTCCTGCTAGAAACCACTACTGCCCCTTTATTATTTTTGACCGATCCTCAATTAGTTAAAGAAGTATTGAACCGCAATGATGGCACGCTTCCTCGTTCCAGGCTGCAGCAACGTTTTGCTGGCCACGGCACAGGGCATGAGAATGTCATTGTTGACAGCGGTAGCAGAAGCCAGGTGCACCGGCGGAGTTTAGCACCTTTATTCAAACCACAATCTATTACTGAATACTACCCATTTATCCAAAAGACTATTGATAAGGTCCTTCAACCTCTGGCTGATCATTCAGTTTATGGGCAACCATACGATCTCGGTCGACTAAGCGTACACGCAACCTTTGGTGTCATATGGCAAATTATGTTTGGCCATGCAAGCCTGGAAACCCCGCCTGAAATAGTTGAGGTATTGGCAGACACATTATACGAAGCAGGATTGTCCGGAAATTTAATAACAACGGCAAAAACAGTTCAATATGCCCGAGAAATCAGCATGAAATTGCGCCCCACTCAGCCACTGGCACCTTTGAGTCCATTTGCGTTGAATCCCCCAGCCGGTATAGCTTTAACAACTCAGGAAATATCGGATAATGCTCAGTTTTTAATTACAGCTGGACACGAAAGTACGGCGCTCACCATCAGTTGGGCCTTTTACATTCTGGCAAATGCTCCCTCTGAACAAGATCTTATTGCAGAAGAAATAGCCAAAGTTCTACACAATGGTGAAATTACAATGGAGTCATTAAATAAAATGACCAGATTAGATCAACTTCTTAACGAGACAATGCGCTTGTATCCTGCCGGCATTGTAATTAACCGCGAAGCTGTTGAGGACACAAAAATTGATTATCTCGATGTCGCTGCAGGCACCCAAATCGCCATAAGTTTTTATGGTATGCATAGGCACAGGGCGCACTGGGATAAGCCTGATGAATTTATTCCAGAACGCTTCAACACGAGAGCAGTGTCCAGCAAAAATAATGCATTTATGCCGTTTTCGGGGGGGCGCCACAGTTGCCTGGGAGCACGATTGGCCTGGGTGGAAGCTATGTATACACTGGCAAGCGTTTTAAAAGACTATAAAATTAGCCCAGCATCTACTGTAATGCCTCTTGCACGCTACACGTTAAGGCCCAATGACAAACTACTAATTACAGTCTCATCAAGATAGATTTTTATATAAGGGTTGCAGACGGATTTATTCAATATAGTAAGATTGGAATCTCCAAACTAATGTTTCTCAATTCCCTGCTCCCTTATTTAATTTCTTTAACTCCCCTTTCATCATCAATGAAAAAAATACTGAGCCGTTGTCATTAAGATGATATGTATCTTCAAACATGTCGTCACTATGCAGAAATACCGGTTCGGTATCAAAACGCAAGACAACAGCATTCTGTTTCTTACAACTCTGCTCTGCTTCTTCCCAAAGTTCACCTCCAATGGTGTCTTGACGAAAAAACTCCGAAGTCAGGCGTTGATATTCTGATGTAGCAGGTGTCACATAGAGAATCAATTGAATGTTTTTACGTGCAAGTTTCTCACAGATCCTAACCAGAGCGTCTTTTGGCTCTTCAATAGAGTCACGGTGATAATACAATCCCTGTTTCATTTGTTGCAATAGGTCTTCAAGTAGCGCTATCGACCTCTCTCTGACCTTAGCATTATCCATTGAGTGTGAGATATCCTGAACCTTTGGCCCTGGCAAATAAATTCCAGCTAAGTCTCCAAGCCAATATCTTATTGGACCATAAAAAAAATCAGCACGAACAAAAGGGAACAAGATGGATTGCAGCTGATTGCGCCAATCATTGCCAACCAAGGTTAATCCTCGGTAAGGTCGGATTCCTTTATAAAAAACACGTCTGGCCATTGGAGCCGACCAAGAATTATCGCGTAATATTCCAGCAGGTTGCACAGCAAGAAAAACGTATTTGAGGCTATTTGAGTTTAGCGAAGTGACGACGTCAACAATGGCTTCATTCTCAATAAAATCTTGCCCGCTAAAAGAAAGATTGACGCCACCTTCCAGACCGGCAGTCGCCAAATCCAAACTGGAGCCAATTGACCCACCTAAGTTTATCGCTGTAGCTTGAGTCGAAGTTATTACATTTAGCGCATTTGGCAAAAATTTAGAAAAAACAACCTTTTCAGGTTGCCTGGAATCATAGTCCTGACTCACCCAATTCAAAAAGATCATGAAGGCAACAATACCGCATATGGCAACCCCATATCGCCACAATGGATAAATTCTATGAGGTAGATCCATGTCATTTAATACCCAAAATAAAGGAAACCACTATTCGTCATATTTGCGAAGACCATAGTAACCACAATTAATAAAGCGACTGAAAACCACTTTATTTCCAAAGGCAATACATTGGCTATAGATTTGTCATAGCCCTTAGATTCCAGCCACTGCCAAACCTCTAGCATTGTTATGAAAACAAGTAATACACACAGTAATTTTAGAGAAGCAACTTCAGGTAAATTGAAAAAGTCACTGGAAGTCACTGTAAATATTTTATTAAAAACAATAGTTAATTCAGATAGTGTCCCCCAGGTTAATGGCACCCCTATCAGGTAGAAAATCACGAGCCAAACATAAAGCCGGGCACAGAGATTCCATACAATGCGTTCAATCGCATTTCTTGGACGTATGCGGCGCCTGATCCGCCAGTGAGTCCAGGCGATCTCAGGAATAGCCAGCATGCTTACGGAGATGCCTGCAATAAGCCACCCAAGAGATGGTGAGTGCCAAAGCCCAATCACAAGGCCGGTAACAATCAATGCAACTGGCCTGGCTCGCGCCACAGAACCAGCTCCGGTAAACAACCGCATCAGATAATCCCTGAACCAACTAGTAACGGTTATATGCCAACGATACCAGAAGCGAATAGTCGATGTTGCAGCAAAAGGACGATCAAAATTTTTACTGAGTTGAATGCCAAATAGCATGGCTGAACCTATAGCGATATCTGCATAGCCAGAAAGATCACAGTAATACTGGTAAACCGTCGCAATTGGCGTCAATAGCAAAGTTGAGGCGTTGTAACCCTCAGGATGCAAAACTACCGGATTAAAAATCTGACTGAGACGGTCAGCAATAACTGTCTTTTTCGCTAGCCCCAACACGATTAGAAAAAAAGCAGTACCACACCAGGACCATTGAAAGGATTTTTTTTCTCTTAATTGAGCTATAAGGTGAGACGCTCGCTCGATCGGGCCAGCTAAAAGCTGAGGGAAGAAAGTAACATAGAGAGCAAAATACCCTAAATGACGTTCAGCCGGTATACGTCGACGATAAACGTCAATAGTGTAACTCATCGTCTGAAATGTATAAAAAGAAATACCCAGAGGAAGAATAATATCAAGATGAGGTATATTGAGCGCATCTCCACCAAATAGATGAGCACTTCCCCATCTGATGCCATCAAAAACAGATGGAATATATTTAAAATAAAATAACAAACCCAAATTAAATATAACGCTGACAGCTAAAATTACTTTTCTTAGCTTTTCATTTCTCTCTTGTTCGAGCCTTAACGCTGCAGTATAGTCTACCACCGTAGAAAGGAATATTAGAAAAATAAATTCCACGCGCCATGCCGCATAAAACAAATAGCTCGCGGATAGAAGCACAGCCCATCTAAGCCTCTCTGGAAATAAAAAATATAACAATACGACACAAGGCAAAAAAAACAAATAATCAATACTATGAAATTGCATTACACACTCGGTGATTTAAATTCAAAAAAATGCGTGCTTATGTATCGCGGCATCACGATTCCCAGTTCATCACTTTTGCAGATTCACCTTTCGAGCGTTGATTTAACCTAAATATTTTCCTTAACTTGTCCACATCCCCTCTATTGGTTAAGCTGAATTTCTGCAGTCTAGGGTCTGAACAATAAATAGCTAACTCCTCTCGAGTCAAAGCATAAGGATTTATCTTTTCCAAATCTTCAAAAGATGCCGAAGAGAAAAAACTACATATTTTTTCTCGCTGAATTTCAAACTTGTAATTTTCAGATGGCTCAAAATTTAACTCGACTCTTACACCATTAATGTATGCAACATTAATTCTTTTTTGATGTGAAAAAACAATGCATCTTTCTATACTATCGATAATAGGCTCATCTTTATCATTCAGAGATGTATTACACAGCATGGGAACATCAGTGTGCTGATAGAAAGCCTGGATAAGAGCGGCAAGGCGGGGACTATCCGTTTCTTTTAATGTCTGAACCCGGGCAGTTCCATCCAAATGGCAAACCGCTGGGATCTTAGCAAGCCACTTGTCCCGTACTGGAACAGCTTGCAACATAAATGGCGAATCTCCTTCGATATCAAAGCACTCATTAACCATTCTTGAGTCTACTATGGGCGCAACAGGCCGCCACCATTCTCTTTGTTTTATTTCATTAAGTCTGGTCTTTGACATCTCTTCTCTTGGATCTGCCAATAGACTGCGGTGCCCGAGCGCTCTAGGACCTATTTCTGCTGCCCCATCAAACCATGTAATAGGTCCTTTCAGCAAATCTTCTATAGCGGTATCAATATTCCAGCTTTCAACACTTCGGATAATAGCCCTGTATTTATCAATTATCGTATCATTGAGTTCCGCAAATTTACCATAATAAGCAGTACCAAGGCGAAAGCTGAAGCCTGGATAATTATGATCTGCGTAGTGAAGCCCCATACCTAACGCCATTCCTGAATCATTGACAACTGGAGGGGCTAAGAAACCCTTAAACCCAAACTTTTTCATCAGAAGAGAGTTAATTGGGCAATTTAGAGCAAAACCTCCCGTCATAGAGAGAAACAGCGATGCAGGCTCAACGTCAAATCGTTTTAGCGCTTGCTCAATAGTCTCAGTGACAACAGCGAGAGAATTCTCATGGATAACTTTGACGATCATACTTATTTGGTTATCTTCAAAACTGAAGCGATCATCTATGCCAGTGAACTTTAGGTCACAATCCTCAGGTTTTACGGAACGGACTGTTGAAATCACTTGATCAACCCACTGGATGGCCAAATACCTGTCTTTAAGTGACATGATTCTGGGGCAGGCTGGAACAGAAATACGTAGCTGACAGCGAGAAGCACTACCCAAGGCCATAAGAGTCCCTTCGGCCCTGCCTAGCTTCTCACGCAATAAGGCCCAAAAAATGGCTGGAGAAGGAACAGGGAAACGCTGCATTCTGCCGTTGTTTACATATGCTGCTAAATAATGAAATTTATCCCATACCAACGGATCAAGAACATGATCCGGGCCTGCATCAAGCGCCAGACACAATATTTGGTCATTGTAAAAATGTGAAGAGTCGACAAATACACCAGAATAAATATGGCAGAGGCTGTGGTAGCTAAAATTTGATTCAATTTTTTTGTAGGAATAATCCGTTTTATCTTGAGACAAACCCTCTGTACCTATTATAACCTGCATGTCATCAAGGCTCAGTCCTTCCTCGGACAACAATTCATTTATAAATTTCTTTGCTTCAATTGCTGATTCAAATGAGATTCCATGACCTTTTACCCCAGATATGCGCTCAAACTCCCAATACCTCTGAAGAGTTAAATTTTTTCCCGACAGCTCCCACAAAGCCATTGATTGATCATGTCTTCGGGTTAATTTATATGCCCACTCTAATTGGCCAATATGGGTGTAAACTGACAGGAATCGCGTTGAAATCGTCATAGGCTATTAATTTTCATCTTGATAAAATATTACACGCCAATTTACGTGCCGCTAAATACAGAAAGGATCTGCTGCTGATTGCCTAAATCAGACTATCCTGCCAGCAGTTCAAATCATAGAAAACATATGAGTCGCCCAGCATAACGGATCTCGGTGTCAATCTACATAAAAAATAATTGTCTTAGCCTATCCTGAGTTTCTACTTATTGTTTCAGCATACATCTTCAACGGGATAGCCTGTAGCTATAGACTTCTCAGAAATGGTTTCTGCAAAGCATGCAATGACAAAAAATACTTAGATATTTAGCCGTCTATACTGTTGCAAAGCCCAAAGTGCCGTGATATTACTAATAGCAGTTGTATAAATTAAACCCAATGAAGACCCAAGCAACAATGAATTTAAACCAGCGTTTCGCTAACCTGCTCACTCTCCTCGTGCTCCTCAACAGGCCACGGGGCTTTGTGTTTTGGTAAAACGACTGTACCAGTAAACCAAGAACCCCGTGCCACAGGCCGGGGTTTTTTGTTTTAACCAAGGCCACCAGAACGGGTTTAAATCAATGAATGAGGAAAATGTGATGAGTGGTCAGGACAAAATCTGGATTTTTGATACCACCTTAAGAGACGGCGAGCAGGCCTTGCGTGCCAGTTTAAGCCATAAGCAAAAAATTCAGCTGGCGCATGCGATTGCCCGTTTAAATGTTGATGTGATGGAAGTGGGTTTTCCTGTGTCATCGCCAGGTGACTTTGAGTCTGTGCAAAGCATAGCAACACAAGTTAAAGGCCCCATTATTTGTGGTTTAGCCCGTGCTGTCAGCGCCGACATTGAAGCCTGCGGTCAGGCGCTGGCCAATGCCGAACGTCGCCGTATCCATACCTTTATCGCGACCTCGCCTTTGCATTTACAGTACAAATTGCGCCGTACTTTGGAACAAGCCACAGAACAGGCAGTTGCAGCCATTCAACTGGCGCGCCGTTATACAGACGATGTTGAGTTTTCCTGTGAAGATGCAGGCCGCACTCCTATTGATGATTTATGCCGTATTGTCGAAGCCGCCATTAAAGCCGGTGCCCGCACTATTAATATTCCGGACACTGTGGGTTACACCATTCCAAATGAATTTGCCCGCATCATTACTGACTTGCGTAATAAAGTGCCGAATATTGATCAGGCCATTTTAAGTGTGCATTGCCATAACGATTTAGGTTTAGCTGTGGCAAATAGCATCACAGCGGTTCAGGCCGGTGCCCGTCAGATTGAATGTACAGTCAACGGCATAGGCGAACGTGCCGGTAACTGTTCGTTAGAAGAAGTGGCGATGATTATCAAAACCCGCCCTGATGTGTTGCCGTTTTACACCGACATTAAAAGCACAGAGATTTACCGCAGCAGCCATTTGGTCAGCCAGATTTGCCATATGCCTATTCAGCCGAACAAAGCTATTGTCGGTGAAAATGCTTTTGCCCACTCCTCAGGTATTCACCAGGATGGCGTATTAAAAGCACAAAATACCTACGAAATTATGTCGCCTGAGCAGGTGGGTATTCGTCAGAACGAATTAAACCTGACGTCCCGCTCTGGCCGCGCTGTGATCCAACACCGCTTAAGCGAAATGGGTTACACCCCTGAAGATTACAACTTAGACGAGATCTACAAAGCTTTTGTTACCTTAGCTGACCAAAAAGGCCGTGTTTTTGACTATGACTTAGAAGCGCTGGTGTTTTTCCAGAACTTACAAGACACCAACGAGCCTTACAAGCTGGAGTTTTTAAGCTCGTCCACTCATACCGGCCATGTCGCCAGCGCCACTGTGGGCATCAGCATTAATGGAGAAACCCATACCGAAGCCGCCACAGGCAATGGACCGGTGGAAGCATCGTTTCAAGCCATCCAGCGTATTGTTGACACACAAGTCACAATGGTCGACTTTAACTTGCAGGCCAAAGGCAGCGGTGAAGATGCCCTGGGCCAGGTGGATATTATTGCCGAGCATCAGGGCCGACGTTACCACGGTGCAGGTTTAGCCACTGACATAGTGCGATCTTCGGTATTGGCTTATGTGCACGTCTTAAATTTAATTGAACGCAGCAAACAGGTAGACGCCGCCAAGCAGGCCCGCCGTTTATCTGAATCACAAACAGAGAAATGATGATGAAAAACTATAAAATTGCCGTGTTAGCCGGAGATGGTATTGGCCCTGAAGTCATGGTTCAGGCGTTAAAGGTACTGGCTGTGGTGTCAGATAAATTTGGTTTCAGCATTCAAAGCACAGAAGCTTTAATAGGTGGTGCTGCCATTGATGCGACAGGTGTGGCCTTGCCTGAAGAAACACTGGCTCTGTGTAAAAACAGCGATGCCATTTTATTTGGTTCAGTAGGCGGCCCTAAGTGGACCAGCCTGCCACCGGCTCAGCAGCCAGAACGCGCTTCATTATTGCCTTTGCGTAAAACCTTTGATTTGTTCTGCAACTTACGCCCTGGCCAGATTTACCCTGCTTTTGCCGAATTGTCGCCTTTGCATCCAAAAATCAGCAGTCAGGGCATGGATATTTTATGTGTGCGTGAACTGACAGGCGGTATTTATTTTGGTGAAAAAGGCCGTACTGAAGATGCTGCTTTTGATACCCAAAAATACAGTGTCAGCGAAATTGAGCGTATCAGCCGTGTTGCTTTTGAAGCAGCCACTAAACGCCGTAATAAAGTGACTTCTATCGACAAAGCCAATGTGCTGGCGACCAGTGTGTTATGGCGTGAAGTGGTGGAGCGTGTCGCCAAAGACTACCCTCAGGTGCAGCTGGAACATATGTATATAGACAATGCCGCTATGCAGTTGATCCGTGCACCACAGCATTTTGATGTGTTGCTTTGCGACAACTTGTTTGGCGATATTTTGTCAGATGAAATTGCCGCTATTGCCGGCTCTTTAGGTTTATTGCCATCTGCCAGCTTAAACGGCTCCAACTTTGGTTTGTATGAACCTGCAGGTGGCACAGCGCCGGACATTGCAGGTAAAGGTATTGCCAACCCTATAGCGCAGATTTTAAGTGTAGCTTTAATGTTACGTTACAGCTTTGCTGAAGAAGCTGCAGCACGGGCTATTGAGCAGGCTGTGGCCAGCACCTTAGAGCAAGGCATAGTGACGCGGGATATTAATTCAGCCTCAAATTATGGCACTGCAGATGTAGGCGCAGCTGTGATTGCTGCCTTAAACGCTATGGATACAAAGGGAGCTTAATGATGGCCAAAACCTTATATCAGAAAATTTACCAAAGCCATGTGGTGGCTCCGGTCAATGGCAGCACCGACTTGTTATTTGTCGACCGCCATTTAATTCATGAAGTCACCAGCCCCCAGGCTTTTGCCGGTTTACGTCAGGCTGGCCGCACTGTACGCCGCCCTGACTTAACTTACGCCACTATGGATCATAACGTCTCGACTCAGTTGCGTAGCATAGATGCTGCAGGTGAAACCTCACGTAAACAACTGGAAGCGCTGGCGACCAACTGCAAAGAATTTAACGTACCTTTGTTGGATTTAATGCATCCGGATCAAGGCATAGTGCACGTCATTGGCCCTGAACTGGGTTTAACTCAGCCAGGCATGATTATTGTCTGCGGTGATTCCCATACCTCCACTCATGGTGCTTTTGGCGCTATCGCCTTTGGTATTGGTACTTCTGAAGTAGAACATGTACTGGCCACTCAAACCTTGCAGCAGCAAGTGGCAAAAACCTTAAAAGTGGAAGTCACAGGCTCTTTATCGCCTTTTGTCACACCTAAAGATGTGATTATGGCGGTGATAGGCCAGTTAGGTACGGCAGGTGGTAATGGTTATGTGGCTGAATTCTGCGGCTCTGCTATTCGTGGCATGAGCATGGAAGGCCGTATGACGCTGTGCAATATGAGCATCGAAATGGGTGCTAAAGCAGGTTTAATAGCACCGGACGAAGTGACCTTTGCCTATTTAAAAGGCAAACCTCATGCTCCACAAGCAGAGCATTGGGATGCAGCAGTGCAGTATTGGCAAAGCCTGTTTTCAGATGTCGATGCAGTTTTTGATAAAACAGTGACTATTACCGCAGAGAGCATCAGACCCCAAGTCACCTGGGGGACTAACCCTGAGCAAGTGATAGCAGTGGATCAACCTATTCCTTCCCCTGAGTCCTTCAGCGATTTAATTAAAGCTGATGCAGCGCGCCGCGCTTTAACTTATATGGGCATTGAAGCGGGCCAGAAATTAACTGATCTGAAAGTGGATGTAGTTTTTATTGGTTCCTGTACCAATAGCCGTATTGAAGATTTACGCCAGGCCGCTGCTATAGTGCAAGGCAAACAAGTGGCATCCGGTGTTCGCGCTTTAATAGTGCCAGGCTCTGGTCAGGTCAAACGCCAGGCTGAAGCCGAAGGCTTAGCCGATATTTTTAAAGCCTCTGGTTTTGAATGGCGTGAGCCAGGCTGCTCTATGTGTTTAGGCATGAACGACGACAGAGTGGAAGCAGGCCAACGTTGTGCCTCCACCTCAAACCGCAATTTTGAAGGCCGTCAGGGCCGTGGCAGCCGCACTCATTTGGTCAGTCCCGCTATGGCCGCAGCAGCTGCTATTGCCGGTCGTTTTGTAGATATATCTTATGTAGAGCGCACAGAGGGGACATTCCAATGAGCCAGATTTTTGCACAAGGGTTAGTCTGCCCTTTAGATAAAAATAATGTCGATACCGACCAGATTATTCCAAAGCAATTTTTAACTTCAGTCAGCCGCGACGGTTTTGCACAAGCTTTATTTTACGACTGGCGTTATCTGGCGAATGAACAACCTAACCCTGACTTTGTATTAAACGAGCCAGCCTATAAAGGGGCTTCTATTCTGCTGACCCGTGCCAACTTTGGCTGTGGATCCAGCCGTGAACATGCGCCCTGGGCTATTCAGCAGTATGGTTTTAATGTAGTGATTGCCGAAAGCTTTGCTGATATTTTCTTTAATAACAGCATCAACAACGGCATGTTATTAATCAGCCTGAGCGCTTCTAATATTGAGTTTTTATTCAGCCGTTGCCAGCAAAGCACACAGGAATGGAAAATTGATTTGGCAGGCCAGCAGATTATTCTGGGCAATAACGCTGCTGTGGGTTTTCAGATAGACCCTGATATTAAACAGCGTTTGTTAAGTGGCCTGGATTTTATCGGTGCCAGCGAACAGTTTGAACCGCACATCAGCGGCTACGAAAAACAACGCGCCACAGCACAGCCCTGGTTAGGGTAACACCGCTGCTGTTCAGACCCCAGGGGCCGCGGCTTGTCCCGGCCCGTCCATGCCCCATAAACGGGGGCATATCCGACAACCATCTGATTGGAATTTAAAACGGGAGGGGCAAGCCCCTCCCCTACACAACCCCTTGTTTCATAACCCAATGTTCACATAATCAATACAGCTCTTTCACCAGCCAGCCATCTAGCCGTAAACTACTGATTTATATCGACTACTTGCTTATCAGAAAATGCAGGTAATACTTGGCAAAGCAGTATCAGGCAGTATATAGTTTCATTATTATCAAATTTACCAGTTCACCTATTAACCTCTAAGGGGTATTTTATGAAAAAGCTCGTTACATTAGCAGTAGTAGCAAGTGCGTATTTCGCAGCAGCACCAGCAGCTGTAGCACAGGATCAATGGGCAGTTTCCTTGTGTGAATACACCAAAGCAGATGATAAAAACCGCGTTCGCAAGGTACTGTCAGATAACAAAGTAAACGTTCGTAAAATTTATGATGCGATTCAATGTAATGGCGACTCGCTGATTAAGTTTGCAATGCGTAGTGATGCTTATGAAACAGGTTCATTTTTTGTAAAACAGATGCCAGCTAAAGCTTTAGTGGCTGAAGATCTGGAAGCCTGGGCTGCAGCTAATGGTTTATCAGCGTCGCCACTGATCAACGATATTAAAGCCCGTATCGGCCAGGACTAATATAGCCTTCGTACTTGAAGCGCTCGGGCGGGGATAAACCCAGCCCCTACGTTGCCTGCGCTGTATAGGGTAAAGTGTTTTGAAACGGTCCATTAAGGGGCCGTTTTTTTATCTTTGCCAAAGGTTTGACGCTGCGTATAAAAAACCAAACCTAACCCCCAAAGTAATAACGGGATCAAACCTGTCAGTAGCAACAGAATTTTGTAAAACTCTCCGCCTACGGCTGCCATATGCAGAGGATAAATCATCTGGCTGAGTTGTTTGCCCTGCCCCATTTCCGTAGCCTTTTGTACAGATAAAACACCGGAGCTGGCGGGGTCAAGTTTGATCAGAGTGCGGCCATTTGGATGCCACTCCCCGGTCAGCTGTGCACGGATGGATAGTTCCTGCTCTGCTTTCTTCCGGAAACTGGCTAAGCGTAAGGCCCCATCAGGCAACTGCTTTTGTGCTACCGGCAACCATAAGGCCCACTGACTTTGAGTCACAGGATAAGCCTCAGAAGCAACTTCAGGTAGTGTGACTTCAGCATCGCTGAACAACCAACTTAAAGCTTGTTGTACTTGCTGGTTATACAGCATAGCAGTGCCAGTCAGACTGGTTAGCACTAACAACGGAGCAGTCCAGAATGCGATAACAAAATGCCATTGTCTGGACCAGCGAATGCTGGAAGCTGACCAGGGTAAACGCCATAATTTCCAGCGCCAGTGTCTGGGCCAGCTCTGCCATAAACCTGACCCAACCAACAGCAGTGCCAATAATCCCAGCACACCTATCATTTGTTCACCCACATCTGCACTGAATAAATGCAAATGGAATTCATAACACCAGCCGATGAAATCCTGGTACTGACTGCGGCTAAGCAATAACTCACCTGAAGCGGACCAGTATTCTAAGCTGCCGTCCAGACGGGACAATTCCAGCCATGGGCGCTCAGTGTTGGCAAGGCGGACAAAGCGGTAGTCCCTCTGTGGCAAGGCATCCAATACCTTGCCCCAGATGGCTAAATCTGTGACTAAAGGCTGCTGTAATTGAGGGTAAAGCCATTGCAGCAGCAGGTTTTTATACAGCAGAACAGCACCTGTCAGGCTGGCGGGCACCAGCCACAAAGCCAGGATCAGGCCAAAAAACCTGTGTAACTTTTTGGCCATTCAAAGCACCGGTCCGTTAAAACGCCATTTGCCAGTTCAGATTTAAAGTGCGGCCTAAGCCTGCAAAATAACTTCTGTTGGCAGGAGTGGTTTGGGAATAATAGGTAATGTACTGTTTATCCAGCGCATTCTCCAGACCCAAAGTCCAGTTGCCCCAGTTGTGTGTTTCATAGCGAGCGGATAGATCCAGCGTATGGTAGCCGTTAAAAGAGGAGCCGTCGTTGTAGTTCACATCAAACAACTGACTAAGCTGCACTCTGCTGCTCAGTTGCAGAGGCCATTGCTGTAACCAATACAGATTTAACCGTTCCGGCGCTATATTGATGCCACCCAGATCTTTGTCTACCTGATCATCATTGTTACTGTCAAACTGTCCCTCAGTGCGGGCATAAGTGAAACCTAAAGTGCTGTCTTCATTCAGGTTATACTCACCTTCGGCCTCAAAACCACTGATTTCAGTGCGTTCACGCATCACACTGTAAATACCATCGGCGTCGGCCTGTAAACGCGAGCCTAAGTCTGAATCCGACTGGAAGTAACTCAATTGCAAACGGTACTGATCTTCCGTCAGTTCAATACCCACTTCAGTATTGTCTGATACCACAGGCTGTACGTTCAGAAACTGAGCTACAGACTGATTGGGCTTATTAATGGCTCTTAATACCCGTCCCACGTCCGGCATGCTAAAACCTTCACTGTAGCTGGCGTAAAGGCGAACGCTGTCAGACCATTGATGCACCAGACCAAAGTTTTTCAGCAATTCGTTAAAGCTGGGCTCACCACCTGTCACAAAACTGCTGTTAGACGAGGCCAGGGTCGTGAAATCATCCACTGACAACTTGCCATACTCATAACGGGCGCCAGCACTGAAGGTCCAGTCGTTGATCTGGTTATAACGCAACTGCACAAAAGGTGCGTAATTGGTGAATTCGGTTTCAGGCACCCAGTTTCTGTTGGTCATCACCAGTTCCTGATAAGTACTGTCCTGCAACCAATCCAAACCCGTACTTAAATCCATTCCAGAGTCTGCAAAATCCGCACTGAACCAGGTCAGTCGACTGCCGGCTTTTTCTGAGATATTTTGGGACTGATCGAAGATAGCTGTGCCTAAAGCCGGATCCTGAAATACTGCAGCTCTGCTGCCACCAAACATAGAGGCAAAATCCTGGGCAAACAATTGCAGGTTCAACTGACCACCCGCTATGTCCTGATGCTGATAATCCAATGACGCTGAAGTTACTTTATTTTGTGATGCTTTGCCTTCTGTGACACCGCGCTCAGAGCTGGTAGGAATGCCTTTGACTGCATCACCATTCACTGTGATGTAGTTATTATTACCTTGTAAATCGAAGTGGTTCACCATCAACTGCAGACTTTGAGTTTCGGTCATCTGCCATTTGCTTTTGATAAACAAATTGACTGTGTCTGAATCCATGGTATCGCCCTGAGTGGTGTCGACACCTATAGGCTGTCCATTACCATCCAGATACAAGCCTGTTTTGTTAAAAGCGCCACCTGCAATAAAAGAGACATCTTCAAACTGCTCTGAAAACAAATAACTGGCTTTGTAACTTTGAGTGTCCTGGCCGCCTGCAGTAGGCACAGAGCCAGATAAACTGACCTGATGCTGATACTCAGCCGGTGATTTGGTAATGATATTGATAATGCCGCCACTGGCCCCCATGCCCTGGATAGCGTTAGCCCCACGTATCACTTCAATACGTTCAATCATGGATGGGTCTATGGTATTGCCGTCACGGGAACCGTTACGTAAAGGGGTAGACTGAGGCACACCATCAATCATATAAAGTGGCTCACGGCCACGTAGGGTTTCGCCATTGGCCGTTAGTTTCTGTCGGCTCGGTGAAAAGCTGGGTAATAAATTCCCTAAAATTTGTGACAGGTCCTGAGTCACGGCCAATTGTGATTTTAATTCTTCCTGATCAATTACGGTGATAGTGGCTGGCACTGTACTAACCGGATAAGAAGAACGGGTTGCTGACACCTGGATGGTTTCGATTTCAACAGCTGTTTCTGCAGCTACTGTTTCTGCAGCAAACCACGGAAATGGCAAAGCCAAAGCTAACACCAGTCTGGACAATTTCATGACTACACTCAACCGAATAAGAATAGGTCGCATTTATAAATGCGAACTATTCTTATGTCAAGTTGAATAAAACACGAGTCTGGTTTTAGTTGGAATTTGCTTTCAAAGTTAAACTGGCGAAGCTGATAAAATCTTCTGCCGTATCAATTCCAGCCATGGCCGTCCCATCCTGCATTTGAGAAAAGCTGGGAGGCTGCTGGAATTGGAAGCTGAGTTTTAAACGTTGTGGTTGCTGCAAAAAGCTCAGTACGGGCGCACTAATCTGCTCCGGAATTTGTGGGTTTTGTTGCAAAGCAGCAGTGAATTGCTGTTGCATTCCGGCATAATCTGCGGTGATTTGTGATTGAGCCAGTTGATCAAAAAATTGCTCTAAAAAGGCTTTGTTTTCCAGTTCAACCGAACCATTGGCTATAGCTATCACTCCGACTTTTTTCATTAAGTCAGGTAAATAATCAGGATGTTCAGATCGTTGTTGTTGTTGTTCTGGAGTCAGCTGTTTCACTTCTTCAGCAAAATGCCACAGATCCGCCACCCCTGTTAAGGCAAAACGGTAGTTCAGGCTAAAATGATGATTAATCCGTAATTCCTGCTGAAAAGACAGCTCCCCCGTTTTTGCTTTGTATTTGTACTGATAGCTCAGCTCCATCAACAAAGTCCCCAGATAAGTCGCTAACTCAGGGGGGAAAGAAGCCAGAGCCTGTGGTGCCAGTTTTAAGTCTTTTAAGCGGGCTGCACCATCTTCGGGTAAACCATCACGCTGCAAACCAACAAGTTCAACCTGACCTACAGTGACTAAATCTCCCATACCAGCAATGCCTATATGCAAATCCTGGATTTTATAACTTGAGGTAATAATGTTGGCGGACAGTTTGCTGTAACTCATATGAATAGGCGGCATATCGCCATGTTCAGCCAATTGCAGGTACTGCTGATTACTACGCTCTATATGTCCAGCCATCAGTTGCTCCGCATGATGGTTCGCATAAAAAAAACCTGCCAGCGCACTGGCCGATACAAAAAATGCAGCCCCAAGCCAAACCTTTTTACCCATATTCCCTTTTCCTTCCGGCAAACTAACGACGTCATACTAGCATGAGCAGAAAATAAAACACCTGCCTGCAGCTGTGATTCGGTGTAAAAGCCTGTTAATTTGACGTCATTCATCTCATTTTTGGGTGTGCTATGGAGCTTTATTTCCATTGGTTTGATTTATTGGGTATAGCTGTATTTGCGATTTCAGGCACTTTAGCAGCGTGGCGAAAACAAATGGATGGCTTTGGGGTCATAGTGCTGGCTACTGTAACGGCCATAGGGGGCGGCACTTTACGGGATCTGATCCTCGACTCTCCCGTTATTTGGCTGACCAACAACAGTTACTTTCTAGCGATTTTTGCTGCTGCCATTTTGACTATTTTATTGGTTCGCAACCGCTTGGTGATCCCAAACAATACCTTACAAATTGCCGATGCCATAGGTTTGGCATTTTTTGTCATTATGGGCACCCAAAAAGCACTGGATCACGGTACATCGGATTTTGTTGCTATTATGCTGGGAACTATGAGCGGCGTGTGTGGTGGCATGATCCGCGATGTGTTATGCCGTGAAATCCCTATGGTGTTCCGTGGCGAATTGTATGCTATCACCTGTATTTTTGGCGGTCTGGTGTATGTGCAACTGCTGGGGTTTGGTATGGCACAAATGCCTGCTATGCTGGCAGGTATGGTGGCTTTACTGGCGTTGCGTCTGGCGGCTATTCGCTGGCATCTGACCATTCCGGTTTTTGGCAAAAAGGCTAACGATTTACGCTAAAAGAACAGAGTGATTGATCAGACAGACCAATCACTCCTTCCCGCTTTTATTCAGGTTTTTCTTCCGTTATCGCTTTATGCAACTTCACCGCTTGGCGGCCTTTACGCATACGGATATTGATCATCTCCACTGTGATAGAAAACGCCATGGCGAAATAGATATAACCTTTTGGCACATGCACATCAAAACCTTCAATCATTAAGGTTACGCCGACTAAAATAAGGAAGGACAAAGCCAATACTTTAATAGAGGGGTGTGCGTCCACAAAATCACCTATAGATTTAGCAGCAAACATCATCACTAACACAGCTGAAATAATAGCTATCGCCATAATTTCAATGTCGTTCACCAAGCCTACTGCTGTGATCACAGAATCCAGCGAAAATACAATGTCTAAAATAGCGATTTGGATCAACACCATAAACAGGTTGTTAGCGACCACTTTAGGGCCTGAACTTTCCTCTTCCATACCTTCCAGGCTATGGTGAATTTCCTGAGTCGATTTGGCCAACAGGAATAAACCACCACCAATGAGAATCACATCCCGGCCTGAAATGTCATTGCCAAGCACAGTAAACCAGGTTTCTGTTAAGCCCATGACCCATGAGATAGAAAATAACAAGGCCAGACGAGCAAACATGGCTAAACCTAAACCCATACGTCGGGCAAAAGCACGCTGATGTTCAGGTAAACGCCCAACCAAAATAGATAAAAAGATAATGTTGTCTATACCCAACACTATTTCCAGAGCAGCAAGAGTACCTAAAGCAATCCAGGCTTCCGGACTTGCGATCCATTCAAACATACGACCTTCCCAAAGTTTAATTCAGTGTAGCTAGTCTAACGACTTTACTGGCGAACTTCAGCTGTATGCTGAGATATATCTCAGGGCTTTGGCAATTGCTCTTTGTATTCAACCAGACCATAACGTTGTTTTAACTTTTGGATCTGGTCTTGTTGTTCAATCAGAAATTGATTAAAGCGACGGATTTGCTCCGGATGTTTTTGACTGGATAAGTGAAATGCCAGGTTGGTAAAAGGTAAATGTTCCGCCATCACTAATGCGCCAGGCAACTGCATTTGTTTTAAATGGTACTGTGCCACATTGTATTCAACATTAGCAGCATCCACCCTGCCCCGGATCGCCATACGTAAGGCCGATTCCGCATCAGGTACATCCAGTATTTTAAACTTGTGTGTTTGTTTTAGCTGAAGCCAGAGGCTGGGCGAAAATCCATGAATATTGGCTAACACCCTAAAGTCTGTCAGCTGCATTAAACGTTTTTCCGGTAAAACCAATGTTGAGCCCAGGGTATAAATCACCGGAGCGCTGTAGTATTTAGGCTGGCTTTGATCAATATCTAAATGAGGTTGCCATGCCAGGTGATCCGGATAGACAAAGTCGGTCAGCTCTGCTGAGTCTTTGTATAAGCGTTTGACCGGTAAAGCTTTAAAGCTGAACTCGTCACCGCTCCATTTGCTGTACAGCCCAATCAAATCAAAAAAATAACCACGAGGCTGAGGCGACAGAAAATCGTAATGTGGATAATAATCCAGTTGTTCTATACCTATCACATAGGTTTTAGCCTGCAGGCTCCAGCAAAAACAGCTACTGAACAACAATATCAGGACAAGGCGCATGCAACTCCAACTTCTTCAATGATACTTTTATAAGCCTAGCTGATGCAGAGCTTATTTACCTGCATGCCTTTGCTCTGGTGGTAAATAACCCGGAATAGAGTTCAGGTCGATATGATCCATCTGACCCGGTTTTAAAAATTGCTCTGCATACTGCAGATACACTTTCTGATCGATAAAAATATCAAACAAGTCCGGATCTATATGCTGGTTTTCTTTCATTCGCCCCATAATCATCAGGCATTCACTTAAAGGTTTGCCCTCTTTGTAAGGACGATCAGAAGCGGTCAGGGCTTCAAAAATATCAGCTATTGCCATCATACGGGCTGGCACTGACATTTGTTCTCTTTTTAATCCTTTGGGATAACCAGTACCGTCCATTTTTTCATGATGACCACAGGCAAACTCTGGTACCCTTTGTAAATGTTTAGGGAATGGCAAAGATTCCAGCATATCCACAGTAATGTCCATATGGCGGTTGATGATCTGCCGTTCTTCTGCGGTCAAAGTCCCACGGGCTATGCTCAGATTATAAATTTCATTGTCCGATAATAAATTTTGTAGCTGATCTGCAATACGGATTTGCTGCTGGCGACCAAAATCAGCCACACGCTGCTGATCGTTTTTATCCATAAATTCGCCGCCAATATTGGCTTTACGCAAAAACTCACGTTGAGCATCCAACTCAGCCAAACCTTGAGCCAACTGTTGTTGCAATCTGGCAACTTGCTCCGGATCCTGCTGATGCGAGGCCAGATACAAAGGGCCAGCCAGACTGAGTTCCAGGTCTCTTTTGGCAATCTCTACTTTGGCGTCGACCAGCTCTATCCGATCAAAAATAGTCTGCAACTTACTGGCTTTATCCATCACATATTCGGGAGTCGCTATTTTTCCACAGTCATGCAACCAGCCAGCCACACTTAATTCATGCCGGTCAGCCTGAGTCAGACTAAAGTCGGCCAAAGGCCCGCTGTCGTGACGATGCACAGCATCAGCCAGCATCATAGTCAGTTCAGGAACCCGCTTGCAATGACCGCCTGTATAAGGAGATTTTTCATCTATAGCTTTAGCAATAAGCCGTGCTATGCCCTGAAACAACTCCTCCATGTTTTCAATCAACTGCTTATTGGTTAATGCCACAGCGGCCAAAGAAGCCAGTGAACGCACTAACTCCATTTGCTGGGCGGAAAAAGCGCTGACTTTGCCATCCACTGTGGCATTGATCAGCTGCAATACGCCGTTCAGTTCACCCTCATGATTTTTCATCGGTACAGTCAAAACCGACTGAGTGTGATAGCCAGTGCGCTGATCCATACTACGGGCTGCACTTAAATCGTATTTCTGACAGGCATAGGCATCCGGAATATGGATCATTTCGCCTTCAGCTGCAGCTATAGCCACTATAGCGTGTTGATTTACTTCGCCATCTTTGTAGATAGGAATAGAAGGGAAAGGAATAGGCTGGCCTGAACTGCCGCCCATATACATATTCAGCGAATTGTTGATCAGGGTTTCAAATTTCAGACTTTTGTCTGCGGTGATTGAATAAATAGTGCCGCCATCGGCCTGAGTTAAGGTTTGAGCGCTGGTGAGAATACGTTCCAGTAAGCGGGTTGTATTCCGCTCCACTGACAATGAAATGCTAATTTCAATCAGATGCTTTAATACTGAAGGTTCAGTCATTTGTCTTCCCTGCCGTTATTTTTCTGCATGGGTATACACACCATCCCAATCAGCACCTGGTGCCTGCTGACGGTAATAATTTATACGCTCCAGATACAAAGTATATAACTTATGGCCGGAGTCTTGTTGCAACCTGATCCAGAGCGCTTCAGCTTCAGCCCAGTGTTGCTGCAAATACAGAATAAGCGCCTGCTCATGCTGCTGCAAAACGGCAACATACTGTGGATTCTCCAGCTGCTGTGGGTCTATAGGTTCATAAATAGTGACAGCTTCAGTTTTGCCTTTCACTTTGACTTTATCTACAGTACGGAAAGTTAAAGTCGGGCATTGCTGCACTGTCATCTGACTGACCAAAAACCGGACCCCATAATATTTGGTCAGACTTTCCAGCCTTGAGCCTAAATTCACCGAATCCCCCAACACTGTATAAGCCCGGCGGTATTCAGATCCCATGTCGCCTACATTCATTTCACCTGTATTAACGCCAACACCAATATCAATAGCAGGCAGACCATCAGAGACAAAACTCTTACTCAGTTCATCTGTGATCTTTAGCATGGAAAAACCAGCTTTCACTGCCAGCTCAGCGTGAGCCTTTACATCCAGAGGCGCATTCCAGAATGCCATCACCATGTCTCCCACATACTTATCTATGGTGCCCTGATGTTCAAATATAGTTTTAGTGATAGGTGAAAAGTAGCGATTGAGTAAAGATTTTAATTCAGTCGCTGTCAGCTTTTCAGACAAAGTAGTAAAACCCCGGATATCAGAAAACAACACTGACATTTCCTTACGTTTGCCATCCAGACTGACGCTTTCAGGGTGATTCAGCATTTCATCAATGTGAGCAGGAGGCACATACTGATCAAAAATAGATTTAATCCGCGCTTTTTGCCGTGAAGCACCAAAAAAACCATAAATTAAATTCAGCAAGGTCAGACCCAGAATCAGTAACAAACTGGAGGTCAGTGGTAAATCCAGTTTTAACACCTGCCAGCAGTACAAGTTGCCACCCAGAGTAAACAACAACAGACTACCGCCTGTTAACGCCAGACTGACGGGGCCAAGCACAGGGAATAACAAGCTCATGACAAGGCCCAACACCACTAAAAACAAAAACACCAAAGCTTCAGCCCAATCCGGATGAGAATGAATCAGTTGTGGGTAAATTAAACCTTCAAATACATTGGCATGCACTTCGACACCTGGGTATTGCACCCCAACAGGAGTTGAACGTAAATCCGCATGGCCTACCGCAGAAGTACCCACAAAAACCACAGCATCTTTGAGCAAGGTTTTATCCACTCTGCCATGCAACACATCGGAAGCGGAAATATAAGGGAAACTGCGGGCTGGCCCACGATAAGGGATCAGCACCCTGCCGTATAAATCTGTATTGATGCGGGTATTACCTACAGTGACACCGACTATGGTATTAATCTGCTCCAATGGTGCTGTTTCCACTGCAAGCTCATTTGCCAGCGCATACAAACGGGCGGCTTCCAGCGCCAGCGAAGGATAAACTTTATCCTGATAACGGATCAGTAAAGCCGCCTGACGGATAAAACCATCAGGATCAGGGGAAGAGTTAATAAAACCTGTACCTGAACTTTGTTGTTGCAGCACTGCAGTATTGGCGACATAACCTGCAAAATTGCTGGCTGAACTTTGACTGGCCTGACTGTCCATGACGACATAGGTTTCAGGTAACTGGCCTACTGCCAGTTGCTCTTGCTGAAACAAAAAACCCAGCACTACATCTTTATTTTCCAGACTGTCAGCAAACTGCTGATCGGCATCCAGAGCCGGGGCTAATTGCTGTAACTCTTCCGTCATTTCTGCCGATAACTGCTGTTTTCCCCCCTGTAATACTTGCTGCACCGGATTACGCTCCGGCTCGGAGAAAATGACATCAAAAGCGACCACTGAAGCCCCTGCAGCAGTTAAGTGCTCCAGCATTTGCGCTACCATCTGGCGACTCCAGGGCCAACGACCTGCCTGCTGCAAGCTTTTTTCGTCTATATCTACTATGACAACTGGCAGATCGGTCGGGGCTCTGTAAGGCAGGGTCAATTTTAATCTGCTGTCATACAATAACCCATCCAACCGCTTTAACACTGACTGCTCTGAATAAACGGCACTGAGCTGAGCCAGCACCAGCACTGCGCTAAATAACAGACCACTAAGCAGTATCCAGTGATGCCGCTGCCAATAATTCAGCACCACAACTCCATTCCCTCCATCGCCATCAGTACTGGTGGCTCATGCCCGCTAAACTGAGTCGCCAACCTATCTAACTCTTCATCTGTCCGTGTTGGATCATGACTAAAAATAACCAGATTTTTCACTCCGGCTTCTGTCGCCAAAGTCACAGCCTGACTGACCATGGAATGCCCCCAGCCCTCTTTGTGTGGCATATCCGTTTCCAGATACTGACCATCATGGATCAGCAGATCTACCCCACAAACAAATTCCAGCCATTCTGCTTTTGAGGTTAATGCCTGACCAGGTGGAAAGAGTTCGTTATCTGTGACATAGGCCAAAGTCTGACCGTCAGCCTGAATACGGTAAGCACTGCCTGCCCCAGGATGATTCAACTGACAACGATGGATCAGGAAATCTCCTAATTGCCATTGGTCATCAACCATAGGGGTGATTCGAATAACAGATGCAAGTTGCTGTGGTGCCACAGGGAAAAACTCACCGCACATTTGTTTTAAAATAGAGTCATCTTCTGCTTGCAAAGTTTTACCGGGAATAATGCGGATCTTGCGTCCAGCCTGATAAGCAGGTGCAAAAAAAGGGAAACCCTGAATATGATCCCAATGGTTATGGCTCAGCAGCAGCACCAGTTCGGTATTGTCAGCCATCAATTCATGGCCAAGTTGCCGGATACCAGTGCCTGAATCAAGAATTAACTGTTGACCACTTTGGCTGGTCAGCAACACACAAGGCGTGTTGCCTCCATAACGCTGTGTATCCGGCCCTGGCGTAGGAACTGAGCCACGCACACCATAAAATTTAATCTGCATAATGACTCACTCAGCGATATTGGCATCGTATTCATAAAGTTGATACTGCCTGAAGAGCACCACATATTCACTTGATTCGTAATCACTCCAGCCTAAGGTTACTTTGCTGCTGGTCAGCTCCATAAAGACATCATAAGCATAAGACGACACTCCCGGCATTACATAAGCGCCATAGTTTGAAGAATCAGATGCAAAAGCAGGATCCCAACGTCCGGGTTCAGTTCCGCTGCCATCGAGTAACACCCTGCCTACCCACGTCTTTAAATCAGAAACATCGTAGTAAGTGCCAACCATCAATAAACGTCCTGCCGGGTCAACCCTGATATCTCTAATTTGCAGATCCAGCTCTGCCATATCACTAAATGAGTTAAATAGTCTGGGTACACCCGAATTAAACGAAGTATCCACCAGACCATTTCCCTGAAGGCGGTATAAATAATAGTCGTGATCTCCATCATTGTTTCTCGACATGGCCAGCACCAGATTACGGCCGGCATCAAAATCTAAACCATGGAAGTGCTCAGAATAGTTACCTGAATCATCAATGTTGTCGACCAGATTGATCAAACTAAAGCCCTGGCCTGAGTCGCCAAAGGGCTCAGAAGGATAATTAACACTGTTCATCGGCAGCCCTGAAGCACTAAAACGTGCCAGATACAGCTGAGGATCGTTTTCCTTATAATGCTGGCCACTGATCACTATACTGTCGTCAACGGGATCCAGGATTAACCCGGATAAGTGCTCTGAAGTTTCAGAATCAGGGTCTATCGCATCAAAGACGACATAACCTGCAGATGTGGGGCCAAACTCCCCTGTATTCAGGGAACCATCCGGTTTTAGCTGCAGCAGAACAATATCTGAATTGTAATAATCCTGACTAAACTCAGCGCCAACCAGCAATGACCCATCCAGGCCTGGCTGTAGCTGAGCCACAGCAGTTTGAGCGTAACTACCCACAGCAGAAGGGCTGAGTTCAAAAACACCTCCGGCAAAGCTTTGATCCACAGAACCATCTTGGTTGAGCTTAAAAATAAAACCAATCAGCTCATCATCTTCGTTATAACCGGAGCCAGCCAGATACAGCTGTCCTGTAGAGCTTTCAGCCACTGTTTGTATATAGCTGTATGACAGCTGCTCAGAGACAAACAATACCAGCCCATGGTTACCAAAGCTCGGATCCAAAGCCCCACTCGCAGTTAAACGACCTACAAATGCCTGCTGATAACTGCCGTTCACATAAGAGTAGCTATACCCATAAAACAAGGTTTTATCGCCCTGACTACCTGAAGCTAACTTCTGTATTCCCATCAGGCTGTCATAGCTGAATCCCGCATTAAACCAGCGCTGGCCATAATGTGAGAAGCTGGTATCTGCCACTAAGGTATTTGGCTGAAGTTTAGCAACCCAGTTAAAGCTGACTGTATTTCCGCTGTCATGCCTGGGGTCGGTCAATTGATTCAACACCCACACTGCTGTATCGCTCACTTGCACATCCACAGCGCTGAAATGGCCTTCGGCGGACAAGAGATGATCCTGATAAAATAATCCATCCAGACCATAGCGACTGACAGAAAGCATATTCCGCCCGTCCTCTGTGGTACTGGTGCTGGTTAGTATATAAAAGTCTGAGTGATCTGCAGTGATTGAGCGATAGTGCAACGGAGCCCCTTCTGAACCCGTGATTTGGTAATATCCGGCATTGTTACCAAAAGCAGGATCCAGACTGCCATTTGTGGTCAACTTAAAAAACAACGCATCAGAACTGGTGGGGGCTGAGGAATTTGTTAGCGCCCCTGTCAGATACAATTCATCGTTATAAAGCACCGCATCATAAGCCATGCTGTTGATGGCTGAAAAATCATAAATCTGGTAACCGATACAATCAGAAGGATTTCCTGAACTACAACCAAAGCTAGCCGCATCCAGTATATAAGCTGATGAAAATCGGACTACTACTATATGATTAGTATCAGACTGGCCAATACCATAGTAGTTATTCTGGCTGTCTTGCCGAACCAAATCAAAGGTTGCAACGCTGCTAAGGGTTGCACTCCATCCCGTCTGATATCCGGAATCAGCAAATTCAAATAGAAAAGGAGTTGCCCCCTCTTTCGTACCTGAAACTACGTAATGGCCTGAGTGATTCAGCAGCACATCGCTGGCGACAGCGGTGTTGCTGCATTCTGCCGCCTCACAAATGATATAACCCAGTGAATCGCCAAAGTCATCATCCAGAGCACCTTCTGCATCAAGCTTCAGCAAATAAAATCCTGTACTGCCAGATTCTGAATAATTAACCAGGATGACCAACTCGTTATCGACAGTTAACACTGCTTCAACCAGTTGCTCTGACGTACTGCTGGAGAATATTTTGCTTCTGAATATGCCTTCATGGGCATAGCTGGAGTCCACACCACCATCAGCCTTTAGCCGCGCTACAAATATCTCTTCTGTATAGTACGAACTGATGGTACCAAGTACCAGGCTTCTGCCATCACTCAAGGGGATGATTTGTTCCGGATCGTTGTATTCGCCGCTTAGCATCATCTTTACAGACAGCGCACCGCCACCGGCAAAGGCATTATCAGTAAGCACCGATGTTTCTTTCTGCACAGCGGCAGTGACATAAATCACGACTGTCGCTGTATCGCTCAGACTATCATTAGTGTCTTTGGTCACCTTCACCTGCAAACTGTAGGAAGGAGTTGTACTTGCATCCAATAAAGACGCATTGGCAACCTGAATACTGCCATCCGTTGTTAGCGCAAAAACCCCACCTGTGTTCCCTGACAGGATCTCATAACTGTAGCTGCCTGGATCCGGGTCAAACAGGCTCAGCGTTACCACATGCTGCATATTGACGTAATCATCCACAATACTGGCAGTCGCATCCTGTAATACAGGAGCATCAATCACAGAGGTGACATTTAATTCCACTTGTGTATCTGAAGTAAGGGCCCCCTGAGTCAGCCGGTACGTGAAGTCAAAAGCACCATAAGAGTTAGCGGCGGGTTGATAGGTAAAAGTACCATCTGCATTTAAACTCAATGTGCCATAAGCTGGTGCTTGCACCAGGCTGACACTCAGTGGCTGGTCTGGATCAAAAATATCATTCTGCAATAAAGAGTTCGCAGCAGTGACAGTGAGCAGCGTATCTTCATCCAGGCTGTAAGCATCAAAGTTTGCCAACAAGGCAGGCGGCACCACAGTGATGGTCACAGCGGTGCTGGCAGTTCTTACCCCATTAGTGATCTGATAACTAAAAACATCTTGTCCATAGAAATCTGTATTGGGTTGATAGCTAAAACTGCCATCCGCGTTCAAGCTAAGCTGCCCGTAAAATGGCCCTGAAGTGACAGCAGTTGCAGTTAATCCCAGTCCTGTGGGGTCCGTGTCATTGCTAAGCACACCAGCAGCGGCGTTCACCTGCAACAAACTGTTATGATCCACTGTATAGGCATCGGCATTAGCCACTGGCATAGCAGATATCAAATTCAGCGTTATCAAAGCTGTGCCCGAAACCCCGGCACTGTCGGTGATTTGTAGAGTTAAAACACCACCGGCTCCGCCTCTTGCCTGCAAGGCACTGGCACTGGCAACCACAAGCTGGCCTTGAGTGGTCACTGAAAAAGCCTGAGTGGTATCTCCACTCAAAATGCTGAAGCTGTAACTCTGGTCAGGTTCTGCATCTTGCCACATCAGTTGCCCCACTACAGTTCCCTGGGCCACAGCCTCAGAAAAAGTAAAAGTAGCAGGATGTAATACAGGCGTATCATTCACCGGAGTCACAGTGATAAGCACTGTAGCCTGTGCAGACCTGGTCCCATTGCTGGCACTGTAAACAAAACTATCTTGTCCATAAAAGTTCAGGTTTGGACTATAGCTAAAATGGCCGTTGCTATTCAGGCTTAACACACCATGAGCAGGTGCTGTCACCAGACTGGCGGTCAAACCCACCCCTTTTGGATCCACATCATTGGCGAGCACACTGACAACTGACGTCAGCGCCTGATCTTCCGCCACTGAATAGTTGTCATTCTTTGCAATCACCTGAGTACTTTTAACCTTGACAGTGACAGTGGCCTGGGCCGAAAGTCCTGCGCTATTTTGTGCTTTGACCGTCAGTGGTACAGAAGTCCCGGCCAACTGAACTAAAGGAGCAGGGTTTACAATACTGAGCACTCCCGCAGTCGTCAGGTTGAAAATACCCTGAGTATTACCAGCGATAAGACTGAAACTGATGCTTGTATCAGGATCTGGATTAGTTACCACAAACTGGGCCAGAGCAAAGCCTTGAGGGACATCATCCCAAAGGTCAACAGTCAGATCGGTAAACACCGGAGGGTTTGGAGCAGCAATAATAGTGATGGTTACAGTGCCTGTCCCGACAGCTCCGGCAGGATCCGTCACCTGATAGCTAAAACTATCAGTCCCTGCAGCTGCCGCATTGGGCTGATAACTAAAAGCCCCGTTTGCTGACAAGGTCAAGACTCCCTTGGCCGGTGCTGCAACAGGGGTTATCACCAGACTCAGGTTGTTGTCATCGGCATCAAAGGCATGCGCTAATAAACCCGGAGCTGAAACTGATAATAAAGCGCCCTGATTCGCAGAATAAGCGGATGGCTGCACCACAGGTGGATCATTTTGCGCCAGCACAGTCAGCTGCACAGTGGCAGTACTGACTAAACCAGCCGGGTCTTTGATCTGGTAGCTAAAGCTGTCAGTACCAAAAAAATCCTGGTTAGGGATATACAAAAAACTGCCATCGGATGCCAATACCAACTGGCCATTTTTGACTGTGGTTGGCAGCTCTGTCACCAGCGTGACAGCGTCGCCATCCGGATCAGAGTCGTTGGCTAAAATGCCATTGGCAACATCAACTACCAACCTTGCATCTTCATTCACCTGATAACTGTCATTTAGTGCAACAGGAGCAGCATTCGTCATTTCAATACGCAGACTGACCCTGGCCTGAGCTGAACCGCCCTGACCATCAGTTACCTGATACACAAAAAAGTCTTCGCCTGCATAATTGGTTTGGGGTGTATAGCTAAAAGAGCCATCGGCATTCAGTTGTACACTGCCATGGGCAGGTGCTGTGAAGGGGATCACCTCAACAACCAGTGTATCGCCATCCAGATCACTATCATTATTTAATACGCCAGGTGCAGCGATATTCAGACTGTTGTTTTTATTCAGACTATAACTATCATCCTGAACTAACGGCGCATCGTTCACTGGCAGCACAGTTAAACTGACCAGAGCCTGAGCTGTCAGCCCCTGGGCGTCGGTGATTTGATAAATAAAACTGTCATTACCAAAAAAGTTGGCTGCAGGCTGATAAATAAAAGAGCCATCGCTATTCAGTACCAAAGTTCCGTTATCCGGCAAACGCACAGCTTGTGGATCCAGATTAAAACTGCGGTCATCCGGATGACTGTCATTGTTCAGTAAAAAGCCTCTGAACTCCGTATCTTCGTCCAGGCTGAACTGATCAGGGCTGGCAACAGGAGCTGAAAATTCAGCGGATCCCATGGGTTGTACTACATGTTGCTGTGAAAATAAACTTTCACCGGATGAATCGACTCCGGTAACAACAACAAAATAACGTTGATTTGCAAGTAATCCCGGCACAGCCACTTCAGGTTGCGACAAAGCTAAAAACTGACGGCCACCTGTTTTAGTCAGGATATTTTCCGGTGTGATGCCAGGCTGTTCAGCAATATACAGGTTGTAACGGCGGGCGTTGCTGTTTGCCGCCCAATTGATCTGCACGGTCGTATCAGTTCTGCTGGTATTTAACCCTGTTATGGCTTCTGGTAACCATTCAATATCCCGGGCGTCGAACAGAATACTGTTACCCAATACATCTTCCAGCCACAGCTCTAAACGCAAAGAACCAGGAGTCAGGCCAAAATTGCGTGGGTTCACACCAGTCACAGTTTGCGAGAAGCTTGTACCACAATTACTGTCACATAAAACCAATGCCTGTTCACTACCGCTGAACCCCACCAATACACGGGCTATGCCATCTGGATCAGCCACATCAACAGCTATGGTCAGATTGCCACTGATACTCTCACCTGAGCGCGGAAACCGATAATTGGCAGTCCCATTACCTACAGCCAGATTTTGCACCAGATGAGTACGTAAAGGTGCCCCTGCTGCCAGCGAGTTGTAGCCAAAAGCCACCATCAGGCCCAGTTCAACCGGAGTGTCACCCACCGGGGGGACAACAGGAGTAGTGATAGGTGGAGTAGTGATAGGTGGAGGCACAACAGGCCTGTCCCCTGAGGGAGCATCCGACCCACTGTCCCCACCAGAGCCGCCACAAGCAGTCAACACCAGACAAAGGGTTAAGATGAACCAGCGCCGGAAAAACTCACGAAACAGAGCTACACGCATAACTTTATCCTTTAAGGCGGCGCTATTTAATCAAAAAGATACCGCCAGCTGTAACAGCCGGGTTCTCAATCTCACTCAATACAAACTGCCCGAGGATCTGATCAATACCATTGACAAAAAGCGTATCGATTTGCCCCTGAGCTCTTTCATTGCCATGGCTGGCAAAATTAACACCTAATTCCAACTGATCCACATTTACCACACCGTTAAAAGCGGCAAACCATTCACCGCCAGCATCGTTAAAAGACAACTCGCCTTGCGGTACAGTGCCATTGTCAAAATCTATCGTCAGACTAACCTGAAAGTCAGACACAGCCCCTTCGGTGCTTTGTACGCTGAACTGCTCAAGACTGTTGTATTGGTAACTGCCGGTACGCGCCGCGATCAAGTCAGCAACAGGTATTTGCTCACTGCTGCCCTGATAGGATTGCTCCGCTATAAAAGACGTATCTTCTGAGCCTTGATTTGATACAGCGTTTGTAACCTGAGTAAGCACAGTATTAGAAGCTGTATCGGTGTTGGTACCTGAATCGCTGCTCCCCCTCCTGGCACTTACTATATTCCCTGCAAACTCAGCGGGAGGAGACAACAGAGGGGTCACCTGCCCCGCCCTGCTTATCCTTGCAAAAGATGTACTCTGGCCACCACCAAAAGTGACATTTTCAACTGTGCCGTCTGAGCGGGTCAGTTGTAACTCAATCTGGCCATCCCAAACCCCAACCAGCATAATTTCATTGATGTAGGACAACTGAAAGGTAGTACCCCGAATCCCTATACTGCCAACAGGCGTTTTCAACTGGTAGTTACCCGCATCGCCTTTAATAGAGCCAGTCACAGTACGCAGACTGCCTTTGACCAACTCCATCACCACTGAACCTTGCTCTGTGGCAGAGCTGGCTTTGTATTCAGAGATCAACAGTTCTGTATCGCTTTGTAAGGCTAACAGAGCGCCATCAAGCATTCTGAACTGGGCCTGGCTTTGCGCTCCGGTACTGACCTGGTCAATATTAAAAACCGGTGCTTTACGACTCAAATCACGGCTTTGTTGGGTATCAGTGGCTGTTGCCGTCACATTGCCTCTGGCCATCAATGTCAGGCCTGCACTGCCTGTCTGATCCTGCGCCGACAGAGCAAAACTACATAAAGCCAGCACTGGCATAACAATTACACTAAGGTTAGAACGCATAGCTGGCTCCTAGCACACATTCTGTGCGGTCATATTCATACAAAGTCACCGGGCTGTTTTTATTAGTGTAGCTGCATCTGAGCTCAGTGCCGAACGAGGCCGAATACTGCCAAATCCAACTGGCCGTGAAGGAGAATAGTGCTTCATCCCGCACTACTCTGAATAAGGGATGAGCCGCTTTATGACTGACGTCCTGTAGTTCAGCTCTGGCGATCAGAATATGAGAAGCACTGGCCAGCCAGATGGTGCTGTAACTCAAAGAACTGACCACCCTGCTGTTATAGTCAGCACTTTCAAGACGGCTGCGTTCATTGGATACACTGATAGTGGCCTGATTGATCCAGCGGCTGCCTTTGCGCTCCCAGGACGCGCTCAGAGCGTGCACAGTGAGATTTAATCTGTCATCTATTCTGTTGTCTGAACGACCTGATACCCACTGCAGACCCACAGAATTCAGCGCATTCATCTGATATTTCCCGCTGATTTGGCCGCCCCAGTCATTACGATACAACTGTCCGTCCAAACGCAAAGGCCTGCTGTAGGCACGCATACTGTAGCTATACTGCTGATAATCAGCCTCAAAACCCGCGCGGACCGCCAGGGTTTCCCTGTCAAATTCAGACAGTTGATTAAACTTGGTGGCGCCTAATTGTGCATCGGCCAGCCAGGCATAACGCTGGTCCTGCTGCCAGCGCCCATCGAAGCTGTATCCAAGCTGATGAAAATTATCACTGCTCTCCCGGCTTTGTGGAAACACATCAATTTCCCCTAAAGAAGGGATAAAAATCCTGTCTTCCGCAGTACCACTGTTGACGTTGTCATCATGGCCAAAGCCATACCTGATCTTATGCCGTTGATGGCCTTTTAATTTAGTTTGTTCCCACTCAGTTGCGCTGCGTAACTTAGAGACGGGTTCAACCAAATCTGCCTGTGGCTGTTTCTCAAGTTGATCCAGCTGACTTAAAGCCGCAGGATAATTTTTTGTTTTGTAATAAGCCTGAGCTAAGGTAAAACGAGCTTGTTGCCATTGCGGTTTCTCAGCAACAACACGCTCAAGCGCAAATACAGCTCTGTCATTCTGACCAACATGCAAGGCAATACGCCCATAAGCCATATCAAAATCCGGGTCGCCCGCCAGCTCCAATTCTAAAGCCTCAGCCAACTGATACGCCTGCTCCAGTTGACCTGCTTTGACCAGCTGAATAAATTCAGTCTTTTGCTGTTCTGTAGTTTGTGTTGCAGCGAAGAGCGGAGAAACCGCCACGCTCAACAAAATAAAGAGGCCTGTTTTCAAAAGAGGCGTGCGGTTGGCTTTCACTTGGGGTCTCCCTACTTTATTCACTGCAACCTCTTTTTTCCGGTGCTGGTCTGACAGATGGAGTATTTAATTGAAAACTTTTTATTCTGCTGTAACAGGAATAGCAGGAAATGAGAAAAAGGAAAGTCCAAACTTTGGATTTTATAGCGGAAACGAAAAATAAATAGTCTGCATAAACATAGATTTAGCAATGTATTTGTGCTCCTGAGCCCCCATTTTTATCAATTCGGCAACCGAACTGGCTAAATCAGATTCCAAGGTTAAAATTAAGTAAACAATTTATCTGAGGATGGATCATGGCACTGGCCTTAGTCCATAGCAGAGCCCGCTGCGGTTTAAACGCACCGCTGGTGACAGTAGAGGTGCATTTAAGCCGTGGTTTGCCTGGCTTTCAGCTGGTAGGTTTACCTGAAACCTCTGTCAAAGAAGCCAAAGACAGAGTACGCAGCGCACTGATTAATAGTGGTTTTGAGTTTCCGGATCATAAAATTACTGTCAACCTGGCCCCAGCTGACTTACCTAAAGAAGGCGGTCGTTTTGATTTGGCTATTGCCCTTGGCATACTGCATGCGAGCGGTCAGTTGCAAGCTGATCTATCGGCTTATGAATTTTTTGGTGAGCTGGCCTTATCAGGAGAAATCCGCAGCGTAACAGGTGAAATCCCTCTGGCTTTGGCCTGCAAAATTGCCGGACACACAGCGGTATTTCCTTTGAAGAATGCCATACAAGCTCAACAAGTGCCTGATCTGAAGGTTTTTGGCACAGAGCACTTATTACAGGTGCATGCCTTTTTATTAGATCATCAGGATTTACCCGCTATCCCGGCTCTCCCTGATAGCCGGGCTGAACCTTACCCGGATCTGGCCGAAGTCCGGGGCCAGGCTCAGGCCAAAAGAGCACTGGAGATAGCAGCAGCCGGCGAACATAATCTGTTGATGTTTGGTCCTGCAGGCACAGGAAAATCAATGCTGGCCCAACGTTTACCCGGCATACTTCCGACATTAACCGATCAGGAAGCTTTGGAAACCGCAGCCATTTATTCAGTAGCAGCACAGCCCCGTACTTTGCAGCAATGGCACCAGCGCCCCTTCCGTCAGCCTCATCACAGCTGCTCTGCTGTTGCTTTGGTCGGAGGTGGTTCTGTGCCCCGTCCCGGCGAAATTTCCTTAGCGCACAGCGGTGTCCTGTTCCTTGACGAGGTACCCGAGTTTCCGCGTGTAGTGCTCGAATCTCTGCGTCAGCCACTGGAAAACGGTAAAGTCTTTATTTCAAGAGCGGCCCGACAGGCAGAGTTTCCTGCCAGTTTTCAGTTGGTGGTGGCACTGAACCCCAGCCCTTCAGGGCATCATAAAGATGGTCGTTCCAGTCCGGAACAGATCAGGCGTTATTTAAGCCGCCTGTCAGGTCCTTTTCTCGACAGAATAGAATTACAGGTAGAAGTGCCTTTATTGCCCAAAGGCAGTTTAAGCCAGATAAAAAGCGAAGAATCCAGTGCTCTGGTGAAACAAAGGGTGGAGGCAGCCAGAATGGTCCAATGGCAACGCCAGGGCAAAGCCAATGCGCGTTTAAACCTGACAGAACTGGAGCAGTATTGCCGTTTACAACCAACAGATGCGGATTATTTTGAAACTTGCCTGACTCAGTTAAAGCTGTCAGCCCGCAGTTATCATAAGCTGTTAAAAGTAGCCCGTACTCTGGCCGATTTAGCACAGCGGCCACAAATAGAACGTAACGATTTACTCGAAGCCCTGAGTTTCCGCTCTTTTGACCGTTTGCTGAATTATTTACAGTCTTAGAGTTCTTTAACTGCTTTGGTCTGATACACACCAAAAAACTGACTGACAGCAATAGCCACTACGCCGGAAAACATCAGTACAGAAAACGGCAATGCAGTACCAGTGTACCCCAACGCCAATAAGGGACCAGCCAAAGCACCACTGCCAAAACGTAAAGTGCCAATCACAGCTGTTGCTGTGCCGCTATGCTCTGGAAACCGCATTAAAATCATGGCATCGGCATTGGTGGCTATCAGCCCCAGACTTGCCATCAGCGGCGCTATACTCAGCACAGTAAAAACCAAACCCAATTCAAACCAGTTGGCCAGACAAAGCACAACAGAGCTGAACAAGGCCAGCACCAGCCCAAAATTCAGCATTCGTTGCGGGCCACATCTGCCGACATATCTGCTGTTACAAAAATTGGCCAGCATCAACATCCCCACATTCAGCGCAAACAGCAGGCTGAATAACTGCTCATTGACGCCATAATATTCAATGTAAACAAAAGGCACTGCGGTTAAAAAACAGAAAAAAGCAAAAGAGGCAAACATTGAAGTCGCAATTTGTGGTCGTGCCGACACATTGGCAAACACAAAACGGTAACCTGCCAGAAATTCCAGCTTGCGGCCTTTAACCACAGGCACAGGATCGGGCAAAAAGCGCCAGGTCAGCAACAGTATAAAAGACGAATAAAGCGCCAGTACCAAAAATATATCCTGCCAGTGGCCAACCCATAACACAGCGCTGCCCATAGCTGGTGCTATTAGAGGTGCCATCATCATAATCATCGAAACATAAGACATGCCTTTAGCGGTATTTTCCTGATACAAAGCCCGGATAATACCTGGCACCACTACAGTGGCTGCACTGCCGGCAAAAGCCTGAAAAGCACGTAAAGCCAACAACCACTGTGCATCCTGACAAAAAACCAGAGCAAAACTGGCCAGACTAAAAAATAACAGACCACCAAGCGCCAGCGGACGCCGGCCTATGGCATCAGCTAAAGGACCAAAGAGCAACATCCCAAGACCATAAGCGGCAAGGTAGACACTTAAAGACTGCTGGATCAGGCCAATATCTGTGCCCAGTTCATCAGCCATGACTGGCATAGCAGGCAAATACATATCAATAGCCAAAGGCGTAGTT
This sequence comes from Gammaproteobacteria bacterium, assembly GCA_018825965.1. GTDB lineage: Bacteria > Pseudomonadota > Gammaproteobacteria > Enterobacterales > Alteromonadaceae > Pararheinheimera. Next base: position 39,228 of record JAHKAA010000048.1, read on the forward strand.
GCAACTATACTGGCAAGCAGCAATAACAAACCAAAAGAGACTGTTTTACTCATGATCATACTCAGGCAGGAAGTAAAGAAATGATAACTGATCTCAATAAAATTAGTGCAGGCTAAATCGCAAAAATTGCGACACTGGTCCTGAACTGTGCTAAATAAGCAGAGTCTTCCCGGAGTTTTGCTATGAAATATCTAGTTGTATTGTTAAGTCTGCTTTGCGCCCTGGTGCAGGCTGCGCCATTAAAAGTAGGGTTGCATGACTCTGCGCCATGGGCTTATCGGAATGCTCAGGGCGAAATTACCGGGCTGGATTATGAAATAATCAAAACCATTTTGCAGCGGGAAGGCATTGAAGCCGAATTTGAACTTTATAGTTACAGCCGCTTATTAAAACTCTTCTCAGAAAAAAAGCTGGATATGGCCAGCCCTGTTGCAGTGCCTTATCCCGGCGCATTTTATAGCCAGCCTTATTTTACTGTGCTGGATGTTGTGGTGACAAAAAGCAGCAGTCCTTTGTCTATTAATAGCCTGAAAGATTTGGAAGGAAAAACTATAGTTGCCTACCAGCAGGCCAGTGAAGTACTGGGTCCGGATTTTGCGGCAACTGTTAAAAAAGCCCATTATCTGGAAGAAGCTGACAGAGTTCAGCAGTTTGAATTATTGATGAACGACAGGGTCCAGTTGATGATAGGGGACGCCAAAGTGCTGGCTTATTACGCAACCAAACATTATGGTGCAAAAAGCATTAAGAGCCACCAGATACTGCCCTCTGTAGATTATCCTGCAGCCTTCTGGAATCGAGGATTACAGGCAAAATTTAATGCAGGTCTGCTGCACCTGACCGAGTCAGGCGAGTTTGATCAGATCCACGCTAAACCCAGGCTTTAATCCAGATTTTTAATGCGGGTTTGACCAGATCCACGCTCATGTAAACTCCGGCTTTAATTCAGGCTTTTGATTATTGTTGCCGGATTACCCGCCACTACTGTAGAAGCGGGTACATCTTTTGTCACTACAGCACCGGCCGCAATCACAGCACCTTCACCTATAGTAACGCCGGGCAAAATAATAGCACCACCGCCCACCCACACCGAATGACCTATAGTCACAGCTTTGCCTTGTTCCAGCCCTGTTTTACGCTGAGCCGCATCCAACGGGTGAGTCACAGTGTAAATTTGCACTCCAGGCCCAAACAGCACATCATCGCCAATACTGACTTTGGCCGCATCTAAAATAACGCAGTTGTGGTTGGCATAGAAATTCTGGCCCAGCTCAATATTCTTGCCGTAGTCACAGAAAAAATTCGGCTCTATATAACAGCTGCCCACTTTGCCAAATAGCTGCCTGGCTAACTCCTGATGGGCTTTAAAAGGCAATGGGCCTTGCTGGTTAAGCTGAGTACACAAAGCCTTGGCCTGCACCCGCTGTTTGGCCAACACTTTATCTGCCGGGTTAAACCATAAAGCCGCGGCCATTTTTTCCTGTTCAGTCATCAGTGAGTGCCTTTGTTTAACTTATAGATAAGTGAGTACTGCTGGCAAAGCCAATAACACAAAGCTTCAGGCTTTTTATAGTCTTATGCGTTGGAATAGAGATATACTAAGGCTAATGTCGTTGTTCAGCCGGATTTATCAGATGAAAAAAACTAAAGTAGTAACCACCGAAGAAATATTACTCACCCTCTGCCATTCCGTTACTCAGGTATTAGCTGCAGCAGGCAACGATAAAGTTGCCTATTCACCTATGGTCCAAAAAATCCAAAAAACCTGCCTGCGCCCTGATCTTGGCTGTTTTGTGTTATTTGACGGTGGGTTTTCTGGTTTAGTCATTATCAACTTTACGTCCCAGGCAGCGATGGAAATTTACCGTAAATACATGATGAGCATGGGTATGCCAGAATCTGAACTGGCTAATTTCCATACCTCAGACGAAGTAGGTAATGTGATGGGCGAACTGATGAACCAAATAGTCGGCGACTTCACCAACAGAGTCCGTATGGAGCTGCAAACCTCTATTAATCAAAGCCAGCCAAAAATGATGGCGATTAATAAACAAGTGCAAATCATGATCAATACTCAGTTGGATCAACCTCAGGCCCGACGGGTAACCTTCAGCACACCAAACCATGCCATTTTTTATATGGAATTGTCGATGGATAAAACTGAATTTATCCAACTGCACGATTTTGTCCCAACACAGGATGAAAATCCGGACGATATTATTGCCAATACCAATGCAGCAGAATCAGAAGCGGCAGAAGCTGTTGAAGTATTAACCTCTGATGCGGATGATGATTTCCTGAAAAATCTGGGGCTTTAAGGTCTACATTCTGCCATCAGAGCGCGGCTCAGATGGCAGTTTTATCCGGAAGCTGGCGCCACCTAAACGACTTTCGCCTACTTCAATGCTGGCCTTATGCCATTCAAGTACACGACAGACGATAGCCAGCCCTAAACCAAAACCACCAAAACCTTTTTGCCGGCTTGGGTCTAAGCGCACAAAAGGCTTCAGTATTTCCGCCCTTTGTTCTGGCGCTATGCCAGGACCATCATCTTCAACACCTATTTCAATACCAGATGCGGTTGGCTCCAATACCAGTAACACTCTGCTTCTGGCAAATCGTTTCGCATTCACCACTAAGTTTTGTACCGCCCTTTCCAGATAATGGCCATCGCAGACATAAACACAGCTGTTGCTCAGATGCAGTTCAATGGCAGCACCGGGCAAAGGAGATAACTTCTCCACTAAGTTTTGCAGCAACTCAGACAAGTCCACCTGCTGCATCTTCAACTGAGGTTGTGCGGATTCAAGACGGGCGTAATCCAGCATTTCATCCACCAATTGCTCCAGCTCTTTGACATCATTCAGCATCAACTGTTTTTCGTCCCGGGCCAAAGCAGACAGTTCCAAAGCAAAACTTAAACGGGCTAAAGGCGTACGCAACTCGTGTGAAACGGCCTGCGTCATTTCACGCTGTAAACCAAGCAATCGCTGGATTTGTTGCCGCATTTGTTCAAAGCTGATGGCGATGGGGGCAATAAAAGAGCGAACAGGAACAGCAGCTGTGACTGTCGGATCCAATAATTGTTGTTTTAACTTCTGAATATCCCGGGCCACAGGCCAAAGCCATAACCAGACAGCTATCGCCAACAGGCCCAAAAACAGCAAACTAAACCAATAAGAAGGAACTGTACTCCCGCTCAGATCTGTAGGCCCTAACTGCCATAATTCGCCCTGCTGCATAGTGTAAAAAAACACCTGCTCCCGGGTGAACAAAGGTACAACCTGTCCCGCCTCTAATGCAGCTTGTTCGGCTTCAGACCATAAAATACTGCCAGCAGGTAATAAGGTGACAGGTAAAGCGGAAGAGAGCTGAGCTTGTGGTAAAGACTGAGTACTGAGTTGGCCGGCAAGATTGTCTGCCACCAGCATCACCCAAGGCGGAATCTGACTTTGGGTTTCCTGCCAGATACGCTCTACTGTCCAGCCAACTCCAATCAGCACCAGCGAAATAAACAAGTAAAAATGCAGAAATAACCTGGACACTTATCAGCTGTTCCAGGCATCAGCAACAAACAAATATCCTTTGCCCCACACAGTTTTGATCCGGAAAGGCGTTTCAGCATTGTCATTTAACTTGCGGCGCAAATGCGATACCCGCACATCCACAGTGCGATCCAGACCATCGTATTCACGGCCAATAATTTGCTTGTGAATAGCCTCACGTTTGACGGTCTGGCCTGCATGTTTGGCTAACATCCACAATAAATCAAACTCATAGCTGGTGAGTTCAACCAGTTGTCCGTCAAAGTGAGCTTCGCGGGCACTGTTGTTCAGATTCAGCTTGCCAAAACCAAGCTCCTGATTTTCAGTTTTCTGCACCGGATTTCCGCGCCTTAATAAGGCATGGACCCGTGCCAGCAATACACGAGGCTCCACAGGTTTAATCACATAATCATCAGCGCCCAATTCCAAACCCAGCACCTGATCGATATCTCCTTGTTTGGCTGTTAACATCAGAACAGGAGCGGTAAACCAGGGACGTATGGCACGACAAATACTGAAGCCATCCATACCAGGCAACATCAGGTCAAGAATCACCAGATCAGGCTGCCAGGTCTGGCAAATAGCAGGCACTGTATCGCCTCTGCTTTCCTGCCTGACGTCAAAACCATGTTGCTGCAAAAAACTCTGCACTAAAGCCGCCAGACGGGCATCATCTTCAACTAATAAGATTTTTTGCATTAAAACACACTCCAGGGAGCCACCAGACGGCGTCTTTTTTCCGGCTGACGGCTTAAGACAATTAACTCTTTTTGCAACAACACTTGCCTGTCGTTTTGCAATCTCACTTGCGTTTTACCAGGCCAGTTTAACTCTTGTTGCCACTGTCCCTGTTGCGCCTGTTGCCAACACTGCATCTGTTGTTGTGCAAAATACAAACATACATTTTCCGCTTTAGTGCTGCTCCAACTGACGGTCAGCTGTGCTTCACAATTTTGTTCCACTGTTGCAGCAACGCAAAAAGCCGGACTTACAGACCAGCATAATTCAGCACTGCATTCAGGGACTTGAGCGGTCGCCAGCAGCATATTACCGGCGAATAACAGCCCGAACATTCCCTATCCTTGTGTCAATAAAAGCGATAACTTACACCTACAAACCAGGTCTGCACTGAATCATCCTGCACTAACGGACTATCCGTCATTGCATCATCCAAATGCAGATATCTATAAAAAGTCAGCAATGACCAATGCGGATTCAAGGCTTTTTGCCAACCTAACCTTAATTCAGGTTGCCAGCTGGCACTGCCCTGATAGCGCTGCAGATAATACAGATCATCCTCATCAACACCATAATAGGTCTCAATGAGTTTGGCACTTTTCCAGTACAAACTGGCACTCAGGTCAAACTGCCCTCCAGCCAAAGGCCAAAACCTTGACCAACTCAGACTGGCGTTCTGACCTTTGTACTTTGAACTGATGTCCTGCCACAGGTTCAACCGGCTTTGCCATTGCTCAGCAAACCAGTTGAACTGAATACCAGCGTCTACTGCTGTGGGCCTTTTTTTGACATCTGTAATAGACACTGCTGCCAGAGATTTTTCAGTGCCCGTGTCCACTTCTGGTGGCAGCAGGGAACCTGAGGTGTTCATAGTCACCACATTGCCGGCAAACCAACGTTGGAAATAGCCTTTTTCTGAATTCAGCCGCATCACCATACTGACGGCAAATTGCTCATTTTGCTTCAGGCTATATCCCAAAGTGCCATTATCAATAAACCAGGAGTCAGTGTAATAACTAAAGTCAGGTAAAAGCAGCATAGGAAAGCTGTCGCCGTCATACAATGGATTACTGCGTTGCCCTGCCCCCAGGGCCACGGACAGCTGAAACTGATTCGGAGCTACGCAGCCTTCTTCATCAGTAGCGCATGCAAATGCAGTACTGCTGCCTAAAAGACAGAAAAGAAAAAGCCAAGCCACTGATTTCATCAAAATACTACCCAAAGCATGAATGGCCTTCACTTTAGCATTGAAAGCAAAACAGCTTAAGTAAAGTTAACAACTTCACACAAATTGCCGCATAAAATCACAGCAAAGCAGCACTGTATTTCTGGCCCATAGCACGGCTGCTAAAGACTTTTTTCTACCTTGGCGAAAAGGATCCAACAGGCTAATTTAATGCTATGATGCCGGACATTAAAAAAGAACAAACAGCCTTTGACAGCAAGGCCAAAAAAGAAAGAGTCCCTGTCTTATGTGATAAGGGTCAGAAAGCGTAGCCAACGCAGCTGCAGCTTCAAGTGAGAAGGGTATATGAAGTCAACAAATCAGCCAGGAATAGCCCCGATGACACCGTTGAAAGGAAAAGCGACCTCCTTTGATATCGCCTATCTTGCCGGTGTATCCCAATCTACAGTTTCCCGTGCATTGCGTGACAGCCCTGCTGTAAATCAGGAAACCAAAGACAAAATTTTTGCCATCGCCAAGCAGTTAAATTACAAGGTGGATAAAAACGCCAGTAATTTACGAAAACAAACCACTGGCACCCTGGCGCTCTTGCTGTTTGAAGACCCTACTGTGGATGAATCACAAATTAATCCATTTTTTCTCGCTATGTTGGGCAGTATTACCCGCGCCTGCAGTCAGCGTGGCCATGATTTATTAGTTTCCTTTCAACAACTTAGTAATGACTGGCATGCCGACTACGAAGACAGTAAAAAAGCGGATGGCATCATTCTGCTGGGTTATGGCGATTACAAAGACTACGAAGAAAAGCTCAATACCCTGTTAGCCCAGCAAACCCACTTTGTTTGCTGGGGCGCTGAAGTGCACGGCCATCCTGAATTCACTATCCGCAGCAATAACCTGCAAGGTGGTAAGCTGGCCGGACAGCACCTGTTACAACAAGGCAGGAAACGTTTTGCATTTCTTGGCAATGCTTCCGATCACAGCCCTGAATTTTTGGCCCGGTATCAGGGCATGGTGCATGCTTTAGAACAGGCAGGTATAGCAGAAAACACTGTGGCACAACTGGATGCCATTTCAACAGAACAGGCAGGTTTTGATGCTATCAACCAATTACATGCTCAGGGCAAAAGCTTTGACGCCTTATTCTGCGCCAGTGATCTGATCGCCATAGGCGCTATCCGTGCTTTGCAGAAAAAAGGCCTGAAAGTGCCGGAAGATGTGGCTGTAGTAGGTTTTGATGATATCCCTGTTGCGTCCTTCTCTTCTCCTGCTTTAACCACTATTCAGCAAAATACCTCGCTGGCCGGTGAGATGCTGGTGGTCAACTTATTAAAACTGATTAATCATCAGGCTGTAGAGCTGACAGAAATTCAGCCCAAAATCATAGTCCGTCAATCTTGTGGTGCTGCAGAGCGTTAAGCTGCAGCCCAGGTTCTTTTTATGACTCCTACTTCCAAAGGCCTTCACCCCCGCAACAAGCACCAGCACGCTTATGATTTTGAAGCTTTATCCGCTGCGGTACCGGCTTTAACTGCTTTTGTGCGCGATAACGGCTATGGCACAGTTTCGATTGACTTTGCCAATCCTCAGGCCGTTAAAACCCTGAATCAGGCTTTGTTAAAACACTTTTATGCGATACCACACTGGCAATTGCCCGGGCAGTTTTTATGCCCCGCAGTGCCGGGAAGAGTGGATTATCTGCATTATCTGGCCGATCTGTTAGCGCCTCTGAATAAAGGCAAAGTTCCAACAGGTTCGAAGCTGCACCTGCTCGACACCGGCTGTGGTGCCAATCTGATCTACCCTTTGCTGGCTCAGGCTGAATATGGCTGGAAAGTGACTGCCTCAGAACTGGACCCGGAAGCACTGGCTGCAGCTCAGTTATTAATTAACCAGAACCAGCTGCACCATAAAATAGCGCTGCGGCAGCAGCACAAAAGCGAACAGATATTTCAGGGTATTATTCAGCCTGATGATCTGTTTGATTTAACCTTATGCAATCCACCTTTTCACAGCTCTGCTGAGCAGGCTCAGGCTGGCAGCGAACGCAAAGCAAAAAACCTCGGTCAGAAAAATACCAGATTAAACTTTGCCGGCCGTCATCATGAACTCTGGTGTGAAGGCGGAGAAGCAGCTTTTATTCGCCGTATGATCCACGAAAGTCAAAGCTATGGCCAACAAGTGTTGTGGTTTAGCAGTCTGGTTTCTAAACAGGAAAACCTGCCTGTATTGCAGCGACAACTGACAACGTTGGGTGCACAGCAGCAACTGATTGAAATGCAACAAGGCAATAAACAAAGCAGGCTATTGGTCTGGTCTTTTATGCAGCCAACACAACGTCAGTTGTGGGCAGACTATCGCTGGCGTTAAAGCACATCAGAAGAAGGGCCTGATCCAGCCTGAAGCCGCGGATCAGGACGAGGCCATGACCTGCAGGCCATGGCGTTGTGAGTCACTCTTATGCTTTCGTGGTTTCTTGTTCTTTGACTAACCACACAGACAAAGCCCCCAATATCATGGCCGCACCTGCCAGCATCACAATATACAGCGCTTCATTTTTAAAGACAGAGCCAAGGATCCAGCCCGCCAATAAACCTGAAACAATCTGCGGTGCCGCTATAGTGAAGTTAAAAATCCCCATGTAAACGCCGGTTTTATTGGCTGGTAATGCACCAGCCAGAATGGCATAAGGCATCGCCAGTATAGCGGCCCATGCTATACCTATGCCTATCATTGGTATCATTAAAGACAAAGCCCCTTGTGGAATAGTGACTTCAGTGATCAGCAAATCCACCTGAGTCAGGGTTGGGTCGTTAAAGAGCACAAAACTCAGATAACCCACACCACCACAAGCTAACGCAAAGGAGTACACCAGTTTACGGCCAAATGCATTGGCCAGCTTTGCCATCACCATGGCAAAAAATACCGCAAACAGAGAATAACCCGCATACAGAATACCAACCCAATCGCCTGCGGCACCTTTGGCTGCGGCTATATCTGCAGGCACACCACCCATTTGTTGAATATAAACCGGATCAAACCAGTGCACTGCAACACCCCAGTTGTTCTGAGCTACTGCAGCCGGAAAATAAGTCCACATGATAAACAAAGCAAACCAGGAGAAAAACTGCACCAAAGCCAGCTGTTTCATAATGCCAGGCATAGACAACATAGTGGCCCAGAATGATTTCATCTTCTCAGCAAAGCTGGTTTTTTCGCGCTGTTGCTGCAGTTTTTCAAGGTCCAGTCCTTTGTACTGGCAATATTGTTCAGGGTTGTATTCGCGGGTTCTGAATGCAGTCCATAACACGCTGCCCAGCAACACAGTAGCACCAATATAAAAGGACCAAATAACTGAATCAGCCACCTGACCCGTTTGTGAAGCGTTATCCAGACCAATCACGTTGGTCAGTACAAAAGGCAAAATAGAACCAAAAACTGCACCTATGTTAATCAATAAGGTTTGGACTGAGAACCCCAGATTACGCTGTTCGGCCGGAACCATATCCGAGACCAGTGACCGAAAGGGCTGAAAGGTGACATTAAAAGCAGCGTCTTTAATCGCAAAAATCACCAAACCAAACAACATAGGCGGAATAAAGGCAACCACCATGGAAGAATTAGGTAACAACACCATGGCGCCTGCGGCAACTACTGCACCACCCAACATAAAAGGAATACGACGCCCGAGTCTGTTCCAGGTACGATCAGAAGCAGCCCCTACTATAGGCTGTACTAACAACCCCATGATAGGAGCAGCTAACCAGAACAATGACAATGACGATAAATCTGCGCCAAGATCGGAAAGGATGCGGCTGACGTTGCCATTTTGCAAAGCAAAACCAATTTGCACCCCAAGAAAACCAAAACTGAGGTTCCAGATTTGCCAGAACGATAACTGCGGTTGTTTCATCTGTTGTCCTATTATTTTTATCTGAATGTCAGGTGAGCGCTCACCTGAAACCGGCTCCTCTGCCATCTAATCCGGCCTTCTGTTCACCTGCAATGGACAAGGCTGACGCTGCCTGTTAGAAATTTGGAGAAGAGGTCGATTAGAACAGCCTTTGCCAGAGCCAGCAACCAACTGAATACGTATTCAGCTGCTGCACAGAGTATCAAAGATGACCTGAATCAGTATGGCTCAGCCTGAAGCAAATGCCGACTTTTTCCAGATGGCAATGTCAAACCCGGAACCTGGGCTTTACGCTTTGTCCGCCAGTAAAAAGGGACGCCAAAAGACGTCCCTGCACAGAGGTCACTGGTTACCAGATTTTGACCCGGACCGCATCATCACGGTACATACCATCACCAGGTTTCACATCAAAGGTCTGGTAAAATTCAGGCATATTCGACAGCACACCTAACACACGGTACATGCCAGGAGAATGAGGTCCTGTGATGACTTGCTGACGCAAGGACGCATCACGGAACTTGATCCGCCACACCTGAGACCAGCCCATAAAGAAACGCTGATCCCCACTGAAACCATCAATCACAGCAGCAGGTTTGCCCTGTAACGAGGTTTGATAGGCTTTAAAGGCAACAGTTAAACCACCTAAGTCGGCGATGTTTTCACCTAAACCTAAAGCACCCTGCAGTTTTAAATCATCAATAGGATTAAAAGCACTGTACTGGTCAATCATCAGTTGAGCACGTTTCTGGAACTGCTCTGCATCTGTAGGTTTCCACCAATCCGTTAAGTTACCATGACCGTCTGAACGACGACCCTGATCATCAAAACCGTGGGTAATTTCATGCCCTATCACACCACCAATGGCGCCGTAGTTCACCGCATCATCTGCATTCACATTAAAAAATGGCGGTTGCAAAATTGCAGCAGGGAAAACAATTTCATTCATCGTCGAGCTGTAATAGGCATTGACAGTTTGAGGTGTCATGCCCCATTCAGTGCGATCCACTGGCTGTCCAAGTTTAGCTACCATACGGTCAAATTCACACTGGCTGCTGCGCTGCATATTGCCCACTAAGTCGCCGGCTTTTACTTCTAAACAGCTGTAGTCACGCCATAGATCCGGATAACCAATTTTGGCATTAAACTTAGACAGTTTTTCCTGGGCTGCCTTTTTGGTTTCAGGACTCATCCACTCCAGACCATCAATAGCCTCTTTAAAAGCGACTTTCATATTTTTGATCATCTGATCCATACGCTCTTTGGCTTCAGGCTTAAAATGACGCTCGACATAAATTTTGCCCAGCATAAAACCTAAAGAACCTTCAAGCGCTGCCACAGCTCGTTTTTCGCGTTCACGCTGAGCCTCTAAACCAGACAGAGTTTTGCCATAAAATTCGAAACTGGCCTGATCAAAGCTGCTGGTCAATAACTCACTGTTGGTACGCACCAGATGGAATTTTAAATAACTTTGCCAGTCAGCAACCGGGATTTCTTTTTGTAACTTAGCAAAAGCAGTCAGGTAAGTGGGTTGACGCACCACTACTTCTTTGACATCAGAGAGTTTGGCCGCAGCTAATAAAGCGGCCCAATCAAAACCAGGCGCTGTTTCAGCAAGCTGAGCCAGAGTTAATTTGTTGTACGTGGCATTCCGATCCCGGTTTTGTACCCGGCTCCATTGTGCTTCAGCCAGTTTGCTTTCTATCGCATAAACAGTGGCAGCAACTTTTGCCGGATCGTCCCAGCCCGCTAATTCAGCGACTTTGCTGATATAAGCCTGGTATTTCTGCTGAATTTCTTTCGATTTTTCATCCGTATTCAGATAATAATCACGGTCTGGCATACCTAAACCTGACTGGTTCGCCAGGGTAATATACTGATCGGACGCTTTTTGATCCTGACCTATAAACAACACTACAGGTGTACCGGTACGGGCAGCCTGCAATTCACCCCAAAGTGTGGCTAAACCGGCATGAGAGGTCAGCGCTTCTATTTTGGTAAAGTCTGCTTTTAATGGCTCTAAACCTAAAGTATCCAGAGTCGCCGTATCCATATAAGAGCGGTAGAAGTCTGAAATTTTTTGAGTGTCTGAGCCTGCTTCTGCTGTTTGGCCTGCCAATTCCTGCACTATCGCCAGTACTTGTTTATCGGCGTTTTCACGTAATTCATCAAAACTGCCCCAACGGCCTTTGTCGGCTGGTATTTCAGTTTTTGCCAGCCAATTGCCGTTTACATAACGGAAAAAATCCTGGGCTGGTTTCACGCTGGTATCCATATTGGACAGCTCAATACCTGAGGTTAAAGTTTTTACTTCAGCCACAGCAGCTGCTGGTGTTTCAGTGGATTGAGTTGGGGTTTGGGCTTTATCACAGCCTGCCAGTGCCATAAGCACAGCGAGGGCCAGAACAGATTTATTTAACATGGGCTTTCCTGAATTTGATTTTAGTTATCAGTTTTTACGCAAAACCAGTGTAGAGAAAAGGAGGGTATTGTCCAGTTTTAAGATTTTGGCTGCGACTAGTGGCAAAACAAACCAGATAAGTCTCTGCTCTGCCATATAATGAGAGGCTGAATTGTAAGTCAGGCTTCTAAGCCCTCGGCAATTTGAATGCTCACCTGAACCAACCATGGCCTGTCTTGTTCAGCCACAGGTAAATCCAGCTCGCTAAGCACGGCCATCGCCAGTTGTTGCAGATTATCCTGCAGCACTACAGGCAGATGATTATCCGGATCGCTGACTAAACCTGAAACTGTCAGCCACAGCACCCGAAGATCGGCCAAAGCTTTGATTTGTTCCAGTTCAGAACCCTGTTGTGCCAGTTCAAGCTGATAGAGTACACGACGAAACACCTGAGCCTCGAGGGCTTTGGTGTTTGACGCTAATAAGCGGGTATGACGATACAAATCCAGTGGTCTTCGCATCAGAAGGACTTAGTTAAATAAACTCAGCAAAGAGCGGGCGCCCTGGTCTTTGTTGCCTATGCCGATGCTCTGCTGTTTTAATTGTTGACGGCTTTCTTCAGCCTGCTTTAACAAAGCAGCTCTGCTTTCTTCATCTGGTGCAGCCCGGGCTGAATTACGGCCCCCTGTACGTTCGGATTCCAGACTATTCGCCGCTTTACTGACAGCTGTTGCTGTCTCTAACTGAGCTTTTAGCTTTTTATCTTCTTTTGCCAAACGTTCTGTACTGTCGGCTACTGCAGTCTCAGCCGTCGCCAGTACACTGGCTTTGCCCTCTTTACCATTTAACAAATCACGGGCTTCGGCTGCTGAGCCTATTTTCTCCGGCAGGCCCAGGCTTTTATCCAAACTGCTGCTACGCAGTTCAGATTGGCTGCCATAACTATTGACTGTTACTTTGCTGCTGTCTTTATCGGTCAGCAAATTGACGCCTTTACCACCATCAGCGCCTTTATAGCTGGCACTTTCCAGGGATTTTTCAATGCCGGTTCGCAGTTCAGCATACTGTTTTTGTAACTTTTCACGAGCAGGAGCAGCCAGCGAATCATCTGCCAGTTGAGTGGCTACTTCCCGTACTTTCTCCAGTGAATCTTTAATCTCTGTTGTGGCGGCCTGTGCGCTTTCCACTGCACCTTTACCCTTGGCCAGACTTTGTTGCACAGCCGAATAGTCTTTTGCCGAGTTACGACCAGGGCTAAACTCCAGTTCTGCTTTTTTGCTGGTCGAGGTTGTAGTCTCTGTGTTCGCTACATTAGAACCCGCATTGGCTGTAGCGGGATTAACTACGGGACTTGACGGAATAAAACCCGGGCTGATGTTGTTGATCATGACAAACTCCATCTGGACTGGCGACCAGAAATTAGACTACTTACTAGTTTAACCCTGTGACACAGTTTCGCCAGTTAAATCTGGCTATTTTATCGCCAGAACCCCATGCAAAATTACTTTTGCTTTAGACTAACCACTGTTTCACTGAAAAGGATGGCTATGCAACAGCTACTGCTGATTTACGATGGAGACTGCCCTTTGTGCCGCAACTATGTGGCATCGCAGCGGCTGCAAAAACAATTCGGCGAACTAACGCTGCTCAATGCCAGAGATTTGCCTGAACAAGCCCCACTGTTACTGGCTGAATTGCACCATCAAAGGTTGATTGTGGATCAAAGCATGCTGTTAAGACTGGATGGCCGCTGGTTAAAGGGAGCTGAAGTACTGCAACTACTGGCTTCACTGAATGAAGCCAGTTGGCGCAACAGGCTTTGGTTATATTGGTTTCAGTCTGCAAGCCGCGCCCGTTTTAGCTATCCAGTGCTGCGGGCCGGACGCAATCTGTTATTAAAGCTGTTAAAAATACCGCCTTTGCCTTACTGAAGCTCTAACACCAGACTGCCACGCTCAGGTAGTTGCAGACTGCCATTGGTGCTGATGCTTTTGCCTGTCAGTACATCTGTAAAGCGGGCATCGGCTGGTAAGAGTTCAGCATAACGCTTTAGATCCACAGTTTTAGCATCAGGGTTTTTATTAAAAAACACCCACAGCTGTTTGTTGTCCTGATAACGCACATAACTGTAAATACCATCGGTCGGGCTGAAATGTTTCATCTTTCCTTGCTGTAACACAGCGTTGTTTTTACGGTAATTCGCCAGGTTTTTGATCAGATGCTGTGCCTCTAGCTGCGCCTGGCTTAACCCCTTGCCGGTAAAGGCATTCACTGCGTCTTCAGTCCAACCACCCGGGAAATCACTACGGACTAAACCATCATCCCGCTGTTTAGGGCTTTGCGCCAGAATTTCAGTGCCATAATACAGCTGCGGAATACGAGGGGCAGTCAGCAGATAAATCATCGCCATCCGATACAAATCACTGTCTTCATTGAGTAAGGAAAATATCCGCGCTGTATCGTGATTACCCTCAAACAACACCAGGTTAGTTGGGTTTGGGTAAATCACATCGTTGCCTAAAGCTTCATAAAGTTTGATCCAGCCTTTATCCCATGACTCTTCTTCAGTCAGCGCAGCCAGCAAAGCGTAATAGAGCGGAAAGTCCATCATGCTGGGTGTAAACGACTGATAACCATCAGAGTTCTGTTTGCCTTTTTGCCAATAGGACACCACAACAGGGTTAGCGCTCCACTCTTCACCGACAATATTAAAATTCGGGTATTCGCTCATCAGGCGTTTCGACCACTGAGTCAGAAAATCTTTATCCGCATAAGAGTAAGTGTCTTCACGAATGCCGGACAAACCAGCGTACTCCACCCACCACACTGAGTTCTGGATCAAATAAGTCGCCAACAATGGATGACGCTGATTTAAATCCGGCATAGTGTCGACAAACCAGCCATCGACAAAAGCTTTGGCATCCACCTTTGCGGCATAAGGGTCTTGGACTGTAGTGCGGGCATGATTGGTTGGATGGAAACTGGCGTTGTAATTCAGCCAGCTTTTTTCCGGTAAATCCTTCAACCACCAGTGATTGGAGCCTATGTGATTCACCACTATGTCCTGGATCACACCTATACCCTGTGTATTGGCCTCAAGTACAAAGTTTTTGTAACTTTCATTGCTGCCAAAACGTGGGTCTATTGTGTAGAGATCCGTAGCTGCATAGCCGTGATAGGAATAGGCAGGGCTATTGTTTTCCGTCAGCGGCTGAGGCCAGATCTGTGTCACACCCAGTTGCTGTAAATACGGCAAAGCCTGCTGCATACCGGCAATATCACCCCCATGCCGCCCGCCAGGATTCGCTCTGTCTACCCCTTCGCTCATGCCTTTCACTTTATCGTTGCTTGGATCGCCGTTGACAAAACGATCCGGTGTAATGAGGTAAATTAAATCTTTTTGACTAAAACCCTGGCGCTGTGCAGAACCCTGCTGCCGAGCCAATAAGTTGTAGTGATACCGCGCTACTGTCTTACCTTTTTGGCTAAAGCTCAGCTCAAAACTGCCAGGTTTTACATCGGGACTCAGTTCCAAATCGACAAACAGATAATTTGGGTTCTGCACCTTCTGCACCCCCAAAAGCTTCACGCCCGGATAACTCAGCGCCACCTGACTGTGCTGAATATCTTTGCCATGCACCATCAGCTGCAACTTGGGCTCTTTCATTCCAGTCCACCAAAAGGCAGGCTCCAGATGTTCGATTGGACTGGCGAAAACCAGATTAACCGACAGCGTCAGACTCAGCAGCACAGCTTTTATCCTATAAAGAGGCTTCATTCTAACACCACCCTGGCTTTGGCCTGATCCCAGTGCAGCTTCAGCAGCACTTGCTGCTTGCTGGCATCAAAATAAGCGCTTCCTGCTACCAGCTCTGCTGCTGAATTTACCCAACTCAGCGCTTTACCGTTCACCAGAGCAGCAGCGGGTTTCGCCAGTTGGTGAATAACCAACATAGTTTCCCGCTGTTTTGGCATACCGGCATAACCCAAACCAGTGCGATTAAATTCAAAAGCCAAACTCTTGCCTTTTGCTGCTGCATTGAAGGTCAGCAGTTCATACTGGCCTTTGCTTAATGAATCCGGTGATTTGCCATCGTCTTCATACATTTGGCCTTTGGCCTGACTGATGGATTGGTCGTGGTAATAATGCAGCTCAAGCTGACGGCTGCTGTAGTCTTTTAAACTTTGAACAGCGGGTACCATAGGCACAAAAGAGCCAGCACGAACCAGCACAGGTAAAGTGGTTAAGTCAGTCGGTTGTTCAATAGTTTTGCCGCCCTGATAGGCTTTGCCTGTCCAATAATCCAGCCAGACACCAGCAGGTAACTGCACTGAGACAGACTTGACGCCTGCTGCTGTGACTGGTGTCACTAAAAAGGCATCTCCCCAGAGGTAACTGTCTTTATTGGCAATTAAACTGGTGTCTGCTTCGTTTTCAAAAAACAGCGGCCGCATTAATGGCATACCAGTGCTGCTGTTTTGATAAGCCAGCGTGTAGTTGTAAGGCGTTAAGCGATAACGTAATTTGACGTATTCCCGCAAAATATCTTTGGTTTCCTTGTCGTGCAACACGGGCTCAGGGGCTATTTGCTCCTGAGCGTGCGGGCGATACACAGGCTGGAACACACCGTATTGCAGCCAGCGGATATACATTTCTTTATCAAACACTTCGCCACCGGCAAAACCACCTAAATCTGAATGGGTATAAGCCATGCCTAACAAACCCATTTGCAGCGCCAGTTCCACTTGCGGTTTTAAACCATCCCAACTGCGGCTGACATCTCCTGTCCAGGGGATCATGCCAAAACGTTGTGAGCCAGCAAAACCCGAACGCATCATAATCATAGGGCGCTGCTCTGGTTGCTTTTCCAGGCGGTTCTGATACACCAGTTCAGCCCACCTATGACCATACACATTATGAATTTCGTCCGCTGTGCCTATGCTGTGAATTGCATCAGAAGGATGCACTTCAGGCTCGCCTAAATCGCCCCACCAGCCAGCTACGCCATACTCAGCCAGCTTGTTATAAATCCCTTCAAACCAGCTTGTGCCTTCTTTTGAAAACACATCCACTAAGCCTGTGTTGCCAAAATAAAAATCGAAGGTTTTGGCTTTACCTGCTAAATCAGTGGCTAAAGCTTTGGCCTGGACAGCTTCATCCCAACGTGTGGAGGTGCTTAATACAAAAGGTTCAGTGATCAGTACTGTGTTCACCCCTTTGGCTTTAAAGTCGCTGATCATGGCTTTAGGGTTAGGGAAGGCTTTGTTATCCCAGGCTAAATTGCCCATATGGCCCTGAATATCTGGCCCAAACCAGTACAAATCCAGCACTACTGCATCCAGTGGAAAGTCTTCAGCGGCAAATTTATCCACTATGGCGCGGGTTTCGGCTTCGGTGCGATAGCCGAACCGTGAAGCAAAATTCCCCAAAGCCCAACGTGGTGGTAGCGGTTGCTTGCCTGTCACTGTTACATATTGTTCAATCAGTTTTGGATAAGTGGGCGCTGCCATCACAACATAAGCAGTGCGGCCTGCCACAGCCTCAAATTGCAGCACCTCTTTTTCGGTTTTACCTAAGTCAACAAAACCACTGGCACTGTTATCAAACAGCAGCAGATACTTTTCGCTCGACATCACAGCAGGTAAACCAAAATACATCTGCTGTGCTTCAGTGGTGTAGCCGTAGCTGGCTTTATTGTACAAAGGCAAACGCTGACCCCGTCTGTCCATTCCAACCACCCGCTGGCCTGTGCCTAACAGCTTTTCATCGTCTTTTAACTTAAAACGAAAACCACGCAGAGTTTCATAAGCAAAAAAGCCTTTTTCTTCCGCCAGAATAAGTTCGTTGCCCCGGTAAAAGCTCAGCTGAAAAGGCGACTTAGTCACCCGCACTGTTAACTGCTCTGTGGCAAACTCAAGCTGTTGTGGCTGATCATTTATGCTGGCAGCAAGACTGAGTTCAGGTGCAACCAAAGCAAAAGACGGCAGTTGTTTCAGACCACTTTTCTGGTAAACAACTTCTACAGCGCCCTGACTTTTAAAACTTAATGACACCGCATATTCATCGGTCTGAAGCTGCAATTTGTTATCAAGCACCTGATGTGACTGGTAAGTGGCGGCCTGCACTGCAGAGCTGAACAGCACAACGACAAAAGCCAGCCGGAAACGAAGTGATATCATGTCTAAATCCTGTCTGACGCCGGGCAAGGTTTTACCCGGCCAAAAGCTTTGTTTTATTTATGCCCCACAAGCGCGGCGCAAAAACTCATCATGTGAAAACAGCTTTGCTAAAGGCTCTTGTTTAATTGCCTTGATGCTTTTAAGCATATCTTTGAGCTGTGTATCAGAGAAAGTATCAGCCAACGGATGATAATCCCTTGGCAATAATCCTTGTCCTAACATCACCTGCAGCCATGAGCCGTCATGGAATAAATCATGTTGCTCACGGAAAATGCTGCCATCGGCCTGAAATAGCTCAATTTTATGCTTTAGCGAATCAGGAATTTGCAGCTGGCGCATATCACGCCAGAACTGGCTGTCCGTGCGTTCAGTCACATGGTAATGCAGCAATAAAAAGTCGCGTATATAGACAAACTCGGCTTCAGATTGTTTGTTGTATTCAGCCACAGTGGCAGGCTCAATGCCATGGTGTGGGAACATTTTCAGCAAACGTACTATGCCTGATTGCACCAAATGAATGCTGGTCGATTCCAATGGTTCAAGAAAACCACTGGATAATCCAACAGCAACCACATTGTGATGCCACTGTTTACGAGCGCGGCCTGTTTTGAATTTAATCAGTTTAGGATCAGCCGCTGCAGTGCTTTGCAAATTTCCCATCAGCAGATCCAAAGCCTGTTGTTCAGTACAGTGGGCACTACTGAATACCATGCCATTGCCGTTACGATGCTGCAGCGGTATACGCCACTGCCAGCCCGCTTCATGCGCTATGGATCTGGTATAAGGTAACGTCTGTTCAAAACGTTCAGTTGGCACAGCCCAGGCCCGATCACAAGGTAAAACATGGCTCCAGTCGTCATAACCTACCCCGAGTTTATGTTGCAACAACAAACTGACAAAACCTGAGCAATCAATAAATAAGTCGCCTTTTACTTCGCGACCATCTTTGAGCACTAAACTTTTGATATGACCATTGTGATGCTGAGTCACCTGCTCGACCATACCTTCAGTACGCACTACGCCCATAGGTTCACTGAATTTACGCAGGAACGCAGCATACAAACCGGCATCAAAATGATAAGCGTAAGGCAATTCCAGAATAGGGTCTTTTGCTGTTATAGGGGCAAATTTGCCGGCTTCTGCACAAAGGTAATTTAAGTCGTAATCCCAAATGGGTGTCATATCACCAAATTGTTGCCGCGCCCTTAACCATAAATGATGAAAATGACAGAAGGTCAGGCTGCGCCCTGGCGCGCCAAAACTATGGTAATAACTGTCGCCCTGAACACGCCAGTTCTCGAATTTAATTGCCAGTTTAATAGTGGCGTTGGTTTCACGCAGAAAATCAGCTTCGTTAATACCCAGCACCTGATTTAGCAGTCGGATCGGAGGAATAGTGGCTTCTCCAACACCGACAGTACCAATAGCTTCAGATTCAACCAGCTCAATATCAACCACTGTACCCAGTACTTTTTTCAGTAAAGAGGCACTGAGCCAGCCCGCTGTACCACCACCCAGAATCACTACTTTTTTGATTGGAGACATGCGAATTCCCTAAAGAAAAACCCAGCCTTAATGGCTGGGTTTTAAACAGAGTTTGTCAGTAGTCAGGCAGCTAAGCTGATCCGACACAACCTCAGCCTGCATTAGAACTTGTAGTTTAAGCCTAACATGAAGTTACGGCCAAAGCTCTGGTACTGTGTGATCTGACGAGCATCACCTGGATTGTTCTGAATGGTTTTTTCATCAGTTAAGTTCTGCCCCTGCAATGAAACACGCAGACCTTCCAGTGCATCAATACCTGACTCACTGAAATCATAACCAATCTGTGCATCAATCAATGAACCGCCCTGATCCATAGTCGGAGCCAGACTTAAGCTCAGACCACGGGTTTCAGTTGCAAACTGGTCACGTTTAGTGCCAGAAACACGAACTTCAAAACCGGCACGCTCATAATAAGCAGTCAGAGTGTAAATCTCTTCTGATAAACCTGGTACACGACCACCATCATCTAACTCACCATCCATAAAGGTGGCGCTGGCAACTATACCAAAGCCATCCAACACTTCGTCAATGATGTCAAATGGCACACTGGCTTGCAGCTCATAACCACGAACAAAACCAGTTAAACCATCCTGACGGATATCCAGGCGGCCTAAGGTAGTTGCTGGCGGTAAGCCAGTACTCGTTTCATGGAACCCAGGTACATAGTAATCAGCAAAATCATTGATTAAGGTAATATTACGGTGCCAGTTTTTCAGGTCTTTATAGAAGAAACTTGCCGCAATAAAGCCATTATCATGGAAATAATTTTCATAAGATAAATCGAACTGGTCAGCTTCTAACGGCTTCAATTCAGAATTACCTGCGTTGCCTGCAAAGGCACTGTTTAACGGATCATCATCCAGAATATTGGTATCGTTAAAGTTAAAAGTCACCTGACTATTTGGACGTAAATCATCCAGACGTGGGCGGCTCATGACTTTAGACACAGCAGTACGGACAAACTGACTATCCGCCACTTCAAAACTCAGGTTCATGCTTGGTAATACGTCAGTGTAATCAGTACCAGCTGATACAGGAACAGCATCTGTGAAGCGGTCAGGGCCTGATGAGGCATTAAAACCAAAACCTTCTTGATCAGCCCGGACAATTTGCACACCGATATTACCAGTTACAGGAATAGAACCTGCGTCTGTGCTGATATCTAACATACCGTATAAAGTGGTAATCTTTTCATTGATTTCGTAAGTGTCACCAAAACGACCATTTTCCAGGAAAGCAGCATCTGTAGCGATGTAATAACCGTTGTTATATAAAGCTAAACTGTCATAAGCCAGAATACCGTTGATGCCAACAAAGCTTAAATCAGCCACACCTAATACGTCAGGGATAGCATCTGAGTTTGGCCATACATTGGCGGTCAGATAAGCGCCATTGTTGATTTTGCTCTTAGTACGGTCTTTATAAACAATACCAGTTTCCAGACCTGTGAAAATACCCCATTCCACTGCGCCGTTAAATTGCAGACGCACACTGTCCAGCTCTTCTTCAAAAATTGGTTTATTAACAAAACCATCCTGAGCTGTAGTAGGGCCGAAACCATTACCTGTATCCTGGAATCCTGGCACCGGAGCTAATGAACCGCCCCAGGCTTGTGGGCCAGCTAAACGTATTAATGCCGGGTTAGTCAGATCAACAGGAGCAATAGTCGGGTGAGCGCCAAACATAGCACCAGATGAAGTCATTACCCATGAACGTGCACTGATAGGTCTGTTATCAGGACCTGTGCCACCTGCGCGACCTACACCTGAATAACTTTCTACATCAGTGATGGTTTTATCAACTTTGCCTGTTGAGAGGTCAAGTTCAGCAACCCAGTCATCGCTGATATTGTATTCAAGATTCAGACCAAAGGTTTTCAGCTCAGCATCCTGTTCACGGGAGTCGTTACGGATCACTGAAAAGAAGCCATCATAGTAAGCAGCAGTAGCTAAACCATCTTCAACTTCAGTGATGGTGTAAGCACCTGTACCCCACTCAGCCATACCTTCTTCCAGACCACGGCGTGCATCTGTTTCATTGAAGTTGATATACAAAGCGTCAAACTTAACTTTTAAATCGTCGCTGGCATCGTATTCAAAAATTGCAGCAATGGAGTCACGTTCCAGCATAGCTGAACGGGTAAAAGTATCATGACCACCTAAAATAAAAGTGTCGGCAGGAACAGTAACGCCTGGTGCACCTTTAGTAGTTGCAGCGCCAGGATAACCCCAGCCACGGAACTGCTGTTCCTGACGTGGTGATTTAATAGAGGACAACACCAAAGCAAAACCTAATTTGTCATCAACAAATTTATCAATGTAGTTGATTGAGGCTTTGTGACCATGATCGTCAAAATCCGGGTTACCGGATTCCTGGTCGTTTTGTTCGTAGTTCAGGTTCACCACAAAAGTGTCTTCTGCCGTCAGAGGACGTACAGTTTGCAAATCAACAGTACCACCTATACCTTGCGCCATCAGCGTGGCATCAGGAGTTTTGTAAACCATAGCAGTAGAAACGATTTCTGATGGGTACAGGTCGTATTCAACGCCGCGGTTGTCACCCATACCTAATAACTCGCGACCATTTAATGAAGTGCCTACGTAGTTTTCGTTAAAACCACGAACAGACAAGCCGCTGGTACGGCCATTACGACGCTCACCGGCTAAACCTGGCAAACGTGCTAAAGATTCTGCAACGCTGGTGTCTGGCAGCTTACCAATGTCTTCTGCTGACAGCACTTCAACGATGGAGTTTTCGCTCATTTTTATAGCCTGAGCTTTTTGTAAGCTGCCACGGAAACCCGTGATGCCTATCACTTCAATTTGTTCTTCCTGGGCATTTGCTGCCGCATTAGTTTGTTCGGCCTGTTGAGCAGAGCTATACGAGCTGAAGCCCGCAGTCGCAATTGCCATAGTGAGTATGCTTAACTTAAATTTATTCATGCCCTTATCCCCGGATAGTGTGTTTTTTTTGTTTCAGACTTATATCTGTCTGGTAGTTGATATTAATCTGACCCTACTAGTTAAACTTATCGCCGCCAATGTTCAACATGAATACGTATTCACCTCCGGGTATGTCGCCCCTTTGCAGGGCATTGCTGGAATTTTGCATTGTATTGGTGCAGGCAGGCCGCTGGATCAGCTGATTTATTTGGATCACCGGAGCGGAGCTTACGCTCTAACTTAATGCAAACTTAGCTGAGTTCAGCGAAGTTGCAAGCTGACAGGCATTGATCAAATGCATAGCTGCGGCATCAGAGCCTTACAGTGCCGCTCAAAAAAGGCAGTATGACCACAGTGCTGCATTGCACCTGTTCTGAGAAAATTCCATAAAAAAGGCCGTGATCTAAACGGCCTTTTTACACCAGGTTTTGAGTCTGTTTATTCGACTTTGCTTACCCTTAACACAGGGGCTGATGGGTCTGTCGCTGTGAAGCTGACCTTATAATCCGCTTGTTCGGTAATTTGCAGTTTCAGATTCGAAGCACCTCTTGTCAGCGCTTTGTCTGTGTTGAGCGCGACATTTTGATCGGCAGAACCAAAATCAACGGTAGACCAATCGGCCGAAGCTATTTTGAACTCATGTTCAGCTACAGCCAGGTTCACTGTGACGCTATAGACGCCATCCCCTTCATATTGCAGCGGATTGTTTTCACTCCAGCCATTCAAACTGCCGCGCAAAAACACAGTGGTCTCGCCATAAGGCACATATTCAGTCACAGTAATAACCGGAGCTTCGGCAGAAGCTGCGTTGACTGTAAAAGTGTAACTGGAGCTTTTAGGGATAGTAATTTTCAGGTTAGAACCTCCACGACTTAAGGTTTTGGCTGCTGCTAAAGTGATTTGCTGATCAGCAGAACCAAAGTCAACCGTGGACCAGTCTGCGGATGCCACTTTGAACTCGTAGTCACCCGCTTCAATACTGATAGTAGTGCTGTACACCCCATCTCCTGCATAGCTCATGGCGTCAGTTTCACCCCAGCCATTCATAGCGCCACGCACATAAACTGTGGTTAAACCATAAGGAGCAAAATCAGGAGCCCCCATAGTTGCATCGGCTTTTAAACCTTCGCCCTGATCGCCATTCTGAGGTTTCACAAAAACTGCTGCTGTATAGGCCGGAACAGTGAAAGTACCTTCTGTTGCTGCCTCACTGAAGCTGGCGTCCTGCACCATCAGGTCCGCCGAAGCGGCCTGCACCGGATGTAACACAAAACCTTTGGCCGTAGGCACAGTATGAGACTGTTGTTCTGAAGTGCCGTTGATCACCACCACCACTGCGTCATGTTCAGGGTCGACGTCGGTCAGTCCTGTACCATCATCTATGCTCATCACAATCAAACCCGGTGTCAGATTTTTACCAATGTTATGGAAACCTAAACGGTCCATCACATTCTGAGCTGTGGTCAGACGGAATAAATTGCTGCTTTTACGAATTTGCAGGAATTCATTAAATACATCTGATGAAAAATGGATCTCATCGGCACCGGCTCTGGTATTGGATTTGGTCGACACTTCGGCAATAGTTTCCCAGTTGGCACTGTTGTCCTGAGCCATGGGCAAACCTACGTTCCAGTTATTGCTTTCTTTGCTGAAATCGACAAAGTTGAACCAGTCGCCTGAATCATAGCTGTTGCGGTCTAACGACTTGGAACGCAACAAGTCATCACCCATTTGCAGAAACGGAATGCCCTGACTTAACACAGGAATAGCCAAAGCAATATTATTCACTCTGACCCGGTTTTCCAGGCTTAAATCAACGCCTGCATTATGCAATTCCAGCTGTAATTTATCCCAGATCGCTTCGTTATCGTGTTTAGACACATAGTTGATAATATCGGCCGGATCTTCAGCATAACCAGCGGGCTGACCGTTCCAGGTGACACCTGATGCCACACCCGTATTGCCACGGTAATCTTCCAGCACAAAGTCTTTTAAGGTACCGGCTAAACCAATTTCAATGTAGTTTTGCTGCTGACGCTCGCCATCTTCACCTTTGTCTGTGAATAATGCCGCACTGCGCACCGAATCCCGGATACGGTCGTTAAAAGAACCGACTTCCGTACCCGCCATATTGGCCTGACGCGCTTGTTCAAACAGACGATCATCTGCCACTTCTCCAAAGTTCCAGCCTTCGCCGTAGAAGTAAGTATCAGGATCAACAGCACGCACCAGCTCACGGGCCGCTAAAATATCAGCCTTCGGATGGTGTCCCATAATGTCAAAACGGAAGCCATCAAAGCCGTATTCACGGGCCAGCAGCACCAGCGAGTCTTTGACGAATTTATCCATCATTTTGTGTTCAAGTGCAGTGTTTTCACAGCAAGTCGAACGTTCAATAATGCCAGTAACCGGACTGTATCTGTGGTAATAACCCGGCACCATTTTGTCGAACACTGAGTTATCAAACAGAGCAGAGGAGTTGGTATGGTTGTACACCACATCCAGTACCACACGAAGACCCACTTCCTGCAGAGCCTGGTTCATAGCTCGCATTTCTTTAATGCGGGCTACGCCTTCAGCACTGGATGCATAGCTGCCTTCTGGCACATTAAAGTGATGTGGATCATAACCCCAGTTAAAACCATCAGTCGCACGCATATCGGCCACTAACTGCTGAGCCAGTTCACCGGAAGGCTGATAGGATTTCAGCAAGTCCAGTAGCACTGTGGCTGCGTTTTCCTGACCACAGACTTTAGCACTGGCATTCACAGCACATAAGTCGCCCACTGTATCGGTCATTTCAACTCTTTTGCTTTCATCTTCATTCACTGTCGCCATATCTGTGGCAGGCAACATATGAAAGTGAGTCACACCACTTTCAGCCAGCTTTTTCAGGTGCAATACAGGCGCACTGTCCATTTCAGTGAAGGCCAGATATTTCCCCCTGTTTGCTTCGCTGACACTAGTATCACGAATACTGAAATCACGAATATGACCTTCGTAAATCACTGTATCTTCGGGATGTTTAACAGTTGGAATAGTCCGGGTTGCCCAGCCTTCAGGTTTTAAATCTTCGTCGGCTAAATTGACAAACTGACTGAAACGACCGTTAGTGGATAAGCTGACTGAGTAAGGGTCTGTACTTTCCACTGTTTCTACTTTTTTAGTGGCAGGATGATAAACCGTCACTTCAAAGCGGTAAAAAGTGCGGTCCAGATTGGCTTTAGAGCCGCTGTAACTCCAAATCCCGGTCTCAGCATCTAAAGTCATCGCCTGAGTAGAGGTCAGAGTTTTTGCTGCGTTATAGAGTTTTAAAGCGACAGTGCGGGCTGTGGGCGCCCATACAGCCACAGTCACAGCATCCCCATCATAGCGGACACCTAAAGTCGCTTCATCGGCATCAGCTTCACCGCTGGTGTACAAAGCATCCAGCACCTTAGCGGCCTGCACATAACTGGCGGCTGCCAGTTTGTCTCCGGCATCATGGGCTGACAACACTAACTGATTTTTTACCACAGATTTCGCCTGTTCCGCCGTCATAGTGCTGCGGTACGCTGGCCAGTCGGCCAAATGCGGAACCCTGGCTTTTTGTGCCTCTGTCAGTTCAGTTTCTTCCAGCATCAGGGTTTCACCGTTCAGCTGATCATCGTCATCAATGGCCAAGTCTGCAGTGGCGGAATGGTGTAATTGCACTTGAGTGGCAATAGCACGGTCCACATTCCAGACAAAGGTATTGGTATCCAGCCAGTGCGCTGCTGAGTTAGCAATAGACACTCCCAAAGACAGCAAAGGGAATTCAAACACTGAGTTCACACCAGAAAAAGTAAAATTCATCCGGGCAAACTTTTCATCGGACTTAGGCCCCAATAACAACTTCTGATCGCCACCGCCCATCTCTTTACCAGCGTCGTCTGTGCCTATATGGATCAGGAAGTTACCACAAGCCCCCTCCACACCAGCCACACCGTCTTTTAACTCCAGCACCCAATAAGCGCCATAGTTTGGGTCCACAGCCGTATGCACCAGACCATTGTCCCAGGACGCTGCCAGAGAACTGTCTTTGTAGGCATCGCACGCATCGTTATTCCAGGTATGTAAGCGGTATCCTTCATAATTGCCGTCTGCTCTTTTATAAAAAAGTGCAGCCTGACCAGTGGCAGGGAAAAATGCAGGTTCAGGAGCATTGGGATCAACGCCAACAATACAGCTTTCATTGTTCGCATCCGGCACTGTAGGTGCTTTACATTTTATCGGCGGTGGATCAATACAGGCTGTGCCAGCTGTGTTCGGAATTTGTGGCACATTACAGGTCAGCAGTTTAGTACCGCCTTCCACAGAATCTTCGCCACCACCGCCGCAAGCGGCCAGTGTCAACGCAGCCAGCGCCAAAAGGGCCAGCTTTAAACTATTTGTGATCTGAAACATAGTTATCGAACTCCAATCAATTCTTGTTACGGGCACCCGCTCTGAGGCTGAGTGCTGAAGCTGTCACTCAAGGTCAGAACCTATAGTTCGCACCCACAAAATACTGGCGACCAAAAAACTGGATAGTGCCGGTATTGGCTTCATTGCCAAAATAACTTTTGGTCGGTTCATCCGTCAGGTTGTTCACCTGAAACAGCACATCAAAGTTGTCGTTAATCTGGTAAGAGGCCTGATAGTCAATCACCATCTCGCCATCGAAGTTCACGGTCTGAGCTTCTACAGCCACCTGCTCTGACACAAAGTTGTCGCGGTAACGACCACTGATCCGGGTTTCAAAACCTTCGTATTCCCAAAATAAAGTGGCCGTCATGACGTTTTTCGATAAACCAGGCAAGGTGATATCTATGGTCTGAGCCCCTAAACTGACTTGCTGCTGGATTGCACTTTCTGTGTAGGAATAACTGCCGCTAAAACCCAGGCCCTGCCAGAAGGACGGCAGGAATTTCAACACCTGGGTGTACGCAATTTCAGCACCACGGATATAACCGCCTTTGTCGTTATTCACTGCAGTGGTGTAATTGCCGGGTTTAGTCTCCAGAGTGGAACCGTTTTCCCGCACTATAAAATCAGGGATAGGAAAGCCTGCTGCTTTAAAATCAAAATCAGCGATAGTGAAGGTATTGATAAAAGATTCAATATCTTTGTAGAACACAGCGGCGACAAAAGCCCCGTCTGTTTCAGTGAAATATTTCTCATAAGAAATATCATACTGAGTGGCATAAAAAGGCTTTAAAAACGGGCTGTTTGAGCTGGAACCATTCACCTGCCCTGTCAGAGTATCTACTGTGTAACTGGTATTGGAGGCTAAACGGTCAATAGGTGGCCGCGACATGACTTTAGCCGCAGCAAATCGAAGCTGATCGCTGTCGCTTAGGGCAAAGTTCAGGTTCATCTGTGGCAGATAATCTCTGTACGTTTGACCAATAATACCTGGCTTGTAGCGGCTATTGACCAAACCTGCTTCATCGGTAATATTCTGTGCGCCTAAAGTAGGGTCCCCACCCACATCTGTTAAATCAGTGGCGTATTGTTTGGTCTCCACCATACGTACACCAATGTTACCTGTGACAGGAATAGAGAATACTTCGGTATCCAGATTGGCCATCAGATAAGCCGCCATCACATCTTCATAAACTTCGCCACTTTGCAAAACAGACCATGCTGAGTCAGGACCACCTGAAACACGTTGAGATTCCAGAACCCCTGTATTTCCTGAACCCCAGGTTTGCACTGGCTGCGGTATGCCCTGTGGAAACCAGGCATTCAGCGCCTTGTTTAAATCAATAGCAAGGTAACTTGGGAAATGTGAGAAATTACCACTGAAATCCACAACCTCAACCATATCGTCCGTTAAACGCAGCGGAGGTTGTGACGTTAAAAAAGCACCATCTGAGCCATATTCAAACACCTGACGGTCATTGGTATATTCCCGTTCTGAGTAACGCACACCAGCTTCAAACGAACTGAGCACTGAGTTGTCCAGTTCGTATTTAGCATCCAGTTTGTAGGCATTCACTTCATCTGAGTTGATGTAAGGGTAAATCCCATATTTACTGACCATCACTCTGTCTATGTCAGTAAAAGCGCCTTCCTGATTAAAGCCTAGATCCGGCAGGTTTAAACCATTCAGCAAATAGCTGATCGAGACATTAGCATCCAGTACCGGATTAGGCACTGTGGCGTCTTCAGTCACCAAGGCCCATAACAAACCGTTTTTAAATACGCTGTCGGCAGAAGAGTGCGACAGGTCGAAGTTTAACGTCAGTGCATCTGTCGCATCGAAGTCGACATTAAAGCCAAAACTTTTCACTTCATCGTGATCGGTGTTGTCATCGTTCACCAGTTCAACTCTGGTATTGCCATTGGTTTTGCGGTTAAAAGTCCCCCCAATCACCATATTGTCATTGATCACCGGATTGCCTATAGCAGCGCTTTCACCTTCCAGCTTAACGCGAAAACCACGGGCAAAAGCTTCAGTGTCAAACTTAGATAAAAAGGCATCAGCCTTCACTGTTAACTTGTCTGTCGGGATCCATTCGATGGCAGTCATATAACCGTTACGGGTTTCTTCTCCGCCCCTGTGCTGCATCTCAAAACCTTCACTGATCAGCTCATTCCGGGATGCTTCATCAATAGCATCCACATCAGCCTGTTTGTTGTAGGCCAGACCAACAAACTGAGTCGACACGCTGGGCTGATACAAACGGGCAAAACCCACAGCCACACCCAAAGTATCTTCTAAAAATTTGCCCTGATAAGAAAAACTAAACCTATCCCCTGTTTCCTGACCACCAGGAATTTCATCAGCCCTGTCGTTCATCATACCGCGGGCGTTGACTGTGAAGTTATGCATCTCTTTGGCTTTTAACGGACTGGCGGTTTTTAACTCGACAGTACCAGCCACACCGCCTTCAATCAGCGACACTTTTGGTGATTTATACACAGATGCAGAGGAGATCAGCTCCGAAGGATACTGATCAAATTCAATATTACGTTGACCACTGGTAGACACCTGCTCACGGCCATTGAGGGTAGAAAAGACAAAACCTCCTGCCATACCGCGGATGTTAATTTCAGAAGCCTGACCGCCGGTACGCACTGCCGAAATACCAGGCAAACGGGTTAAGGCATCCGCCATAGAAACATCAGGCAATGAGCCTAAGTCGTCGGCGGAAATGGATTCAACTACTGTATCGGCAAAACGTTTATCGTTCAGTGATTTGATTAAACTGCTGGAAAAACCTTTAACTTCAATAACTTCAACTTCTTCTCTGGTCTTACTGGTGTTTGAACCCGCACTCACCTGTTCTTCCTGTTGTGCGAGTTGCTGATTTGCTTCTTCCGCGCTGATGCTGCAACTAAAACCTGCTGCAGCAATAGCGAGCGTCAGCAAACTATGCTTATAGTTTGACATGCCTCTTGTCCCCGATTTGGATTGTTACGGACCTTCCCTGTACAACAAAATCAAAGGACGTCCTGGTTTTTATAAAATGTTCCGCGAACAGTTATTAACCAGGCTGACGCTGCCCACAAGATGAATACGTATTCAGGCCGACACTGTCGTCACAAAGCGGTGCATCCGGTATTTTTGCCCCAAAAAGGAGCAAAGCTGTCCTGACTACATAAAAAAATTCATGCAGTTTCACGGCGAAATAACAGAATTTATGCCTGATTTGATGCAAAAATATGGAATTAGGGTTTCAATTGTATTGAACCACTTTAGGTGATAAGGAAACAGAGCTTGTTGCAGTACAAGCTCTGTTTTTTGCATATATTTGTACAAAGCGCCCTGTTTAGCGAGCCAGCTTCCGATCCGTTTTTACACCCTGTAAGAAGCAGCCTGTTGCTGTAACCTGCTGGCCAATTGTGCCAGCGCACTGCTGGCATCAGCGCTGTGGGTTGCACTACGGGTGATCTCGCCGATACTGACGCTGAACTCAGTAATATTTTTATTGATCTCTTCTGCCACTATGGTTTGTTCTTCAGTGGCCGCGGAGATCTGCACATTCATATCCACTATAGTGCCGACTGACGACTTAATATCCTCCAGCACTGCACCTGCCTCTTTGGCATTAGTCACACTGGCGCTGGCGTATTGGCCTGATTGCGCCATAGCATGCACAGCCTCACGGGCTGACGTCTGCAAGTTATCAATCATGGCGCGGATAGACTCTGTGGCTTTTTGCGTATTAGTGGCTAAAGTTCGTACTTCGTCAGCCACAACAGCAAAACCACGGCCTGCTTCACCGGCACGGGCGGCTTCAATGGCGGCATTTAAAGCCAGTAAGTTGGTCTGGCCTGCAATTGTCTGGATCACAGCCAAGACCTGGGTGATTTTTTCCGATTCACCATTTAATTGTTCAATGACCACACTGGCGCCACTGATAACACCAGATAACTGCTCAATAGAACCCACGTTCTGAATGACTTTTTGGTAGCCCTGCTGGGTTTTCTGATCCACAGCATTGGCCTGCTCTGAGGTGGCCAGAGCGCTACCCGCCACTTCCTGAATAGCAGCCGACATTTGATTCACAGCAGTGGCAATTAAATTGGCTTGCTGTTCCTGCTCAAAAGCTGTGCCGCTGACCTGCTGACTGATTTGGCTCATTTGTTCTGAAGCTGCAGCCAATTGCGACACCGCATCGGCCAGTTCAGTAAAAAACTGATGGACACGGCTGATGGTTTGGTTAAAAGCAGCTGCTGTGACAGCAATTTCATCAGTGCCTGTCACTTCTGCCCTTACCCTTAAGTCAGATTTATCTCCAACAACAGAAATGGCCTGTTGCAACTGATGCAAAGGATTGTGAATAGAGCGGTAAATCAGCCAGGATAAACCGCCTAAACACAGAAACACCAACAGCAAAGCCACCACAAACAACTGCATAAAAAATTTGTACTGCTCAGCCGCCTGTACCTTAAACTTCTCAGCTTCCCGCAACTGAATATCAATTAAAGCAGCCAACGAATTACTTAGTGGATCAGCCAATGAATACAGCTCTGTATTAAAAGCATTACCGCTGAGTTTCAGCAAAGAACCATCCGTGATTTGCTGCTGGTAGTCCCGCAGTTTTTGTTGGAATACCACCATTTGTTGTTTGGCTTTATCAGCCAGACTTGCCTCCTCTGTGGTTAAACTGGTGGCCAAATAAGCCAGCCACACCTGATCAGCCAGTTGCGACTGTTGCTGCAATTGCTGCACAGCATCAGAGGCCGTTATGACTTCACCACGGTATTTATGCAGCAAATCGACCGATGCCACCGCATAGGCATCAGCCACTTGTTTAATTTGTTTCAGTGGTACCACCCTGTCGTTATAAATACTGGTGGCTCCGTCACTTAAATGGCCCATTTCCCTGACCGAAATCAAACTAATGGCAACTAACACCAGCAATGGTACGCAGACCAACAACAACAAGCGGATTTTTACCGACATTTGATTTAACATAGGGATTAACTCCTTAACAGATCAGCAACTTAGTAAGTTAACTTACCTATTGAGCATAGCTGAAAACTGAATGTATCAAGGAATTAGCTCAAAAAGCCTCTGGATTCAGTTGTTGCCTTTTGTCCGGCTTTTCTGGATCATCGGCAAAGCCCTTAACTTAAAGAAAGGAATTTATAATGAGTGACACTTTATTGGCCTCTGTGGCAGGTTTCCCGGACTTTATCAGCTTCTTTTTTCTGGCCATTTTATTAGTGGCCTTGTTTTGCCGTTTTTACACCTGGATCACGCCACACGACGAATTAGCCTTAATCAAAGAAAACAACAGCGCAGCAGCTGTGGCTTTTGGCGGCGCCTTAATTGGTTTTGCCTTGCCATTATCCAGCGCTATTACCCACTCACTGTCCTTAGCCGACTGCGCTATCTGGGGAGCTATTGCTCTTGTAGTACAAGTATTAACTTTTGGCGTAGTACGTTTTGCCCTGAAACAGCTACCGGAACGTATCAACAAAGGTGAAGTAGCAGCTGGTGTGTTTTCTGCCGGTTGTTCCATTGCCATAGGTTTGATTAATTCCGCCAGCATGACGTATTAAACTGCATCACTTATTGAGGAGTCACTGATGAAACAAAAAGTGCTTAAACGCAGTAAAAAGGCAGCTTTAGTGTTAATGGTGCCTACTGCAACTTTTTTAATGGCAGGTTGTGGCCAGGAAGAAGCAGTGCAAACTGCGGCTTTTGAAACCGTTGATCAATGTGCCGCTTATTACAATCCTGAACAATGTAAAGCAGATTTAGGCCAGGCTTTAACCATGCACACTCAGGTTGCGCCTAAATATACCGACAAAGCCGCCTGCGAAACAGACTTTGGCGTAGGCCAGTGTGAAACTCCGGCCCAGGCAGCGACTGCTGCCGGTACTGAGCCACCAGCTCAGGCTTCCAGCGGCGGCTTTTTTATGCCAATGATGATGGGCTTTTTAGCAGGCCAGATGCTGAACCGCTCGGGTGGCCAACTGAAACAACCAGTGCAGGCCCAGCCTTTGTATAAATCACGGGATGACCGCAGCACCTTCCGCACTGCAACCAATACGCCTGTCGCCAGAGGTGTAGGCTCAACCTATATCAAGCCATCCTCAGTACAACCTAAACCAGCTGGTATGGTGAATCGTGGTGGTTTTGGTGCTCAGGCCGCTAAACGTTCCAGCTCAAGCAGCAGTTTTGGTGGTTAAAAGGCAATGAAAAAAGTAGCTTGTGACGAGCGCCCTGGCTGGCGCTCTTATGCTGAATCTGTAGGTTTTGAATTTCATACCTTTGACGGCGAGCCTTATTGGGATGAAACTGCCTATTACCAGTTTAACTTACGCCAGATAGAGCAAGACTTAGAAGAGCCCACCGAAGAGCTGCATCAGATGGCTTTAGCTTTAGTGGATGATATTATCCGCGATGAAGAAAAGCTGCAGCAGCTCGCTATACCAGAAAAGTTCTGGGATTTTGTTGCCGGATCCTGGCGTGCTAAAGCGCCGTCTTTATATGGCCGGCTGGATTTAGTCTACGACGGCACAGGCCCTGCTAAATTGCTGGAACTGAACTACGACACTCCAACCTCTTTATTTGAAACCGGTTTTTTCCAGTGGGTCTGGCTGGAAGATCAGATCATGCGTGGCAAAGTGCCACAAGGTGCTGATCAGTTTAACTCCCTGCAAGATCAGCTAGAAGCCGCTTTTACTGAGCTGCCTTTGGCTAACCCTTTGTATTTTGCCTCTGTGGCGAACAGCATCGAAGACAAAGGCACTGTCATGTACCTGATGGATATAGCCAAACAAGCAGGGCTCGACAGCCGTTTTATCGAACTGGAACAGCTGGGCGAAGCCAGTGGTCAACTGGTGGATCTGGACGGTTACGCTATAGGGGCTTTGTTTAAGCTGTACCCATGGGAATTTATGGTGCAGGAAGATTTTGCGTCCGTCATCTTAAGCAGCCAGACTCAATGGTTGGAACCCGGTTGGAAAATGTTGTTATCCAACAAAGGCATATTGCCCTTGTTGTGGCAAAAACATCAGGGCCACCCCAACTTGCTGGAAAGCCATTTTGAACAACCAGGCCAAAGTTTTGGCGCAGGCTGGGTACGTAAACCACTGTTTTCCCGCGAAGGCGCTAATGTCGAATTAGTGACTCAAAGCGGCGAAAAAATCAGTGAACCAGGCCCATACGCCGACTCCCCTTTTATCCGTCAGAAGTTTCAACCACTACCAAAATTTGGCGACAGCTACAGCATGATAGGCAGCTGGGTGGTAGGCAACAGCGCAGCAGGTATAGGTATTCGTGAAGACAATTCGCTGATCACCAAAGACAGCTCGCGGTTTTTGCCGCATATTATTGTGGATTGAGAATAAAGCTCTGGTCATATTGATAGGCTGGCCAGAGCTTTAAAAATAACTCAGGGATTGTTTGCCAGATAAACCGATTTTATATGAGTGCCACCCTTTTCGATGCCACACCCATCACTATCCTCTGTCGCTATGTTCACTCTGTGCCCTGAGGCTTTTGCTGCAATAAGTAAACTTAGCGCTTCCTTTCTCTCATCGGCGGACCAACCGACAAAGTAGCTCCAATATGAGCCTCCGCCATCTTCTTTATTATTTAAGAAAACCACACCTTGCAAGCCTACACCTTTCTCGACCCAAATCCTGCCAACATAAAGCTCTTGGCAATCAGTGATCGAAGCATTTGCAAAACCACAGCACAACAAAGCGGATAAAATCAATTTTTTCATCTACCTATTCCTTTCTCAGTAATATTGTTTTCTTTTCAAATACACATTAGTGCTATCAATTAACAGCACCAATATAAACTGGGGCTGGTGCACCGGAATAATGAGGAAGTGTCGCGCATGAATTATATTGTGGAGTGCTGTTGTAATAAAAGTCTGCTTTTTTTCCATCCTTTTTCAAAGTGACCAGCATACTGGCCCACAAGGCACAAGTAGTAGGGCTAACACCCAGTCGTTCTTCTGAAAGATTGCAAATATGGGTATAATCGCCACGTCCGGAATGCAATACATTCACTGTGCCATCACCATAAATAAGCACAGCATGCAGATCAACTTTACAATCAAAAGCAGCCCATAGCTTTGATGAAACAAACAGCAAACACAATGTTAAAACCACACGCATACAAAATCCTTTATAGTTTCAGATTAAAAAATATTTAATCGTTAAGCACCGTAAAATAACTGATGGTTTCAGACATAGATTGATCAACACAAGCTCTTGCTGTTCGAAAAACCACGGTTTTTTGTGCTGCAAAGGCCATCATCAGCACACTTAAGTACTCTCAATTTTTGAAGACTGGATCCCAGTTACTAAGCGTTGCCTGCGTTGTTTCTCACTATACAATAGTTATGTAACCAATTCTGCAATATCCACCTGATGAAGTTGTGTACACTGAAACAGTTTTTTCAGCCATCTTTGCAGCTAACAACACACTCACATAGGTATCATAATTACTGTCAGACTTATTTAAGAATGCCCAAGTCTGACTACCACAAAATTTTTCGCCGTTAGTAAATGTAATACGAAAGCCGAAATCTTCGGCATTTGTCACATCAATAGTATTTATCTTGCCGGTAGTTACTCCATCCCATGCGAGACAACTCATCGACATAAAAGCACCAAAAACAAGAACATTTATTTTTTTAACAGATAACATATCATCTCTCCCACAGGTGTGATTTTTAGTATTTAATAAACTCTTCATTTATAACCCGCATTATTTTTCAAACCTATTTGCAGTACCTCAGGGCAGTCTCACAACCCCGCGAGTGCGCCATACGGCATCGAACCCTATGAACGGGGCAAAACCTGCCCCCTTTTGGTTACTTTCATCAAAAAAACCTTATATCTGTAATTAAAAATTAAATCCTAGTTTCCAGTCAGCACAAAATGCCTGATATTCACTTTGCCCCAATTGGGAAAGGACTGACAATTACCTTTGGAATCGTCACCATCAAAATACACAGCGGACAGGCTTTTACCTGCCATTTGGGCACTCAAAAAAGCTGAATACAACATTTTGCAGGTTTCAGGGCCTGTAGTGTATGGAGTTCCAGGAGCAGTCCAGACAGCCTCAGGGTTACAAAAAAATACTGCCGTATTCACACTGCTTAGTTTCAGTAAGAAACTGTTATCCGCATGAAATACAAGCTGATCAACCTTACCTTCACATACTGTTTCAGCAGAATAAGCGTAACCAGAAGTAAGTCCTGCCAGTAACAAAGCGGCAGCTAAATATTGTTTATTCATAAATAACCCTAAACCATTGTTCATAATTTACCGTTAGAAGAGCATTGAGAATCAGGTCTTGCCCTTTGCACAACAAAAGAAGTATTTCATTTACAGCTCTTTCCAGAGATGATCCTGCTTACAGTACTACTATGTAACCCAAAGTAACGGCTCAGTTCAGCTTGGGTATAACCACCGCTGGCAAATGCCATTTGAACCGCTTTATTTCTGTCGCCTGCACATTGCTGAACATACCAGGCAATAGCTTTAGCTGGCGGCCTCTTCTGCACAAAGGGAACTTCAGATAACAATTCGGGTTTTGCTATTTTGTTCTGCATTTCACTGACAAAGCGGTCTGAACCTAAATACAGTTGCTGCTTTACCTCAGCCCACAACGGCTTGCCCACACCTTGCATAACAAAATCCTGATATCTGGCAACAGCTTCTGTGCGCCCACTAGCGAACAAGGACAATAATGGCTCAACGGCCAACCACTCAGGGGCTTGCTGTTGATGGCAGGTAAAGCCGTAGCTGCTCCAGGGCCACTCGATACAATGGTCCACCATAGCGGCACGCACCGGATTCAACACAATATAACGACTGACTTCCAGTAAATAACTGTCTTTTTGTACCAGGATTGCCTTGTACCTGCCCTGAAACAAATGCCCGACTCGCTTATGGGCCCGGTTAAACAACTGGGTATACACCCCATTCAGCTGGCGCATGCCCAAACTTAAATTTGCATCAGGCGTTTCAACCAAAAGATGATAATGGTTGGTCATCAGACAATAGGCATGAATAACCCAGTTATATCGCTCACACACCTGCGCTACTGTTTCCAGAAAACGCTGGAAATC
>JAHKAA010000093.1 GCA_018825965.1 Gammaproteobacteria bacterium
CAATAACTTGATGGGTAAGTTGACGAGAGCCCCAAAAACTTCCTTGTCGTAGATGGGCAAATACCCATAGACCTTATCCGTTGTTAGATTCATACTTCTCCTTGCAAATCAGAATGGGCAGGTCGGGGCCGGAGATCTGCTTGATCTCTTTCCAAAACGGGGAGAGAGCAGCTATTGTAAACTCGACCGTGCCGGCCTCAATGCCATGAACCGGATTGCACTGAACGACCAGTGCTTCCCTGGCGTTTTTACTAATTTCTGCCAAGAATAGGGTGGGGGCCTCAAGATGGTAGTGAACACGCAGGGCAAGAACTATGTCCCACATGCGAATCATTTTAAACCCGTTGAGGTCTATCGCAAAATACTGGATTTTCTCTCCATAGCCACAGAGCCAGGCGGCGTCTTTGGCTTGGTCTACAACGTTCTGTTTTAGGTTGGGGTTGGTAGACTGCAAAATGTGCTCGCTTCTATCAACTCCCGTAACATTAACTGCGCCAGCATCAATGGCTCTATGGCAATAAAAACCCGGGCCGCATCCCAGATCGAGGACTGATTTTCCCTCCAAGGACAGGAACGGGCTGAGCCTATTCCATGTGTCCTGACACAATGTCCTGTCCCCTGTCTGGTACTCGTAGTCTGGCGGAAAGGCAATGTCAACCCAACCATCACCCACCCGAAACGCCTGAGACCACCAGGGATACAGGCCCTGGATTTTGTTCTCTACCTCAACCTCTGTCATGCCCTGGGCGGCAGCGAAGGAGATTCTACGCAACCCATCTTGCACAACCCTGCCCATCAGTATGGGCCATGTCCCGTATGCCCCGGGAACAAAGCCCTGCCTTTTGATCAACTCATTCAGGGAGAGTGTCCACATGATATTACTCATGAGCAGGCATTGGTCTTGGAAATCCCTGCCGAGGTATCCATCCAGGTAGTCAATAATAGGCATTAGGCTCCCCGTTTTGGCCGCCTTGTAGAATGGGCTCTCCTGAATGGGCACAACCGTCTTCTCGCCCCTATGAACCAGGGTACAGAGTGTTTCCTGGGGATTGACTAAAACCCTAACTGATTTCATGGCCCAAGTGTCCTTTCAGGCAAAAGTAGTAGCGGTCATCATCTTGAATCGGTGTGTGCCATTCTACGTCGAAGTGTTTACAGACCTCGTAGAGAAGCAACGCTTCTGTAACCTGAGAAATATGGGCACCGCTCAGCGTTTTCTTGGAGTGCCTGACATCCGAACCCAGAAGCAGCAATCCGCCACGTTTGCACACACGTGCCATGTGGGAAATCATGTCTTGCCAGTCGTCGGAATGGTCCAGGACGTTTGTACACCAGATCACGTCAAAGTCGGTTTCCTCTACGTCCTGAATTTTGCAACAGCGATACTCCACGTTGGCAACCTGGCCTAGCTTTGAGATATCGGGCATCTCTCTGGCAAAGTCGTCCAGTAGGGGATCAATGGCCACCACAGCAACATTGGGTCTGCCTTCGTGCAGACTGATAATGGCACAGCCCGCGTCAAGAACCCTGCCCTCTATCTCCGAAAGCTGGAAGTGGGCTATGCGCCTCGTGCCAGCATCATAGATGTGCTGGCGAACATCCTCGCGTGATTTTCCAGGAAAATCACCACGTACCAGCGACACCCAGAACTTGAGTTCTCTTTGCTGAGCGTCTTTCCACCCATCCATATCGCTGCTTCTCCATTTTCGCGTAGATGTCGTACCAACTCTTGCCGGCCCTGAACTGTTCCATGACTGTTTCCAGGTCAAACCATTCTCCAATTGCATCAGGGAGTGGGCCAGATACTTCCGGCAGGTCTGGGTTATCCCCGTTAGCATTGAATGGGGCCTGGTCAACAAGGGCAAAGAGGTTGTAGCCAAGTTTCTTTAGCATCAGGGGCCATTCGTTGCGAGCCAATTCGACAGAGACATACTCTGGACGCAATTCGAAAGCCGCAAGTGCTTCGAGACATAAATAGTCTGCCCCCTCGATGTCCGATTTGAGATACCAGGGCATCCCATGCTGGCGCAGGATGTCCTCGAAGCGCATACCATTGATGGTCAGCACAACACCTCCGTCTCCGCGCACACCGAGCTTGTTGAAAATAGAAGACCATCCGGGTTTTGTGCTGTTGCGCCAGAAGGGGACCAGGCCATCCTGTGGTGCAATCGCCACTTGGACAATGTGTAACCGAGTGTTTTCAATCTCGTCAGCAAAACGCTCGTAACAGAGAGCGCACAGAAGTGGGTCTGCTTCAATCCCCACAACATCGTGCCCGGCAGCAAGGTAGCGTGCCGTGTCTTCTCCCGTGTTCATCCCAACATCATAGACTAACAACACCGCCTCCTTCTAGCATCTGCCCTCGCTCTCTCGACGCTGGCGGCCTGGGCCGCCAAGTCCTCACAGCTCCTATTGCGTTTGTAATCTGCGCGGTAGTAGAGAAGCACCTCCGGGGTATTCCCAATAAGGAACCTCTCTGTAACCCGCAACATAAAATCCGCATCCTCTGCATACTCGTAGGACGGATTGTATCGAAACTCCTCGTAGACTTTTCGGTGCAGGAAGTAGGTAGGATGCGCAATGGTTGTTCTTTCAAGCATCTGGTCGCGCACCTCTACGGGGTCAATCGGAAACTCCATCAGGCGGGACTCGTCTCCAAAAAACATGATCTGAGCACCGCACCCCGCAAGTTCCGGATGCCTATCCAGGTAAGACAGTTGGGTAGCCAACCTCGTCGGAAGGCTAATGTCGTCGGCATCCATGCGGGCGATGTACTCGCCGTCGCACCAATCAATGCCAGCATTGAGTGCCCCAACAATGCCCTTGTGGAGTATCTGCACTATGAGTACCTCGATTCCAGCCAAGGCCTGGAAGTCACGAAGGCATTTGTAGGAGTCGTCTGTGGAACCATCATCTACGGCAACAAGTTGAATGTCTTGCTGCGTTTGGTCCTCAATACTATCCAGGGCATATTCCAGATAGGGCATCCCATTGTATACCGGCATAAGAACTGAAATCATTTCATCACCAGTGGAAGGTAGGTCTCGATGGCGTGCGTCACGATGGCAAGCCGCCAGAAACCCTGATCGTCTTCTATGGTCGGCGGTTCCAGATCTGTACATGCAGATAGCGATGTGCCATTGGAGACTTTGAACCAGCACCACCTGGCCCAGATCTCAGACGTGCCAGGGGGTAAGTCGAGCAACACCGAAACGTCTGTGCCA
>JAHKAA010000073.1 GCA_018825965.1 Gammaproteobacteria bacterium
AGCAAACGAGAGCAGGACAATAGGGGGTAGATATGCCAAACTGGAATAATTGGACTGATGCAACTCGCGGCGCGGCTGGTGGTGCTGCGACAGGAGCGGCGATAGGAAGCATGATCCCCGGCGTCGGAACTCTGATCGGTGGTGGTATTGGAGGCGCTATTGGTTTCATCAGTGGACTTGCATCGGACTCACCAGATGTTATTCGTCAGAGACGCAAGGTTGAACTTTTGAAATCCATTGCTGGCTACAGGGAAAGGTCTCTGAAAGAAGGCGTGGCGAAGATCAATAAGTTCATCACGGGACAGGTAAAGAACGTCCAGCAAGGCGGAGCCAAGCGCGCTCTTTCGATGGGCCGGCAGGGTGAGGGAGAGGCGTTCATCACGTCGGGGGTGTCGAACGTGCTTGAGCAGGGTTCGCGTGCAACGGAGGGTTTTCTTGAGAGCACGAATCGTTACTACGATCAGGCAGAACTCGGAGTGGAGCAGGATTGGGCTGGACGGCCTATCGAGCCGTCGCTGACGGATGTTGTCGAGGAACTCGGAATCGCGGGGCTTCAGTATGATGCGGCGCAGAAGCGGATTGCGGCGATGAAGCAGATTTACGGGAGCGGAGAAAAGCCGTCGTATGAGAATCTCAATGTCGGGGATGTCAGCAAATTACAGGATTCGATTGACACGACTCCGAGAATCGATCTCATGCAGAATGTTACAGCGCGAGCGCCCGTTCAAATCGGAGAACTGCCGGAGCAGGATAATGATTTTTCGATGATTCGTCCCCTGACGATGCAGGGCAGTCCTTTGAAGCCGCGCAAGCCGACGAATCTAGTTGATATGTACCGCAATCTGATCGGGAGGTAATCATGCCGTTCGGAGAAGTTGACAGAAGCCGCATCCAGGGTATGCGAAAACTTTTTGAGACTGCGATAAAGTCTCAGGAAGAAATCGCGGTTCAGCAGATGCAGGTGATGCGCGAGGTCGATCATCGCAAGCGCCTTGCCGTCGCCGCGGAAATCTACCGTCAGGCTGGCGAGATCGCCCCGAAGAATCCTTTCGTGGCAAACAACATGGTGAAGTCTGCCGTTGCGGGTCTGATGAGTTCCAACGACGAACGCGACCTGAGAGCTGCACAGCAATATGCGGGGATGAAGTTCGACACAAGCCCGGTATTGCAGAAAACCGAGAAGGTAACAATCCCCGGTTACTCGGAAGCTGAAAAGCGAACCTACGGTGTGGGAACCGAAGGGCCAATCACAAAGGTTGAGGAAGGCACACCACGCAAACTCGATAACCCGCTTGATGAGGCAACCAAGCTTCTGCGAATGAAGAAACTTGCAGGCGATCTGACAAAGCAAGGACTTGAAATGAGCGGACTCTCTCTTGCCGACCTGTCGGACTACAAAGAGAAGTATCTGAAAGCATACAATCTGAGAAATGAGGTTGTCTCGCGCTATCCCGAAAAGGAAATTCAGAAATGGGTGGCGAAACTCTCGGAGAAAGCGCCGGATGTGCTCAACCGTCTACAGCAGGCGGGTGACGACAACGAAATGATGCAACTGTTTGCCATGTTCAAGACAAACGAGAAAACCAAAGACCTCTTGAGCGATCTGGATATGCAACAACTGAGCGCACTCCGACAGTACATGCAGAACTCCGCCGCGGTCAAGACCTACAACAGCCTGATAAAAGGCTATGGCCTTGAGTACGATCCGGAAACAGATGGATGGTCAAAGATTGGCGCAAAGCCAGCACCGAAGTCCAAGAGCAAGGGGACATTCAACGTCGGTCCTATTTTCCAAGACTAATGAGCCAGCCAGCCGTCGATACTCGCAAAGCCCTCTACGATGTACTAGTAGAAGCAAGGGCAAATGGATTGCCGTCTTTCGAGAAGTTCAATAGCGCATTGGACAACCCGAAAAAGCGCATCGCTCTGTACGAAGCTATGGCGCAGAGCGGTCAATTCGAGGGGTTGCCCGAGTACGAGATATTCGACCGCAAGTTATTCCGATCACAGGCGGTATCAGAACCGCCGCCACCGAGCCATATCCTTGAGCGCAAAATCACAAAAGCCATCACGGAGCCGATTGGCACGATTGCCGAAGCAATAACGGGAAAACCCGCATCAAGTCCATTGGACGCTATTCTGGGTGGCCCCGGTCGCGCTGCCGTTGCTGGTGCAGAACAAAGCAAGAAACTTGTTGAGGCAA
Organism: Gammaproteobacteria bacterium; assembly: GCA_018825965.1. Taxonomy (GTDB): domain Bacteria; phylum Pseudomonadota; class Gammaproteobacteria; order Enterobacterales; family Alteromonadaceae; genus Pararheinheimera. The sequence goes on from JAHKAA010000073.1 coordinate 2,204, forward strand.
TCAAGGGTGGTCATCCTGTCGAAGCTGGATTGCGAGCCGCACTTGTTCCCGCCGAGGTTGGAATGGGTGTTATCAGTATGCAACCAGTGGTCGCTGGAATCACAGCAGGTACAGAGACTATCGGCCAAATCCCCGGCGCTGGTGAGGTTGTCGAGTCGGTGATGAACGCGCCTTTGGCGATTCGCGAAGCGGTTGCACCTGGGGTCAAGATGAGTTCCGAAGACGAGGCTCTCTTTCAGGTTGCGACGATTATCCACCAGTTTGCGATATTCGGACTTGGGTTCAAGGGTGCGAATGCTCTCAAGGCGAAGATAGCGGCGGGG
>JAHKAA010000057.1 GCA_018825965.1 Gammaproteobacteria bacterium
CCACCGGCAAAGGATGGAGGTCTGGGGCCTTCGGGTGTGGGCGTGGGGGCGTTGGAACCGCCCATCATAGCGTTTAGACTAGCAATAGCCCCCCCAGCTATAGCAATCCCCGCCGCTAATTTAATCCATCCCGCAGGCCCCGAAAGACCATGCATTATTGCCAGGGCGGTGTTTACCGCTATGATTGCTTTTGAAATAGATGACAGGGCAACCAGTAATCCACCAGCGCCGACCAATGCTACTGCTATTGCCAAGATGGTTTTTATGAGTTGTGGGTTAGCCTGTGCCCATGCGCCTATTTTATCAAATATACCAGTCAACCATTCCATTAATGATTTGAGAGTCGGTAATAAAGCAGCCCCAATAGATTCCTGCAAATCGCTGAAGGAAGCCGCCATAATATCAATCGGGCTGGCCATTTTTTCAGCTGAGCCCGCTACTCTATCCTGCATCATGGCTAAAGCTTCGGAGGCTGTTGTTGTCTCGTCAAGCTGGAATCCGTAACGGCTAAGCATTGTAGTATTACCCTCGGCCACCCTGCCGACTATTTGGGCTGATGTACTTAAATCAATTTGTTTGGCTGCTGCGAAATCCAGCACAAGAGGAAGAAGCGAAAGGGCCTTGCCGTAGTCATTGGTGGTAATTATAAGTTCCGAAAGGGCATCTCTTTGTTGGTCATCGGCAATACCGGTTTTTCTTTGTGTTGCTAAAATAACAGATTCTAAACTATCTTTAACGTTATCATAGGAAACGCCAACATTATCTAGTGTGGCCGAAAGCCTGGCTACATTTACACGCTCCGCCTCAGCAGCTTTGGCGGCCATCCCTAATCCAGCTATAATCGCAACACCGGCACCAACCATGACCTTACCGGCTTTGGCGTATTTTTTACCCATCTCATCGGCTTTTTTACCGATTTTATCCAAAGTGCCGGAGGCGTTATCTTCGGCATTTACCTGTATTTCTACTTTACCTTTACCTGCCACGCTTTTGCCTCTCTGAAATTATCTGATCACCAATGGTTAATGCCCTAGCTATTTTAAGTATCTCAGATGATTCCTTTTCAAGTTCCGATGGTAAACAATGAAACATCCTACATAAAAGACCCTTTGAATATACTGAAGGAATGGGAGTATCCTGATATACTATGGCGTGTCGGAGTTCTCCCTCGAAACTTTTGGGAGTGATCCTGCGGCTTCCTGTGTCTTTGTGGCAATCTCTATTACTAGTTCAGCAGGCAATGTTCTGATGCCTTCTATGGATACCGGGATATCTTTGCCATCCTGAGTCTCAAAGTTCCAACTTACTATAAGTTGTTCTACCATATCCCATACCGCAGGGATGACTTCTCCTACCTCTGCCTTATTAGCTTTCTGGAACCTCTCTATCGCGTCAAGTAATGGGCCGACGGGGGGATTAAGTTTTACCTCAACTTCTCCGCCTTCATAGTCTCCTGATAATTTTATTTTAGTTGTCCGTAAGGGTATTTTCATTTCACTCCTTAAGCACTAGCATATTCCAATGCGCCAGAACCCTGGAAGTCATAAGAATAAAGTACAAGTCCATCAACGGAAACGCTTGGATGCACGCTGGTTAGAACAGCCGAACCCCTATATTGTTGTGTGATGGTTGAGGATTCCTGTAGTTCTATTAAAACCATAGTACCAATCGTAAGTGGCGTTCCGTCTTTGTATCCCTCGAATGAGCCAGACCATTGATCAACTGTGGGGGAAAAAGTCCTGTGTCCCGATGAATCAAACCCCGTAGTATCGGCAACCTCCATTGTTTTATCCAGTGTCCAACTTTTCACACCAGCGGTTGTTGCTGAAGCCGATATATGGTCTATCCAGACATTAAAGGCACCTGGGTCATTGGCAACAAGTTTAAGGCCGACACTTATAGCGGTATCTAATCCGCTCATAGTGCCCGTTACTTTACATAGTTTCCAAACATTAGCAGTTAAAGCGGGAACGCTGAATGTAACTGGGCTTCCGCCACATTGAGCTGTCTCCGATATAAGCACAGCCAAATCACCTGCGGCAACACCAACAGAACTTTTAATCCAGAATAGTATTTCAGTATAGGAAGATAAATTCAGGGCGATTTCTTCAGTAGCTATTATATCTCCATTGGCTATACCCGCAGCACAGACAAACTTAGCCGAACCCGAACCGACTTGATAATCGGTAGTATCGAGAGATGCCGTAACATCACCATCTACAAGTTCGTTCCAAGCATCCTCACAATTTTCTACAACCTGTGTGCCGACATAAACGGCACCCCCATAACCAGCAAGTCTACTCATTTCATCTCTCCTTTACGCTGTCGGTATAGTAAGCGCACCTGTACCCTGGAAATCATAGGAAATGGCGATTAATCCATCTACGGCTCCGGCTGGGTGCGCCCCCGTGATTATTGCCTGACCGTACCACTTCTGCGTTGCTGTAGCGCTTTCCTTGAGTATCAAAGCAACTTCTGTACCAATCGTAAGTGGCGTTCCGTCTTTGTAGCCCTCGAATGAGCCAGACCATCCATCGAGACCGGGTGTATATACCCTGTGGCCGCTCGAGTCAAAACCAGTTCCCTCAAGAGCGTCAAATACATAATCAACTGTCCAGCTCTTAATACCTGTTACCGCCGCTGTCG
>JAHKAA010000049.1 GCA_018825965.1 Gammaproteobacteria bacterium
ATAACGTTTTGCCAATTGGCAAATGCGAACGTTGTTGGGCGAAGCCCAGTGAGTATTTGTCCCAGCTGCGTTTTTTGCAGCGGAATTAGGCAACTTGTTATATGACATGTGATGATTTTCCACATTGCCAGCAAGTATCAGATGGCAAACCAATACCACCTTTTTTTATAATTTGGTGCTTGTTACAGTGTGGGCAAAAATACAAAACACCAGCGAGCATCAGATAACAACCAAGGATCATTCCCGCAATATAAAAAGGGTTAAGATAAAAATCTTCAAACGATACGACCTGAAATTTGAAGGCAATAATTAACCCAATTTCAACAAGTAGAAGCAATTTAAATTTCTTACTTTTAGACAAGTCTTACGATTCCTTATGCTGCCATATAACGCTCGCAGCACAGGCCGAAACCCGCGCAGCGGTTGAGGTCCAGGCCACGCAGTGGCCGATTGTGACTGCGCTTGTTATATAACATGCTAGTTTTTACCACCGATAAACTTGCCGATGGCAATTAATATTGCCCCAACAACTAATGCCGGTAACCTAAATTTGGCCCAATCAAATGAGCTTTCATCAGTAGGCGCAATTTTTAAGTAAGAATCATTAGATGACGATTGAAGCGCATCAACTGGCAAGACGTCTACCGCAAAGCCTGCAACCGCATATAAAAGAACTAAACAGCCAACGATGACCAGGGCTTTACTCACTTGAATCTGCCTCTTGTTATATAACATTTGTATATTGTGCCGGCACGCTTTATCTGGTTATACCAGACAAAGCGTGCCGACGTTAAATCATTGATAAAAAAACAACTAATTACAACCAACCACTACTGACTGCGACCAAAAGCGTGCTGGCACATTATGACTTTTTCCTTGCCTGTTATTTTTAGGCTGATTCACTCTAAGTTTCTAAATTAGAGCGTTTTTATTTTTTCAGCAATAAATAAATGTGCCTGTTGCTTTGTCCAAAGCGTGCCTGCTTTCTTGATACAGCAAATAACACTGTGTATTCGTCCACATGTGCAGCGAAAGCCGGCAGTTGGCACAAACCCGAAATCCGCAAAAACGAGGAAGTCCATAGTTCCAGGAGGACCGTTTTTGGCAGGGATGTGTTTACGGCATGTTTGCGTGGACTATGGCTTTTGCTGTAGCCGTCAAACTAGTTGTTGCACTGCCGCTTTGCGGCGAGTGCAACCTACATCAGGTACAACCGACATAGAGCACAAGCTACAAATCATCGAACGCAAGTCACTCAGGCAATAACAGCCACCCTACTCCCGCGGCTTTCTAAACTTCAGCACCATCTGGTTTACTTCACCAATGGCCAGATGTTTGGCTTTTTCTTCGTCAGTTCCGGCTAAAGTAGGTGGTAAAGACCAAATGCCTGATGGGTGATCTGCTGTGTCTTTTGGATTGAGCAGCATGTCGTCGCTTGCTTCAAAGTTGAAACCTGCTTCTTTAGCCAAAGTTAACCATAACTGCTCTGGCACATAACCGGTTTTTTTCCACTCTGTATTGAGCAAATTGTCCGGCAAGCGTGGCGCTACCACACCTAATACACCGCCAGGTTTTAGCGCTTTGTAAAAGTTGGCTAAGGCATGTTTTAACGAAGTTTCGCCTTCGAACATATAAAGCTGATTGCGGATGGACAGCACTACATCAACACTGGCGGCTGGCGCTATGGCAATATCGGCCAAAGGTGCAAAGTCAGTCACAGTGACGTTTTTGTAAATGGGGTGCGATGCCAGCTTGTTCTTGAATTCAGTGCGGCCTTTTTGCATATAGTCAACAGGCAGAAGCGTGAATTTATCTGAATAGTGGGCGGCGTAAAGCTTGCCTTTTTCGGCCAGCAAAGGCGCCAGAATTTCGGTATACCAGCCAGAACCAGGCCAGACTTCCACTACAGTTTTTTCTGGTGTCACTTCAAAAAACGCCAGAGTTTGCTCCGGCTTGCGCGCAACATCACGTTTTTTGTTTTCTGCAGTACGGGCTTCATGCTGCAATGCCTGACCGATACTGATGCTGGCATCGGTTGTGGCAGCGAAGCTGGTTTGGCTTGCCAGCAGTAATAAACTCAACCCCAGTATTTTAGTCAGCATATCCAATTCCTTTTACTGTCTGTTTTTTGTCAAAAGCCTAAGCAAAACCTGGAAATAAAAGGTAAAGGTATTTATTTGTTTTTGAAAGTTATTTAATCAAGAGAAATGAAGAAAGCTGCTATTGAATCATTATGCTTCTGCCGCGATAAGGAAAGCATATCGCCCTCTCCTACCGCAGCTATTTTTTACAGCAAGGTATTACATAAAGCTTTTACTGAACTCAATACCAAACAACCTTGGTGCAGCCGGAACAAAGCTGGGGTAACCAAAAGCTCCGCCTGTGTTGCCTGCATCCACCAGATATTCTTTATCAAACAGGTTGCTGGAATACAGAGTCACAGACCAGTTTTGCTGGGTGTTCTCCAGACCAAAACGCAGGCTGGTAAGCTGCACTGCGCCCTGAGTAATATCAAAACCAGCCACAGGCGCATTGGCTTCCTCAAAGAAGATATCGCTGCGGAAACTGTACAGCAAGGAGCTGTTTAACTGATATTCGCCACCCAGTTCATACGAATGCAACAAGCCAGTGCCCACAGTGTATTCAGGCTGCAGGCGGAATCTGTTACCGGCCAGATTACCGTTGCTGCTGTCGTCGTCAATTTTAGCGTCTATCCAGGCCAGGTTGGTAAACCATTCCAAATCATCGCTTAAGCTTGTGCTCAGTTCGGCTTCTATACCTATATTTTTGGCATTACCTGCGTTGTCGGTATAAAAATTACCGGCATCGTCCTGCAAAGTAACCTGAAAGTTCTGGTAGTCCTGATAAAACATCGATACCGCATAACGCAGGGAGTTGTTTTCAGTGCTGCCTTTGATACCCGCTTCGTAATTCCAGATCGTTTCTGCCGGGAGTTCGGTAACACGAGGTATTGCACCAGTCGGGCTGCTGGCGGAGTTCACATCTACCACTTCAGAACGACGCCCTTTGGAGATAGTGGCATAAAAATTCAGTTGTTCGTTCAGCCGATAGAGTGCATTAAAACGCGGTAACCAGGCATCAAAGCTGCCTTCGGCGCTAAAAATTTCACCATTGGTTGACACTACAGGTAACAGCGGAGCTTTAGCCAATACCGAATTGGCAAAGTTTGAAGCGTAACCGCTGGTTTTATCTTCATCGACATAACGTAAACCTGCGGTCAGCTCCAGCGCCTCTGTGACGGCATAACTGAAATCAGCAAACACCGAAAACGCTTTATTTTCGCCAAAGTTCTGATAGCTGCCCTGATAAGGCAATAACTGAGCCTGTCCTTCAGTCAGCAGTGGCGTCAGAATATTTACTGTGCCGTCCGGATTGATACAAGGCAGATTCAATGCTGCCAGTTGGCCAACACAGTTCAAATAAATGGATTCTTCTGTACTGAAAGGCACTAACTGAGAGCCATCTTCGTCAAAGTAACTGATGCCAAAGAAGCTATTAAGCTTCTCGCCGCTGTAATTAAAGCGTAATTCCTGACTGAACTGATCGCCTGTCGCATCTTCTGCAAACTCTAAAAACCAGGCTTGAGTGCCGTCTGCGTCAAACACTTCCAGCGAGTCGAAGCTGCGTTTAGCGCTGATGCTGGTTAACTGCCAGTGCTCGTTTAAATCCCAGTTAACCGTCAGGTTTAAATCTTTCACAGTACGTTCAACACCCAGATCAGGCTTACCAAATACCTGCTGAGCTAAAGGGCTGCCACTGGCTTCCACAAAGCTGTAAGGGCTGGTATCGCCTCCGGTTGGCGCAAAACGACGGCTCTTAAAAGCTGTGCCTGTATCGTTGTTTTTCTCAAAGTTGTACACCAGATCCAGAGTCAAATCGTCATTGGGAGTAATACGCAGTGAAGGACGAATACCAGTGCGTTCAATACCATGCAGATCCGGCTGGTTTTGGGCGATATTTTCCACATAACCATCACGCTCTTTGTAAGTAAAAGCCAGACGGCCTTGCACTTTCTGCTCGCCGCCTGTGACATAACCATGCATATTTTTCGCCGAAAAATTACCTGCACCTAAAGTCACAGCTGCTTCAAACTCTTCCTGAGGTTTACGGGTGGTCACACTCAAAGCGCCGACGGAGGCCGCAGTACCAAATAAAGTCGCTTGTGGCCCTTTCACCACTTCAACCCGTTCAATATCAAAGAGTTCAAAGTAAGATCCGCGTGAACGGGAAACATCAGCACCGTTGTAATACACAGAAACCCGGGGAGAAGACTGAGCTGAACCACTGTCAGAGGTAATACCACGAATGACAAAACCAGGGTTGTTTGGGCTTTGCTCCTGGATCACTAAACCCGGAGTGATTTCAGACAACAGATCCAGATCTGCAATGCCCAGTTGTTCCAGCATTTCACCGCTAAAAGCCGTAACCGTCACTGGCACATCCTGAATAGCCTGCACCCGCTTTTGCGTGGTCACAGTGATACGTTCTATCGCTGCTTCATCGCCCTCTGCGGCCATGACTGTGAATGCACCACTGGCCAGACTGGCCAAAATGAGTGAGCTTAACATCTTCTTTTTAAATTGTTTTTGTGTGGAATACGCCATAACTAAAATCCATCTGAGTGAACTAAACAGCGGATTAAAGTAAAGGCTCTAAATGACGTTACAACTACATTTAGCTTACAAGTTAATTACAGCGGGCAACTCATTTTTGCACAGAAGAAAAACATCAGATACAACTTAATAAAAACACATCATCAAACCCTGCCAGCGGGGCAGTAAAACCAACCTTATCATACCTATATCAGAAAAATATCAGGGTTTTGGGTACGCAGCTTTGTACTTGTTCGCTATAGTTGAGTCGCGTTCAATAGTTGCCCGCATCACAACATTCAGTTGAGCCAGAGTATTCCAGCTGAATACAGCCATTTAAGCCAAACAAGGAACATATCTATGGCTCTTCGTATCCATCCTTCCGTTGGAGTTGCCCGCTTGGGTAACAGTCCGGAACAGTTTTATCTTGCGCCGGAGAAAACAGGTCAATTGCCTTTTGAAGCAGATCCATTCGGTAATAAGGGCGAACCAGTTCATCAATTTAAAGACTATGCAGGCCGGGTGCGCCGTCAGGGCCAGGCCTTCAAATTATTGTCAGAAGACGGCACAGAGCTGACTCTGGACAATCCGAATGTGCAGTCCATTCAATGGACAGTGCATTTAGCCAATAAAAAAGCGGCCTGGTATCAATACAGCGAGTTACAGGGCAATTTGTTGTATGGCCAAGAAAACAGCTATCAGCAGCAAAAGGTGCCTTTTCGTAATCCGGATCAAACAACAGAGCAGGACAGACAAAAACTGATTATTGATCCGGGCCCTCGTAGTTTGGCTGGTCGTCGTCAGAGTATTGGTTTTGATAAAGACAATGCGCCGCTGGGGTATCCGGTGTCATATCCGCCAGGCATAGTCACCTACGGTACTGCCATTACCACCTTAGGGGATTTACTGACAGATGATCTTGGGCGCTTAATTGTATTAGGTGGCTATGGCAATGCAGGTGGTGATAAAGCACTGACCAGTTATGGCGGCTCTGATACCTGGCATGACGATATTTCAGACGGCCCGGTCTACTGCACTGTCACCTATCAGGATGGCAGCTCAGAACAACTTTCAGCCTGGGTTGTGGTGGGTTCACCTGACTTTGCACCAGAGATTGTGAATATTTCCACTTTGTCCGATACCATGTTTGATGTAGGGGTACGCTTTTACAATCTGGTGCCTGAAATTTACAGCAACGGCCAGTTTAACCCGGATTTCAGAGCCAATTATCAGCGTGATATTGAACCTTTGGTTGAAAGGCTTAGTCGTTATCAGTGGGTTGCCAATGTGCAGGCCATGAGCGCTTTTAACTCACGGCAGTTTGACTACGCCGATAACAGCGACGCCAACAAAGCAAACCGGCAGCAGTATTTTTCTTATTTTCGTGGCCTGAACAAAGAAGGAGATCCTTCAGCCGATCAGCCACAACAAGTATTATTTAAAGATAACTTCCCTATGTTGCCACTGAATTCCGGCAGTAACTCGGTCAGTAACGAGCTGATCATGAAGTTTCTGGCACTGAACGAAACCCAGCAGTTTTTGCTGAGTCAGTGGGCAGTAGGCCGGTTTGACTCTAACCATGACGCGGCCCCTTATCCGGTGAACCCGCTGGATCAAGGCAGCGTTGGTAATTGTGTTGGTTTGCCGATGTGTCCTGGCATTGAAGTCACCTGGAGTATGCAAAACCCCGCTGTTTATGCCGCTCCTTATCGTATTGCCGATGAAAAAGGCCCAAACGGTTACAACAGCACAGGTTTAACCCCTTCGCGTGATGAATGTGAAGGCGGCGGTTGTCAGCCTGGTGACTTAACCAAACGTATGGCATGCCCATGGCAGGCTGATTTTTTCCAGTGCACAGTACAAACGGTCAACTTTACCGTGCCTGAAGTGAATAAAGCCAATGGCGCCCCTTTACCACCAACTTATTATGCCTACTGGTGGCCGCCACAAAGTCCATGGGATGTACTGACGGGTGAAACCACAGTGGAAGGTCAGGCAGCCTCTCACCTGCCTGCCGGACAACAAATGAATTATGCCCGGGGTATCAATTCTTTTGTACAGATGGTGGAACACTGGTCGGCGCTGGCTTTTATCCGGGACAACAACAGTCAGGCTGAAGGCTATCCGTACTTTACGGAAACCGAACGCAACAATGAAATTTTCGCCTATAAGGAAGTAGGAGTTGGCGCTATTACTGGTAATCCGGATGATAACGAAACCACCATACCTGTGTTTTATATTGAGGCGGATACTCAGCAGGTAAAAACCAAAAGTGCCAGAGCAGTACAGATGGTCAAAGCGCTGGAGCAACGGGCTTTTAAAGCCATTGAAGTGGCATCTGGTGGCCTTGGCACTCCACGTTCAGGCACCAGGATGAGGCGTTAACAACCAATGAGCGACCTGAACATCAAAACTGATGTGGTCATCATAGGCGCAGGCCCTGCCGGGGTCTGCGCCGCACTCAGTTTATTAACTTATTCATCACTTCATGTCGTGGTGCTGGAGCAATCCGATTTCAGTCAGGTGCGTGTCGGCGAACATGTCTCAAACAGTGTATTTGCCCTGCTGGATTACCTGAAATTACAAAAAAGTGATTTTCCGGCCCATTGTTTTTTACCTTGTTATGGCGACACCACCTATTGGGGCAGCGACTTACCTCGAGTACGGCATGCTATTTTCAGCAGTGAAAATGCCACTGTGCAGCTGGACAGAGAAAGTTTTGATTTCACTCTGATTGAACAGTTAACAGCACGGGGTGGCACCTTGATCCCCCGTACTCACTGCACCGCCAGCCAACAAGACTCAGAATGGCTGCTGCAGTGCACTCACCCGGCGCAAGCTCCTTTTGAGATCCGCACCCGTTATCTTATCGATGCGTCTGGCCGCAACAGTTCACTTTGCCGCCAATTGGGCGGCCAGTCCCATAAACTGGATCAACTGATGGGCGCAGGCTGTTTTTTCAGTTGCAAGGAGCAAACAGAAGGAGCGCAGGAGCAACTGATTGAAAGCACTGAATATGGCTGGTGGTATGGTGCCAGGCTGCCTAATCAGCAGTATGTTGCCACTTTTTTTTCTGATAGCGACATTATCAGTAAATTACGGCTGAACCAGCGTCAGCACTGGCTGCAACTCTTGCAACAGAGTCAGCATCTGAAGCGGCTTGTCAAAGACTACACAACTTTGTCTGTCCATCCCTGGTTGCGTAATGCAGCCAGCCAGTACAGTGATGCCAGCACACTTCGCAACTACCTGGCTATTGGTGATGCAGCCTGTGCTTTTGATCCTATTTCGTCGATGGGATTAGGTTTTGCGCTGACCTCCGCTTGTCATGCCGCACGACTGGTGATATCAGAGCTGGAGCAACAGCAAAACCTTCTGCAGACAAAGGCGGTAACACAAGCCAGGTTGCTGTATCAGCAGGATCTGCACTCTCATTTTGCCTCTTACCAACAACTAAGGCGGCATTTTTACCAGACAGAACAACGCTGGCTTCATGCGCCATTCTGGCAAAGACGTCAGGCGGGTTGATGGTAACAGATGGCTCTTTATCGAATAAACAGAGCTGTGCTGAACTGAATACCAGATAGTGCCTGCGGCAGAAACTTTGACTGTCTGCAGGCTGCGTATATAGTTGAGTTATAAGTTGAGTTATATTCTAGCTGCTGCCTCAAGGACATTATGAAGCTTTTACCCGCTGCCCTGATTTGTCTGCTGCTGAGTTTTCCGGGTTACAGCTGTACCTTACGCATGGGCATTGAAACCAGCTTTGCACCTTATATTATTCAGCAAGGCGACAGCTGGCGTGGCCTGAACGTTGAGTTACTGGCTCGCCTGGCGCAAGAGGTCGATTGCAAACTGGAGTTTATTCACAGCCCCTGGTTACGCTCGTTAAAGTTAATCGAACAAGGCGAGCTGGATGTGTTAAGCCACTTAAGTTACAACGCCGATCGTAGTGAACACTTTGCTTTTATTGGCCCGCATCAGCAGGAAGTGATCTATCTGGTCGGAATAGCAAAAGCTTTTCCCGGCTTAACCGATCTGAAAAAGCTAAAACGCAGCGGGACATCGGGCATTATTGCGTTACTGAATGGCGCTTATTACGGCGATGAACTGGACAGTATTTTAAACGATGCAAAAAACCGCACCCGTTTTGTATTTATCCGTGGCAATGAAGACAAACAGGCTATGTTGCTCAATGACCGGGTGCATGGCGTACTGGAAGATATTGCAGCCTACTATTACTGGAAAAAACAAACCGATTTATCCACTGTAGGTCTGGAGCCTTTGTTTGAGGTGTATCAAAGCCCGGTGTATTTTGGTTTTAATCGCCGAACCTTGTCCCCAAAGCAGTTAGAACAACTGGCCAAAGCCTGGCAGCTTTTATACAACAACGGCGAGCTAAGCCGCATAGTGCAGCCTTATCAGGTGGCAGAATATCAATTTAGTTTGCCACAACCAGCATCACTTTTACCGTCACAAGAACCGCGGTTATAACAGCGGTATAGGTTGCTATGATCAAAAAAAATCCCCTAACAAGTCGGGGATTTTTTTGCAGGGTTAAACAAAAAGTAAGCCAGAGTTTAAGGCAACACCTTTTTAAATGGCTTGACCACTGAATTGGCGTAGACACCAGCAGCAATGTAAGGATCTGCCGCAGCCCAGGCTTTGGCCTGTTCTAAAGATTCAAACTGCGCTACCACTAAAGAACCGGTAAAACCTGCTTCGGCAGGGTCTTCCAGATCAACTGCAGGCAAGGGTCCTGCAATAAGTAAACGCTCTTGCGCTTTTAATTCCTGCAAGCGGGCTAAATGCTGTTCACGCACTTGTTTACGCAAAGCCAGGCTATTTGGTACATCTTCAGAACAAATCATGTAATACATCAATTAACTCCGCTCAATTCAATAAGGCATTTGGGCGCAGCACCTTAGCAGAAGCACAAATGCAAACCAAGGCAGCGAAAACTTTAGTTAAACGGCGTGCTGAAACTGAGTTTTACGTTCGTTGTAAAAATCGACCATTTGCTGCATCACAGTTTCTTCATAAGGCTGCAGGCTGCTTAAGATCATACGTTTTTCGCCACGGCCTATTACTTCGCCATTTTCTACTAACTCAAAACCTAAACGCGCTAAACCACGTTTGCCTTCGACTGTTAAATCATTATGGGCCAAACGTAACTCAGGTGAAGTGGCACAGAAGCGGTCGAATTCCAAAGTCATGCTTTCGTAAATCACCAGTGGGCGCTGAGCATTAATCATCACCTGATGCTGCTTCATTAAAGGCTGCAGAATATGCGGGAAGTTTTGCCCGGAGAAACGCACATAGTCTTTCACTAAAGATTCGATGTAGGCCAAATCATGATGAATTTCACCTTGCTGGCGCAAAATTAGATAATTTTTTTTCTGTTGATCACATAAACGCCATTCATCACCTTGCTGCTCTGAGTGCAACAGCACATCTGAGCTGACCATACCGGCGAAAGTGCAATGTAACTTCCGGGCTAAACCGTGTTTGCTGACCATATGGGCAAACAACAAATCACCTGGCACACAGAATCTTTTACTGTCGGCGTCGTGGATGGGGTTAAAATCTGTGGCCACTTCCTTGGCGAAACGGCAGGCCTGCTGACGGCTAAAACTGACTTCGTGGTTATGCTCACTAATAAACTGCTGTAAAAACATGGATCCCCGTCCTGACGACTATCGAAGTGGTGCAGTGTACCTCAGACCAGGGTTTAAATTGGTCCAGCCAGTCATTAATTAACTAAGACATTCTGGCCAGGCCCACGTCGGCGTGAGATAAACAAAAAGTTGCCCTGTGGTTTTTTCGCCTGTGTTTTGGCATCACTGGCCAAAGCGGCCACATCATGATGACAAACACATAACCTTGGGTCCGGTGACACTACCCCAACAGCCAGGCTGAGTAAAGGATAAAACACCTGTTCGCCACTACGGTTCTGGCTGCGAATGCCTCCGGCCTGCACATGAGCACTTTCGTAATAACACAATACCCGCTCAGCAAATTCATTCAGCACCTGCTGACACAGCGCCTGCCAGTTGTCGCTGGTGAAGATCACCACAAAATCATCGCCGCCTACATGACCGACAAAATGCCCATCGGCTCCGGCTATACTGGTCAGCAACTCAGCCACCAGTTGGATCACCAGGTCGCCTTTGCTGTAACCATAGGTATCGTTGTAAGGCTTAAAGTCGTTTAAATCAAAATAGGCGATATGAAAGCTTTTACGTCGCTGTAATAATCCATCAATTTCACGATAAATAGGCACATTACCGGGCAACAAGGTCAGAGGGTTAGCGTACCGCGCATTTTGTAATTTGCTTTCAGTGATACGTTTTAATAAAGCCCGCACCGAACCTAAGCCCAGATACTTCTGCTCACGGGTGACAATAAAGTACCAACTGCCTTCTTCGTCCTGATCGGTCACTTGCTGACTGAGCTGATCCAGGCTGCAATGCTCGTCTACGATCACAGCGTCCTGATCCATCAGGGCTTTGACGGTTTTCTTTTCATACAAAGCACGGCCATAAGGGCTTGAAAACAGCTCAAACAACACAGATTTCTGAATAATACCTACAGGCTGTTCGTCTTCGACCACTGCCAGACTTGACCATTGCGGGTTTTTACTAAAAATATCAAAGAGTTGGGCTACAGTTATCATACTAGCCACGGCGGGCACAGTTAATAATAAAGCGCCAACTTGCTCCGTTGAGTTCGGAGGTGCACTGCCCTGATTAGGATTAAGCTGATAACTGCCTGTGACCACAGAACTCATCACCGCATTTGGGCGGCCTAATAAATAGCCCTGGCCATAGTCGGCGCCCAGTTCCTGACAAAGCAGCAACTCTTCGCGGGTTTCAATACCTTCAGCCACAACTGCAGAGCCTGTACTTTTTGCTAAAGCAATAATACTGCGGACAAACTCTTTTTTGGTCGGGTCGGCATGCACCTGACTGATAAAGTAGCGGTCAATTTTAATCAGATCGGGTTTGAGTTCAGACCACAGCTTTAATCCGGAAAAGCCGCTGCCTAAATCGTCAATGGCAATACGAAAACCCAGTTCGCGGTAATGATGCACTGCATTGATCAGTACAGAAGAATCATCCACCTGATACTGCTCCGACAGCTCAATAACAACACGGCTTGGGTCCAGTTGATACTTTTTCAGCAGAGCCAGAGTTAAACCGGAAGGATGATCATTGGACAACAACAACAGCGGATTCACGTTTAAATACAAATCGCCCTGCACAGCTGCGGCAGAAAAGGCAGCAATGCTCAGCTCCCGGCACAGCATTTCCAGTTCAGGCAATAACTGACACTGATGCGCCACTTTAAATAAAACTAAAGGCGAATGCAGCGGACTGTCGGATGGGCCACGGATCAGTGCTTCATAGCCCTGAATATGGCCGGTATTAAAATCCAGTACAGGCTGAAACAGCGGCTGCAACTTACGCTGCTGTAAAATACTGACCAGTTCTTGCCTGTAACTTTCATCTGTCCACATGGTACTGCGCTCACACGTCGTTAAAGTGCGAAGTGTAAGAAAGCTGTGTGACAACCATATGACTATGGGCTTCTTACTTGAAACCGCAGCGGCGTTGACTGTACTCACCAACCCCAATCACATAGGACTACTATGCTCATGGGGATTGATTCGCTTGTCGCCTTGCCGCAATTCCAATTAATTTGTCCATTGCCTTTTCCTGCGACAAGATACAAACCACAAATTTGGCGCGATTCTGGCAAGTCTGACAAGGTCATGGCTTGCAGCTGACTTTATCGTCAGAAATCTGACAGAAGACGGCATAAAGCAGACTCAATAACTTGACCCTGCCCTGCGCCTTGGGTCTAATAGCGCGCTTTTCAAAACCGGATTTTGTATTTATGACAACAGCACCACTTTTAAGCCCGGAATTTACCGGTATTGATGATTTAACTTTGGCTGAAGTGGACGCCAAACTAAAAGAACATCAGCAGCTACTGCAGGTTTTGTTGCAATCACCAGGCAGTATGCTGTCGTATTTACCGCAAAATGACCCGGCTTTGGTCGTTCAGGACGACACTTTGCAGCCAGATCACCAGGGAGCGGAGCAGTTTTTTCAACAGGCCCTTGCCTTATCAGAACAACAAGCACATCAGGCGGCAACCTTCTATTGTCGTGCTGCTTATGCTGGTCATTTACAAGCCCAGGTTCAGTTAGGCCACTGCTACTTAAAAGGGGCTGGTGTGCCTAAGTCAGCAGTGTTTGCCTACAGCTGGTTTATTCTGGCTGCTTTACAACAGGACAGTACAGCAGAACAAGCCTGTACAGTATTGTGTAAACATTTAACTGTGCTGGATCAGCAGCAGGCTCAGCAATTAGCTGCAGAACGCTTTGAAAAAATTACGTTACAAAACAATAAGTAACCATTTATCTTTTTAAAAAGAGTAAAAAACAGCCAAAAACTTTATAAAAAGAGCTTGCTTTTTAAACAGCAGAAAACTACTGTATATCCATACACTGTAAATGCAAACAGTATTGGAGCATCCCTATGTTGAATTTAAATAAAGCAGTTCAGAGCTACTCTTCACTGACCCCAAATCAGTCACAGCATAAAACCGGTCAAACGGCTTTTTATCAAAAATTGCAGGTGACTGCGGGTCAACTGGCCTTGCCTGAATTGCTGTTTATTATTCAGCAGCACCAACAACACTCAGGCTGGGTGTTGTTACTGGCGCCAAACCAGTTACCGGATAAATCGACCTTCAGTGGTTTTGATCTGGATATGTCCAAAGTATTGGTGATCCAGCAAAAACAAATCAGCAATATTCATACAGTATTGAGTGACGCCTTAAGCAGCAGCACTTGTAGCGCAGTGGTGGTATGGCAGGATCAGTTCAGCGAAAGCTCTTTGCAGCATTATCAGCAACTGGCAGAACAGCACCAAACCTGTTTTTACCAGTTAAGCAATGACGCCACACAATCTCAGAACATAAATCAGCGTATTGCTGTCAGTCACTAATACAGGCCTGATACCGGATCTAAGCAATAACCGGCTTGGCCCTGACCACCATTTTGCTTACACTAGGTTCTGATAAAGGTGATTCATTGAGGTAGTTCATAGAAGCTGTATATCCAGGCTTTTCCTGAAGTATCAAAAACAGAGTGAGTAAACAAAGTGGCGGTTGTGTTGTCTTTTCCATGTTATTGCGGTTCAGGTAAAACCTTTAACGCCTGTTGTGATCCCTTGATCTGTGGCCAGGCGGTGGCGAACAGTCCGGAACAACTGATGCGTTCACGTTACAGTGCCTATTGCCATCATGATAAAAATCCTCAGTGCTACAGCTATATAGTACAGACTTACCATTCTAAAGCACGGACCTTGCACAGTGAGGCGGATATTGCCGACTTCGCCAAAGCTGTGCGTTTTATTGGCCTGAAGATTATTGACGATGCGAAGTTAACAAGCAACCAGGTGCATTTTATTGCCTCTTATCTGGCAGGCGATAAATTAGAAATGCTGGATGAAGTATCAGATTTTGAACTGGAACAAGGCCGCTGGATGTATTGCAGTGGCGTATTAACAGAACATCCTGTAGTCCGGTTATCCCGTAACGATCCTTGCCCCTGTGGCAGTGGCCTTAAATTTAAGAAATGCCAACACTGCGTTCAATAAACATCAGCCATGCAGCTGATTTAAAATCTCATACAAAGCAGTAGGATCGGCCTGCATCATTTCTGGTTTTTGCTGCACTAAATGCCGTCTTGCATGCAAACTTAAGCCTGATTTCACCTCATCAGGCAACTTATGTTTATTGTCTTCCATCACCACAGGTGCACCTTGCAACGAATGCATTAAACGCAGAGCAACAGCCCCGCCTTGCTGAAAGGCGGTGGCCTGTTGTTTTAAATGCTGCTCGTCTTGTGGTTGAAAACTAAAAGGCCTGGCCTGCTGTATCCCCAGTTGCTGATACAAGTCAGGTTGGAATCTGGCACTTTCTGTATCCGGCGTATAAAACTGAGCAAACTCATCTACAGCAGGCGATAAAAAAGCCAGCCACAGCGAAAAATCACTGAACTGTTGTTGCTGTATTGCTTTATTTAACCGGACACCGGTTTGCCACTCATTTATCAGCATAAAATCTGCACAAAAACATCATATTGTTTGCTTTATCGGCAGTCAGACAAAAAAGTTGAGTAATTTCCTTTACATCAAAATGTTTTTTGATAAGATGCGCTCCACACTTGTGGAGGGGTTCCCGAGTGGCCAAAGGGATCAGACTGTAAATCTGCCGGCACTGCCTTCGAAGGTTCGAATCCTTCCCCCTCCACCATTCTTTCCTGCGTTGCAGTTCAAAAATAAGTCTCTAAATTTTCCTTGCTAAAATCAAACATATTATCAACACTTGCGATAATTAAATCGATAGGTTTGCTGAATGTCGTACAAAACTCTCGAAAATCTTCGAGTCCTTATTGTTGATGACCAACGTCCCTTCCAGTTATTGCTCAAAGGCATACTGTATTCGATGGGAGCAACCAATATTGCCTTTGTTCTAACTGGTGAACAGGCATTATGGAAATGCATGCACGGCTCTTATGATGTGTTATTTGTTGACTACAACTTAGGTTCAGGTAAAAACGGCCGTCAGTTATTAGAAGATTTACGCGAGAAAAAGCTGCTGCACCCTGCTGCTGTTTATATGCTGGTTACAGGCGAAAATCAGGTGCCTATGGTGGTAGGCGCTGTTGAAGCTGAACCTGACGACTACATTATCAAGCCTTTTTCGCAAAGTGTATTACGCACCCGTCTGATGAAAATTCAGAATAAGAAAAAGCAACTTGCGCCTATTTATCAGGCCATGTTTGATGAACAGCCTGAACTGGTGATCGAAGCCTGTAAACAGGAACGTGAACAAGCCAGTCGATATCATTCTTTGTGCGGCCGTATTCAGGCTGAAACTCATTTAAAACTAAAGCAGTATCAGGAAGCTGAAGCGCTGCTGTCAGAAACTCTGGCGTTTAGCCGAACGAACTGGGCCTTGTTGCTGCAAGCCCGTTTGTGTTTTGAGCAGGAGCGTTATGAGGAAAGTTTAGAGCTTTGTGATGAAGCTATTGATACCAACAGGTATTTTGCCGAAGCTTATGATCTGAAAGCCCGCAATTTAATAGCGAAGGGCTTGATGGAGGAAGCCATGGCGGTGATCAGTCAAGCCATTGTTATTTCTCCGTTTTCTGTCAGCCGGCAAAATTTGCTGATGGACATCGCCAGGGAAATGGACGATTTGGCCAATCTGGTGCAGGCCAGTAAACAAATTTACGAAATTACCAGACGTTCTGCCCGCCAGGAAGTTGTGCATTTGCTGAATTATATCCGCACTGTCATAGACGCAGCCTCCCGCTCTGAAGAGCTGAATCAGCGCAATAAATACCAGCAGGAAGCCTTGTTCGCTATTCACAGAGCGAAACGCGAAGATACTGTCATTCGTGACTTTGATTTCGATTTGTTTGAAACCTTATGTCAGGCCCGTCTGGAGTCTTTAAGTGGCCAGCAGTATCTGGCGAAAAAAACCTTCGCCACAGTCTCTGATCGCGTTGCTGCACAAATGGATCAAGAGATGGATCCGGACAAACCAGACGAAATGCCACCTGTACCGCACTGTGCTGCAGATGCGGTGTTGTTGCTCAACCAGATTGGTGAGTTTGAACAGGCATCAGCACTGGTGGAAAAATTACAAAACTTGTCCGGCGCCATTGACCCTATACTGGAAAAATTATTCAGTGAACAACAAAGCCGTTCATTAAGCCGTCAGGCCAGCTTTAACGAACTCAATAAACAAGGTATTCAGTTCTACAAAGAAAGTAATTACGAGCAGGCATTGAGTTGTTTTGAACAAGCACTGGAAGTTGCTCCAATGAACACAGGCAGTGCGCTGAACTATATTCAGACTGCCATACAGATGATGGCCGATCCAAAACGGAAAAAACCACTCGAGTTAGCGGAAAAGTGCCGTAAGACCTTCAGAATTGTCGACAATATGCCACTGCCGGAACACCACAGAGTGCGCCATCAGGAACTATTGCAGCAGTTTAATAAACTCAAAGAAGAAAAACGTTACAGCCGCTAAAAAGCCTTTCAGCGGCTGAAAACAAGCAGATTTTAATAATCCAATTGCTGACTTAAATCATTCAGCAAGGCACTGGCGCCTAAACGCATAGAGTCTGGGGTGGCCAGGTGACCTGTCAGCTCTTCGAATAACCCCACCAGCTTTAATGCAAACTCCACTGAACGCACACCACCAGAGGCTTTGAAACCAACAGCACGATCAGAAGCCGCAATCACAGCCAACATAATACGGGCCGCTTCTTCAGTGACACCGACTTTGACTTTGCCAGTAGAGGTTTTGACAAAATCGGCACCCGACTCCACCACCAGTTCAGTGGCTTTGCTGATTTGCTGGCAGGTCAATAACTCGCCAGATTCAATAATGATTTTTAAACAAACACCAACAGTAGCTTTACGAACTTCAGCTAAAAACTGTCGAACCTGCTCAGTCTGGCCAGACAACAGGATTTGATAAGGCATTACACAATCAATTTCATCAGCACCAGCGGCCAAGGCCTGTCGAATTTGTTCCAGCACTTCTGTTAAAGGCAAAGTGCCGGACGGGAAATTCACCACAGTAGCCAGCTGTACCGCAAATTGGCGCTGTTGCAAAAAGCTTTTCACCTGAGCCAGATACTCCGGGTAGACACAGACAGCAGCAGGCAAAATTGCTGCATGAGCTAAATCCTGTTCCAGCCATTGCTGCATCGCATCAGCGTTATCCTGATCCGTTAAACGGGTTAAATCGACCAGCTTCATCAGCTGTTGTATACGCAGAGGATTCGTCATGTTGTGGTCCTGAAAAGAAAATATCGGCTCTGACCGGCCAATTTGCTGTTGATTAGTTTCACTGTCCAAGTGAGGTTGCTGCGAATTAAAACAGAAAACACCGCCAGCTGGAAAGCTTCTGTTGCGCTTTCCCCCAACAAAGTGCAAAGAAAAGCACGGAGATCAAAAAAACAAAAATAAAATGGAATCTTTTGCAATAACCAGAGTCTGACTTAGTGAATCATCCTTTCTATTCTCCCAAGATGTAAACTTTGCCGGCCTTATGGGTCGGCTTTCTTTTTTCTGGTACATCACTTTGGTTCAAACGGTGATTGGAAAACTACAACTGCATCCAGTGCTGATTTTGTTTTAACCAAAGCCGTGCTTTGGCGGCGTCCTGATTAAACTGACTGACTAAAGCCCAAAAGCTTTTGCTGTGGTTCATATGAACCAGATGTGCCAGTTCATGCACCACCACATACTGAGCTACCCATGCAGGGGCCATCAACAAGCGCCAGTTAAAACTCAGTACACCGGATGAGTCACAACTGCCCCACTTGGCTTTGAAATGACACACCCGCACTTCGCGGCTGGAAAGCGACATTTGTTGCTGCCGAAGTTGCACTTCCAGCTCAAACCAGAGCTTCGCCTGCTGCAGATAAAATTCGGTCACCAGCTTTTCTATCCATTTATCCTGACTTTGTTTTTTGTTTCGGCTTGATAACTGCAGCCACAAACAGTCGCCGTCCAGACTAAACTGGTTGACTCTGTCCTGTACAATGTTGAGCTTTAGTTTATCGTCGAATAAAGGAATTTGCCGCTGCGCCAGCCAGCCGGGTTCAGTAGTCTGTTGCTGCTGGCTCAGGTGTTTATCAATCCAGTCCTTTTTTTGCTGTATAAGCTGCTGAATAAATTGCAGATCGCAGCCTGTTGGTGCGGATACCCATAGCTGTCCTGACTGAATTTTCAGTTGAACACTACGCCTTCTGGCGGAAAACTTTAACTGATAGGCAGGTAATTCAGAACTCACAACATCAGACTCATCAAAGCAAAGGCATAGCTTAAAGTTTGTCGGCACACTGAGCAAGCAGCGGTTCACGTCTGGGCAGACAAAATGCTAGTATAGAGCTCAAAGGCTATTACTCTTATATGGACCAGAGCATCATCATGAAAATTATCTCTTTTAATATAAATGGCTTACGCGCCAGACCTCATCAAATCGAAGCCTTACTGGCCAAACATTCCCCTGACTTTGTCGGCTTGCAGGAAATTAAAGTGCATGATGATGAATTTCCACTCGAAGAAATGCAGAAGTTTGGCTACCACTTGTATTATTTTGGTCAAAAAGGCCATTATGGCGTGGCTATTCTAAGTAAAAAACCAGCGCTGTCGATGTTGTATGGCTTCCCAACAGATGCGCCTGATGCCCAGCGCCGTATGCTGATTGGTACTTTTGCGCTGGACAAGGGTAAAACCCTGACCTTATTAAACGGTTATTTCCCGCAAGGTGAAAACCGCAGTCATGAGACTAAATTCCCGGCCAAACAAAAGTTTTATGCCGACCTGCAGCAGTATTTAATCAACCACCACAGCCCGGATGATTATGTCGCCGTCATTGGTGACATTAATATTTCCCCTGAAGATCTGGATATAGGCATAGGTGCTGCGAACGCCAAACGTTGGTTAAAAGAAGGGAAATGTTCATTTTTGCCGGAAGAGCGTGAAATGCTGGCGACATTAAAAGGCTGGGGGTTAATAGATACCTTCCGCGCTTTGCATCCGGACGCAACTGAAAAATACAGCTGGTTTGATTACCGTTCTAAAGGTTTTGATGACAACAGAGGTCTGCGTATTGATGTGGTCATGGCGACCCCACCTTTAGCCGCTTTGTGTACAGAAAGTGACGTAGATTATGAACTGCGGGCCTCAGAGCGTCCTTCTGATCATGCACCTGTCTGGTCCACTTTTGATCTGAGCTAACTGATGCTGGCGGCATTTTGCCTGCTGTTGTTTGCGGGGTTACTATTCAACCGCGACTTCTGGCGAGAATTGCCGCATAAAGCAGTGCCCTGGCCTGTAGCCGGGGCCAGTGTTTGTGTGCTTGCCTTGTTATGGCAAACCGACGCCGCAGTACTGGATGCCTTGTCCATTCATTTTCTGGCACTGACCACTTTGGTGTTGCTGTTTGGTTTGCGCTTAAGCTGCCTGCTGTTTGTGCTGGTAATGGCGCTGCAATGGCTGATGAACTCCCAAAGCCTGGATCCGTTGCTTTGGGCTTTAACTTCTGGCTGGTTGGTACTGGCGCTGAATTATGCTGTTTACCTGCTCTGTTTTAATTATCTGCCGCGACACTTGTTTGTCTATTTATTTGTCGGGGCTTTTTTAAACAGCGCTTTAGGTCTGGTGGTCTTTATGCTGCTGCAAGCCTGGTATCAGGCGGATCTGTACAGCGCACATCAACTCTACGACAGTTACTTAATTTTTATTCCGCTGGCGGCTTTGCCGGAAGCCTTGCTTAATGGCATGGCGATGACCCTGCTGGTCATTTACAAACCAGAGTGGGTGTACACTTTTTATCAGCGGATTTACTTGTCCGAAAAATAAAGAGGACGACTGGCTTACAGCCAGTCGCGAAGAAAGGTCTTATCCAGTTGCCCAAAGGCCTGTTTGAGCAGCAACGCCAAATCTGCATAACGCAATTTATGATGAGGGTCCTGAGTTTGTAGCCCCTGCGCCTGCATCTTCTGTTTAATTTCACCATACCAGCTACTCAGACCTGGCGGTAATTCGGTTTGAGCTCTTTTCCCCAGCCAATACCAGCCCTGAAACGGCATAGACAAAATAAACAGCATCATGGTCAGGATCAGCGGCAATTGGCTTGAACCAAGCTGATTAAACTGCACTACAGCACCCAACACAGCGATGACAGGCAATGTTTTTTGTGCAAACACTGTCATGCGGATAATTTTGTTTTCCGGGAAAACTGCATTTAATTGAGGTACCACAGGCCAGTCACGGCTGTACTGCATCCCCGCTTTGAGTGTCGAAAACGTAGCTGACATCGCAGGCACTCCTCTTGATGATGGGTGTATTTACCACAAGGTCGTTCGTCCGGAGTCTACCCCCTGTACTTACTATCGTCCAGCTTTGGCTGAAACTAAAGGCAAAATCGGCCTGACCTTAAAATATTCTCTGGTTACGGAATAAAACGGCGCTAAGTTCAATATTTTTGAAACAAACAAAGCTCAAATGTTTTACGACGAAAATTTCAGATTGAAGATGAAAACTATCGGTTTCCTGCCTTTGCCCAAGTATTTGCCAAAGGTCGAACTAAACAAATTTTGTGCCATTAGCGTTTAACCATTAAATTCAAGCAGTTAAAGAAGTTAAACATAACAACACACAAAGTTATCCACAGAATCTGTGGACAAGAGTAACAAAGAATGCATAAGGCTTACATGGTTTTGTCATCAAAAATGACTAGTATTTATCAGCTTTTCATGACGTTTTTATATTCAAACCCCGGAAATACCTTCTTTTGTTTGACTGCCCTGCACTGTGCACGTTCTGCCGCCTGACTAAAAGCCGGAAAAATAATCCGGCTTACAGGAAGTCTTCGCCAAATTCTGTTTTTTTCGTTACTATCAAGCCATATTCCTTTAAATGTTTTTGCCCATGTTCAGCCCTTTTAGCCTGTTGCACTGGCATACCAGTCTGGATCCAGAGTTAAAGTTACGGATCAAAAGTCCGGTCGATGCGTTCAGCCACAACCGTATGGACTGTACAGATCCCCTGATGGCATCTGGCTTACAGGGTGACGGACTTTGGCTTGAATTGCGTGGCACTACTTTATACAGCCCCTTTACGGCTTTGTTCAGCCGGAAAAATCAGACAGGACAACATCTGCAGTTTATCCACTCCTGCGGCCTTAAACTTGTGCTGGATTTTCCACTTTATTGTCAGGATAAAATGGGGCTGGGGTTTCACTGGCTGGTCGGCGGGCAAACTAATGTTCAGGCAGGACAAGCCTTGCTGCATTACGATAAGGCGCTGCTCAGTCAGCCTGGCCATAGCTTTGGATTGTTTTTACGTATTGCCCCCCACTCCAGAATTCATAGTATTCATTGCCGTGCAGGTTATCATCAGGCGCTACAGGATGACTTGTTGGCTATTCAATTGGTTAGCGCTTAGGACTTATGGCTTTATGACCCGCATTTATGGCATCAAAAATTGTGACACTATCAAAAAAGCCCGCAAATATCTGGAGCTGCACCAACTGCCGCACCAGTATATTGATTATCGTCAGGATGGGATCAGTGCGGCACTTTTAGCAGAATTTATGCAGCAGCTGCAGTGGCAACAATTGCTCAATACAAAAGGGACGACCTACAGAGCCTTACCGGATACAGACAAAGACAATATGACAGCTGAAAAAGCCGTGGCACTGATGCTGGCGCAACCTGCGCTGATAAAGCGACCTGTGCTTGAACACAATGGCAGCTTTCATCTTGGTTTTTCAGAGCAAAGTTATCAGACAATTTTTGGGATCTCCGCATGAGCACAGCAGTACTGGATTTAACCAAAGACTTAATCAGCCGCCAGTCGGTGACTCCGGAAGATGCGGGTTGCCAGCAATTAATGGCACAACGCCTTGAAGCTTTAGGTTTTACTATTGAGTCGATGTTTTTTGAAGACACACTGAATTTATGGGCGCGCAGAGGTCAGGGTAAAGCCTTATTTTGTTTTGCCGGCCATACAGACGTAGTACCCACAGGACCACTGGATCAATGGACCAGCCCGCCATTTGCACCTGAAATTCGGGATGGCATGTTATATGGCCGTGGAGCTGCGGATATGAAAGGCAGTTTAGCTGCTATGGTGGTGGCGACAGAGCGTTTTTTAGCGACCAATCCGGAGCTGACTGGTGATATTGCCTTTTTAATTACCAGTGATGAAGAAGGCCCTTTTATCAATGGCACCAAACGTGTCATTGAAGTACTGGAAAGTCGTCAGGAAAAAATCAAATGGTGCCTGGTCGGTGAACCATCCAGCAGCCAACAATTGGGCGATGTGATCAAAAATGGCCGTCGGGGTTCTTTAACTGGTTATCTGACGGTCAAAGGCGTTCAGGGCCATGTGGCTTATCCACATCTGGTGGATAATCCTATTCATAAAGCAGCTCCTGCGCTGGCTGAATTAGCCCAAACTGTCTGGGATCAGGGCAATGCTTATTTCCCTGCCACCAGTTTTCAGATCTCCAATATTTCTGCTGGCACCGGGGCCACGAACGTAGTACCTGGCGATGTGCAACTGACCTTTAACTTCCGTTACAGCACTGAAGTGACAGCAGAACAATTGCAACAGCGGGTTCTGGCGATTTTGGATCAGCACGGCCTGAACTACAGTATCGACTGGGTTTTTAATGGCCTGCCTTTCCTGACCGACAGCGGTGAGCTGGTGGCTGCCGCTGTGCATGCAGTGCAACAAGTCAAAGGCTTTGCACCATCACTGGAAACCTCGGGCGGCACTTCAGATGGCCGTTTTATCGCGCCAACAGGCGCACAGGTGCTGGAACTCGGGCCTTGTAATGGCACCATTCATAAAATAAACGAATGTGTGGCTGTGGACGATTTAGAACCTTTAGCCGATATGTACCAGCACATTTTGCAACAACTGATCGCCAAATGAGTCTGGCAAGGCTTCTGACAGGTTTTGATGAAGCTGCTCTGGTTGAACTGGAGCAGCGGCATCGTTTATTGCCGGACGTCAAAGCCGCTTATCTGCAGATGCAACAGGCTGCTGCTTTGGATGGCATCGAATTGGCCCTGGTTTCGTCGTACCGCTCTTTTGCCCGGCAGGCAAGAATTTGGACAGCTAAATATACAGGTCAGCGCCCTGTCTACAACAAAGCACAGCAACAGGTTGATATCCATAGCTTAACTGGCTTTGCCAAAGTGGAAGCTATTTTGTTGTACTCTGCTTTGCCTGGCGCCAGCCGCCATCATTGGGGCACGGATCTGGATGTATTTGACAAAGCAGCAGTAGCAGCTGATTATCAGGTGCAATTACTGGATGTCGAGTATCAACCAGGTGGGCCTTTTTACGCTTTGGATCAATGGTTGAGCTTATACGCTGCTGATTTTGGCTTTTTCAGGCCTTATCTGCGTGATCAAGGCGGCGTGGCTAAAGAAGCCTGGCATTTAAGCTACCGTCCTTTGGCTGAGGGGTATTTAAAGTCTTTTGAGCACAGCATGCTAGCTGATGCTATAGCTCAGAGTGAACTACCGGATAAAGCTCTGTTACTTGACCATCTGCCACTAATTTTTCAGCGTTATGTTTGCACCATTTGTGAGGAATAAAAAATGACAGTGACGCTGTGGTGGACCCTTCTGCTCATTGCGGGCCTGGTCGTGGCTAACTTGTGGTTATTGCGCCGGAATAAAAAACTGCAACAACAAAAGCCACAACAAGAATTCAGACAGAAAAAAACCACTGAAGGTGGCGTCACCGGAACTCTGGTAGCGGGCAGCGGTACAGACAGCAGCCGGATTAAACAAGTGGATACTGACAACCACCACAGCTCATCAGAGGCTGGCTCTGATGGCGGTGGTGGCACTGACTAGCATTTTTCTGTTGCTGTTTTAGCCTTTGTTGTCAAAACTGGAAAAGCCTTTTAAAAAGCGTTGCAGCTGATCTTTTAAGTTCGGCGGCACGCCCTGAATAATCAGCAGATCTTTTTCCATATCGTAGCGGATCCGTTCGCCTAAATGCTTTTGTTCAAAGCTGATACTGACGCCACCACCAGCACCTGAAAACTTCACCAGTGTTTTTAACTCTTTGACATCCACCGGGAATTGCTCTGGTACTTCAATATTCTGCTCTGCACAATAATCCGTAAAAGCGCGGGCATCACTGCTGTCGATCGTGGCCGACAGTTCCTGTAAATGCACATCCAGACCCTGTTTGGTTTGCTCTTCACAGTAGTCATACACTTGCTTACGCACTGCCGACTTTTCGCTGGCATCATAATCAGAGGCCGATAAATACTCTTCGACAGAAGAGAGCACCACTTTGCTTTGTTCTTTGGCGACCATGCCTTCAGCACAACCTAAAAAGTCGAGGAAAAAGTCAGCGACTTTACGCCCTGCCCGGCCACGAATAAAGGAAATGTATTTGTTTTGCTCCGGGCTGGTTTGGTATTCGGTTAAATCAATACGGGCTGCCAGCTGCATCCGGGCTATATCCAGATGCTGATCGGTGGACAGTAATAAATCCGGCGTGACACTAAAGTGATCTTTGCTGCCTAATAAAGTCACCAACACATATTCCGTCGCCAGATACCGGTAATGACAGAGCATAAAATAGCCGGTTTCCTGAATTTGATGCTGCACCAGTTGCACCACCAACTGACTGGTGGCTTGTTCTGCCAGCTGCAGAAAACTGCGTTCCTGCGCTTGCCACTCTGCTAAAGGCTGCGCCATTCTGTCCTGTAAGTCGTCGGCAAAAGTTGCATAGCCCTTGGCTGGTTTGCCGTTATAGGCTAAATGCAATTGCTCTATTAAATGCGCCACAGATTGCGATACCGGCACCAACTCCTGACGAAATTGCGCCTGCAACTGCTCACTTTCAGTACTTTCGATAAAATTTATTGCCAGATGCAACACATCGACGGACATATATTTTCCTGTTCTCAGCTAATTCTGCTAGTATTCCCCGCTGTTCCATTTTATTTCGAGCAGAGACCTTCATGCCTATTGTATCAAAGTATTCGACCGACCAAATTGAAAAGATCGTGAACAACATTCTTGACCAGTTACGTCAGCAAGACGCCAGCACTGAACTGAGTCTGATGTGTTTAGGCAATACCATCAGTCATATTATCAATACCAGTGTTCCTGCTGCTCAGCGTATGGATGTGGTGACTCATTTTGGTCAGGCGCTCAAAGACGCCGTCAACAGCAAGAAACAATAACTTTATGGTGCTGGAACAAAACCTGTCATTGGTCAATAAAGTAAACCGCCTGCTGAACTGGGGTCACTGGTTTACTTTTTTTAATATCCTGCTGGCGCTGGTGATCACATCAGCCTACTGGTGGGCAGAACCTTTGCCACAAAGTATCACCGGCTGGTTGTATCTTGTGACCAACTGGCTGGGCCACACCGCCTTTTTATGTTTTTTGTTTTTTATCCTGACGATATTCCCTGTCACTCTTATCTTTCCTTACCAGCGCCATGTGCGGGGTATAGCAGCAGCTTTAGCCACCTTAGGCCTGGTAGCGCTCATTTTTGACGCTTATGTCTATCAGGCCCTTGGTTATCATGTCGGCAGCGCGTCCAGTGAGCAAACCATCGACTTATTACGCCAGCAGGTGGTGACTAACCTGCGTAATTTTATTCTGATCACTTCTGTAGTCGCAGCTTTGTTATTAGCCATAGAACTGGTGCTGAGTAATTTATGCTGGAAAAAAGTGCCACGACTACAGGCCTCTGGTATAGGTCAACCGGCGCTTTATCTGTTTTTAGGTTGTTTTGTGACCAGTCACAGCCTGCATATCTGGGCAGATGCCCAACTGGATCTGGATGTGCTGAAACAAGACAATGTGTTGCCTTTTACTTATCCGGCGACAGCCAATACTTTTTTAGCCAAATACAATGTGCTGGATTTATCCCGTTTACAGGAAACTAAAGCTGAGCAGTTGCAACGTCCGACCAACTGGCGTGAACCCGAAACTCTGCAATGCGTTAATCAACAGACTGAAGCAGTGACAGTGCTGATAGTGCCCGCTTTATCAGCTCTTGATACGGCGCTTTTAGAACAACACAACTTCAAAGCACACCCGCTGCATTTTGCGCCTGTCGAAGCCCCCGGTGCCTTACTGAATTTACTCTATGGCAGCATGCAGCTGAATAAAGACATGGATGTTATTTTACAGCAAGCACCTGTCTGGATGGAGCAGTTGCCAACAGGACAACTGAGTATCAGCGCCAGTGATGCAAAATTCCAACAACGACTGCCCTGGTTAGCTTTAAACCCGGATACAAAGGCACCACTGCAGATCAAGTTCAGCAGCGATTTAGCAACAGACTTACCTCAGTCGGATCAAGGGCAACCACTGCTGGTGCTGACTCTGCAGGCCAGGGACTCACAATTTGCCCTGGCACCAGCTCAGCTTTACAGCCGTTGGCCAGCTTTACATCGGGCCATCTCCAATACAGTGACCCAACATCTGGATCTGATCCCTACTCTGTTGGCTCAACTTGGTTGCCACAGCAACTGGCCTGGTGATAACTGGTTTACACCTTCTGCTTATCCAAAGCTGAATTTATTGCCTCATCAGATGGTCAGCTTTAAAAAAGACAAAATGATTGTAGTGCGTGATGATGGCAGCTATGGCGTCTGGTCTGCCGGCACCCTGGTGCCACTGAACGAAAAGCTGGATATTCCGCAATTGACCGACGCATTAAAGCGGGTGCAGCAGTAGCTGTAGGAAAATGCCTTAAAAAACCACCATGCGGTGGTTTTTTTATTGATGATCTGCCCTCACTGCAGCTTTTTAGGGGCTTTGATCAGCAGATCACGTTTCCCCTGCAGCTCAAGTTCAGCTAAATGAAATAAGTTGGTAAACACCAAAGCCGGAGCCTCGCGATGAAAGGTCTCGACAAAGGCGATGGTCGCTTCGGCAATCAGCTGATTAACCTTTTGATCATATTCCGAAAAACCATCATAGCTGTAAGGCTCCTGCAGTTGAGCCAGTTGATGCTGCTTTTGCTGACGCATAAACCAGTTGATTAGAAATTCATATTCTTTGACATCTAACAAGTCACGACAATCTAACCCCATCAGGGTTTCTCCTGTGTTTGTACCCAGCGCTGAAGGTGCGGTCTTATCCTCAAAAAAATGCGATAAAACCAGTCAGCGCAGCAGGTCACGGGCGGAATTCTTAAAAGCAGCCCCAGCATACGCCAATAGGCAAACTGCGACCAGAGCATGGCAAAAGCGGCAGCGCCCTGATAATAAGTCTGCCCATCAATCCGTACATGCATACGTGCAAGTGCACTGCATCTGTCCAGCTCTGTTGGCAGCTCTGCATTCAGATCGGTTAAATCTGACCAGATAATAGGCACCCTGCTTTTCAGTGCACGAAAATACGCAATTTCCCGTCGGCACAAAGGGCAGCCGCCGTCGTAAAAAACTTCAAGTGATTTCATTGTACGCTCCTGTTACCGCTTTAATACGCATGGCTGTGGTTTTAAGATCGGCTAAACATAAAAAACGATAGTGGCGATTGGATTAATTCGTTTTCGATGAAAAGCACAGCAGGCTAAGTTTGATGAACATTCAGAACTGTGGAGCTATACCATGTTAAAAACAATGACTTTTGCTGTACTGCATTTTAGTGTTGCTTTTAGCGTCACCTATTTATTAACCGGAGATCTGCTGGTGGGCGGTTTGGTAGCAACCATAGAGCCTGCTATTAATACAGTGGCCTACTTTTTCCATGAAAAAGCCTGGAACCGTATTGCTTTGCGGCAAAAACTGCAGCATCAACTGCAAGCCTGAGCAGCTTCACCTCAGGCTATTCACACAAGCTGCATTATTCCGGCGAACAAGGTACACTAGCGCCCTTTTGATTTGTACTGCGGATTTGTTATGGCCTTAAAGGCGACCATTTTTAAAGCAAGCCTTGCTGTGGCGGATATGTCACGCCATCATTATCAGGACTATAACCTGACGCTGGCCCAGCATCCTTCTGAAACCACAGAGCGTATGATGTTACGTCTGTTGGCTTTTGCCTTGTGTGCCCATGAAGATTTAAGCTTTGGTAAAGGTATTTCTGATGAGGATGAAGGGGCTTTGTATCGCCAGAATCTGACAGGTGATTATCAGCTCTGGGTTGAACTGGGTTTGCCGGAAGAAAAACGCTTACGCCGCGCCAGTCATAAAACCCAGCAATTGTTACTGCTCGCTTACGGCGGTACTGCAGTGGATAAATGGTACAGCTCTGAGCAAAAAGCCCTGAGTCAGTTAAAAAACCTGACTATAGTGGCAGTCTCTCCTGCAGATACAGCAGAATTGGCAAAATTATGCGACCGCACCATGCAGTTGCAATGCACTATTAATGAAGGCCAGATCTGGTTTGGTAATGCAGCCCAAAGTGTACAGGTCCAACTACAATTTATTCAACAGTCAATCCCAGCCCTGCTGGCATCGGAGTAATCACATGACCCAACTCGCCTTAGGCAAACTAAACAAACTGGCGGTAAAAAAGCAGGTCGAATTTGGCGTGTACTTAGATGGCTTAAGCTGGGGTGATATTTTATTACCTAAACGTTATGTGCCTGCCGGAACAGAGATTGGCACTGTGCTTGAAGTACTGCTGTATCTGGACTCTGAAGATCAGCTGATCGCCACCACAGAAAAGCCTTATATTCTGGTGGGTCAGGTGGCACAGCTCAAAGCTGTGGCTATCACCAAAGTAGGTGCCTTTTTAAACTGGGGTTTGAAAAAAGATTTGCTGGTGCCTTTTAGTGAACAACAAATTCCGATGCAGTTGGATAAATATTATCTGGTGTACTGTTATGTTGATAAAAGTAACCGCATTGTCGCGTCAGCCAAGCTGGACAGATACATAGGCAAAGAGACGCCGGATTACCAGAGCGGCGATGAAGTACAGTTTTATGTCGCGTCTCAGACTGATCTTGGCTACAAAGTCGTAGTGGATCACAAACACTGGGGCTTATTGTATAAAAATCAGGTCTTTAAACCCCTGCGTATCGGCTACAAAGGCACAGCTTATGTGCAGAAAATGCGTGACGACTTCCGTATTGATCTGATGCTGGATAAACCGGGTTATGAAAAAGCTCAGGCCTTTACCGATGTGATTTTAGAGCGTTTAAAGCACAAAGGTGGCAGCTTGCCGCTATCAGATAAAAGCACGCCGGAGCAGATTTACGGTGAGTTTGGTGTCAGTAAAAAGATGTTTAAACAAGCCATAGGCTCTTTATACAAAGCAGGCAAAATCGTGATTGAAGCAGAGGCAATCCGCCTGGTTTAATGTGGCCCGCTTGAAATCGAATTTTAACCGGATACGGGCGGGTACAAGACCCGCCCCTACACATCCGTATTTTTTAACGTAACCATTTGACTGCGTCGCTTGCTGGAAGAGGTTTAGCAAACCAATAGCCCTGCCCGGCGTCACACCCCAGTTCTTTTAATAACTGCCGTTGCAAACTGGTTTCCACTCCTTCTGCCACTACTTTTAAATTCAAGGTTTTAGCTAAAGCTATTACGGTATTCACCACAGGATTATCCTGGATCCTGGGTTTCA
The DNA here is from genome assembly GCA_018825965.1 of Gammaproteobacteria bacterium. Classification (GTDB taxonomy): domain Bacteria; phylum Pseudomonadota; class Gammaproteobacteria; order Enterobacterales; family Alteromonadaceae; genus Pararheinheimera. Next base: position 29,809 of record JAHKAA010000049.1, read on the forward strand.
TATTGGCAATAAAAGAGCGGTCAATTTTTAGCACGTCCAGCTTAAATTCATTCAGATAACTTAAACTGGAATAGCCGGTGCCAAAATCATCCAGTAGTACTTTCACACCATGCTGGCGCAGCTGTTTTAAGCACAAACGCGCCTGATCGATATTTTCAATCAAGGCCCGCTCTGTAATTTCTATCGCCAGATAACGGGCTGGAACATCAGCGTCCGCCAGTTTCTGGATCACTGCAGTGGCAAAATCAGGCTCTGAGAATGCCAGACCTGAGACATTAACGCTGACATAAAAAGGCGTGCCGTAATTTTGTCGCCACAGACGGATTTGTTCGATACTTTGCGACAATACATAATGGTCGATCAGCCCTATCAAGCCGTTTTTTTCGGCAAAAGGAATAAATTGATCCGGCGTGATCACGCCCCTGGTCTGATGAGTCCAGCGAATTAAGGCTTCAAAGCCCAGAGTATCGTCTGTCTCCAGGCAGATAATAGGCTGATAATGCAGCATAAAATGCTGCTGCGCTAAAGCCGCTTTAATTTCCAGCCCTAATTTGAACTCCTGACTTTCCTGCGCCTGCATATCCGCAGAATAAATACGGTACACACCACGGCCATCCTGTTTGGCCTGATACATAGCGATATCAGCACGGCGAATAAGCTCGTCCGCTGACTGCAGCTGATCCCCTGAATTCGCCAGCGCTATGCCAATACTGCAGGAAGTCAGCAGCGTATGTTCGCCCACCAATAAAGGTTGTTGCAGCGCCTGAATAATACGTTGAGCTACCTCTGTGACATCAGAGAGCCCTACCACATCCTCCAGTACCACAGCAAACTCATCGCCGCCTAAACGTGCCAGTGTATCGGTCTGACGCATACATTGTTTCAGCACCCGTCCAACCTGAATCAGAAAATCATCGCCGACCTGATGACCTAAGGTGTCGTTGACCGTCTTAAAACGATCTAAATCCAGATACATCACCGCCAGATGGTTGGCTGGAAAACGTTGCATTCGTTTAAACGCCTGGCCAATTCTGTCCATCAACAGACTACGGTTGGGTAAAGCCGTTAAAGCGTCATGTAATGCCTGATGCTGTAAACGTTTTTCGGAGAATACCCGCTCCAGCGCGTTGGAGATATGCTGGGAGACAAAAATCATCAGCTCCAGATCACGTTCTGTGTATTGAATATTGGCGACATAACTTTGCACCACCACTACACCACGCACTGTTTCACTGGATTGAAAAGGCACACCTAACCAGGCTTCAGGCTCAGAACCATAGGAGTTAACATCATACTCTTGCTCAAAGGCCGCTATCTCTTCCCTCAGGATCAATAACGGTTTATTGGAGCGAAACACATGGCCCGTCAGGCTGTGCTCCAGTACATCTTTGCCAAAGACCTGATCGGGATGTAAATCATCTTCGGTGTCAGCGAAGTATGGAAACTGTAGTAACTCGGCTTCATCATCAAACAAAGCAATAAAAAAGTTTGGCGCATAAATCAGTGAATTCACGATTTGATGCATTCTTTTGTAGAAACCGGAAAAGTCGTTGGCAAAATAAGAGAAGGAGGCTATTTCGTATAAGGCTTTTTGTAAACGCTCTGCATATTCAAGTTTACTGACTGACGACTCGAGAGTATCCAGCATCTGCGACTTTCGAAGTTTGCTGGCCAGAATAGAGGCGACCGCTTCAAGAATTTGCTGATGTTCAAGGGTAAAATAATTAATGTGAGAGTGTTCACAGTCAATCACCCCCAACACCTCATCACCATCCAGAATAGGCACAACCAGCTCAGACAAGCTGGGCACTAAATCAGCCAGATAATGAGGATCAGTTCTGGTGTCAGACACCAGCACAGAGGCTTTAGTGCTGGCGGCATAACCCACCAGTCCATGACCCATTTTTAATTCAGCTATGCCTAAATGGGAAGGTAAATCGCGGGTGCCAGTCCCTGCTTTACGCACCAGTGTTTGTCGATCCGGAGCCAGAATAAAAATAGCACAATCGACAAAACCTAAGCCTGCCACGACATGTTTTGCAGCATAATTAAGAATGTCATCCGCGCCCGTCAACTCATGCAGATCAATGGCAAACTGATTAATTAAGCTTAGTCTGGCATTTTCTTGCTGTAACAGCTGGAGTTGAGCGTGAAGAACACTGATATCAGTTTGGGGCAGTGAAGTGGTCACGGTCGTCATACAGACTCTACTACATTAATACGTAGAAAGTTATAGACGACCGCGCTTTAATAAGCAACGAAAAGTTAGATTTTGTTCCTATTCAAAGGTTTAGTGAAGACTAAATGCACGGCACTGGTGGCTCTCTCCAAAAAGCCGCCTTCGCAGTAACACAAGTAAAAATGCCAGAGACGGATAAACTGATCGTCATAGCCCAATTGATGCAATTTATCGCGTGACGCCATAAAATTATGACACCAGTCCTGCAAGGTTCGGGCATAGTCCAGACCTATATCCTGCACCTGACGCAGTGCCAAATCCGTGTAATTCGCCACTGCATTACTCATGCGCTGTATAGATGGCAAACAACCGCCTGGGAAGATATAACGCTTGATAAAATCAACTTCTTTGACATAGTGGCTGTAGCGCTGATCGGCTATAGTGATGGCCTGCAACACCATCAAACCGTCGTCTTTGAGTAAACTTGAGCATTTGGCAAAGTACTGATCTAAAAACTCATCGCCCACAGCTTCAATCATTTCAATAGAGACCAGCTTATCGTAAGTACCTGTTAAATCGCGGTAATCCTGAAATAACAAGGTGATCTGTGATTCCAATCCTGCTTCACGGATCCGTTGTGCCGCATAGTCATGTTGTTCGCGGGAAATAGTAGTAGTGGTCACTTTGCAGCCATAATTGCGGGCGGCAAAAATAGCCATACTGCCCCAACCTGTGCCAATTTCTATCAGATGATCGCTGGGTTTTAGCTGTAGCTTGTCACAAATAGATTTCAGCTTGTTCAGTTGTGCCTGCTCCAGCGTGCAGGTTTCAGTTTCATAAACAGCGCTGGAGTACATCATGCTTGGGTCTAAAAACAGCTGATACATGGCATTACCTAAATCGTAATGCGCTGAAATATTTTTACGTGACTGCTCTTTAGTATTGCGATTACGCCAGTCCAGTAACTTTAAGGCAGGTTTACTTAGACGTGCCCATGCCGACTCCAGCTTATCCAGCAAGGAGGCATTACGGGCCAGCAGTTGCACCAATACAGTCAGATTATCGCTACGCCACTGACCCAGAATATAGGACTCGCCGGCCCCAACAGAACCTGCAAAAGCAAGTTTCTGATAAAAGTCCGGATCCAGTACAGTCAGTGTTGTTTGCAGTTCCCCTCTTCCATCGCCCAATAAGGTCTTTTCCTGGCCTTCGACCAGCAGAATAGCGCCGTATTGCAACTGGTTGAGCTGTTTGAGTACCAGAGTACGACAGGTTTTATCAAACCAACTTAAATTTTGAAAAGGGCATTGTCCGGTAATAGAAACCGTCATCTTGGTGTTTCCTTTGACTTAGGGTGGCCATACACAGGTACTGCTTTGAACAGCAGTTTTATCGCATGCCAATAAATTCGGGTCATCACTTGTACGTTTTGCCATGGACGGCGGATCAGTAAGCTTTTAAGCAAAGTCAGATGAAAAGGCTGCACACCCAGATGGAACCAGGCGCTGAACACTTTTTGATCTGCTTTAAAATTAGTGATACTTAATTCCAGTAGCTCTTTATCAGCCCGTACTGTCCAGTGATACTGCATATCCATAGGATTAAAAGGCGACACATGAAAGGCTTTGTCATGCTGATAATGAGAGCGTTTTGCGTCAGCAACAGGCACCAGATAATAATGCCGTTCATTCCAGGGGGTGTTACTCACCTCAGCCAACAAGGCCACCAGCTGTTTTGTCGCATCAAAGCAGTAATACAAGGTCAGAGGGCTAAAGTAATAACCCCAGTTTGCCAGAGGACTCATCATGCAGACTTTAGCTACAGCGCCTGTAAAACCTAAATCCCGCACTTTTTGCCGTACAGCTTCAGTTAAATCTGCAGCGCCGGGCAAATAGTCAGCACGACGATAACTACAGGCCGCAAATCGTGCTTGTGACCATAACCAGCCTTTAGCCGGAATACGGTCAAGCTCATCCAGATCCAGCCAGAAGTAGTGCACCTGGTAATCAAAACCATGTATTTTGGGCAGATAGCGCTTATGCCCTACTTCACCTGTTAATACCGCATGACCGATCAAAACTCCACTCCCATGGCGCGTGCTATATCCACTGCACTTCGCACCCCATCTTCATGGAAACCGTTATACCAATAAGCACCACAAAACCAGCTGCTATTCACGCCATTAATTTCGCCACGCCGCTGCTGAGCAGCAATAGTGCAGTGGTTAAAGACCGGATGATCGTACTGAAAACGTTTTAAAATTTTGCTCTGATCAATAGCCTGACTATGATTCAGCGTCACCACAAAAGTCACCGGGGCTTCAATGCCCTGCAGAATATTCATGTTGTAACTTAAAGTGGCATGACTGGAAGCGTCATCAGTCAGATGGTAATTCCAGGCAGCCCAGGCCGCTTTGCGTTTGGGTAAAATGCGTTGGTCTGTGTGTAATATCACTTCGTTTTGCTGATAAGCAATGCCACCCAATACCTGACGCTCTGCCTCTGTTGGGTCCTTTAACAGCGCCAGAGCCTGATCGCTATGGCACGCAAAGACCACCTGGTCAAAAGATTCAGTGCGCCCATCAGTAAACTCCAGCGTCACGCCATCTGCATGTCGTGTGACTGCTTTTACCGGACTATTAAGTTGTACCTGCTCTGGATTAAGCCGATGAAGCAAAGCACGCACATATTGCCGCGATCCGCCTCTAATCACCGACCACTGCGGCCTGTCTGCCACATTCAGCAAACCATGATTTTTGAAAAACTGCAGAAAAAACCTCAGTGGAAAAGACGGCATATCGGCCAAACCTGACGACCAGATGGCGGCCCCCATCGGCAATAAATAGTCATTACGAAGCGCTTTGCCTAAGTTGTGTTTGGCCAGAAATTCGTCAATCAGTAAGTCCAGATCCGGATGGTTTTGCTCCAGCAACTGCTTGCCCAGCTTATTAAATTTGACTATATCAAGCAGCATACGCCAGAACGAGGGGCGAAACAGATTGCGGCGCTGGGCAAACAAAGTTGCCAGTGTATGGCCATTGTATTCCAAACCTGTGTCGGCTTTTTTCACCGAAAAACTCATTTGGGTAGGCTGTGATTCCACCTTAAGTTCAGCTAAAAACTTATTAAACAGCGGATATGTCCAGTTATTAAACACAATAAAACCTGTGTCTATGGCGTAGTCTTTTCCCTCAACCTGAACATCCACTGTGGCGGTATGCCCACCCAGGTAAGAACCGGCTTCAAATAAGGTCACATCATGCTGGCGCTGCAACAAATACCAGCTGATCATGCCGGAGATACCGCCACCTATTACTGCTATCTTCATTTATGCGTCCTTTGCCATTTTTTGTTTAATTTTTTTTGTAACCCAGCCCAGCAGCGGAATATGTTCCAGCACCATTTCATTTAAGTCGTAATAATCTCTGTGGTACGCAATTTTGCCTTCGCTGTTCCAATGCACTACGGAGCAGCCATGCACAGAAATAGCTTTGCCATTGCCAATAGCATCATGGGTAAAGGTCATGATCCAGCTCAGGCATCCCTGACTTTCATTCGCTATTTTTGAGGTGGCGACAAAATGGCAACTGCTTAATCTGGCATAAGCGTGAGAAAAATACTGCTGTAACTGCTCCAGCCCCAGCATATGATGAACCGGGTCAATAAACTCAACATTAGCAGCATACAAGTGATGCAGTGAGTTTAAGTTGTTCTGGCTCAGGTTATTGTAAAAGCTCAAAAAATTATCCAGCCGTTCTGCTGTTTGGTGTTCATTCATGATCAGGCATATCCTGCGGTTTTTTAACTGTATGAAACAACTCTAAGGTGCGAAGCCGCGCTTTGCTGTGGTCCACTATGGGTTTGACATAGTCACTCCACAGAGGCAAAGGATGGGGCCAGTGAATTTGTTTTTTCGGCACTTCAGCAAGCTCTGGCAACATACGTTTTATAAATACGCCATCCGGGTCAAAACGTTCACTTTGAGTGACAGGATTAAAGATGCGGAAATAAGGTGCGGCGTCTGTGCCTGTTGAAGCCGCCCATTGCCAGCCGCCATTATTGGCCGCAAAATCGCCATCAATCAGCTTCGACATAAAATACTGTTCACCCCAGCGCCAGTCGATATGTAAATCTTTTACCAGAAAACTGGCCACTATCATGCGTAGTCTGTTATGCATCCAGCCAGTTTGATTCAGTTGGCGCATCGCAGCGTCCACTATCGGATAACCTGTTTTTCCATCACACCAGGCTTGAAACAGCGCAAGATTATTTGGCCAGACAATGCCATCTGTGTCTTTTTGGAAGGCTTTGTTTTTAATCAGCTCTGGAAAAGCCATCAGAATATGATGGTAAAAATCCCGCCACACCAGCTCAGATAACCAGACCGCAGCACCGGATTTTTCTCTGTCCCAGTCATTTGCAGCTTCCAGTTGCAACCGACTGATGCACTGCTGTGCAGATACAACCCCTATCGCCAGATACGCAGATAAAGAAGAAGTCCCATCTAAAGCCGGAAAATCCCGCTCTGTTTGATAAAAAGCCGCTTTGTCACGACAAAACTGCCGCATTTGTTCCAGAACCTGCAACTCGTCCACACAGTAAGCAACTGAACTGCCATCCCCTTGCTGCATAGCCGGCAACTTAGGGAAATGCAGCTTTACTTCAGCTAAAGCTTTGGGTTTAGGGAAGCAGCGCACGCCAGTTTCACGTAAACGCGCCAGCCAGGTTTTCTTAAAAGGTGTAAAAATCTGATACACACCCCCGGTTTTACTTAAGATTGAACCTGGTGGCATCACAGCTTTGCGATCAAACCAAAAGCTGGCTTTACCTGCCTTGGCGAAAATACGACTGACCTTATCATCACGCACACGCTCACGTAATTCGTATTCAGTGTGGCCGTACAAGGCCTCGGCTCCAGCGTCTATCAGTTGCTGCATCAGTTCTGGGATAGCAGAATAATTGCTGCCTTCAATCGCCAGCAGAGGGATATTCAAAGTTTCAAGTTCAGTCTGCAACTGCTGCACACGACGACGAATAAAATCTTGTTTCATCGGTGCCATAAAATGCTGCAGCCAGCTATCAGGTGTTGCAACAAAAAGTGCTACCACAGGCAAACCGGCCTGACAGGCCTCAAATAAGGCCTGATTGTCGTAGACACGTAAGTCATTACGCAACCAGACTAAAGAAAATGCTGTGTTCTTCATCAGGCACGTAACCCTAACTCGTCTGGAAACGGCTGCAGGTACTGCTGCGCCGCCACATACTGATGGGGATGTTGAGCCAAATGGTGACGCAATAAGGTTAAAGGTGCCAGCAAAGGCAGATGGCCCTGACGGTATTTATGGATCAGCTTCAACAATTCCTGTTTGGCTTCGCTACTGAGCATTTTCTTAAAAAAGCCCTGCAAATGCATCAGAACATTGGCTTGCTGTTTGCGGGTCGCTTGTTGTTTTAACGCCTGCATTAAATCCAGCAAATAACGCTGCGCCAATTCATCCGGAACAAAAAGTTTCGCCACAGCCACCAGGCGACCTAATTCACGGTAAGCCGTTGGACTATGCGCCATCACCAGAAATTTATAACGACTGTGAAAGGCCACTAACTTACCCACAGTAAAACCCGATTGCAGCATTTGCTGGTAGTCGTGGCAGGCAAAAATGCGGGTCACAAAGTTTTCCCTTAAATTGCTGTCCAGTAAACGGCCATCCTCTTCCACAGGCAACCAGGGATAGCTATGTATTAATTGTTGTGTAAAAACCCCTACTCCAACCTTGCCCAGTTGATGGCCATTTTGATCATTTAAACGCACCCGTTCCATACCGCAGCTGGGTGATTTAGCACAGACAATATAACCGGACAGCTGCTTCAGCTCTGGCAAAATCTTTTGGCTAAACTGAAGCATAGTTTCTGTATGATCAATGCTGCTGTCTTTGCTGTTGACCAATCGCACTTGCTGTGCTGCATTGAGCTGAAGCCGGATAGCAGGACGGGGCACACCTAAGCCTATGGCCTGTTCAGGACAGACCGGCACATAAGACACAAAAGGAGCAAGAATGCTGTTGCAAAAGTCTGACGCTTTATGGCCGGCATCAAAACGTACTTTTTGCCCAAGCACACAAGCACTGACGCCAATTTGGATACTCATAATACTAACTCACAAAGAAAATCACGGAGATGACTAGATTTGTTTACAGATCAGCAGCTTCATTGGATCACTGCAAATGAAACTATTTGGCAGTAACAAACTGGCCAGGAGCTCTTGTCCTGGTAGGAGTACAGTCTCTATAGGCCGCACAGCAAAGCCAGTTCAAACATTGCCCACACTTTGTGTCATGCCGGAATGAGCGTCTGTGGCGCAACCCACAGGCCAAAACTTTTTTTGAAAACAAAAAGCTGCGCCTTATGGCGCAGCTTTTATCGGTACAAAAAACTTTTATTAGTAAGAATAACTGAAAGTTACACCATTAAAAGTCGAATAAGCTCTGATGCCAATATGCCAGGTACCTGCCTGCGGATTAGTGATAGTACACTGCTCAGTATTGCCATCTAAATAAGGACGGCAATTGTATTGGCTGGTTGTAGGCTGGCTGTTATAGCGAACATACAAGTCTGCATCACCAGTACCCCCTGAGATGTTGAAGGTTAAGGTGCTGACACCAGACGGAATAACATAAGAACCCCGTAACCAGTTGCCTGTAGTGGCTGAAAGGTTAGGGAAGGTTTCACCACCTGTAGGAGGAGGGTTACCGCCACCACCACCGCTACAGCCATTGGCTGTCAGATAATCCACTGCCGCTTTGGCCTGAACTATACCAAAACCAAATGAGGTGTCACGACCAGCTGTACCTCTGTCTTGTGCTGTTGCTTGTAAAGCACTACGAATTTGTGGTGCTGTACATTGTGGATGGTTACTCCAGACTAAAGCAGCCACACCTGCTACATGAGGTGATGCCATAGAGGTACCGCTGATGCTGTTGTAGCCACCATTGTTCCAGGTTGAGTTCACAGCCACACCAGGGCCTGCTAATTCCACCTGAGCGTTACGCTGGGAGAAACTGGCCAGATTACGGCTTGAATCCACAGCAGCCACTGAAACTACTGCATCATAAGATGCAGGGTAAGATAAGCTGGTGTTACCACTATTACCGGCAGCTGCAATCAGCAACATGCCGTCGTTGTAGAAGTTGGCCATGGCGTTTTGTTCAGTCTGGCTGGAACTGCCGCCACCTAAACTCATATTCACCACTTTAGCACCAGCATTCTGACAAGACTGAATACCATCAATCAGATCAGAAGCAAAAGTCCAGTTGCCTGAGTCGTTAAATATTTTAACTATGTGTACGCCAGCCTGGCCTGAAGGTAACACCCCTACTACACCGTCGTTGTTATTCAGCGCGACCATAGTGCCTGCAACGTGAGTACCGTGACCATTGCCATCTGTAGACCAACTGCCATGACCAGAGAAAGCAAAACCTGTCACACCTGAGCTTGGTAAATCGACATGATTGAGGCGATAACCAGTGTCAATCACACAGACAGGAGTGTTAGCCGCGTTGTTATCACTGACCTGATTGGCCTGCACCATGGAAATGCCATAAGGCGTGCTTTGTGCCATAGGCGTGATCACATCAAACAGATAACGTTTTTGATCCACTTCGATGTACTGCACTTCCGGATCAGACACCATAGCCTGTAACTGACGTGGACTTAATTCCAGCACACTGGATTTGACTGAACTTAAGTGTTTGATGACTTTGCCTTTGTATTTACGTGCAAAGGTTTCAGCTCGTTGCACTGAAAATGCAGGAGCAGACTGAACGCCGTTTTGTAAAGAACCTGTGGTGCCATCTTTGTATTTAACGATGTAACGTTTGGTACTGTCATCACTTGGATCAATTGCAGCAACACTGGCAGCTGTGACAAACTCTGGTCCATCCACCGCAGCAGCGACAGCCACTGAGGTTAAGGATAAAGCAAAACAACCAGCAGTTCCCAATAACAGTACTTTGTTTCTATTTTTCATATGTGTACCTTGTAAGAATTTTGAAGTCCTTGATGTGAAGTTGCATCCTGCGGCTCAAAACTTAGCAAGGCATGAAAATTAGTCTTTATATTATTGTTATATATTTA
>JAHKAA010000060.1 GCA_018825965.1 Gammaproteobacteria bacterium
CAATCCGACAAGGCGTTGGATATTCTGCATGACCGTTGCGTGGTTGCCGCCCCGATGGTAAATGCCGTAGACCTCTTCCGTCATGCCGGACAGGGACACAATCACGTTTGCCAGTTTTGACAAATCCTCAAAATGCTGGTCAGTTAATTTCATGGAGAAATTGGAGCTTATGGTTGACCGGGTTCCCTTGACGATTTCCACAAAGTCGTGAAAGTTGGAATAAAGCAACGGTTCGCCCCAGTTATACCAGAAATACTTAGGGGATTTGCCGAATCGCTCAATGACCTTCTCGACAGTAGACAGGGGCATTTGCCTGAACGAGCCTGCCCGGTTGCGGTTCCAGCACAGGGCGCAAGCCATGTTGCAGCCGTCAACGATTTCGGGAAAAATTCTAAGCAGCCGCATTATTCACCAAATGGGGTAGGACAGGCAGGTTGGATTTGCTCGTCAGCATCTCCCTTATCCTCTCTTCCGTGATATGAAACTCATGGTTGCAATAACCCTTTCTCCTGTTGCGTGGACTCATCATGTCCCTGTTGGACAATCTTCGCTTAATGGCGATTTCCATATCGGCGTGTTTCCAATGTGCGCCGATGTATCTCTCCGTGGAATACGTAATGTTTCCAAGGCGGGTATGCCCCCCGATTGTCGGGATGTAGTCGCATGAGGCACGGAACACATCCGGCTTCCTGAACCAGTTTTTGAACTCTCTCCCGCCGTCAAGGGCATGAATCCTTTGCGGGACGGGGTCTTTTGTGTAGTCAATATCGCTGTCCGTGTTGTGCCGGTAGACGTGAAACAGGGTCGCACAAACCACGTCGGCGGTCTGCCGCTGAAGGAATGCCCGGTCATCCTCAAAGTTTTCAGGGAAGATAAATTCATCCGCGTCTACGAGGTAAATCCAACCATCCTTGACTTCGGAAATGGCCCATTTGTAATTGTCCAATATCTCGTAGGCATCGTTTTTGTATTGGTTGGTAAATTCCGTTATGACCACGTTGGGTTGCCCGGAAAGAATCTCCCTTGTCCTATCATTAGTCTCTGAATCGAGCAGGATGTGGATTTTGTCTACGTGCCGGTAGTGCCGGAGAAACAGCGGGGCAAGGAGTTCTTCGTTATGCCAATGAGATATGACAGTTATTCTTTCTGGCAAGAATTGTCCTTTCTGTATTTCATGTATCGGTATATGAAACAGTCGTTTGACAGCATGACTTCAGGCAATTCCTTGTAGTCAAGGTGCCTGGGGTGAGAGATGTCCATTCTGAAGGGCTTGATATAGACTGAGAAATGGGCAAAGGGTTTAACGTAGGCGATGAAACTTGACTTATCATGCCGTGATATGGCCCTGCCGGTGGTCTTGTCGCAATGCCGTTCATCGGGACTCTGGCAGATCACCCCAACCCTGTCCGTCCTGAATATCCTGCCGGTATATCTGTATGGGGGGTGAATGATTTGTGTCAGGTCGGCGTGCCACGTTTCGGGAAGGAAACAGGCGATCTTGTCTTGCGGGAAACCTGTCAACACTTCCGATACAATCACCCTCATGGTATCCTGATAATGAACCTCATCCCCATCAACCAGCATGAAAAACTCTGTTTTCGTATCGTCAATCTGCTGCTGCCTTACCGCACCCCTACCCTTCAATCCCTTTCTCTGCTTGACAAGTTCCTTCACATCCTTGAACGCATAGTAGGTTTCGTCGCAATCCGTTTCGACTTGCTTGAAGATGATTTTCCCCTGTTTATCTTCCGAGATTAGCTGTCCAATATCTGCCAGGGTGTATTTGTCGTCGCTTCCGGTGTCATACAGGAGTATGGTATCGGCATACGGATAGACGGCCTTGATTGCGTAATAGACAAACGGTTCGTTTTTAATTACGGAATGGATAGTTAGCATTTCACCCAGTACCAGCTTGGCGGAAAATCCTTCGTTATGAACCACGGATTGACCTTGTGCGCCCGTGTGTATGCGTCAACGGCATAGACCGCTTCGCATTTCGGCAGATTGAAATAATCATGCCCCGAAACGATACCCCCCGCCCTCACCTTCTTGCTCCATTCAATGATGTCAAATATGACGTTGTCGAAGTCATGCGCCGCGTCTATGTAAACGAAATCCAGCGACCCGTCAGGAATATCTTGGAGTGCATCCCGGCTCACCTTCCTGATGATTTCAAAATCGTATTGTTTTAATATCTTTTTGATATGCTGGACAAACCATCTGCCCCTTCTGTCATCTGCTGACCGTGACACCCACGGGTCAATGCAATACAACTTGAGGCCGGGATTGCTTTTCAGGAGGACTTCGGAATACGCACCATAGAATACTCCGAGTTCCGCCCCTATCTTAAAGCCCAATTCGCAGAACAGTTCGGCTAACTGCGTTCGGTTGGTTTCTGCGTCAATCTTCCCGGTATATGGCAGGGTTTCAACCGGGGTTACGTCGAGTTTCCGGCAGATGTAATTATTCACTTCCATTCCAATACCTATCCCATAGTTCCCTTGCATCACCCCAATAAGGCAATGCCCTGACAATCTTATCTCTCGGCATTAACCCCCTCACGCCCCCCATGCTTGGACGATGGTTGAAAACCAGCGCGGGGATACGAGAGTAGAAGGATTCGATCTTGACTGCCGGCAACCCCTTCTTCTTCTCAAACCTTCCCGGTTCCCCGAAACCCACAAGGTCATTCCCCGTCACCGGGACAGGATATTTCCTGAATCTGGTTTCAAGAGTTTCAATGAGGAGGTCTGTCGCGGCAATGCACATACACATTCCACGCCGTATCCGTTGAAAGTATATCTCTGGATTCACGTGCCACTTATTCGTGTTGTACGCGAATGTATCCTCTGGCGGGCGATACGAGAAATGCTCCGTATTATACAAAGCGTCGTCCTCGCAACAGGCGATAAACTGCGTCTCAACCTGCCTCGCCCCTATGAGTATTTGCCGGTAGATATTGTAAATCGTAACGCCGATGTCCCCCACGCAGATATTCTTGCCG
>JAHKAA010000059.1 GCA_018825965.1 Gammaproteobacteria bacterium
CCACTTGCTTCACTTCCGCAATGACAAACAGCTTTTCTTCCATGTCATTCTCCCGTAAAGATGTCAAGCATCAAACGGTCCCTCCTCGAACTCAGTCATTGTCTCCCCGCACAGGTCGCACTCCGGTATCCAGTCGTGATGGACCCCCTTGGCCCCCCAAAACTCATACGGGCCGATCCCCTCATCCACCATGTGGCCGGGGACATCACCGCACTCGGGGCATGTGCCGTAGCCGACCCTACTCATCTTTGGTCTCCGCCATCGCCAGTTTTTTCCCCCACTTTACTATTACGCAGAATTTTCATTAATATGTCCAGAGAAGTTTTCAATTCTAGGGTCATAAAGCCTCCTATATCTATAGAAATTTTCTCCATTTCTTCGATTTTTGCCAATAGAACTTCAACTTCTCTAAATAAACGGATAGAATTGAATTTACTTTTTTTCAACTCGAGAGTATCTAGATGCCTTTGCAGAACCATTTGTTGTCTTACTACAAATTCTCTTCGACTGAAATTTTTTCCTGCCCATTCAGGATCATAACGAGTTTCGAATCCAATATCGTAAGGATGCCTTTCTATACCGAGATTGCGTAGATAATCGCCCGCTATTCGTATACGTTCTGCAATAGATTCTGTCGAAAATTTGAAATCAGGGTCTTTCAATAAATTATTCATACTCACCCTCCCACATTTTTCTGTTACGACCCAAAATAACTTTTCTGCCGAGCTAGCGGTTGTGCCGGAGTCCAAGGGGGGATCGAAAACAATCTCCCCTGTTGCATGGCTCTCTCCGTCCTCCTTCATAACGCCAACGTGAAACGCCACTTTGAAACCCTTGGTTTTTTCACCACCACGGCATCGGTCGGCATGTTTCCGCGCCGTCCGTATTTTTTACCAGTGCGCCCGTCGTAGTAATCACATCGCGGTGTTTTTCTGTCGTCGTCGGTGCGACCATCTAACTTCCAGTTTGCAGCCTTATATATAACGCCATCATGGCCCGCTGACGGGTCGGCGTAGCTCAGTAAGTGGCACACGTCCCTGTGGTGCTGCTTGATATACTTCACGCTCTGTCCTATCAACCACGTTTCCGCATTTCGCGGTATTTCATCTAGTAAGTACAACCGCGCCAACTCCCACACTTTTCCACCGTATCGCGTGTTTACCTCTCTTGACGGGGCAGAGTACACAATACACCCGATTCGCTCCCTTCCTTTCTCTGCCACAAGGCATAATAGCACAATCGCCGGTCGTTTTTTCAAGTAGTGCGCTTTGATAAAGTCATCCACTTCGGTGATTGAGCATTTTCGTATAGAGCACGCCTTGCGCCAGTTGGAATCGAAAACCGACACCGGCATGTCTCCTTCCATATGGCCAGGGCCGTCTCCACAGTCTGGACAAGTACCAAAGCCAGTCCTACTCATCTTCCACCCCCGCCATCGGGTGTGTCCACCGCTTGCACTTTCTCAACCCCGGCTTGGTCTTCGTCTGGTTCGGAAACCATTTCTTGTGCAACCGGCAGTATGCCATCCCAAACTCAGTGTTGCCTCGCTTCAATTCGTAATGGGTACAAAGCCAACACTCCCGATCCAAATGTTGTAGCATCAAAACGGAATCTCGTCGCCCTCCTCAGTAGTCTGCACGGCCTCATCTTCCGGGGGTGGGGGATCAGTGTCCCGGCCCTGCCGTTGCTGCCATTCCACAGATTCCTTGATTAAGGTGGTAATCCACTCGGGAGTGTCTTCCGGTATATCCCCACCGTCATCAAAACTGAAAAACGCTGTCTCGTTTTCAGGGTTGAGTTTTTCCGTTTTTTTGGGAAGCCCGACAATGCTGGACACGTCTGCAAACGTCCGGCCCTCCTTGGTTTCCTTGTGAAGCACCTGCAGGAAACAGTTGGCACCAATGATTTTCTTGAGATCCCACCCCGTCAGTTCCTGAGCCGTAAACTTTTTGCCTCGCCAGTTTTCCAGGTCACGCCTGAGATTGGCTTTGTCATGAAGCGAAAGGGTGTACTTCTTGCTGATAACACGGGGCAGATTTTCGCTCACCCCGTCCCGCTCAAAATCAATA
>JAHKAA010000097.1 GCA_018825965.1 Gammaproteobacteria bacterium
CAAAACCCGTAGCGAAGCCCGCAGCGAAGCTCACAGCGAAGACTCCTTGGATACGACGCACCGCTGCTGAATTTTCATCGGTACTCCTTTCCTTTTGCGGTTCATGTTAGTAGGTTATCGGATTAGCTAACTTTCTATGCCCACAGATACAGCACACTATATGCTCTTGCCCATTCCAATTCCCACGTCCGCAGTAGCAGTGCTGGCAAGTAGGCATAGATAATCCACCCATAAGCCCTCTCAACCCCGTATTTTCTTCCGCTCGTTTTTTAATCCGTTCATAATCGTTATCCTCAATCTGCCCGCCGGTTTCCTTGTTCTCCATTTAAGCCTCCTTGAAAATAATCGTTGCTATTACTTCACTGTCCTTTTTAGGATTACCACTTACATATTCAATTTCATCCTGTAATAATTCTTCTATTCTTGAAACAAATATTTCAGGATACCCCATATATTCGCAAATATAATTTGCAAGTGTCCATTTATGGTCTAACCAATGTAGCGGTTGTTTAATATACATCTTACAATGAGGACATCGTTCTCCACCATCCCCATCGTAAGAAATATGCTTTTCTATAACCTTTTTCAATCCTTCAAAATCTTTCATTCTTTGTACTCCCCCGTTATAGACACGTTCAGTTCCGTTTGTGCAGGTATCGCAATAACCTTGATTGCATCGCTTGCAGGGACTTTAAGTACTAACGTTACTTCGTCATCGTGGTCTTTACTCGTACGCCATAAACTTGCCTTGAAGTTAATGCTCATCAAAACACCTCCCTAGTTGTTACTGTTCCGTCAAATTTCAAGATTGTCCTTCACGTATTCTATCCACCCGCTATATTCTTCACTTGATAAATCTTCTCTATCAATAATCTTTTTGCATCTCTCGTAATATCTCCACGGATTCAACGCCTTTTTAATTTCAAAATCTTCGCACGAATGGAACTGATTTATTATCCTATTGAGTCTTGCTTTTAACATTTTATAAGAACCCTTCCTGTACAGTTCCGTTAAACGTATCCGCTAACACCTTCAACTCTTCCGGTGGGTTATCCACAACCTTATCCATCTCTTCAAAACGGTAATATTCTGGCATATAGTTTACATAGTGTTCCCCCGTTACCCCGTTCCTGTTCTTCGCTATGGTTATTTTATATTTGTTGTACACTTCTTTGTCGTGCGTATAAAAGTTTTCCCAAAAGGCGAGTAAACAAATGTCCGCCGATTCTTCAAGAAATCCGGTTTCCTTCAAATTCCAAAGGTGAGGTTCGTTGTCTTTATGCTGTTCAGCCCCCCGGTTTATCTGCGAGCAAAGGATTGCCGCAAAATCGTTCTCTAACGCCATCTGGCGGAACTGGCGGATATACTCGTTTATCATTTCCCGGCTTTCTTTCGGGTTCAACGCTATGTTCTGTATATAATCCACAAAGATTGCCTTCGGTTTAGGGTTGAGCAGCTTTATCAGTTCGTTCACTTCCCGGAAGTTTTTTCCTACCCCACAGGTAATAAGCAACGGGATTTTACTTACCAACGCCTTAAACGTTCCCCATTTCGCCTGTATTTCATCATCTACCTTGAACCTGCCACGCAGTAAATCCCGGTTATTCACTTTCATCACGTTGCAGAACATACGTTCTATCAATGCCTCTGTAGTCATCTCAAGTGATAAGAACAAGGTTGGGATACCTTGGTTAGCTAGATCATACGCTAGTTGAAGCGCTAGGGAGGATTTCCCTTGCGATGTCCGTGCCCCTACAATAGTCAACGCTTTAGAGTGTATCCCCCAAATAACAGCGTTAAACTCCGGGAGCGTGGATATAGGCATTTTCGGTTGCGTTCCCCGTTCGTTAAACGATTCCTCAAGCCCAGGTAAATGACTGCCCAGCCGTTTTATCTGGCTGCTTATCGGCGTACTTTGTTCGTAACTCATCGATTTCCTTTGTTAGCTCTGTTTCTATGACTTTTGCTAAATCCGATACGTGGTGGTTACTGCAAAGTGTATGTAAGTATAAGTCTTGGTAAAACTTAATAGACTTTTTGAGCCATTCAATATGGGCGAAATCCTGTTTCCTCCACTCACTTTGCGCTTGGTGGTATAGGTCTATCATTCTCGTGTTTAAGCAGTTCCGTTAAAATACGGGGTTTTTGCGTTGTTTTTGTGGTTTTAGGTTGGAAATTTATCCATTTATCCAGTAAGTTCACCTTATCTTTTGTACCTATGCAGTAGTGCAAATCGAGGTATTTATGCCTGTCTTCCCAATCATCCTGTGAGAAGTTGTCTATGGCAGTCTTGACCTGTTCTGGCGTGTACCCTTCCTCAAGTCGGCGGTACATCATCTCTCTGCGTGACTTGGTGAGCGCCATCCTAAAACCGGTTTTTAAGGAGTAGTATTCCAGTAATTCCTGGGTAGTATCGTATCTTCTCTTATCGTATCGTATCTCTATTACCGGTACCGTACTGGTACTGTACTGGTACTCTACCGGTAATTTCTCGGTAATTACCACATAATTTGCGTATTTTTTGCCACTTCCGTAGGTTTCTACCGTAAAGTGAATCCATTCAGGTGTTGGTATAGTAGGGAGCGCTGGGTTGTTCAATTTCTGGTGTTTTAGGAAGTTTTTTATCCATCCGTACCGTTTCCCGTTGACCTCGTAAGGTATGATTTTCTTCAGCCCGTTTACCAGACAGGAAATGACTTTCTCTACCTCTTGGGTGGTGGTTTTTAATGCTCCCATCCGTAAAGACAAGGATTTTGGGTTTAGTTCTATCCCTCCCCAATCATCAGCGTTGCCCCATAGCATCATATATATTATAATTCCCTTTGTAGATAACTCGTTTACTATTTCCGTATCAAACAGGAGTTTGTCAATATCAAGAAACCGTTTCTTTGCCATTAGCTACCCCAAAAAATAAATAACCCCAGGCGGACGAACCTTTGAATCTCGGGAGAGATACCTGGGGCAAAAATATAGCGAGGGTTTTCCCTCGCCTTATTTTTCTGTATTATAATCTTCATTTGTTCGTCCTTTTTTCATTTCTCTGCTCTCCCCAAATCAGAGTATTTATTTTTAATGCTCTACTTATACCACATCACGCTTGAACTGTCAAGGAATTATTCACACCACACTCTACATCTATTGCCTGTACGAAGATTGAGCAATTCAGCAGATACACAACAACCATTTGGGCTACCGTCGAGAAAAACTACCGGATCGCCCTCTTGCATATTGAAGCAATATGTTTTTGCCTCAAACACTTCTCCGTTAATAATAAATGTTTCATCATTAACAGAAGCCTCGATATAGTATTGACTATACGCAAACGCTACAACCGCTGTTGCCATTAAAAACA
>JAHKAA010000102.1 GCA_018825965.1 Gammaproteobacteria bacterium
CATCAACAAGCATTTCCGCGTCAGCGTAAGTGGTGGAATTGGCGCGCGTCTTTTTTCGAATTAATGTTGCTAATTGTGTTCCTGTAATATTGATTCATTTGATACTGACACTAACTCCATAAATGTTGGAATTAATCGTTTTTCTTCAACCCTTTTCCTTGGATGATGGGCTTGGCATAATGTAATGCCATTATTAACCTGATAACGAAGTTCTGGAAAATCTCGCCAAGGCAAGATATGATGCGCGATAACTTTGCCCTTGCAATCTTGATTATTGATTTTACACTTCCAGCCATCTCTCATTTTTACTTCTCTGCTCCATTGTTTATAAACAGGATCATTTCTTAAATCTCGCCTCACTGCTTCTCTATCAGGATTCCATCGATAATGTTTTTCGCCGGCATTAAAACCTATATGTGCTTCTTTCATTTTCTTTCTTGTTTCTTCTGAATGTTTTTTCCCTATTTGTGATATTGAATTAGCTAAACCGATTTTTATTTTAGTTTCTTCTGTTATCGGTCTATGTCGTAAACAATACATTGCCCGATGATCTGATAAAGGTTTTTTGCAAATCAAACAAGAAGGTTTTCCGCCTTTCCAATTATTGTTTTTCTCTCTTTTTTGATTACAATTTTTTTCTATTCTTTTGTATATTCCCTTTGGCATATTTTTATTCGCTAGTTTCCGCGCCCAGAGGAACTTCTAGGGTTGGAGCGTCATTGGCGTTAGTTGTGAATGCGACTTTAATTTGCAAAGATCCGACATTCGGCACATTAGCGTCCTGAACATAAATTTTATTTATCACGCTGTCTGTAACGGAAGTCATTGCAACATATGATCCGTGATTTATTTTATATGAAAAAGTTATTCCGCAACTAGCCGGCAATGTTTCGTAAAGCGCGTAAACATCCTTCAATGTTTTAATTATATCTCTTTTTTCTTGAAAAAGCATCATTGTTTCAAAATAAGCGCTGGCGTATTTTGTTGTGTAGTCAATTTTGTCCACTCCATAATTTGTTCCGTCTTTCCACGCAACCAACAAATCAAAGTCTGCCACTAAAATCGCCCCTATTTCTATACTAGCTGTTTTATCCTGTGAAATTACCCAACTTAAATCTAAAACTTTCGGATAATCGCGCGAATAAGAACCGAATGAATATACTCCTTGTAAGGCTGGATTGCCTGTTGAGTTTCCGGCCTCCGGACTGTTTGAAAATCCAAAGACTGGAACACCTTTGAAATTGCCAACTGAATCCGGATATACTTCTCCATATTTTACATTTGAATAATCTCCCGGAATCTTTTTAAATGGTTCTAACTGTTCTCCATTGTAAAAATAGATATTTCCGGCCCGACCTGCTTGCGCGTAAACATAATTGTCATCTCTTATAAAAGCGTTGATTCCAACTTCTTCAATCGGATCAGAAGTATTCCAAGAAGGAGAAACGCAGTCCCAGCGTATTACTTCTGTTTTATTGACAGTTGCGGCAATAAAAGTCCCGAGAAGAATATCTAACTCATAATGAGTCATAGATTTTATTCTGTAAGGAGATTGTATATCCAGTGCGTCATCATCAAATACTCCGTCCTCATCCACTTCCGCGACATAATATCCATCTCCTATAAACAGTCTATTATCCTGTTTAGCCATTGGATGCCAAGAAGTATCTGTTATTGAAAAAGTAGCCCAGTTAAGACCGGCGCCTGTTAAGTTGGGCCAAGCGTCATCCGCGCTTGCTAAAACAATTCTATGCAATCGGCTCTGTGTAGCCCAATAGACATATCCGTTATATTCCATAGCTCCCAAACATCCGGCGGATCCGGCCGCAGGAACAGTTGTATATGCCAAACTCCATACTCCGGCTGAAGTTCTTGCCCAAATTTTTCCGCTTGTATAACTAAACCAAAAACTATATCCATTTGAACAAGCCACTTTTACTCTGCAAAATTCATCGGGTTCAGTGCCAGAAGTTTCTTTTGTTAATTTTTGATGCACTTTCAAAAGTCCGGGTGTAGAATGAATATCTAAACCAACCATTGCGGCAACACTGCCAGCAATCCCTGAAAATTTGCTATCCGATAATCCCTTAATTTGATCTAAAAGTATTGGCATTTTATTTTAAAAATAAAGCGATCACTCCCAAAAATATTGCGACTAATATTCCCGAAACTACAACATTGCGCCAAAATTGAAATTCCTCTTTGCTGGCGTATTTTTTATTAGAACATTCAATAAACTTGTCCATTTTATCAAATAAAATTCTATGGTCATCAGAGTTTTTGTCCATTCCCTTTTCAAGAGTTTGAAGTTTCTCGTTTATTGTCGCCATTGTTTCTGTTATTTTTTGCATAAATTCTAAAGTTTGGGGAGCTGGTATGTCTCCCTGAAACACTTTTCTAATTTTTTCTGATTCATTTTCCATTTTATTTTAAATTTTTCATATAGTTGGTTTTTCTTCCTTTGATATTGATGTTGCCGGTTTTGTGTCATCGGTTGTAGCAGTAGTTGGTTTTGCTTCATCGGTTAGAGTATCAGCCGGTTTTTCATTTTTGCTAATTGCCATAAATTAAAGTGAAAAGCCGTCATCGTAGAGATCTGCTCTAGACGGCAATGAACCTATAATCTCTAAAGAATGGTCAAAATGCGATATTGCATTTAATTGTTTTTGCAGATCGTTTTCATAATTCAATTCTAATTCATTAAGTCTGACATTGTTTCTTCCTTTCCATTCTATACTGACTTTCCGGGCCAAGAGTTCGTGAAATTGTTTAGGAAATCCTGAAGAAGTTGTTGTCGGATCAATAGTCAAATCAGTTGAACCGGTAAGCACGGAAAGGTCAGCCGGATATTCAACATACCAAATTCTATAACCGCCCGTAACGCTGATTATTGTTCCGGACAAAATGAAAATTCCTCTGTTCCTTATCACATAAGCAAATTCTCCTTCATTGTTTGAGAAATTATTAACAATCTCCGCTTCAGTTTCAGATCCCCGATAATCTTTCATTGCTTTGGCCTCGTAATGAGTGCCTCCTGTTGCAAACATAACTTCAACTTTCGTAAGATTGTTAAGCATATCATCCGGCAATGAATAGTGTCTTTGATTCGCTACCAAAGCAAACGTGCCTCTTCTTTCAAAGAATTTTTGGTTTCTATCAGCGATCAAAGACGCTATTTCATTTTTTACATTATTTACATCAACAAGCATTTCCGCGTCAGCGTAAGTGGTGGAATTGGCACGCGTCTTTTTCCTGATCAGTGTGGCTAATTGTGTTCCTGTCATAAATTTTTATTGACTATAAGTTTGATAAAAAACTTGGGCAGTTGTCGTAGCTAATCCTTGCTGATCATAAATTCTCATAACAAGATCTCCAACATTTGGATAAGTAATATCATATCCTCTCGGACTTAATAATGGAGTTGTAGTTGCGAATATACTAGTAAGCAAATCAGTGTCATTGGAAACAAAACTTGAAGTCGTTGCATTATTCAAATCAAGTTTCATAAGAGATGGCGTATATTCAAGTGTTACTCTTTGACTTAATCCTCCGGCGCTATTGAAATCAACTCTATCAAAGTAATAGACATCAACTAAACTTCCGTCAGGTGTTGAAGAAGCAATCACTCCAAATTTTATTGAAGTGGTGGCAGAATTTCCGCTGGCATCCCAATTAATATTTATTCTTGAAATAAGAATACTGCCGTCAGTTTGATAATGTGGAAACATTAATGTATCTGAACGATCAACTAATACTGTTGAAGATGCTGTTGAAACAGCTGGAGCCGTCATTGTTACGGAAACATTTTCTTCCTGTTCCTGCGTGGCCACAACTTGATTATTCCTTGAGAAAGTTAGTTTTTCATAGAGAAAAGCGCTGGCTGATCCTGTTAAAAGAATAACTCCGAAAACAATTAAGGCGATTGATAATTTTTTGTTTTGCATTTTATTAATTTAAGTTCGTGCGACGTTACGAACTTCGTTAAGAGGTCGTGAAAGTATTTCCCCACAACCTCTTTGGAAGTCAGTAATGTTAAGCAGCATTTACG
>JAHKAA010000081.1 GCA_018825965.1 Gammaproteobacteria bacterium
CGTGCCCCCCGCGATGGTCAGCAGGTTGGCACTGTGGGTCAGGGTCACATCCCCGCCGTCCCATGTAAAGACAGCGCTAGCAGGAAGCGTTAGCCCTTTGTGGTATCCCGTGCCGGTGGAGATGTCGAAGTTATGCTCGACATCAGACTTGGTCCGTAACCATTCTGGATTGTCGGCTAACGTGTCAAAATCTGAGGCTTTAGTTGCGTCGCCGACGTTGACATCAAGTGCATCAGTGAATGCCATTGCTCAACCTCTCCAGAAACCTGCGCCAACGTGATTTGAAAATAGGAGCGGCGCCCTCCAAGTACAGATCGAGATACGCCGAGACTTCCGCTTCCCAATGAAGTATTCGCACCTCTCCCGCTGCGATAGCTGCTTCAGCCAGCAGCTTGCGCCCTTCTAAATCAAGGCGCTGTGCTTCCGTAAGAGCTTCCGTCCGATCACTCAATCGAACTCTCACCTCGGCCAGTGTTCCCATGTGGCGCAGGATCTTGCCTCTCTGCTCGGCCATGCCAATCGTGCGATCCAGCACCTCATGCTGAATGCCCAACAACCTGACGCGCAGGGCAGGCGGCAAATTGCTGGGAGGAACAGTGATGCCAGTGCCAAGTTCCATGGTGATCTCCATCTCCTTTGTACAAGGCCCCGTATTTTTTTCAGTACCATCTACTGATGCCCTTCGATGTGGAATCGCTAGGATCGGCGTACCCGGCGGCATCTGTAAAATAGCCGCTCTTCTTTTTGTCAGCCGCCCCTGCGCTGCTCCATGCCGGTGCGCTATCTGCCGTCCAGCGCCCCATGCCCATCGACAGGAAGTCCCATGCGCCCATTCTGACTGTCATCGATGCAAGGTCCAGATCCATGCTGCGAATCTGCAATGTCCTGTCTGTAAAAACGTTGTAGGTAAAATCAATCTGATCAGCGAGATTCTTCAGCAGGGCCCGCGCCGTGATAGTCATCTCGATTTGCGTGGGCTCCTTGGAAAACATAGTCACTTCGCGCTCTACTTTGTTCTGCACAATGCTGTCCTGGTAATACCAGTTGTAGTCCATCGGGCGCTCAAGTATGGCAGAGGCTTCCTGCACTGCCGCTGTAAGCTGGTACGTGAATGACCCCAGGTACTGAGCGTTGATCGTATCGTACGCATAGCGCGCGCGAATTTTGTTGGTCGTTATGCGATCTGGATCCCTGACCGCAGAGAACATCACTTTCTCTTGCATGTCTGATCCAATAACTATGTCGGCATCCCTGAAATCCAGACGTGCCGTATCGAGATCGAGATTGCGAATCTTTGGATCGTACTGACCCCCAACAAAGCGCATGTCAAACGCCGCCTCGGACTGCAACTCCCCCAGAATGGTTTCCGTGCTGACCTCTGTGTTGATAATCGATCTTACCTTGTCCGGATTCGTAGCTGCATCGGCAGTGTGGAAAGCAGTGCCGTTCAAGTCATATCCAGTAAGTCCCATGAACGTCGTGTAGATCGACTTCATCGCCCCCGCAGGAGATTCGATCAGCGTGTTGTTCGCTGTATACAAGCCCTTACAATTCACCGCCATGATGTCGTTTGTCGCATCATACGTAACAGCAGAGGACAGGCCAAACGTTCCGGCTGCAAGATTCACGTTCTGGATATAGGACGGTGAAATGCGAATAGCATTCTTGAGATAGCGATCTATCCCGAGAAGCCCGTGACTCGCCACTTGGAATGTTCTTGTCGTCGAGTCTACCATCCACGCCCTGACCTGAACAGGATTATCAGCGGCAGAGCTAAAGTCTCCGAAGACAATAGGCACAGGAAGGTTGAGAGCGCGTTGCTCCACGTTGGGATAAGTGACGATGTCGTACTTGTCGAGCGGCAGAACTTTTCGAGCCCTCAAACGCTTGTCGATGATAGTAAACGTTACCGTCTCATCATCCCATGTGACGCCGTTTGGATGCGCTATGACCCCAGGGAAAACAACAGAGTATCCAGACTTACTCACGCCTTCCCCAACCCACACGTCCGTCCTTCTGTTTGCCACGGTGTATTCGGTCAGGAGATTGCGAATCTTCCCATCTCGATCATCGAATGTCAGCGACAGGCTGGTAATGGATTCCTTTGGCTCAAGGAACGTGCCCAGAGATCGACTGATCGACCCCTCCGCTGGAAGCCGCCCTTCATAAAACTGGCCGGAAGTGTTCGATGTCTGAATCGACAAGTCCTCGTCGGCAGTGTACAACGTCGTGCTGTCGAGAAACATCTCGCACAGATAATGGAACTCACCGCTCTTGCCGGATGGATTGTAGGCCATCAGTTCTTCTCTTGGAACACAACAGACTGCAAGTTGTACTGCCGCAGTATTCGCTGGTCTTGGTTGAAGCTGTCAGTGAACTGACAGTAGATTGTATTGTGCGTCGGGCGACTGTCTGGATCCAACGACATCACGAACGCCGTGTGTATGCCGACTTCATTAAACAAGCCAATGAACTCGTCCATCGTCGCCTCGTCCATGTCGAAGACGGAGTACGAGAACGTGACGTATCGAGGCTTGACGTTGGCGTAGCCCTGGCGACCTGCTGTCATGGATATGCGCGATGGATCGTTGTGGCCGATAGTAAATCCATCTCGCATATTCCGCGTCGGCTCGTAGTATCTACCGGCCATGACGCGGCCCATTTCCAGATTCACGCTGGCGTTCGCGGAGTCCTGCACGTAGAGGCGCCAGAACTCATGCGTCTGTGCCGCCGCAGGGTAGTAGCCGATCTTGGGAATGACAGCCCCCCGCGCGTCCGTAGCGACGGACAGAGCAACAGACAGAGCAGGCCCAGATGCCCAATCGCTGGTGGAGTTTCCCTGCCACAGGATAGATGCCGTCTTCGTGAAGTTGTGTTTCCCGATAAAGACGCAGTTGACTGTCGTTGGACCTCCGGATGCCTGAAACTGCACCCACTCGTTCAACTTGCCTGTTGTTCTGTAGACACGACGAACGAGTGCGTCTTGGACGTTGGTTGCCGGTAGTCCTGCCGTTTCGGACGAAGCCGATACTGTGGCTGAATCCAACACGCTTTTTGTCGTGAATCGAACCTTATCTGCACACATTAGTTTATCATCACCTCGCGGACGGCGCGGCTATCCATGGCAAACTGCCCAAAGCGACTCTTGCTTTTCAGCGATCCCTCTACAGACCGCTGTATCTCAGGCAGCGCCTTTTCGCGGATGAGTTGCAGCAAGGCTTGATCTCCGATCCCGTTGATGTTGAAGACGATGTTGATACCACCGCCTCCTTCGTCCTGCGAGCGAGCTTGTGCTGCCGTAAGGACGCGCTCTCCGCCGTGCAGGATGGCGGGAACAGGGGTGGACTCGCTGCCTGGAACGCGACCCAATCCTTGTCTGGCCGTCAGCGTCACGCCAGCTCCAGTCAACGCGTTAGCATAGGCCGCGCTGTTCCCACCAGCATTCCCCCAGCCCATGGCAAAATCCCACAGTTGAGTCCCAGGCGTGAACCCCTTATGGCTAAAGTATGAACTGAGCC
>JAHKAA010000083.1 GCA_018825965.1 Gammaproteobacteria bacterium
CAATTTGTATTCGGACTGTTAGTGGGACTGGCTATTGGCTGTATTTTCTTTGCCGGGGTTAGGCTATTATTGGGATTTGCATAAGCTAACGCGCCCATAGGCGCAGGCAGTTGAACCTAACGGAAGAACCGAGTGGCGAAAGCTCTCGGTTCTTTTTGTTATAGGAGGAATGGATGCCTTACAAGAGCACAAGTGAATTGCCACCGCCGGTGAAAGACAACCTCCCGGCCCATGCTCAGGATATCTTTCTCGCCGCCTACAACTCGGCATGGGAGAAGCACGGGACAGAAAAGGATGCGGAAATAACGTGCAACGCAATTGCGTGGGCGGCTGTCAAACGCTCGTATGAAAAACAAGATGACAAGTGGGTCGCCAAGGAATCACAGGAGGCAACTATGACGATTGCCGATATCATCCAGGAGGCCGCTAGAAGGGGGAAGACAACTGACCCGAAAGTGCAGGCCGTTGTCGCTGACGAAAAAGCCACACCGGAAGCCATCACCGAGGTTATGGCATGGCTGAAACTCCAGGAGGCCATGAAGACCGAAGACGGCCAATCATTTCCGGCTGCCGCCTACGCCTACGCGCCCGACCCCGACAAGCCATCTGATTGGAAGTTAAGACTCTGGGAAGACCTCGAGAAGAAGATTACCCGGCGACAACTGGGTGCCGCGGCTGCTGCTCTTAGTCCCGGCGGATTCCGTGGGCAAAAGGTGAGCCTACCGGCGGCTGACTTGCCAGCGGTGAAGCGGAAGATACGCGGCGAATACCGCAAGCTGGAAGTCGCCGACGAAGACATACCGAAATGGGTTATGGAGGCAGAAATGCGAGAGCTACTCAGCGAATATATCACTCTACAGGAAGCCAAGATTGGCAGCAAGGGCAACGCCCAGGTGGTCGTTATCAAGCCGGGGATGAATTCCAGCGGCCAGCGGTACTACCCGCCCGAAATGCTGGCTCGTGATTACAAGGTGTTCGAGGGCGTGAAGATGTATGCCGACCATCCCTCAGAAGCCGATGAGAAGAACAGGCCGGAGCGTTCTGTCAAGGACTGGGTGGCTACCCTCAAGAATGTCCGCGTGGGCAGCGATGGGGCTGTCCTGGGCGAGGCCGTCGTGGTCGAGCCGTGGATGCAAGAGCGATTAGCCACTCTCCGCGACAAGAACCTGCTGCCGGAGATGGGCATATCAATCAACGCCATAGGCACAGCCACCAAGGGCGAGATCAACGGTACCAAAACGAACGTTATTGAAAAGATAGTCCGGGCCCGCTCCGTTGACTTTGTGACCGAGGCCGGCGCCGGCGGTGGCATACAGCTATATGAGGCTGACCGGGACAATGACATCGACCTGGTGG
Source organism: Gammaproteobacteria bacterium (assembly GCA_018825965.1). GTDB lineage: Bacteria > Pseudomonadota > Gammaproteobacteria > Enterobacterales > Alteromonadaceae > Pararheinheimera. The sequence goes on from JAHKAA010000083.1 coordinate 1,357, forward strand.
GCCTGGAATCTCTCAGGGAGCGACGCCCTGATCTGATAAAACTGGTAGAAACAGCCGTCAAGACAGCGGCATTACAGGAGGTTAAGAAAATGGAAGACATGGAAGCCAAGACCGCCGAATTGACGGCGGCAAACGAGGCACTGACCAAGGAGCGCGACACGCTACAGGCAAAGATTGTGGAGTCGGAGAAGGCTCAGAAGATCGCGGAGACCAAGGCCGCCGTTGAGACGGCCGTAAGCAAGAGCGAACTTCCCGAGCCGGCAAAGGCCCGCATCATAGCCCGTTACGCCAACGCTACTGAAGTCACCGGCCTGGAAGAGGCAATCAAGGGCGAGAAGGACTACATCGCCGCTATAACCGAATCCGGCAAGGTCAAGAACATGGGTGGCAAGACTGAAAATCCGAAGGCGGCCCGGGAAGCGATGAAAGAATCCCTAAAGCGGCTTCGCCCGGACTTCACTGATGCCCAGATTGAGACTGCCATCGACGGGAGGTAGATATGCACGCTATACATCGCGGCAGGGTTGCTTTTGCCCTGAAGTGCAAACCCGCCGAAGTGCCGGAGAGTGACGAGGGCATCAAAAAAGCATTGGAGCTACGCCGCAAGGACTTGAAAGAGGCAAAGCTGAAGAAGGTGAAAGATGGCTAATCCATACACCAATCCGTATGAGGCCGTAGCCGGTCGTCAAGTCTCTTCGACCTTCGAAGGGCGGCACGTCAACATCGAAGAGCAGATGTTGGTTCATCCCGCGCACGCCGACGGACTGGTTGACAAGGGCGACCCGGTGGCGTTTTTCGACGGCGTAGGTATCGCCATGAAGTCGGCTGAGTCCGCAACCGAATCAATCCCGGTAGAGACGGAGGGCGTCTGGAGACTTAGCGTCACCAATACCGGTGTGAACACCTTTGGCGACATCACTGTTGGCCAGGTGCTCTACATCGACGCTTCGGGCGTAATCTACGACGAGTGGAGTACGTCATTCGCCGTGTTCGGCTATGCACTAGAGCCTATCGCCGACCCCGGGCAAGGCGACCCCATAACACAGGTAATCGCCGTCAAGGTTCATTGGATGTGGCCTTTCTGGTTCTACATCGGCACTGCCCCGCCATGGGTTTAATAAATGGAGTTAGACATCAACTCTCCGTAAAAGTTGGTGATTGATTAAAACTAGGAGGAACTCAAATGCCTTATGGAGTTTACACAGCAGGAACTGCGGGCGACGAAGTATCGTCCACCTACGAAGGTAGGCACTTGACCTTCAGCGAATCACAGATCACGCATCCCTCGCACACAGATACGTTTGTTGACAAGGGCGATCCGTGTGTAGTGGGTGAGAACATTGTGGGCGTGTCCTTCAAGAGTGCCGCTGCCGCAACTGATCTAGTCGCCATCGATACCGAGGGCATCTGGCAGTTGTCCGTTGTAGCAACTGATGAGGATGGCAGTTCAGCCGTAGCAGTTGGCGATGAGCTTTTCATCAACCTCACGACCTGCATCCTTAGCAAGAACAAGGACAAAAGCACACATCAGAGATTCGGTTTTGCTCTATACCCGATTACCGGAGGGGCGACCGATGTAATCCCGGTCAAGGTACACTTCGACCCCGATGACGACTTGGAACTGGTAGGAACCTCCTCGGCTTTCAAGGCGATCGGCACGGCAAACAATGCAAGAGAGTACCGTTACCGCTCAATTGCCACCAGCGGCGATGTCCGGGGGCAGTATATGGCTCTAGCCCTTAACGGCATCGGCGGATCCGGTGAAGCCCACAGGGGCCGAACCATAGTTGAGGCGGTTGGTGTCCTGACGGCTCATGGCGGACATCATGGGCTGGAATTCGATACGGATGGTACGATAACCGGCCTAGGTGTCGGTCACCGCGCCACCTTCATGTGTCCGAACAGGGCGGCCTTTGCCACCATAGCCGGCGGAATGTCGGAATTGTGGGCGGAAGGCAGCTCTACCGACTTTGGCACAGCTACCGTACACTCAATCCACCGCTTTGTCATGGACGGTGACCCGACTGGCTATGCAACCGGCGACAACGTATTCGAGTTTGTCAACCTGAGTGCCGTCCAGTATGCCGGTAACACTGATACCGCCGACCATGCCCTGCGTTGCATCATCAACGGCAACGTCCGCTACATCATGATTTCGGAGGCGCAGAGCTAAATGGACTTTTACGCTGAAGAGGAAAAACGCAAACAGAAATGCCTCGCCGAAATCGGGCAACTGGTAGATGAATACTACCAACTAAGCCATCAAGTAGAGTCGAATCAAAAGCGATTGGCGGAGATAGACAAACTTGTAGCTGAAAGAGAAGCCCGGATACACGAGCTTGACCAGTCTCAGCGTAACTTCAACACCTATCTGGCCGTCAAGGAAAATGCCTTGACGATGGATGACATCAAGAAAGGCGTAGCAGACGCCGGAAAAATATAGGAGGCTAAAATGCCTGAGCTATTGAAACTCATGGAGGATTGGAGGGGATTCGTAGCCCTTTCCGAAACTCAGAAAGACCCGACCTACGAGACCAAGTTTAAGGAAACCATTGACCTGCTGTCGAATGCTGCCAGGTTGCCGCGCCATCGCCACGAGTATATGCTCCGCGAAGCCCTGACAACCTCAGACTTTCCCTACTTGTTCGGCGACGTGATTGACCGGCAGGTACTCGCCAGCTATAAGGCTGTTGACCCGGTTTGGAAGTCCTTTGTCCGCATGGGTACCGTGCCGAGAATCTTCCCCCAGGTGGGCGGTTATCGGTTCGGCATTACCGGCGGCGATCAGTACCTCGCTGAAGTGGCTGAGAAGGGCGAATACCTTGCCTCGGAACGAGAAGAGGCCCGTTACGCCATGTACGTCAAGAAATATGGCCGTCAGTTCGACATATCCCTTGAAGCCATGATTAACGATGACCTCGGCGCCTTGAAGGACACCCCGGACAGGTTCGCCCGGGCTGCGGTCAGAACCGAGCACAGGCTTGTGTCCAGTGTCTATGTGGCTGACCTGGTGGCGGCTGCTAACCTGTATGCGGCTGCTAATGCCAACTCTGGCGCTCTACCCCTGACCATCGCCAACCTCGAGAACACCTGTGAGGCGATGTTGGCCTTCAGGGATGCCAACGGTGAGCCTATCCTGAACCGGCCGAAGTACCTTGTGGTAGGCCCGGGGCTTGAATTCA
>JAHKAA010000004.1 GCA_018825965.1 Gammaproteobacteria bacterium
CTAGAGGCCTAGGACACCGCCCTTTCACGGCGGTAACAGGGGTTCGAATCCCCTAAGGGACGCCAACATCATATGAAGTTTTATCCAGTGTCCCTTTCGTCTAGAGGCCTAGGACACCGCCCTTTCACGGCGGTAACAGGGGTTCGAATCCCCTAAGGGACGCCACTTCAGCGTTATATCTGCAAGTGGGGCTATAGCTCAGCTGGGAGAGCGCTTGCATGGCATGCAAGAGGTCAGCGGTTCGATCCCGCTTAGCTCCACCAAATTCTACAGCTTCATTTCATCTTCATCATGTTCAACTATTTACTCCGATTTATTGTCATGATCAAGCCAGGTTCAGGCTCTACGTAGATTTTATCTCTTCCCTTTCACATCAATAAAAAAAGCGACTTTGCAGCCGCTTCCTGACATTCCTCAAATTTCGTTACATTTTCACTCTAGACTCAACACCAAAGGCAGCATTAAATCTGCGATAACAGCTTGGGCTTCCAGGTTCGGATGCAGTCCATCCGCTTGCATCCAATGCTGTTTTAACGCTATGGTCTCCATAAAGAAAGGCCAAAGCGGTATTTGCTGCTCTTCTGCGACTTTTGGATATAAATTAGTAAATTGTGTGGTGTAACGTGGGCCATAGTTCGGCGGAATACGTATTTGCATTAACACGGCTTTACTGTCCTGTTGTTTGATGTGCTCTGCCATCTTAGTCAGGTTGCTTTCAAGTTGTGGTATTGGAAAGCCGCGCAGACCGTCATTTGCACCTAATTCGATCAACACATAATCGGGTTGGTGTTGTTCCAGCAGGGCGGGTAAACGAGCCAAACCTCCGCCTGAGGTTTCGCCACTGATACTGGCATTCACTAAGGTCCAGTCACTGGCTTGTTGGTTCAGCTTTTGTTGCAGCAGATAAACCCAACTTTGTTGTTGGCTTAATCCATAACCGGCGCTCAGACTATCGCCAAGAATTAACAGCGTTTTGGCCTGCACTGCAGCTGTAGTGAAAAACAGGACCAAAAGCATAACGTAGATCAATCGAATCATGAAAACACCTATACCTCATATTGTTGCAAAAGATGTTGTAAAAACAGTTCAGCTCACCGGATCTGAGCTTACCATACTGCAAGATATTGACCTTACGATCAATCAGGGCGCGACAGTTGCCATAGTCGGAGCTTCAGGTTCAGGCAAATCCACGCTGTTAGGTATATTGGCTGGTTTGGATTTGGCGTCTTCCGGTGAAGTTTATCTGGCCGGCCAGCCGCTGCATACATTGTCTGAAGACGAGCGTGCAGAATTAAGGGCCCGTTCTGTTGGTTTTGTGTTTCAGTCATTTTTGCTGTTACCCAGCCTGACTGCGCTGGAAAACGTCACTTTGCCTGCTGAACTGGCAGCTATGCCCGATGCAAAAGCTCGTGGTCTCGAGCTGCTGGCACAGGTTGGCTTAAGCCACAGAGCTGATTTTTTTCCCAATCAGATGAGTGGTGGCGAGCAGCAACGGGTTGCCATTGCCAGAGCCTTTATTACCAAACCTGCCGTACTTTTTGCAGATGAGCCCTCGGCTAATCTGGATAGCGCGACTGGCGAAAAAATTGAAGATTTATTATTTGAATTAAATGAGCAACAAGGCACAACCTTAGTGCTGGTGACTCACAATCATGAATTGGCACAACGTTGCCAATACAGATTCCAGATGCATGCAGGCCGTTTAGCCGCTGATCTAACGCAGACGACAGAGGATAAACGCCATGTGGGGTAAAATCGCCTGGCGGCTATTCTGGCGCGAATTGAGCAGAGGCGAGTTATGGGTGATCGCTTTTTCATTATTCCTGGCTGTCTTCACTGTCGTTAGTTTGTCCGGCATTACGGAATCTGTGCGTTCTGCTTTGTATCAGCGCAGCGCCAATTTTGTCGCCGCAGATAAAATTTTACGCTCAAGCGTAGGTTTTAATGAGCAAATCCAGCAAAAAGCTGACGAGTTGCAGCTGCAGTCCTCCCGTCAGGTGCAGTTTAACTCTATGTTGTTTGCCAAAGATTTAATGCAGCTGGTTTCAGTAAAAGCTGTTTCGGGAGGTTATCCACTGCGGGGCGAGCTGAAATTGAGTTCCTCCGTCGCCGATCCCAGCCTTGTCGCTTCACTTGAGCCTAATCAGCTTTATCTGGAAAGCCGTCTTTATAGTTTGTTGAATATTAAAGTGGGCGATAGTCTTGAACTGGGTGAAAAGGAATTTATCGCAGCAGGCGTAATCGTGGCTGAACCTGATGCGCCGCTGTCGGTATTTGGCAGCTCCCCTCGTATTTTGATGCATCTGGATGATGTGGCAGCTACTGGTATTATTCAGCCAGGCAGCAGAATTACTTACCGTTTAATGTTTGCAGGTCGCCAGCAAGATCTGGAGCTGTTAGAGACGCAAAATAAAGAACAGTTAGGCCCTCAGGACAGATGGCAACAAATGGACAGAGAATCTGCTATAGGTGGCGCTCTGGACAGGTCGGAGCGATTTTTATTGTTATCAGGTCTGTTGGGTATAGTGCTGGCCGCCTGTGCCGCTGCTGTGGCCGCTAACAGATATAGCCAGCGTCATGCCCGCTCTGTGGCTGTGATGAAAGCTCTGGGTGCAACTACTACTTTAAGCCGGAAAATTTATGGCAGTCACCTGTTATTTGTGGTGATTTTCAGTGTAGGTTTTGGTTTAGTGGCAGGGCAGTTGTTGGTGCAGTTAAGCCAATGGGGTGTGGCCCTCTGGATGCCTGACTATGTAGCAGAATTCAGTGTCCGGCCTTTAGGCCTTGGGGTTTTAACCGCCGCCATTTGCGCTGTGTTGTTTTCAGCCCGGCCTTTGTGGCGTCTGGCCGCAGTACCGGCACTTAATGTGCTGCGCGAGAAACCGGACCAAATGAAATTTGACCCTGTGCATTTAATCAGTGGCTCAGTAGCCATCTGGTTATTGATGTGGCTCTTTAGTGGTGACTTATGGATCAGCAGTTGGCTATTTGTATTATGCCTGGTATTCGCTGCTTTGCTGATGGGCTTTGCCGCTGTCATGGTCCGGGTGGCTAAGCCGATGGCTGCAGGTCAAAGCAGTGCTTTGCGGCTGGCGTTGGCGAATTTACGTCGCAGATTATGGCCAAATGCCTTTCAGCTGATCACTTTTAGTCTGGCGTTATTTTTAACTCTGCTGTTGTATTTTTTGCGCTCTGAGTTGCTGGACCAATGGCAGCAACAAGTGCCAGAAGGGGCGCCGAATCAGTTTCTGGTGAATTTAACAGAGCAAGACAAAACTTCACTGCAACAACTGGCGATTCAGCACAACTTAAAGTTGACCGAATTTTATCCTATGGTGAATGGCCGGGTACTGGCGGTGAATGGTGAAAACTTTGCCGATGAAGCCAGCAAAGAAAAACCTGAACAACGTCAGGGCGTTGGACGCGAGCTGAATCTCACCTGGTTAAACCGTATTCCGGATAACAATGAAGTGGAAAGCGGTCAGTGGTTTAGCGCTGACCCTAAAGCTGAAGTGTCGGTAGAGTCACAAATGGCGGAACGACTGGCATTAAAACTAGGCGATAAGTTGCAATTTTCTGTCGGGGGCCAGGTCTTTGACGCCACTATTACCAGTATCCGTAAAGTGGACTGGAACAGTTTACAGCCGAACTTCTATATGGTGCTGTCACCTGATCTGATGCAAGGCTTTCCGGCCACTTATATCACAGCTTTTTATCTGAATATGTCAGAGCAGGAGTTGTTGAACCAGATAGTGCGGCAGTTCCCGACTGTCAGTCTGATCTCTGTGGATACCATTTTAAAACAGGTGAACGATATCATCAGCCAGGTCTCTGTGGCTTTAACCTTTATTCTGATCTTGGTTTTTGCTTCCGCTGTCCTGGTGCTGGTGGCGCAAGTGCAGGCCACGCTGGAACAAAGGGAACATGAACTGGCTATTTTGCGGACTTTAGGTGCTAAATCGGCTTTTTTAAAAGCGGCACTTTTGTATGAATTTGCCGCTTTGGGGGCTTTAGCCGGGCTTTTTGCCACTATTCTGGCAGAAGTACTGCTGGCTGTAGTGCAACAGCAGTTCTTTGATTTACCTTACCAGCCACACTGGAATTTGTGGTGGCTTGGCCCTGTATTGGGTGTGGCTTTGGTCACAGTGCTTGGGGCATGGCAGGTCAGGCAGCTGCTGAAAATGTCAGGCAGTGCCTTGTTACGACGCGCCCTTCAAAGCTGAAGGGCGTTTAAGGCATCTTTAAGATGGCTGTGGTTAAACTGAAAACCATGGTCCAGTAAACGTTTAGGCTGCACATTCTGGCCAAATAACAGTAGATCCGCCATTTCGCCAAAAACTAAACGCAATACAAAAGCAGGCACTGTAAAAGGTGCCTTTTTGCCAAAACGTTCTGCCAGCAACTGACTGAATTGCTTATTGCTGACAGGGCGGGGGGCAGTTGCATTAAAAGGCCCGCTTAAGTCATCCCGTTGCAGTAAGAAACTAATCAGACGTACCATATCGTCCAGATGGATCCAGGACATCATTTGTTTGCCATCCCCTATAGGGCCACCTAAACCCAGTTTAAACAACGGCATCATCTTTGCTAAAGCTCCGCCTTGACTACTTAGTACTATGCCTGTGCGTAGCAGACAGACTCTTGTCTGTGGACTTGCAGCACGCTGAGCCAGATTTTCCCAGCGGGCACAAATATCATGGCTGAATTCCGGGTAAAAAGAACTCTGTTCTTCTGTCACTATTTCACTGCCCTGACGGCCATAAAAGCCTATGGCAGAGCCGTTGATCAAGACTTTAGGTGGGGTAGTAGCGTGCTGGATTTTTTCTGCCAGTGCTTCTGTCAGTTGCCAGCGACTTTGGCAAATGTTTTGTTTTTGCGATTCACTCCAGCGTTTATCCGCTATAGGCTCACCAGCCAGATTGATCACTGCATCTATCCGGTTGAAGTCAAAATCGTCAAGAGATTGCTGATAATCAGCCTCAATACCAAGAGTTTCTCTGGCTTTAGCTGAGGAGCGGCTCAGCACTGAAAGTTGATGCTGGCCTTGCCATCCTGCAATAAGCGCACGGCCTATCAGTCCGGTAGCACCGGTGATCAGGATCTTCATACGTAAAAGCCTCCGCAACTAAAGTATTGAATACACAGTATAAGCGTATTAATACGGTTATGAGGCTTATTCTGGTTTAGTGTGAACTTGCTTTAATAATTCGATACGTTGTTTGAAGTGGTACAGCTGGCACTCTTTGTATACGGCGCTTGCTGTCTTATTGTCAGGCAACTGAAGTATAAACTGCCAGCGGCAGTCCTGTTCGGTGTATAGAGCAAAGGTTTGACGGGCTTTATTAAAGAGTTTTAAACCATCCTGACGGCCCGTACTGCTTGCTTGTTCTTCAAGTTTAAATAAATGGTTGTTTTCCCAGGTGGTTAACTCCCGTTTACTCTGCTCAAGCTGCTGATCCAGACATTGCATATACTCCACTTTCGATACTGTTTTTTGATCACAGGTTTCTGTGGCAGAAAGCGAAAATGCACTGAAAGTGCTGAAGAGCAGCAGTAGTTTGATCATTTTAGTCCTGACTCCGGAAAACGAATGACAAAACGGGCCCCACCTAAGGGGCTTTGGGACACCTGAAGTTCACCTGAGTAGGATTTCACCAACTCAGAGACAATAGAAAGACCTACACCATGCCCTTCTTTGTAGGTATCCAGCCGGGTTCCGCGCTGAAACAATTCTTCTCTTTTATCCTGGGGTATACCAGGGCCATCATCTTCAATATCCAGTTGCAGCGGTTTGCCAAAGGCACTGATTTTTACCCGTCCGTTACACGCTTTGCAGGCATTATCAAGCAGATTGCCTAATATCTCCATCAAATCGGTTTCATCACCACGAAATACCACCTGATCGGTGCACTGAATTTCAATGAGGCAGCCTTTATCCCGATAAATTTTACTTAAAGCTTGCTCCAGTTTATCAATCAGCGGTTTGACTTTAATTTGCTTATGCCATAAATCCTGACCTGAACTAGAAGCCCGTTTTAACTGATGCTCTATCATGCCGGTAATGCGATCAAGTTGTTCACGCAGCTCAGGCTGTTCAGACAGTTTAGAGGTGCGTAATACGGCTATAGGAGTTTTGAGCGCGTGGGCTAAGTCACTTAAGTGATGACGGTAGCGCTGCTTTTGCCTGTTCTGATTGGCCAGCAACAGGTTTAAGTCTTCTTTAATTTTATTTAGCTCCGAAGGGTAGTCGTGTAGCAGTTGTTCCTGCTGGCCACTTTCGAGCTTATGGATCTCTTTATCCAAAGAGGTTAAAGGTTTAGTGATCCAATAATAGGCCAACAAAGTTAAACCTATCAGCACCAGAGCTATACCAATAAACCACTGGCTCAGGGTTTTTCTGAAGGTGTCGAGCGGCTCCTGCAAGAGTTGATCATTTTGCACTACATGAATGGTCAGCGGCAGTGTGTTATCCCCCAAGTCAAACAGCACAGAAAAAGACAAGACCCAGTATTTTTGCTGGTATTGCTCCATCAATACAAATTCATGGGAGGCAGGCAAAATCTGATGAGTGGGCGGGTCAAACTGCTGATTAATAGAAGAGTCGGACTGCCATAACAATTCGTTTTCGCTGGTAATAAAAGCGGCCAAACCTGAGTCTGGCCGATAAAAGTCCGGTGGCAGCAAGTTGTTACTCAGCTCCACTTTACCTTCATTTGGATGCACTTCGGCTAAAATGGAGTACATATGTACTTCAAGTTTCTGCTCAGTACTGGTCAGCAGTTGGGTATAAAAAGCCTGTTCTATCGCAAAAAATGAACTGGGTAGTAAAAAAAACAGCAAAAACAGGCTGATAATACCCTGACGAACCTTGAGCGATAATTGCATTTAGTTGACAACCATGGTGAAACGGTAACCACGTCCACGCAGTGTTTCTATAGGTTTTAACTCGCCATCCGGATCCAGCTTTTTCCGCAGGCGCAATACAAAGACCTCAATCACATTACTGTCCAGATCAAAATCCTGATCGTAAATGTGTTCTGTCAGCTCAGTTTTGGAAATGACTTTATTCGGGTTGTGCATAAAGTACTCCAGCACTTTGTACTCATAAGCTGTCAGGCTGACTTCGTCTTCCCCAAGCCAGACCTGCTGAGTTCTGCTGTTCAGCTTCACAGGACCAGAATGCAGCATTGGGTCGGGTTGACCTGCAGCACGTCGTATCAACGCATTAATGCGAGCCAACAGCTCTTCGGTATGAAAAGGTTTGGTCAGGTAATCATCTGCTCCGGCGTCCAGCCCTTCCACTTTTTCCTGCCAGCTGCCACGGGCTGTTAATACAATAACAGGCGTTTTAATTTCATTCTGGCGGGCTTTACGAATAAGACTCAGACCATCCATTTTTGGCAGGCCTATATCAATAATGGCCAGATCATAAGGGTATTCGCTTAACTTAAACCAGCCGTCTGCTCCATCATGGGCCAGGTCCACACTAAATTGCTGTTGCACCAAATGCTCGCGGATTTGTTCCGCCAATAAAGTCTCGTCTTCAACAACTAATAAACGCATGGGGCTTCCTTTTTAAACGGGCACACAAAGTGGGGTTATGCTAAAACACTCTGTCTGCGGCGGCAATCCTTAACATCAGACAAAACGTTGAAAGTCTAAGGTCCAGGGGCTGAATTGCTGCTGAACACCCGTTGTACTTGAAGCCGCAGCTTTGTTGGCTGCTTTACTTGTGGTACTTCCAATTCGTCAGCTTTGTTTTGTTTTAAATATGTAAAAATATTGATGCAAAAAATTATGTTTTGGCTATCTTTATTGACGAGGTTGCAACTCAAAGTGGTTCTTTTGTCTCTGCTTACCGGATTGTAGTTGCTGGCAACAACCTTCAGCAACACAGTGAAGAGGCAAAGAACTGTTAAAAGGAGAGAACTGTGATGAAAATCGCACTCGTTGCAGCAGTCATGGCCAGTCTGGCCTGTGCAGTTAACTTAACCGTAGCACAAGAACTGGCGAAAGCCCCTTTGTCCGTCCCTGCCGCCGCCAAAGTCGCGGATAAAGCTAAGCTGAATATTAATCAGGCTTCTGTAGAGCAGTTAGACGCTTTGCCTGGTATAGGCGAAAAAAAAGCTCAGGCCATCAAAGATTACATCAGCGCCAATGGTCCGATTAAAGATCAAAAGCAGTTGACTGAAGTCAAAGGTATTGGTGAGAAAATGGCGGCTCAGATTGCTGAGCATGTCAGCTTTTAAACAGTTTGGCCGCTCAACTATAGTCTTCACCAGGTTCTGAACCAGGCGCTCGTCAGTTGTCGCCGAGCGCTTTCATTTGTTCATTGGCCCATTGAACTGCAGTGTGATAGGCGTCAGGCACAGCTTTAGTATCAAGTTTCAGGGATTGGATCAGTGCATTCGCATCATCCCAGGCTGCTTGTTCATAAAATTTAATCAGTTGCAGATACTGCGCCATAGGGCCAACACCCTCTATCAGTGCATCTTTAATGTCTTTGGATAGCGGCAGTTTACTCATCACTGAGCTCATGGGTTCATCCAGTATTGCGTCCATCAGTGACATCATACCGGTTAAAAAGGCTTTGGACAGGTCAGAAAACCCTGCCAGTCTGGCAATATCTTCGGCAAAGCGGGCTCTGGTCATGGCCAGACGCATCAGCTCTGCAGGTTTGTCGCTGCTGATTTGGGCGGTAAAAAGTACGGATAAAAAGCGCTTGAGTTCAGCTTGCCCCAATACCACTATGGCTTGTTTAATAGTGGCTATTTCAGCACGGCGTTTAAAAACGGCTGAATTGGTATAACGCAGTAGCTTGTAAGATAAATGCACGTCCCGTTCAAATACAGCAGTGATGGTATTTAAATCCATCTCTGTTTTTGCAGTCTCGTACAATAATTCAGCCAGCGTCATTTGAGCAGGTGACAAAGCCCTGCTTTGCATCATCTCAGGACGGGAGAAAAAATAACCCTGAAAATAGTCAAAACCTAAATCCACCGCCTGCTGAAATTCTTCATTGGTTTCTACTTTCTCCGCCAGCAGTTTGATATGGGGAAATTCTTTAATGGCGTCTTTAATCTGTAGCATGGTGTCGAGGCTGGTGGCGCGAAAATCAATTTTGATAATGTCGATCAAGGGGTAAAAATGTCGCCAGACGGGTTGGTGAATATAGTCGTCCAACGCCAGAACATAACCCTGAGCTTTAAGCAATTCACACTCTGCTAATAAACGTTTACCGGGTTGAACGGTTTCCAGTATTTCGATCACCACCTGATCACAAGGCAACATCGAAGGGTACTTTTTTAATAAAGAATCAAGCGTGAAGTTAATAAAACCTGGTTTGTCCCCCAGAAACTCATCCAGACCTAAATTGAGCTGACTGCCTTCAATCATACGGGAGGTCGCTTCGTTGCTGTCGACTTCAGGAAATACGTTTTCCACACCATCCCTGAACAACAATTCATAGGCAAACAGGTTTTTGTCTTTATCCAGAATAGGTTGGCGTGCAGTGTAAAAGTACATAGGTCCCTGAACAGCTAAACGGAAGTCATGCTTCAATGTAGCAAAGATCTGTGGGAAAAGACTACGCTCTTTCAGATTTTTTCAGAGATTACAGAGGGAAACAGCAGGGCGACCTGAACAACAAGCCGCCCGCTGGTCGGTATCTTTAGTTGTTTTCTAACTGATCAGATACTTGCTGAAATAATTGGCTTACATGAGCCTCTGGAGCTGAGGTCAGCAGACTCACCAGCCAGGTCAGCAGCGCAGACACAACAACACCGGGGATCATGGCATAGAGGAAGTCATTTAACTGCTTACCATCAAGCTGGTAAGGGCTGTACGCCCAGAACAGTACAGTCAGAGCACCTGCTGTGATCCCCGCTAAAGCACCCCAGTGATTCATCCGCTTCCAATACAGACTCATCAGCACTACAGGACCAAAAGCTGCACCAAAACCAGCCCAGGCGTTGGCGACTAAACCTAAAATGGAGCTGTTGCTGTCCAATGCCAGCAGGATGGCCACAAGAGCCACTGCAAAAACCGAAGCCCGGCCTACCAATACCTGCAGTTTGTCACTGGCGTTTTTATGCAAAAAGGTTTTGAAAAAATCCTGAGTTAAAGCGCTGGAGGTGACCAGAAGCTGCGAAGAGATGGTACTCATAATGGCTGCCAGAATAGCGGCTAATAACAAACCACCGACAAATGGATGGAACAACACCTGAGAGAGCAGAATAAAAATGGTTTCAGGGTCTTTTAATGGCATTTGAGTTTGCTGAACATAAGCTATACCGACAAAACCTACCGCCATGGCACCTAAAATGGAGATGATCATCCAAGACATACCAATACGACGTGCTGCTTTAAAATCTTCGACAGAACGTATTGCCATAAAACGCACAATAATATGCGGCTGACCAAAATAACCTAAACCCCAGGCCAATAAGGAAATAATACCCAGTGCGCTGGTGCCGGTGAATAAATCCAGATGTTTTGGATTCAGTTGCTCCAGGGTGGTGAACAGTTGAGTGGGGTGGTCTAAAGCGCCAAAAGCAACCAGTGGAACAGCAACCAGAGCAACAAACATAATAATGCCCTGCACAAAGTCAGTCATACTGACGGCCAGGAAACCACCTAACAAAGTGTAAGTAATGACGACACCCGCAGTCAGGAACAAACCAAATTCGTAATCCAGACCAAAAACTTCGTCAAATAATTTACCGCCAGCGACCATACCTGATGAGGTGTATAAGGTAAAAAACACCACTATGACGACGGCAGATACCAGACGTAATAATCGGGTCGGGTCGGCAAACCTATTTTCCAGATAGTCGGGCAGGGTGATGGAATCTTTTGCCAATTCTGTGTAAACCCGAAAACGGGGTGCCAGCAGTATGTAGTTCAGGTAAGCACCCAGGACTAAACCAACACCAATCCAGATTTGCGAGATACCTGCAACATACATAGCACCTGGTACGCCCATCAGTAACCAGCCACTCATATCAGAGGCTCCGGCGGATAAAGCGGTCACGCCAGGGCCCAGTTTACGACCACCTAACATATAGTCGGATAAGTTACTGCTGGATTGGCGGTAGGCATACAAGCCTATGGCCAGCATAGATAAAAAATAAATGGATAAAGCTAAAATGGTTGCCGTGGCCACAGTGATTCTCCTGTTTTTTTATAGTAGTTTTAAAGTGGTCGCATGCTATCAATAGCCATGGACTACAGCCAGTTTTTTTAGTCAGATAAACAGTGTGCTGCTGTCAATCACGGTTCATTTTTATTCCGGATACAATTCAGGCAAAGCGTTTTTATCCTCAGATTTTTCCAGTACTAATTTTGACCAGCAAATCCATAACATTTTGCCTTGCCAGTTTTGCTGATCTTTTTGATACAGCTGCTGATTCAGCAACTGCAATTGCTCCGCGAAGTTTTCATCTTTGCACCAGTGCGCTAATTCGGTCAGTGAGGCAGGGGCTTTGCCAAATTGTTGCTGAGCCCACAACATCAGCCACTGTCTTGCCGGGCCCGCTTCGTTGTTATGACAAGCGTGTTGTAGCTTTTTCGGATTGGCTTTGGCTGAAGCTGAACTTTGCACCCTGGTTTTTACGGCCAGCGTTCTTTTTGGTCTGAACCAAAGCAATGCAACCACAGAAAAAAGCCAGAGCGCACTGAGCACTGAACTGGTGTAATTCCATTGCCATGGGTTGTTTTCGGCAGTTTCTGTGGCTGAACTTGTCCCTTGCGAAGCAGGAAGCACCACAGCTGCGCTGCTTTGTTGTGGCAGTTCAGGATTTACTTCTACCGTTAAACGTTTTTCCGGCAAGGTGGCGTAGTGCACTGAATTGGTTTTTTTATTCCACCATGGCAGCTTCACTTCAGGCAACACCAGTTCGCCTGTTTTGTTAGCAACCACAGCCATGCTAAAGACTTTTTGCGCCACCAGGGTGCCATTACGTTCTGCTTGTTTGGCCTGAGGCTGTTCTTTGTAGAGCTTCACGCCATCAGGTGCGTTCAGAGGCAAGTCGGGCAACTGATGTTCTGCCACATCTAATGCAGTTAAGGTAATAGTACGGGTGACAGGTTCGCCCTGGGTTAACTGGTCGGTTGCCGGGCTCCACTCCTCATTTAAGCTGACTAAATCTGCGATCAGCCAGTCGCCCGGGAAGTTATCAGGCTTGGCTGCAACTTCAATAGTTAAATCACTGGCTGTGGCACTAACCGCCTTGGTTTGAGCAAAATAATCATAGCGACCTGAATTTTTGTCCAGCATTTCACCGCTGAGAGTCGAACCCGGCAGCACAAAAGTACCACTACGCTCAGGAATAAGCCGGTAGCGGCGGGTAAAAGTGCGGTAACGTTCGCCATTGACCAGCTCGCTGCCTTCTTTGTCTTTGCCCAGTTGTTCTATGCTCAGGCCATCTACTTTAGGTTCGCTGAGTGAACCCCGTTGTAAATCGCCCTGAAAAAAGATTTTTACGTCCAGATAAGCCAATTGCTGCACATAGAGCTCACTGCTATCCAGGCTGCTTTGTAAAAACAGTTGAGTGTCGTTGCTGTTTTGAGTGGAGGCTGAAGACTCTAAAACCTGCACTTCAATAGCGGAGGAACTGATGCCTTCAATTTGGAAGGCCGGAATAACAAAAGTACCAGCTTTTTTGGCTTTCATTAATAAACGCCAGCTGGTGGTGCGGCTTGCCTGGCCGTTGATGATTTGCATTTGCTGACCCATAGAAGGGCCTTGCACTATAAAATGTTGGTCCAGTACGGAGAAATCAGGTTGCTGTGCCACCTGATCGTCAGCGACCAGTTCCAGCACTGCAGTTTCACCCAACAATAAAGGGTTTTTATCTAAAGAGACTTTTAACTCAGTCAAAGCCCAGACCGGGCTACTTAGTATTAAAAATAAGCCTAACCACTGCTTTACCATTCTTCGACAACTCCGGCTGGTGGTTGATCATAACGACGTTTTTGATATTCGAGCGCCATCTTACGGCGTAATAACAAAGAAGGATCGTCCTGTACTTTGCGTAATAAATTATCCAGTTGCTGGCTTTGCTCTTCGTTCGCATTAGGCCAGGCTTCAGAAATAGCTTTGTGTTGCTGTTGCTCTTCCTGCTGTTTTTCTGCTTCTTGTTTTACTTGTTCAGCGGCTTGTTGCTGCTCTTGTAGCTGTTGCTCGCTTTGACCTGGCGCTTGATCTTTTTGTGAAGCTGCATCATCAGTTTGCTGATCCGATTGTTGTTCGGAAGATTGCTGTTCAGATGCTTGCTCATCAGACTGTTGTTGTGAGGATTCTGAGCCTTCGCCCTGATCTTTGGATGATTCGCCTTGCTGCTGATCCTGCTCTTCGCCTTCACCTTGCTGCTGGTTTTGTTGTTGCTGTTGTTGCTCCTGCGCCTTTTTCACCACATCTATGTTTTGCCGGGCTTTATCAAGCTCCGGGTTTTTAGCCAGAGCCTGCTGATAGGCCTCAATGGCCTCTGCATATTTTTGCTGCTGCGCCAGACTATTGCCAAGGTTATACCAGGAATCTGCATTGTCGAGTTTCCGGTAAGACTGCTCAGCTGCAGCGTAATCTCCGGCTTTATAGGCTGCGTTGCCTTTCCATAGCGGATCATCAAAGTCTTGCCAGGCGCTGCTGTAATCTCCTTGTTGATAAGACTGCTGCGCCTTTTGACTTTTTGTTTGCCACAGGTCATTCCATTCAAAAGCTTCTGCTTTGGGTAAAAAAAGCACCAGTACAAAAACAGTCAGGGCGCCACGTTTATGCAGCCACAAAGCCAGAGGTAACAGCAACCAGACCAGATAAACGGCGTTGTCCTGCCATTGATCACCAAAAAGCTTTTGTTGCTCTTCGTTGTCGGTTTTTTTATCTAATGGCTTCAGGGCGAGCAAAGCTTCAATATCGCTGTCTTCCGAAGCTGCCACGGCAAAAACACCAGAGCGCAGCTCAGCCAACTGCTGTAATTGTGTTAAAGGAACACGAGGTAACACTATAGCGCCCTGACTGTCTTTTAATAACTCACCATTAGTTAAACGCACAGGAGCGCCTTGGGTGGAGCCAAAAGCCAGCACTGACAAACGATGCGGCCAATTGTCCATCAAATCACGTAAACGAGGGTAATCACCAGAGGCAAAGCCGTCGGTAAAAAGCACCACGTCACCTTGCAGATAACCGCCTTGTTTGAGTAACTGATCGGCAAGCAGCAGCGCAGCTTCAAGGTTAGAACCTTGTACCGGCATGATATCGGGGCTCAGTTCAGGCAACAGCAACCTGACGTTATTGTGATCCTGAGTTAAAGGTGAAATCACAAAAGCATCGCCGGCAAAACTGACTAAAGCCAGTTCCCCTTCTTTTACACCATTAATGTAATCCAGGGCTTTAAAGCGGGCCTGGGTTAATCTGTCCGGTGTTAAGTCGGTTGCACGCATCGACATCGACATATCCATCAAAATGACAGTGGCTTTTTTTAGTTGAAACACAGGCTGCGGCAGCCTTTCCCAGCTAGGACCAGCCAGAGCAATCAGGCTCATCAGCCAGATGATCAGGACCAGCCACAGTACTGGTTTTTGTTGTTGTGTGACGGGCACTGTCAGTAATTCTTTTTGCAGATGCGGTGCTATCCAGTGTTGCCATGCGCTTTGGGGCTGACGTAGTTTGGCAAACAAAACCCAAATCAACAGGGTGGGCAGCACTAACCAAAAGTACTCAGGCCTTAACCAATGAAAATCAGCCCACATTTTTTATTCTCCCTGCAAAGCGCACCTGGCTTAAGGCAAGTAACACAGAACAAAACAAAGCGGCCAATAAAGGCCAATGTAAAAGGCTTTGCTGTGGACGATAGCTGATTTGATCACGCTCTATCGGCTCTAACTGATCCAGCAGTTTATAAATTTGTGCCAGTTCAGCTAAGTCGCGGGCGCGGAAATACTTGCCGCCGGTTTCTTCTGCAATACGGGTCAGCAGCACTTCATCCAAATCCTGCGACGGGTTAATGAGCTGCCGGCCAAAAATGCTTTGCTGCACCATTTGTTCGGCACCCACGCCCACAGTGTACACTTTGACCCCTGCGGCTTTAGCCAGTTGCAAGGCTTCCATGGGCTGAATAACACCTGCGGTGTTGGCGCCATCACTTAATAAAATCAGTACTTTGTTTGAGGTTTCATAGGTATTCAGCCGTTTCACGGCCAGACCTATGGCTTCACCTATAGCGGTACGTTCGCCGACTAAACCCCGTACTGCTTCATCCAGCATGGTTTGAATAGTGGTTAAGTCATAAGTTAAAGGAGTTTGTTGATAAGCGGCATCGCCAAACAAAATCAGACCAATACGGTCACCTTTGCGCTTTTGAATAAAGTCGCTGACGACCAGCTTCACAGCCTGCAGTCTGTCTATGCTCTGGCCCTGATGCTGCATATCACTGATGGCCATAGAGCCGGATAAATCCAGCGCCAACATCAGATCCCGGCCTTGTTGTGGCAAAGTCACGGTTTCTCCCAGCCATTTAGGTTGAGTGGCGGCCAGCACTAAAAAACACCAACACAGCAGTGCAATTAAGGTTTTGACAGAGCGGGGCGCTTTGCTTGTCAGGCCATCGCTCTGGCTGCTGGCTTTAATCAGGGCTTTGTGTGTTAAAGGGCTGCCTTGTTGCTGTGTTTTACGTCGCAGCAACAAAGGCAAAGGGAATAACAAAAACAACCAGGGGTAGCTAAATTCAAACATCAAAGCCGCTCCAGCTGTTTGACAGACACTTTATGCAGCCAGGTTTCAGCAAAGTGCAGATAAGTGGTGAAATCAGCTTGATCCGATGCCGATTGATACAGCACTTTCTGTAAATCGGGTAAAGGCTGTTGGGGTAATTGTTGTTGTAAAAACTCCTGCCAGTGTTTCACAGGCGCAGACAACACACTATGACCAGGGCTGTAACAGCGCACCAGACGTTTCAGTAATTCGTTCAGCTCAGCACTTTGAACTGGTTCTTTAATTAAGCGCAATTCTGCTTTGGCCTGACGCAAAGGCAAGGATTTTTGCCATTTTTTCCAGAAAAAGCGAAAGCCATAGGCCAAAAGTACCATCACCAGCACAGTCAGCAACCACCAGCCAGGAGCCGGTGGCCAAAAGGTGTTGAGCACTGGTTCTTGTATATCAGCCAAGGCCAGTTGGGGTTCAGTGTTCGCCATCAGGCCAACTCCTGTTTAATTGTTCAATCAAAGGCAAAGCAGCACTTATTTCTAAATAGCGGCAGTTGAGCTTTTTTAAGTTCAATTGCAGAGCCTGTTGCCACTGATGTTGCTGCTGCTTATAACTGTTTTTTAAAGTGGATGAACCTAAATCCAGGGTTTTTAGCTCCACACCATCTGTCACCGCCGCCAGACCGGAAGCTGCCAAGGGCAGTTGCAAATCCAAAGGATCAGTAATATGCACACAACGAATTTCATTATGCTGGCGCATAGCCTGCAAATGGCGCAAGCCTTGTGCGTCAAGTGCGCTGAAATCTGAGATCACAAAAATAAGGGCTCCCGGACGGGCTAAACGACGCATCAAACCTAACGCATGATTAATGTTGGACTCTGCCGCCATGCCCTGATGTTGCTGCACTTTAATCAGCGCATTTAAATACCTTAACACAGCCTGACTGCGGGCTGCAGGTTTGAGTTCCAGCAACTGCTGTTCACTGAAGACCAGACCACCGAGTTTGTCGCCGGTTTCCCGCACATGCCAGGCCAATAAGGCCGCCAGATGTGCTGCCTGAACCGACTTGAGCAGTAATTGTGTACCAAAACGCATCGACTCAGATAAATCGGTCAGGATAAACACTGGCCGCTCTTTTTCTTCGCGGAACAATTTGGTGTGCACTTTGCCGGTGCGGGCTGTGACGCGCCAGTCGATGGTGCGTACGTCATCACCGGGTTGGTAATGCCGTACTTCATCAAACTCCATACCCCGGCCTTTGCTGCGGGCCAGATAGGAGCCAGCCAGCTTACTTTGAATGGCCATTTTAGGGGCTAAATCCAGTAAAACATGATGACGCTGGTAGGCCAGCAGCTGCGGTAAATCCAGATGGATACCGTCTGTGGCCAGTTGTTCAAGCTGAAGTTGGGTATTCATCAAAAACACATCAGGCAACCGGAACCAGTTTTAAAATCTCTCTGAGCACATCATCTGTGCTTAAGCCCTGAGCTTCGGCATCGTAGGTTAAGATCAGGCGATGACGTAACACATTAAAAAATACTGCCTGAATGTCATCCGGCGTGACAAAATCACGGCCTTCTAACCAGGCTTTAGCGCGGGCGCAACGCTCCAAAGCAATACTGGCGCGTGGGCTGGCGCCATAAGCTATCCATTTCGCCAGTTGTTCGCTGTAGGCTTTGGCATTACGGGTTGCCATCACCAACTGCACTATGTAGTTTTCCAGACTTTCGGCCATATGCAGTTTTAAAATGTCCTGACGGGCAGCAAATATATCGGCCTGGCTGATAGGGCTTAGTTTGGCTTTTTCATGAGCTAAAGCTTCACCCCGGGTTAAACGTAAAATAGCCAGTTCAGTGGCTGCATCCGGATAATCCACTTTGAGGTGCAATAAAAACCTGTCCAACTGAGCTTCAGGCAAAGGATAAGTACCTTCCTGCTCCAGCGGGTTTTGCGTTGCCATCACTAAAAACAGCTCGGGCAGGGCGTAGGTTTTGCGGCCTACGGTAATTTGTTTTTCCGCCATAGCTTCTAATAAAGCCGACTGCACCTTTGCCGGAGCGCGGTTAATTTCGTCGGCCAGAATAATATGATGAAACAAAGGGCCTGCCTGAAACTCAAATTGCCCTGTTTCAGGACGGTAAATATCTGTGCCCGTTAAATCGGCTGGTAATAAATCCGGCGTAAACTGAATGCGGTGAAAACGACCTTCTACGCCATGTGCCAAAGCGTTGACCGCTCTGGTTTTAGCTAAACCCGGTGGGCCTTCTACCAGCAAATGACCATTGGCTAATAATGCCAACAAAATACCCTCTGTCAGCGCATGCTGACCTAAGACCTGACTGTCCAGGTAATCTTTTAAAGCGGAGAATGCGTTTACCATAATACTCACTACTGTTTTTAAGTTATTGTTCGTCAGCTAATGTTGTTTATTTTCCAGGAAGTTAGCTCAAAAAAATCCAGGATAAGACCATTTGCTTTTATATAAGGTTCAGTTGCTTTTAAAACAAGTGTTTTAATTTGACTAATCTCTGGTTACAATCAAAACCACCTACAGGTCAGACCTGTCACGAGTCACACTAAGAGGATTGTCCATGGCTGCGCCACTACAACTTACCACACGTCAGGGAGACCGTATCGCCATAGTGCGTGGTCTGCGTACTCCATTTGCTAAACAAGCGACCGAATTCCATGGCGTTTCAGCGCTGGAACTTGGCAAGCTGGTGGTCAACGAATTGTTGATCCGTAGCGAATTGTCGCCCAAGTTAATAGATCAACTGGTTTTTGGTCAAGTTGTACAAATGCCGGAAGCACCAAACATTGCCCGTGAAATAGTCCTGGGCACTGGCATGAACGTGCATACAGATGCTTTCAGCGTCACCCGTGCCTGTGCGACCAGCTTCCAGTCTGTGGTCAGTGTGGCCGAAAGTATGATGGCTGGTGTCACCGAAATCGCGATTGCTGGTGGGGCAGACTCAAGCTCTGTGTTACCTATTGGCGTCAGCAAGAAATTAGGCCGTGCTTTGGTCGATTTAAACAAAGCTAAAACTTTTGGTCAAAAACTGGCGATATTCCGCCGCTTAGGTTTAAAGGATTTATTACCAGTACCGCCAGCCGTGGCTGAATACACTACTGGGTTGTCGATGGGCGACACCGCAGAACAAATGGCCAAAACCCATGGCATCAGCCGTGCTGATCAGGATGCGATGGCGCACCGCTCACACAGCTTAGCGGCGCAGGCCTGGAAAGATGGTTTATTAAAAGATGAAGTGATGGCAGCTCACATTGAGCCGTACAAAACCTTCCTTGAAATCGACAATAATATTCGTATGGATTCCAAACTGGAGTCGTACAGCAAGTTAAAACCAGTATTTGACCGTCAGTTTGGTACTGTCACAGCGGCCACCAGCACCCCTTTAACAGACGGTGCATCCGCTGTATTGATGATGACCGAAAGCCGGGCTAAAGCCATGGGTTATGAAGTCTTAGGTTATATCCGCAGTTATGCCTTTGCCGCTATTGATGTATGGGAAGATATGCTGATGGGCCCGTCTTATGCGACACCTATTGCTTTGGACCGTGCTGGTCTGAAACTGTCTGATTTAACCCTGATCGAAATGCACGAAGCTTTTGCTGCTCAGGCGCTGGCCAATATGAAAATGTTTGGCAGCAAAACCTTTGCTGAACAAAAACTGGGCCGCACTGAAGCTATAGGTGAAATTGATATGGCGAAATTTAACGTCATAGGTGGCTCTTTAGCTTACGGCCATCCTTTTGCCGCTACAGGCACCCGCTTAATTACCCAGACTTTAAATGAATTAAAACGCCGTGGTGGTGGTATTGGTTTAACCACAGCCTGCGCTGCAGGTGGTTTAGGCGCTGCCATGATCCTGGAGACTGAATAATGACTCAGCCGACTTTTACCTTAACCGTCAGACCTGATCAGATTGGCGTGATCAGCATGGATGTGGCAGGCGAGAGCATGAATGTGCTCAAAGCTGCTTTTGCTGATGAAATTAAATCTTTGCTCAGCGAAATTAAAAACAATAAAAACATCAAAGGCTTAGTTATTATCAGTGGCAAGCCGGATTCATTTATCGCCGGTGCCGATATTTCTATGCTGGATGGCTGCACTACAGCACAACAAGCCGAAGATATTGGCCGTATGGGTCAACTGGTATTCAACCAGCTTGAAGCTTTATCTATTCCGTTAGTGGCAGCTATTCACGGCCCTTGTTTAGGTGGTGGTTTAGAACTGGCGTTAGCCTGTCATGCCCGTGTTGCGACCAGCGACAATAAAACTGTATTGGGTTTACCTGAAGTGCAGTTGGGTTTATTGCCTGGCAGCGGTGGTACTCAGCGTTTACCTCGTCTGGTTGGTATTCAAAAAGCCCTGGATATGATTTTGACCGGCAAGCAGCTGCGCGCTGCTCAGGCGAAAAAAATCGGCTTAGTGGATGCGGTAGTGCCCAAAAGTATTCTGCTGGAAGCTGCAGTGCAATTAGCACTAAAGGGCAAAGCTGCAGCTCGTGAAGTCAAACTGAACTTTGTTGGCAAAGTGCTGGAAAAAACACCTTTTGGCCGTGCCATTGTGTTTAGTCAGGCTGAAAAACAAACCTTAGCCAAAACTCATGGCAATTACCCGGCACCGCTGAAGATCCTCAAAGCCATTAAAGCTGGGGTAGATGGTGGTTTTAATAAAGGTCTGGATGTGGAAGCCAAAGCTTTTGGTGAGCTCTGCATGACCAGCGAGTCCAAAGCCTTACGTTCGTTATTTTTCGCCACCACTGTGATGAAAAAAGAGACGGGTGCAGGGGATGTTCAACCCCGTAAAGTGCGTAAAGCCGCTATTTTAGGGGGCGGTTTGATGGGCGGTGGTATCGCCAACGTCACAGCCACTAAAGCTGGTGTGCCGGTGCGTATTAAAGACATCAGCCAGCAGGGTATTTCTAATGCAATGAAATACAGCTACAGCCTGTTGGAGAAAAAGCTGCGTAAGCGTTTTGTCACTAAGACTGAAGTGCAAAAACAAATGTCTTTACTGACAGGCACAACGGATTACAGCGGTTTTCATGATGTGGATTTAGTAGTCGAAGCTGTATTTGAAGATTTAAATTTAAAACAGCAGATGGTCGCTGATATCGAAGCCAATTGCTCAGAACATACGGTCTTTGCCAGCAACACCAGTTCGCTGCCAATAGGTCAGATCGCGGCCAAAGCGGCCCGGCCTGAAAATGTCATTGGTCTGCATTATTTCTCTCCTGTGGATAAAATGCCATTGGTTGAAGTGATAGCGCATGACAAAACCTCGGCTGAAACTATTGCGACTACTGTGGCTTTTGCCCGCAAGCAAGGTAAAACGCCGATCGTTGTCAAAGATGGCGCTGGTTTTTACGTTAACCGTATTCTGGCGCTTTATATGAATGAAGCGGCCAATCTTTTGCTTGAAGGCGAACCAGTGGAAGCGCTGGATAAAGCGCTGGTGAAATTTGGTTTCCCTGTAGGTCCTATTACCTTGCTCGATGAAGTGGGTATAGACGTAGGCGCAAAAATCTCCCCCATTCTGCTGAAGGAGCTGGGTGAGCGTTTTACTGCACCAGCGGCCTTTGACCGTTTATTGGCCGATGGTCGTAAAGGCCGTAAAGCTGAAAAAGGTTTTTATCAGTATGGCGCTAAAGCCAAAGGTAAAAAACAGGTGGATGCTTCGGTGTATACCATACTGGGTTTAAACCCAGCGGCTAAGTTGGGCGGCGATCAAATAGCGCTGCGCTGCGTGGTGCAAATGCTGAACGAAGCAGTCCGCTGCTTAGAAGAAGGCATTATCAGCAGTGCCCGTGATGGTGATATAGGTGCCATCTTTGGTATTGGCTTCCCGCCATTCCTGGGCGGCCCGTTCCGTTATATCGATCAGATGGGTGCCGCTACTTTAGTCGCGCATCTGCGTAGCTTTGAGAGTCGTTTTGGTGCACGTTTTGCCCCAAGCAAGTTATTGTTGGAAAAAGCAGAACAAAACAGCACTTTCTATTAAGCCTTACTGTTTGTTCTCTGGAAAAAGCTGTTATCTGTCGGATAGCAGCTTTTTTTTGCGTGCGCCAGGCATGGCGCGTTGCGCGTAAGCGCAACCAGATTGACTGTGGTAGTCAAACTGGTGACTTGGAGGTGCAAGTCCTCTGCACACCCGGCAAGGGGAAGTGTTAGCTGAACGGCAAGGGTGTTCA
>JAHKAA010000056.1 GCA_018825965.1 Gammaproteobacteria bacterium
CATCTCGTTTGCAAACTCATCGTCTGTAATTGTGCCCGCTTCGCGGAATTTAACGAGCGTAGCAGCAGGCAAGGTTTTTGTCTTCGCCTGCTTCTTTATGTCCCACTCGCGGACGTAGCGGTTTATTTGCGTGGACGGGAGATTGAGCGCGCCTAGCGCCGCGTACACGTCTGACTCACTGATCTGCCCCGTGATGTATTGCTGGCTGATATACTTAACCTGCTCTTTGATCTCGGCTTGCCAGAGATCGTACAAGATTTTGCTGATGTAGTAGTCAGCTTCGGCTTGATCGTAGCCGAGAGCGAGCAACTGCGTGTTCGTTTCCACTTCCGTGAAGTAGCCAATCTTGAAACCGTTCAGGACTTCAGCTTTAGTGAGATCACGCTCAGTGGCGTTTGAGAGAGCAACCGTAAAGCTGGTCATGTTCGTTGCCTTTTCGTGATCGTAGCCGATGTCACGATAGGACCGGTAGACTTGCTCAATCGAGAGGATGCCGCTATCGTACATCCTTCTCACGTCAACACGGGTATACGGAGTGTAAGCTATCGCCGTTAGCTTGTCCCTCCAGAACGGGCTAACGTCGTGTGTCTTGATCAAAAGCTCCATATCGGACTCTGTGATCTCCCCACGATGCAGCATCTCAAAACCCATGTTGAGACTGGGTAGCTCCCAGTGAGCCGCCCAGTAAGCCTTAGCCCAGTCTTCAGTAAGGCCCTGCTTTTTTGCCCAGCCCACCATGTCTTCTGGCAATTCGGCGTGCAGCTGAAACCGTTCCACGACTGCGGGGGTGAACGCCTCACGGACGGCCATTCTGATGATGTCGGGTAGTGGGGGAATAACGTCCATCAGCTTCAGAATGTAACCGATGTCTTCGGACGTATAGCCACGCTTCGCGAGCTCGGTCTTAAACGTGCTCTCGTTAATGAACTCGCGTAGCTTCAGGTGTCCCAGCGCTTCTGTCGGGACCCTCTGTTGTAGAATCGCCTCGAAAGCGGTAACTAACTCGTCTGACCAGCCAGCATCTTTCAAGGTGTCACGATACTTGTCAGCACCAAGCGAGCCACGTTTCAATGCCGCCCACGCCTGGGGGAGCGGCATGACGCCGGACTGAGCCACATGATCTACTTCCTGGCCAATCCGCCTGGCGAAAGGTTGAATCAACCCCTGCACCGAGGCCATAACCACAGCCATAACCGACATGATCGTGATTGCCGTCACGGTGAGCGGATCCGTGCCGCGCAGTTCTCGGAGCGTCGCTTTGAACTCTGGCGGCAAGAAGGCGTAGGTGTCTAGCTTGTTCAGGTATGGAGTAAGAAACGGCCTGGCTCCTGCAGCGAATTTCTCCAGGAAGTAGTCAATCGTCGCTTCCTTGGCGCGCTGTATCGGTATTGCTATCGCGTTCCAGACACTTAGCATGAAGCGCAAAAGGACAAGCTCTGCCTTCCGAGCCCACTGTCGAGGCTCTGTCAAGTAGGGCGGAAGAGGGGTTGGTTCTATTTTAGGCGGGGGGATAACTGCCATGTTTTTTGCTCCTCACAAACTACCAGTACGTGTCTAATATCTCGTCTAGCTTTTCTTCTATCAGGTCAACAATGTAAAGCCAGATAACTTCCCCAGGATGTTGCAGAAAGTAAAACAGCAGTTCCCTCGTTTCGGTAGAAAAGAGCCAGGCTAGCCAGGGGAACCAATCAGTCAGAAGTTGCTTGGCGTTGGGAAGGCTCTGGATGTAATACAGAATGTCTGTATACCAGTCAAAAGCTAATTCCCTGATTCTTTCGTACCATGAAATTGCAAGGTCATAGAGCCTCAAGTACAATGAAAAGGCAAGGTCTGAAAGTCTATCATACCAGTCAAAGGCCAAAGTTCTGATTCTATCATACCAGTTGAATATAACATCTGAGGCCCTTGCCCACCAGGTAAAAAAGAGGGTGTAAACGTTAAGCCACCAGTCATTAAATATCTTCTGGATATTCCAGAACCAGCCACCAAATACAGAGTTTACCCTTTCCCACCAGCCACCAAATATAATTAAGACACGTCCCCAAAGGTCTGTAAAGAAAGCATATATGGTCTCCCAGGTAGTTTGAAAAAACCATTCAATCTTCTCGTACCAGTTGTTTACAATATCTACGTAATGACCATACCAGTCAATAAGCACGTAAACGCCACGTGCCGCCCACCAACGGCCCCACTCTGAAAGTGCGAAGTACGAGTAGACTAAAACATTCTCTAATTGACCCTTAAGCGAAGAGAGCCAAATTAAGAAGGCTTCCACTATTTACCCCCTGTTCGTTATGGCTAACGCCAAGCCTTACAGGTGAAGGTTTTTGAGGCCCTCGTGAGCCTCAATCTCTATCTCCAGCTTTTCTTTGACAACAGCCGGATTGCGATAGTCCACCTTACTCACGTCTACAGGTACTACCGTACCGTCTGCCAATTGAAAGGTCAGCCTCCGCCCCTCAACCGGATTGCCCCTCGCGTTAAGAAACGTCCAGGGCTCATCCATTACGAGCTCATATCCCATCATTTTTGCATCCCTCTAGTAATTGTTTGCTGTGTCTTGGCCCCAAAGAAAAAGCCGATGACTATGGTATTTGCTGTCCATAGTTCTTGGGGTACGGGTTGGCCAGTGCTCCACAGGTAACACATTGTGCCAACAAAGCACAATGTAATCAGCCCTTGGATAATCACACTGGATTTTACCAGGTCTAGAAATTGCTTCATGTCTTTACCTCCCTTCCTGAAAAATATGATAGGTTCTTTGCCGAGATTCATTGTGACCCTACGGTTCGTCCTGAGTGACAATCACCCCACCCAGGTGACAATAATCGTTTTGCCCCGACCTGCCTTTCAGGTCAATCCCCACCAAAACGTGAGGCTGAGAGCTGGCAGCTGTAGCGTTGATAGCGTAGGTGCTCATGTCATAGAGGGTCTGGTTAAACAGAAAACGCTTGTAATACTGATTCTCTATGTCAGCCACCAGCTTAAGTGAGTGGTACAGACCATAGCCCGAGATCACGCTCGGCAAGTCATCTAGCTCTTCCAGATTGTAGCCAAAGTCGTAGTAGTACACCTTGTCCACTACGTCATTCAGCTGGATCCCGGCACGGTAAAGATAAGTTCCGG
>JAHKAA010000055.1 GCA_018825965.1 Gammaproteobacteria bacterium
ATCAAAAAAGCAGATAAGGTTGATATTAGCAAATATATTGATAGCAAATGGGCACCAGGCTATTTTGAACAGCACAGAAAAGCCTTGGGATAAATTATGGCTAAAAAAGAAAAAGTACCAGCCTCGCCGCCCGCTTCGCCGAATCGAGGCGAGAGTCTAGGCGGGCCAGTAAAGAAAAAGATTGTAGAGGCAAAAAAGAAATTGGTAGAAAGAGTCGTTATTGAACATCCTGACTCACACACAACAGTTGTTCGCAAGGTAAAAGAATATGTCACCTACTGAGACTGTGGATACTTACACTTTTACTCCTGCCAAACGCTCGGTGTTTTCTGCATCGGGCAAGCCACATTCAGTAAATGAACGTGGCAAGGGAGGAAAGAGAAAAGGTAAAAAGGGTTTAGGAAGTTCAAGAAATAGAAGAGGGGCTTGACAAAAGTTTTGATTTGTGTTTAAGTTTATAAACAGGAAGTTCTCTCCCCAATAGAGAATGTCAAACATTCTGGAGGAGGGAGTGAAAAGAACTCAAAATAATGAGTTCTTTTTTTGTTGAAGAAAGGAAATTTGTGCCATATCCAGGAGTTCCTGCAAATTTAACTGACAAGATGGAGAGATGCGTTAATGATTTACTGGCTGATCCTGATTTTAAGCCTAAAAAAGGCAGAACACGCAAGGAGTCGGCCATCGCTATATGTCATGTGAGCATTATGGGAAATAGAAAGAAAAAGGTAGAAGGAGGTGAAAAGAATATGAAACCCGTAAACATCAATTTTTATGGAGATTATTGGACAGATCAAGCAGTTGATCTTGCCGAAGAAGAAGAGGATGAAGTGGAAAAAGCAAAACTAACTACTGAACAAAGAAAGAAGATTCCTGGTGGCAAGTTTGCCTATATTGACTCCAAAGGCGGGAAGCACTTGCCAATCCATGACAAGGCTCACGCCCAAAACGCAATGGCACGATGGAATCAAACTCAGTTTGAGAGTCCAGAAAAAAAGAAAAGTGCTGCCAGAAAAATCTTAGCGGCAGCCAGAAGGTTTGGAATTGAAATTGATCCTAAGTCGGGAATCGCTCAAGCAGCCAAAAAAGCTGAAGAAATTGAAACTCTTGGAAAGGAGGTGAAAGAAAATATGGCTGAAAAAGAAGAAGAGAAAAAAGAAGAAGTTAAGGAAGAAGCCGAGGAAACAGAAGTAGAAAAACAATCATATAAGGACTGCATCAAGAAACAAATGAAAGCTGGCAAGTCAATGGCTGAAGCAACAAAAATCTGCAAAGCTGGAGCTAAAGGAAAAGAAGAGGATAAAGAGAAAGTAGAAAAGGAGGAAAAGAAACCAGCCTCGCCAGCGAGTCTAGGCAAGCCAGCGGAAGTAGAACAAGCGGCTCAAGTTACTGATTTGTTAAAGAGCGTTATTGAGAAGGTTGAGAAGATTGAGAGTCGTTTGAAGAAAGCAGAGGAAAAGCCTGCTACGACGCAAGGCGAGCCAGCTTCGCCAGAAGGCGAGCCAGCCGCACCTGCTGAAGGGGCAGCTTCGGAAGAGGAAGCTCCTAAAGGCGGAGAAAAGAAAACTCCCGTAGAGGAAGGTAAAGATACTTCTACAGAAGGAGCGGAGGTTCAAAAATCTCTAGGCAAAGTCGCTGGTTCTCTGGAGAAAATTGAGAGTCAAATGGCAAAATTTGTAGATCAATTTAAAACTCTGGATGGACGGCTGACGAAGATTGAAGAGCAACCAGTTCCTTCTAAGGTTGCTTCTCCTGTGGTTGTTTCCAAAAGAGGATCTGGGCTGAGTAGCCCTGATGTCCAAGAGAGGCTAACTGAAATCAATAAAGAGTTAGCAGGACTGGAGAAGTTGAAAAAGACTCAAATGGAGAAATACCAAATGGAGAAGGGATGGGATAGAGCTTTTGAACTGATTAACGAAAAAGAAGCTCTACTCAAAAATCAGGCATAGAAACCTGTCTGATACAGACAGGACTGCCTAATGGCAGAAACGCCTGAATTATAAATTTGGGCTAATTTAAGGAGGTGAAAAATATGCCTAATGTATTTATTGACCAAACTTTGCAACAGATTAGGGAAGCGTTACA
>JAHKAA010000005.1 GCA_018825965.1 Gammaproteobacteria bacterium
CCTTGTGAGACAGGCTAACACCGCAGTGCAATCGCCCAGCGACTCCCTTCGGGCGGGGCTAAAAGCGCTTTATGCCGCGTTAACTGTTGTCGCTTTAGAACCACTAAAGCTTCCAACAGCTGCCTTGCCTAAAGCGCTTTTTTCTCCCGCTGAATTCTGCATCTTGAAGTTACTTGGGTATCGTTCTTTAATTCCAAAGACTTACGCGCAGTGCAGCATATTCAGGCGTTGACCACCATGGGCGTGCATTCACTGAAAATAGAAGGCCGCACTAAGTCGCCTTATTATGTGGCCCGCACTGCACAAGTGTATCGTCAGGCTATAGATGATGCGATGGCGGGTAAGGCGTTTGACCCTATATTGCTGCAGCAACTGAATGGCATGGCGAATCGGGGTTTTACCGAAGGCTTTTTGCGCCGTCATGTGCCTGCTGATTTGCAAAACTATCAAAGCAGCCACAATGAAGGTGAGCAATTGCTGGTGGGTGAATTCAGTGGCGAAATCAATGCTCAGGGTCTGGCTTTAGTGCAGGTCAAAAATCGTTTTAGCTTTGAAGATCAGCTGTTGCTGATGACACCAGCTGGCGTCACGCCTGTCGATGCCATTTTTTATGCCGAAGATGGTTGTCAGTTGCTGATTGCGCCAGGTTCTGGTTATCAGGTTTGGTTGCAACTACCTGATGGTATCAGTCCGAAGCATGCTTTTTTACTGAAAGAGCAAAAAACGCAGCCTGAGCAGAGGTGTGGGGAAAAATCATGTCAGTGTGGATAACACCGGACTGCATTCATTGTGATCTTTGTGCACCTGAATGCCCGAACACAGCTATTTACAGAGCGGAGCAGCAGTATCAGGTGGATGCTGAACTTTGTACTGAATGTGAAGGTTTTTATGACAAAGCTGCTTGTATTGAGGTTTGCCCGCTGGATTGTATTGAATTTGTTTCTGTATAAAGCTGCTGGATAAACATTTTTTTAAAGCATTTTTTCCTCCTTTGCAGGTTTTATCACTAAACTGTTGAAACAGAGCCACAAGCTTCACTGAGTTGTGGCTGATTTCAAATGAGATGCAGGATGGTGTGAATGACTGACCCTTTTATGTTAGCCGCTATAGAACAGGCCAAAAAAAGTTTAGCTGAAGGGGGGATCCCCATAGGTTCTGTGCTGGTGATCAATGGCAAGATTGTGGGCCGTGGCCATAATCAGCGGGTGCAAAAAGGCAGCTGTGTGTTGCATGCAGAAATGGATTGCCTGGAAAATGCCGGTCGTTTAACGGCCAAAGACTACCAAAGCGCAGTTTTGTATTCCACTTTATCCCCTTGTGATATGTGCAGTGGCACAGTGTTGTTGTACGGTATTCCTAAAGTAGTGGTAGGCGAAAACCGTACTTTTCAGGGGCCTGAAGCTTATGTTCAGAGCAGAGGGGTTGAGCTGGTGATCCAGGACAATATCGAATGTGTGCAACTGATGCAGGACTTTATCGCCACTAAACCAGAATTATGGAATGAAGATATAGGGGAATAAGGTGAAGGCAGGCTGCGTTATGCTCAGTGTGCTGATGGCTGCTACGCAGGTCTCAGCTCAGGCATCGACAGGCGAAAACACCAGCTTTGGCTGGCTGTTTTTGGCTGCCGCTGCTTTTTGTTTTATTCCTGCAGCATTGGTTTTTCTGATTTTTGTCTTTCGGGTCAATCGTAAACTCAAAGCTATGGTCATTTCAGGCCAGAGAGCCGCCCTGATGCAGCAAAACCGTAGCAGGGTGCTGGCTATGATTGTTGAACAAGTGCCTTTGGAACAGGTGTTGGATGCTCTGGTGGAAGGGGCTGAACAAATGGATCCTTCAGCCTGCTGCACAGTGTTATTACTCGATGAACAAGGGTTTTTACATCTGGCCTCAGCGCCACATTTACCTGCTGAATACAATGCAGCTATCGACGGTCTTGCGGTGGGGAATGGGGTGGGCTCCTGTGGTACAGCAGCCTACTCGGGCCAGAGGGTCATAGTGGAAGATGTGCGGGTTCATCCCTACTGGCAACCCTATCAGGCTTTGGTGGAGTTAGCAGGTATCCGTTCCTGTTGGTCTGAACCTATTAAAAACCGTCAGGGTAAGGTGCTGGGCACTTTTGCTATTTATCATAAAGAAGTCACAGTACCCTCAGAGCAAGACATCCAGCTTATTTGCGAAAGTGCAGCTTTGGCAGAAATTGTGATTGAACGCAGCAATGCCATTGAAGCGCTGAAACGCAGTGAAGAGCGGCACAGGTTATTAGCGGATCATGCCACAGACGTGATTTGGACTATGGATCTGGCCGGACATTTTACTTATATCAGCCCTTCAGCTGAAAAACTGACGGGTTATCCGGTGACTGAACTGATGCAACAACAAATGCAGCAATTGATCACGCCTGAGTCTTATGCTCAGATCAAACTGCAAATGAAAAAAGCCGCAAAAGCTTTGCAGGCAGGAGAGGCTTATCCTGATTATGTTGGGGAAGTGGAACAGGTATGCAAAGACGGACGCAGAGTCTGGAGTGAAGTGAAAATTTCGGGCATGTATGATGGTGAAGGCAAGTTTGCCGGCATTTTAGGAGTCAGCCGTGATTTAACAGAGCGACGTAAAATAGAAGAACGTATGCGTTATATGGCGCAGCACGATACCTTAACAGGCCTTCCTAACCGCACTTTGTTTGCCGACCGCTTACAAAAAGCCCTGCAATACGCCATGAGGCACCAAAAATCTCTGGCTTTAATGTTACTCGACTTAAACAAATTTAAACCTGTGAACGATACTCATGGTCATGCAGTGGGTGACTTGTTATTACAGCAAGTGGCAGAACGTTTGCAGTGTGTAATCCGATCCTCCGATACAGTGGCCCGTATAGGAGGGGATGAGTTTATCATTTTGTTGCCGCAGATTGATGAATCTCATCATGGCGCCATGGTGGCCGAAAAAATTCAGCAGGCCATAGCCAGACCTTTTGATATTCATGGTTTGGAAATCCAAATCAGCTGCAGTATAGGCCTGGCCTGTTACCCACAGGATGGTGAAACTGATCTGGCTTTGAACAAAGTAGCGGATCAGCGCATGTATCAGCAAAAAGCTGCTGTGGCGCAGGCGCGTATGAACCCTTTAGATCTTCAAGCCGAGTAAAGGCCGCAGGCTTTTTTCCAGTTGTTCTCTGGATAACTGGTCGGTAATAAACACCAGTTTGCTTTGCCTGTCGTCATTGGGCCAATGTGTCAGCACAGCTGTTGGGTGCAATAGCTGCTGTACCCCATGGATCACTACAGGGCCGGGAAATCCTTCAACGTTTAAAATTGCTTTTACACGCAGTAACTGATGGCCCATCTCTGGCAATAAGGCGTCCAGCCAGAGTTGGATAGCAAACAAAGTGACAGGGCGGGTTATCTGATAGCAGTAGGTGTTGATCGTATCCTGGTGTGAGCTTTTCTCATTGCCAGTTGAAGCTGGAAATGATGTCAGCGGGCTCTGGTTCAAGGGTTCAAACTGCGCGGAACCAAAATTTAGCCAGTTGGTTAGTGGTGTGACAGACTGAACGGGTTCTACATGATC
The DNA here is from genome assembly GCA_018825965.1 of Gammaproteobacteria bacterium. Classification (GTDB taxonomy): domain Bacteria; phylum Pseudomonadota; class Gammaproteobacteria; order Enterobacterales; family Alteromonadaceae; genus Pararheinheimera. Next base: position 3,571 of record JAHKAA010000005.1, read on the forward strand.
CAACTCCAGCAAAGCAGAGAGAGCAGTGACGCCTTGTTCAGAGGACTGCACAGGGGCAGAGGGGTTGAGTTGGCGAATGCGCTGCTGCACCCAGGTTAGAGTGTCCTCATCAGCCAGATCCTGTTTGGTTAACAGGAGCAAGTCGGCTACCGCAACCTGACGTTTAGCTTCCCGGTACTGACTTAAAGTATGCAGCGCATTCACTGCATCTACCGTAGTCACAGTGCCCTGCAATCTGTATTGGTGAAAAATTTTCTCGTTGGAAATTAGCGTGCTGAGTATAGGACTTGGGTCTGCCAGACCTGTAGTTTCGATAATAACCCGGTCAAAACTTTTGATGCCGTTGCGGCTGAAACGCCAGCTGATGTCAGTCAGGGTTTTCACCAGATCGCCTCGTGTGGTGCAGCAAATACAGCCATTGGACAGTTCGACAATTTGCTCTTCAGTGCTGCGGCTGACCAGCAGGTGATCCAGGCTGGTTTCGCCGAATTCATTGATAATCACCAGGGCTTTACTGAAGGCTGGATCTTTTATCCACTGGTTCAGTAAGGTGGTTTTGCCGCTGCCTAAAAAGCCAGTCAGCAGATAAAGTGGAATACGCTGTGAGCTTATGGTCATTCTGTATGATCCTTTTGGCAAGATGCGCATATGCCATGAAATTCAACAGGCTGCTGATTTAGCTTAAAACCTGTGGCTGCTATTTTGCGTTTTTGTTGTTGCAGTGGATTTGAACTGGCCGAAAAAGTCACGGCCTGACAAATTTCACAGATCAGGCACTGGCCGGGTTCCGTCAGGTCATTGGGCAAAGCGACAAATTTATTGACCGACACCAGCTTTACCACCAACTGCTTCTCCAGTAAAAAATCCAGACAGCGGTACACCAGCATAGGGTGAATGATGCGCCCTATTTGTGGGCGCAGCAGGTCGATAATTTCATAAGCAGACAAAGCACGTTGTTGCTGTTGCATCAACATATACACGGCTTTGCGATTGCCGCTGAGTTTCAGCTCTGTTGGTGCTTGCTCTGTTGTGGCTGTCTGCATAGGTCAGTCCAGCGATAGCTGGTGGTCAGCTGGCGTCAAAGTGGCAGCGGACTGCCCCTTTTGTGTGATCCAACTGCTATGGATCTGCTGCAAGTCCGGGAACAGACTAAACAAGTTCACCTTTAGCGTCACCGACTCTGTTACCGCCTTGCAGCTGAACTGATAACTGGCTTCTATATCGGAATGACCTGCATGCTTGTGGTCATGGTCATGGTCATGTGAGTGTGAGTGTTTGTGTTCAGCCCCTGTATGCTGTTGCAGTTCGGCCAAATTTGATTGATGGTGCTTCAGGTGACAGTCTGCCCCTGCAATGCTAAACAGCTTGTCAGGTTGATCCAGCAGAGTTTTGGCTTTTTTCACAGCATCAAGTTCAGCTGGTGTTTCGGGCTGATGCTCAAAGCCCAGAATATCTGAACCTGTGGCATAAAAGCTGATCTGTAAATCTGTCGCCAGTTGAAACAGCTCAAGCCGGGCTACTCCATGCTGATGGGCTCTGGTGTCAGGCTGTTCTGCCTGAGTGTAGACACTAAGCAGGGTGCAGCAACTGGCGAAAATAAAAGGTAAGCGCATAGACATTCTCCGGATATAGATTATTCGCCTACTGGATCCAGGCTCAGCAGCAAGCGGGGTTGATCGGTATGAGGGGAACGATGCCAGATGGCTCCGTCTTTATTGCCAGTCCAGCCAGACCCTTTTAATAGCGCAACCTCACCGGTACGGATCTGCTGGTAAGGCTGTTGGCTTTGTGCTGTGGTTCCGGCATGCCACTCTGTGGCAGGGCCTGAATAAGTGACCAGTAAACGTGCTGCTACATGGTCAGTATGAAAACGGGGGCACATCGCTTTTTCCAGTCGTTTTAGCCGAACTCCTACTGCAGAGCAATCCATCAGGCAGGTCAACATCTGGCTCAGTAATTCCAGATCGGCAATAAACTCGGTCTTCCCTTCAGCGTCCGGCAAACGATTCTGCAGCAATCCTGTCAGCTCTTCAGGTTCAGCGACCAGTTGCAGATCTGCAAATTTGCTTAGACCAGCAGCATAAGTCCGGATGCGCTGACTGAGTTCACGCTGCCAAATCACCAGATTAACATCAGGCTGAAACAGCTCAGTCAGTATATCGCTGGAACTGCTTTGCAGTTGTTTCATCTGGGGTAGAAGTTGAAAGGCCGCCAGCATCAGGAAAATTCCGCCTGAAAAGGACTGGTGAACGCTTTCCATTCGTTGATGGATAAAGCCAGTTCTTGTTCTGTCAGCAGGCACTGCTCTAATTGTTTCAGCATCTGTGCCTGATCCAATTGCTGGCCAATAAACACCAGTTCTTGCCGACAATCCCCAAAAGGCCCGACAAAGCTGCTTTGAATACTGTGCACAGCTTCTGCGTCATCCGGCCATTCATCTTGTGGTACTGCATGCCAAAACAAACCTGCCATACCATAACGGGCAATGCCGCCAGCCTGATGCCATTGCCATGCATAGTCAGGTTCACTGGCCAGCCAGAAATAACCTTTGGATCTCAGCAGTTTACCCTGAGGCCAGTCCTGATGCAGGAAGTCATAAAACCGTTCTGGATGAAAAGGGACACGAGCCTGAAAGGCAAAACTGCTGATGCCATATTCTTCCGATTCGCTCTGATGTTCGCCCCGTAATTCTTTTAACCAGCCTGGTGCTTGCCGGGCTTTTTCAAAATCAAATAAGCCTGTTCCGAGCACTTTGTCGATGTCTATTTTGCCCTGACTGGCCTGATGAATTTGCGCCGTACTATTCAGTTTGCGCAGTATGGCTTTGAGTTCCTGCACATCGTGCTCACTGACTAAATCTGCTTTGCTGATCACTAACAGATCACAAAACTCGACTTGTTCGATCAGAAGATCCGCCACACTACGCTCGTCTTCTTCACCCAGGCTTTCGCCTTTCTCCTGCAATGAACTGGCTTCGCGATAATCTTTTAAAAAGTTCACTGCATCCACCACTGTCACCATGGTATCGAGCCGTGCTATGTCGGATAAACTCTGGCCCTCTTCATCGGCAAAAGTAAAGGTTTCAGCTATAGGCAGGGGCTCTGAAATGCCTGTTGATTCAATGACTAAATAATCAAAACGGCCTTCGCGGGCTAAGCGGCCCACTTCCAGCAATAAGTCTTCGCGCAAGGTGCAGCAAATACAACCATTGCTCATTTCCACCAGTTTTTCTTCAGCACGATTCAGACTGACTTCGTTTTTCACTGTGGCGGCGTCAATATTCAGCTCGCTCATATCATTAACGATCACCGCCACTCTGCGGCCAGCTCTGTTGTTAAGGATTTGATTTAGCAACGTTGTTTTGCCTGCGCCTAAAAAGCCGGAGAGCACAGTGACGGGTAATCTTTTATCTAAGGAGTTATTCATAGTTAATTCGCCAATGCAGCAGGAATATGGCTATTCAGCAGGCGTCTGTTCAACAGATGCGCTGCAATCAAAATAAAACCACCTAAAACTGCCAGCACAGGCTCTGCAGATTCAGGCACAAAAAGAGAGATCAGCAACAAGCTAAAACCCAGACCGCCAATCAGTAACGGCTTCATATTACGATGCTTCACCCATGACAGCGGCAGACTCCAGGCCAGGATCAGACTGATCGGAGCCAGCAATAAATAATGCACCCACTCGGATTCAAACCAGGCGCCAATCAGACCTACACCACCCAGTGCCAACAACACAGGCGTAAACAAACAATGCAGGATACAAAGCCCTGATAAACACACTCCTAACAAATCTTTCATGGTTTTTGCCTTATTTGATGGTACAGGGACTTGCCAACTTACGGTGATTTCGTGATATGTTATATTATCACAATTCGTGAAAGCAACTGAAACTGATTTTGTTTTTTGGGGAAGTGCATGGGTAAAAAAACGTTATTGGCCAGTCTGATCGCCGCTAGTCTGAGTGGTCAGGTATGGGCTCAGTCAGTGCAGGGTACTGTAGTGGACGAGCAAGGGCAGCCTGTAGCTGAAGCCTGGGTCACAGTGGTTGGGCAGAATAAGAAGGTGAAAACCGACGCTGCTGGCCGCTTTGAATTTCAGGCGTTGCAAGGTCATCACACTGAATTACATATTGAAGCAAACAGTTTTGCGCATCGGAATTTTCAGCTGGAGTTACCAGCACAGGGCATGCAATTTGCGTTAACCCCTACAGCGCTTGAAATCATTGATGTGAAAGCCAGTCCATTTCATGCTTCCAGCACAGAATCTGCTTTGCCTGTCAGTGTGCTGGCTGGTGATCGGCTGAAAATGAATCAACAGTCTACTTTGGGCGATACGCTGAAAAACGAAGTAGGGGTGCACAGTAACTTTTATGGCTCTGTGGCCAGTAGCCCTATTATTCGTGGTTTAGATGGCCCACGGGTTTTGATCACGCAAAATGGTCTGGATGCTGGTGATGCATCACGGGTTGGGCCTGATCATAGCGTGTCGGCTGAAGCCAGCACCGCCAGTCAGATTGAAGTATTACGTGGCCCTGCCACTTTATTTTACGGCAGTGGCGCCATTGGTGGTGTGGTCAACGTGGTGGATAACAGAATTCCCACTGAGCAAGTCACCAAAGGCGAGTGGATGCTGCAGCGTGAGTCGGTGAATAACGAAAAACTGGCTTCAGGTTCAGCTCAGACTTTTATTGGTCAAACCGGTTTATATGCCGACGTATTCTGGCGTGATAACGATGATTACAGCATTCCGGGTGAAGCAGAAGTGCATCATGACGACGAAGATCATGATCACGAAGCAGGCGCTTCAGGCAAAGTCGCCAGCACTGCAGCAACAGCCAAAGGTTTTAGCTTAGGCAGCAGTTACCTGCTGGAAAATGGTTTTGTGGGTGTGTCTTTTGGTCAGTTAAAACGTGAATACGGTATTCCGGGCCATAGCCATGGTGGTCATGCTCACGAAGGCGAAGAACACGCCGAAGAGTCTGTGTATGCCGATCTGAAACAGGACAGAGTACAGTTTTTAAGTGAACTGGATCTGGATTTGCCCTGGCTGCAGACTCTGAACAGCCGCATTGCTTACACAGACTATCAACATATGGAAATTGAAGAAGGCTTAGTAGGCACCACTTTCAAAAACCAAAGCGAAGAAGCCCGTTTTGAATTGCTGCATCCGGTGATTGCCGATTGGCGCGGTGGGGTCAGCCTGCACTACAAACACAGTGATTTTGAGGCTGTAGGAGCTGAAGCTTTTACCCCTCCATCCAGTACTGACATGCTGGCAGTGGCCCTGATGGAAGAACGGCATTTTGGCCCAGTGTTATTGCAACTGGGTGCCCGTACTGAGCAGGTGACTATCAATGCAGCTGATGTATTGTTACCCCCATTGGCGGCACATTCGCATGACGAAGATGATCACGACCATGATCACGGCCACGACCATGGTGCTGAATTTATCCGTGTTTTTGATGTAGAGCATAAGTTTAAACCTTACAGCTTGTCTGCTGGTGCTGTCTGGGATTTTACTGAAGGTTACAACTTAGGTGTGTCAGTGTCCCGTTCAGAGCGCGCCCCTTCAGCTTCTGAGTTACTGTCATTTGGCCCTCATATTGGCACTGCTTCTTATGAAATAGGTGCGTTATTCAGTCTCAATGACGACCCGCACGCAGAACAAGCCATAGTGCTGAATCGTCAACCAATCGACATGGAAGTAGCGAACAACCTGGACCTGACTTTCCGTAAAATCAGCGGTGATATTGGTTTGGTATTTAATGCCTTCTACAACAAAGTAGATAACTACTACTACCAGCAAAACACAGGTTTATTCGCTGAAGACGGCCATAACCATGATCATGGCGACGAAGAAGGTCATGATCACAGTGGTGAGTTGCCGGTTTATCTTTTTGTCGCTGAAGATGTGATTTTGCATGGCTTTGAATCACAGCTGGTGTGGCAAATTGCTCAGCCTTATCGCTTCACAGTACAGGCCGATTATATCCGTGCCCGCCTCGACAGAGGGGGGGATTTACCCCGCACTCCTCCACTGCGTTTATCCAGTGAACTGGCTTATGAAGGCGATCAAATCTCCGCCGATCTGCGCCTGACCCGTTATTTCAAACAAGACAGAGTTTCAGAGCTGGAAAGTACAACTGCCGGCTACAACTTGCTGGATGCATCAGTCAGTTATCACTTCAGCGGTGCCTTGCAGGACATAGTGCTTTACGTCAAAGGCGAAAACCTGACGGACGAAGAAGCCCGTGTTCACACCTCTTTTTTGAAAGACAAAACCCCCTTGCCAGGCCGTTCTTTGGGTTTAGGTATTCGTGGTCAATTTTAAGTTTTTATCGCGGCTGCGCTGTTCCTGCTGAGTCGCGATCTTTTTAATTCTTATGGAGTTTGTATGTTGAAATCAAAACTAAATGTGCTGGCGTTACTGATCAGTGCTTCATTACTGGCCGCCTGTGGTGACAGCACAACCAATATAGTAGAAAAGGATCCTATTCCTGTTGAAGACGATCATGACCATGATCATGACCACGAAACCGGTGCTGGTCGTTTAGTCATTTCCGATAAAGACAGCACCATGCTCAGGGTGTACAACCTTGAAGATGGCGACTTATTGGGCCAATTCAGTTCACTGAACAATGCATCAGCTTTGCATGCGTCAGCCAGCCAGCGTTTTGCTATGGTAGTGCAACGTGAGAGCGATAAAGTAGAGTTTATCGATGGTGGTTTGTATCAGGAAGATCATGGCGATCACCTGCATCCTTATGAAGAAGAACCCCGTTTAATGAGCCTGCAACTCAGTGAAAGCCGTCCTACTCATGTCACCACTACAGATGAACAAATCGCCATCTTTTTTGACGGCAACGCGGCAAGCTCCACTGTGGCAAAAGTAGCAGTGCTGAATGATGATCAAATTAATTCAGGCAACAATGACTATCCGGTTTTAACCTACAGCACTCATATGCACGGCGCAGCTCAGGCCCGTGGTGAGATCCTGGTTTCAACTATCCGTGATGCAGCAACAGCCAGTACTTTGCCGGATCAGGTCGGTATTTATCATGTGCATGGTGACCATTTTCATCTGGAGCAGGAATTTGATATGCGTTGCCCTGGCTTGCATGGCAGTGCACAAAATGCGGATTATGTCAGCTTTGGCTGTACTGATGGTGTGATGCTGTTAAAGCAGGACGGCGAAACTTTTACCGCCAGCAAAGTGGCTCATACCACTGATTTCACGGGCACTATGCGTATTGGCACGCTGAAAGGACATGAAGACGCCCCACATTTTATCGGCTTTGCCGGTGCTACTGTGTTTTCAGTCAACCCTGAAGCAGGCAGCCTGAATAAAGTGGAATGGCAGGCTGCAACAGGGGCCAGCATCATAGGTTATGGTTTTGCCGATCATGGCGAAAAGTTTGTGCTGCTGGACTCCACTGGCGCTCTGAGTATCCTTAATTACAATGCAGAGGCTACAACTGGTGCTGCTTTTGAACTGGCAGACAAAGTTCAGATCACCACGGCTGATTTAACCACTATGCCCACAGGCAGTCAGTTACAGCTGGCTATATCCGCAGCAGACGACAAGGTTTATGTGGCGGATCCACTGAGCAAAACCGTCAGCACTATTGATCTGGAAGAAGCTGAAGTCACAGAAACTCAGGAGCTGGGTTTTACGCCACATAAACTGGTGTGGCTGGGTATTCCTGCAGGGCATGACGATCACTAAGTTTAACGGAAACAGATCACAGCTACCCTTTTGGTAGCTGTGGCTGGAATAAAGCTAAACAGCGCTGCTACCCCTTTGTTGTAACCAAATCTCCTGCTGAGGTGCATTGGCATCCACTACCTCAATACGTTCAATCTGCATTAGTGGAATTACCACTTTTTGCCCGTCCTTCTCCAGCAGCAAAAATTCTTCCTGTGCTGTAGTTCGGGTGTCATCAGCAATACCCGAAATAGTGCTGCCATCGAGCTGATGGATCAGTACCTGGTATCGTCTCATACAGATAATTTCGACATGATCATGTAAATCGCAAGCAAGAACAGGCTGTTTCATAGCGGCTTCCTTGATGTTGAGTGAACCAAAGCTGAGTGTCTTGAGGCCCTGCAGCTTGAGCTATGCACTAAGGGCTGCTGCTTATCCTGCTTGCAGTCAGCTACGTACTGTCTTTTCGACTTTAATACCTAATCGTTTGGCGAGTCGGGCCAGATTGGCTCTGTCTAAATCCAGTTGCTTCGCCGCCAGACTCCAGTTGCCTGAAGTTTGGCTGAGGATTTGAATAATTTGCTGCTTCTGAAATTCTTCAGTGGCCGCTTTCAGGCCCAGACCATTGCTGTAGAGTATAGGATAAGCCGTTGCTAAGCTGTTATCGGCTGAAACTGCGCTGGCCGCCAATTCCAGATGCTCTGGCAACAGCGCAATAATATCCCGGGCTTTGGCTTCTTTTCTGGCTTTAAGCGCAGCGCGGCTAATCACATGTTCCAGTTCACGCACATTACCTGGCCAGTTGTAGTGCAACAACAGAGACTGAGCAGCTGTGCTGAGTTTTAGCTGACGTATGCCCAGTTTACGGGCTGTCACTTCCAGAAAATAGCCGGCCAGCACTAACACATCCTGTTGCCGCTCTTTTAATGGCGGCACTGTAATGGGGTATACCGATAAACGATGATACAAGTCGGCGCGAAAATGGCCCGCAGCCACTTCTGCGGCTAAATCTCTGTTGGTGGCCGCTATCACCCGCACATTGACCGTTTTTACTTCATCTTTGCCAACAGGCTGAATTTCGCCGCTTTGCAGAACCCGCAATAATTTACTTTGTACGCTGAGTGGCAGTTCACCTACTTCATCAAGGAATATAGTGCCACCATCAGCCAGCAGAAACTTACCCGGCCTGTCCCGCTCGGCGCCGGTAAAAGCGCCTTTTGCATGACCAAACAACTCAGTTTCAGCCAGAGTTTCAGGCAAAGAAGCGCAGTTTAAATGCACCAGTTGCTGTTTGGCTCTTCTGGATAATTGATGCAGAGTTCTGGCGACCAGCTCTTTGCCGACGCCGGTCTGGCCCTGAATAAGTACTGTGTAATCTGAGCCCGCCACCAGTTGAATATCACTTTTCAGCGCCAGCATAGCCTGGCTTTGGCCTATCAGCTCGCCACCATCGCGGATCAGGGCTTCATGTGTTAACTCTTCGACTAAACTTTGTGCCAGCAGCGCTTGTTGCTCGAGTTTTTTCAATTGAATAGCAGTTTTTAAGGTGGCAGCCGACATAGCCGCAATCAGCTCTAATGTCCGTTCAGCTATGGCAGAAAAGGCATCTGCTTTCAGGCTGTCGAGCGTGACCACACCCATCAACTGGCCATCTGAATACAAAGGTAAACCCATACAGGAATGCACAGGCAAATCACCAGTCTGCGCCAGTAATAAACCATCGTATGGATCGGCCAGTTCAGTGTCGGATGGAAAACGCACCGCTCTGCTGCTTTGGCAAATGATCGCAAGGCGAGGGTGATCCTTTAAAGCGAAACGACGGCCTAGGGTATCAGCTGTTAAGCCCTGAATAGCCAGCGGCATCAGCAGCTCGCCCTGAAGAGAGAGCAACACCACTGCATCGCAGTTAATGGCTTTACGAATAGAACTTAGTAAGCGGTCAAAACGGTCTGTGGTGGTGATGCTGTTCGCCAGATCCAGCGCCACTTCCAGCAGCAAGGTTGAGTTAAGTTCGGCCATGGTAGCTCCTGCTGACAATTAGAGTGCCCAGATTGTGTCATAAAGAGTCTATATTGTCACTTTGACTCTTTTTGTTGTTGTCATTTTGACTCTATTCTCATTGGGTTTTTTATTAAATTATTGAAATTAAATCAAAAAATAACTGGCATCAGAACTGCACTACAGAAGCAAACCAAAGTCAGGAATTCTATAGGATTTTATGATGTTTCATTTTCCTCTATGTTTTAGCCATAAAAAACGGCCCACCTCTGTCTCCGTATCGCTTTGTCCGACCAGTGTAAAGAGGTGCGTTAAGCCATGAGCAAAGGCCCTTCTTTAATCAATATCCATTGGCCTGAACCAGCGGAAGCAGGAAAGCGCAAAGCTTTATCCTCTTATCCGCTCTTTGCTTTGGCATTCCGGCCGTTTTTTCTGTTTGCCTCCTGTTGGGCTTTTTTAGCCATCGGCATCTGGGCCTTATGGTTTAGCGGCCTGATGTCCTTTCAGTTCGGCTTTCCGGCAACGTTATGGCATGCCCATGAAATGTTATTTGGCTTTGCTGCCTTAGTGGCTGTGGGATTTTTACTGACTGCAGCGCAAAACTGGACAGGCTTGCCCAGTGTTTCGGGCAAACCGCTGTTGTTATTCACCGGGCTTTGGCTGACGGCTCGTTTTAGCTTGTTATTCGCACAATACACTGTGCTGTTATGGCTATTTATCGCAGCTCAATTGCTGTGGTGGGCTGGTGCTATTTATAGCCTGGCGAGTTTACTCATCAAGGCGAAAAGTAAAAATAACTACCTGTTTATTCCGCTGTTGTTTGTGATGGCATTGCTGAATACGGCTTTTATTTATGCAACAACAACGCAGCAGTTTGCCCTGGCTTCGCATGTAAGCCATAGCATGATCCTGCTGTTTTGTATCCTGATGGGGATAGTAGGCGGACGGGTGATCCCATTTTTTACCGCCAGAGCTTTAACTCTGGTGCAAGTCAAAATCCCGCTGCTCGACAAGCTGTTATTGCCTTTATCGGTGTTGGGCGCGGCATTGTTTATTACAGGTTTTTTTATCCAACTGCCGCTAAAAGCTGGCTGGTTTATGCTGCTGGTGGGGGCTTTGCATCTGGTCCGTTTATTCTTCTGGACCCCATGGAAAATCTGGGCAGCTCCTTTGCTTTGGTCCTTACAGCTGGCGTATCTGGCTATGGCTTTGGGTTTAATTCTTTTAGGCATCAGCGACCTGACTCACTTGCTTGTATTTAAAGAGGTTTTACACCTGCTGGCTATCAGCGCTATGGCAGGCTTGATCCTTGCCATGATGGCCCGTGTGTCTTTAGGTCATACAGGCCGACTGTTACAAGTGGGCAAAACTCTGAGTGTCGCTTTTGCTTTACTGTTGCTCGCTGGCCCTGTGCGTATGCTGGCCAGTTTATCCGGTTTTCCTTTGTTGTTCTGGCAAGTCAGCGCTCTGTTATGGCTCTGCGCCTTCGCAATTTTTCTTTGGTTGTATTGGCCCGTCCTGACCCAGCCCCGGGCTGACGGCAGACCGGGTTAACTGCTGTTCTCAATTATTTCATTGAATGAGGTTTTTTATGTTATCTGCTCAAACTATAGCCATAGTCAAAAGTACTGTGCCTTTGCTGGAAAGCGCTGGTGTGGCTATTACCAATCATTTTTATCAGCGTATGTTTCAGCATAATCCAGAGCTGAAAGATATTTTTAATATGACCAATCAGCACAGTGGCCGTCAGCAATTTGCCTTGCTTAGTGCTATTACGGCTTATGCCAAAAATATCGATAACCTGTCTGTGCTGACTGAAACTGTGGAGCGGGTGGCGCATAAACACACCAGCTTTTTTATTCAGCCTGAGCACTACGATATTGTGGGTCATCATCTGATTGAAACCTTAGGTGAACTGGTTCCTGATGCGTTTACGCCAGACGTAGAGCAAGCCTGGACTGAAGCTTATGGCGTGCTGGCCAACATTTTTACAGGCCGCGAGCGTCAACTTTATAACCAAACTGAACAAAAACCGGGTGGCTGGTATGGTCCACGTCGTTTTATCGTCAAAGAAAAAATCCGTGAATCTGAACTGGTATCCAGTTTTGTATTAGTGCCAAAAGATGGCGAAGCTGTAGTGGATTATCTGCCAGGTCAGTATCTGGGCGTGAAGGTAAAGCCGGAGCATTGCGACTACTATGAAATCCGTCAATATTCGTTATCAGACAAAGCCAATGGCCAAAGTTACCGCATTAGTGTGAAACGTGAAACGGCTGAGGTGGCAGGTTTAGTCTCCAATTACCTGCACGACCATATTCAGCCTGGTGATGAGCTGGATATTCTGCCGCCAGCCGGTGATTTTTTCCTGCAATCGGCTCATTTACCTACAGTGCTGATCTCAGCTGGTGTGGGCTTCACCCCTATGCTGTCGATGCTGGAAAGCATAGTGGCGTTAAAGCAACAAACACCGGTATTTTTCCTGCACGCCTGTGAAAACATGCAACAGCATTCTTTTGCAGAGCGTATTTCGCAACTGGAAAAAGACTACCCGTTGCTGCATAACTTCACCTGGTATAACAATGGACAGCAGAATACAGGCGCTGGTCAATTCACTGGTTTGATGGATTTAAAAGCTGTGGCCTCCCAGTTACCGCTGCAAAGTGCCAACTTCTATTTGTGTGGCCCTACAGCTTTTATGAAGTTTGCCAAAGATCAGTTACTGGCTTTAGGTGTGGCTCCGGCACAAATTCACTATGAAGTCTTTGGTCCGCATAGCGAGCTGTAATAGTGATCAGCGCGAGCTGTCAGGCCCGGTGCTTGCCGGGCCTGAATGTGCTGGCGGATGATGCATTTAAAACCACAGTTTCTACCACTGAAATCAGCACCTCTATTCAAAATATTCTCCAGTGAAGGCACAGCCGAAGATTATGCTGTACCGCATCTTCTTCGGCTGTGCCAGTTTGCAGTGCAAAGACTTATCAAGCGAACTTATAGCTGACGCAGCAATTGTTGCTGGAAATGGATAGGGGTATGCCAGTCGCATTCAGGTGGCGAGGCGCAAGCATGGCTTGGTTGATCCGCCCTTGCAGTTTGCTATCGGGTTGCAACTGGGGTTGTGGTGGCTAAGGAGCTGGGATAAAAGCGCGGCAATGCCACGTTGCATAAAGCATCCTGAAAGTTAAACTCACTGCTAATTTAACTTAATTACGAAATTAAAATAAGACCTGGCGTTAATTTAAGTTGTGAATGCCTGCTCAATAACAGCTTAAGCGCATTGCCTGATTAATCTTAGCCATACGAAGGGAGCATGCGACAGGTAAATATTCTCTAACAGAAACCAAACGTCTTCATATGGACGCTTGAAGCACAGAGGTAGCACAGACTTAAAGTGGATCAAAAGAAATAACGTAAGTGCTTGATAAATGGTGGCCCCACCAGGACTTGAACCAGGGACCTGCCGATTATGAGTGCAGCCAGGGCCACTTACCAGTAGTTACTTTATAGAATACTGATTTACTTTATAAACTATTAAATTCAATAGGTTATAGCCAGTTTGGCTATCTCTGATGCATAAGGGCGTTGTGATTCAACGCGTTATGAATTGAGTGCAAAGTAGCACAGAGGTAGCACCAATGACTCTGCAAACCAAAATCCGTTTTACTGAAACTGACATCAATGCCATTCCGTTTTCTGCCAAGCGTGCCCGTTGGCACGACAATCAAATGCCTGGACTGGTATTGGATGTCACCAGCAAAGCCAAAGTATTCAGGGTGTATAAAAAACTGTCTGGCGGTAGAGTGCCTGTTTCAGTGACCTTAGGCACTTACTGCTCCATTGCAGAAAACACTGGGTGTAGGGCATTACACACTAAAACGCTTGCTGAACCATAAAACAGGCCGTAACGACGTAACTGGTGGCTACACCATACTGACAGCAGAAGAACTGCATGAAGCTGCTGAACGCATCGCTCAACGGATTATGCAGTATGCTGGTTTGACTAAGCCCAAAGAGCAATCCGATATTACTAGTTTAAAAAGTCTGGTTTCTAAGCTTAACATGGAGCAGAAGTTGGCTTTTCTAGCGGAGTTGATGTCATAAGTTCTGATTCTGGGCCGAGAGCAAATATTTGATCTCGGCCCAAGTGATTATTTTATTTAATGGTTGCTGTTACGCATACAGTCAAACAACGCCAGCCATTGTTCGAGCGTTCAGCTAATCATATGAAACGCTGCATTGCTAAATAATGCAAACAGGGTTTTGATATTTAGCTAAGTTGGGGATTTTGTGTTCCCGTTACGCATATTTTTCACCTTAAAGCTTAGTGTATATTTAAACATTCTTGCACTATGCTTTTTATTTTTTGGAGTCCGAAGCTTTGCTGGAAGCTCTTTAACCCGTGGATAGATTGCTTCCATCAGTTCCTCCTCACTAAAGAATCATCCCAACAAGTTTTTTTCTTTTCTTACATGTTTTCTTAAGGTATTGCGGGTACAAACATTCTGATAAATGGTCATTTCTCAAGTTGTTTAAGCAGCAAGCTCTCCATCTTGGAAAATAAACCAGATCTATAAGCTGTTTAGAATCACCACTGCATAATTCACCTATGTAAGAAATTTGTAATTCGGTAAAACTATTGTATAGTTCTACCGAATTACTTGTCTCAGCCCAAATAACATATCCAATTATGTTAGAACTGCCTTCTGGTGTAAATATACGATAGTTTCCCAATCTGACAGATGCTTCCAATAGGCGAAAATATTTTGAAGTAACGTTGTCTCTAATTGCAAAGACAGCCTTTACCATTAAAAGTAAGTCATGCTCTTTCATCGAAGCTCTGAATTCGCAAACAAAAGTCTTGTATTAATTTAGTCATGCAAATGATTCTTTTTGTTATATCTACCCCGAATATTTCTATTTTTTCTCTCTGTAGGTACTCATGAATTTTTGTCTCAGCATGTATTGTATTATGTGCTTCTTTTACTGAAAAGGTATAATGGGTGGCATTGAAAAGTATATCCACCTTGTCAGTTTTAATGATGTTAATTGTTTCTGTATTGAATCCGTTTGCTATGTCCTTAAAAAATGAAAATATTTCCTCAATTCTTTCACCAATTTCTTCACTTGTATAAATCTCAGATGATATGTAGGGGCTTAACGTGCTTTTAGCAATCACACTTGGTAGGATATTTCTTTTTAGCGCCCTCAAGAATCCATTAACTATTGTATATTTTTCGCTTGCCACTTCATTTTTTTGTTTTTCTTTAACTATCTCAGTAAGAAAGCTTTTTCGGCTTGAAATATATTTCATGTATTCTGGTAGAATGATGTTGATGAAGTATTTATCAAATTTGTAATCATCAGATCTAGATGCTTGACCATATTTATTTATAAATTTATCAGCTTCTCTGGCTACTGATAATTGATCCCATGTTAGGTTGGAGTGATGATTTACATCAAACCCCATAGTCCAAACTATTGAATGCGCGAAATATTTGTTGAACTCAGACCAAAAGAACCTTTCTATGGATTGTGGATTCGGTTTTCTATTTTCATTCTTATTAATTATGTTTTCACACTCAATAATATAATTTAGCGCTTCTTTGGGTTCATCTAAAAAAGAAACCTGGTTGTTGCTTGAAATGTAATTATTACAGTCTGAAATAAAACTAGAAGCCCCAACGTCAATCCACCTTCCAGTTATAGATATATTAGATGGAGACATAGAGCCATGACATAATCGAACCGCTCGAGTGAAAGAAAATTGTTTTGCTATACTAGCAACACAGTTCTTCATCATTAAATCTATATTATTTTGTCCAATTAATTTTACTAAGTCTCCGGTTAACAACTTGATTCTTTCAAAGTCCTTAATTGAAAACTGCTTGAGACTTTCTTGCATTAGACTATGATTTCTCATCAAATGAGCTGGTCTGAAGCTAGCCTCTCTCATGAGAAGCGCACCTTTTGTTAATTTATTTATTCCTTTTCCAGAATAATCGCAATAGGCCGAATTCTCACCAGTTGACACGATACCGTAAACCCAATTAGCTCCAACTGGGGATATGAGGTTAATTATCTCTGAGTAAATAGCTTCCGACACGGCGTCAAGTAAACTGAGGCTGCCATTTGAGTGCTTAAAAGTAGATTTTTCAGAAGATAAACCATTATTGCCTATTCCTTTTACTTGATAGCCTAACATGTTGCCGCATCTTACCCCTCCCAAGTTCATGCCTACACCGCTGCCACCATAATACTCAGCGAGCGCATTTCTAACTTTGGAATTATCGATCCCTACATAGAACTTATTTGATAGATCTTTTGTTATGTAACTGAGTTCAGCAATTGACGTTAGTGGCATATCTTTCTGAACGCGCTTATTACTCCAAAGGATATTTATTTTATTTAGTTGATATACTTTGAATATTGTTCCTATGTTTTTCGCTAATTTTGCCAATAACCACTTATCTAGATTCATAAATTGAACGCCCATGTGATGGGCGTTTCAAATCTAGAGATAGCGATCATCTGGCGTGTAGAAGTATCCTTCCCAAAAATCATATCCACCATAATCATCTTCCCAACTAAACTGAATATAATCCTCACCATTTGGGGCTGTTGACCAATCCCAATCACATCCCATTGACTCGCAAGTCGCGTCAGCCTGTTCAGAAGCCCAATCTCTGAATTCATCGACCTCCTCGCCATCACCATCTTCATTATTTGCATTGTAATGTTGTTTTAAACTGTTTTTTTTTCCATGAATAACATAATTAATGCTACTTTCTAGTGCATCAGATATTATTATAGAGTTACCAAAGGCTTCATAATCATCTTCTGTCAAACTATAGCCATTTTTTTCTACGCTTGTTATATACATCAATCTGGTCATGGTTTTTTCATTAAATTTAAAACCAAAGCGAAGGGCATATCTTCCATCTACACTCTTCGTTATTCCAACTTGATGGATCTTTGATACTTCTGCGATAAAACCAATTGTAAATTCAACCTTGCTTTTCGTGTCATCCAACTGATCGTAAATTTCATAGAAACGATTATGCATTTCCCTAAATAGTTTTTCTGTTTGCTTTGGAGTAAATTCAGAATGTTTTAAGTCCTGTAAGCAACTTGGTTTTCCTTTCAGAAAGTCTGGTATCGCTGAATTTGTTTGGGCAAATAACTTTTCAGCATTCCAATTTGAGCAACCAATTTCTTGCATTACCAATGGTTGCTCCATGCGGTTATTTGAGTTCTCAACTGCATGGAGACTGTTAACCCCACTAATCATCACCAAACTTACGAATAACGATATTTCCTTCATTTCAAGTTTCCTTTATGGGTTTGTTTTACCTTTTAAAGGAATTTACCCCCATTTTTTGTACTTTTAAAGGTCTTTATGTGAATTTTTAGTTAAAGTATGGTGCTTTTTTTCACAAATCATTATAGGAATCGCTGTGCTTAGAGCTCTATCTAAGCGTTATGGCTTCAGAGATGTATCCAAAAACAGGATGACATTGGCTGCTGAAAATAACCTGCATTTGGTTGGCGAGGTAGTGTTCAAAATTCCGTGTTATTTCATTTAAACAACTGACTCTCTTTGGTTTAGCTTTGCTGTAAAGGGTGGATCAAAGTATCTCAGAAACCAAATCGGCCTTTGGCCCAAGACATTTTATCGAAATTGGTGTTGAATCAATCAAGCTATAAATTTAAAGGTTCACTCCTACAAGTACGGTACTCATTCTAGGTTTTGAACACTGTATGAACAGGCTTAAACTTTAAGTTTTGCGAAGTCGTTAGTCATAGCTCGCTTTCCTTCAGGTGTATCTTTGTAGATATGGGCTGTTTTCTTTATCAATGTCGAGGCTGAGCTTTAACCCAAGCTTCAAACTCTGAAACAGAAAACAGCAATCAACCATTGTTTGGACCACCGTTAAGCGCTGGCTGGATAACAATGGCTAAGTTTGCAAAGCCACAAAAGCAAGCTGGAGCTGTTATGAAGCAGCTCCAGGGCACAGTGATTAAATCTGTACGTACTGTTAGTAACTTCGAGCAGGCGCTAACTCAGGTCGCTGAATACTGCCAACAGATGAAGTTGCCAAGCTTGCAGGCAATGAGCATTAATGACGCGCTCACTTATCTTGAATTAAGGGGGCAGATAGTAGGGCAAAAAACGCTGGATATGGAGCGGCAAGCGATCCAGAAAATGTTGCAGCATGTCACCGGCACTTTGCCACTTGATAAAACACTTCCAGTTATCAAATCAGAGCATCAGCAAGTTCTGCTTTCCAGAGCTTATACATTACCGCAGGTTGAGCTTGTTGCTGGTCAGCAGAAAGACTCCAATTCACTAGCTACAAGAATTAGCCATGCCGCTGGGCTAAGGGCGCATGAGTTATTAACCTTAGTAAAGCCAACAGAACGGCCAGCAGATAAACGTCCATCAAACTCGGCTAAGTTCTCAGGCAGGGAAGGAATTATCTATACAGTGCAAGGGAAGGGCGGTTTAAAAAGGGAAGTGTTGATCCCAGTGTCTTTGTCGCGTGAACTTGAAAAGTGCCGAAGATCAGCCCCTGCTACCGTTCAGGACAGAGGAATTAACTATTTAAGCCGCTACTTGCTAACCGGAGGCCAGCCTTGGTCTAACTCATTCAGTGCAGCATCCAATAGGGCATTAAACTGGTCCAGAGGCGCGCACGGGCTTCGCCATAGTTATGCTCAGGAAAGAATGCATGAATTGCAGTATCTTGGTCTTACTAGGCTTTTGGCACTTGAAACTGTGTCGCAGGAAATGGGACATTTTCGGCCTGAGATTACGGAAACTTACTTGAGATAACGATCTATTTCGTTAAGCGGTGAAAATAGCGTTGTTTAACGAGCCACTTAGGTCTTGAAAGAGCGTAAATTGATTGTGGTAATTCTCAATAAAAGGAAATGCTCTATGAACTTTTGTGCAATATTAGTATTTTTAGTTTCTCTGAAAATCGATAAAAAGAATTTCAGATTGTGCGCTCTGTTAGTTTTTATCGTTAGTTTGCTCAGCCTATCTTTGCTTTACTTTGAGATCATTAAGCCCGCAAGAGAATTTATCTACGATTTAATACCTGCCTTGTTAGCAGGCGAACTAGTTGCATTCGTTATTCTTGCATTATTAGCATATGTGATTTGGATCGCATCTAAAAGTCGGAGAGTTTTGCGTGAAGTCGCGACACTAGCCAAGTTGGCTTTTAGCGCTAAAAAGAATAGGATGTTGGTAGCACAGACTTAAAGTGGATCAGAAGAAGTAACGTAAGAGCTTGATAAATGGTGGCCCCACCTGGACTTGAACCAGGGACCTGCCGATTATGAGTCGGATGCTCTAACCAACTGAGCTATAGGGCCATTTAAAATGTGCTTTAACTTAATGAGTCCAAGGGCTGAACTCTTTAAAGCGCAGGCAGTATAAGAAGTTTTTCTGCTGTTGTCACCGCTTCATGACATGCTCTTTGTACTGATTGCTGGTTTTTTATCCGCTTATTGTCAACTCCAATAAAAAAGGCACCTTGCGGTGCCCTCTTATGAAGATAAATCTACTCGTCGAGGAAGCTTTTTAATACTTCTGAACGGGAAGGGTGGCGCAGTTTACGCAGCGCTTTGGCTTCGATTTGACGGATACGTTCCCGTGTGACGTCAAACTGTTTGCCTACTTCTTCCAGAGTATGGTCGGTATTCATATCGATACCAAAACGCATACGCAGTACTTTTGCTTCACGGGCTGTTAAACCGGCCAACACTTCGTTGGTGGCGGCTTTTAAGCTTTCCATGGTGGCTGAGTCCAGCGGCGATTCTGAAGAGCTGTCTTCGATAAAATCACCTAAATGCGAATCTTCATCGTCACCTATTGGTGTTTCCATGGAGATTGGCTCTTTGGCTATTTTCAGCACTTTACGGATCTTGTCTTCCGGCATGCCCATACGTTCGGACAATTCTTCCGGAGACGGCTCACGGCCCATTTCCTGCAACATCTGACGTGAAATACGGTTCAGTTTGTTGATGGTTTCAATCATATGCACAGGGATACGGATAGTACGGGCCTGGTCAGCGATTGAACGTGTGATAGCCTGACGGATCCACCATGTAGCATAAGTTGAAAACTTATAACCACGACGGTATTCGAACTTGTCGACAGCTTTCATCAAGCCGATGTTACCTTCCTGAATTAAATCAAGAAATTGTAAGCCACGGTTGGTGTACTTTTTCGCGATAGAAATAACCAGACGTAAGTTCGCCTCAACCATTTCTTTTTTCGCACGACGGGCCTTGGCTTCACCAATCGACATGCGACGGTTGATATCTTTAATTTTAAAGATCGAAAGGCCGGTCTCTTCTTCAATTTTTTTCAGCTTCTCAACGCTGCGGAACAAATCGTCACGCATCTCACCCAGCCTGGCTGAATAAGGTTTGCCTGCCGCAATTTCGGCGTCGATCCATGCCGTTGAGTTTTCGTTGCCGCTGAAAGACTTCATAAAGTTTTTCTTTGGCATTTTTGCGTACTCAACGCAGTTCTTCATCACAATACGTTCCTGGACGCGCACGCGGTCCATCATTTCACGCATGTTTTTGACCAGACGGTCGAACTGTTTTGGCACTAAACGGAAGCAACGGAACACTTCGCTCAGTTTTTCAATTTCTTCTTTGGTGGTCTGGTGTTCACGGCCGTTTTTGACGATAGAGCTACGGGTTACTTCGTACTGAGTACGGAGTTCACCAAACTTCTCGCGGGCCATTTCCGGATCCGGACCAGTGTCAGCCTCTTCGTCTGAGTCTTCTGACTCTTCGTCGTCACCAGATATATCAGCGTCTTCATCGGCCAGTTCTTCTTCTGGCACATCAGAACCGATATGAGTGGCCGTTGGGGCCATATCATCCACTTCGTTTGGATCGATAAATGCGGTGACAATGTCACTTAAGCGAATTTCTTCGGCTTCGAATTTATCCCACTGTTCTAACAGGTAGGTGATGGCTTCAGGGTATTCAGCCACAGAGGTCTGAACCTGATTGATACCATCTTCAATCCGTTTGGCGATGTCGATTTCGCCTTCACGGGTTAACAGCTCTACAGTGCCCATTTCGCGCATATACATGCGGACCGGATCTGTAGTGCGACCTAACTCTTTATCCACACTGACTAAAGCCTGAGCGGCTTCTTCTGCGGCGTCTTCATCCGGCGCAGCGTCAGTCATGATCAGGTCATCGGCATCTGGTGCTGTTTCAAACACCTGAATACCCATGTCATTGATCATACGGATAATGTCTTCGATCTGATCGGAGTCAATAATATCTTGTGGAAGATGATCATTAACTTCAGCAAAGGTCAAATAACCTTGCTCTTTACCCTTTAAGATCAGGAGTTTTAGTTGCGACTGAGGATTATGCTCCATAGAGGCTGTTCTTCCACCCAAATAGTTAGTTCAAAAATGCGAATTAGCGATTATAACAAAGCGCGGCTTTTCTAGCCACCGCGCAATGACGGCTTACTCACGGTTATTTGCTTTTAAAAGCTTTTAACAGCAACACAAATTCGTGTTTCTCCGCCGTGGTCAGTTGCTGCAATGTATCTTTGCGTTGCAATTCTTCCAGACGTTGGCCCAGATACTGATCTTCTATAGATCTGAATGTATCCAGAAATTCTTTGGTTAACTGCTCTTCGGCAACCTGATGGTCCCATAAAGCCAGTTTTACCAGTATGTTGTATTCGGGCGTATCGCGCCAATGCTCCAGCAATTGAGCTGTGGTCAGCTCAGGCTGAGCTAATAAAGTGTCCTGTATGGTCAGTAACAACTGAATACCAGGTAAATTCGCTTGCGCCAGTTCAGGAGCCAGTGGCATCACTTTGGCGAGCGCAGGGTATTGCAATAACAATGCTATAGCCCGGCGCATCGGCGTAATTTTTGTGGTCGCAGGAGCTTTGCTCTGCACCTTAGTCTGGCTTCTGGCCGCCGTATTGTGCTGCGACGATTTACCAACCAGCGATCCCAGGGTTTCAAACAAGGCATCGCGGTAAAATTCACTTGGAATTTGTTTAATCAGCTCGTTACCTTTGACCCATAAAGCGGATTTTCCGGCGTCGCTTTTTAAATCTAACTCTTTGGCCAGATGGTCAAATAAATACTGACCTAAAGGCATGGCCTGTTCCAGACGGTTTAAAAAGGCGTCTTTGCCTTCTTTTTGCACCAGCGAGTCAGGGTCTTCGCCGTCCGGTAAAAATACAAAATTCAGTTCAACGCCATCTTTTAAATGCGGTAAAGCACTTTGTAAAGCACGCCATGCGGCGTCGCGGCCAGCTCTGTCGCCGTCATAACAACAAGTGACAGTGCTGGTCAGGCGGAATAACGTATGCATATGATCTGGGGTCGTGGCAGTGCCTAAACAAGCCACCGCAAAAGATATTCCTTGCTCAGCCAGTCCAACCACATCCATATAACCTTCAACAATCAGCACACGATTCAGCCGATCCTGGCTTTGTCTGGCTTCGTATAAGCCATAAAGTTCACGGCCTTTGTGGAAAAGCCGGGTCTCAGGAGAGTTTAGATACTTTGGCGTACCTTCACCTATCACCCTGCCGCCAAAACCTATCACTCTGCCGCGTTTATCCCTGATGGGAAACATTAAACGGTCGCGGAAAAAATCGTATTCACGGCCCTGCTCATTACGGCTTATCAATTTAATTTCGAATAACTGATCGCGCGCTGAACGTGAAACACCTAACTGCTTTAAGACAAAATCCCAGCTGTCAGGTGCGTAGCCTATGCCGTATTTTGTTGCTGTGGCCTCTGAAATACCACGTTTCTGTAAATAAGTGGCAGCGTGAACCTGCTGCTTCAGCTGTTGCTGATACAAATCTGCCGCTTTTTGCATCTGGCTGTAGTCGTCGGCCTGAGCCTGCGGATACTGCTTACCACTGCCTTGTTCGCGTGGTATCTCTAAATGATGCTGCTTCGCCAGTTCTTCAATGGCTTCTACAAATTCAAGCTGTTCGTACGCCATCATAAAACTGATGGCATTGCCGTGAGCGCCACAACCAAAGCAATGGTAAAACTGTTTGTCGCTACTTACGGTAAAAGAAGGGGATTTTTCGTTATGGAAAGGGCAACAAGCCTGGTAATTCTTACCGGCCTTTTTTAACGGAACTCTGTGATCGATCAGTTCCACTATATCTGTACGAGCTAATAAGTCGTCGA
Source organism: Gammaproteobacteria bacterium (assembly GCA_018825965.1). Classification (GTDB taxonomy): domain Bacteria; phylum Pseudomonadota; class Gammaproteobacteria; order Enterobacterales; family Alteromonadaceae; genus Pararheinheimera. Next base: position 26,489 of record JAHKAA010000005.1, read on the forward strand.
TAAAGTGTCTGGGGATTTGTCCTGCCACCTTTTTCCTTTTTACTTGTATTCAGAAAAAGACAAGCCGTGCTAAGGGCACGGCGTGCAGTAGTTCAGCTAGAAGCTTAACTCAAACGAGCTTTAATAACCTGACTTAAAACGGCCATATCAGTACGGCCTTGAACCTGTGGCTTTAAGTAGGCCATAACTTTCGCCATGTCCTGCATTCCAGAGGCTGCAACAGCAGTAATAGCATGTTGCACTAAATCATCCAGCTCAGCCTGAGATAAGGCTTGTGGCAAAAACTGTTCTACGATTACGATTTCTGCTAATTCAATATCAGCTAAATCTTGCCGACCTGCTGCACTGTACTGACTGGCAGATTCTTTACGCTGTTTTACCATTTTGGTAAGTACAGGAAGAATATTGGTGTCATCAGGCACCATCTGCAAGTCAATTTGACGTTGTTTGATTTCAGCTAAAGCTAAACGAATAGTGCCGAGACGCAATTTGTCTTTGGCACGCATTGCGTCTTTTTGGGCTTCTTGCAGCTGTTCTAACAATGCCATAGGTCAGGCAATAATCTTAGTAAAGCTTGATGCGACGAGCGTTTTCGCGAGAAAGCTTTTTCATGTGACGCTTAACAGCGGCAGCTTTCTTACGCTTACGAACCCAAGTTGGCTTCTCGAAAAACTCTTTAGAGCGTACATCAGCTAATACGCCAGCTTTTTCACAAGAGCGCTTGAAACGACGTAAAGCTACGTCAAATGGTTCGTTTTCTTTTACTTTAACAACAGGCATTAAATTCTCACCTCGGTCAACTCTGGTTAGTGTCTAACCAATACGATTAAAAATGGTGCGGCATTTTACTCAAAAGCCAGCCCCAATGTAAAGCAATAAGTGTTGTACTGGTGATGATGCTCAGATCTCAGTACAATTCGCCGCGTAGCATATAGGTAAGGGGAGTAAAATGCGAGTACTTGGCATAGAAACATCGTGTGATGAAACAGGCATCGCTGTGTACGATGAAGAGCGGGGTCTGTTAAGTCATGTGTTATACAGCCAGATCCCTTTGCATGCAGATTATGGTGGTGTAGTGCCTGAACTGGCTTCACGGGACCATATCCGTAAAACTTTGCCGCTTATACAACAAGCGTTAAAGGAAGCGGGTTGCGAGGCGTCTGACATAGACGGTGTGGCTTATACAGCAGGCCCTGGTTTAGCCGGCGCTTTGTTAGTGGGCGCTTCGATAGGCCGCAGTTTAGCTTTTGCCTGGGGCAAACCAGCACTTGCAGTGCATCATATGGAAGGCCATTTATTAGCACCTATGCTGGAAGAAAACCCACCGGAGTTTCCTTTTATTGCGTTATTGGTATCAGGCGGTCATACCCAGTTAGTGCGGGTAGATGGCATAGGTCAGTATCAGTTATTGGGTGAATCTGTCGATGATGCCGCAGGTGAAGCTTTTGATAAAACAGCCAAATTAATGGGGCTGGACTATCCGGGCGGGCCTTTGCTTGCCAAATTAGCGACTCAGGGGCAGGCCGATAAATATGCCTTTCCGCGCCCTATGACAGACAGACCCGGCTTAAATTTCAGTTTCAGTGGTTTAAAAACGGCTGCTGCTAATGTGATTGCCGCCGAAGGCAAAAGCCCGGAAGTGCAAGCGAATATAGCAGCGTCATTTCAGCAGGCCGTGGTCGATACTTTGGTATTAAAATGTCGTCGTGCTTTAAAAGAGCAGCGCTTAAAACGTTTAGTAGTGGCAGGTGGTGTTAGCGCTAATACCTCGTTACGTGAACAACTGGAAGTGTTACTGAAAAGCTTAAAAGGCGAAGTCTATTACCCACGCAAAGAATTTTGCACCGACAATGGCGCTATGATTGCTTTTGCAGGTTTTCAGCGTTTAAGAGCAGGGCAGCAGCAGGATTTAACTATAGGTGTGACACCACGTTGGCCTATGGAGCAATTACCTGCTCTTTAATTCAGCTTTATTCCTGGTCGGGATCCTGAGGTTTGGTTTTGCGGTTTTTATGCCAGACCTTAGTTTCCTGATTATTCCAGAGCCGGATAATATTGTCTTTGTGACGGATAATAATCAAAAGGCTCAGCATAGACACAGGTATGGTATACAAAGGTTTGATAAACCAGGTGAAAATAGGCGCAAGTGCCACAGTGACAATAGCAGCCAGCGACGAATAGCCTGTAGCCCCTATCAGCATCATCCAGGTAGAAATCAGTAAACCTGCTAAATCCAGTCCTATAGGCATCATGCTGCCAAAAGCTGTGGCTACTGCTTTACCGCCTTTAAAACCAAAAAACACCGGGAATATATGGCCTAAACAGGCACAAACCGCAATCATGCCCAGATAAAAGGCTTCTATGCCTAAAAAATAAGAACCCCAAACCGGAATAGTGCCTTTGAGTACATCAAACACCAGCACCAATGACGCGGGGAAAGCGCCGCCTAAACGTAATACGTTGGTGGCGCCCGGATTACCTGAACCATGAGTGCGTGGATCGGGCAGCCTGAATAGTTGACTGACCAGAATGGCAGACGAGATTGAGCCGCTTAGATAAGCGAGCAGCATCAAAATCGCTATGGTCACTGTCATGGATTAAGGTTCCTCAGTCCGGCAAAGTAGGCTAAAATCGGCCTCTGTCTACAAGGCGTTCAGAATATAGGCTTTTTTAATTTTTGCCTATCCGACCAGCCTACCTGAAACAAGTCTTTAACAAAAGCGGAAATCTATGACGGATATAGTTTTTATCAGGCAATTTAAAGTCCAGACGGTGATAGGTGTGTATGACTGGGAAAAAGCTATACAGCAGACACTGGAATTTGATTTAGAGCTCGCAACAGATATCCGCCAGGCCGCTGCCACTGACGATTTGCAATACACCCTGGATTACAGCGCCGTTTGTACTGCCATAGCAGAGCTTTGTCAGCAACCTCACGAACTGATTGAAACTGTGGCTGAAAAAGTGGCAGCTATGGTACTGGAAAAATTCCCAACTAAAGCCGTGAAAGTGACTATCGGCAAGCCTGCAGCAGTGCCGGCAGCAGCTTGTGTTGGCGTATCTATATCGCGTGGAAACTGGTAATGGCGCTGATTTATATCAGTATTGGCAGCAACATAGAGCGGGATTTGCATATCAGCGCCGCCTATCTGGAACTGTCGGCTTTGTTTGGCGAAATTCGCTGCTCTGCTGTGTATGAAAGTGAAGCTGTGGGTTTTGACGGCGATGCTTTTTATAATCTGGTGGCGCAAGCCAGCACCAATTTATCTGTGGCCGACTGTGTTGCAGCTTTTAAGGCGATAGAGCAAAAATATGGCCGGCCAGCTAAGTCACCTAAATTTTGTGGCAAACGGCTGGATCTGGATTTGCTGACCTACGATCAACTGGTGTGCAAGGCGCCTGTTGAATTACCGCGCGATGAAATTACTAAAAACGCCTTTGTATTATTGCCTTTATCTGAATTGGCACCAGAGCAGGTTCATCCGCTGACAGGCCAAAGCTATCAGCAGATGTGGCAAGCGTATCAAGAGCCACAAAAGCTGTGGCAAGTGGCTTTTAACTGGCCGAATGCTGCTCCTGCCACTGTAGTTTTGCCGCCGAAATAGCCTCAAGCCGCGCTTTGGCGACTTCCTGTTTAATAGCTTCACCTTTTAAACCCAAAGCGACAATAGCCTTCACATCAATAGCCCGGGCTGCTAACGCAAGCTGACGTAAATAATCAGCTTGTGGGTAAGCAGCCTGTTCAAAGCCGGTACGACCTCGTAAATCTGCTATGGCACAAAGCAGCAATAAGTCCAGACGTTCGGGTTTACGCCATACATCTATGCCATCAAATAACTTTTGTACTGTGGCAGGTCTAAGCTCAAAAGCTTTGTGCAGCAACTGATGATATTCACAGGCCAATAAGGCCAAATCACGACAATCGTTGGGTACTCTAATACGGCTGCAAAGCTCCTGCACCAAGGGTAAACCGCTGTACTCATGACCGTGATGTTTGGGCCATAAAGCCGGGTCCGTGACACCTTTACCCAGATCATGGCAAAGTGCGGCAAAACGCACATCCAGCCGCTCTGACAATAAAGCCGCTTGTTTGAGCACTAACATGCAGTGGATGCCTGTGTCTATTTCCGGATGCCACTTTTCTGGATTTGGCACACCCCACAGCTGATCCAGTTCAGGCATTAATACTTTTAAGGCACCACAGCTGTGCAGTAATTCAAAATAAGTCTGAGGGTCTTGTTCTGTTAAAGCCCGTGCCGTTTCCTGCCAGACCCGCTCAGCCGTTAAATGCTCCAGCTCACCGCTGTTGCTTAACTCTGTCATCAATTGCAGGGTTTCAGCGGCTACCGTAAAACCCAAATGAAAATAGCGGGCGTAAAAACGCGCAACTCTTAGCACACGTAGCGGGTCTTCACTAAAAGCAGGGGATACATGACGCAGGATTTTAGCTTTGATATCGGCCACACCGCCATAAGGGTCCTGTAATTCACCTGACTCATCTTTGGCAATGGCGTTGATGGTTAAATCACGGCGTTGTAAGTCCTGCTCTAAGGTAACGTCTTCTGCAAAATAACAGGCAAAACCTGTGTAGCCCTGGCCTTGTTTACGTTCAATGCGCGCTAAAGCGTATTCCTGTTTGGTTTTGGGATGTAAAAAAACCGGGAAGTCTTTGCCCACAGCCTGATAGCCCAAAGCCAGCAATTGCTCTGGTGTAGCGCCTGTGACCAGCCAGTCCTGGTCCAAAGCCGGGTAGCCCAGCAGCTCGTCGCGGACAGCTCCGCCCACAAGATAAATTTTCAATGCTTTCCTGCTCCCTCTTTTTTTGCCATTATAACGCCTTGCTTACAATTGTCGCCCTAACTCAGCAGCGGGAACCTTATGTACACCGGATTTTTCGGTTTAACCAGTCAGCCTTTTTCTATAGCGCCGAACCCTGACTTTCTATTTTTGAGTCCTCGTCACGCTGAAGCTTTGGCGCATTTGCGTTATGGCTTAGGTGAGGCCGGTGGTTTTGTGCTGCTGACTGGCGAAGTGGGTACTGGCAAAACTACAGTGTCCCGCTGTTTATTGCAGGAACTGACAGATAAAACCGAAGTGGCTTTTATCTTAAACCCAACCTTAAACGAGCTGGAACTGCTGGCTGCTATTTGTGATCAGTTAAAAATCCGCTACAAAAAATCCGACGCCAGCTTAAAAATGCTGACCGACAAAATTACCAACCGTCTGACGAAAAACCATCAGGGGGGTAAAAACACTATTTTGATTATCGATGAAGCTCAGCATTTACAACCCGCTGTGCTTGAGCAATTGCGTTTACTCACCAACCTGGAAACCAATACCAAAAAGCTGTTGCAGGTGATTTTAATAGGTCAGCCGGAATTGCAGCAGTTATTGCAGCGTCAGGATTTACGTCAGTTGGCCCAGCGGATCACAGCCCGTTATCACTTAATGCCGTTGACTGAACAGGAAGTGCAGCAATACATCAGTTACCGTTTGCAGGTGGCTGGTTGCAGCCGGCCTGTGTTTACCGCTTCTGCTGTGAAAAAATTATTTTTATTATCAGGTGGTATTCCGCGCCTACTCAATTTAATCTGCGACCGCGCTATGTTAGGGGGTTATAGTCAGCAAAAGGCATTAATTGATGCAGGCCTGATCAGTCAGGCTGCTTCAGAAGTGCTGGCGATTAAACCTCAACCAGTGAAAGCGGCCTGGCCAGTTTGGTTATGGCCACTGTTAACTCTGGTGGCGTTAGGGGCTGGTGCAGGGCTGTCTGCATTATTGTGGTAAAAGACAGAGCAGGGGACCCGTCATGTCGTTATTAATGGATGCGTTAAAGCAACAACAGCAAGTTCCGGTGGCTGCAGAACAGACTGCATCAGGCCTTGGCTGGCGTATTGTTGCTTTAATTTTATTAGTGGTTTTAGGTTTAGTTTTGGGCTTTTTTGTGGGGCAGTATCAATTCAACAAAAAAGAGCCAACAGCTGTTGTTGAGGCAGCTCCTGTGGTTCAGGCAGCACCTGTTATTGCTAACGCGGCAGATATTGCCATGGAATTGCAACTGGCGGCGGATCTGTTAAAACCTGCAGAGTCAGTGCAACTGGAAGCAATACCAGAAGACGAAGCACAGTTAGTGGTTTCAGCCAGACGAGGCGAGAGAGTGTTGGGACGTTCCACAGATGAAGACTTTGTTGATTTTGAACAAATGCAGGAAGCTGATCTGCAAGATGACTTAACCCCTGTGGACGAGCTCTTACCTGCAGCAGAGCTGGAGCAATCTGACGTATCGGCAGAGCTGCGTGGAAAATTTGAATCAGCTTTGGCAGCTGCTGATGGCTCGCAGCTACGTCAACAACAGATTAATTACCACGATGCTCCGGCACAGGATATTAATCAGTTGGATGATCTGTTGCAGCGCCAGTTACCTTCCCTGCGTTTTGAAGCCCATGTTTATGCTACTGATGCTAAACAGCGTTGGATTAAAGTCAATGGCAAAGACTTACAACAAGGTCAGTGGGTCACTGCAGATATTCAGGTCAAAGAGATATTGCCACAGTATGTGGTACTGCAATTTAACCAGACTCAGTTTAGTGTCGAAGCCTTAACAGACTGGAGTTACAGGTAAAGTTTTTACCTTACTCCAGCACTGACTGGCGGAAAAAGCGAATAATATCAATGCCAAAATCTTCTGGCATCACAGCACCTTCAATTTCAATATCTGTTTTGCTGCTGGCCAGATCGACAACAGAGATTTCGATATAGCGCTTGAATTTGCAGTTATAAAATACCTTGAGTACAGGGCGCAGCGGGTCCTGCTCATTGGCTTTGAGCACTATGGCCAGCTTCTGATTGCTCAGTTTGACCAGGGTTCCAACCGGATGTATGCCTATGGCTTTAATAAACTGAGCCACAAGCGCCGGATCAAAACTTTGTGGTGATTCACGTCTTAAAATTTTCAGTGCCGAAATGCCGGTCTGGCCTTCTTTATAGCAACGTTGTGCGGTAATGGCGTCGTAGGTATCGACTATCGAAATCATCCGGCCATATAAAGAAATTTGCTGCTCAGCTAAACCATAGGGATAACCTTTGCCATCCAGCCGTTCATGATGCACTGCAGCCACATCAATACTGATGGGGCTTAAGCCTGGTATTTTTTCCAGAATTTCTTTGCTGTACACCACATGGCGGCGCATTTCGCCAAATTCTTCAGCCGTCAGTTTACCGGGTTTATTCAGTATGCTGTCCGGTACCAGAATTTTGCCTATATCGTGTAATAAAGCCCCTGTGGCCAGTTGCTGGATCAGTTCTTCATCAAACTTCATTTGTTTGGCAAAAATAGTCATCAGAATAGAGACATTCACCGAGTGTTCCAGCAGATACGCATCTTTTTCCCGAATACGGCTGATACAGAGTAACGCGTCCTGATTACGAAATACCGAGTCGATAAAACCTGTAGCGCAGTCCTGAAAGGGTTGTAGGTTTAACTCACGCCCTGCCTGAATATCGGCAAAAGCTTTTTTCTGTAAACTTTTGGCTTGCTGATACAAGGTATTGGCTTGGCCCAATTCCTGTTCAAAACTGACTTTTTCACGTGTTTTTCCGCTGGCAGTTGCCACAGGCTCTGCCAGCGGCGCAACTTCAACTTTGGGTTGTTCCAGAGTTTTACTCAGGTCGACAACCAGTTCCAGTACACCTTTTTTCTTCAGTTGCTCGATCACAGCCGCAGTTCTGGCCCAGCCCTGAGTTTTAATTTCTACATTGCCTTTTTGCTTATGCACAGACAGCACATACATGCCGGGCTGTAATTCGGCAATGCTAAGAACTTTAAGCTGAGCTGGAGCTGTCATAGGCGGACTCTGGATAAATTGCCAAAGTTCGGCAATTTATTAATAAGTGAAAATACGATAAAAATGATAGCTCATTATGCGGTAAAAAAAAAGCCCGCTATACAGCGGGCCCCTGGTTTAATTAGCTTTTGCTTAAGTTTTAACCCAGATTATCAGTCATCGTCATCAAAGATGCATTACCACCTGCTGCAGTGGTATTGATAGTGACGGTTTTTTCTGTCACTAAACGGTGCAATAACTGGTGATCCGCAGGGCTGGTGACCAAAGCCGTAATTGCACCATCACGGGCAGCTATCCACTGTCCTGACAAGGCTTTTAACGGGTTCGTGCCTTCAATCACAGCTGTTGCCACTACAGGATGGGCTAACAGCGCTTTTAAGCTGTGTAACTTCACCCAGTGGAACAGGTTCGCTGGTAAACCTGCCTGCAATAACAGCTTACGGCAGGTATCCATTTCGGCCTGCTGAGCTTCGCCTGCTGTACTGACAACTGCATTCCCTGACACCAGAGCAGTGATCAAAGCCAGCATCCAGTGCTGGAAGCTGCTGTGTTCGCTGCGAATAAGCGCTACTACACCTTTGGCTTCCAGATGCAGCTGATTCGATTCACCTGTAGGTCCTGGTAAGGTAATAGGTTGAGCTAAATCCTTTTCCAATAACATCAGCTGTTCACGGGCTGCTGTGATCACGTCGTTTAAGTCGTGTTCCTGCTCTGATACCAGTTTGTTACCAGCCAGCTGAGCGATAAAACGACGCAACACAGACCCTCTGTTGGTGACGTTTTGATTCAGCCATGTCACCTGAGTCACAGCCATATGTTGTATTTGGGTATTGAGCTGAGCGTCAAAACCGCTAGCCGCTTCTAACTGCTGTTGCACAGCAGCATCTAAAGCCGGAGCCTGTAATTCATGTTCTTTTATCAGACGACTTAAGTAGAAAGGGCCACCGGCTTTAGGGCCAGTACCAGATAAACCACGGCCACCAAAAGGCTGCACACCTACTACAGCACCAATCATATTGCGGTTCACATAGATGTTACCTGCTTTGATTTCGCTGGCGACTTTCATGGTCGTTTGTGCAATACGGCTATGGATCCCCATAGTCAGGCCATAACCAGTGGCATTGATTTGCTGTATCACTTTATCCAGCTCTTCTGCTTTAAAGCGGATGATATGCACCACAGGGCCAAAAACTTCGCGCTCCAGCAGATTCAGGCTGCTGATTTCATACAAGCGTGGCGCAAAGAAAAAGTGATCGCCTGCAGCTGGTGCATCACAGACATAATGCAAAGTGGCTTTGCCTTCCAGATACTGCACATGCTGGTTTAAGCGCTCTAAAGCTTTGGTATCAATCACAGGACCTAAGTCAGTGCTTAACCAGGCCGGATCGCCTACATGCAGCTCTTTCATGGCGCCTTTGATCATGGTGATGATCTTATCGGCCACATCTTCCTGCAGGAATAGCACACGAAGGGCTGAACAACGTTGACCGGCACTTTGGAAGCCAGAAGAGATCACATCATCAACCACTTGCTCAGGCAGAGCGGTAGAATCCACAATCATACAGTTCTGACCACCGGTTTCGGCAATTAGCGGCACAGGCTCACCACCACGTTCAGCCAGTTTGCGGGCAATCCAGGCACCAGTTTCAGTCGAACCTGTGAACATCACGGCCTGAATACGGGTATCAGGCACTACATGTTCACCGACCTGACGGCCAGGCGCTATCACCAGCTGCACCACATGTTCAGGGAAACCAACAGCTTTCATCAGCTCCACAGTACGGACTGCAATTAAGCTGGTTTGTTCGGCAGGCTTAGCCACTACTGTATTACCAGCCACTAAGGCTGCGCTGACCTGACCTAAGAAGATAGCTAAAGGGAAGTTCCATGGGCTGATACAAAGTACTACACCACGAGCCTCTGCAGATTGCAGGTTCTTTGTGGCTTCAGCTGCGTAATAACGGCAGAAATCAACAGCTTCACGTACTTCAGCCATGCTGTCGCCTACGGTTTTCCCTGCTTCTTTGATACACAAAGCCAGTAATTCATCACGATGCAGTTCCAACTGATCGGCTAGCTTCAGCAGAAGTGCAGCCCGTTCAGTTACCGCAGTGGCTGACCAGGCCGGGAAAGCCGCTTCAGCTAAAGTAACAGTGTGCTGCATTTGCTCTGGCGTGCTGTGATGAAGGAAACCTATCACTTCCTTGGTATTGGCCGGGTTGGTCACTGCAGCAGCGCCTGCCGGTACTTCAATCTGGCTAACGGATGCTAACCATCTGTCCATGGCATCACGCATAGCCGTCATCTGATCGATATCAGTAAAGTCTTGCCCTTTAGAGTTCAGGCGGGACGCTCCGTACAGCTGGTCAGGTAACGGAATAGAGTTATTACGTTTTTTACTCCAGGCCCGCACTGTTTCTACCGGATCTTTGAGTAAAGACTCCACCGGAATATTTTCGTCGACAATATTGTTTACAAAAGAGCTGTTGGCACCGTTTTCTAATAAACGACGGACTAAATAGGCCAGCAGATCAGAGTGTTCACCGACTGGGGCGTAAATACGGCAAGGCACTTTGTCATCCGCTACAACCTGATCATAAAGCGCATCGCCCATACCGTGTAAACGCTGGAACTCATAACCAGAACGGTCCGGCGCCATTTCTAAAATAGTGGCCACTGTATAAGCATTATGAGTGGCAAACATAGGGTACATACTGTCGCGGTATTCCAGCATCTTTTTGGCACAAGCCTGATAAGACACATCGGTAGAGGGCTTACGGCTAAACACCGGGAAGTCACTTAAACCTTCGGCCTGGCTGATTTTTACTTCAGTATCCCAGTAAGCGCCTTTGACCAGACGTACCATCATTTTACGGCCCACTTTCACCGTCAGCTCACGCAGCCATTCAATGACAAACAAACCACGTTTGGAGTAGGCCTGCACTGCTAAACCAAAACCTTCCCAGCCTGCTAATTCAGGATCGGAAAACACAGCTTCAATCAGATCCAAAGACAGATCTAAACGATCGGCCTCTTCGGCATCCACAGTAAAGCTGATGTCGTAGGCTTTGGCGGCCAACGCCAGTTGTTTTAAACGAGGTACTAATTCGTTGATCACGCGGTCGCGATGAGTAAATTCGTAGCGTGGGTGAATGGCCGATAATTTGACTGAAATACCAGGGCTTTTTAATGGACCACGTTTTTTCGCCGCAGTGCCTATGACTTTAATCGCCATCATGTAGCTGTCGAAATAACGGTTGGCGTCGTCCATAGTGCGGGCGCCTTCACCCAGCATATCGTAGGAATAGGTAAAACCTTTGCTTTCCAGCTCTACTGCACGTTCCACCGCTTTTTCAATACTGGTGCCCATGACAAACTGGGTGCCCATAATTTGCATGGCGTAACGTACGGCCTGACGGATCACCGGCTCGCCCATACGGCCACAGGTACGTTTGAGTAAACCAAACTGAGCTTTTTTCTGATCGTCGCTATAATTCACCAGCTTGCCGGTCAGCAATAAACCCCAGGCTGAGATGTTCACAAACAAAGATTCACTGTTGCCCAGGTGCGAGCTCCAGTCTCCGTTGGATAACTTGTCGCGAATAAGCAGGTCGGCTGTATGTTTGTCTGGCACACGTAATAAGGCTTCGGCTAAACACATCAGCACTAAACCTTCTTCGGTCGACAAGGAAAACTCGTTCAGCAACGCATCTACGCCGCCTTTACCCACCTGAGCTTCACGGATATTCACCACCAACTGACGGGCTTTTTCCCAGGCACGGCTGCGTGCTGCAGGGCCAATATCCGCAATAGGTAATAAGTTGTTGAGTACCTGATCTTCATCAGCACGGTAGTGGTCGCGCATGGTTTGACGAATAGCATGACTGGTGGTCAATTGGCCTTGGAATAACATAGGGTTTTAATCCAGTGAGGTGAAAAAAATTATGCTGCATTTTAGTGAAAGCGCAGCCCTATTTGGTGGTTTCTTTTTCAAACTAACCTTATATAATTCGGTTTATAAATCATAAAACCAGAAAAAATACTGCCATGACTCAAAGTGCCAAAGGCCGTTTGCCTGACCGTATCGACATGACAATTCTAGACACGCTACAAAAAGATGGCCGTATTTCTAATGTCGAATTAGCAAAAAAGGTCAACTTAAGCCCCAGCCCTTGTATAGACAGGGTTCGCAAGCTGGAGCAGGACGGTTTTATTGAAGGTTATGGTGCCCGTTTAAACGCCAGTAAACTGGGGTTTGGCACTGCTGCTTTTATTCAGGTGACGCTGGACAGAACCACTGGCGCTGTCTTTGATCAGTTTCGTGATGCGGTGGTGAAAATTCCGCAAGTGGCGGAATGCCATATGGTGGCCGGTGGTTTTGATTATCTGTTGAAACTGCGCTTATCCAGTATGGAGGCGTACCGCGGTGTATTGGGTTTGATTGTGGATTTACCAGGGGTGTTGCAGACTCATACTTATGTGGTGATTGAGCAGGTAAAACAGGATGCGGGGTTGCCTTTAAAGTTGGCTACGGCACCTGAGGTTAAAACCGACTAATTGTTGTTTTTCAGCATGGTATGGCGGGGCCTGCATTGGTTAATCAGATCCGTGGGAAATTGGGGCGGGTGTTGCACCCGCCTGTCTAAAATGGCAATCAGCTACCAGTATTATGCTGTGGTATAGCTTCGAGCCTTTCCGCAAGCCAGATTTTAATGATGGACTGACGAGTCACACCTATTCTGTGTGCTTCACGATCTAAAGACTCGAGCATCCAGGCAGGAAAATCTACGTTGACCCTTTTTTGTTTTAGCATTGGTTTTTTTATCTGGGTCAGATCAAGATCCTCTGTTACATCTTCATCTGCTTCAAATTTGGCATCGAATTCATGCGCTTTCATACAGCTCTACCTCGGATTTTCGCGAACGTCTGACAGATATGATCCTTATCGTTGAACCCCGGTATGTAATTACACCTGACCAGTGTTTGCCATGGAGCATACCGATCACCAAAGATCGTGGTTCGTCGCTGGTTTTAGCAGGGATCTCTACAAGGTCTGAATCATTCCACAAGTCTTGTGCTGTATGAAAATCAATACCATGTTTTGCGAGATTGCTTCTGCTTTTGTCTTGATCAAATTCAAACTCAATCATGAGTAAAAATTAAACCCTTTTTACTCATAAAGCAAATTAGTATTTGAAAGTGAGGGGTATAATTTTTGTAGGTTGTACTCGCCGCGAAGCGGCAGTGCAACAACCTAAGTGTCAGCTTTTGAACCTTGAATGGGATATAGCCTTCAGCCTTTCTTTATCAGCCTTGGATCCAGATTAAATTCTATTGCTTTGGCCGCAGAGATAATACTTTTGGCCGCCGGATGGGCGGGATTAAACAAGGCATTCCACTCACCTGAGACCACAGAGCTTGGTACAAGTAAAATCAGACTGCTGCATCCTGACAACCAGTTATCGCCAATTTCTTTGGTGGATAAGGGCGCTGGATCCTTTGCCCAATCTATTGGCCAGTCTGCCGGATCAAGAGTCGAAACCAATTCCTCTGGCACTGTAAGCTGAAACATTGAAAAGAGCGGTAACTTTTGCTCATTATGCAGATGAACCAGCGTTTCCAGTACACAGAGCGCACGGGTGGTGCCCAGATAGACACAAGGCACGCCTTTGGAATTCCATCGCCCGCCATATAAGCGCGCGCCTTCACCATCAAAACATGCCGAAATAAAGCCAGTCTTTGTCAGTCGAAACAGGTCTATCGACTGCATCAGGAGATAACACCATGCTCAATCCGACCGAGCAGATCAATCACGGCCTCAGCTCCTGTTGGAGTGCTTAACATCTGTAACGGGCATTCGCCCCCTAGTGCTCTGGCAGGTGATTTAAGCCATTGCACTGCCGCAGGCATATCACCGTTAAATAGCTGCAGGGCTGCATCCAGCGCTTTGGCGAACATATAAAGTTTGCCGCTTTGTTCCACTGAAAAACTTTTTTTATCCTCTTTGTTTTTTCTGTGGTAAGTGGCGCGGCTAATACCCACCCATTGGCAAATGGTCATCTCATCAATCTGGGTTTCTTTGGACAGTCTGGTCACTATATCGGACGAGAATCCCGCCAGGATTTTCAGATGGGCATCAATAGGTTGCTTAGGTAAAGACAAAGCGGCAAGCAGGCCGGCAGGCTTAGTGGTATTCGCTTTGGGTTTGTAGGCTGTGCCAATGTTCATGTTTTGTCTCACTTGCAACAGAAAGTTGTTTCATGTGAGTAGTGTAGTGGGGGGATGTTTCAGTTGCAACTTAAGAACTGTAGGTTGTACTCGCCGCGAAGCGGCAGTGCAACAAAACTAGCGTTAATAAACAATTTAGGATTTTTAATTCAAAGCGTTTCGCCTTTGGCGAGATACTTTCTTTTGCTTCGCCAAAAGACAAGTATCCAAAGCAAGAAAGTGCAGGAAGCACTTTCTAACAGCCGAAGGCTGGCCCGTAGGGTGAATTGCAGGGATGCAATTCATAAAAGGCGACCCCGGGTCACAGCGAAATCCCGGCCCAAAATCGTGCGTCCAAGGCGGCTGGGTAACTCGCTCGTCGCTACCGCTCCTCACTCAGACACTCCCAGCCTTAAAACCTTGGCCACCCAATTTTTCTGGGTTCATTCGGGCTTTCGGCAAGCCAACAGTTTGGCTTGCCGCCGAATGGACGTACTGAGCTCAGCGAAGTACCGGAACCGCGCCCCAATGGGGGATTGGTGCCAGTAGTTGGTATCAATTTTTTGATACGATCTCGATTTTACTCATTCCTTCTTGCGCATATTTTCTTTTAATATGACTTGGAAGATGTTGATCAAGATAGGCTATTGCTCTTTTATCCATGCGGCAGCCAAATATTATTGATTTGATCCACTGAGGCTCATACGAAACAAGAGCAAATTTGATATTTTGCTCTTGAATTAAATGCCGCATGCCATCGCCAAGCTGAAAACGATATTCGCCTTCGTAATCCCATTCTTGTAATTTAACCTTAAGAGCATCCCAGAGGTTTAGACCAACTTGGTCTTTGTCAATCAAATCAAAATCCATCTTGATGGTATCAAGAAGTTCAAAGGTCGCTATCTTGTATTGGTAGCGAACTGGTTCAGCATTAATTTTTGATGCATCCCACTCCAAACAAAAACCCTTGTGTGAGTTAGCATAATGGGACCACATCAGGTTGTTATCAGCCTTGTGAGCTAGACAGAAAAACAAGTATTCATCAAACTTTTTGTTAAGTCTTTTTTTTAAATCTACGAAATTCCTTTTACCATTTTCGCCCATGAACATGTTCTTAAATTCTCGTTTGCGGGCACCAGCCAGCAGAGAGTAAGTGCGCTTTAATTCAGATTTGTCTGGTATTACAAAATCAATTTTAGAGTCAAATAGATCATTAAAATTACTTCTAGTTGAGAACGTTACCTGATTTTTCAAAACATTGGTTATGGCATATTCGTTATCTAGCTTATCAAAGTCATAGATTGGACAATACTTGTATAGAGAGTGCATTTGGCCTCACTTGATATAGTGCCCGCATCGCATACCGGAGTGTCGCGATGTGGTGCGTTGTTGTGGGACTTTGGTTTGATACTATTCAATGAACTTTTGGGGAGTAGACCTTGCCTATGCTCGAAACACTGTGTTGTTTTAGCTTCTATGAAGTTGAGAGAAAAAACCAGAACATTTAACACAAAGACAGCCAACTAATAAAACTAATTAATTCAAACATCTGGGAATGAATCAAACCAAGTGCTGAGCCAGTGTAGCCAACTCAGCATCTGATTTTTAAACAATAAACGGGGATATTTCAGAAGATAAAACCAAACGCCTTCAATCACATCCAGCGTTCTTTGCGGCGGCGGCCTGGGATTAGGGATGGGACCATTAAGCCGAATAACAAACCGGCAAAGCCTAAGATGGAACCTAATACCATTTTGTCTTGCCAGAAGGCGGCTGGTTTTTCTTGTAGTTGCTCTGTCAGCAGCGCAATGGTTTGTTGAGCTGTTGCAGCGGTTTTCTCAGCCTGTTGCACTGCAGCGTCAGTTTCATTCAGTTGTTGTTGTAACTGCTCTTTTTCCTGCTGTAACTGGGCAACTAAAGTTTGTTGTTGCTGTAATTGTTGTTGCAGTTCACCGGCTTCGCCACCAAAGACCGGGGTTAAGCTCACGTATTGTTTTAAAATCCAGCCGGTGCGGCCTTTGCTGTCTGTCAGTTGCCAGTAGTCCGAGGTGCTGTCTTCTGCTACTAATTTAATTTCTTCACCAGCGGCAATGCTGCCGATTATTCTGAAGTCTTTACCCGGACCGCTGTAAAGGTAAGTGATCAGCTTGTCGCTGATGTAAGCATTTTGTGGACTGACCGGAGTACCTGTTGTTTCTTGTTGTGCAGTGAGGCTTGTGCTTAGCAACACTGTGGCCAGTAGCATGCCTGCTTGCCAGGGTCTTGAGGTGATCAACATATAAATCCTAAAAAAACCGACCAACATCTGGTCAAAACAGAGAATTGAGCCGATCATAGGCCAGAAGCTAATGACTTGACAACTTCTTCTTACAGAACAGGAAATAAGCCGCTATGGCGATGGAAGCTGAACTTAAATTTTTACTCACCCAAAGCTCTGAGCCTGCTTTAGAGCCGGTATGGCAACAGCTGGCCGTGACAGTGCAGAAGCATGAAAGGGTGCAATTACTTAATGCTTATTATGAAACGGACGAGCTGTGGTTTCGTCGTCATGACGCCGGTTTGCGAACCCGACTGAAAAAAGGTCAATTTGAACAAACCATCAAGTTAGCAGGGCAGCAGCATGGCGGTTTACATTTTCGGCCTGAATACAACTTGCCTTGTGCTTCGGTTTGGCCTGAACTCAATGCTTTTCCTGCTGACATATGGCCCGAAGGCACAGATTTGGTTGTGCTGCAAAGTCAGCTGAAACAGCTGTTTCGCACCGATTTTATCCGCCAGAGCTGGTTGTTAACCTTAGCTGACGGCAGCACAGTGGAAGCTGTGTTGGATCAGGGCGAAGTGGTTTCAGGGGAACAAAACGAAGCAATATTTGAGCTGGAACTGGAGCTGCAACAAGGCGAGGTTAAAGCCTTGTTTGAATTGTCACGTCAGTTAGTGCAGTTGCTGCCATTACGTTTGGGCTGGCAGTCTAAAGCGGAGCGGGGTTATCGTCTGGCTCAGCAGCAACCTTTGGTCTTTACCGCCTTGGATAACAGCAGCACAGCAGCTTTATTAAAGTCTTTGCAGTATCACGAAAGTTATTTTTTACGCAGTCAGGACTCAGAGTCATGGCAGGTGATAGCTCAATGTCTGAGGGCTTTGTCTGTTGTATCTGCAGACTTCGCCGCTTTGCCGCCGCCCGATGCGAAACAGGCCTTGAGTTTCTTTAGCAGTGCAGCTTATAACTGTGCTTTGCTGAATTGTTCTGAATCTTTGTTTTCTGCCTGAGGTACTGATGAGCCCATTGATCGCCCGAGTACATTCCGAATTACCCAGTGAATTACAGCATGAAGTGGATCTGGTGTTACCCACTTTGTTGATCCCGGAGCTGACTGCAGAGCAACAACAGCATCTGAACTTATTGCTGGCGGTCAGTCCTTTTTTAAGCCGGGTGATGCAGCAGCAACCCGCTCTGATCCCTGTGCTGCTGAATACACAGCAATTGGCGTTGCCTTTGGATCATCAGAACCCTCTGAGCCAATTAACGGATCACACTGAAGCTACAGTTTTTAAAGCCCTGCGCCGTTGTCGTCATGCCCAACTGGCACAAATTCTGGCGGCCGATATTCTCGCCGTGAAATCCACAGAACAATGTTTGCTGGATATATCCGCCATGGCAGATAACCTGATTAACAGCGCTTATCAGTGGGCTTATCAGGATATTGCCACTCAGTGGGGCCAGCCTGTGGATCAACAAGGTCAGCCTATGCCTTTGCTGATCTTAGGTATGGGCAAACTGGGCGGCGGAGAGCTGAACTTTTCGTCTGACATTGATTTAATTTTTACCTATCCACACAACGGTGAAACCAGTGGTGGCCGCAGGTCTGTTGAAAATCAGCAGTTTTTTACTAAGTTAGGCCAGAAGCTTATTTCTGCTTTGCACCAGGTCACAGCTGACGGTTTTGTCTTCCGGGTTGATATGCGTTTGCGGCCTTTTGGTGATTCTGGCCCGCTGGTGCTGAGTTTTGCCGCTATGGAGGATTATTATCAGGCTCAAGGCCGGGAGTGGGAACGCTATGCCATGCTCAAGGCCCGTATTCTGAACCCGGATCCTGTGCATGCAGTGGAACTCAATCAACTGCTGAAACCTTTTGTCTACAGGCGTTATATCGACTTCTCAGCGCTGGAGTCGTTACGCCGGATGAAACAGCTGATAGAGCAGGAAAACCGCCGTCGTAACCGCGTGGACAATATTAAGCTTGGTGCTGGTGGCATACGCGAAGTGGAGTTTGTGGTGCAAACTCTGCAGTTGATCCGCGGTGGCCGTATTCCAGAGTTGCAGCAAGTCTCTATTTTTAAAGCGCTGGATGCGTTAAAAAACCAGCAGTTGCTGGAGCCAGAGCAGCATCAGCAACTTCGGCAGGATTATTTATGGTTGCGTAAAGTCGAACAGCTGTTGCAGGGGCTGGACGATCAGCAGACTCAAACCTTAGCTGCTGATGAGCTGAACCGGCAACGGCTGGTTTTGGGCTTAGGTTTTGACAACTGGCAGCAACTGACCGATACCACAGAGCAGGCCATGGGCCGTATTCACCAGCATTTTAAACTGGTGATCGATCAGGGCGACAACCCTGAGCCGGAAGAGATGGTCTTAGGCCGCTTGTGCTGGGACAGTGACTTGCCGTCAGAGGATTTAGCCGAACATTTGCATTGGCTGGCCCTGGACGAAGCCAAACAACTGCTGGATCATTTAAAACAGTTTAAGCAGGACTGTCAAAAACGCAGTGTAGGCCCTCGTGGTCGTGAACTGCTGGAGAAACTGATCCCATTTTTATTGCACCAATTAGCGAAACAACAAGGCTCTGCTTTGGTGGTACAGCGGGTGCTCGGCGTGTTCCGCCAGATTGTCAGCCGCACAGCCTATCTGGAGCTGTTATCAGAAAATCCGCCTGCGCTGCAGCAGCTTGTCACTTTGTGTCATAAAAGCGGCTGGCTGGCCGAACATCTGGCGCGTTATCCTTTATTGCTGGACGAACTGATAGACCCATCCCAGCTGTACCAGGTACCGGATTCTACCGATTACCAGGATAAGTTACGTCAGAGCATGCTGCGGGTGCCTGTGGATGATTTAGAGCTGCAAATGGAGGTGTTGCGCCAGTTTAAGCAAGCCCAGCAACTACGTATTGCTGCGGCCGATATCACTGGCATTTTACCGTTGATGAAAGTCAGCGACCATCTCACCTTTTTGGCTGAAGCTATTATTGCCGCAGTAGTTGAATTGTCATGGCAACATATGGTGGAAAAATATGGTTTACCTGCGGGTTTAAAACCAGAAGATGCCAAAGCTTTTGCTGTGTTGGCTTATGGCAAATTGGGTGGGCTGGAGCTGGGGTATGGCTCAGATTTAGATTTAGTATTTGTGCATCAGTGCGACAATCTGGCACCGACTCAGGGCGATAAAGCCATTGATTCCCGTCAGTTTTATATCAAGATGGTGCAACGTATAGTGCATATGTTTACCACCAGAACTCCAAGTGGGGTTTTGTATGACATAGACACCCGTTTACGCCCGGCTGGCAATGCAGGCTTATTGGCTGTGCATATTGATACTTATGCAGAGTATCTGGAAAAAGAAGCCTGGACCTGGGAACATCAGGCGCTGGTGCGAAGTCGTGTGGTCTATGGTGATGA
Organism: Gammaproteobacteria bacterium; assembly: GCA_018825965.1. Lineage (GTDB taxonomy): Bacteria > Pseudomonadota > Gammaproteobacteria > Enterobacterales > Alteromonadaceae > Pararheinheimera. The sequence continues at coordinate 46,210 of JAHKAA010000005.1, forward strand.
CAAAATTGCAGCACGCTTTAACCAAATACGTAGCGAAGTTTTGGCGAAAGCCCGTGATTTATCCGGCCTCAAAACTGAAGTCAAAGAAATGCGGCAAAAGCTGCGGCAACACCATGGTGAGCAGTCAAAAGAAGTGAAACATGCGTCGGGTGGCATAGTGGATCTGGAGTTTATCAGTCAGTTTCTGGTACTGGGGTACGGCCATCAGCATGCGGCTCTGTATTTCTACAGCGACAATATTCGTATTCTGGATGCGGCTGCTGTTACAGGGTTATTGTCGCTGCAGCAAACTCAAGCCCTGCAACAGGCTTATCAGCAGTTAAGGGGCGTCAGTCACAGGCAAACCTTAGCTCCGGCCACTGAAACGGCACAGCAGTTAGATGATGCAATGGAGCAGGTGCGGCAGGTCTGGGATCAATTGTTTAATTGAGTTGGTTTAGTGAAACTCTGTCGCATGATAACCGCAAGGATGCTGTTGTCAGTTAACCTGTAACCCGGCGGCGTGGCGCATTGATATTAATGCAGTTTTGCTGCAAAAAAGGGATGATTTTATCCGTCAGTACCACAGCTCTGGACACATTACAGAAGTAAGCCTGCACAGGCTGTTCAAAGTCTGACGAAATAGCTTGTGACGTTTCCTGAATAGCGCTGATGTAGCTGAAATCAGTCTGAAAATAATGTTTTACTTTATAGTCTTTTGATAAGACCCAAAACAGCTCAACCCCTTCTTTGCGGCCTTGCATCGTCAGCACAGTTTTTAAGGTCTCACCGACCCTGAAACGTCTGTCTGTTGAGTTGCCTTTCCAGTTTTCGGGCAAAGCCACCATGCGGTTTGCTCTGTCGCGTAACATAGGGATCAGATTGCTGTGATCTTCCGTTAATTCAATGACAAAGTCGGCCGAGCCGTCGTCTTTGTCCGCAAAAGAACTGCGAATATTGCTATAAAAATCAGTGAAGCCTTTGACTGCGTCTGAGCTTCTTTCTGACAGCTTTTCCGGCTTGAAATACAGCAATTCCGGTTTAAACATCACAATAGCAGCAAGTATGAGTAATAAAGCTGCAAGCAATAAGTGCTTGATCCAAAACCACATAGCTTTTATCCCTGGTCAGCGTCAATGCATAATAGCCTGCCTTCACGCAGTGCTGCAACTTCAGTTGATAGCGAAAAGTATAGCGCTGTATTAATACAACCCCGGGTCATCCGGATTCGGCCTGGTTTTAAAGCGGCGATGCAACCACATATACTGTTCAGGGTAAGCCAGAATTCCTTGTTCCAGCCATTGATTCACTCGTGTTACATCGGCTTTGTTATCGCCACTTGGGAAATGTTCAAAAGCGGGCAAAGCGTCCACTCTGTAACCCTGATAACCAGGCAAGCGGTAACAATGAATAGGTACAGTTTCGCAGTTTGCGCTGCCAGCAAACAATAAAGTACCTGTAGTTGTAGCCGTTTCTTTGACGGCAAAAAATGGCACAAACTCAGCTTTGTTGCGGCCATAATCCTGATCAGGCAGGTAAAAACAGACTTCTTTCTCATTTAAAGCATTGATCAAGGTCCGGACTTCTCTTTTTCCTATCAGGTATTTATTTGATCGGACACGACCGTGGTATTGGAAATATTCCAGAATGTCGTTGTCATTTGGGCGGTAGAATCCTACAGAAGGATGGGTTAAGCCAAAAGTTCTGCCGATCATTTCTAATGACAAGAAATGGCCGCACAACAACAATACACCTTTGCCTTGATCCAGTACCGCCTGAATATGTTCATATCCGGTGAAATGGCATAAAGAACGAACACGCCATTCAGGCCACCACCAGGCCATAAAGGTTTCAAAAGCAGCTTTGCCTGTTTCTTTAAAATTTTGTTTGACCAAGGCTTCGCGTTCGGCTGCCGGCATATCCGGGAAACACAGCTCCAGATTTCGGCGTGTCACTTTCACCCGTGATTTCATGGTTTTCATCAGTAACCAGCCTAAAGCTTCGCCCATCTTCATCAATACAGGGTAAGGCAACCACAGCAGAACCCACATCAGGCCTAAACCACACCATAAAGGCCAGTGTTTAGGGTGCAAGAAACTCAGACGAAAACGTGGAACATGAACCACAGCAAATCCTCGGGCAAAAAAAGTGCGGCTATTGTAACGAAAAAAAACGGGGAAAAAAGTGTTAACTGGTAGGAACAGGGGCTGCCATACGGCAGCCCGCATAGAGGTTTAGTTACCTAAAGCCCGGTTTACAGTGAATAAATCTTCTTCAGTTAAAGTGCCGGCTGCTTGTTTTAAAGCCAAAACAGACAAGATATAGTCGTAACGTGCTTTTGATAGGTTGCGGCGGGCATCAAACAGGTTGCGGGTGCTTTGCAGTACGTCAACAATAGTACGGGTACCCACTTCAAAACCTGCTTCAGTGGCTTTTAACGCGCTTTCCGCTGAAATGACAGCCTGCTCCAGTGCTTTGGTACTGGAGATCAAAGCGCCTACGTTGTTGTAGTTGCTGCGAACCTGGCGAATTACGCTGCGGTGGCTCAGTTCTAAATCTTCAGCGGCTTCGACATAGTTAGCACGTACTACTTCTTCGTTAGCAACGGTACCGCCACCAGAATAAATAGGCACAACTAAATTAATGCCAATAGAGCTGCTGTCCTCACGAGGTGGGTTTGAACCTTCGTTGGTGTCTTTGTTTCTGCTGTTGCTGTTGCTCAGGCCTGTAGAGGCTTCCAAATCGAGTGTTGGATAATGACCGGATCTGGCAATCTGAATATTGTGATCGGCAATATCCAATGACAACTTACGGATTTTCAGCTCCAGGTTATTGTCCTGTGCTGTTTGTACCCAATCCTGTGCATTATTTGGTGTCGGCTGACTGGTGCTGAATCGTGTTGTATTTAATGAATCCAGTTGAGCATGATACTGACCGGTAATTTCACGTAAAAATTCACGGGCTGTTTCCAGTGCGTTTTGGGCACTGATTTCCTGAGCAACAGCTATATCGTATTGAGCCTGTGCTTCATGGACGTCAGTAATAGCAGTTAAACCTACTGCAAAACGTTGTTTGGTTTGTTCCAGCTGACGCTCAATAGCACGCTTTTCGGCAACCACAAAACTTAAGTTATCTTCAGCTGTTAATACATCAAAATAAGTCTGAGAAACGCGGACTATCAAAGTTTGTAATGCGGCGTCATAAGCTGTCTGGCCTTGTAAGGCGGCTTTTTCGGCAATAGACAGGTTTTCATAACGGCTCCAGTCAAATAAAGACTGAGTCAAACCTATGCCTGCCCTGACAGAATTGCTTTCTGAATCAAACAGAGCGCCAGTGGTATTGCTCATGCGATCGCCAAAAGAGTGAGTGGCCCCGGCAGTAAAGTTCACCTGCGGTAATAAGCGGGCTTTGGATACATCAATGCGCGCTTTGGCTGCATCGCGGGTAGCGGCAGCTTTTAATACCTGCGGGTCTTTTTTGGTGGCTAACTGATAAATGGTTTGCAAGTTTTCGGCATTTGCCTGCACACTCAGAAGAGCCAGTGCCGAGCCAATCAACGTGCCTAACAAGGTTTTTTTCATAACCGAAAGTCCATAATTGTGCAAAAGTGGTCCAATAATACCTTGTTGGTATTAACTAAGTAATGACTAAAGCGTAAACAGCATAGGTTCAAGTGTAACAGAATGTGAGTATTCAAATGCCTGATTTCAAGCCAGAAAATTATCCTTCTTTTCATTCATCTGATGTAAAAATACTCGACCAGAACACAGTTTTTCAGGGTTTTTTCCGAATCGACAGCTACAAAGTAGCTCATAAGTTATTTAATGGCGGTTGGAGTACTGAAGTAAAGCGTGAATTATTTGAACGGGGTCATGCGGTCATAGTGCTGCCTTATGATGTGAAAAACGACAGCCTGGTTCTGATTGAACAATTTCGTATTGGTGCCCTGCAGAATCCAAACGGCCCATGGTTACTCGAAGCTATAGCCGGCATGATTGAGCCGGGTGAATCTGTAGAGCAGGTTGCGATGCGTGAGTCGGAAGAAGAAGCGGGTCTGAAGCTGACAGAATTCTGGCCTATGCTTAGCTATCAAAGCAGCCCTGGTGGTTGTACAGAGCGGATCTATTTAGTATTGGCGAGGCTGGAACAGAAAGTAGAAACCGGTGTCTATGGCTTGGCATCAGAGCAGGAAGATATTAAAGTTCACAGCCTGCCGCGGCAGGAGGCAATGCAACTTTTACAGGCCGGAAAAATTGATAATGCTGCCACTGTCATTGCCTTGCAATGGTTAGCCCTGAATCTGGCTGAAGTAAAACAACGTTGGGCTGGATCAGTTTAATGTTTAAAGTACGGGAATAAAGAGAGTCGCTGGTATGCCAAATTTGGCCCGAAAACGTTATGTGCCTTACTTGCCTGATTTTCTCAGTTTATGTGAGCGCAATTACGCACAACTGCGTTTTTTTCTGCCCCGTCATCAGCGTCAGGGGCAAGGTTGCCTTATTCATATCAATGCCAGCGAAAGTTATCAGGTTGAGTTGCTTGAGTTATGTAAATACACCACAACCATCAGTATTGAACTCATTAGTCAGTCGATGAGTGGCTGGGTCAAACCACGATTTGAAGTGCGGTTGTACCATGATGCGCGGCTGGCTGAAGTGCTGGCCTGTCAGCAAGTGCGTCAATTTAAAGCTGTGTACAGCTACCCCAATGTCGACATGTTATTGCCTGATGAAAAACGCCAGATTAATTTATTATTACGCGACTGGCTGAATCTCTGTTCACGCCGCGGCTATCAAAATGCTGAGTTATTGGCCTGATGGCATTTGTGTTTGCACAACAAGAGGCTTATCGGCTGGTCCAAATTTCTGATTGCCATGTGTTAGCAGAAGCGGATGACTGGTTTTGTGGTGTTCAGCCTTATCGTCAGCTTGAACTTTTGTTGTCTCAACTTCAGCATAATCCACCTGATGCTGTGATCCTGACGGGCGATCTAACTCAGGATCATAGCTTGTCTTCTTATCAGCTAATCGCAGCTTTGTTTAGTAAATGGTCTTGCCCGGTATTTTATCTGCCAGGCAATCACGACGACATAGAGTTGATGCAGCAGGCTTTTGCAGCGCCGCCTTTTTGTACTGAAACAGAGTTAAGTCTTGGCAACTGGCGTTTGTGTTTATTAAACAGTAAAGGCCCAACACCAGCAGGTTATTTCGATACAACACGGCAACAGCAGTTACAACAGCAGTTAGTGTCTTATCCGCCGGATTCGGCTGTCTGGCTGTTTTGTCATCACCATATCAGCCCTATGGGCAGCTTTATTGACGAACATATTCAGCTGGATGCCGCTGCTTTATGGCAGATCCTGACCTCAGACCCAAGGATCAAAGGTCTGGCCCATGGTCATTGCCATTATGCCTATGCCACACTACAGCAAGGTATTCAGTTGGTGGGCTGTCCTGCCAGTTCAGTGCAGTTTTTACTGACGCCAGACTATCAGAGCGTGGCAGGTCGTCCTGGTTATCTTGAATGGGTTTTTAATGCCAGTGCTGATATGAATACAGCAGTGCACTGGCAATTTCTGGAAGGATAAATGTCGAAACTTGTTATTTATTTACATGGCTTTGCCAGTTCATCACAATCCGAAAAAGCCATCATCACTAAAGCTTTTTTCCAGCAGCAACTGCCTGATGTAGAGCTGTTGATGCCGGATTTACCTTACACTCCTGCAGAAGCTATCACTGTAATAGAACAGGCGTTGAATGGCCGTCGTCCTGATGCAGTGATAGGCAGTTCTTTGGGCGGTTTTTTGGGCACTTACCTGGCCGAACAAACCGGATGTTACGCCGCGCTGATCAACCCTGCAGTGGCGCCTTATGAGCTGTTAAGCCAGCATTTTGGCACTTACCATCACCCGGTACTGAAGCAGGATTTCAGTGTGGAACCACAGCATATGCCGATGCTGGCAGAGCTTGAGTATAAACCTACAGCCCTGGACCGTTATCTGGTCTTGCTGCAAGAAGGGGATGAAGTACTGGATTATCGTAAAGCGGTGCAGTTTTATGCAGGTTGTACACTGGATGTGCAACCAGGAGGTGATCATAGTTATCAGGGCTATAGCTATTGCCTGCCTGCTATTGTCAAGTTTTGCCAAATAGCGTAAAACAACTGGTTGTTAATACAGTTATACCCTGAGTACTCAGAACAACTGCCAAACTGCAGCTTCTGGGTCCGGAAGTACACTAAAACGAGTGATTAAAGAAGTGATGTTTGCCCTATGACAGACCAGCAATACAACGCCGACTCCATTGAGGTGCTGACCGGCCTTGAGCCAGTGCAGCGCCGTCCAGGTATGTATACAGATACCACCCGTCCTAACCACTTAGGTCAGGAAGTCATAGATAACAGTGTCGATGAAGCTTTGGCTGGTCATGCCGATTTAGTGCATGTGATTTTGCACGAAGACCAGTCGCTGGAAGTGACAGACAACGGCCGGGGTATGCCGGTGGATATTCACCCTGAAGAAGGGGTGTCCGGTGTTGAACTGATCCTTTGTCGTTTGCATGCAGGCGGTAAATTCTCCAATAAAAACTACCAGTTCTCCGGTGGTTTGCACGGTGTAGGTATTTCTGTGGTCAACGCCCTGTCGAGCCGGGTGGATGTGGCTGTACGCCGTGATGGCAATGTCTATGAAATAGCTTTTGAACATGGCAATAAAGTCAGTGAACTGGCGATTACCGGCACTGTGGGTAAACGTAATACAGGCACTCGTGTACGTTTCTGGCCAGCGCCTGATTATTTTGATTCACCTAAGTTTTCTGTCAGCCGCATGCTGCATGTGCTCAAAGCCAAAGCCGTATTGTGCCCTGGCCTGACCATCAAGTTTGATGACAAGGTCAACAATCAAAGTTATCAGTGGTGTTATCAGGCCGGTATCCGTGATTATTTAATGGATGCGGTCAAAGATATGGTGGCTTTGCCGGAGCAACCTTTTGTCGGCAGTTTAAGTGCCAGCCACGAAGCCGTGGAGTGGGCTGTACTCTGGTTACCTGAAGGTGGCGAGCTGGTAACTGAAAGTTATGTCAACCTGATCCCAACGGCTCAGGGGGGGACACACGTCAATGGTTTACGTCAGGGCTTGTTAGAAGCTTTGCGCGATTTTTGTGAATTCCGTAATTTATTGCCACGGGGTATTAAGTTAACGCCTGAAGATGTCTGGGATCGCTGTAGTTACATTCTGTCATTAAAAATGCAGGAACCTCAATTTGCCGGACAGACCAAAGAAAAACTGTCGTCGCGTCAGGCTGTGGCTTTTATCAGCGGTGTGGTGAAAGACGCTTTTAGTTTGTGGCTGAATGAACACACAGATATAGCTGAGCAACTGGCTGAGTTTTGTATCAATAACGCCCAGAAACGTCTGCGTGCGGCCAAAAAGATTATCCGCAAAAAAGTCACAGCTGGCCCTGCTTTACCTGGCAAGTTATCTGACTGTTCGTCCCAGGATTTAAATCGCACCGAACTGTTTTTTGTTGAAGGGGATTCAGCTGGGGGCTCAGCCAAGCAGGCTCGGGATCGTGAATTCCAGGCCGTAATGCCACTGCGCGGTAAAATTCTGAATACCTGGGAAGTCGAATCTGAGCAAATTTTAGGTTCACAGGAAGTGCATGATATTTCTGTGGCTATCGGCATGGATCCAAACTCAGCCGATTTAAGCCAGCTGCGCTACGGCAAAATTTGCATTCTGGCTGACGCTGACTCAGATGGTTTACACATTGCCACTTTGTTGTGTGCTTTGTTTATGCGCCATTTCCGTCCTTTGGTTGAAGCAGGTCATATTTATGTGGCTATGCCGCCTTTGTACCGTATTGACTGTGGCAAAGAAGTATTTTATGCCCTGGATGAAGACGAGAAAAAAGGCATTCTCGACCGGCTGGAAGCCGAGAAAAAACGTAGCAAAATCAACGTGCAACGTTTTAAAGGTTTAGGTGAAATGAACCCGTTGCAACTGCGTGAAACCACCATAGATCCAAACACCAGACGTCTGGTGCAACTGACCATTGATGATTTGGTGCAAACCATGGAAATGATGGATATGTTGCTGGCGAAAAAGCGGGCAACGGACAGAAAAGATTGGCTGGAGATGAAAGGTGACCGCGCTATAGTAGCGGTGTAGCTTTTTGCTGTTCGCCTGAAGGACTACAGATGAAACAAAAACAATACCTCAGATCATGGGGAACACTGTTGGGCCTCTGCTTGTGTCTGGCTTTTGGGCTGCAGGCCAACGATGCTGTGCTGCCAGAGTGGCTGGAACAGGTGAAACAACAAAAAGCTCAGCAACCTGAACAAATGTTGGTGTTATTACAACAACATCAGGCGACTTACGGTGAGTGGGACAATGAGTTGCAGGTGCAGTTTTTATTGCAGCTCTCTGATGTCTATGAAAGTTTAGGCAAACACCAACAGCAACTTGAAGTGGCTGAACGTGGTCTGGCTTTGCTTGGTGATCGCCTGGATTTAACCACTATAGAATTCTGGAACAACCTGGGTTTTGCCCATGAAATGCAAAGTCAGTATCAGCAGGCCCTGCATTATTATCTGCAGGCGTCAGCGCTCGCTGCCCAATTAAAAGCCGATAAATTGCATATTGAAGCCGATATTAATATCGCGGCTATATACAGTATTCAGGATAAAACTCAGGAAGCACTGGCGCTGCTGAAAAGCTGTTATGACAGAGCTGTACTGCTTAAGGACCCTGAAAGTCTGGCTTATGTAAATGCTGAGCTTGGCTTGCTTTATGTTGGATTGGGTTTTGATAAAGAAGCCATACAGTTTATGGAAAATGCCCTTAGTGGCTATGAAGCTTTAGGCTGGCAAAAAGACAAAATGGACGTGTTGTTTAATTTAGCCAGAAGTTACAGCTACTTAGAACAGTATGACAAAGCCATGTTACGTTATGATCAGTTACTGCAACTGGCCATAGCCCAACAGGACCATGCCAATTTATATTTTGCTTATCTGGGTTTGGCATCCACCAGTAAAGACAACGGCAAGCTGGATGTTGCTTTGGCCTACATAGCCAAAGCCGAACAGTATTTACCCGATCTGCAGTCAACTTTTCAAAACTCAATGCATCATTATGAAAAAGCGCTGATTTACCGTGAGTTAGGCCAGATTTCTTTGGCCAGTCAACAATTGGCTCAGGCAGAACAAAGCTTAAGTAAAGAAGAAAACAATGCCAATCAGTCCAGTGTGCTGTGGATTTTGAATCTAAAAGCCAGGCTGGAGGCTGATTCAGGCCGCTATCAAAAAGCTTATGAACATCTGGACCAGTTTTTTAAGGGGTATCACAAGTTACGTAATAAAGAACATGAGCTGTCGGTAGAAAAGCTGCGCTTAGGTTTTGATGCTGAGCGCCAGCAAGCGCAAAATGAACTGCTGGCCAAAGATAATGAATTACAAGCCCTGCGCCTGCAGGAAGCTGAACGTAGAAGACAAATTCAGTGGTTATGGATAGGGCTCTTTGGTTGCACCACTTTAGTCTTGCTGGTGTTATTACTCTGGCAACTGGCCCGTCGCCAGGCCCAGTTGCAAGCCCAGCTACAAGCAAAGTCACTTGAAAAACAACAGAATCAGGCTGGTTAACGGAAGCTAAAAATGACAGATATTATGATATCCAATGAAGGGACGGAGCAGTTGCCACTGCGCCGTTTTACAGAAGAAGCCTACCTGAATTATTCGATGTACGTCATTATGGATAGGGCCTTGCCCTTTATTGGTGACGGATTAAAACCAGTACAACGCCGTATTATTTATGCGATGTCAGAGCTGGGGTTATCCCATCTGGCGAAATATAAAAAATCAGCCCGTACCGTAGGTGATGTCTTAGGTAAATTCCACCCTCATGGTGACAGCGCCTGTTATGAAGCTATGGTGTTGATGGCTCAGCCTTTTTCTTATCGTTACCCGCTGGTCGATGGGCAGGGCAACTGGGGGGCGCCTGATGATCCAAAGTCCTTTGCGGCCATGCGTTATACCGAAGCCAAGTTATCCCGTTTTAGCGAAGTATTACTGAACGAGCTGGGGCAGGGCACAGTGGACTGGGTGCCAAACTTTGACGGCACTCTGGATGAACCCCGCACTTTACCTGCGCGTTTACCGCATATTTTGCTCAATGGCGTGACAGGTATAGCCGTTGGTATGGCAACAGATATTCCGCCGCATAATGCCCGTGAAGTCGCCAATGCTACCGCCTTTTTACTGGATAACCCAAAAGCCACTATTCCGGATCTGATGCAGTATATTCAGGGGCCGGACTATCCAACGGACGCGGAAATTATCAGCCCGGCGCACGAGTTGCAGGCCATTTATGAAACAGGCCGCGGCAGTATCAAGATGCGTGGTTTGTATCAGTTGGAAGATGGCGACATTATCATCACGGCTTTACCGCATCAGACATCCGGCTCGAAAGTACTGGAACAGATAGCGGCTCAGATGAATGCGAAAAAGCTGCCTATGGTCAGTGACTTACGTGATGAATCTGATCATGAAAACCCAACCCGTATTGTGATAGTGCCCCGCTCAAACCGCATCGACGTTGAGCAGTTAATGGCGCATTTATTTGCCACTACGGATCTGGAAAAAAGCTATCGCGTGAATTTAAACATTCTGGGCCTGGATCAGCGGCCACGGGTGAAGAATTTACTGGAGATTTTATCTGAATGGCTGGTGTTCCGCCGCGACACAGTGCGTCGTCGTCTGCAGTTCCGCCTGGATAAAGTGCTGGATCGTTTGCATGTGTTAGAAGCCTTGTTGATTGCGTTTTTAAACATCGACGAAGTGATTAAAATTATCCGCGAAAACGATCAGCCCAAGCCGGTGTTAATGGCGCATTTTGGTATTACTGAGCGTCAGGCCGAAGCCATACTGGAATTAAAGTTACGTCACCTGGCTAAGCTTGAAGAGATGAAAATCCGCGGCGAACAAGCCGAGCTGGAAAAAGAGCGTGACTACTTAGAAGGTATTTTAGGTTCAGAGAAAAAGCTGACCAGGCTGATTCGTGAAGAACTGTTAGCTGATGCTGAAAAATATGGCGACAACCGCAGAAGCCCACTAGTGATGCGCGAAGAAGCCAAAGCATTGAGCGAAAAAGAATTACTGCCAAGTGAGCCTGTTACCGTCGTACTGTCAGAAAAAGGCTGGGTGCGCTGCGCCAAAGGCCATGATATCGATGGCAACAGTTTGCAATACAAAGCCGGAGATGGTTTTAAAGCTGCAGCTTCCGGACGAAGTAACAGATACGCGGCTTTTATTGATTCATCAGGTCGCAGCTTTGCCGCTGAAGCCCATGATTTACCTTCTGCCCGTGGTCAGGGCGAGCCGTTAACAGGCCGCTTTACCTTAGTGGCTGGGGAAAATTTTGAACATGTGCTGATGGCGGAAGACAGCCAGAAGTTATTACTGGCCAGTGATGCAGGTTATGGTTTTGTTGGCACCTTTGCCGATTTAGTCAGCCGCAATAAAGCCGGTAAAGCTGTGTTAACTTTACCAACTGGCGCTAAGGTATTGGCTCCAATCCCTATTAAAAATCCGGAAACGGATTTAGTAGTGGCTATCAGTACCGAGGGTCGCATGCTGGTGTTCCCTGTGGCCGATTTACCACAACTGAGCAAAGGCAAAGGCAATAAGATTTTGTCTATTCCATCGGCCAGAGCTGCCAGCCGTGAAGAGTATCTGAAACTCTTAACCGTAGTGCCTGCAGCCACAGCTGTGACTTTAGTGGCTGGTAAACGCAAAATGACCATCAAAGTGGATGATTTAGCGCATTACATGGGCGAACGGGGCCGTCGTGGTAACAAGCTGCCTCGTGGTTTACAGCGCATCGATGAGCTGCAGACGGGTGAAGTGGCTGGTGATGCTACGGAATAGACCCTTGGGCTTGCTTTGCGGGCGACCATAAAGGTCGCCCCTACAGTAATTAGGGATGGTCGTTGTAGGGTTTATCCCCGCCCGTTTACTGCAGCGTCAAATACGACGGGGAAACAGATCAAACCAGACAAAAGCTGCCAAACCGTTATACTCAGGCCCTTGTAAAATACAGGGGCTTTTTTTAGTGTTAGCTATTCTACGTTTGGTGCTGGTCGCCATTTTTATTGTATGCAGTGCCTTAGTGGGTTTGCTGATCTGTCTGGTTCGTCCTTTTTATGTTCCGAACGTGGCTTTGTTTTCTGGCTGGTATGGCTGGGCTGCATGGATTTTTGGTTTAAAAGTGGAAGTGCGCCAGGCTCCTGAAGTGACAGCTGCTATGCCTTGTGTGTTTTTGGCTAACCATCAGAACAACTACGATTTATTTACTATCAGCAAAGCTTTATTGCCAGGTACTGTGACCATAGGTAAAAAAAGCCTGAAGTGGATCCCGTTTTTTGGCCAGCTGTATTGGCTTAGTGGCAATATTCTGATCGACAGAGCGAACAAGTCGAAAGCCGTCGGCACCATGCAAGGTGCTGTAGATCGTATAGTGCAGGACAAGGTGTCTGTCTGGGTATTTCCTGAAGGTACCCGCAGTTATGGTCGTGGTTTATTGCCTTTTAAAACCGGTGCTTTTCATATAGCGCAACAAGCCAAAGTGCCGCTGGTGCCTATTTGTATGAGCAACACCAGCAAAGTACGCTTAAACAAATGGAACAATGGCAGAGTGATTATTGAAATCATGCCGCCTGTATACCCTGAAACAGGAATTCCGGCCCGTGAGCTGGCTGAAACAATACGGCAACAGATGGCAGATAAGATTAAGCTGCTTGATAGCGAAGTGGCAACCGACTACACTGCCGACTCATTGACTGTCACGGGGTAATATCATGGAAAACTGGCAAGAATTTACTGAAGACACCATAGCTGCACTGATGGAAGATGGCAGCGATCCGGATGCGGAATACACCATAGAGCACCATTTTTACCATGAAGATTTTGCCCGCTTAGAAAAACTGGCTGTTGAAGTCTTTAAATTAGGCTACGAAGTCACAGACGCCGAAGAAGTTGAATTTGAAGAAGGCGGCACTGCCTGGGTATTCGACGCTATTCGTGAACAATCTCTGGACGGCGCCAGCATCACAGCAGACGCCATCAAACTGGAAGCCTTAGCGCAGAAGTTTGGTGTGGAATACGACGGCTGGGGCACCTACTTTGAAGGTGGTGAAGAGGGCGACGACGAAGACTTCGACGATGAAGACGATGGCGAAGAAGCACCACGTCACTAAGTAAAACCTGTTTTTACCTATTCAGATCTCTACTCTGTTGAGATCAAACAAAAAGGCCAGAGCTACAACTCTGGCCTTTTTCTAATACAGTCTTATATTTCTTTTTCGTCTAACCTTGCTACTTTAAAGTATTTTAAGTTATTAATTGGCTCTGCTTTAATGCTTACAGACATACAAATGTCTTTAAGGAGAGCAGAGATGGCAAAACAACTGGTGCATTGGTTCGGGTTCTGGCTGGATAAACTTGAACTGCTTGTGACTAGAATTGAGCTGGGTGAGCAGGAAAGATCACAAACTCAAATCAATCAAAACCAAAGTTAAGCCACATCTTGAGTCGCTACTCTGCGGCACTATTTTCATAGCAATGTTCCAGCCTGGCTCCGCTCAGTGGCTCAGCAGGGGCAACAACTGATCCTGACAATAGGGCCATTTCGTTTTGTAAACTTTGATAGCAATGTAAAAACAAGGCTGGACCGTAACTCAATCGTTTGACGCCCAATGCTGCTAACTCTGTTTTATCCGGCAGATCAGCCAGCCACATCAGATTGATCGGTATTTGAATGGACTGACATAACTGCTGTATAGCCAGGGGCTCTGTCAGGCATGGAATAAAGAGCCCATCAGCTCCTGCGGCTTGATACAAAGCGGCGCGTTGCATACAGAGCTCAACTGCAGTTTGCCCCTCCGCCAACCTTGCCAGATAAATATCAGTTCTGGCGTTAATAAATAACTCTTTACCCGCCAGTGCTTCACGGCAGCTACGAATTTTGGCACAAAGTAACTCAGGGCTTTCATTGCCATCTTCCAGATTGATCCCTGCAACACCTGAGGCCACCAGCTGTACCACTAGTTTGGCAACTTGTTCTGGATCCTTGCTGTACCCCGTCTCAATATCAACAGACAAGGGTAACTTATTCACCCTTTGGATCCGCTTTACAGCGGCAAGAAGCTCGACAACAGGTAAATGTTCGCCATCTTTGTATCCCAAAGACCAGGCTAAAGCTGCGCTGGATGTGCCGATGGCTTTGGCACCTTGCTGCTGAGCTAAAACGGCACTGGCCGGATCCCAGATGTTGATTAAGAGTAAAGGCTCTTTTTGTTGGTGAAGCTGGTGAAAGTATGAGGGCATGATGTTTATCCTGTTCAATGACGAAACTCATACTAAAGCGCCTTTGTACTTTTGTCTGGCCAGTTCCGGCACTGAACAGCAAATCTATCCGATCTAGTCGCAACAACGTTCCCGACAGTTGCGACATACCGTCCTTCCATGGACATAAAAAAGGCAGCCGGAGCTGCCTTGAGTAGAGTTAACCTGCTTAGAAACGATAACTCAAATCGGCGTAATAAGAGCCGCCGTTAAAGCCAAAAGGCGCATTGGTGTTCGGGTACATAAAGATCCCATTGAAGCTGTTGATCGTCGGTTGTTTATCCGGATAGGTATCAAACAGATTGTTTGCGCCAAAACCAAAACGTAAGTCATCGGTCAGCTCATAGTGGAAGGTAATATCTACTGTGGTTTTGCCGCTGTAGGTTTTGTCTCCTGTGGCATAACCAATAGTGTAAGGACCAAAATAGTTTAGCCTCAGGTTGGTTTGCAGCTGTTTATAATCCTGCGTCAGGCTCCAGACCGCGCCTTTGTTTGGGTTGGCTTTGGTTAAGCGGACCTGTTCTACCCGGTCAAAGAGTTTGGTTTCCAGGCCATCCAGCAAGGCAGGAACCCGAATTGCATCTATGCCGGTGTCGTTGTATTGGGCGCTGAAAGAAGTTTTCCATTCGCCCCATAAACCCGCGTCCCACTGATAAGCGGCCACAGCTTCCAGACCCTGAGTGGTGGTATCTACTGCGTTGGTAAAGAAGCGTACTGAGTTGGCTCCTGAGTCGCCCAGAATCTCCGCTAAGGCAGCACTGTCGGCACGGCCAACACTGCCTGTCAGTATCACGCGGTCGTCCAGTTCAATACGGTAAGCATCCAGCGTAAAGCTAAAGCCATCGTCGCCCTGAAAGGTAATACCGGCGCTGAAACTTAAGGCTGACTCCGCTTGTAAATCACCCTGACCTATAGCGCGGGTCACAGCTGAAATATTGTTAAAAGTACCGGACTCAGTTGGTGTCAGTACACCGCTTTGTGGATCAGCGACAAAAAGTGTCGACAGGTTGGAGAAATACAGTTGCTGCACACTGGGAGCACGGAACGCATCGTTGGCTGTGGCGCGCACTGCCCATTGTTCGGTTAACTGATAACGGCCTGATAATTTCCAGCTGGTATCGCTGCCAAAGTCGGAATAGTCTTCCTGGCGCAGTGCTGCACCCCAGGTGAAATCGTCGGTCAGGGCGTTTTCCAGCTCCAGATAAAGCGCGGTATTGTGACGCGATTCATCCACTTCTGACTCTGGCGTAAAACCACCAAAACCCTGAATACCTCCGGCTTTATTCTGATACCCATAATTGCGCCATGACAACTCTTCACCAGCTTTGATCTGGTAGCTGTTATGACGGCGGCTGAGGCCTGTGGATACCACCAATTCTGAGTCGTTGATAAAGCTGTATCTTTTGCTGGCATCTATATTGAAGTTTTGCTCGGCATTCACCAGCTCACCGGCATAAGCGCTGCTTGGGCTGTTTGGGCCAAAAGACGCGTTCAGCGAATTATTGACATAATATTGGAAACTGCTTTGACCTGTACCTGCAGATAAGTCCAACCGCCAGTCGGCGACATCAAATTTAACCCCTGCAGTCAAAGAGTAGTCGCCTGATTCCGGGGCTATTTCCGGCAGATAACCGTCAGGGTAAATTTCCGG
Organism: Gammaproteobacteria bacterium; assembly: GCA_018825965.1. Classification (GTDB taxonomy): domain Bacteria; phylum Pseudomonadota; class Gammaproteobacteria; order Enterobacterales; family Alteromonadaceae; genus Pararheinheimera. Next base: position 62,234 of record JAHKAA010000005.1, read on the forward strand.
GATATTACGGGCATCTTTGGCAATACGATAAAAAGCGCCTGAAGCTGATTCTCTGTGGCTGGCACCACCAAAAGCATACCATTCTGTAGTGCCCTGTTCGTAACCAGCATTAATAAATACAGACTGTTGCTTAAAGGCGGCATCACCCACTTTGTGGCTTAAGCGGTTAAAGCTGGCTTCACGTGGGTCTGGTGCGCCGTTAATAGGGTTGTATTGTTCACGGGGATCTAAGCCCGCTCTGTTGGTGCCGTTTTTATGTTGCTGTTCAACACTCAGGTTCACAAAACCAGTGTCGGCAAAACGAAAGCCTGAATTCAGCGATGCCTTGTAGTATTCACCATCTCCTTCATAGGTCTGGCCAGCGCTGGCTGCGACTTCACCTGAGCCCGCCTGATCTTTCAGAACTATGTTAATGACACCTGCAATAGCATCTGAACCATACTGAGCTGCAGCGCCGTCACGTAATACTTCAATGCGTTTAATAGCAGAGACAGGGATAGTATTCAGATCCACGTTTGAACTGCCACGGCCCATAGTGCCGTTTAAGTGAACCAAAGCTGTGCCATGCCGTCTTTTACCATTGACCAGGACCAGCGTATGGTCAGGTGATAAACCACGTAAACTAGCTGGTTTTACTGCATCTGAACCATCAGTAATAGAAGATGTTGGGAAGTTAAAGCTTGGAACCAACATTTGCAGTGCTTTTGCGGTTTCCAGCGCTCCTGTACCTGCCAGTTGAGCTTCATCAATAATATCGATTGGTGAGCTGGTTTCAGTGGCCGAACGCACTGATAAACGGCTGCCTATAACAGAAATTTTTTCGACCCCGGCCTGCGCCTGTTGCGCCAGAGTGCTGCCGCTATAAGTACTGCTGATCAGTGCCAAAGTAATAGCTGAGGCCAGTGGAGTTTGTATTGTCATGTTAAATCCTTTTTTAATCTGCTGTTTTGTGATCATACCCAATCTTTTATGTAAATATTTTAATAAATTGTGATTTTATATTTCAAATGGATATAAAAGGTTTCACTTTATTAGGTAAATACCTTGTTCCTTTTGGTTCTGGCTTAGAACTGAACTGAATAGGTCGGAATGCAGACAGCCCCTATACTGGCGGCCTTTACAGCGCGGAATTAGTTATGAAAAACATCAATTTAAACTTAGCCCTCTGGCAACAGGTGCTACTTGCTATGGTACTGGGGACTGTGGCAGGTTTAGTCTTAGGCGCCGATGCTTTGGTGTTAAAACCTTTGGGCACTGCCTATATCAATGCCATTAGAATGCTGGTGATCCCGCTGGTGTTTTTTAGTCTGATTTTAAGTATCACCTCACTGGGGCAAGGCAAAGGCTTAGGTCGTATAGCCAGTAAAACAGTGGGTTTGTTTTTATTAACCGCCTTGATTGCCAGCCTGATAGGCCTTGGCGTTGGCACTGCCTTTCAATTTGAAACCGGCCAGAATTTAGTGGCTGCACAAGTCACTGAAAAAGTCATACCTCCTGTCAGCCAGGTGCTGGTGGATTTAATACCAGCCAATCCTATTGCGGCTATGGCGCAAGGCCAGGTTTTACCTGTGATGTTGTTTGCTATTTTGTTGGGGCTGGCGCTGCGTAATATTGGTGAAAAAGGCGCTGCCATGCTTTCTGTGGTGCGTTCCGGTGCCGATATGATGTTTGAAGTTACCCGCCTGGTATTGTTGTTTACCCCTGTCGGGGTTTTTGGTTTGATAGCCTGGGTGGTTGGTACTTATGGTTTAGAGATGCTGCTGCCGCTGGGCAAGTTTATTCTGGCTATTTATGTCGGTTGTTTGCTGCATATGGGGCTGACCTATGGTGGCTTGGTGCACTTTTTCAGTTCAATGAAAGTAACAGACTACTTCAAAGCGATCTTCCCTGTGCAGCTGGTTGCCTTTAGCACCTGCTCCAGTTATGCCTCTTTGCCTGCCAGTTACAAAGCTGTGACTGAAGATCTAAAAGTTTCCAAAGACTATGCCGGTTTTGTCTTGCCTTTAGGCTCGACCATAAATATGGATGGTTGTGGTGGTATTTATCCGGCTATAGCCGCTATTTTTATTGCCAGCTTATACGGCATCGAGCTGCAGTTTATTGATTACCTGTTGATTGTGGGCACTGCCACTTTGGCTTCGTTGGGCACTGCTGGAGTACCAGGTACAGCGCTGGTGATGCTGACCGTCACTTTATCCGTAGTAGGTTTACCGCTGGAAGGTATTGCTTTTATTGCCGCTATAGACCGTATTATCGATATGGCCCGCACTACGACTAATGTCACAGGCGATACTATGGTGGCTTTAGTGATCGCAGAGCAGGAAGGTTTGCTGACAGATCCTCTGACAACAGAAGACTTAAAAGACGACAGCGCTTATACAAAAGCGCTGTCAGAAACCGCGGTTAGCTGCGACATCCGCAGCTAACTTTTATAGTTTGGCCAAAGCCTGTGCTAAGTCAGCAATTAAGTCATCGGCATCTTCCACGCCTATACTCAGGCGTACTAGCTTGTCGGTGACGCCTGCTCTTTGTCTGTCTTCTGCTGTCATAGCCGCATGAGTGGTGCTGGCTGGGTGACAAGCTAAACTTTCTACATCACCTAAGCTTACAGCCTGCGCGAATAATTGCAGGTGATTTAAAAACACTGCAGCTTTGGCAAAACCACCTTCGATATCAATAGCCACCATGCCACCAAAACCCGTGGCTGTGTCTGCTATCGCCTGATGCCCAGGATGGCTGGCATGACCCGGGTAATACACCTTGGCCACTTGAGGCTGAGCCGCTAAAAAATCAGCGACTTTACGGGCGTTGTCGATATGAGCATCCATCCGTAAGGTCAGGGTTTTTACGCCACGTTGCAGTAAATAGGCTTCTTGTGGGCCTATAGGTGAACCTATATGTTTTAGCGCCACAGTACGGATCTTCTGCATCAGCTCGCTGCGCCCTGCCACTATGCCGGCAATAATATCGCCATGACCAGACAGGTACTTAGTGCCGCTGTGCATCACAATATCAGCACCAATTTCCAGCGGACGGAATAAATAAGGCGTTAAAAAGGTATTGTCACAAATCACCAGAGCGCCGACTTTACGGGCTGCTTCCACCACAATGCGGGTGTCTATCACTTTTAAAGTCGGGTTGGTGACAGGCTCAAATAACACCACTTTGGTGTTGGCTTTCACACGCTCTGCAAAGTCTTTATCGCTGCTGTAACGGCTTAATGTCACACCAGCCCGGGTTAAGGTATTACGTAAAAAGGCATCAGTACCGCCGTAGACAGGGTCGATAAAAGCCACTTCATCCCCTGCATTGGTCAGCGCATACATAATGGCGCTGACAGCGGCCATACCGCTGGCTACGACTAAAGCTTCGTCTGCCCCTTCCAGCGCTGCTAATTTCTGCTCTAAAGCTGCAGTGGTTGGGTTGGCAAAACGGCTGTAGATATAACCCGGATTCTGACCCGCAAAACGGGCCTGACCTTCTTCGGCGGTGCCGTAACTAAAGGTGCTGGTGAAATATACAGGCGTGGCTAAAGCGCCTGTGCCCGGGTCGGGTTGCTGTCCGGCGTGAATACTTAAAGTACGAAATTTCATAGTGAACCTTGGTTATGTTTTTTTATTTATGTTGGGTTGTGCTGAGCTTAGACAGCTTTTGCTAACTCTGCATAATGGGCCGCTGCCACATCACGGTGTGAACGTAAGCGTCCTTTTAACACATTCTGACCCACCTGATAAAACAATGGGTTAGTTGGATCGCTGGCCGGACCTTTAGCTTCGTCAGCTAAATGAGACGGCAATTGCAATAAAGGTACTGTGGCATCCAGCTGAGCTGCCATAAAAAAGGCACAGGAATAACGTTCTATGCCAGAATTTGGGCTGACCACACGGTGTAAGGTGGCTTTTAAATAACCGTTGGACGCCAGTTCCAGTAGCTCACCAATATTGACCACAAAAGCGCCAGGCAAAGGGGCAACACTGATCCAGCCTTGTTCGGTTTCCACTTCTAAACCTGATTGATCATCCTGCACTACCAGGGTCAGATAACCCGGATCTTTATGGGCACCTACACCTTGTTTGCTGTTTGATTTGTTCGCATCCACACCAGGGTAACGAATAAGCTTCATATGCTGATAAGGACCAGCTTTAATGCTGTCGTCTAAGGCATCAGCAGGTTGCTGTAACGCCAGCATTAAAGCACGCATTAATTTTACCGTGATATTTGATAACGACTGTTGCCAGTTCAGCAGTTCAGTTTGCATCTGTGGTAAAGCCGTTGGCCATTGGTTTGGGCCAATTAACCCTTGCCAGGCCGGGCTGATATCTGTCTGTGCTGGCACGGCTTCTTCCCGCATCACGTCAAACTGTTCGCGTATATCCGGCTGACCCCGGGTTAATTCACCACCTAAACCCGTGTAACCCCGGAAATGCGGTGAGTGGATCATCTGTACTTGTTGTTTGTCAGCCAGTGGCAGCGCAAAAAACTGTTTGGCCAGCGCTAAAATCTGTTGCTGCTTTTGCTCGCTCTGGCCATGACCTGTCAGATAAAAGAAACCCACATCACGGGCAGCTACACGCAGTTGCTGAATAAAACACTGTTGCTCAATAGCTGTGCCATCCATCAGGCTTAAATCCAGCACAGGTAAAGCCCTGCTGGCCTCTTGTGTAGTGTTGCCGGATAAAAACTCTTGTGTTGAATGAAGCATACACACCTCGATGATCTTAAATTCATACTGGCCATAATCTGCGTCAAACGAACTGGTTTGAGCAGCTGGCAGAAAGTGAGTGCATTTTAGGCTTGAGTGAGCTGTTCAATAACTAATGGATTGGTCTTGTATAGATGAATTAGAAATAACCGGATGTCTGGATAGTTAGCAGCCTTTAGGTATAAAAGGGTTATCGCCTAAAACTTTATGGAATAAAGGAGTTGCAGCTTATGTCTCGAAAGCAAGGTATAAGCTAACTGGCTTATTTATAACAGTATTTCGTAAAAAGTGGATAAAATATTCAATCTTGTGCGTTTTTGTTGATTAATGCTGGATGCTTTTCTATATCGCCAAAAGTTATAACCAAGATAAATTTGGCCTGTAGCTAAATACAACAAAGGCACCATCAGGTGCCTTTGTTGTTACTAAACGATTTGTTAAGCGATCAAAACAAAACCTGCAAAAGCTAAAGCCGCTGCTATTAAAGCGTAAGGCAACTGAGTCACAGCATGCGATACCAGATTACAGCCTGAGCCCTGAGCTGCTAATACAGTGGAGTCACTGTAGAAACAGGCCTGGCTGCCGAAGGATGCTGCGGATAACAGCGCACCAATGACCAATGGAATATCTGCTTCTACTGCATAAGCCAAAGGCATCACAATAGGAATAGAGACCGCAAAAATGCCCCATGACGAGCCAGTAGCAAAAGACAGAATCGCCATAGCTAAAAACACAATAGCGGGCAGCATTTGTGCCGTCATATAAGGCGTCAGGTTTTCAATCACATACTGAGGCAGTAACAACTTGTCACAGACATCTTTAAAGATAAAAGCGGCAATGACAGTACAAATGGCAGGCAACATGGTTTTAAAGCCATTCATCATCACTTCCATCATGTCGCCTAAAGACATCAGGCGTTGATAGCTGTAAAACACCAGAGTCAGCACCAATGTAACCAACAAACCTTTAAGTACGTCTATATCAAAGTAGATGGTAAAACCAATCAGCATTAGCATAGGCACTATAAAGTTGCGTAGTTTGCCATGCTTATCGCTTTCTTCAAATTCCTGCTCCATGGCATGTACTGCATACTGATCACCGGCAGGTACATTCTGGCCCTGCACATGATGGTGACTGGCTGAAGCTTCGACACTCACCTCTGGCAAAGCGTCCATAGGGGTGCCATTTTGCGCTGCCAGTTCTGCTTTTTTCATGGGACCTATGGCAGGCATAATTTTTAAGGTGACCAGCAACACCAGAGTGACAGCTAACCATGGGTACAGCATATAAGGGATGGCTTGCATATAGACATCAACGCCTTGCCCAGCTTGCGCTACCTTATTGTTTTCCAATAAACCACCAAAAAAGATGGCCCAGGTAGAGATAGGAATAATGACACAAATAGGCGCAGCCGTTGAATCTACTATATAAGCCAGCATCTGACGGGACACTTTGTATTTGTCTGTGACTCTTTTCATCGCTTCACCCACGCTTAACGCATTGAGGTAATCGTCGATAAAAATAATGCAGCCTAAAATAAAAGTCATAAACATGGACGATTTAGGTCCGGTCGCCAGCTTAGAGGCCGAACGACCAAAAGCCACAGCACCACCTGTGTGGATCAATAATCCAATCAGTGAACCAAAACCACCACACACCAGAATCAACCAGCCAATGGTTTCATCCTGCATAACGTTTTGCGATATTTCAGCGAAGGTATTCAGTAACTCAAGAGGTTGAGTCGGGAACAGCATCAGCAAACCTGCAACAGCACCCACTACTAACGACAAAATAGGTCGCTTCAGCCAGATGGCAACAGCCATCACAACAACTGGTGGGATCAAACTAATGGCACTTGGTGAATCCATTAAAGGGTTCCTTCACAAAGCCTGGCATTGCCAGAAAAATAAAAGCCAACCGCAGTAGCATAGCTTATTTGCTTACGTACGGAGTGTTTGGGGTTGAGCTGCCAGAGCCCGGGACTGAAAGTGATTGCTTATGGCGCAATTTCATCAGATCAGGGTAAACAACAGAATGAATTTACACGGGTTAAATTCAGGCGCGCAATAATAACAAAAAAAATGTTTTGTACAATATTTGTATAAAGATGAAAAACAGATTTGAGTTTGATGTAAGGCTTTGAATTAAAATTAAAAAGCACTGCCAGCTTTGGCGGCAGTGCCCAGAAAATTATTTAGCCGGAGTGATCAGTTCTAACTTATTTAACACATCAGCAGTAAAGCTTAATTGCACTGATTTTTGTGCAGCTTCCTGAGTTTTGACTAACTCAGTTAAAGTCGGGTAGCTGGCAGACAATACAGTCACATCATATAACCACAAGGTTTTGCCATCTTTTTCTGTTTTGCTGGCTGGTTCACCCAGTTTTTCAGCAATGGCCGCCTGAGTTGATTTACCTTCAGTTAAACCTAAAGCTGTACGCACTGAGGTGTTTAAAGCGGCTGCTTTGGCACTGTCTTTAGTTTCTTTCAGTGCACTGCTTGCGCCATCTTTCACTGCATTTAACCAATCAGCCTGAGCTGGAGCAGCAGTCACTACTAAAGCAACGAATAAAGCGCCTAACTTAAATTTCATTATGTCTCTTCCATTTGAGAATTAATCAGGGAACCTGCAACTGCTTGCTGCAGGCGGCGCGGATGGTATAGCAGATTGAGCTTCAGTCCAAGTTTTTTACCTGAACTTTACCTGCTTTTGCGATGGACTAAAGATGAAACGGGCGCCATTTGTAAATAAACTTTCAAAAACTAAAGAATTAGTTGCAGTGCTAAGGATGCTCGGCTAGATTAAAACTAATTCTTTAGTAGATTGTTTTTTATTGGGTAGCAGACATGGCCAGAACAAAATCTCCTGAGCTTACAAGCGCAGAGCAAAAAATCATGCAGGTGTTGTGGCAACATGGCCCGAGTTCAGTCAAAGACATCGCAGCAGAGCTAAACAAAGATTCTGCTGTGGCTTACACCACAGTGCAAACTTTGTGTCGCATTCTGTTTGATAAAGGCCATGTCGATTGTGAAAAACAGGGCAAAGCTTTTATTTATCAAGCGACTACAGTGCAACAGCAAGCCCGCAGTCAGGCCTTAAGTACGCTGCTGCAGCGGTTTTTTGGCGGCTCTCCGGCTTTGCTTGCACAACATCTGATAGAGCAGCAAGATTTAACACCAGAGCTTGCTGATGAGTTGCAGGCACAAATTGATGCTCACTCAGACAAGGCAACACAGGGAGACTGATCATGCTGGAATTTAGCTGGTTGTTGTTTTATCTGGTTTTACATCTGCTGTTGGTATTGGTGACAGTGCCATGGCTGTATTGGCTTAGCCAAAGCTCGTGGCGACCTGGGCCGCACTGGATGTTGCGGTTGTGGACCATATTGGCGGTGCTGTTGTTTGTAGTACCTGCTGCTCTATTAAGTGAAGGCGCTGAACAGATTACGCCGCAGCACTGGTTTAACGCTGAGATCTCTGTTTTACAGCAGCAACAGCTTCATTTAGTAGAAACCACAGCAGCTGTACAGACCGAACCTGCTTTAACTCAACGCTGGGCTTTGGCGCCACAGCTGTTTTATTTATTTGTTCCTCCAGCCTGGTGGTTAGTGCTTGTGCCTTTGGGCTGCTGCTGGCAACTGGGGCGATTCAGCCAAAGTTACAGAGCGAGCCGTCAGTTATGGTTACAGGCTCAGCCCCTGAGCTTGCCTGATTCAGCTCACCATAAGCCAGCTTTGTATCAGCACTCTGCTATTGATAGCGCTATGCTGGTGGGACTGCGCCAACCCCGTATAATTCTTCCTGCTTTATGGGTGCAGTATTTATCGGCAGAGCAATTGCAGCATGTGATTGCTCATGAGCGTATGCATTGGCATCGAGGCGATCTGGTGGCTTTTTATCTGCAACAATTATTTGCAGTGCTGTGCTGGTGGAGCCCGTTTTGGGGCTTAATCTGCCGGCAACTCAATCAATACCGTGAATTAAGTTGTGATGCTGCTGTAACGGCGCAGTTAACGCAGCCCCATAGGTATGCCCAAACCTTACTGGATTGCAGTAAAGCGGATTGCAGTAAAACGAACAGCAGAGGTCAGCCAGCAACACTGGCCATGCCATGGCAGCAACAACCTTTGTTGGCACAAAGGATCCGTTTTGTGTTGCAAGGCTCTGCAGGCAAAATCACCCCGCAAAGTTGTGCTGTGCTGATTGCGTTGTCTTTGTCCGTCGCCGCCACTCTGGTTTTGGCAGAGCGTACTCAGGTGGCCAGGTTGCCTGCTGAATATGCTCAGCTTAGCCTGACTGAACTTCATCAGTTGCAACAACTGCTGCACAAAGTGCGGCAGCAGGATCTGGCTGGAGTCAGTCAATTACTTGCTTTGGGTTATCCGTTAAATGCCGCTATGCCGGGTGAGGGCACTGCTTTAATGCTGGCCGTGCGCTCTGGCGATAAAGCCATGGTGGAATTGTTACTCTCCGCTGGTGCTGATGTGAACCAAAGTAGTAGGCGTGATGGCAACCCGCTGATTATCGCAGCCCAGCATGGCAATCTGGTCATGGCGAAAAGACTGGTTCAGGCTGGGGCTGATGTGAATGCCATAGTATTGGCGGATGAAACACCACTGATTAACGCCAGTTATATCGGCGATTTGGCGATGGTGCAGTATCTGGTTCAGCAAGGCGCCAGAGTGAATCTGAAAGTGGAAGCTACGGTGATGGATGGCAGTGAACTGCGATCGCCACTTAGCAGGGCCTCTACTGCCGAAGTCAGGGCTTATCTGTTGCAGCAGGGAGCAACACCCTAAGACAAAACTGCTTTTAATGAAAGACTCATCATTTCGGGCCTTGTATGCCTGCGGGCGAAGCTTTGCCCAAAACCATGGAAAACGATAAAACTAAAGGACAAAACCAATGAAAAAAAGAGGAATAACTGCGGCAGTGGTGCTGCTGGCTGGGGCTGTGGTGGCATGGGATCAGTTGTCTGGCTGGACTGCTTTATCGGCAAAGCAATCAGCCGGGGTACTTGTGCAAACAAAAGTCTATCAATCAGAGTTTCAGGCCACGGCAGAACAAGCGATGACAGCGCTGAAGCAAAGTCAGCGGCAAGGCCAGTTTCCGGCTTTAACCGCTGCTGTAGCATGGCGTGGTCAGTTGTTATGGGCTGGAGCTGCAGGTTATGCCGATCTGGAAAGCCAAAAGCCAGCCAGTATTGAAAGTCAGTTTCGTATTGGCAGCACCTCAAAGGCGGTGACAGCTACCGCATTGGCCAGAGCGGTGGCTGCTGGTGCTATAGATTTAGATGCGCCAATCAGCCGCTATAAAACCGATCTGCCTAATCCGCTGTGGCAGGATTTAACTTTAAGGCAACTGATGTCACACACAGCGGGTTTGCCCGGTTATAAAGAAAACACCGACTGGATTGGTGCGGTACAGACTTTATTAAAACAAGCTGAGTTTCATGATGTGCATGATGCTCTGAGCTTGTTTGATGAAAGCAAATTGCTGTTTCCGGCAGGCACAGCTTTTCATTACAGCTCCTTTGATGTCAATCTGGCCAGTGCTGTACTGCAAAGTGCGGTACAAACGCCGTTTTTACAGTATCTAAATGCCCAAGTCAGTTTGCCCCTAGGCTTGTCTTCTCTGGCCGCTTCCGAGCTGCCATCGGCCCATCAGGCCAGCTTTTATAGGACCCATGATGGCTATGCTAAAAAACACAGAGAGGTGAATTTAAGCCAAAGATGGGCAGGCGGTGGCCTGGCCGCCAGTTCAGTCGATTTAGCTGTGTTAGGTTCAGCCTGGTTTAACCCGGACTTTATTCCGGCGGCAGTGCAACAGCAGTTCTGGACACCACAAAAGTTGCGTAATGGCGAAGTAAACGAGCAGTCTTATGCTTTGGGTTGGCGCAATTTTTCGCAAAAACATTTGTTTTGTGACAAAGACAACCCGCTGAGTCGTACCGTAAGTTTTGTGCACCATGGTGGTGTGTCCAGCGGTGCACAAAGTTGGTTAGTGATTTATCCGGAGTTACAACTGGTGGTGGCTATGAACACCAACACAGTCAAAGAGAACTACTGCGATTTTGCAAAACAGGCCGCTTTGATCACCCGACCTTTTTTACAACAGATAGCACCGGACTGGGTAAACGAAACATCGGCGCTTTAAGCATTAAAAAGGCGACCCGCAGGTCGCCTTTCGACGTTCAATAGAACAAATAGAACAGATAGTTAAATCGCAGCTATTTGTTCCTGCTGGGCTTTTAACTTAGTGATAGCTTCTAAAGCTTCAGCTAGTTTTTCACGCTCTTTCGCCAGTACTGCTTCAGGCGCTTTAGCCACAAAACCTTCATTTGCCAGTTTGCTGGCAACACGGTCATGTTCCTGCTGAGCTTTTTCCATTTGCTTGGCAATACGGGCCAGCTCGGCTTCTTTATCAATCAGGCCAGCCATAGGGATCAGAATATCCATCTTGCCCAAAAGCTGAGCGGCACAAGCAGGAGCTGTGTCGCCATCGGCCAATACAGTAATGGCTTCTAACTTCGCCATATTCTGCAGGAAGGCCATATTACTTTGTAAACGGCGGCTATCATCGCTGGTCAGGTTACGCACCAGTACAGACAATGGTTTGCTTGGCGCTATATCCATTTCACCCCGCACGTTACGGATAGCGACTATAAAGCTCTTCACCCATTCCAGATCAGCAGTGGCAGTTTCGTTGACCAGCGCCTGATTAAATTCCGGGTAAGCCTGCAGCATAATGCTGTCGCCAGCGCTGATGTCTGTGCGGATCATTGGAGCTACACGCTGCCAAATTTCTTCAGTGATAAATGGCATGATGGGGTGCATTAAACGCAGTAAAGATTCCAGCACTGTCAGTAAGGTATGACGGGTGCCACGTTGCTGAGCTTCGCTGCCTTTAAACAATACAGGTTTGGTCAGCTCTAAGTACCAGTCACAGAACTGGTTCCAGGTGAACTCATACAGCGTATTGGCCGCCATATCAAAACGGTAGCTGTCTAAATAACCACGGAATTGAGTGATAGTTTGTTGATACTGGCTGATGATCCAGTGGTCTGCCAATGACAGCTCCATTTCACCACCACCATTGCCGTTAACAGCAAGGCCACAATCTTTTTCTTCGGTCATCATGGTGACGTAACGGCTGGCGTTCCACAGCTTGTTACAGAAGTTACGGTAACCGTCTAAACGTTTCATATCCCAGCTGATATCACGGCCTGTTGAAGCCAAAGCAGCTAAAGTGAAACGCAGCGCATCTGTACCGCTGGCTTCAATACCTTCAGGGAATTGCTTTTTGGTCTGGTTGCCAATTTTTTCGGCCAGCTGTGGTTGCATCATATTGCTGGTGCGTTTTACCAACAGGTCTTCCAGGCTGATGCCGTCAATCATATCCAGCGGGTCAATCACGTTGCCCTTGGATTTTGACATTTTGTCGCCGTTTTCATCACGAATAAGACCAGTCACATAGACAGTCTTAAATGGCACTTGTGGTTTGCCGTTTTCATCTTTGATGAAATGCATCGTCATCATAATCATCCGGGCTACCCAGAAGAAAATAATGTCAAAACCAGTCACCAGAACGTCGGTCGGGTGGAAGGTTTTTAAATCTTCAGTATCTTCCGGCCAACCTAAAGTCGAGAAGGTCCAGAGCGCTGAGCTGAACCAGGTGTCCAGTACATCGTTGTCCTGACGTAATTTCACGTCATCGGCTAAAGCGTGTTTAGCACGCACTTCAGCTTCATCACGGCCTACATAGACTTTACCTGTTTCGTCGTACCAGGCTGGAATACGGTGACCCCACCACAGCTGACGGCTGATACACCAGTCCTGAATGTCACGCATCCAGCTGTAGTACATGTTTTCGTACTGTTTAGGTACAAACTGAATGTCGCCGTTTTCGACAGCTTCAATGGCAGTTTTGGCCATAGGCGCCACACGCACATACCATTGGTCTGTCAGTAATGGCTCAATCACCACACCAGAACGGTCGCCGTAGGGCAGGGTGTTAGTGTGATCTTCTACTTTGTCCAAAAGGCCAGCAGCATCAAAAGCCGCCACTATGGCTTTGCGTGCTGCGTAACGCTCCAGGCCCTGGAATTCAGCAGGAATAACAGCCTTGTGTGCCGGGTTTGCTTCTCCATTCGGGAAAAAACATTCGCCTTCAGTGCGTATAGTGGCGTCCGCTGTCATCATGTTGATCATCGGTAACTGATGACGTTTACCCACTTCGTAGTCGTTAAAGTCGTGCGCTGGAGTGATTTTGACGCAGCCTGTGCCTTTGTCTTTATCTGCATGTTCGTCAGCCAGAATGGGAATACGGCGGTTCACCAGCGGCAGCAGCACTTCTTTACCAATCAGTGACTGGTAGCGCTCATCGTCCGGGTTCACTGCAATACCGGTATCGCCCAGCATAGTTTCCGGACGGGTAGTGGCTACTACTATGTAGTTTTTGCCATCTGCAGTAGTCACACCATCAGCCAGCGGGTAACGTAAGTTCCACAGGTGGCCTTTTTGTTCTTTGTTTTCTACTTCTAAATCAGAAATAGCCGTGTGCAGCTTAGGATCCCAGTTCACCAGGCGTTTGCCACGGTAAATCAGGTCGTCCTGATACAAACGCACAAAGACTTCCTGTACTGCATTCGACAGGCCAGCGTCCATGGTAAAACGCTCTTTGTCCCAGTCGACTGAGTTGCCTAAACGGCGCATTTGTTCAGTAATGGTGCCACCTGATTCGGCTTTCCATTCCCATACTTTTTCAATAAAGGCTTCGCGGCCCATGGCATGACGGTCTGGTTTGCCTTCGGCTGCCAATTTACGCTCCACTACCATTTGAGTGGCGATACCAGCGTGGTCAGTCCCTACTTGCCATAAGGTGTTTTTGCCCAGCATACGTTTGTAGCGGGTTAAGGCATCCATTATCGTTTGCTGGAACGCATGGCCCATATGCAGGCTACCGGTCACGTTGGGTGGTGGGATCATGATGCAATACGCACCATTGCTGTTATCACCAGCTGTATTACCACGGGGCTTGAAATAGCCTTTGCTTTCCCATGCCTGATACATGGCTTGTTCAACGGTACTTGGGTTAAATGTCTTTTCCATCTTCGTTACCTGAAACTCTCACTAAAAACGCAGGCCGGCCATCAGAGCTGCACTGTTTGCGGGGTTAACCCCGACTGGCGATAAAATTTAAATCGTTCCCGCGCCTGAACTTTAAGCTGTTCTTCGGCTGGAACAAATTCGATAATGTGTTGAAAACGCTGACTAAAAGGCGGCACTGTTGCCGACAGGTTCATTAAAACCGGCCTCGCGTTGCCTGGAGGCAGCCAGCTGATTTCTACCGGAGCGCCCCGGGCAGGGCCTTCGCCCGCCAGATTGTGTGGCACAAAACGCATCGGATCAAAGCGCCATAATACCTCATCCAGCAGTTCGGCGTCCGCCTGATTTTGGCAGAACACAAAAACCCGCTGTCCGGCCTGATAAAAATCGGCGCAGAGTTTTGCTGCGACATGAAAAAAAGCTGGCTCTGACGCCAGCTGTGATTCAGCTTCTGCTGCCTGGTCCGGCAGCAGATAAAAACTGACCTGAGGCACTGTTATCCCTCGATGTCGGTTCCGACACGGTTAATTAAAAACTGGGTCAGCATAGCCACAGGGCGGCCAGTTGCACCTTTGTCTTTACCACCACTGCGCCATGCAGTACCGGCAATGTCCAAATGCGCCCAGTTGTATTTACGGGTGAAGCGCGACAGGAAACAAGCTGCGGTAATAGTACCGGCGGCACGGCCACCTAAGTTACTGAAATCCGCGAACGGGCTTTCCAGCTGATCCTGATAGTCATCCCACAAAGGTAAACGCCAGGCTCTGTCACCACTTTGATCCGAGGCATTTAATATTTCATGCGCCAGCGGGTTATGGTTACTTAATAAACCTGAAGCGTGTTTACCCAAAGCAATGACACAAGCGCCTGTTAAAGTCGCGACGTCAATCACCACATCAGGGTCAAAACGCTCGACATAAGTTAAGGCGTCACAGAGCACTAAACGGCCTTCAGCGTCAGTGTTTAACACTTCAACGGTTTGGCCCGACATAGTAGTTAAAATATCACCAGGGCGATAAGCGCGGCCATCCGGCATATTTTCAGCGCCAGCCAGCACAGCCACCATATTAATAGGTAAACCTAAGCTGACCACAGCATGCATAGTTCCCAGCACTGAAGCTGCGCCACACATGTCGTATTTCATTTCGTCCATCGCATCGCTTGGCTTGATGCTGATACCGCCTGTGTCAAAGGTTAAACCTTTGCCAACCAGTACCACTGGCGCGCTGTTATCCATAGCGCCGTTGTATTTAATCACCGCCATTTTGGCTTCGTTTTCCGAGCCACGGCCAACAGCCACATAAGAGTGCATACCCAAAGCTGTCATTTCAGCTATGCCCAGCACTTCCACTGATACTTTGTCGTGTTGCGCTAAAGCCACTGCCTGATCCGCCAAATAAGCCGGAGTACAGATATTGGGCGGCATATTCGACACGTCTTTACAGACTTTAATGCCAGCAGCTACCGCCAAACCATGTTCAACGGCTTTTTCGCCTATGGTTAAGTCGCGACGGGTTGGCACATTAAAGACAATTTTACGCAGTGGGCGACGGGTTTCGTCTTTGCGGCTTTTAAGTTTGTCGAATACGTACAAACAATCCTGGGTAGTTTCTACCGCATGACGCACTTTCCAGTAGGTATCGCGGCCTTTGACATGCAGCTCAGATAAGAAACACACAGCTTCCATTGAGCCGGTTTCATTTAAAGTGCTGATGGTTTTGGAGATGATTTGGCGGTACTGGCGTTCGTCCAGTTCACGCTCTTTACCACAACCCACCAAAAGTACCCGCTCACTCAGTACGTTCGGTACATGGTGCAATAACAACATCTGGCCGGGTTTGCCTTCTAAATCGCCCCGGCGTAATAAATTGCTGATGTAGCCTTCGCTGATTTTATCCAGCTGTTCGGCAACCGCTGACAAGCGGCGCGGCTCATAAACGCCGACAACGATACATGCACTTCGTTGTTTTTCCGGACTACCGCTTTTTACGCTGAACTCCATGCTCACTCCTGATTCTAAGACTTTCGGCCACTATACCAAGTTAGTTCGATGGTACAGTGGTCTTCTGTGTGATGATATTTTGTCCGGCTTTACAAAAAAGCTCGGATTTATCGCCACTTTAGTCAATAATAATTGCTGTAAACATCCAGTTTACTTAAAAATCGTCAGGGTTCCAGCAAAAAGACAGGTTTTAGGGGGCATTTTTGATTGTTTTTCGTTATCTGATTGGTGAAGTCTTTAAATCCCAATTGGCGGTCTTCCTGATCCTGATCACTATTATCATGAGCCAACGCTTTGTGAAAATTCTGGCAGACGCATCAGACGGTGATATTCCGGGTCAGTTGGTGCTGACTGTTCTGGCATTAAAACTGCCACAACTGGCGGTGATCATTATTCCTTTAAGCGCTTTTTTGGGCGTGTTAATAGCTTATGGCCGCATATACGCCGACAGCGAAATGACGGTATTACATGCCACCGGCATCAGCGAATGGTATGTCACCCGCTTAACCCTGATGTTATCTGTAGTGATGGCGCTTGGGGCAGGTTTTGTCACTTTGTATTTAAGCCCCTGGTCGACAGAACGTGAATACCAGATTTTAGAACAGGCCGAAGCCGATTCTGGCCTTAGCAGTTTAATACCAGGGCGTTTTCAGCAAACGTCCAATGAAAAAGCTGTGGTTTTTGTGCATGACATCAGCCGCGACGGTGGGGAGCTGGAAAGGGTGTTTTTAGCCCAGACCTCCTCAGAGCCGGGCGGGCAAACTTCTATAGTTTATGCTCAGTCTGGTTACGTGAAAGAAGATGCCAGCGGTGCTCAGTTACTGCAACTCAACAGTGGCCGCCGTTATGCGGGGGAAACCCGTTCTCCTGGTTATGAGGTGGTGGAGTTTGGTCAATATCAAATTCAAATTCGTGAACAACAAGTGGAACAAAAACGCCGTAAGTTATCCAGTTTACCTACGGCCGAACTTCGCAACCAAACAGGGCCTGAGGCCGCTGCTGAATGGCACTGGCGTATAGCTATACCACTTTCTATTCCTATTCTGATGCTGATTGCAGTGCCACTGAGTAAAGTAAACCCAAGGCAGGGCAAGTTTGGCCGCTTATTGCCTGCTTTGGCTTTATACCTGTTGTATTACATTTTGCTGATTGCCAGCCGCTCAGCTATAGAGGACGGCAAAATTCCAGAGCAATTAGGTATGTGGTGGATCCACGCTTTGGGTCTGACTTTTGGCATAGTAATGCTGGTGAAACACCGCGCAGCAGGTCAAAAGCTGAAAGCATTACTGACAGGGCGCTCTTCTCATGTTTAAGATCCTCGACCTTTACATAGGCCGCACCATATTAACCACAGTGCTGATGACAGTGACTGTGCTGATGATTTTATCCGGCATGTTCAGGTTTATTGACCAGTTACGTTTAGTTGGCCGCGGTGATTACGACATGTTATCCGCTGGTTTATTTACTTTGTTTAGTGTGCCTGGCGATTTGATTTTGTTTTTCCCTATGGCGGCTTTAATAGGTGGCTTAGTAGGGCTGGGTATGCTGGCGAGCAATAGCGAGTTAGTGGTGATGCAGGCTGCGGGTTTATCGCGGCTTAATATTATTAACTCTGTGATGAAAACCTCCTTGCTGATGATGCTGATTGTGATGCTGGTGGCTGAGTTTGGCGCTCCAGTGGCGGAAAAAACGGCCCGTGAACTGCGAACCAAAGCCATTTCAGGCGGTGATTTAATTTCGGCAAGGCAGGGCGTTTGGGCCAAAGATGGTGATCATTTTATCAATATCAAACAGGTAGATGACTTCGGTAACTTAACTGATTTAACCATTTACGAATTTGATACCGATTTAAAATTAAAAGCCATAGTCAGTGCCAAAACCGCAGTTTTTATCAGCAATGCCTGGCGTTTATCAGATGTGAGCAGATTGAATTTTCGTGATGACAGAGTGGAGAAACACCAGTGGCAGGAGCAGCGTTGGCGTTCAACCTTAACGCCGGATAAGCTGGGCGTGGTGTCTATTAAACCCGAGCTGCTATCGCTCAAAGGCTTAACCGACTACATCGACTATCTGGACAGCAATCAGCAAGACAGCAGCAAGTTTGAGCTGGCATTCTGGCGCAAGGCCACGCAGCCTTTAACCATTATTGCTATGTTGCTGGTGGCTTTGTCTTTTATCTTTGGACCACTTCGTAGTGTGACTATGGCGGCCCGTATTCTGATGGGTATTCTGACAGGTTTTGCTTTTTATATGAGCGATCAGGTGTTTGGGCCTGTGGCTTTGGTGTACCAGCTGCCGCCTGTCCTTGGGGCCGTATTACCTTCCAGCTTGTTTATTGGGCTGGCGATGTATTTATTGCAGAAGAAATAGCGACGCCGTTGCTACAATGGCGGCAATAAAAAAGGCAGAATTGATTTCTGCCTTTTTGCTATCTGCTGTTTTACTACCGGTTTAGCCCGCTTTACGATGTAAATTCAGTTCTTTGCTTTCATCTTTGGTCAGCTTCACCACTATGGTGTTGGTCATTTGATCCTGCAGCGCCAAACCCTTGCCCCAGCGGATCCACAACCAGAAATTCCCCACACCCAACAAAGACAGCCCTAAACGCAGTAGAGCCTGTTTCAGCGTCACAGGCGAGCCATCTGCTTGGATTAACAAAATACGCCAGGCGCGCATCCCCAGGGTTTGCCCGGCTTTCATCCAGAAATACAGATAAAACCAAGCCGATACCAACAGAAGATAAAGCTGGACCCAAATAGAATGCTTCTGAAGGAAGTCAGCCTGATCCTGATAAGCCGCCAGTGAAACTAATCCTACATTATCCAGAATAGTCACCAACACAAGAGCTAAGCCTACAGCCAGCATCCAGAGTGCGGCTAAAATCAGCACGTCATAAAGAATGGCAGCTAAACGGCGGAACAAACCCGCTTTTGGAGATCCGTGATACATCAGTGTGTCCTGACTTTTATTGATTCGATGAATGGCGCTAAGTGTATCACGCAGCTTAGTTTTTCCGAAACTGCTGCAAAAACGCGCAACCAGACAGCCAACTGAAACTTTTGCTTGCGCCGCGCCATTCGCTTTGTATAATGCAAGCGTTTACTTCTGTACGACCCTCAATGCCTGGGTGGCGAAATCGGTAGACGCAGCGGATTCAAAATCCGCCGGGGGAAACTCCGTGTCGGTTCGAGTCCGACCCCAGGCACCAATTCAATCAATAACTTACCAAAATTATGCTGATTCATTTTCTTAGTGTTTACTGCATTCTTTGCAAATAAATTATCCATTTTAATCCTTATTATTCTGCCTCCTTAAGCTGTTGTATTTTAACAGTCTATCCTCGCGTCCAAATCACGTTTTCTAGCTTCGATTTCGGGAGTTTTCCGTTCTTGCCTTTAACCTTTTATGGCATAGTAATAACTACAAACGGAATCAATAGATTAAATCCTCAAGGACTCTCATGCTCCAAGATATCAAAAAGACGCTCTGGTCGGCCGCTGATAAACTACGTGCCAACGTTGACGCTGCCGAATATAAACATATTGCCCTTGGCCTTATTTTCCTAAAGTTTATCTCTGACTCCTTTGCAGGCCGCCAAAAAGAATTGTCCCGCCGTTTTGCTGACGCAAATGACGAGTTTTATATCGCTGATGCCGACGAGCAAACTATCTTAGAAGAGCTGGAAGACCGCGACTACTACAAATCGGCCAACGTGTTCTGGGTACCGGAAACTGCGCGCTGGGAAGCATTACGCGCTAACGCCAAGCAAGCTGATATCGGCAAGCGCATTGACGATGCCTTAGCCGCCATTGAACTGGAAAACCCTACCCTCAAAGGCATTTTGGATAAACGCTACGCCCGGGCCCCACTGCCAGATGGCAAGCTGGGTGAGCTCGTTGATTTAATCTCCACCATAGGTTTTGGTGAAGACCAATCCAAAGCCCGCGATATCTTGGGCCAGGTGTACGAATACTTCTTAGGGCAGTTCGCCAGCGCCGAAGGTAAAAAAGGCGGTCAGTTCTATACGCCACAGTCTATCGTTAACACCTTGGTTGCCGTGCTCGACCCGCACCAAGGCAAAGTGTACGACCCATGTTGCGGCTCGGGCGGTATGTTCGTGCAATCAGAAAAGTTTATCGAAGCACACGGCGGCAAGCTGGGGGATGTGTCGATTTATGGTCAGGAATCCAATCCGACCACATGGCGTTTGGCGGCGATGAACCTCGCCATTCGCGGTATCGACTTTAACTTAGGCCGTGAACCTGGCGACACCTTTACCAAAAACCAGCACAGCGATTTACGCGCCGACTATATCCTCGCCAACCCGCCATTTAATATCAGCGACTGGTGGCATGGCAGCTTAGAAGGCGACCCGCGCTGGGTGTATGGCAACCCGCCACAAGGCAACGCCAACTATGCGTGGTTGCAGCATATGTTGTATCACTTAAAACCCACTGGCCGCGCCGGTATTGTGTTGGCCAATGGCTCGATGTCATCCAGCCAAAATAGCGAAGGCGATATCCGCCGCGCCATGGTCGACGCCGACGTGGTGGAAGTGATGGTGGCCCTGCCAGGCCAGCTATTTTTTAACACCCAAATTCCCGCCTGTTTATGGTTTTTAACTAAACAAAAAACCGCCCGCAAAGGCGAAGTGCTGTTTATCGACGCCCGCAAACTGGGCAAGATGATTAGCCGCGTGCAAAGCGAGCTGAATCAAAAAGCTATTGACCAGATCGCCAATACCGCCAAAGCATGGCGTGGTGAGGACATGACGGGCGTTGAAGGCTTTGCTCTTGATGAAAACACGTGGGGTTATCAGGACATCGCCGGTTTCTGCCGTAGCGTACCGCTGAGTGAAATTGCCGGGCATGGCCATGTACTGACGCCAGGCCGTTATGTCGGCGCAGAAGAAGTGGAAGATTGCGACGAAGCTTTTGCTGACAAAATGACAGCTCTGACTGAAAAGCTAGCCGAGCAAATGGCCAAAGGCACAGAACTGGACCAGTTAATCCGGCAGAAATTGGGAGGGCTGGGGTATGAGTTTTAAATTAAGGCAACACCTTGTTGCTCAATTGCAGCGCCAGGCATGGAGCATGCGATACTTGCACCATTCATCCGATACCAAGAGCTAAAGGAATACAAAAAATGCTGTATTTAAATGTAGATCATCTGCGTCGTTGCATTCAAACGCTGGCGTCTTCACTGGCGCTCTATCAAAAAGCCGAAGCGGGCAGCATTGATCAGGAAGTATTTCGTAATGCCATCGTCAAAGGCTACGAGCTCACGCAGGAAACTGCTTTCAAACTACTGAAAAAAGCACTGAAAGCCTTCGGCCACGGCGGCAAAAAACTCGAAACCACGCCGGTTAAAGACATTCTGCGCCTCGCTGCCGTGCATGGCCTGCTCACGCTCGATGAAGTCGAGCGCTGGTTTCGCTATCGCGACAACCGCAACAACACCGCGCACGATTACGGCGAACAATTTGCCACCGAAACGCTGGTATTGATCCCTGTCTTTTTGCAGGACATCACCACCTTGGCCGATACGCTGGAGCGCAAATTGGGCCAAGACGCAACAGAGGCAGATGATGGCAACGCATAACATCGCCGGGCTGGCACTGCCCGCAAAATACCTGTCGCAAGTGCTGAACATCCTGCAAACCCAACTGCCGCACGCCGAAATCTGGGCTTATGGTTCACGCGTCAATGGCGACCATTACGACGCAAGCGACCTGGATCTGGTGGTGCGCCAGCCTGATGATCTCTCCCGCCGACAGGAGCATCTGTGGGAAGTGACCGAGGCCTTTGTGGAAAGTGATTTACCCATCATAGTGCAACTGGTCGATTGGGCGGGCATTCCCGAATCATTCCGAGCCGAAATCGCCGCCCGCTATGTGGTACTGCAAGCCGCGCCAGAAACTGGGAGGGCTGGGTTATGAGTTCTGAGTGGGAATGGGTACGTCTTGGTGATTACTGTTCTAAAATCGGCAGTGGCGCAACTCCAACAGGGGGTAAAGACAGCTATTTAGATTTTGGCCCTTTTTGTCTCATAAGAAGTCAGAATATATATAACGATGGTTTTACGCCGTCAGGGTTAGCTTACATAAGCCCTGAACAGGCAAAAAAACTTGATGGAGTATCAGTTGAGACAAGCGATGTTTTACTCAACATTACAGGAGATTCCGTTGCTCGCGTATGCTTGGCATTACCCGGTAGCCGTCAAGCTAGTTGTCGCCTGAGAATGATTTATTAGGCTGCCTTTAGCTGCTCTTCCTTTGCCACTTTTACGTGACCGATTTCTTCGTTGTTATCCGGATTCAGATGCACAACTGCAACAGGTTCCCAGTTTCG
>JAHKAA010000006.1 GCA_018825965.1 Gammaproteobacteria bacterium
CCTTGTGAGACAGGCTAACACCGCAGTGCAATCGCCCAGCGACTCCCTTCGGGCGGGGCTAAAAGCGCTTTATGCCGCGTTAACTGTTGTCGCTTTAGAACCACTAAAGCTTCCAACAGCTGCCTTGCCTAAAGCGCTTTTATCTCCCGCTGAATTCTACATCTTGAGGTTACTTGGGTATATTCAGTTGTCGTCACCGCTGAGCACCAGTTCGGCATAGAGTTTGTGATTACGGATCCGGTAAATCACCACCAGATTGGCGTTTTCTTTATCTGATAGGCCTTCGGAGTACACCAGCAGGCGTTTATTGTCCGGAGATAACAAAGGAAAGCCATTCACCTGGGTTTGCAAGCCGGTGTGCGTATTGACCAGATACACACTGCGGCCACGGTATTCAAAAACCCAAATCACAGCCAGCTGCACTGCTTCTAAATAAGACACCAGAAAAGGTTGGGTATCTTCGTCTGTTCTTGCTTTAAACACAGGAAAAGACAAAGCTCCGGCCTTGGTTTGCAGATGCAAAAAATTGCTGTTGCGCTGCACCTGAAATGGTACTTTGGGCAGCAAATCTTCCTCCAGCTCTTCAGCACAAGAGCGTTTAAGTTTCACTTCAAACTCACATGCCATTGCAGTCGTCGCAAGAGCACTGCAAAATAGCCAAAAAAGGAACGTCAGTGCTGTTTTTTGCAGTAAGCTGATGTTGGGCATCAGAAGTGTTCCTCGGCTGAGTGGGATCTTCGGGTCGTCATCTGCTTGAGTGTAGGTAAATTTGCACTGCACTTGGTAGTATTTCATCTGAAAATGCGGATAACGCAGGGTGAATGGGTAAATGGTCAGTTATCAGGGAGCCGAATATGACACAGCAACAAAAAACAGTGCTGATTACAGGGGCAAACCGGGGTATAGGTTTTGCTATTGCTAAAAGTCTGATACAGCAAGGCGGTTTTCAACTGCTGCTGGCGGCCAGGCATCAAAAAGATGCGGAAGAGGCGGTGTCTTTGTTGGGATCTGGTATAGCGCTGCGACTTGATTTAACAGACCCCTTATTGCTGGAACAAAAAGCGCTGCAAATCGAGCAGCAATATGGTCCTGTTGATGTGCTGATCAATAACGCCGCCATGCTGCATTCCACTGATGTACCGCACACCCGTGCTGAAGATTTAATCCACAGTTTGTCGGTCAATACTGTGGCGCCTTTTGTGCTTTGCAAAGTGTTTGGCCTGCTGATGAAACAAAGGGGTTATGGCCGTATTGTGAATCTGTCCTCTGGTTGGGGCAGTTTTTCTGAAGGTTTGGAAGGACCTGCTTGTTATGCTATCAGTAAAGCCGCACTGAATGCCGTGACTGTCAGTTGCGCCCGTGAATTAATGCCGGAAGTGAAAGTGAATGCGGTTTGCCCGGGTTGGGTTCGTACCCGCATGGGGGGAGAAGCTGCAGATCTAAGTCCGGAGCAAGGGGCAGAAACACCAGTCTGGCTGGCCACTTTAGCTGAGGATGGCCCGACTGGTGCGTTTTTCCGCAATAAAACCCAGATTGACTGGTAGCAGTATCTGTCAGGTCTAGAAATCCTGCACAGTAGGGCGCAGCACTATTTCGTTAATATCTACCTCTTTAGGTTGTTCTATGGCATAAGCTACAGCCCGTGCCACAGAATCCGCCGGAATAGCGATTTGATAGAAGTTACCAACAAATTCTGCGCTTTGCTGGTGGCTACTGCCGTGCTTCAGTTCAGAATCAACCGCACCTGGTAAAATAGTGGTGGTACGTATTGCGCCTCCTACCTCATGGCGCAAACCTTCGCTGATGGCCCGTACCGCAAACTTAGTGCCGCTGTACACAGTGCCGCCCGGACTGAAGACTTTAATGCCTGCTACAGAGGAGATATTAATAAAATGGCCGTATTGTTGTTGCTCAAATACCGGCAGCGCTGCTGCAATGCCATACAACACCCCTTTAATATTGATATCGATCATTCGATCCCATTCATCAATTTTTAATTCACTGATAGGAGCAATAGACATCAGGCCTGCGTTATTAAGCATGACATCCAACTGACCAAAACGACTGACAGCCAGCTCGACCAGAGCTTTTACCTCACTGGCTTTAGTCACGTCTGTCGCCAGATAGGCTGCGTGCCCGCCTTTGGCTTCAATACGTGCTGTTATCTGTTGTAGTTTGTCTTCGCGGCGCGCGCCCAGTACTACTTTTGCGCCAAGACTGGCCAGATAGTAAGCCGTGGCTTCACCTAAACCACTGCTGGCACCTGTAATGACTACTACTTTTCCCGCAATATTCTGACTCATGGCTATATCCCGCTCAGGTTGAACAAAGTTAATTTCGACCTGTTCAGTATGAAGTGATAGACAAATCCAAAAAATGGAAATATTTTGATTTTTTAATTCCAAAAATTGGAATAGTTAATGCTCAACAAAGTCGAATTATTAAGAATTTTTTGTGCTGCGGCAGAAAGTGACAGTTTTAAAGCTGCTGCGGTAAGGTTGGGCATTTCACCTCAGGCAGTAACCAGGGCAGTTCAGCAATTGGAGCAAAGCACTGGTGAGGTGTTGTTCCATCGCAGTACCCGTCATATCCGGCTGACCCGTTTTGCTGAAGGTTTTGCGATTCAGGCGAAACATAGTCTGCAGCAATTGGATGCTTTATTTCAGCAGCACCAGGCTGTTTCAAATCACACTATTGCCGGATTAGTGCGGCTGGCCGCTCCGAAAGTGATCCGGCCTATACTGATGCCTGTGCTGAGTGCTCTGGCACAACAGCATCCGGCTTTGCAGCTCGATTTACGTTTGTCGGATCAGCTTGCGGATGTAGTGGATGAGCAAATTGATGTAGGAGTGCGGATTGGACTGATCCGGGACAACAGTTTTATTGCCAGAAAGGTCGCCGATGTTGGCTTGTTTCTGACAGCCAGCCCTTTGTTGCTGTCAAAATACGGGGTCCCGCTTGATTTAGAACAACTGGCCGAACTGCCGACAACAGCCTTGATGGATAAAGCAACAGGCCGCGCCTGGCACTGGTATTTTCAGGAGGGCCAGCTATGGTCTCCGAAAAAAATCAGTTTTGTAGCAGATGATTCCGAAACGGAAGCCGATGCAACTCTGGCTGGTCTTGGCGTATCACAACTGGCATCTTGCATGGCGATTCCTCATCTGCGTACTGGTGCTTTAGTTCGTTTGCTGCCCGGACTTGATCCCAAACCCTGGCCCTTGTCTGTTTACAGGCCCCAACGTGGTCCTGTGCCTGAGCGGGTCAGGTTGGTATTTGATACGCTGATTAAAGCACTCAGTGACAAAGACATATTTCCAGAAGCACCTTAGTCCTAAAGCAAGATGCTTTGAGTTTACTCCGGCACATGAATCCGGGCCTTCACGTACTTCAGCTGAGCTACTATGGTGAAGGTCATAATGACCAGCAAAGACCAGGAGCTCCATTTGCCAACATGCACCACAGACCAGGCGCCAAGCTGGTTCGGATAACTCCACAAGCCCATAAAAGTGCTGATGTTTTCAGCCAGCCAGATAAAAAAACCAACCAAAACAAAACCAAGCAGCAAGGGCATTTGCCGTTCTTTATCCAGCGGATGGTAGAACACCATAGTTCTGGCATACAAACCTAAGGTAATAGCCGCCAGATACCAGCGGTAGTCACCAATATAATGATGGCTGAAAAAGTTAAGATAAATCAGGGACGCAATCAAAGCGGCCATCCAATAAGGCGGATGATGCCTGACTCTTAATTCCATCAGCCGCCAGATTTGGATAATGTAACTGCCAACAGCCGCATACATAAAACCGGCAAAAAGTGGCACGCCAAACACTTTACTGAATGCCGGATCCGGGTAACTCCAGGACTGAATAGCACCAGAAGTTTTAAAAACCTCCAGCGCAAAACCAACGACATGAAACAAGCTGATGGCTTTGGCTTCATCCCAGGTTTCCAGTTTGGCCCAGACCATCCAGATTTGGATCAGCAAAGCCAGCAGCAACAGCAGATCATAACGGCTGACGCCCGCTATGCCTTCGCGTGGCACTAACAACACAGACAAAAAAAACAAGCCAACAAATAAACAGGCGCGGGCCTGTTTAATACCAAAAAACAAAAACTCCCAGCAAAAACGCTGCAGTGCTGAGCTGTCTGCTGGCGCTTTAACTGATATACCCAAGTAACTTCAAGATGCAGAATTCAGCGGGAGAGAAAAGCGCTTTAGGCAAGGCAGCTGTTGGAAGCTTTAGTGGTTCTAAAGCGACAACAGTTAACGCGGCATAAAGCGCTTTTAGCCCCGCCCGAAGGGAGTCGCTGGGCGATTGCACTGCGGTGTTAGCCTGTCTCACAAGG
>JAHKAA010000054.1 GCA_018825965.1 Gammaproteobacteria bacterium
CCTTGTTTGTCCGATTGAGGCAGTATCCAGCTTGAGACCCGGTCAGCGTTTCATAAGCGCAACGCCGCCGCAACCCTATGTACATAGCCATATATGGGCTAGATACTCCATCGCCTGTCCTGCCGTCAAGGCCCCTTCGGTTGTGATGTCAACTGGCGGTCATCATAGGCCCAGGCGCAGACTCTATCCCGTCACGAACAGAGCAGGCATTTTCATTACAGATTCAAGCATTCTTCTATTCGCTACCGCTCATTTCCAAATCAATGTCAGGGACAATTGCTTCGGGCCTGAAGATTACTCGATAGTGATATATGTCTGCTTTAACCTGCTCAATTTGTTCGGCA
Organism: Gammaproteobacteria bacterium; assembly: GCA_018825965.1. Lineage (GTDB taxonomy): Bacteria > Pseudomonadota > Gammaproteobacteria > Enterobacterales > Alteromonadaceae > Pararheinheimera. The sequence continues at coordinate 345 of JAHKAA010000054.1, forward strand.
AAGTAGGTCACATTATCAGATAGGCCCAAGAAGTGCTTCTTATAAGACGTAGGGCCAGTCTTGCACGTAACAGACAATTCACCGGGCAGATCATTGTTGCCGAGGGAACACAAACCTTCCAGAACCAAGATGTAGTCTCCCGTAATGCCATTGTAGAACACGATGCGCCTACTGACCTCAAACTGGTCTGCAGCTTTTGACAAGTTTTTTGATGCTACATCAGCATCAGAACCACAACCTGAAACAAAAACAGTGAGTAAAACTACTACTAGCAGCAATTTCTTCATTTCATTTTTCCTTTCATGCTTTTGATTAGTAGCGGGTTTCTAAACGCTTGCCAATCTGCTCTTCCTACCGTCTAATTGTTACCAACTGTTCACCTAAGAATACTAAGGCATGTCACGAGTAGGAGAGCATTTTCATTAGATATTCCGAATGACAGAGCTATCTTGATTGCCATATTGCTTCCAAACATACAGGATGAAGTTCACCAAGCCTATAGCAAAAGTCACGATGACCTGATGAGCTGGATTTACTTCACCCGTAAACCCAAAGGCCTGAGCTACTGTCACGATGACCGCCAGGACGTTGAAAAGAATCGTAACCTTCATTTGTTATCACCTCCTTTTTGTACAAAGTTCTTATTGACTGCCTGCCCACAGCGCCCCGTCCCGGTCGGTGAGCAACTGTTGCCAGCCTTCAGCACTGGAATCGGCCTCACTTGTTCACCCGTTACCGCTGGCATGACCGGGAGGGCATCGCAGGCTTGGCCGGGTCACATCTTATTATTTGCGAGAAATAATTTGACTGCTGTGATATGCGAACACATGCCTTTGAATTTGAAAGCTAAGCAATCGCATTCATAATCATCACCTAACTTATTGACTATATGTGGTTCACTTCCCCCACTCACAAACCATGACCCAGGAGTTAAAGATTCAACCGTTAGGCTTTTTGCCTTCTTTACCATTCCCTCACTGGGTTCAATTTCTACGCTCTCATTCTTGATTGTCATTGCCATCCCTTTTTGGCCAATCTATTGAGTCTAAATACTGACTAATTGCGGCCAACAATTGTAAGGCTCCAATTTCTCCTATGTTCGCTATCTTCGTCTTTTTATTCTCAGATAGGCGTTTCACCGCCCCCCGAAGATACCCTTTTTCATTACCGTCTAACTTATCATAAGTATCCTTGGGATACTTATTGCGGATTGCGATTTGATCGTTGTTCGGCAAACTATGGAGGATTTGGAGGTAAAGGTTGTTAGCATATTTTTTCATCACACTATAATTATAAAGGAAAAAAGTTGTTTTGTCAAGGCTTTTTGAGATTATTTCGGGAAAACCTTGAAATTGGCGCAGTAAGGGTTTGGGCACTTGCCTTCTCGAAGTAATGACTTACAAAGGGGGCAAGTCGGGAGTTTTTCACCAGCCTTCCCAAACGAGCTTTCGGCGTTTCTTCTTGCCGCGATTCTTATCGCTCTGTTCAATATCGTTGTTTTCATTTTTGGCCTTCTTTCCCAAATTGATCCAAAACCGTCGGTCAAGGCTTCTCAATCGCTCATTTCGTTGTTTGGTCATCTCTGCCTGTCCCTCCGCAATTTCAGCAAGTAAGTCTACCTGTGCCTCACTTGTCAGGATTGTAACTTCATTAGACCACAAAATTGAGGATTCGTCAAATAGCGAGGGCGGGGGTTGAACCCACAATCTCTTGGTTATGAGCCAAGCGAGTTACCATTACTCTACCTCGCATCCTTAATTCGTTCAGCCTACTTGATTTTCCATCCTCTTGCTAGTAAGTATTGCACTTCAGTGTCTTGTGCGATTATCCCTACCTCTCCCGTTGGCGAAGGCAACATCCTAAGTAATGATGGGAGGTGCGACCAATAATGAAATGTTTGATCGCACCTTCCCCGGCACTACTTGGGCCACTTTACACCGCGGCGGTGGGGCCTGATGCTGTACGACGACCCCTCAATCCCTGGTGTGCCAATGAGTACATTAGCGTCATTGGCCGCATTCAAATAGTCGGCTTCAACACCACCCCGCTCCCGGGCCTCAGCTACTGTATGTCCGCCATGGACAAGACGCCTGACGTGGTCCGTCACCGCCAAGCGGATGTCCGCTTGCGAAACCTTTTTTTTAGCCACCGGTCTCACCTCCTTTCACTTCTTGTTTGACCTTGTAGTTTTTACGGGACATTTTTTCTTTCTCTTTTCCTTGCCTACTTGATTTTCCATCCTCTTGCTAGTAAGTATTGCACTCGTTTGGGGTCAGTAGTAAATTCTTCGCCATGCCCGCGTTTAACTAGACGAGTACGAACACATTCCGACTTAGCCTTTTGCGCTGCTCGATACTCGGCC
>JAHKAA010000050.1 GCA_018825965.1 Gammaproteobacteria bacterium
GGCAGCTGTTGGAAGCTCTAGTGGTTCTAAAGCGACAACAGTTAACGCGGCATAAAGCGCTTTTAGCCCCGCCCGAAGGGAGTCGCTGGGCGATTGCACTGCGGTGTTAGCCTGTCTCACAAGGTAGCCGACATTGCTTCGTCAGGCTGCCTTGCATTGCAAGCGCCCAGCGGCTCTGAAACTCGCATATTGAGGTCACTTGGGTATAATAGTGCTGGTCAGGGAAAAGAGGTTCAATAGACATGACGTTAAAAGCGAAACTGGGTCTGGTGGTAGGAGCATTTACGCTTATTGTGGCTTGTCTGTACGCCTCAGCAGAGCTGCAATTGCGTCATGAAACTCTGGTCAGAGTGCAAGCCGAGCAGCAACTGCTGATGAGCTTGTCTTTGATGGTTGAACCTTTTTTAGTACAAAACAAGGTAGAGCAAGTCAAAGGTCATCTGCTTGCTACCAGTTTTTCCAGTACCTTACCTGTCAAAGCTATTCTGGTGTATCAGGCTGATGGTAATTTATTTGCAGCCACCCAATTTCCCCGCGAGTTATTTAATTTCAGTCCAACCCGTGATTTAACAGGACAAAAAGCGCTGCAGGATGGTTCTAATCTATTGTGGTCTGCTGTGATGGTCACTCCTGCCAGTATGAGTTATTTCGACACAAACAAGGTGGCCGCTGAAGGCAGTACTTTAGGTTATGTGGCGATTCAGATTTCTCCGTTGCGGTTGTCGCAGCTTTGGTGGTGGCAAAGCAGTCTGTGGGGCACAGCCTTATTTATTATTCTCGCTTTGGCCTTGTTATGGCAGCGACGTATTTTCAAAACTCAGCATCTGCGCTGGCAAGGCTTTTTACGGCAACTTCGCTCTTTAGTGCCCTCTGTGGCTGATGGAAAAAAACTGTCAGACTTTGACGGTACTGAACTGACGCTGTTATTCCGCTCGCTTTATGCACAGCAACAGCAGTTTCAGCAGCACTTGCGGCAGCAAGATCAGGCCGGAGAACAGCAGGGACAGACGCACAACGCAGCCTGTGAGCAACTGGAGATCAGTTACCAGCAACAACTAACCCGCCTGAACAATGAATTAAAAAACAGTCAGGCTCAGTTGAGACAATGGCAACAGCTTTGTGTGTTAGAGCAAGCAGGGCACACTGAACAACAAACCCAGTTGCTCAACTGGTTATTGAAAGGGGATCTGTTAGATAAAACGCCATTACAACCTCAGAGCATCTGGTTTCCTGAATGGCTGGCGCAACAAATGGAGTTGTGGCAACAGAAATTTAAGTGGGATGACCTGCTTTTTATTGTGGTGGAAGACCCAGCCCTGAGCCTGGCCGAAGTGGAGTTTTGCCCTTTACATACAGCACAACTACTAAAACAAATTCTCAGTTTGATCCTGCAGGATCTGCAGCAACATGAGCTGAGTTTGTTTATTAATCTGCAGGCTTTTTCCGAAAATAAACTGCTGTTGCAGTTTGATCATGCGGGTCAAAGTAGTGCTATACAGCAGGTGCTTGACGCAGAAAAAGGCGAAAACGCAGGAGTGTTACAACAACTCTGTGCCGGTTTGTTATCTCGCCTTGGTGCCAGACTATCTGTTTCTGCTCTGGAGGATTTGGGCTGCTCGGTGCGTCTGGAGTTGCCATTAACTGCAGTTTCTGTGAAAGAGCTGCCTATGTACCAAACTGCCATTTACCTGGATAGCAACAGCTTAAGTGCAGCTGTGTTAAAACAAAGTGTGGGTTCAGTGGCTGAACAAGTGATTTGCCTGCAGCAGCCGCAGCAACTGAATGCTGAGTTACAGCATCGTCTGGTTGATGTGGTTTTGCTGCAACTGCCTGCACCTGATGGCAATACTGAAGTCTGGAGCGAGCTGAATAAGATCACAGATTGCAGTCAGATGCTGGCCTTTTGTCATACAACACATCAGTCCTATTGGGCCGCAGTACTGAAGTGTCCAGTCCTTAGCAATCCTATGTTATCTGCGAATATCCGGCAGCATCTTAGTCAGGTGCCGAAAAAAGCCAGCGTGCGACTGCTGGTGGTTGATGACAATCAAACCAATCTGAATTTTGTGAAAGCTATGCTGAGCCAGCAGCAATTTGAAGTGGATACTGCAGCAAGCGGAACAGAAGCTATCCGACTGGCGAAAAGCAGCAGGTACCAGCTGATCCTGATGGATATTCAGCTACCGGACATGTCAGGTATTCTGGCGACTCATATGATCCGGCAATTACCGCAACATCAGCATACCGTCATTATGGCCTTTACCGCCCATGCTTTACCTGAAGAAATTCAGGAGTTTCATCAGGCTGGTATGAATGATGTGGTGATTAAACCTTTAGATGCACAAAAAGTAGCGGATCTGATCAGACGTTGTCAGCAGCTTAGTCCTCAAACTCTAGTACCGGGCTGAAGAGTTGTTTCATGGCCTGCAGATAAGCCGGATTGGCCTGACAGTTCAATAAAGGCAATAACTCAACACCCACAGCGGTAAATTTATAATACTGCAGTACTACTCCTGAATGCCTGGCTTTGCAGGTCAGTTGATGTTGGTGATATTGCAGCTGCAAGCTCTGATCAGGGATCAACTCGCCACTTTCAATTTCAGTCTGATGCAACAGGTTCAAATCAATCAGGCTTAAAATTTGTGGGAAAGTCAGGCCAAACTGGCTCAGATTCAGCAGCGCTTTGCTGCGTCCGGTCAGAATTTGCCAGATGGAAGGTTTACGCACATAACCAAAATAAATATGCCCGCTGTCTTGCAGCCTTACTCTGCACGTCAGGCTGGCGGCTTTTTGCAAAGCCAGAGCCTCTTTAAAACTCATGCGTTGCAACAAAAATAAGGTTTTTAGTGAAAAACTGCCCGGCTGGCCAATTTCACCTGCCAGTATTTTCGCCCAAAGTTGTTGCATCGTCTGGTTTGATATATTCAATACTAAATCGCAGTATTGCTGAAACCAGTCCGGGTCCACATCTATATCTGCTACATAATCAGGGCAATAATCCAAAGCCAGCGCCATGATCTTTTCCAGATTGGCTTGTTGCCGTTCTTTATGCATGCGTTCACGCCGCTCTGCACGTTGATACAGGCTTGGCCCTTTAAAATCTGCATCCACAGCCAGTGGGGCACCGGACCTTTGCGCCAGTCGTTGATGACGTTGATTAAAGTCGCTACTTTGAACCTGAGGTGCTGGTTCTGTGCCGCCAGAACTGGTTTTTGTGGCGAATTCGTGCCCTAGCTGGCTACGAGCCAATTGTAATAAACGTTGATGTCCGCGGCCCGCAGATACTTTATGCATCATTACACCTCTGATGGTGACAGATTTTATTGCTGAATTTTCACAATAGCGTAAAAATTTGGCTACGACTCTAAAAGAAGTTTGCCAAAGTGTTAAGGTTATGATTTTCAATGGTTTTAATAAAATGAATTGCTTTTTTGGCCCGAGGGTATAGTGTAGATAAACTGGATTATAAGCTTACAAAGGATGCGGTGGGGGCGGAGCCTGATTGCCAAAGCGGATTCAGGGTATATGCTAGTATTTATGCAATAGTGCCTTGATATGCTTTCAAAAAGTATTCTCCTACAGCTGATGTAAATAAGGTCAGAGCATGGTGTCAAAAGCAGCAGATGATGATTTTCTGTTCCTCGCAGAAGACGAAACAGATTCGGAAGCAGAAACACAATCCAGTGGTGAATGGCACCTGCTGATTGTTGATGATGACGAAGAAATTCATACGGTCACTAAACTGGCCTTATCCGACTTATTGGTTTTAGACCGTAAGCTGGTTTTTCATCATGCTTTTTCTGGCAAAGAAGCCTTAAAGTTTCTGGTGAATAATCCTTATATAGCCGTCATCCTGCTTGATGTAGTGATGGAATCTGATGATGCGGGTCTGAAAGTAGTACAGCAAATTCGTGATGAATTAAAAATGGATGAAGTACGTATAGTCCTGCGTACCGGCCAGCCTGGTTATGCGCCTGAAGAGAGCGTGATCAAAGAATACGACATTAACGATTACAAAACTAAAACCGAACTGACCCGTAATAAACTGGTCACTGCCATTATTTCTTCCATTCGTAGTTATCAGCAAATCCGTACTATTAACCAAAACCGCATTGGCTTGCAGAAAATCATTAATGCCGGAGCTAATTTACTGGAACAACATTCGTTGCATGAGTTTTCTGAAGGGGTGGTGACTCAAATCTCCTCTTTGATTGGATTGCATGCAGAAGGTGTGCTTTGTGCTCAGATTGAAGATGATGGCAGCAGCAGTGACAATATTTATGTCTTGGGCGCCGCCGGGCATTATGCGCCTTATATTAAATGCAAACTGGAGCGGCTGAATAACAGCAGAATTATCCAGCAAATCACCACTTGTCTGGCAGAGCGGCGGCATATTTTTACCGACAAAGATACTGTGCTTTATCTGGGAAATATTGATCATGCTGCAGCTGTTTATATTGAAACCAACAGGCCTGTGGAAGACTTTGACCGCCAGCTGATAGAAGTGTTTTTAAGCAATATTTCTATCGGTTATGAAAATGTGACTTTGTTTCAGCAACTTAAACATGCAGCTTATATTGACCCTTTAACCAAAACTCCCAACCGCAATGAATTCACTTCTTTACTGCAGGAAACCAGGCGACTGGATCCTGAGCCCAATGTGGCAGTATTAATTGATATCGACCATTTTTCTGATGTGAACGATGGTTTAGGCCAGGAAACAGGCAATGAACTGCTGATTGCAGTCACACACAGATTAGTGGCCCAATTCGGAGAAATAGCCCAGATTGGTCGTATTGGCGCTGATGTCTTTGGTTTAATAGGCCCTGAACAAGCTCTGACCCCTGAAACCTTGTCTGGTATCTTTGAAATGCCTTTCCAGTGTTCTGAACACTCCTTGCAGGTGAATGCAACTTTTGGTTTCTGTCGTTTACGTGACAGTGCTTTGCATGGACTGACTATCCTGAAGCATGTTTATATTGCACTGAACAGAGCGAAAAAACATCTGGCACAAAATTATGAGTATTACAGTGCTCAGATGGAAGAACAGATGGTTGATCGGCTGGTGATGCTCAGAAGTTTACGCTCTGATTTCCAGAAAGATAAACTTCAGTTGTGGTACCAGCCACAAATTTGTTTAAAAAGCGGCCATGTGCTGGGTATGGAAGCGCTGTTGCGCTGGCCTCAGCCTGACGGCAGCTTTATCTCGCCTGCCGTTTTTATCCCACTGGCAGAATACTCTGGCCTGATCATTGAAATAGGCGATTGGGTGCTGCAGCAAGCCTGTAAACAGCTGCAAAGTTTAAAAACACAAGGTTTTGCTCATTTGCGAATAGCAGTCAATGTGTCTATGCCTCAGTTCCGTAACCATAGATTTGTGCAGTCTGTGATCGATTGCGTCGAACGTTATCAGGTAGACCCGGCATTGCTGGAGCTGGAAATTACTGAGTCTGTGGTGATGGATGATCCGAAGATAGTGATAGGGGCATTAAACAAGCTAAAAGGCTTTGGCATTAAAGTGGCTATTGATGATTTTGGTATTGGTTTTTCATCTTTAAGTTATTTACAGCAGCTACCTCTGGACAGGATTAAAATTGACCGCGCTTTTATTCAGGATTTTGATCGCCCTAATGGCACTTTGATTGCGGAAACTATTATCAATCTGGGACAAAAACTGGGTTTGGCAACCATAGCTGAAGGTATTGAAACTCAGGCCCAGGAAGAGGCTGTGCGTGCTATGGGCTGTGAAGAAGCGCAGGGCTTTATGTATGCCAAGCCGATGACAGCGTTGGATTTAGTGAAGTTTTTATCTAAAAGCTGAGCTGTCATTCCCGGAATGAAAAAAGCCGGCACTAGCCGGCTTTTTTATGGGGGTCTGGCAGAGTCTCAGCGATTAGCAATCAAGGCCAGTTGTTCACCCAACTGCAGAAAATCTTTGCTGTTTTGTTGGCTTTGCGCCGTGTGGCCTGTGATATCCCGCATATAAGTGACCATGGCTTTGGTCAGATGCTGTTGCTCATCTGTGGCCGTAGCAATTTCCTGATTCATTGCACAAATTTGCGAAATACTGCCGGTGATTTGCTGCAGGGATTGGCCTGCCTGATTGGCTGACTGCACACTTAAATCAGCTTGTTCACTACTCAACTTCATTTTTTGCACAGCTTCACGGGCAGCACTTTGCAGTTGCTCAATAGTGCGCTGAATTTGTTCGGTCGATTTTTGAGTGCGGGAAGCCAGAGTTCGTACTTCATCTGCGACCACAGCAAAACCACGGCCTTGTTCACCGGCCCGTGCTGCTTCTATAGCTGCATTCAGCGCCAGTAAGTTGGTTTGTTCTGCTATACCTTTAATCACCTCCAGTACAGCACCTACCTGATTACTGTCCTGCTCCAGCTGAGCTATGGTGGCTGAGGCTTGTTGTAAATGCACTGCCAGTTGTTCGATATTCTGCACTGTGCTGGCGACAGTTTGCTGGCCTTGTTGGGCTATCTGATTGGAATGATTGGCCGCTTCTGCTGCTAACTTGGCACTTTGCACTTCGTCCAGCACACTTTGGTTCATCGACTCAACCATAGTCAAAGTCTGGCCCGCTGTATGTTCTAATTGGCTCAGGTGCTTTTGCTCATCAGCAGTAATATGGCGTATTGAGGTGACCAGCTGTTTTAACTGGTCGTTATGGCTTTGCGATTCCTGCTGTTGCTGCTTTAAGGCAACAAGCCACAGATTAAATTGTTCACAAACCGGAGTTAACTCTGGGCTCTTTACAGCACTTAATTGCAGACTCAGACTTTTTTCTTTCACAGAACGTTGGATCAGCAATTGTTGTTCTGCGACGAAGCTTTGATAGCTGTTTAGGGCTGTGTGACTAAAAAGCCACTGCAACACCAAAGTGACAGTGATGACTAAAGCGGACCAGAGCCAGTGCTGCTCTGCTAATACAGTGAAAACCAACAGCATTCCAACCAGAGTGGTGATGCCGGACAACACAATTTTGGTCTGTGCAGACCCAAATTCAAACAAAGCCATAAACCTTACCCCTAATGACTTCAAACAAGCTGTTGAAGTGGAATTTATTATTGTAATAATGAAATATGGCCCGCAAAACCAAACCAAATCTGTTGCTGAAAATAACAGATATTTGCGGAAGTTTTTATCAGATTTTGTGTTTTTTTGCTAAAAAAATACGGCTTTTGAACAAAGGGGTCAGCAGTGGTGCATTTAGAGGAAATCGCAGTAAGGCAACAGGTCTTTTTTGTATAAAAAAACGGCACCTGGGTGCCGTTTTCAGAGCTGGATATTACTTCTGCTGAGCGCGTTCAAATGAACTGACGATTTCAGCTTTAGCTTCGGCTTTATCGCCCCAGCCAACAACTTTTACCCATTTGCCTGGCTCTAATTCTTTGTAACGCTCAAAGAAATGCTGAATTTGGTTTCTCAGCAGTTCTGGCACGTCGTTCAGATCCTGGATGTTGTCATAAATTTTAGTCAATTTGCTGATTGGCACAGCTAACACTTTAGCGTCTTCACCTGACTCATCTGCCATTTTTAATACGGCAACAGGACGGCATTTGATCACAGCGCCCGGCACCAATGGGTAGGGTGTTGGCACTAATACATCAACCGGATCTCCGTCTAAAGACAAAGTCTGGTTTACAAAGCCATAGTTACAAGGGTAAAACATTGGAGTCGACATAAAACGGTCAACCCAGACTGTGCCAGTGTCTTTGTCTACTTCGTATTTGATTGGATCGGCATTGGCCGGAATTTCAATGATGACATTAATTTCATCCGGCAGATTTTTACCTGCGGCAACCTGACTTAAGCTCATAACGCTTCCTTTATGCTGAATAGTGGTCGCCTATTATAACGGCGGCCGTAAAAATGGCTATACCCGTTGTACTTGAAGCTGCAGCTTTGTTGCCCTCAATATCGGTTTAATATCGGGACGGGAAGGGATAAACCACGCCCCTACAATTTTCCTACGCTGCAACATCGGTTTGTACATTGAGACGGGCAGGGATAAACCCTGCCCCTACAATTTTCCTGCGCTGCAACATCGGTTTGTACATTGAGACGGGCGCGGATAAACCACGCCCCTTGTATCAACGAAACCTACGCCTGATGATACTGCAGGCAGCTTTCTACTTCGTGTTTTGATCCTAAAATCACGGCCACACGCTGGTGAATATCCACAGGCTGAATCTCCATAATACGTTCTTTGCCTGTAGTGCTGGCGCCACCTGCCTGTTCTACCAGAAAACTCATTGGGTTTGCTTCGTACATCAAGCGCAGTTTGTCCGGTTTTGTTGGATCTTTCAGATCCCGTGGATAGGCAAAAATGCCACCACGGCATAAAATTCTGTGCACATCGCCGACCATAGCGGCAATCCAGCGCATATTAAAGTTTTTACCACGAGGACCTTCTTTACCTTTAAGTAAATCAGCCACGTAGTTTTGCATTGGCGCCTGCCAGTAACGCTGGTTTGACATATTAATAGCAAATTCTGCAGTGACGCCCGGAATAGTGACTTTTTCCTGAGTCAGCAGGAAACCACCATAGGTTTTATCCAGGGTATACATTTTGGTGCCTTTACCTGTGGTCAGGGCCATCATAGTGGACGGGCCATAGAGTACATAACCTGCAGCTATCTGTTTGGTACCAGGTTGCAGGAAAATAGCCGGATCCGCAGGATCTGCACCTTGAGGGGCGGGCAGAATAGAAAAGATAGTACCAATTAAACTGTTGATGTCTGTGTTGGACGAGCCATCCAGCGGGTCGAAAGTAACCAGATATTTACCTGATGGGTTACCAGCTACTGTGCTGTCTTCTTCTTCAGAAGAGATGGCCATCACTGAACCTGTTTCGAGGATCAGATCTTTGAGCAGCTCATTGGAGATGACATCGAGTTTTTTCTGGGTTTCGCCCTGAACATTTTCATTCAGAGTGGAGCCCAACACATCTGAGAGTTCACCCTGGCCTACGCGAAACGAAATTTCTTTGCAGGCAGCTACGATGCTTTTAATCAGATCTATCAGGTCTGCATCTGCACCATCAAGACGCAGGGCTGGAGCCAATCGACGCATAAAACAATCCTTTTTTTGTGTAGGTAGAGGAAGCTTTGGCCGCAGTGTTAATTTTGACTGGAGGCTGTCGGCCACAGCGGCTGCTATTTTAATCAAGTTCAGGCTAAATTGCAGGTTTATGCTGGTTTTATTTCAGCTGTTCTGCAGAGTCCTTTGCTAGAATGGCCGCAGAACCCGTTTTACAGGCAGTAAGGATGCAGTATGCATATTCATATTTTAGGCATTTGTGGCACTTTTATGGGCGGTATTGCCGCTATTGCAAAAAGTCTCGGGCATAAAGTCACAGGCTCTGACGCTAATGTGTATCCACCTATGAGTACTCAACTGGAGCAACTGGGCATTGAATTAACCCAGGGTTATGATCCAAAGCAGCTGCAACCCGCTCCTGATCTGGTGATTATTGGTAACGCTATGTCGCGCGGCAACCCGGCTGTGGAATATACGCTGGATCAGAATATTCCTTACAGCTCAGGCCCGCAGTGGCTGGCTGAACAGGTACTGCACCAACGCTGGGTGCTGGCAGTGTCCGGTACTCATGGCAAAACCACTACCAGCAGTATGCTGGCCTGGGTGCTGGAGTATGCAGGTTTAAAACCGGGTTTTTTAATAGGTGGTATTCCGCAGAATTTTGACAGCTCAGCCCGTTTAGGGGATTCGCCGTTTTTTGTCATTGAAGCCGACGAATACGACACCGCCTTTTTTGATAAGCGTTCTAAGTTTGTGCATTACAGACCCCGCACTTTAGTCATTAATAATCTGGAATACGACCACGCTGATATTTTTCCGGATTTAGCTGCTATTCAGCGCCAGTTCCACCATTTATTGCGTATGGTGCCATCCACAGGTCTGGTATTAAGCCCGGCTCATGTGGACGCTGTGGATCAAACTTTAGCTATGGGCTGCTGGAGTGAGCAGCAACGCTATGGCACAGACTGGACTGTTGAGTTAAAGCAGTCGGATGGCAGTGTATTTGAATTGTTTTATCAAAGCGTTTCACAAGGCAGCTTACACTGGGATTTATGTGGCAACCATAATGTCGAAAATGCGGTCATGGCGATAGCTGCTGCCCGCCATGTAGGTGTGCCTGTGGCTGTCTCTATTGAAGCTTTAACTCAATTTGTCGCACCAAAACGCCGGATGGAACTCAAAGGCACAGTCAAAGGTATAGCCGTATACGACGACTTTGCCCATCACCCAACCGCTATAGAAACCACTTTGGCTGGTTTAAGAGCCCGTGTCGGGGATGCAAAAATCTGGGCAGTGCTGGAGCCGAGATCCAATACCATGCGAATGGGCGTACATAAATCTGCTATTGCGGATTCCCTACATGACGCCAATGAAGTGCTGTTGTTTGAACCTGCCCATTCAGGCTGGTCACTCTCTGCTGTGGCAGAACAAATGCCGGGCAGGGCCGCTGTGTTTCAGTCGGTGGAATTAATAGTGGCGGCTTTGGTTGAAAAAGCGTCGGCAGGGGATCATATACTGATTATGAGCAACGGCGGCTTTGGTGGCATACATCAAAAGTTGCTGGATGCTTTGTCTTCTGATTAAACAGCTTTCTTTAAAAAGAGAACCCCATGACCCAAGAAGTCACCTTAGCTTTTACCGGCGCTTCAGGCGCTGGTTATGGCTGGCGTTTGCTGGAAAACTTACTGGCACAACAGGTGAAAGTGCATCTGTTAATTTCCAGTGCTGCCCGTGTTGTATTTGCCACTGAATATGATTTAAAGCTGCCGGGCGGCCCTGAAGCCTGTCGTGACTTTATTCTGGAAAAAACCGGTGCCAGCAAAGAGCTGTTAGCAGTCTATGGCAAAGATGACTGGTTTTCGCCTTGTGCCTCAGGCTCTGCAGCGCCGAAGCAGATGGTGATTTGTCCGTGCTCTACAGGCACAGCAGCAGCTATTGCTCATGGCATGAGTGACAATCTGATTGAACGGGCTGCTGACGTGGTGCTCAAAGAGCGTGGCCAGTTACTGATAGTGCCGCGTGAAACTCCGTTAAGTACCATTCATCTGGAAAACCTGCTGGCTTTGTCTAAAGCTGGTGCTGTGGTGATGCCGGCAGCGCCTGGTTTTTATCATCAGCCTCAATCTGTTGATGATTTAATCGACTTTATGGTAGCGCGGATCCTGGACCATTTAGGTCTGAAACAACAGTTAGTCAGCCGTTGGGGCTATGGAGAACAGCAGTGACCTTAGCGTTAGAAATTAAACAGTTACACAAAGTGTATAAAAGTGGCACTGTGGCTTTAACTGGTATAGATCTGGAAGTGCAGCAAGGCGATTTTTTTGCCTTATTAGGCCCTAATGGCGCAGGCAAAAGTACCAGCATTGGCATTATCAGTTCACTGGTCAATAAAAGCAGCGGCAAGGTAAAAGTATTTGAGTATGATCTGGATACACAACTGGAAGACGCCAAAAGCCAATTGGGTTTAGTACCACAGGAATTTAACTTCAACCAGTTTGAAACTGTGCTGCAAATTGTACTGAATCAGGCTGGTTATTATGGTGTGCCACGTTCTGTCGCTATAGGTCGTGCTGAAAAGTATTTAGGCCAGCTTGGCTTATGGGAAAAACGTGACGCCCGCTCCCGTGAGTTGTCAGGGGGTATGAAACGCCGTCTGATGATAGCCCGCGCCTTAATGCATGAACCTAAGTTGCTGATCCTGGATGAACCTACAGCGGGCGTGGATATTGAGCTACGCCGCTCTATGTGGGAGTTTTTAAAACAGATTAACCAGCAAGGTGTAACTATTATTCTGACTACTCACTATCTGGAAGAGGCTGAGTCTTTGTGCCGCAACATCGCTATCATAGATAAAGGCCAGATTGTCGAAAATACCAGCATGAAGAACCTGCTGAGTAAGCTGAACAAAGAGACTTTTTTACTGGATATAGCGCCAACTGAAGCTGCTATCAGCCTGGAAGGCTATAGCTTTCGTCAGCTTGACAGCCACAGTCTGGAAGTGGATGTGGAAAAAGCTCAGGGTCTAAATGGGGTATTCAGTGCCTTAACAGCACAGGGCATTCAGGTGCTTTCGATGCGGAATAAAGCCAACCGGCTGGAAGAGTTATTTGTCAGTCTGGTTGAAAACGGACGCGGAGCCAAAGCATGAACTCAAGTAATTTAATAGCGCTGCAGAGTATTTTATATAAAGAAATCAACAGGTTTATGCGTATTTGGGTGCAAACTCTGGTCCCTCCTGCCATTACCATGACCTTGTATTTTGTTATTTTTGGCGCTTTGGTTGGCTCACGTATTGGTGATATGGGTGGCTTCAGTTATATGGAGTTTATTGTGCCTGGCCTTATTATGATGTCAGTGATCACCAACTCTTACTCTAATGTGGCTTCGTCATTTTTCAGTGCCAAGTTTCAGCGTAATGTCGAAGAGCTGTTGGTGGCTCCTGTTCCCAACTACATCATAGTGCTGGGGTATGTCGGCGGTGGTGTAGCGCGTGGCATTCTGGTCGGCTTGATCGTGTCTTTGTTATCGTTGTTTTTTGTCGATATCAAAGTACATCATCTGTTTGTTCTGATGTCGACTGTGGTGTTAACTGCGACCTTGTTTTCGCTGGCTGGTTTAATTAACGCCATTTTTGCCAAGACCTTTGATGACGTCAGCATTATTCCAACTTTTGTGCTGACACCTTTAACCTACTTAGGTGGCGTGTTTTATTCACTGAGTTTATTGCCGGACTTCTGGCAATACGTGTCGCAACTGAACCCTATTGTCTATATGGTCAACGCCTTTCGCTACGGCTTTTTAGGTGTCAGTGATGTGAGTTTACTGTTGGCTTTCTCTGTGATCATAGGCTTAATTACGGTATTTTTTGCTGTTGCTATGTACCTGATTAATAAAGGCACTGGATTGAGAAGCTAGACAAAAACTCAGGTTTTAAGAGTAAAGAGTGAAAAGGCGCTTAAACAGCGCCTTTTTTACAGAAATTAAACAGTGCCTCTTTCGTAATACCGCAACGGCACTGGTGCCGCCGGGCCAAAATAGTAGCCCTGGGCGTAACTGATACCACAACGTTCCAGTGCGTCCAGTGACTGCTTGCTTTCTACCATCTCAGCGATGATCAGCAACTGAGTTTGTTTGGCAAAGGAGCTGATATGTTCAATAAATAACTGGGCATCAGGGTCGGTGCTTATCATCTCTATTAAGCTGCCGTGAATTTTTAAACCATCCACATGCAATTGCAGTAAATCCGCCATACCTACACCACTGGCAACACCAAAATCATCCAGCAGCACTTTGGCTCCTGCCTTTTGTAAAGCTGCTATAGCGTCACGGCAACGGTCAAACTGAGGTAATACACCAGCTTCAGCCAGTTCAAAATAGACTCGTTCTGGTTTAGGGTAATGCTGCAGATAATCAAGGAAAAATTGCTGTAAGTCATCGTCCAGTAAATCACGGCAATTCACGTTAATAGACCAGCTGACTTCAGAGGCAACAAACTGACTGGCGCTTTTAATAAACATCATTTTGGTCAGCTCTGTATCCAGATGACTGCGGTTAATAATGCTTAAAAACTGATCCGGCGTCAGTATGCTGCCGTCACTGCGTAATATGCGGGCCAGACATTCGTACTGGAATATTTCGCCTGTGCTGATCTGCACTACAGGCTGGAAATAAGGCACTATTTGCTCGTGACCTATAGCTTCCCGCACTTCTTTTGCCATTTTAATATTGCTATGCAGATGCTGTTTCAGCGCCAGTAAGTTGTCTGAATACACCACTAAAGACTGTTGCTGCAAGCGGGCAGTATTCACAGCCAGCATGGCATTTTCCAGCACTACAGCAGCAGGCGACAAGGCTACACCTAAAGTCACGGTAAAAAGTAGGTAAGGGTCGTTCAGCACAGGCTGAGTAAAATCAAAGCTTTTTAGCTTGTCATGCAAATCATTGTCAGAAATAGCAGCAACACGGCGGATCGCCAGTTTTTCAAAAGATAAACGGTACAAACGGAAGGAGCGCCCCAAATGCAATTGCAGTTGCTGAATAAACTGGTTAAAAGCTTGTTCTGCAACAGGAGTGCCATACAAATGACAGATTTCTTCCAGGTTATTTACCTGCAAAATAGCTAACTGGCTCAAGCCTCCGCTTTCATGGCGCAGGTGAGCTTCTAAAGCCAATGCATTACGTTTGCCTGAACTGCGGTCAGTGGTCAGATTGTAGCGCAGCACCATGGCATAACTTAAAGCCAGCAACAACGCCAGACCAAAAAACACTGAGCCACTTAAAACAGACTGCTGCATACTGGACAAAAGCCATTGATCCAGATCGGTAATAGCAATATCAGCTCCGGCCAGATAGAGGGTGCCGTCAGAACTTTGATAAGGCATCAGTACTGAGCGGAAATGACCAAATTGATCCACAGATTCTTCAAACACCGGGGCTAAAGAGGCAAAAGCAGCTTTATTGGCCTCAGTCGCTTCAGGGTAATAATCGTAAAAATAACTCAGCTGGCCACGCAACAAGTCATCTTCTGTATAGCTGGACGAGGTGAAATGTACTTTGCCATCCACCTGAATCATGCTGTAGACATATTGTAATTTTAAATCTTTGGCATAAAGACTGAGCTTTTTCGCCAGTTTCAGGTACTCAGCACGGGCAATATGTTGTGGACCACTGATATTGTTGTGGTAGTCATCACCCAACAGATAAGGCACGGCTTTCACCGCATTAACCAGTTGCAGGTCAAGCTGAGCCAGTTTGGTCTGATAGGTTTGCTGGTACTGATAATACACATAGGCAACAATGGCCAGCAGATAGACCACCAGACTGATAACAATAAAATGTGCTGAACGGATCCGTAGCATGCAATGACTCGTAAAAAAGGGACCTGAAAACAATACCTTGATAGCTTAGCTGATTTAATTCGGGCTGACAGCTAATACTTTGATCTGAATTCTGTTGTCGCTTTTATGGATATGTTCTGCAATCAGGTAGCCAGAATCAGCAAAAATAGAGGGTTCTTGCAGTTCTTTGCAGCAAGATGATGCACAGATGAAATTTTTTAAAGACATTTAAAGGGGCTTTTAGTACAGTGACTTCCTTTTTGACTTACTGATTTTACGGCCTGAAAACACAAAATAAGAAGCCGATAACGCGACCCCCGGTGAGACAGGATACGAATGACAGAATTAAACAAACGTCAGGCTACAGCTTCTGAAGAAGCTTTGTGGCGGATATTTACTGTGCCAGAGGCTCCGGACTCGACTTTAAGTATCATCGAACAAAATATTTCGCAAAACCTGGCCGGGTTTTTACGCGAAAGTATTGTTGCAGTCGAAAAGCCGCTGTGGCAAATAGAACGTGATTTTCAGGCGCATCAAATCCCTTCTGAACCTAAATTTGTGTCGGATTATGCCGAACAAATGATGGAAAAGCTGGTGGCGCATTCTGTCCATACAGCTGCCCCCAGTTTTATAGGTCATATGACCTCGGCTTTGCCCTATTTTGTTTTACCGCTGTCAAAAATGATGGTGGGGTTAAACCAAAATCTGGTGAAAATCGAAACCTCCAAAGCTTTTACTCCGCTTGAGCGTCAGGTCATAGGCATGATGCACCATTTGGTTTATGGCGAAGGCGACAGCTTCTATAAAAAATGGATGCACAGCGCCAACCATTCGTTAGGTGCCTTTTGTTCGGGTGGTACCATTGCCAATATCACGGCATTGTGGATTGCCCGTAACCGTTTATTAAAAGCCGATGGCGATTTTAAAGGCGTAGCCAAAGAAGGCCTGTTCCGCGCTTTGAAATATTATGGCTATGAAGGTTTAGCCATATTAGTGTCAGAGCGGGGCCATTATTCCTTAGGCAAAGCTGCAGATATTTTAGGTATTGGCCGTGAGTTTTTAATTCCGGTGAAAACCGATGGCAATAACAAAGTACAAAGCGACGAAATGCGCCGGGTCAGCCGTGAGCTGAACGATAAAAATATCAAAGTGATGGCTATTGTTGGTGTCGCAGGTACTACTGAAACCGGCAATGTAGACCCGCTGAATGATTTAGCCGATTTAGCTGCTGAACTGGGCTGCCATTTTCATGTGGATGCCGCCTGGGGCGGTGCTACTTTATTGTCGGATAAATACCGTCATTTGTTGTGTGGCATAGAGCGCGCTGATTCAGTGACTATAGATGCCCATAAACAAATGTATGTGCCTATGGGCGCTGGTATGGTGGTGTTTAAGCATCCATCTTCCGCTCATGCGATTGAACACCATGCTGAATACATTCTGCGTAAAGGCTCCAAAGATTTAGGCAGCCAGACACTGGAAGGTTCACGCCCTGGTATGGCTATGTTAGTGCATGCCTGTTTACAGGTGATAGGCCGTCAGGGTTATGAAATTCTGATCAACCGCAGCTTAGATAAAGCCCGTTATTTTGCCGGTTTAATTCAGGACCATGCAGAATTTGAGCTGATCACTGAACCTGAACTTTGTTTGCTGACTTATCGTTATGTGCCTGCAGAAGTTCAACGTGCTATGGCTGTGGCTTCGCCGGAAAAACTGCATAAGTTTAATGAGTTGATTAATGGCTTAACTAAGTTTATTCAGAAAACCCAACGCGAAGAAGGCCGCTCTTTTGTCTCCCGTACCCGTATTAAACCTGAACGTTACCAGCGTCAGGATACAGTAGTGTTCCGGGTGGTATTGGCGAACCCTCTGACGACAGATCAAATTTTATTGGATGTACTGGAAGAGCAGCAACAAGTGGCAGCCTTGGACAAAGAGTTTCTGCCTAAACTACTGCAACTGGCCAAAGGCAGCTAAGCCAGTGCTGATAACCCCGGTTTTATTCAATGGATGACTCGGGGGTTGTGTGCTGGCCGCATTTGCACAGCACTGCTTCACTTTTAGTTGCTATCACCTCTGAACAAAAACAACAGAAACATAGTTGCTTACAACAGCGGCATTGCATCAGTGCCGCTGTGGCGCTACTTTATAGCCAAGTCACTTTAATATGCAGTATGTCGCGCTGAAACAAAAAGGAATACCTATGTCTGATAAAACCTTAGCTTTATCCAATGACAAGATGATTGCCGGAGTTTGTGGTGGTATAGCCGAATATTTTGGCTGGTCCAAAGGCGGAGTACGGCTGGTGTATGTATTACTGTCTGTATTATCCGCAGCTTTTCCAGGTTTGTTTGTCTACATCATTTTATGGTTGTTGATGCCAAAAAAAGACAGCCTCTAAGCTGATATCACTGAAACAACGGGCAAATTATGTATTCAGGTCAATGCCTTTGTGGCGAAGTAAAAGTTGAAGTCCGGGGCTCTATTACCGACATTATTCACTGCCATTGTTCCTTGTGCCGCAAATCCAGCGGCACAGCCTATGCTACTAATGGTTTTGTGTTAAGTGCTGAATTTAGTCTGGTGCAGGGTAAAGAGCTGCTGAATGCGTTTTCGTTAAAACAAGGCAGGTTACGGCATTTTTGTTCCCGCTGTGGCTCACCTGTCTATAGTTCAAACGCTGCAGATCCAAGCCGGATCCGCATTCGTTTAGGCATTCTGGATTCAGAAATCACAGAGCGCCCTATTAGCCATAACTTTGTCTCGTCAAAAGCCTGCTGGGACAATCTGGATGCAGATTTGCCCCGTTATGACAGCCATGAGCCAGGCAGGACTTAAACTTCGATATTATCTATCAGGCGGGTTTTGCCCAGATAAGCAGCTGCCAGTATCACTAAGGCCGATGTGGAGTCAGACGCTGGCACTAAGGTCTGGCGATTGGCGATATTGATGTAATCTGCGTTAAAACCAGCTTTATTTAACTGATCTTTAGCTTGTTGTTCTAACAGCCTGAAATCAGCAAAACCCTGATCTAACTGCTGTTTCATCCACTGTAAAGTGCGGTACAAAGCAGGTGCTGTGGCGCGTTGTTCAGCCGTTAAATAGCCGTTGCGTGAACTTAAAGCTAAACCATCTTCAGCTCTGATTGTTGGCACCCCAATGATGTCAATGGGCATGGAAAGATCAGCCACCATCTGGCGGATAATAGCCAGTTGCTGATAATCTTTTTGACCAAAACAGGCTATATCAGGTTGCACCAGATTAAACAGCTTGCTGACTATGGTGGATACGCCACGGAAATGTCCGGCACGACTGGCACCACAGTGATAATCGCCCAACAGCGGCACTTCAACATAAGTCTGCACATCCAGACCTCGTGGGTAGATCAGTTGTGGTGTAGGGGTAAACACCGCATCAGCGCCATGTTCAGTTAAGCCCTGACAATCCTGCTCTAAAGTGCGGGGGTACTTGTCTAAATCTTCATTAGCACCAAACTGCATCGGATTGACAAAAATACTGACAATGACTCTGTCGGCATGTTGCTTCGCCGTATCCACTAACTGCAAATGGCCCTGATGCAAGTTGCCCATGGTAGGCACAAAAGCAATACGTTCGCCGGCCTGACGCCATTGGCCTATCAAAGCACGAAGTTGGGCTATATCCTGAATCATTAACATAAGAAACTGACCTTTAGAAACTATGCTCCGGACCAGGGAACTGACCTTGTTTCACGTCCTGAATGTATTTGCCGATGGCTTGTTTAATTTCACCGGTTTCCTGCAGGAAGTTCTTGGAGAATTTTGGAATATAGCCAGAGCTGATGCCTAATAAATCGTGCATCACTAAAATCTGACCATCGGTTTCTTTGCCTGCACCTATGCCAATGACCGGAATAGCCAGTGCTTTGGAAATACGCTCAGCTAAAGCCGACGGAATACATTCAACCACTAAAAGCTGAGCACCGGCTTCCTGCAAAGCAATGGCCTGTTGCACCATTAAATCAGCAGCCTGCTCGTCGCGGCCCTGTACTTTAAAACCACCAAATACATGCACAGACTGAGGGGTTAAGCCTAAATGACCACAAACCGGAATACCACGTTCAGTCAGTGCCTTGATGGTGGGCAATAAGAAATCACCGCCTTCGAGTTTGACCATATTGGCACCAGCCTGCATCAGCGGTGTGGCGTTTTGCATCGCCTGTTCCACTGTGGCGTAACTCATAAAAGGCATATCGGCAATGACAAAAGCCAAAGGCGCACCAGCGCGGACGCAGCGGGTGTGGTAGGCAATTTCTGCTGTAGTGACAGGAAGAGTGTCGCTATGACCCTGTAACACCATACCCAAAGAGTCACCGATCAGAATCACTTCCACACCGGCATCGGCAAACAATTTAGCGAAACTGGCATCATAGGCCGTTAAAGCGGTAATTTTTTCGCCTTTTTGTTTCAACTTCAGCAATTGAGCAGTGGTAATTTTTGCCATTTTTCTCTCATCCGACCACAAGGGAATAATTCGGGGCGCACCTTGGCATAAAAAAACGCCAACGGCAAGTGGTCAGAGACGACTTAGTCCGTTTAGGGGGACTGTCGTCAATAACTCACTCAGCCTGGTGCCATCAGGTAATACTAAGCCAGAGTTTAGTTCTGCCAGCGGGTAAAGCACAAACTCCCGCACTTTCATGCCGTAATGCGGCACAGTCAAGCGCCCGGTCTGAATGACTTCATCACCAAACAGCAGAATATCTAAATCCAGAGTACGGGGGCCCCAGCGTTCATCTTTACGCTGTCGGCCTTGTTCCAGCTCGATCTGTTGCAATTCTGTCAGTAAGTCTTCAGCAGATAGAAGGGTAGAGAGCGCTGCTACCGCATTCACGTAATCCGGCTGATCCTGTGGCCCCATAGGTTTGGAGCCATAAAAACCAGAGACCTGAACAAGTTTCGTGTCTTTGATGCTCTGCAAGGCCAAAACAGCACGTTCTAACTGTTGCACAGGCTGGTTTAAATTAGCGCCCAGCCCGATGTAAACAAGGGTATCAGCCATTGGCTGCAGGGCCAGGTGGGCGGCGTTTAGTAGGAGGGCGACGACGACGTGGCCGACGTTCAATGCCTTCTTTACCGAGGTTTTGCACCAAAATTTCACGGCCTGCTTCGTCATCCTGCTGGAAACGTTGCCACCAGTTGGCTAATTCCAGCAATTCGCCACCTTCGGCCTGAGCACGAAGTTGCAGGAAATCGTAAGCACCACGGAATTTCACTTGCTCAAGCAATTTAAAGGCGCGACGGCCAGCGCGTTTGCTTAAACGGCTTTGCAGGAACCAGATGTCTTTAATGGTCAGGCTAAAACGTTTTGGAATAGCGATAGAACGCTGCACTTCATCCAGCACTTCCATCATCGCAATGTTCAGCGCGTCCACTTCGTTTAAACCACTTTCAACCAGCAATTTTTCTGCCCGTTGTTCTACCGGATACCATAACAAAGCGGCAAAGGTGAAAGCCGGAGTCACAGGTTTATCAATAGCAATACGTTGATCCGTATCCTGCATGGCTTTAGTGATCAGGTTAAATACTTTGCCGCTACTGTCTTGTTTTAATACTTTGGCCAGTTGTGGTAACAGCTGTTTCAGAATGCCTAAATCGTTCAGCATCACAAAGTTATCAAAGGCTTTGCCTGCCATAAATAACTTGAGGAATTCTTCAAATAAACGCGCAGCCGGAATGTTTTTCAACAATACCGCCAGTTCTTTAATGGGCTCTTTGCTGCCTGGCGCTATCTCCATATTCAGCTTGGTGGCAAAACGCACAGCACGCAGCATACGCACCGGATCTTCACGGTAACGGGTTTCAGGATCGCCAATCAGCTCAATTTTTCGCGCTGCTATGGCTTCAATGCCATTGGCAAAGTCGTAAATGGCAAAGTCAGCGACTGAATAGTACAAGGCATTGATGCTGAAATCGCGGCGCTCTGCGTCTTCTTCAATAGTGCCATACACATTGTCACGTAAAATCTGGCCTGCATCACTTTGGCTGGCTTTAGGGCTGGTTTCATCATCGCCTGTGTGGTGACCACGAAAGGTCGCAACTTCAATGACTTCACGGCCAAAGACCACATGAGCTAAACGGAAACGGCGGCCAATCAGGCGGCAATTTTTAAACACCTGACGCACTTGTTCAGGGTGAGCATTGGTCACCACGTCAAAATCTTTTGGTTTTAAACCAAGCAGAATGTCACGGATGCAACCCCCGACCAGGTAGGCTTCATAACCCGCATCTTTTAAGCGGTATAACACCTTGAGTGCATTAGGGCTGATGTCTTTGCGCGATACAGAATGAGCATCACGGGAGATTTTTTTCAGCTCTGGCAGAATGGACTGACGGCTTTTTTTGGGTTGAGCAACGCTCTCAACGCTTTTGCTGCCAAGGGTGCGGCGGCAAAAATCCAGGACTCGCGAAATAATGGCAGTACTCCTTGTGAGCATCTATAAATGAACTCGATGAAAAAAGCGGCTAATGATACCGCAGCAGCCGGAAAAATAGAATGTGCGGCCTTGTGCTTTATAGAAAATCTGTAGCTTTTTGTTCGTTTTGTCTGGGTATTTGTCTGATTTGCCAGGCAGAACAAGCCCAGGCCAGTAATTCTTTGGCATCAGCCCCAATTAATTCCGCTGGTGGCGACTGGCCCAAAAAACGCAAAACAGCAGTTAAAGTCTCGCTGACAGGCCAGTTTTCTACTGCTGGTGCGTGGTTTTGTTTGCTGAGTTTAAAGCCAGGTTCAAGCACGGCCAAAGGTAAATGCAGGTAATCAGGTGCTGCTGCGCCAAGCAACCGGAACAAGGCTTGTTGTCTGCTGGTTAAGTCAATTAAATCTGCACCACGCACCACTTCAGTGATGCCCTGATCCATGTCATCCACCACCACCACCAACTGATAGGCAAATAAGCCATCACGGCGTTTTAAAATATAATCTTCTGCGGCAAGAGTGGCCGGAATTTGTATTTCCCCGGCATGCTGGTCGGTAAAGCTTGTGGCTGTGGCAGGCGCTTTTAAACGCCATGCAAGCTGGCCTTCCGTCAGGTTTTTATCACGGCAAAAGCCATCATAACCTTGCCCCAGGCTTTGAATACGGGATCGGGTGCAATTGCAGGCGTAAGTGAGTTGTTGCTGTTTTAATAGATCCAGTACCTGCTGGTAGCGGTCTAATCTCTGGCTTTGCACCCAGACCCCGCCATCCCATAACAACTGATAGCGCTCTAAAGTACGTAAAATACTGTCGGCTGCACCAGCTTGCATACGGGGTTTATCTATATCTTCCATCCGCACCAGCCATTGGCCTTGTTGGGATTTGGCTTGCAGATAACTGCCCACAGCAGCAATGAGGGATCCAAAATGCAAAGGGCCGGATGGCGATGGCGCAAACCGGCCCCTGTAAGCAGGAGGTACAACAGGCATCATTAACCGCCCAGTTGTTTTTCCTTGATTTCAGCCAAAGTCTTGCAGTCGATACACATATCGGCCGTAGGACGGGCTTCTAAACGTTTGATACCAATTTCGATACCGCAGGTGTCGCAGTAACCAAAGTCTTCGTCTTCGATTTTCTGCAGAGTTTTTTCAATCTTTTTCAGTAACTTACGTTCGCGATCACGAGCACGCAATTCCAGACTGAACTCTTCTTCCTGAGCAGCACGATCCACTGGATCCGGGAAGTTTGCTGCTTCATCGGCCATATGGTTTTTGGTGCGATCCACTTCTTCACGTAACTGTTGACGCCATGCGTCCAGAATGCGGCGGAAATGGTCCAGCTGTTTTGGGTTCATGTATTCTTCGCCTTGCGCGGCCTGATATGGCTCTACGCCAGCAAGGGCTAACAGTCCCAAGGTTTTTACGGTTTTGCCTTCTGGCATGATCATCTCCTGTAAAACAGTGCCAAGCAAAAAGTTGGCGGCTAGTGATAGCAGAAAAATATGACAGCTGCAATCACTATTAAAAAAGCCGCCGAAGTATACAGAGCAGAACTGCCTGCGTCACCTTTTTTCCTGTTGTCTGCAAATTTGGCTGGTTTAAAAAAGAAACACTCTAAACCGCCCAAAGCCAGCTTGGGAAGCATTGTTCTTTGCTGCATCTGTTAACTTATTCAAAACAGGAGATATTTATTGCTTTAGTTTGCTAAAGTAAGGCTCTTTTTATGAGGTACAGGTGCTGATATGGCCATTGAATGGGTTATTGCTTATTTGCTGCTGGGGGCAGCAACAGGTTTTTTTGCCGGATTATTAGGGGTAGGTGGCGGCGGCATCATGGTGCCTGTACTGACGGCTTTATTTTTAGCACAACAATTTCCTGCTGAATTGTCTGTGCATATGGCGCTTGCTACTTCGATGGCGGCCATTATTGTCACCTCATTTTCCAGTATGCGTAGTCATCAGAAACATGGTGCTGTGTTATGGCCTGTGGTCTGGAAATTAACTCCGGCCATATTAATAGGCACTGTGGCTGCTGCTTATCTGGCTGCTGCTTTATCTTCTTTAGCTTTGGCGCTATTTTTCTGTTGTTTTATGACTTATGTCGCAGTGCAGATGCTATTAAATATTAAACCCAAAGCCAGCCGACAGTTGCCAGGACTGGTTGGCTTTAGCCTTACAGGGCTGGTGATTGGTGCCGTATCGGCCTTAGTAGCCATAGGGGGAGGTTCTTTAACAGTGCCTTTTTTAACCTGGTGTAATGTCAAAATTCAGCAGGCCATTGGCACTTCTGCTGCCGTAGGTTTACCTATTGCTATTAGCGGTACTTTGGGTTATTTCCTTGCCGGTGCTTCAGCAGGCACTGAGTTACCAGACTACAGTCTGGGTTATGTCTATTTGCCTGCTATGTTGCTGATGGCTTCTGTCAGTTATTTTACTGCGCCCCTTGGCGCTGCGCTGGCGCACCGCTTACCAGTGGCCACGTTAAAGAAAGTATTTGCCGCCTTGCTTATCCTGTTAAGCGCTAAAATGTTACACAGCGTCTTAACCTCGTAAAGGCCTGTGATACACTCGGGCCCATACTTTATCGACGCACTATTCACGCATTAAGAGATAAAAACTATGTCTGATCTGATCCAAATTCGTTTAAGTACTGCTGCAGCTGAGGCCAAATGGGGCAAAAATGTGCTGCTGACACCAGACGCAACTGGCTACCAATTGCATGTCAAAGCTGCTGATTTACGCACTGTGCAAAAAGCCGGTCGTCAACTGGATGCTTTAGGTATTCAACAGGTTCAACTGGCAGGTGACGGCTGGACTGTCGATAGTCAGTGGGCTTTGTATCAGGGGTTTTGTAACGCCAAAAAGCTGGGTGCTATTGGCTGGACAGGCACTGAAGCTGAACAACAGCAATTACAACAGCTGCATCAGACCTTTAGCTGGGCCAAAGCCATTATTAACCAGACACCTGAAGACTTAGCTCCTGTGACTTTGGCAGAACAGGCCCTGGCTTTTATCAGCTCAATTGCACCTGCAGGTACAGTATCCAGCGAAATTATTGCGGGCTCTGCTTTGTTAGAGCAGGGCTGGGTAGGTATTCATGCTGTGGGCCGTGGCAGTGATCGCGATCCGGCTATGTTAGTGCTGGATTACAACCCAACAGGTAAAGCGGACGCTGCTGTGTTTGCCGCTTTAGTAGGTAAAGGCATTACTTTTGATAGTGGTGGTTATTCCATTAAAGCCAGCGAGGGCATGGTTACGATGAAATGTGATATGGGCGGCGCAGCCACTGTCACAGCAGCTTTAGCTTTGGCGATATTGCAAGGCTTAAACAAAAGAGTGCAGCTGATTTTATGCTGTGCTGAGAACCTGATCTCAGGTGGCGCTTTTAAATTGGGCGATATTCTGACCTATAAAAACGGTGTGACAGTAGAGATCGTCAATACAGATGCGGAAGGCCGTTTAGTGTTGGCTGACGGTTTGCAAAAAGCAGCAGAAGCGGCACCTGAACTCATTATTGATGCTGCGACATTAACAGGCGCTGCAATGAATGCCTTAGGCACTGAATACAATGCAGTCTTTGCTTTGGATAAAGCTTTAGCACAACGTGTGTTAGGGTATGCCGAACAAGTGCAGGAAGGAGCATGGCAGTTGCCGCTGGAGAAATGGCATCAGGGCCAGTGCCCTTCACCTTACGCTGACACAGCCAACAGCCGTGCGGTAAAAGGTGGTGGTACAGGTGGAGCCAGTAATGCAGCAGGCTTTTTAAGTCGCTTCGTTCCTCATGATGGCAAAGGCTGGGTGCATTTAGATTTAGCTGCTGCTTTTCATAACTCAGCCAATGGTTTCTGGGCCGCAGGTGCAACAGGTATGGGCATTCGTTTAGTGGCTCAAACCCTGACGCAGGAATAGTGTTCTGATCTTTAGATCCACCTTAAAAAGCAGCTAAGATAAGGCTGCTTTTTATTTTTTGTTTGTGCCCTAAGCGAGACCTGATTTGTTACCTGTTGCAGAAATTTGCCCGGCTCTGATCCAAAGCCTGAAGCAGCATAATAAAGTGATTTTATCTGCGCCGCCCGGTGCAGGTAAGTCAACCTACCTGCCGCTGTTTTTATTAAAACATGCCGATTTTTCCGGTAAAACTATGTTGCTGTTAGAACCCAGGCGGCTGGCGGCTAAAAGTATTGCCAGCTATTTGGCCAGTCAACTGAATGAAGCTGTAGGTCAGCAGGTGGGCTATCAAATCCGCCATGAAAAAAGTTTCAGCAAAAATACCAGACTCTTGATAGTCACTGAAGGGGTGTTGATCCGGAAAATCCAGCAGGATCCAGAGCTTACAGGCATAGACCTGATTATCTTTGACGAATTTCATGAACGTTCCCTGCAAGCCGATTTAGCTTTGGCTTTGGCATTAGAAGTTCAGCAACTGAACAGCGGGTTGCAACTGCTGATTATGTCCGCCACTTTAGATCAACAAAAACTCGCTGCAGCTTTAGAAGCACCAGTACTCTGCAGCGAAGGCCGCAGTTATCCGGTAGAAATTTTGTATCAGGCACCGACATCCGAAGCTGTCTGGCTACAAAGTGCCAGATTAAGCCTGCAAGCCAGCCAAAAACATCAGGGCAGTATTCTGACCTTTTTACCTGGCCAGCGTGAAATTAATCAGGCAAAGGACTGGTTAACGGAGCAAAACACAGACAGCCACTTAGATATTTATGCTTTATCCGGTGCTTTAACTTTGGCTGAGCAGCAGCAAGCCATAGCGCCAAGTCCGGCTGGGCGGCGTAAACTGGTACTGACGACCAATATTGCCGAAACCAGTCTGACTATTGAAGGTACACAAGTGGTGGTGGATTCAGGTTTGTGTCGTCAGGCTGTGTATCATCCAAAACATGGTTTAACCAGGCTCGATACTGTCGCCATCAGTCAGGCCGCCGCTATTCAAAGAGCGGGTCGGGCCGGGCGTTTATCGGCCGGACTTTGTTATCGCCTCGACAGCGCCGAATTATGGCAACGTCGTATTGCCTTTACCCCAGCTTCTATACTGCAGTCGGATTTAACCTCTTTGTTATTGGAAATCTCGGCCTGGGGCTGTTCAGCAGAGCAACTCTTCTGGTTGGATCAGCCGCCGCAAGCCAATCTGAAATCCGCGGCCTGGGTGTTGTTGCAACTCAAAGCCATCACCAACAAAGGCCAAATCACCGACTTTGGCAGGCAGTTGTTAGCCACTGGTACTGAACCCAGATTGGCGGCTTTAGTGCTGCATGGCAAACAACTGGAACAACAAGGT
The DNA here is from genome assembly GCA_018825965.1 of Gammaproteobacteria bacterium. Classification (GTDB taxonomy): domain Bacteria; phylum Pseudomonadota; class Gammaproteobacteria; order Enterobacterales; family Alteromonadaceae; genus Pararheinheimera. The sequence continues at coordinate 26,630 of JAHKAA010000050.1, forward strand.
GAACAAGGGGCTGGCTGGCTGGCGGTGGTGTTGGCTGTTCTGCTGGAAAATCCAAATCGTAGCCGTGAGCAGGATATAGACCAGTTGTTGCAACAGCCTTTGTACGGCGCTTTGTTACAACAGGCAAAGCAATTAGCCCAACAGAACCAGATTAAAGTCAGCTCTTATTTGCCACAACATTTAACAGCAGCCTTATTAAGCCGTGCTTTTCCCGACCGGATTGCGTTATTACGTGGTAAAGGTTATCTGCTGACCAACAGTGCCGGCGCTTCGTTATTTCCGGACAGCCCTTTGTCTGGTGCAGAAGTGCTGGTGATCTGTGATTTGTATTTTGGTCAAAGCACTCAAATTAGCCTGGCAGCGCGCTGGAACCTGGCCGGGCTGATGCAGGAATGGCAGGCTGATTTACAACAACAGCAGTATCTGGGGTTTGATGCTCAGCAGGGGCGTTTTATCGCAGAACAACGTTTAATGCTCGGCAGTTGTGTGCTGGAACGTAAAACACTGCATAACAAACTAACAGAAGCTGAACAACAGCAAGCCTGGCTGGACTGGTTAAAACAACAAGGTTTACAGGCGTTGCCCTGGACAGAACAAGCCCTGCAATTGCGTTACCGGCTGCAATTAATGCAACAACTTATGCCTGAACATGATTTACCCGGGGTGGATGAAAATACGTTGTGGGCAGACGCTGATCTCTGGTTAGCTCCTGCTTTAGGAAAGTTTACAAAGCTGAATGATTTGAATAAGTTAGACCTTTACACTTTATTGTGGCAACGTTTAACGTACAAAGAGCAGCAGTTGCTCAATAGCTGTATGCCAGACAGTTGGCGTTCAGCTGTGGGATCTATGATCCCTGTTCACTATAGCGACGAAGGAGAAGCCATTTTGTCTATCCGGATCCAGGAAATGTTTGGGCAGCTCGATACTCCTGCAGTGGCAAAAGGGCGTTTAGCCATGAAAATTCATTTATTGTCGCCTGCGCGTCGCCCTTTACAGGTAACACAGGATTTAGCCAGTTTCTGGGCTAACAGTTATGCCGAAGTGAAAAAGGAAATGAAGGGCCGTTATCCAAAACACTATTGGCCAGACAATCCTGCAGACGCCATGCCAACCAATAAAACTAAAAAAGCTATGCAAAAATGACTCAAAAACAAAGCCGTACCCCAAGAAAAAAACCAGTGGCTAAAACAACCAAAGGCTCCGTCTTTGCCAGGCAAATGTTGTGGCTTGGACTGAAAGTAGGGCTGGTGCTGCTGCTTACTTTATTTATCTACCTGATTTATCTGGACAGCAAAATTACCACTTTGTTTTCCGGCCATAAATGGCAGTTTCCGGCTCAGGTGTATGCCCGCAGTCTGGAGTTAATACCAGGTAAAAGTCTGACACAAAAGCAATTAGTCAGTGAGCTGGATTTGCTGCAGTACAGAGCTGTAGATGTAATCAAAGGCCCGGGTCAATACAGTCAGAATGGCGATAAAGTGGTGGTGTTTCGCCGCGCTTTTCAGTTTGCCGATGGCTATGATCAGGAAGAAGCTTTTACAGTGTCTTTTGCCGGTCAAAGAGTGCATAACATTTATGATCATCAGCTGAAAAAGTCGGTGCAAAAAGCCCGGATTGAACCTCAACTGGTGCAACATCTGGTGTCTTCTGCACGGGAAGACAGAGAAATGGTGGTGTTGGCTGATCTGCCTGAGCATATAAAAGACGCTTTACTGACCATAGAAGATCGTGACTTTTATCAACATCATGGTGTGTCAATCTGGTCTGTGATGCGGGCGTTTTGGGCCAATCTGCAGGCAGGAAGAACAGTACAGGGGGGGTCGACGTTAACCCAGCAATTGGCAAAAAATATGTATCTGACGTCAGAGCAAACGCTGATCCGTAAGGTGAATGAAGCACTGATTGCATTGATCCTGGATTACCGCTACAGCAAAGATCAAATTCTTGAAGCTTATCTGAACGAAATATTTATCGGCCAGTTCCATAACAACGCAGTGCATGGTTTTGCTTTGGGCAGTAAGTTTTATTTTGGCAAGCCGCTGAATGAGTTATTGCCAGAGGAATACGCACTTCTGGTGGCTATAGTCAAAGGCCCTTCTTATTACGACCCGAGGCGTTTTGGTGCCAGAGCAAAAAGCAGGCGTGATCTGGTACTGAGCATGCTGCGTAACGAAAAGTTATTATCAGAAGCTGAATATACAAGAGCTGTCAGTAAACCTTTGGCCGTGATCCCTATGGGTCATCACTTAAAAGGCCGTTCACCTTCTTATCTGGATGCGGTCAAACGTGAACTGAAAGATTTGGTGACAGATCAGGCCACCATTGAAAGTGGCATAAAAATCTTTACCTATATGGACCCTCAGGCTCAACTGGCGGCAGAGCACACAGTAAAACAACGATTGTCTGAGCTGGACGACAAACTGGAAGCTGCTATGGTGGTTACGGATTATCAGACCGGTTCATACAAAGCCATAGTGGGTGGCAAAGCCGTGCATTTTGCCGGTTATAACAGAGCCTTAGATGCCCGTCGTCAGATTGGCAGTATAGTAAAACCTGTATTGTATTTGCAGGCGCTGGCCAAACCCAATCAGTTTAGTCTGGCCACTATGCTCGATGACAGCCCTATTCACTTAAAAGGCAATCCTAAAAGCTGGAGCCCGCAGAATTTTGATAAAAAGTTTCGTGGTCAGGTGACTTTGCTGCAGGCCTTATCTGAATCACTGAATGTGCCTACAGTACGTTTAGGTTTAAAGTTGGGTTTACCTGCATTAAAGGATGGTTTTCAGAGGCTGGGACTTGAACGTGAATTAAAACTGCAACCTTCAGCTTTTTTAGGGGCTGTAGAGCTGACTCCGGCTGAAGTAGCTCAGTTGTATCAGGTGATTGCCAACAAAGGCCGTTACATTAAATTAGCCAGCATAGAGTCAATTACCAAAACAGAGGGTACTATGCTTTATCAGCGCAGAAACATTGTGCAACAAAGAGTTACAGAAGAAGCAGACTACCTGTTGCAATATGCGATGCAGCAAAGTACCCGCAGCGGTACGGCAAAAACTTTGGCAAATCAGTTTGGCGTTATACGTTTTGCGGGAAAAACCGGCACATCCAGCGATCATAAAGACAGCTGGTTTACTGGTTTTGAACATGAAAGCTCTGTCACTATCTGGTTAGGACGGGACGATAATAAATCTATAGGTTTAACCGGAGGCTCCGGTGCTTTAACTTTATTCAGCCAGTACTTCAAAATGGTACCGCCGAACTCTTTGTTCAGAGCTGTACCACCAGATGTGACTTTAGGACGTTTTTCCGTCAATACAGGCCGGGCTGTGGCTGCTCATTGTGACGGAACTTTGTTGTTGCCCAAAGTTGTCAGTGGGACACTAGTGACGGATTGCGAATAAACGGGAATTATTGACTTATGTCGTTCAAACCAGAAAAGCAGTTAAAAGTTGAAGATTGGTGGTATTTACCACAGCTGGATAAGCTGGCCAAACTAAACAGCAGGATGGAGGTTTGTGAACAGATTAATCTCGATCATCTGTGCCAAAGCGTATTGAACTTTTTTTTACTGAACCCTGGCCGTTTGATTAGTAAAGAAGAGCTGCTTAAAGAAGTCTGGAACATGACCTCTGTAACAGATGGTCGTGTGGCCAGGGTGATCAGCATTCTGCGTGATGTTTTGGGCGACAGCGTGAAGACGCCCCGTTATATCGAAACTATCCCAAAACGGGGCTACCGTTTTATAGCTAAAGTGGTAGAGATGGAACACATTGTGATCCGTGATCCCAATGCCGCAGAAGAGCCTCTGACTGCAGAGGAAAGAAGAAGAAACCAGCGTTGGTGGGCGGCTTTACTTACTGCAACAGCATTGTTAGTGGCCTTTGCCAGCTGGTTATTCTGGCCTCAGACTGAGTTTGCCAATGAGCAGGTGCCTTTTATCAGTTGGAATCCTGTGTCATCTAAAGATGGTTTTGAATATTACCCGGCCTTGTCTGCTGATAACCAGTTTTTAGCTTACAGCTATCAAAAAGATAAAAGCAGCCCCCATGTATTGATGCTGCAAAACCTGAACAATCATCAAAGCCAACAGTTAACCAATAGTGAAGGCAGCGATTATGGCGCCAGTTTCAGGCCTGATGGTAAAGCCGTAGCTTATCAAAGGCTAAAGTACAAAGAGTTTTGTGAAATACGTTTACTGACTTTTCTCGGGCTGCCAGGCCAGTCGGAATGGACAGATGAGTTATTAACCTCCTGTGGTAAAGGCAGTGTTTCCAGCCGTTTATCCTGGGCAGCCGATGGCCGCTCTTTAATTTATACCAGTGATGAAAACAGCCCTCAGCGTATGGCAATATTTTCTTTGGATTTAGCCTCAAAAAATAAAACCCAACTGGTATTACCCAGCAATACAGGCGTGGGCGATTTTACTGCCCGTTATTCAAATAGTGGCGATAAAATGGCCTTTTTACGGGACGTGGCCGGTAATTCAGTGCAAATCTGGTTAATGGATTTAGCCAGTGGTGAAACCTCATTACTTTTGCATCTGAAAGACAGCTACCCAGGTGATATAGCCTGGAGTCCGGATGATCAATGGCTTTATTACCCGGCTAAAAAATGGAGTATTGAAGCTGTTAATACTAAGACCGGAGCTGTAAAAACTGTAGCTCTTACCGACAATCACGCTTATGAAATACTGCTGGGTAAAAATGGTGATTTTTATGGTTCTATAGGGGTATATGCAAACTATTATGTAAAAAAAATGAATAATCCAATGCTGAATACCACCCCGGCTGATTCTGTAGTCTTTAAATCCAACCGTAGTGAACGACTGATTGTAGAAAACCCGGTCAATAACGGGCCTACAGCTGCAGTGTCTAAGCGCACAGGCCTGTTCCAGATTTGGTTATTTTATCCTGATGGCCGTCAACAAATGATCAGTGACTTTACCGATTTGGTGTTTATGAACGATTTAAAATTTTCTCCTGATGGACAAAAGTTATTGGCACTTATAGATCAGCAAGTCTGGGTATTTGATTTACAAGGCGGCTCACAGCTTATTAGTGGTGCTGATGAAGTAGTAAAAAATATGAGTTGGGGTAAAGATACAGAATCAGTGTTTTACACCACCTATCAAAAAGGCCGCTGGCAGTTAATGCATTATGCGTTAACTCTGCAGCAGGCTACTTTACATATGCAAGATGTAGATTTTTATTTGCAAAGCCATGGCGGAAAGTATCAGCTAAAACGCAACGCAACTACAGGTGTATTTAGCTTAGTATCTGAACAGGGCGAAGAAACCTTGCCGGATGAGTTGCAACGATTAATGCTTACAGAGGTTACAATAGTACTTTGGGACAATGGTATTTATTTTTCTGGCATCAATGAAGCTCAACAAAGTCAGGTTCATTTTTACTCTTATAACACCAAACAAATTATCCCTTTGGATTTAAAATCTGAGCTTTATTCATCCCATTTTTCATTAAGCCATGATGGTCAGTTTATTTTTATGGTGGTAGGGGAAGCACAGGATATAGATATGGCTAAACTGGAGCTGACCACCATAAAATAATCATAAATTTATAAGTAAATCATCAGTTTATCTTTAGTTTTCAAATGGATACTGTGTTGGTCGAATTCAACCAACCCAATGGGAACTTTAGTATGAACACTATTAAATTAATTGTAGCCGCAAGCATTTTAGCTTCTGTTTCTTTTGCTGCTGAGCAAGCTCCTGCTACAGAGCCAAACCAGAACCTTGAGTTTGCCAACACCTGCAATCAGTGGCCAATTTGCCGTGGCATCACTTTTGCAGAACAAAACGATGCTGTTCAGTTATCAGGTGCCAAGTTAGTAGTAATAAGCAAAACGGCCTGATTACACCCTCTACTTTTAGCCTGAATTGGTTATAATCCGCCTACTTAGTGATGTAGGCGGACCCTTATGCATTCTCCGGCAGACTACCTGACCTTTGGTCAATGGCGGTATCTGCGTTCTATAGGACAATTACAGTCTCTGTCAGCTTCTGCTGATCCGGAGGTATTGACCTTGGAACCACGGCTGCATAAGTTGTTAAACTTTTTTCTGGACCACAAAGATCTGGTGCTGAGCCGTGAAGATCTGTTAACTGCGGTATGGGGACAAGATGGAGGGTCGGATGAATCCTTAACCAGAGCCATAGCCGGGCTGAGAAAGGCTTTACAGGACAGAAGAGTAGATCCTGTTTATATTGCCACCTTATCGAAAAAAGGCTATTGCTGGCTGGCTCCTATTGCGCCAGTAGCTTTACCGCCTGAGTCTGATACGGAGGCTGCTCCGGCTGAACCTCTGGATTTAATAGGCACCCAACAAGCCATAGACACATGGCACCAGCAAAAATTAACTAAACTCAAACGTATCCGCTATATCTGGTTCAGCACTTTAGTGCTGATACTTTTCAGCATTGGTTTTGCGTTGCTGTTTAGCAAAATGAACGAAAAAGCCACTTTGCCACGTTATCTGCAACTGACACCTGTCAGTGCGCTGGATGGAAAAGAACAAACCCCACTTTTATCTGCGGATCAATCTATGCTGGTGTTTCAGCATCAGCCTGCTGACAGCATCGAGTGGCATTGGGTGGTGCAGCAACTGGCTACGATGCAAATCCGGCAGGATCAGCAAAAGTTCCGGCAGCTTTCCCAGCCTCATTGGCTGGATTCAGAACAGATAGTTTTTCGTGCTCAACAACAGCAGAAATGCGCTTTCTGGCGAAAAACAGTGAACAGCCAATTTGAAGCTGCGATCCCGTTATTTTCTTGTCATCAGTTTATTGCTATGGGTCAGGCTATGACGCCGGACGGATTGTATTGGCTGGATCTGGACCCGGCCACAGGCCAAAGTCAACTCTGGTTGTGGCAACAGGATAGTTCTCAGCGTTTGTTAATGACTTTTCCTGCCCACTGGCGTGCTGTCAGTCATTTAATAGTGAAAAATAAAAAAGCCTATGCCATTGCACAGTCTGGTTATAGCTACTCGGCTTTGCTGGAGCTTGATCTGGCTGAGTCAGACTGGAGTACTATCACAGAGTTTGATTTTTCTGCCAATCAGCTGGCCTGGTGGGGCGACAACGAGCTGTTGGTGAATAAGTCTGCCCGGCAGTTGCAGGTGTTGTCTTTGCGTACCGGAACCAGCAGAGTTTTTGGTGAAATGACCTTTAATCTGGCAGACAGCTCGGTTTGGCAACGTTCATTATTGGCAGCTTACCCTGCTCAGGCCGTCACTGATTTGCGTCGGTTAGAATGGCAGGAACAGAACAACAGTATAGTGACTAAGCCTTTTGTCGACAGCAACAGATCCGAGTATTTATTGCTGGCCAGGCAGGATCAGTACTTTTTTGTGTCGGAACGTTCCGGTTTACCCCAACTCTGGCGCACGCAAGGCCAGGTGACAGAACAAATCAGCCAGTTTGAAACACAACATGCTATTGGGCAATTGTTATGGTTTGAAGAGAAGTTACTGCTGCTGATTGACCGGCAGTTGTACCATTTTTCAGCAGGACAGTTAGTGCCTTTTATGCAGAAAAAGGTCAATAGCGAAAGTTTTGTGGTGTGCGCTGATACTTTGTATTGGGTAACCCGAACTAAGCAAAGCTGGGCTTTACAGCAATTGCAGCAAGGCAAGATCAGTGAAGTACTGAAAGATGTAGTGAATGTGCAGTGTGGGCCTGACAACAGCTTGTTGTTGCAACTGCAGGATTCTGTCCATGTGAAGCAATGGCGGCAGGGCCAGCTCTCAACACTGCCGGTACAGATCAACTGGCGAACTACAGGAGCAGGGGCCTGGATCAGCACCACCACAGGCTTGTATTGGTTGTCTGGTTATGGCACAGAATTAAATTATTACGACTGGCAGGAGCAACAACAGCAGCAATGGCCTTTAGCAGAGCCGGCTCAGGCCCTGATGTCTGACCATGGAACTGTGTTTGTGCAGCAATTCAGGGCTCAGGATACCGACATTGTCTGGTTGCATCCTGAGCCTGCTAAATAGAAGCTCTAAATAACAGATCCTAATTGTGATACACCTACTCCGGCCCATGCCGCCCACCTGTGAAACCGGTGCCGCTGCTTATCCAGGCCTAAGGCTGCTTTAAATATTCGATATACCAGCCATCTGCTAAGGCTTTAGTGAAATAAATTTTCTCTGTGATACTTCTTTTACCTTCCAGATGAATATCGGGATTAAATTTAGCTATTACAGCGGGTTGGTAACTATAAGCCATATAAGCACCTTCTCCGGCAAAAAAGAAATCCCATTCAGTAATATACACCGAACATTCAGCGGTGCCGTCCTGATGCAAGGTCATATCTTCTTTGTCTATATCTTCCAGTAACTGGTCAAGCTGTTTTAATAAAGGCGCTACTTCCGCCGGATACTGATCTGCAGTATCGATCCAATAGCGATGGAACCCGGTATTAAGTGTGGCCTTTAAACTGCAGGCAGTAGCAGCCAGCTGTTTAAACTTATCCTGATGCAACTGAAAATGTTGAGTCATTTCATCAACATCGCGTCTTTCGCTACAGCTGCTCAGTAAAAGGCAACAAGCAAGCCCGGCTAAAAAATTGATTTTCATTTGTTATTTAGTCCTGGTTTAAGGCTCTCTTAAATATTCGATATACCAGCCATCTGCTAAAGCTTTAGTGAAATAAATTTTTTCCGTGGTATTTCTTTTGCCTTTCATATGAAGTTCGGGATTAAACTCAGCTAGTACAGCAGGTTGGTAGCTATAAACCATATAAGAGCCTTCTCCGGCAAAAAAGACATCCCATTCATTAACACTTAGCGAACATTCAACTGTACCCTCCTGACGCAGGGTCATATCTTCTTTGTCTATGTCTTCCAATAACTGGTCTAACTGTTTTAATAAAGGCGCAACCTCTGCCGGATATTGCTCTGCTGTATCTATGTAGTAGCGATGGAACCCGGTATTAAGTGTGGCCTTTAAACTACAGGCAGCAGCGGCCAACTGTTTAAACTTATCCTGATGTACCTGAAAATGTTGAGTCATTTCATCAACATCGCGCCTCTCACTACAACTGCTCAGCAACAGGCAACAAGCAAGCCCTGCTAAAAAATTGATTTTCATTTGTTATTCAGTCCTGGCTTAAGGCTCATTTAAATATTCGATATACCAGCCATCTGCTAAGGCTTTAGTGAAATAAATTCTTTCTGTAGTATTTCTGTTCTTCTCTAAATGGATATCAGCATTAGATTCAGCTATCACCGCAGGCTGGTAGCTATAGGTCATATAAGAGCCTTCTCCGGCAAAAAAAACAGACCATTCAGCAACAATCAGCGAACATTCAGCAGTGCCTTCTTGTAGCAGCGCCATATCTTCTTTGTCTATGTCTTCCAATAACTGGTCTAACTGTTTTAATAAAGGCGCTACCTCTGCCGGATATTGCTCTGCTGTATCTATATAGTAGCGATGAAACTTTGTGTTGAGTGTTGCCTTTAAACTGCAGGCAGCAGCGGCCAGCTGTTTAAACTTATCCTGATGCAACTGAAAATGCTGAGTCATTTCAGCAACATCCCGTCTTTCGCTACAGCTGCTCAGCAACAGGCAACAAGCAAGGCCTGCTAAAAAATTGATTTTCATCTGTTTACATCTCCTGCTGGCAAAACACACCAGTGATAAATAAAGCGAAACCAGGCCTGATCTTTATTTTGCGTCAGGCCCGGATTTTTTAAGGTGCGGATTACCACTTACAAGTGTTAAGCATTGACTGTCATTTACATAGTCTCAGTGTCCATTCGGCTGGGGAAGCTGCGCTGCATTACTTTTAGCTTTGGCGCTTACAGTGACTGAAATAGTGCTCAGGCCCTGAATTTCACGGTTATTAATAATATGAAAGCTATAGTCCAGATTATTGCCATTGGGCGATTTTTTCAGCTTTAAAATGGCCCTGTCGTGATGCTGTAAGGCCACTTTGATAATATCGGGTTCAGAAAACAGCGTTTTACTGTATATCACAGTGCCATTTTCAAGTTGCAATGTCGCGGTATAACCTGCTGCAGCCACAGAGTTTAAGCCAGCAGTTAAATTGTCGGCTGAAAAATATGTTTCTGTTGAATGCAAATCACGCAATTGAATACAGATTTCGTCATCACTGCGCGAAGCAGTTGACAAGGTAATTTCACTATTTTCCCTTAGTTCGACACAGGATGCCTGTGCGTACCCGATACTTAAAAACGCTAATACCAGAATGGTGATGTTTTTAGTCACGTTGTTGACCCTCCTTTTCACCGGCATTAAATCATTTGTTGCAAATAAAGTGCAAATGTTTACTTGTTGATAATAAAAAATAAATTAAAACCTATAATCCCTATCGATTATTCATCGATATAATCTTAAGTAAGACATTAATTTTAAAAGTAAAAATTCAATAACTTAATGCGGGAGTCTGCTCTTATGTATGAGCTTTAGGATTTGAAGAGGTGTTTCATTCGTGATCTAAATCTTTTGGTGCGCCGCTGGTGCCTTTTTAGCTTATTCAGCAGCTATCCAGCCAGACGCCGCACTATGCCTGATTCAGGCAGCCATTTCTTTATCCTGAAGTTATAAACTTTTACTTTACACAACGTATTGGGCAACAAAAAAAACAGTTCAGAACTACGGCACGAATGCTAAAAGCCGGAAGTCCCTGGCATGCCGCCCCACAATATGTTCAGGACACCGCAAATCAAACTTTTCGGTTGACGAGGTGGACGGCACACCTTTGGTTTGTGCGCCATCGACCCCGCCAACTTCATACCAGGTTATCCATCAAACAACAGACCAATGTCCCGACTGTAGCAATAGGGCAATTTCGGATTTGGTTTTACCTTTGAACTGCTAGTTAAGCTTTCAGCTGAATAAAGGCTTGTTTAGCTGCTGCTATGCTGTAGGCCAGATCGTCATCAGAATGAGCTATAGACAAAAAGCCTGCTTCATAAGCTGAAGGTGCCAGATACACACCCTGATCCAGCATCAGATGGAAAAAACGCTTAAAGGCTGCGATATCACACTGAGTGGCTTGCTGATAGTTGCTGATCTGCGCTTCAGTACTGAAAAACAAACCAAACATACCACCAACCTGAGTGGTGGCCAGCGGTATACCCACTTCTTTGGCAACAGCGGCCAAACCTTCAATCAATTGGGTGGTTTTGGCTGTGAGTACATCGTAGACGCCAGGCTTACGTATTTCGGTCAGCGCAGCTAAACCAGCGGCCATAGCAATAGGATTACCTGACAAAGTGCCTGCCTGATAAACACCACCTAAAGGTGCTATATGCTGCATTATGTCGCGACGGCCACCAAAAGCGCCAACCGGCATACCACCACCTATGATTTTACCTAAAGTGGTCAGGTCGGGTTTGATGTTGTAATAAGCCTGAGCGCCACCTAAAGCTACACGGAAACCTGTCATCACTTCATCAAAAATCAGCACAGCACCATACTGATCACAAAGTGCGCGTAAACCTTCTAAAAAACCAGGCGCTGGTGGAATGCAGTTCATATTGCCTGCAACCGGCTCGACAATAATACAAGCCAGATCGGCTCCTTGTTCGGCGAAAATCTGTTTCACCTGCTCTAAGTTATTAAATTCCGCCGTTAAGGTGTATTTGGCAAAATCTGCTGGCACACCAGGCGAATTAGGCACACCTAAAGTTAAAGCGCCTGAGCCAGCTTTCACCAGTAACGAATCGGCATGACCATGGTAACAACCTTCAAATTTTAAAATGCTGTTACGACCGGTAAAACCACGGGCTAAACGAATAGCGCTCATAGTGGCTTCTGTGCCTGAGCTGACCATACGGACCATTTCCATGCTGGGCACTAACTCACAAATGGTTTCTGCCATAGTGATTTCCGCAGGGCAAGGTGCACCAAAACTTAAGCCTTTTTCAGCGGCTTTAATCACAGCTTCACGGATAGCAGGGTGGTTATGACCCAGCAGCATGGGGCCCCAGGATCCTATGTAATCGATATATTTTTTGCCATCAACGTCATATAAATAGGCACCATTGGCGCTGTCGATAAATACAGGTGTACCACCCACGCTTTTAAAAGCACGAACCGGAGAATTGACACCACCTGGAATGGTTTTTTGTGCTTGCTGAAATAACTGTTCTGACCTGGACATAGAGGATCCTTAAAACTAAATCTTCAAAAGAAAGCCGGGCGCAATGCCCGACTTAAAGATAAATCTGTTGTGGCTTACTTGTTGCTGTACCAGGGCACTTCGCGTTCGTATTTAGTCACTAACTGATCCACACCTAAGGTCAGAGCAAACAGGGCCATACGCACTAAAACGCCGTTATCTGCCTGACGGAAAATAGCCAGATGGGGGTTCAGGTTTAAGTCGTTGTCGAGCTCATTGGCTTCAATACGCGAATCCCGTGGCAGTGGATGCATAATCACCGTATTGGATTTACAGTGTTTGGTGTAAATGTCCTGGTTTAAACGGAATTTACCACGGTATTTATTGGCTTCGTCTTGTGACGGAAAACGCTCTTCCTGAATGCGGGTTTGATAGACAATATCAGCGTTTAAGTTGCCTGCCAGTTGATCCGTCACTGTCACTCTGTGGCCTGCGTTTTCAATCAGGGAAACAATGTCGTCTGGCATCGCCAGCTCGTTGGGCGCTATCAGAGTGAACTGAATGTTTTTATACAAGGCCAGTAATTTGGATAAGGAGTGTACGGTACGGCCAAACTTTAAATCACCAATCATGGCGATATGCATGCCGTCTATCGGCTGCTGTGAGGCTGCCAGTTCTTTTTCTATGGTAAATAAATCCAGCAAAGCCTGAGTTGGATGTTCGTTGGCACCGTCACCGCCGTTTAATACCGGAACCCGGCTGCCTTCGGCGAATTCAGCCACAGAACCTGCCTGAGGATGGCGCATGGCTATCACATCGCTGTAGCTGCTGATCACTCTGGCTGTATCAAACAAAGATTCGCCTTTGGATAAAGCAGAAGATTGCATCCCCGTAGTTTCGCGAACTTCGCCACCCAATAAGTTAAAAGCACAACCAAAGCTGACCCTTGTTCTGGTGCTGGGCTCAAAAAACAGGTTACCTAAAATGGCACCGTCGAGCACTGTAGTGCGTTTCTGGCGTTTAGCATAAGGTTCCATGCTGCGGGCAATATCAAAAACCTGCTGAATTTTGTCGCGGTCAAACTGTTTGACGGAGAGGATATGTTCGCCTTTAAAGCTCATACTGGATGCTCATCTGCTAGAGGTTGCGGGGGCGCCGGAACTGGCTGAAAGTCGGCGCGTATCATAGCAAAGAAGCCGCTTAAAATCAGCCTAGAGCGGCTTCAAAATCGCCAGAAAAATAATGGCAAAAAGTAACAGCACCGGGAACTCGTTAAAGAAACGGTAAAATCTGCTGCTTTTAGTGTTTTTGCCCTGTTTAAAATCGCTTAATAGCTTAAAACAGTAGCCATGATAGACATAAAGCAGAATCACCAATATGAGCTTGTAATGCAGCCAGCTACTGACTGCAAACCAGGCTGCACCGTACAGATAAATAAGCCACAAGCCAAACACCAGCGTCAGCAGCGCAAAAGGCGTGACGAAATACAATAATCGTCTTTCCATGACTTTAAACTGGGCGTCAACGGCTGGATCTTTAGTTTGAGCGTGATAGACAAAAAGCCGGGGCAGATAAAAAATTCCGGCAAACCAGGCCACCATAAAACTGACATGCAAAGCTTTAATAACAAGTAATGTATTCATCAGATTAAATTATTCTGTTTAGTTAAAAGGGCGCGGACCTGTTCCCAGCGGATCAAACCCAGCAGCTGTTCAGGGTGTTGTGGGTCGTAAATATAAACGACACCGCCTTTTTGTTCGTCCAGAAGGGTATGAACTTCCGCCATAGTGGCCTGATGACTTACCCCCTGCAGTGGCAGATGCAATAAAGTTGATAGCCCTGTCATGGATGCGTCCAGATCATAATCAATCAGCAGGAAAGGTTGCTCTGGATTGTCTGTTTTTTGGATCAGTAACTGGTGAGCAGGTTTTTCAGCCAAAATAGGTTCAATTTTGTCTTGTTCCGAGGCCAACAGCATTACATATTCTTTATCCAGCATGGCCAGCACCCCAACTTTTTGCAGCACATCGTCTGCCGGTGCCAGTTTATAAGGCAGTTGCTGCAGTTCCAGCTGCAGCACAAAAATGGATTTGTTTTTAAACAGCTGTACTGTGGTGACATAAGCGCAGGTAATCACCAGCATGGCCGGCACTATAATATCCGGGTTGTAAGACAGCTCCATCACAGCCACTAAAGCAGCCAGAGGCGCATGTAAAGTGGCGGCCATAAAACCTGCCATACCTAAAGTGGCGTAGGTGCCGGATAAACTGGCATCCCCTGACACAAAGACTGGTAAAAATGCCAATAAAGTACCGGCCAGAATACCGATACCAAAAACAGGGCCAATGACACCACCAGGCACAGCCAGACCTACAGCCACTACTGTCAACAGAAATTTCGCCAGCAATATAGTCAGTAATAACCAGAATTCAGTGGATGCGGTGACCGCATAAAATATGGCTCCGGTTTCAGCGCCCATAGCCTGAGGAACCAGATGACCTACAGCTGCTGTAATAGAAGCAGCGAGCAATAACTTCAGTGCTAAATGCCATTTCTGGAACCATTTTAAAATACGCCAGATACTCTGGTTAAACACATAAGCAGCAGCACCTATGGCAATACCACAAAGCACCAGATAAGGCAGATGCCAGCCACTGATAGAGACAATTTTTAATGCCGCCAGATCGTTGCCCATGCCAAACACACCACGGGTCAACAAAGCGCCCACTACAGATGCCAGCATCACAGGCACAAAGACATGAATACGATATTCCCGCAGTACTACTTCCATCACAAAAATTACTGCAGCTAAAGGCGTGTTAAATGAAGCCGAGATGGCGGCAGCTATACCACAGCCGGCCAGAATACGAATACTGTTATAAGGCAGGTGTAAATATTGCCCAAGCAGGCCGGCACCAAAAGCACCTAAATGCACAGAAGGGCCTTCGCGGCCGACAGAAAAACCGCTGGTCAGGGCGATGATGCCACCAAAAAACTGGTTAAAGGTATTCCAGAAGGGCATCACACCATAGCGGGTTTTAATGCGGTGGATCACATAGGCTATGCCCATCCGGTAATGTGAAAGCCCAACCAGCATAGCCATTATGCTGATCAGAATGGCGGCAATAAAAGGCAAAGCCCAGCGATAGCCTTCAGCTATACCGGAAAAATCATCAGTACGTTCTAAAAAGAAACTTTGGATGCCAATAATAGTCAGACGGAACAGCAGAATGATGAATGCAGCTAGAAAGCCAGCCACTATGGCCAGCAGGCAGAGTTGTACTGACGTAAGAGGGAAAGCTAAGCGAAGTCGTAATTTTGCTTGCCAGTCTGCTGGTAGTAACATGCTATAGTGTCTGAGTCTGGGATAGGCAAAGTGTAACATAACTATTTGAGTAGGTTGATGAATCGTATGCAGTTTATGCTCTGGCTCAAAGGCAACTGGAGACTGGTGTTGGTCACCGCAGGTCTGATGGGGCTTGCTGCTTTGGCAGGGCAGTTGTTTGGCAATTATTATTATGTAAAACAAGTGAATCTGCTGTCGTCCAAACTGGAAGAAAGTCAGAAAAAAACCAACAGTCTGACAGCTGAACTGAGTGAGCAGTTAAAACAAAATGATTATTTAACGGCTGAACTGGCGGTAGAAAAAAGTGCCGGGCAGTTGATCCAGCAAGAGCTGAAAACCGAACAGCAAAAGCTGTTTGATACCCGCAAAGAACTGGCGTTTTACCAGCGTATTATTTCTCCTGAACTACAGGCGGATAGCCTGATTATTGACAGCTTCAGCATTAGTCCGGGCGCGTCCCCTACTAAATACAGATTTAATCTGGTGCTTATCCAGCAGGATAAACAGCGTAATTTTGCCAAGGGCTCTGTCGACTTGAAATTGCATGGCTTTAGCGGTGAGAAACGGGACACAGTGGACTTGTTGCAGTTGGCTGGATTCAATAAAAGTGACAAAGCATTCAGCTTTAAGTATTTCCAGATCATCGAAGGTGAGTTTTCTTTGCCAGAAGGCTTTAAACCAGAAAAAGTGGATGTGGCGCTCAAGGTTGCCGCAGCCCGTTCAGCTAAGTCAGCCAAGGTGGATAAGAGCTTTTACTGGCCAACCGCACAGCCCGGCGAAATACTTGAATAAATTAGTCAGGTATTAGATAATCCGCGCCCAGTTATACCGGAGGACATATGTCAGAGTTACAACTTCCTATTCAGTTTACCGACGCTGCCGCCAATAAAGTATTGGCTTTAGTCACCGAAGAGGAAAACCCTGAGTTAAAACTTCGGGTTTATATTACAGGTGGTGGTTGTTCAGGCTTCCAGTACGGTTTTACTTTTGATGAAAAAGTAAACGAAGGTGATCTGGTGGTCGAAAAAAATGGCGTGGTGATGGTGGTAGACCCAATGAGTCTGCAGTATCTGGCAGGTGGTGTGGTGGATTACACTGATGGTCTGCAAGGTAGCCGTTTTATTGTGCAAAACCCCAATGCAACAACAACCTGTGGTTGCGGATCCAGTTTCTCCGTTTAGTCCATTCATACAAGTGCGACTTAGAAAGAGGCTTCTGCAATGCAGAGGCCTTTTTAATTGGTGCGCTTTAAAACACCTCATTCAGCTGCGAGTCAGACCTGTTGTGGAAACATAGCTGATAGCTGCTAGCATTGAACACTGTAGTGTAAGCAAAAGTGTTCGTTCCTGATATTTGAACTGAGCTGTTAATCGACAAAAATCGGCGATAAGTGGCTACATTTTCAGCGAGGTAACTATACGCTCTGAACAAGCTATGGTTTAATGAAAAGCTTTTTTTGCTTATTGGGACATTCCCATAAGCTTTTGGATTTTTTTTGGCAGGAAGTTTAAGTCGTAAACAGAAGGCGTTCGCACGCCGGGAGAACAACAAATGAAAGGTACTAAAAGCGTTATTTCAGATGAGAATAAAAGATTGTGTGTATGGCTGAAGCGTCAGCGTCAGGAAAAAGGCCATACCATGCGTAGTTTGTCTGAAATTTTAGGCACTCCGCACTCTTTTATCGGTAAGGTGGAGAATCAGGAACGTCGTCTTGATGTTGTTGAATACGTTCGTTATTGCCAGGCTCTGGCCATAGATCCTATGGATGGGTTAAAGCAAGTTCTGATTGAAGCTTAATCCGCTTTTATCTGAAAAAAACGCCGCATCAGTGCGGCGTTTTTTTTATCAGTACTAAACAGAGCACTATAGCCGGGAGTCCCAATAGTGCTGTCATGATAAAAAAAGCCTGATAGTCCATCACTTCAACCCAGCCACCAGAAAACCCGCCCAGGAACTTAGGCAATAACAGCATCAGGGAACTAAACAAAGCATATTGTGTAGCGGTAAAAGCTAAGTTAACCAGCGAGGACAAGTAAGCAATAAAAGCACTGGTTGCTATACCAGCGCTTAAATTATCAGCAGAGATCACTGCGATTAAGAGTGGAATGTTGTGGCCCTGGGTACTCAGGTAACAATAAAGCAAATTGGTACATGCGCTCAGCACTGCACCCAATAACAATATGCGTAAAATGCCAAAGCTGTTGATCAGCAAACCACCCAAAGCGGCTCCAAGTAAGGTCATCAGTACACCAAATACTTTGGATACGCTGGCAACCTCTTCTTTGCTGAAGCCCATATCAACATAAAACACATTGGCCATGACCCCCATGACCACGTCGGAGACGCGATAGCAGGCGATTAAACTCAGGATCAATAAAGCGTTCAGGCCGTGACGGGCAAAGAAGTCGATAAAAGGGCCCACTACAGCCACTTTGAGCCAGTTCAGTAATTTTTGGCTGACAGAGCTTTTTGTCCTGTTGATAGGGATGTGCTGTTCAACAACAGGCTCAGGAGAGAGCAGGGTCGTCAGTAAACCCAAAGCCATACAGCCTGCCATGACCAGATAAGTGGATTGCCAGGCGTCCAGATCATAAGCTGTTTCAGTAGTACTGAATAAGGCGGCTATCCACAAAGTACCGGCAGATGAGAAAATCATCGCCAATCTGTAACCTGCCAGATAGGCTGCAGCCAGCACAGCCTGCAAACGTTCTGGTGCAGCTTCAATACGGTAGGCATCTATAGTGATGTCCTGGGTCGCTGAAGCTATGGCCAGCAACACAGCACACAATGCCATCCATTTCAGCTCTGTTTGCGGGTCCATACTGGCCATTAAAAGTACGGCCAGAATGATCAGGCTTTGTGACAGGATCAGCCAGCTGCGCCGACGTCCCAGCCACTGCTTCAGGCCTGGTAAGCTTAAATGGTCTATCAAAGGCGACCAGATAAATTTGACCGCATAGACCATAATGACCCAACTGAAGTAACCTATTTGTTCACGCGATACTCCGGCTTCCCTGAGCCAGAAGGACAATACCCCAAATACCAGCATTAACGGCAAACCACCGGAGAAACCCAGAATAAAAATGGTCAGTACCCGACGCTGACAGTACAGTTGTAATGAGGAGAAAAAAGCAGCAATAGCAGACAAGACGGCAATCCGTGCAGGAATAAATGAAACCAGCTTACAGCTTCAATAAATTAGATCAAGGTCTTACCCCAACACAATAGCAGGGCAACTGACCATAACCATGCAAAAAACTCAGGCAATACTGCAATTCGCGTCTTAATCTGAGGTTTTGCTTCAGTTCAGGCTCCGACCAGTATTCAATCTGGTACAGCAAATGCCAAAACACCTGCTCACGCAAGGTTTCAGGCCGCCAGCTTCTGACACGAAACTGTGACCATTCCTCCAGCGTATCCCAGACAAACAAATGCAGTTCTCTGTGGGGCAAATGGCCGCGCAGGAAACGGGAAAGATAATAAATAAGCTGACGTGATTTTTGTTCAATAAAGGGCTCTAACATAGGTCTGATCCCTGTCAGAGCTGGCACCATGCCAGCTCTGTGCGTTCAGAGCTAGTATAGTCAGGCTTTATTGTTCTGGCTGTAAAATCACTTGTTTTAAGATGATTGGCTGTTTGGGTACGTTTTGCCAGCCGGTTTTTTCATCGGTATGGGTTTCCAGCAATTTGATTTTTTCCAGCACTTCAAAGCCATCCTGGATTTGACCAAAGACTGTGTAACCCCAGTTTCTGCCCGGATCTAAACTGGCATTGTCATTGAGGTTAAAAAAGAACTGACTGGTTGCACTATGGGGATCGTTGTTCCTCGCCATAGCTATACTGCCAAACTGATTTTTAGCGCCATTACCTGACTCATTAAATACAGCAGGGAATTCGTCTATAGGTGCCAGATCAGGTTTATAGCCGCCGCCCTGCAAAACAAATTCAGGTTCCAGGCGATGAAAAACCGTATTGTCATAGGCTTTGGTATTGACGTAACTCAGAAAGTTATTCACCGCCAAAGGGGCTCTGGTTCTGTCCAGCTCAACAAGGATATCACCCACTGAAGTCACCAGTTTTACTTTGGGAAACAGATTATCTTGCTGTACGTATTTGCCCGTTGGTTTTTTCATATCAACCGCAGCCACAGCAGATACAGAAAACAGCGCAAGTAAAATGAAAGTAACCAGACGCATCATTTAGCCCTTCACGTAAGAATGCCAGCTGCTGTCGTTCAGCAGTTCAGCCAGCACTTGTTCAGTTAATACCCGTAATTTCACTTCGGCCGCAGCATTGTCTAATTTAAATGGGCCAGAGAAGCTGCTTTTGCCAGCATAAACTTTATCAAAAGAGCCATTGTTGTTTTGAATAACAATACGAAGCTCCACATCGTTTCTCACCAGATGTTCTACTGTGCGTTGGTCGGCATCAGCGGACAGCTTCAGGATCTGAATGGTCACAGTAGTCACACTGCTGGACGTTAATTTAGCACCCTGGGCTGTCATCGCATCCGACAAGGTAGATTCTAACTGCCCAGCCAGATTATTACTGGTTGGCATACTGGTGACTGCTGTACCTTTGCGTAAAAATAAAGTTTGGTCTGACGGACGCTGATCCACCACTGTTAACACAAACTCCGCACCTGACAGCGTTTTGCTTTGATTCCAGAACACTTGAGGTGTGACTAAAAAAGAAGATGAAGTGCTGCTGCAGGCTGCTAAAGCCAGGCTGAAAGCCACCAGAACCGGTCGTAAAACAGAGCGCATAGTTATTTCCTTTTCGTTGATTCGAGGATCACAAATTTGTTGTTGCTGGCAATATGGCGGCAGCCACCCAAAAGCACCGTCATTTTTTCGTAATAAGGCAAATGTCTGTTAGCGACTATACGTAATTTCCCACCGGCTTTTAAACAACGTTTGGCATCGTTAAACATTTGCCAGGCAATATGTTCTGTCACCGCCTGCTGTTGATGAAAAGGTGGGTTACAAATCACATAATCCAGGCTCTGATCGGCCTGACTGGCTAAACAGTCGTCTGTTCTGAACCCGCACTGAGACATTAGTTCAGGTGCATTTAATCCGACTGATGCTTTGGATGACTCTACAGCCATGTAGGAGTCATCAGTAAATATCACTTTGGCTTCAGGCTGTTGTTTTAATAAAGCTAAACCCAGCACTCCATTACCGCAGCCTAAATCGGCCACTAAAGCGCCGGCTTCCAGTACAGGTAAATGTTCCAGCAGGAAACGTGCGCCTATATCCAGTTGCTCTTTGGCAAACACATTGGCGTGATTAACCAGCGTTAATTGATAATCAGGCAACTCCCACTGAATAGGGTAAGTAAAAGCACGGGCTTCACCACGGGGCGAACAATGAATAGTCCGGCATTTTTTCTGAGCCAGAGAAGCCTGAGTGGGGCCTAATTCCTGTTCAAAAATAGCCAGCAGGTTTTTATGAATATCTTTGGCTTTGGCTGCAGCGATAATCAGAGTGTCGGGCCGGACCACCTGACTTAATTGCTGTAACATAAAACGCAGGTAACCATGGTTGTTCGGTACTTTTAACAGCACCAGATCCAAATCGGCGGGCAAAGCCGTACTACTGTCAATAAAACAAACGCTATCTGCAGCTAAGCCGTTTTGTTGTCTGTTATGCACTGTGGCTTGCTGGCTTAATACAGAGTCGTTTTGCTGACTATGTGGGTAGTCACCTAAAGCACAGGACAAAGCGCCAAACAGATCGTGCATCACCAGCACTTTCAGGCCGGCGCGCTCATTGAGTAAAGGCAAAGCGTGCTGCAACAGCAATTCATCGGCCGCATCCCAGGCTTGTAAGCTGCGATTGCTTTGCCCCAGTGGTAATCTGTCCAGCTGCAGTTGCTTGTCAGCGACGGTAAAAATAGTATTCATGCCATTCAACTTAAAGAAGAGAAGGTTGTATTTTGACACGAGCACACCAGAGCGACAACCATGGATCGTTGCAACACTTTGTATTACCAGATGCGGAGTTGTTATTTTGGCCAGAGTGGCTGCCGCCAGCTCAGGCAGAGCGCTGCTATCAGCAATTAGCGCACGAACTTAACTGGCAACAGCCTGCGATAAAAGTCTTTGGCAAGGCGGTGCATATTCCAAGGCAGCAGGTATGGATGGGCGATCCACACTGCAGTTACAAATATTCAGGCGTATTATTTGAACCTGAACCCTGGCATCCACTGGTCCGGCAACTCACAGAACAGGTGAATCAAGCCTGTCAGAGCCAGTTTAATTCGGTGCTGCTGAACTGGTATGCTGATGGCCAGCAGCATATGGGATGGCATAGTGATGACGAAACTGAACTTGGAAATCATCCGCCTATTGCTTCCTTAAGTTTGGGGCAAAAGCGTTTTTTTGATTTAAAACACAAAAGCTTAGCTACACAGCTAAAACTGGAACTTGATCATGGGTCCTTATTGCTGATGACAGGTTCATGTCAGGCATACTGGCAACACAGAGTACCAAAAATGGCAGCAGCGAAAGCGGGGCGCATAAACCTGACTTTCCGTGAAATCAAGCAAAAAACAACTTAATTATATTTTCTCTATGGCAGCAGTCGCTTAGCAAATTTTCCTTCACTTTTGCGAAAAAGCGGGCTGACAAGGCGCATTGCCTTAACTAGAGTAGAGGTGAGGGAGCAATAAAAGGGTTCAGCTATGTTGGTTCATACCGCAATAGAACAGAAGTTATTGAGCGCATTTGATCCTGTGTTCCTTGACGTGGTCAATGAAAGCCATATGCACAGTGTGGCACCGGGTTCACAATCACATTTTAAAGTCGTAATAGTGACAGAGGCCTTTAATGGCATGAGATTGTTAAATCGCCACAGAGCAGTCAATGCGATAGTGGCCGAGGAGTTAGCCGAAAAAATACATGCTTTAGCCTTGCATACCTACACGCCTGGCGAATGGTACGAGTATTACGCCGAAAAACCACCGGCTTCGCCAAAATGTTTTGGCGGCAGTAAAAGAGAAAAAACTGCGTTGCCGGAATCCTGAGATCCTGCAAAGTTAAAGCGTCGTAAGACGCTTTAACTTTATCTTCTGCCGTCATTTGTCTTATTCTTCCTGCTTTGGAACGAACTAAGTTCTTGTTTTTGAATGTTCACTACTGCTATTTTTGCTGATCAGACCTGTTTTTTAAGCTAACGGCTTAAACTAGCTGACAATTTTCAACCAACAATAGGTTTTGTTATGGTTATCCAACCTAAAATTCGTGGTTTTATCTGCACTAACGCTCATCCGGTCGGTTGTGCTGCTCATGTGCAGGAACAAATTGATTATGTCAAAGCCCAGGGTCCAGTGGCCGGTGGTCCAAAAAACGTATTAGTCATAGGTGCTTCAACAGGGTATGGCCTGGCGTCCCGCATTACATCAGCTTTTGCGTCTGGTGCTAAAACCTTAGGTATCTTTTTTGAAAAAGAACCCACCGAAGGCAAAACGGCTTCAGCCGGCTGGTATAACACTGTGGCTTTTGAACAGGCCGCTACCGCTGAAGGTTTATGGAATAAGCATCTGAATGGGGATGCTTTTACTGACGAGCTAAAGTCTCAGGCTATTGATTTAATCCGTCGTGAGATGGGTAAAATTGATTTAGTCGTCTACAGCCTGGCAGCGCCTCGCCGTAAAGATCCGGTGACTGGCGAAGTGTACAGCTCAGTCTTAAAACCCATAGCTCAGCCTTACACAGCCAAGACGTTAAATACCAGCAAACGTGAAATTGAAAGTGTTTCTGTAGAACCTGCATCTGATGAAGAAATCTTCAATACTGTGAAAGTGATGGGTGGGGAAGACTGGGAGCGTTGGTTGGATCAACTGCATGCTGCAGGTGTTTTGGCTGAAGGTTGCCAGACGGTTGCTTATACGTACATTGGTAAAGAACTGACCTGGCCAATTTATGGCAAAGCCACTATAGGCAAAGCCAAAGAAGATTTAGATCGTGCAGCTACTGCGATCACACAAAAACTGGATTCACTGGCAGGTCATGCTTATGTGGCTTCATTAAAAGCCTTAGTAACACAAGCCAGCTCTGCTATTCCTATTATGCCGCTGTATATCTCTTTGCTGTACCGCGTGATGAAAGAAGAAGGCACCCATGAAGGCTGTATCGAACAGATCTACGGTTTATTCCAGCAAGCTCTGTACAACAGCAGCCGCACTTTAGATGAGGGCGGTCGTTTGCGGATGGATGGCAAAGAGTTGTCTGATCATATCCAGTCTGCCGTAAAAGATTTATGGGGCCAGGTGACCACAGAAAACATTGATGATCTGACCGACTACAAAGGCTATCACAATGAATTCCTGCGCTTGTTCGGTTTTGGCTATGGTCATGTTGACTACACCGCCGATGTTCAGGCTTTATTGCCGCTGAAAAATCTGGTGCAGTAAGTTTGAAAAGCCGCTGAATGCGGCTTTTTCTTCAAATAAGCTTTGGTTTTTGGCGAATTTAACTGAATTTGAAACCCTTGCGGCTGCCAACAAAAGGCAAAGTTAAAAAACTTGGCTACACTGAGCTTCAGTCGGCTGAAATGCCGGATAATTTTGTTGATTAACATAGATAGCACTTAGGTTTAGTGCTAGAATCCGCGACTTTGGTATGTGCGTCCGCCACCTGCAACAGAGGTTAGGCTGTTGAGGTCCCGGATGCTACGCGCGGCGAGCAGCCGATAAAACCAGGCCCTGTTTCTTCCCGTTAAAAAGTGCAAGTACGTATGATAAAAATCAAAAAAGGATTGGACATTCCCCTCTCGGGCAGTCCCAAACAAGACATACATGATGGCCCGTCCATCAAACACGTTGCTGTACTTGGCGAAGAGTACGTCGGTATGCGTCCTACAATGCTGGTAGAGGTTGGGGACCGTGTGAAAAAAGGTCAGGCTCTTTTTGAAGATAAAAAGAACCCTGGCGTATTTTTCACGGCGTCTGTTGCCGGTACAGTCAAAGAAATCAACCGCGGTGCTAAGCGTGTGTTGCAGTCTGTTGTGATTGAAGCTGAAGGTGACGATTCTGTTACTTTTGATTCTTTCACCGCTGCAGAGCTTGCTTCGTTAACGGCTGAACAAGTGAAGAAGAACTTAACAGGTTCAGGTTTGTGGACTGCTTTACGCACCAGACCATTCAGCACTTCGCCTGCTGTTGATAGCACGCCACGAGCTATTTTCGTCACTGCTATGGATACCAATCCATTAGCTGCTGATCCGACAGTAGTGATAGCAAAGCGCAGTGCAGACTTTAGCAATGGTTTAACAGTGTTATCCCGTTTGTCTGATAAAGTCTATTTGTGTAAAAAAGCAGGTGCCTCTATCCCTTCAGTTCCTGCAGTGCAGGTAGAAGAGTTCGACGGTCCACATCCTGCTGGTTTACCAGGCACTCATATTCACTTCCTTGATCCTGTCAGTATCAAAAAAGTGGTATGGCATATTAACTATCAGGACGTCATTGCTATTGGTGCACTCTTCACTTCAGGTCAACTGAATGCTGAACGTGTGATCTCTTTAGCCGGTCCTGTAGTGAAAAATCCACGTTTGCTGAAAACTATTGCTGGTGCATCTCTTGCTGAACTGACTGCAGGTGAGCTACAGGATGGTCAGAACCGTATTATCTCAGGTTCTGTATTAGCAGGCGCTGCAGCCACTGGTGTTCACGGTTATTTAGGCCGTTTCCACAATCAGGTCTCTGTATTGGCTGAAGGTTACGACAAAGAGTTTTTAGGCTGGGTTATGCCTGGTTCTGACAAATTCTCAGTCACCCGTGCATATTTATCGCATTTAAATCCTAAGCGTCTGTTTAATATGACCACCACCACCAATGGTTCATCGCGGGCTATGGTTCCAATTGGTAACTATGAGCGTGTGATGCCACTGGATATTCTGCCTACTCTGTTATTACGTGACCTGTTGGTTGGTGATTCAGATGGCGCAGTCTCTTTAGGTTGTTTAGAGCTGGATGAAGAAGATTTGGCATTATGTACCTTTGTTTGCCCTGGTAAATATGACTATGGCGTAGCATTGCGTGAGTGCCTGACGACGATCCAGAAGGAAGGCTAAAAATGGGTTTAAAGCATTTTTTAGAAAGTATTGAGCCGCAGTTCGAGAAAGGCGGTAAGTACGAGAAGTGGTACGCTTTATACGAAGCCGTAGCTACAGTTCTGTATACCCCTGGTCTGGTGACCAAAAAGGGGACTCATGTGCGTGACAGTATCGATCTGAAACGTATCATGATTTTTGTCTGGTTAATGTTATTCCCTGCGTTGTTTTTTGGCATGTTCAATATCGGTCATCAGGCGGTTATCGCGCTGCAGGCTGGTTTTGGTACGCCTGACACCTGGCAGGTGGCTTTGTTCCAGTTACTCGGTGGTGAGCTGAGTGCTGAATCGGGCTGGGGCAGTAAAATGTGGTACGGTGCCGTTTGGTTCCTGCCTATTTATGCCACTGTATTTGTTGTAGGTGGTTTCTGGGAAGTATTGTTTGCTTCAGTGCGTAAGCATGAAGTGAACGAAGGCTTCTTTGTCACCTCTATTCTGTTCGCCTTAATTCTTCCTGCTTCTATCCCTCTGTGGCAAGCCGCTTTAGGTATTACCTTTGGTGTGGTTGTAGCAAAAGAAGTCTTTGGTGGTACAGGCCGTAATTTCTTAAACCCTGCCTTAGCTGGTCGTGCTTTCCTGTTTTTTGCATACCCTGCACAGATTTCAGGCGACAAAGTGTGGACAGTGGCTGATGGCTATTCAGGCGCAACCTGGTTGTCTAAAGCCGTGAATGGTGAAGTGTCTGACTGGTCTGTGAATGCCCAGTGGTGGGATGCTTTCTACGGTTTTATCCCAGGCTCAGTAGGTGAAACATCCTTCTTAGCTCTGATGATCGGTGGTTTAGCCTTAATTTATTTCCGTATTGCTTCATGGCGCATTGTGCTGGGCGTTTTAGCTGGTACTGCTTTATTCGCCACTATGTTCAATATGATAGGTTCAGAAACTAACGCTATGTTTGCTATGCCTTGGTACTGGCACATAGTTCTGGGTGGTTTTGCTATTGGTATGTTCTTTATGGCAACTGACCCGGTTTCAGCTTCTTTCACCAACACTGGCAAATGGGCTTATGGTTTCCTGATTGGTTTTATGGTGGTGATGATCCGTGTGGTTAACCCTGCTTACCCTGAAGGTATGATGTTAGCTATTTTGTTCGCTAACTTATTTGCACCATTATTTGACTATATGGTGGCTCAGGCGAATATCAATCGGAGGCTTGCCCGTAATGTTTAGTAATAACGATAGTATTGGCAAAACCTTTTTTGTGGTGATTGCTTTATGTTTAGTCTGCGCTATTTTGGTGTCGACTGCTGCTGTTCAGCTGCGGCCAAAACAAGTTGAAAACAAGTTACTGGACAGCCAGAAAAACGTGCTGGCAGTGACGGGTTTATTGACTGAAGGCAATATCAAAGAGTTGTACACCAAACATATTCAGGAACGTTTAGTGGACCTGAATACAGGTGAATTTGTTGATATGGCCCCTGAGAGCTATGACTACCGCAGAGCAATGAAAGCACCAGAGACCAGTATCAGACTGGAAGGTGCTGACGATATGGCTTCTATTAAAAGCCGTGCAAACATTGCTCCTGTTTACTTTGCTTACAACGATGGCGTTGAGTCAGGAAAATTATCTGCCATAGTGCTGCCTGTTCACGGTTATGGCTTGTGGTCAACTATGCATGCCTTTTTAGCTCTGGATAATGACGGTAATACCATCAAAGGTATTAACTACTATGAACAAGGCGAAACGGCCGGTTTAGGTGGTGAAGTGCAGAATCCAAAATGGACAGCTCAGTTTGTTGGTAAAAAGTTGTTGGATGAGTCTGGTGCTCCAGCTATTAAAGTGATGAAACCTGGTAATGCGAATCCAACTTCAGCTTATGAAGTGGATGGCTTGTCAGGAGCCACTTTAACCAGTAATGGTGTGCAGAATACTTTCGATTTCTGGGCAGGAGCCAAAGGTTTTGCGCCTTTCCTGACCAAAGTTCGTGACGGAGCATTAAACAATGGCTAGTGCAAAAGAAATTAAAACCGTTCTGTTTGGCCCTATATTTGCCAACAACCCTATAGCGTTGCAGGTTTTGGGTATTTGTTCAGCTTTGGCTGTAACCACCAAAATGGAAAAAGCTTTGGTGATGGGTATTGCACTTACTGTAGTAACTGCATTCTCTAACCTGTTTATCTCTTTGATCCGTAACCATATACCATCCAGCGTTCGTATCATAGTTCAGATGACTATTATTGCGTCCCTGGTAATAGTGGTGGATCAGGTATTAAAAGCTTTTGCTTACAACGTAGCAAAAGAGCTGTCGGTATTCGTCGGCCTTATTATCACCAACTGTATTGTGATGGGCCGTGCTGAAGCTTATGCGATGAAAACAGGTCCTGGTATGAGTTTCCTGGATGGTATTGGTAATGGTCTGGGTTATTCTGTGCTGTTGCTGATCGTGGCCTTTATCCGTGAGCTGTTTGGCTCCGGTACTTTATTTGGTGTGGAAATTCTGCCTTTAGTCAGCGCCGGTGGCTGGTATCAGCCTATGGGTATGATGTTGATTGCACCTAGTGCGTTTATCATTATTGGCTTGTTGATCTGGATATTGCGTACTTTCCGTCCAGAACAAGTTGAGAAGGCATAAGGGGCTATCAATGGAACATTACATTAGTTTATTTGTCCGTGCTGTCTTTATCGAGAACCTGGCTTTGGCTTTTTTCCTCGGTATGTGTACTTTTATTGCAGTGTCAAAACAAGTTAAAACAGCGTTCAGCTTAGGTATTGCTGTGACTTTCGTTTTAGCTTTATCTGTGCCTGTGAACAACCTGGTTTTCCATAACCTGTTAGCACCTGGTGCCTTAGCCTGGGCTGGTTTTCCTGATACAGATTTAAGTTTCCTTGGCTTTATCACCTACATTGGTGTGATCGCGGCTTTAGTGCAAATCGTAGAAATGTTCTTAGACAAGTACGTTCCTGCTTTGTACAACGCCTTAGGTATTTTCTTACCTTTGATCACAGTAAACTGCGCGATTTTTGGTGCTGTCGCCTTTATGGTTGAGCGCGATTATAACTTCGGTGAGAGCGTAGTTTTTGGTTTAGGTAGTGGTGTTGGCTGGACTCTGGCTATCACTTTAATGGCCGCCGTCAGTGAAAAACTGAAATATGCCGACATGCCTGCTGGCGTGCGTGGTTTAGGTTCACGTTTTATCATGGTTGGTTTAATGGGTTTGGGCTTTATGTCCTTCTCAGGCGTTTCACTGTAAGCAATAGCTGTAAAAGGAAAGAACAATGCAAGAGATATATCTTGGCGTTGGGATGTTCACCCTGCTGGTTGTAGCTTTAGTTGTTATGATTTTAGCAGCGAAAGCCAAACTGGTGTCTTCAGGTGACATTACCATTGGAGTGAATGGCGACCCTAAGTTAGCTATTCAGACAAAAGCCGGCGGCAAATTACTGAACGCTTTAGCTGACAGAGGTATTTTCCTGTCGTCAGCTTGTGGTGGCGGTGGTTCTTGTGGTCAGTGTCGTGTTCATGTTCATGCAGGTGGCGGCGACGTTTTACCTGTGGAAATGGGCCATCTGACGAAAGGTGATCGTCGTGAAGGTTGTCGTTTAGCCTGCCAGGTCAGTGTAAAAACTGATATGGAAATCGAAGTTGAACCGGAAATCTTTGGTATTAAAAAATGGGAATGTTCAGTTATCTCTAACGATAACAAAGCAACCTTTATCAAAGAGTTGAAGCTGGCTATTCCTGATGGCGAATCAGTGCCTTTCCGCGCTGGTGGCTACATTCAGATTGAAGCGCCTGCACACCATGTGAAATACGCTGACTTTGATGTTCCTGCTGAATACCGTGGTGACTGGGAACGCTTTAAGTTCTTTACGCTGGAGTCCAAAGTAGACGAAGAAACTATTCGTGCTTACTCTATGGCAAACTATCCGGAAGAAGAAGGCATTATCATGTTAAACGTGCGGATCGCGTCTCCGCCACCAAATAACCTGAGCTTACCTTGCGGTAAAATGTCTTCTTATATCTGGAGCTTAAAAGCAGGCGATAAAGTAACTATTTCTGGTCCATTTGGTGAATTCTTCGCGAAACAAACTGAAGCAGAAATGGTATTCGTAGGTGGCGGTGCTGGTATGGCCCCAATGCGTTCGCACATTTTTGACCAGTTACGTCGTCTGAAATCCAAACGTAAAATGAGTTTCTGGTACGGTGCCCGTTCTAAGCGTGAAATGTTTTATGTTGAAGATTTCGACATGCTGGCTGCCGAAAATGAAAACTTTGTCTGGCATACAGCGCTGTCTGATCCACAGCCGGAAGATAACTGGACTGGGTACACAGGTTTTATTCACAACGTATTGTTTGAAAACTACCTGAAAAACCACAAAGCTCCGGAAGACTGTGAGTTCTACATGTGTGGTCCACCTATGATGAACAAAGCGGTGATCAACATGCTCAAAGACTTAGGCGTAGAAGACGACAACATACTGTTGGATGACTTCGGCGGTTAAGCCAAAGCAAATTAAAAATGGGGTCCTCGGACCCCATTTTTATTTGTCTGCAGTATTTTTTTGCATAGGGGTTGTGGCTTAAACTTGTTACAATAGCCGCCTTTACAGAACACGCAGGCAGACTGTTTGTTCAAGGCTTCTAAGTTTGATGAGGTTGCTATGGAAGTTTTTATTTTTACTTTTGTCATCCTGATAGTTGTAGTTGCTGCTATGGCTATCGGCTATATGGTGCAACGTAAAACCATAGCTGGCAGCTGTGGTGGCTTGGGTGCTTTAGGTATAGAAAAAGCCTGTGACTGTGATACCCCTTGTGAGAAACGCAAAGAGCGGATGAAAAAAGAACAGGAATGGCAGCAGAATAAAATTATCTGATAGGACTTCTTTGCCTTTTTGAACGCCCATCAAGCCAGCTTCTGCTGGCTTGTCAGTTTTTAGCTACAGGCCTTGTACCTCACTTCATTTCGTTCTATTGCCTCAAAGCGCTGCGTATTTAATAATGCAGGTCATTTTTTTCCCGAGGTCACCTTTATGTCTTATCCGGTTGCTATCGCTGTTTCTTCTGTTCAGGCTGCGCTGAATGACACCCAATGGGACGCACTTATTATTGTTGCGTCCGGTTTTACTGCTGTGACTGAGTTACAGTCTGACATAGACGCTGCTGCAGCTGTCGACCATCGTATAGGTAAAGAAACAGTGTTGTTGCTGTCAGGCAAAGCGCCTGGACAACGTCTGGTGCTTTCACCCACAGGCCCGCTGGACAGAGATTATGATGATGTCCGTAGTTTTTATGATGCAGCTAAACAAGGTATCAGTCAGGCCAAAGCTGCAGGTGCTAAATCTCCTGCTTTATATGTGATAGCGCCGGATTCTGATGCTTATCAGTATGCAGCTGAAGTGGCTTATTTAGGTGCTTGTCAGGCTTTATGGCAGCCGTTAGAAGGTCGTGAAGCCCGTGGCGAAGCTGTCATTGAGCCTGTTATTCAGATTGGTGTGATTGCTGTGTCTGAACAACAAGCCAGTTATATGAGTGCTGTGGAAGCCGGGAAACGTGTAGCCCGTGATTTGTGTGGCACTGAACCTGAGCGTATGGCACCACGTCGTTTTGCTGATTATTGTGTTGAAACTTTTGCCGGCACTGCTGTTCAGGTATCAGTGGAAACCAAAGTTGACGTGCTGCAGAAAGAGTATCCACTGCTGATGGCTGTGGCGCGCTGTTCTTTGCAGGTAGACCGTCATAAACCAGCTGTGATCCGGCTGGAATATCAGGGTGAAGGCGAAATCGAACACACCCTGTTATTTGCCGGTAAAGGCCTGGTCTATGACACTGGGGGGGCCGATTTAAAAACAGGCGGTGGCATGGCAGGTATGAGCCGCGACAAGGGCGGTGCTGCAGCTGTGGCTGGTTTTCTGAAAACTGTGGCTTTGCTTAAGCCCAAAGGTTTAAAAGTCATTGCTGAAATTGGCGCTGTGCGTAATAGCATTGGCGCAGACGCTTTTGTGCCTGATGAAATTATTACCAGTCATGCTGGTGTGCGGGTACGTATTGGTAATACGGATGCCGAAGGCCGTCTGGTGCTGGCCGACTTGCTATCGCATTTACGTGAAGACGCTAAAACCGCTGTCAATCCAACTTTGTATTCAATTGCTACCTTAACTGGTCATGCAGCCCGTGCTGTCGGTCCTTACACTGCTTTGGTAGAAAATGGTGCCGCCCGTCTTAATGGTTTGTCTGCCGATTTAGCCATGGTGGGGGATTTGTGGGCCGATCCAAGTGAAATTTCCCGCAGTCGTCGGGAAGATTTTAGCTTTATCAAAGGCCGTACTTCTGCTGATGATTTACTAAGCTGTAATAACGCACCTTCTTCTGTAACCCCTCGTGGGCATCAATTCCCTATGGCTTTTTTAGTGGCCGCTGCTGGTTTGGATCAACATGGGTTAAACACAGAACAGCCACTAGCTTATTGCCATATTGATATAGCGGGCAGTGGAGTGGATGGCGGCGACTGGCAACATGGTAAACCATCAGCCGCACCAGTGGCTGCGCTGGCCGCTTACTACTGCCTCTGAACCAGAATTTACTTGGCGGTTTAAAAACCCGGGGCTATGCTTCGGGTTTTTACTTTTCTGTCCCTGACAAACGGATCCTGCTTTATGAACTATATCGATCGTTATTTTGAGCTGACAGCGCGCCAGACCAGTATTAAAAGAGAACTAATTGCAGGTTTAACGACCTTTATGGCCATGAGCTATATCCTCTTTGTGAACCCCAGCATGCTGGCGCAAACAGGCATGGATCAGGGCGCTGTTTTTGTTGCCACTTGTCTGGCTGCAGCTTTGGGTTCTATTGCTATGGGTATGCTGGCGAATTTACCTGTGGCTTTGGCGCCAGGTATGGGGCTGAATGCATTTTTTACTTATGTGATAGTACTGGAGCAGGGCCATAGCTGGCAGACGGCTTTGGCCGCCGTATTTTGCTCCGGTGTTTTGTTTTTATTGCTGAGTATTTTTAAAATACGTGAATGGATTATCCAGAGTATTCCTTTTGCGTTAAAGATGGGTATAGCGGCAGGTATAGGCATGTTTCTGGCGCTGATTGCATTAAAAACTGCCACTATCATAGTCGCCAGCCCTGCCACTTTAGTGACTTTGGGGGATTTACACGACCCTAAAGTGCTGCTGGCAATCTGTGGTTTTTTCCTGATTTTTGCACTGGCACACCGTAAACAACATGCAGCTGTATTTATCAGCATTTTAGTTATCACTGCCATTGGCTGGTGGCGTGGTGATACAGAATTTAATGGCATAGTGGCTATGCCCCCCTCTTTAGCTCCTACTTTTTTGCAACTGGATTTCGCTTCAGTGCTGCAATGGGCCATGATTCCGGTTGTTTTAAGTTTATTATTTTTAGATTTGTTTGATACTTCAGGGACTTTAGTCGCAGTCAGCCAAAGAGCGGGTTTACTCAAACCCAATGGTGAAATCCCCCGTTTAAAAGGGGCTTTATTGGCTGATAGCTCCGCCACTATAGCCGGGTCTTTATTCGGCACTTCAACCACCACCAGTTATGTGGAAAGTACTGCTGGTGTCAGCGCTGGTGGCCGCACAGGTTTAACCGCTGTAGTTGTAGGGCTGGCCTTTTTAGCCGCGCTTTGGTTATCCCCTTTGGCAGCTATGGTGCCAGCTTATGCAACAGCTGGCGCTTTGCTTTATGTGGCTACGTTAATGTTATCCAGTTTGCAGCATGTAGAGTGGAACGATCTGATCGAATCTGTGCCTGTAGTCGTAGTTCTGGTGATGATGCCGCTGACCTTTTCTATTGCCGATGGTATAGGTATGGGCTTTATTACTTATTCGGTGCTGTGTTTAGTCACAGGGCGCTTGTCAAAAACGACCTTGAGTGTCTGGGTATTAACAGCTGTTTTTGCTGCTAAATTTTTCTTTGCGTAAGGAAGGGTATGAAAAAAGTTACAGTGTTATTCGCTTTGTTGTTGTCTGTCTCTGCAGTAGCCCAGGCTAAAGTGCAGGTTACAAGCACTCAGTTGGCACCTCATTTATATATGATAAAAGGCGCTGGAGGTAATATTGCCGCTGTGGTGGGTCCGGAAGGTGCGTTGGTGGTCGACTCACAGTACGAACATATGGCACCTCAAATCAAAGCTGAGCTTGAAAGTAAACAAGCCAGTGTGCAGATTAAAACGCTGATCAATACCCATTTTCATGGTGATCATGTCAATGGCAACGCCGCTTTGGCCTCTGGCGCTCAGATTATTGCTCATACCAATGTCTTAACCCGATTAAAAGCGGACAGCAAATTCCCGGTGGCGGGCTTACCGACAGAAACTTTTGTGGGTGAAAAAGCGCTTAGCCTCAATAATGTAAAGCTGGACCTGGTCACTATGCCCGTCAGCCATACAGATGGCGATTTGGTCGTTTGGTTTAAAGAGGCCAATGTGTTGCATATGGGGGATCTGTTTTTTGCTGACCGTTTCCCTTTTATCGATCTGAACAGTGGCGGCGACGTAGCAGGCTACATAAACAACGTCAAAACCCTGCTCGGACAAATCGACGATAAAACCAGGTTAATCCCTGGCCACGGTGATTTAATGGATAAGGCCGGCTTACAGCGCTTTTTATCCATGATGGAGCAGACACTAGCCGAAGTGAATGCGATGAAAGCTGAAGGCAAAACTGAAGATCAAATAGTAGCCCAAGGTTTGTCAGCACAATGGAAAAGCTGGAGCTGGAACTTTATTACTGAAGAACGTTGGATCAGGACGCTATTTAAAGCTTAGTCTTGTAGTTCGTTAGCGCTCTGGTTATGCTTTGTCATATACCAGAGCGCTTTTAGGGCATAAACCAGGATCTTCATGAGGTTACGTGAAACTTTAGTAGTCTACATGCTACCTATTCTGGTCTTGCCTTTATTATGTCTGGGTTATTTGTCGTATCACTTCAGTGTCCGTTATTACGAACAACAACTTTTTTTACAAATTAAAAGTGAGCTGGTACAAAGGCAACAAGATATACGGCTTGCGTTATCTTCTTATCAGCAAAGCTTACAGATTTTATCTGCTCAACCTCTGGTTGCCCGTTTTATCGCTGGCGAATTGCAGCTTGCACCAGACTTAGTGCAGATATTTGAGCGCTACCGCAGTGTTCATCCCGACATTAGTGCCGTCAAGTTTGTTCGCTTAAATGGTGATTATCAGTTAACTATCCCTTTGCAGAAAAAGACGACTGAGACCAGCAGATTCAGAAACCAGTATTTTTCTGCGTTGCAGTCGATGATGGACGATAACGGCTTTTTTCTGTCCAGTGAACAAGGCTCCAGTCAGAATAACTTGTATGTTGCACAAAAAGTCTATTTGTCCGGACAGTCTGCCGGTGATATTAAACGCCTTTGGGGTTATCTGGTTCTGGTGATCAAGCCACATCTTTTTCAGCATGCAATAAGCCAGTTAACAGGGGACTTTCGGGCGCCTTTAGTCATTAGCCAGGCTGCGACTATAGCCTTTGCTGAAAATCCCTTGCTGATGGGCAGTGCCTTTTCTCCGGTGCATTTCACTGAGCTTCAGGCCAGTGTTGACCAACATCAGTTTGTTCCAACCTTGTTGCTTGGCCAGTCCATGTTGGTAACAGCTGTGTCTTTAGCCGGACCCTATCAACTGGTGATGGGGGTTCAACCTGCGTTGTTAGATAAAAGTATGGCCTATAAACCTTCATTAATTGCCTTGTTTTGTGTGCTGTTTTGTATAGGTTTGCCTGTGATGATTTACAGGGTGCTGGCCCGTTTTGTACTGACGCCAATACGGGAACTGACAGTAGCTAAAACTGCGGTTGGGCGAGGCGATTTATCCACTGTACTGACAGTTAAAAAGCAGGACGAGTTAGGTGATATGTTTGCTGCTTTTAATGTGATGGTACGACAACTGCGGGTGTATCGTGAGCGTGAGAGAGCCTATCAGCAGCAGTTAGAAGACAAAGTGGCTGCCAGAACTCAGGATTTAGCCAATGCTAATCAGCAGTTGGAAGATGCTAATCAGCAATTGATTCTGGCACGCGAAGTGGCTGAGCAGGCTAACCGTCTGAAAAGCGTGTTCCTGGCCAATATGAGCCATGAAATTCGCACTCCTCTGACTGCCATTATTGGTTTTAGTGAGCAGGCTATCCATGAAAACGACCCTCACCGCCAGTTGGATTATTTGAGTCGGGTGTTGCGTAGCGGCGATCACTTGCTGGCACTGATTAACGATATTCTCGACTTGTCTAAAATAGAAGCCGATAAATTAGACTTGCTGACCGAACAGGTGAATCTGCTCACTATAGTGGATGATATTTATCAGTTGACCAAACAGCAGGCCGGGCAAAAAGGTCTGCAATGTTTGCTGGAATTAAATTATCCCTTACCTCAATTTATTTATACCGACACCTTACGATTTCGTCAGGTGCTGCTGAATCTGACCTCTAATGCTGTGAAATTTACCCAAAAAGGTAAAGTGGTGATCCATGTTTCTTATCAAACCCCAGAAGAAGTGCTGCGGATCAAAATTAAAGACACCGGCATAGGTATTACCGATCAAGAACTGAGTAAGTTGTTCCAGCCTTTTGTGCAAGCCGATGCCGCTGTCACCCGTAACTTTGGAGGTTCAGGGCTTGGCCTTTGTATTTCAAAAAAACTGATGGAACAGATGCAGGGCGATATTCAGGTGGAGAGTGTCAAAGGTATTGGCAGTTGTTTTGAGATCCTAATGGCTTGTGAGCATCAGCATATTAGTCTGGTGCAGAGCTATCAGCGTCCTGCTGAGGAAGCTTTGGAGCTTGCAGTGCCAACAGACTACCACAAGCTCAAAGTGCTGGTGGCTGAAGACAACCCGGACAATCAGCTGCTTATTCAGGTGTTGTTGCAGAAGTTAGGTATTCAGGCGGTGATTGTTGAGAATGGTCATAAGGCCGTAGAAAGGGTGCTGCTGGAAAGTTTTGATTTGGTCTTGATGGATATGCAGATGCCAGAAATGGGAGGGGAAGAAGCCACAGCCCTGATACGTCATGCGGGTATGGACTTACCTGTAGTGGCTCTGACCGCCAACGTGATGAGTGAAGATCAAAACCGTTATTTGAAGGCTGGCTGCCAGGCCGTTTTATCCAAACCTATAGTGCAAAAAGATTTCTTAGCTGTGATACAAAGGTTTTGTCAGGCAGACACTACACTGGATGAGCAACTGGAAGCACAATTAGCCTCGGATCCTGTCATTATGCAGCTTAAACAAGACTTTAAACTGGCGCTTCCCGCCATGCTGCATGACTTCCAGTTGTGGTTGTCTTCAGCCAACTGGAGTCGGCTGCAATACGAAGCTCATAGTGTCAAAGGCAGTGCCGGCAGTATGGGGTATCCGCAGTTAACCGAACTGATGTCAACACTGGAGCAAGCGGCAAAAAATGCGGATACTGAGCAGATTAGTCTGTTGATCGCTGAATTTGTGGCTCT
Source organism: Gammaproteobacteria bacterium (assembly GCA_018825965.1). Taxonomy (GTDB): domain Bacteria; phylum Pseudomonadota; class Gammaproteobacteria; order Enterobacterales; family Alteromonadaceae; genus Pararheinheimera. The sequence continues at coordinate 63,636 of JAHKAA010000050.1, forward strand.
GGTGTCAGCAGAACAAGGTTCAGAGCAGGAGGTGAGTAGTGAGTCATAACAGCTTTGAGCTGGCTTTGGAGATAAATCGCGATAGTATCTGGTTAGCCGACTGGCCTTTGTGTCAGCTTCGGGTGCAAAACGATGCCAATTATCCCTGGTTTATTTTGATCCCAAGACGTCCGGGCATGGTTGAAATTATTGATTTAACGCAGGACGATCAGGACCAGCTATGGCGGGAAAGTGCTTATTTGTCAGTCTTCCTGAAATCAGCCTTTCAGGCCAAAAAACTGAACCTGGCTGCGCTTGGCAATATGGTGCCGCAATTACATCTGCACCATATAGTGCGTTATGAGAATGATGCGGCCTGGCCCGCTCCTGTCTGGGGTAAAGTACCAGCCAGAGCTTATACTGAAGCTGGCTTGCAGCAATTAAAACAAAAGCTGGCGTTATTAACCCTACCCTGATGATGGTTTCAGCCTAAACTAGTAGAATTACCACTTTCTTTGTGGTGCATCTGAGTTAGCATTAGGCCTCAATTGTCTGAAATTTATTGTTGTAAGGAATCGTGTTATGTCGGCTGAAAATGCCTTATTGACCATATTGGTTGAGAAGATCCGCACAGATATGCTGGTGCTGCCAACTTTACCAGAAATGGCTATTCGGGTCAGGAGAACAGCGGACGATCCGGACAGTAACCTGCAGATGATGACGGATGTGATAGCACAGGATCCCGCTTTAGCTGCCCGTATGATCAAAGTGGCCAACAGCGCTTTTATGGGGCGCTCTATTAAAGTGAACTCGCTGAATCAGGCGATCACCCGTATAGGTTTAAGCCAGGTAAAAAATATTGCTACAGCTATGGCAATGGAACAACTTTTTGTCTCTCAGCACGAGCAAATCAAAGAAAGGATGTCACAAGTCTGGCGCGACAGCGTCAATGTCACCAGCATAGCCCTGGCCTGTTTAAAACTTTATCTGGCAAAGAACAAACACAGCAATTTAAATCTGGACGTGATGACGCTGGCAGGTTTGATGCACCTGATTGGCGCTTTACCCATTTTGACCGAAGCTGAGCGGTATCAGACTGTGTTTGGTGATCCGCAGTTTTTAGAAAATGCCCTCAACACCTTATCAGGGCAGATAGGCTCCAGCATTATGCGTGCCTGGGATTTTTCAGAGACCTACGTACAGATAGTGCTGAACTGGAACAATTCGTCCTATCAGCTTGACCAGGTTTGTTATATCGACTTTATCCGGCTGGGTGCTCTGGTGCAAAGCCCATTGAAAGGGACAGCCCGTTTACAGGCCTTTCAGCCCTATATTGAACGCAACATAGTGCCGGACGCTAACTTTATGGATATCGCAGAAATTCGTCTGATTTCTCAGGAAGTAAAAGCGTTATTTAGCTAAGTAACACAATCTGGAATCAAGCCCTGCAGTGATGCAGGGCTTTTTTTGATTGCGCTTTACTGAACGGCAATATTGGCTTTTAGCGGCAGCAAAGCCTGACGTAAGGCGTCTGTCATCAGCAATAAATCGGCATCTAAGCGACCAATCACATCATCCCAACCCATTTCTTCGTTAGAACCCGACAGCAAGTCGTGGAATTTCAGACGTTTAATGCTGCCGTCTTCACAGATCAAAAAGGTGACTTTTTCGTCTTGTTCTAACGCCAGCTTAGTCACCAGTTTATCCTGCAAATGGCTTTGCACTTCGTCAGCACTGAGCAAGTGATTGATAAAACGTACTTTAGCGCCTTCTTCATCCGGAGCTTTTAATTCAGCTTCAGCACCTAACTGAAAACCTTCCGGTAATTCTTTGCCTTGTAACCAGAAATGTAGCTGCTGATTGAGCTGATGATTATCTAAAAGTGGCATGGCAGGTAAGGAGCCAAAAGCCTTACGCAACAAAGCCAGTAACTCTTCTGCTCTGCTGGCGCTGCTGGTATCCACTAGTAACCAACCTTGTTGTTTGTCGTACAAGGCGGTCGTTACGCTGGATTTGCTGAAAGCACGGGGTAACAGGGTTTGGATCAGTTCTTCTTTTAACGCCTGTTTTTCTTTACGGCTTAAAGGACGGCCTTTTTCCTGCTCCATCGCATCAATTTTGGGTGCCAGTTCTTCGTTGACCACTGAACCTGGCAGTACTTTTTCCTGACGTTTTACTGCAAACAACATCACGTCATTGGTCTGGTGGCAATACTGTTTCAGGCTTGGATGCAAAGGGCTGGTGAAACCCATTTTTATCGCTTCCTGTGAGGTACAAGGGGTAAATTTAAATGCAGCTAAGGCCTGCTCTAATTGATCCTGATCGGTGTTCAGGTTTTCGGTGACCTGATATAAACGTAAATTTTTAAACCACATAATTTGACTACTCTAGCTTGAAGAATTGCGGCTTAGTATACAGAGTTCAACTGTCAGATTTTGAGTTTTTCAGCGGAAAAAACCAAAGTGCAGCTCACAGCACTTTGGTTGTTTAGGATCAGGAATTACGTTTTAAGTTTTTTGGGAAACGAATATGGTAACTCAGGCCATGGCCAGGCTCGCTGCTGACCTGTATTGAGCCGCCCAGCGTCTGACGGACCAGATTATAGGTAATATGAGTGCCTAAACCGCTGCCGCCCTGATCACGTTTTGTGGTGAAAAACGGATGGAAGAGTTTTTCCAGTTGTTCCTGAGTCAGGCCACGGCCATTGTCAGAGTAGGTAATATCAACCATCTGGCCTTCATCCAGTACGGTAATGCGGATATAACCTTCTTCCAGCTCTTCAAAACCATGAATAAGTGAGTTCATCAAAAGGTTGGTGAAAATCTGTGAAATGGCTCCGGCAGGGCAACTCAGCATCAGGCTTTCCGGGCAATTCACATCAATATGATGGCGGGTTTTTTTAAAGTTTGGCTGTAAAGACCGGATCACTTCGTGCAGGTACTCGGCCAGATTAATAGTACGAATAGCATCACTGGTCTGGTCTACTGCGATTTGTTTAAAGCTGGCAATCAGCTCAGAGGCACGGGTCAGATTGGATTGCAATAAAGAGGTGCTTTGTTTGGCTTCTTCAATAAAATGCTCCAGCACTTTGGGTGACAAAGTTTTATCTTTGTAGGCTGCGTCTAAGGCATTCAGCTTTTCAGCAAGGAAACTGGTGGCTGTGACGCCAATGCCCACAGGGGTATTGACTTCATGGGTTATGCCTGCAACAAAACCACCTAAAGCTGCCATTTTTTCCGACTGCACTAAGCGATCCTGGGCTTGCTTTAAATCATCCACAGTTTTTTCCAGCTCGCTTTGTTTACCACGTAAAGCTTCTTCACTATGGCGGCGGCGTTCTATTTCTTCCCTTAAGGCTTGTTGTTTAACTTCCAGTTCTTGTTTTTGCTGTTGTAAATCCATCATAGCCTGACTTAAGCCTGAGGTTTTACGTGCCACTTCCTGCTCCAGCAATAAGTTGTGCTGGTCAAGTTTTTCATTGGAATGCAGCAGTTGTTTCTGGGTGCTTTCTAACTGAACTTTATAATCCTGTACACGAGCGATCAGGCGGTTAAAGGCATCTGCCATCACACTCAATTCATTGGCTTCATCATGCCGGACTTCAACTTTAGTGCCTTCCAGATGATCCAGTTCCAGATCTTCAATTTGTTGCGTCAGTTCACTCAGAGGTAAGGTCAATTGACTACGGAAAGCCAGTAAAAACAGGATAATTAAAAAGGTGGTTTTTAACATCGCATTACCGACCAGAAAATAAATACCAATCTTAATCCGATCAAGCACAACAGCGCGGCTGGAGAACAGAGTGACGTCGCCGACCTGAGTGGCGCGGCCGGAGAACTCAAAAATAAGTGGAAAGGTATAACCAAATAAACCTGAGTTTTGTTCTGTTAATCGAATACCTTCCTGCACCAGTTGATTGCTGTACCGTTCGCTGATATCTATATAACGGCCCAGTTGTGTAATAACAGCGCCACTATCATCCCTTACTATAATGCCTTCGATGGCTGGGATCGCCAGCAAACCGTCAGCGATAATCAGTGCCTGTTGGGTGTTTAACTCCCAAATAGCGCGGGTCAGACTGCCGGAAAAGGTCTGTTGTAACGTTGCCAATTCACCATTGATATGGTCTTTGGTGTTGAAGTACTCCGCAACAATCTGGCCTAAAGTCACAATAAAGGTCAGGATAAAATACACTGACAAAACTTTAGTCAGCAGCTTACGCGATAAACTTTTCTGCTGCATGAAACAACCTTGTTTGATTCGGCTTGATGATGGATACCATTGAAACACTAACTTATAGAAGATCTGTTTAAATGAAAATACTATATGTAATAAATAACTTAGAGACTAGGCAACAAGAGCTGCTTTGGCAATACGCTGCAGTAAATTGTTAGATTAAGGCAAAAGACGCATTTAATGGTGTTCAATTGCAGTTGCATTCAGTATGGTATCGGTGTCCAATAATTGAACGCATAGACGTGAAAACAAATAAAACCATAATAACGAGGCTGTGTTAATGGCGTTACCTGTATTAATTTGTGACGACTCTTTACTGGCACGAAAACAAGTGCGTAAATCTTTACCTGAGTCTTTTGACGCCGATATTCTGACTGCTGGCAATGGTGTGGAAGCTTTAGCTATTCTGCGTAGTCAGGAGATTGGTTTAGTGTTTTTAGATCTGACGATGCCCGAGCTGGATGGCATAGGAGTGCTTGAAGCTATTAAGCAGGACGGTCTGGATTGTTTTGTTATTGTGATTTCTGCTGATATTCAGCCGGAAATGCAAAAACGGGTCACAGAGCTGGGGGCTTTGGCTTTTGTCCACAAACCTGTTAATCCGGAAAAACTTGTCGTCATTTTGAAACAATATGGACTGATATGAGTACAGTATTCTCTGAAGAACAAAGGGATTGTTTGCAGGAGCTGATCAATGTTGCTATGGGCCTGGCCAGCGACAAACTTGCCCGCTTTTTAAATACCTTTGTGCATTTACAGGTACCTGCAATAGAGCTGGTAAACTCAGCTCAAATTCCCGCTCAATTTGAAGCCCGTTACAGTCATACCGAAGCTGCCTTAGTCAGTCAGGGATTTTTAGGTAATGATGGCTTAAGGGGAGAGGCTATAGTCCTGTATCAACTGGACAACGCGCATCGTATTGCTGCTTTGTTGGGTTATGACACGGACAGTGCTTCTGAGCTTGAAATGCTCACTGACATCAGCTCTATTTTAACCACTACTTTTTTAAATGGGCTGGCTGATCAAATTGACAATAGTTTGTCCTACAGTGCACCCAGGGTGTTGTCATCCCGCCAAAACAATGTCTCAGAGGCTTTGCAGGAAACCGCCTTTCACTGGGAACTGGCATTAAAGGTAGACATCAGTTATCAGCTGGTCGATCATTCTTTTAATTGCGATATGTTGTTATTAATACCAGGAGAAGCTGTGTTAAATATCCAGAAAATTCTTGATCGGATTTTGGAAGAGTATTGATGTCTGAAGACTGGTTAACAGGCCCTGTATTGGAGCAATTAAATAGTGGCGTGCTGGTGGTAAACGAACAGTTGCAACTGGTGTACCTGAATAGCTTTTTGCAACGCCATAGTTCAGTACAACTTTCTGATGTCAAAGGAAAAAGCTTATTTCAGGTATTCACTGATGTACCTGAAGCCTGGCTCAGACGTAAGTTTGCTTCAGTGCTTGAATTACAAAGCCCATCCTTTAGCAGTTGGGAGCAACGCCAATATATTATTAAGTTGCCGCACCTGAGACCTGTCACCAGTTCCAGTCAATATATGGCGCAAAATTGCACTATGCTGCCGCTGAACGATCCAGAGGGCCGACGTTATGTTTGTTTACTGATTGAAGACGCAACTGATGCTTTTGTCTACCAGCAACATTTACAAAGCACGCTACAAAAACTGGAACTAAGTAACCGCATTGATGGTTTAACCCAGGCTTTAAACCGACGGTATTGGGAAGAGCAGTTAAAACTGGAAGTGCAACGGGCGCAGCGTTATCAGCAGCCTTTGTCGTTGTTATTGTTTGATCTGGATAAATTTAAACAGCTTAATGATCAGTATGGTCACTTAGGTGGTGATTGTGTTTTGATTGAGCTAACGGCACGGGTCAGAGTTTTGTTACGTGACACCGACTGGTTTGGCCGTTACGGTGGTGAGGAGTTTGGCATAGTACTGACCAATACAGCTTTGGCTGGTGCTTTGGAAGTGGCTGAACGTGTTTGTCTGGCAGTCAACAGCACAGCTGTCACATTCCATGATCAATCTATAGCAACATCCGTCAGTATAGGTGTGGCACAACTGGATGCTGTGGGTGACAGAGCGCACGAAGTGCTGATAGGTCAGGCTGATATAGCACTTTATAACGCCAAAAGAGATGGTCGCAACAGAGTCGTCGTTTTTAGTGCGGGTGAAACCGAATTTTTGCTGAAGGCGAATTAAGCTTTAGTGAATTTTAGAATAATCTAAACATTTAGATTGACAGACGTCTAAAACTTTGAGCATATAGAGAGTATGAAAAAGACACAAATCCGCAATACACTCACCATTATTATTACCACCAACCCTGCGGGGTAGGAGGTCGGCGGCGTATTGTTTTCAAAAAGGCCCGTGACCTCCCTGTCACGGGCCTTTTTCGTTTAGCAAGGAGTAAAACATGAGGGTGCTTAAGTTTGGTGGTTCGTCTCTGGCGTCGGTAACCCGCTTCCTCGAGGTGGCGGATATAGTGCAACAACAAGGGGGTAACCAGAGTGTTGGTCTGGTGTTGTCTGCGCCTCAGGGTGTCACCAACTTGCTGGTGGAACTCACAGATCTGGCTTTTTTAGGTTCGGATTATCAGCCGCTGCTGCTGCAGTGGAAGCAGCGTCTGGCACAGTTAATAGCAGAAGCCGCTATGCGGGTCAGTAGCGAACAGTTAAAAGCAGTGCAGCAACTGGCGGACGAACAAGAGCAAAAGCTGACTGAACGTTTGCAGGGCATAAGCTTATTAAGTTATTGCCCTGATCATATCAAAGCGCAAATTTTAGGTATGGGAGAGCAGTTTAGCGTTTGTCTGATGACAGCTCTGTTTAAATCCCGTCAGGTGGATGTGGCGCTGCTGGACTCCGTGGCTTTGGTGAAAAGTCAGGGCGATTACTTAAATGCAGTGGCTGATATTCCTGCTTCTGAACAGACTTTTGCTGCGGCTTTGGCTAAACAATCGGCTCAGGTTTATGTGATGGCGGGTTTTGTGTCCAGCAATGCTCAAGGTGAGCTGTGTTTATTAGGTCGTAATGGTTCTGACTACTCAGCTGCTATTGTTGCTGCCGCGGTCAAAGCTTCAGTCTGTGAAATCTGGACCGATGTGGATGGTGTCTACAGCGCCGACCCACGTCAGGTGAAACAAGCCAAACTGATTGAGCATTTATCTTATGATGAAGCCATGGAGCTGTCGTATTTTGGCGCCAAAGTGCTGCATCCAAAAACTATAGGCCCGCTGGCACGTTTTCAAATTCCTTGTTATATCAAAAACACTTTAAATCCGGCAGCTCCCGGCACTTGCATTGATGCAAATAACAACGGTGACTCGCTGGTGAAAGGTATTTCCAGTCTGGAACATCTGGCGCTGATCACTGTCTCTGGCCCAGGCTTAAAAGGCGTGGTCGGTATGGCCTCCCGCGTTTTTGCCACTATGGCGCGTGAGCAAGTATCGGTCAGTTTAATCACTCAGTCTTCTTCCGAATTTAGTATCAGCTTTTGTGTCGCTCAGCTGGATTTAGCCGCTGCGAAAAAAGCGCTGGAACTTGAGTTTGAGCTGGAATTGCAAGGTAAGTTATTAAGACCACTGCAAATCTTATCCGATATGGCCATCGTCAGCTTAGTGGGTGACGGTATGCGTCAGCACCGTGGTGTAGCAGCTAAGTTTTTCGCTTCACTGGCACAAGCCCGGGTCAATGTGGTTGCTATAGCACAGGACAGTAGCGAACGTTCTATCTCAGCTGTGGTAGAACAAAAGGCTTGTCAGAATGCTGTGAAGGTGTGTCACGAGAACTTCTTCAGCCATATTCCAAGCATTGATGTATTTCTGGTGGGTTGTGGTGTGGTTGGCAGTGAATTACTGGCGCAGTTCCAGCGTCAGCAGCAGTTTTTGCAGCAACGTAACGTCAAGCTGAAGGTGTACGGCATTGCCAATTCCAAAGCCTTATTGCTGGATGAAAAGGGCATCGACTTAAGCCAATGGCAACAGCAAATGCAGCTAGCCAAAGCGCAGTTTTCTGTGGCGGATTTAAGCCGTTTTGTGCAGGAACAGCATTTAACTAATCCGGTACTGATTGATTGCAGCAGCGCAGAACCTGTGGCTAATTTGTATGTTGATTTCTTAAAAGCCGGTTTCCATGTAGTCACGCCCAACAAAAAAGCCAATACAGGCTCTTTGGACTATTACCATCAGCTGCGTCAGGTGGCACAGCAGCACCGTCGTCGTTTCCTGTATGAAACCACTGTAGGCGCAGGTTTACCTGTGATCGACACCTTGCAGGGCTTGTTTAATGCCGGTGACGAGCTGGTGGCTTTTGAAGGCATTTTATCCGGTTCTTTATCTTATATTTTTGGTTTGCTGGAGCAGGGCGTTGCTTTATCACAAGTCACCACTCAGGCCCGTGATTTAGGTTTTACCGAACCGGATCCTCGTGATGATTTATCGGGGATGGACGTAGCGCGCAAGCTGTTAATTATGGCGCGTGAGTCTGGCCTGATGCTGAATTTGGCTGATGTTGAAGTGGAGGGTGTTTTACCCAATGACTTTGCCCCAGGTACAGATGTAGCCACTTTTATGCAGCAGTTGCCACAGCTGGATAAAGCTTTTGCAGAACGTATTGCAGAGGCTAAAGCTAAAGGCCAGGTGCTGCGTTATATAGGCGAAATTAATGAAGGTCGCTGTAAGGTGGCGATCAAAGCTTTGGATCTGGATCATCCGCTGGCCAAAGTGAAAGATGGTGAAAATGCCTTGGCTATTCATACCCGTTATTACCAGCCGATTCCTTTTGTATTGCGTGGTTATGGTGCTGGTGCTGCGGTCACAGCAGCAGGTGTGTTCAGTGATGTAATGCGGACTTTGTCCTGGCAGCAGGAGATGTAATATGAAGTCGTATTTTGCGCCTGCATCCACAGGGAATTTTTCTGTTGGCTTTGATTTATTAGGCGCTGCTTTTGAGCCTGTGGACGGCTCTTTGTTTGGTGATGAACTGCGTATTCATGGTGAGCAGCCAGAGCTGAGTTTAAGCCTGACTGGCCCTTATGTGCATCAGTTGCCAAAAGACACAGGCGATAACTTAGTGCTGAAGTGTTTTTATGCCTTTGAAAAGGCAATAGGCCAAACTTTGCCGCGACTGCAGCTGGAGCTGGTAAAGAACCTGCCGGTGGGCAGTGGTTTGGGGTCCAGCGCCTGTTCTATTGTTGTGGCCTGTTATGCCTTTAATGACTATTTCGGTAAACCTTTAGATGACTATCAGCTGTTGCAGCTTATGGCACAGCTGGAAGGGGGCGTCAGTGGCTCTGTGCATTACGATAACGTCGCTCCGTCTTTTTATGGCGGCTTATTGTTGATGTTGCCGGACAGCCCTTTGTTATGCCGGGCTTTACCCTGGTTTGAGCACTGGCAAGTGGTGCTTTGTTATCCCGGTACTGTGCTGTCAACCAAAGAAGCCCGTGCTGTATTACCACAGCAACTGACACTGAAGCACAGCATAGCTTTTGCCGGCATGTTAAGCCGTTTTATCAGCGCTTTGTATGCCAAAGATGAAACAGAAGCTTTTGCCGCTTTACAGGATTTAGTGGCAGAACCAGCCCGTCAGCATCTGATGCCGGAATTGTTGCCTATACGCGAAAAGTTAACAGCTCAGGGTATAGGCCATGTCGGTATCTCAGGCGCTGGCCCTACTATTTTTGCGGTCTGCCAAAACGATACTCAGGCCCAATTTGCCGCTGATTATTTACAACAGCATTACGCTAAAAACTCAGATGCCATGACTACAGTTTGTCGTCTGGCGAGACAAGGCGCACGTGCGCTGTAGGATGTAAAAATGCAATTAACAAATACGAAAGTCGCTTCACAACAAGTCAGTTTTTTAGATGCAGTACGTATTGGTTTGGGCGAGCAGCAGGGGTTGTTTTTCCCAACCCAGTGGCCCACTCTGGATATTGATGCTTTATTGGAGCTGCCTTTTGTTGAGCGCAGTGCCAAAGTGCTGGAAGCTTTAATAGGTGATGAGCTTTCTGCTGAACAAATCCATCAAATGGTAAGCAAGGCTTTTCAGTTTCCGGCGCCTTTAGCGCAAGTCACGGAGGATGTGGCCTGTTTAGAGTTATTCCACGGCCCCACTTTAGCCTTTAAAGACTTTGGTGGCCGTTTTATGGCGCAGGCTTTAATTCAGGCGCAAAAGCAGCAGAATGTCAGTAAAACCACTATTGTCACCGCCACTTCAGGGGATACAGGTGCTGCTGTGGCTCATGCTTTTTATCAGCAGGCTGGTGTGGATGTGGTGATTTTATTTCCAAAAGGAAAAATCAGCCCGTTGCAGGAAAAGCTATTTACTACCTTGGGCCATAACATCCATACATTGGCGGTAGACGCCGACTTTGACCAATGCCAGGCGCTGGTGAAAGATGTGTTTAACGACCGGGATTTAGTCAAGCAGTTGAATATCAACTCAGCGAACTCTATCAATATCAGCCGCTTATTTGCTCAGATTTGTTATTACTTTGAAGCTGTGGCTCAGGTACCAAAAGATAAAAGAGATCAAATTGTTATTGCTGTACCTAGTGGTAACTTTGGCAACCTGACCGCTGGTTTGATTGCCAAGGTATTAGGTTTACCTATCAAACGTATGATAGCCGCCACTAACTTAAACGACACAGTGCCACGTTACTGGAAAGAGGGTCAGTGGGCGCCGAATAAAACTGTGGCAACCTTATCCAATGCGATGGATGTCAGTGCGCCGAATAACTGGCCACGGGTTGAAGCTTTATTGGCGCAAGGCAAAATTTCCCGCGACGATTTAGAAGCTGTGATGGTCGACGAAGAAGATACCCAGGTCTCTATGCGTTTATTGGCGCATTTAGGTTATGTCAGTGAGCCTCATGCTGCTATTGCTTACAAAGCCTTAAAGCGCAGTTTGCAGGACGGTGAATTTGGTATTTTCTTAGGCACTGCTCATCCGGCGAAATTTAAAGAGCAGGTCGAAAACATCCTCGGCAGCCCTATAGCTCTGCCGCCTGAATTAGCTGCTGTGGCATCTGAGACAAGTTTAAGTGCAGATATGGCGCCGGATTTTGTACAATTACGCCAATTCTTACTGACTCTGGATAAATAAACTGTGTCTTTAAACTGGCAAGACGTGATTGGGGCTGAAAAAAATCAGCCCTATTTTCTGCAAACCATGGAGTACTTAAAGCAACAACGTGCCGCAGGCCAGGTGATTTATCCACCTGAAGCCTTGGTGTTTAATGCCTTTAAGCTGACGCCTTTTGCAGAGATGAAAGTGGTAGTGATAGGACAGGACCCTTACCATGGTCCCAATCAGGCCCATGGTTTAAGTTTTTCTGTGCCTGCAGGAGTGGCCATTCCGCCTTCTTTGCGTAACATCTACAAAGAGCTGGCGCTGGAGTATGTGGATTTTCAGGTGCCCAAACATGGTTGTCTGGAAAGCTGGGCAGAGCAAGGGGTGTTGTTACTCAACACTGCCTTGACTGTGGTGGCAAACGAAGCGAATTCCCACCGCAATTTAGGCTGGGAGCAGTTTACCGATCAGGTGATCCGGGCTATCAGTGCCAACGCAGAAGGCATCATCTTTTTGTTATGGGGCAGCCATGCGATTAAAAAATCGCAGCTGATCGATAAAACGAAACACCATATTCTGACTGCACCTCATCCTTCACCTTTGTCAGCGCACCGCGGCTTTTTAGGCTGCGGACACTTTGCAAAGGCGAATGAATTGTTACAGCAGCAAGGTAAAACCCCGATCTGCTGGCAAGTTTAACCCGTCGATAACGGGCGGGTACAAGACCAGCCCCCAGGTTAGATGACAGTCAAATAAAAAGCCCCGACACTGCTGTCGGGGCTTTTTATTAACTTAATTCGATGTCAACTAACTCAGGCTCTATGGTCCAGTCTATGTCTTCCAGTTCTCGTTTCAAGCGCTGGCGTTCTTTGACTGCTTCAATTTCGCGCCACTTGCGTTTGACTGCACGGCTCTTGGTCGCAGGACGCTCCAACATATTCAGTAAATCTTCGAAGCTTTCCATGGTTGCCCCTCTGAGTTGTTGTTATTTTCAACAAATTAGTACCACACTTTGTCTAAAAATAAAATAACTCTTTGACACAAATATGAACGAAAAATGAATGTTTTTCGTTCATTCAAAAGGTTAGCCCAAGTTCAACTGTTTAAATTTTGCGATAAGTGCCTCTGTGGACGCATCAAAGTTATTTTTTTGTTGATCAGATAACACCTGATAAATAGGCGTTGATAACTGCTTACCCAGCTCCACGCCCCACTGATCAAACGAATTGATATTCCAAAGCACACCCTGACAAAACACCTTCTGCTCATAAAGCGCTATTAAGGCGCCTAAGTAATAAGGCGATAATTCCGGCAGTAATAAAGTGTTGCTTGGCTTGTTACCAGGCGACACTTTATGGGGGGCCAAAGCAATAGCTTCTGCTTCTGATGCACCGCTTGCCAAGACTTCTGCTTTGGCTTCTTCAAAAGTTTTGCCTTGCATCAGTGCTTGAGTTTGAGCAAAGCAGTGTGCCGCTAATCTGTGGTGATGATCGCTAAGCTCGTGGCTGACTTTGGCAGGCAGAATAAAGTCTGACGGCACAGCCAATACACTTTGATGCAATAACTGGTGGTAAGCGTGCTGACCATTGGTGCCAGCATCGCCCCAAATCACCGGAGCAGTGGCATCTGTGAGTGGCTTGCCATCGACATCCACCCCTTTGCCATTACTTTCCATATCCAGTTGCTGCACATAAGAGGGCAGGAAACGTAAATAATGGCTGTATGGTAATAAGGCTTGTGCCTGACAGCCTTTGGCATTGATATACCAGACGCCAAGCAAAGCTAAAATGACAGGCATATTTTGCTCAAGGGGGGCGTTGATAAAATGCTGGTCCATATCACGGGCGCCTTTAAGCAGTTGTTGAAACTGCTGCATGCCCAGTTGCAATGCAACAGGGAAGCCTATGGCAGACCATAACGAATAACGACCACCCACCCAGTCCCACATTGGCAGTATATGTTCAGCCACAATGCCAAACTCTGCTGCAGCTTTGATATTGGACGAGGTAGCCCAGAAATGCTGAGCTATAGCGGCTTTGTCTGCACCTTGATCAGTGAACCATTGACGCACAGCCAAGGCATTTTGTTTGGTTTCTTCGGTTCCAAAAGACTTGGACGCAACAAAGACCAGAGTAGTCGCAGGGTTTAAGTTTTTCACCACATCAGAGACGACTGCGCCGTCTATATTGCCGGCAAAGTGAATACGCACCGGGCTTTGGTTAAAAGGCGCTAAAGCTTCACAGGCCATTTGTGGGCCCAATAAAGAGCCTCCAATGCCAATCCAGATCAGATCCGTGATGGCATCACCCTGATAGCCTTTGTATTCACCCTGATGCAACTGGCCAATCAGTTCCGCCATTTGTGCATGGCAGGCCTGAATTTCTGGTTGCAAATCAACACCATCTAACACTAAAGGAGTGTTTGTATCTGCACGTAATGCCATATGCCAGACGGCACGTTGCTCAGTGTTGTTAATTTTGTCGCCCTGAAGCATCTGCTGAGTTTTACTTTGGATCTGGCTTTGTTTCGCCAGCTCCAGCAGCTTTTGCCAGATGCTATCTGTGATCAGGTTTTTGGCAAAATCCAGGTGAATACCGCAGGCACTGACCTGAAATTTTTCAGCACGTTTTGGATCTGCGGCAAACTCCTGACGCAAGGACAAAGGCTGTTGCGCCAGCTGTTTTAATTCAGCCCAGACTGCAGACGACATCATATAAACTCCTGTAGTGTTCACTGTGGTGAAAAATAGTAAGCCTGTAACCAGGCTGTAACTAGGCCTCTAATTGGGCCTGAATCAGACTTTCCAGCTTGCGCTGATCAACGGCAAATTTACGAATACCTTCCGACAGTTTTTCTGTCGCCATCGCATCTTCATTCAGTGCCCAGCGGAATTCTGCTTCAGTTAAAGCAGCAGTTTCTTTTGCTGTAGCACCTGTATCTTTCAGGTGCACAGTTAAGGTGCCTTGTTGCTGGCTGAGCTCTTCCAGTAATCCAGGGCTGATGGTTAAACGGTCACAGCCTGCTAAGGCTAAAACTTCGCCTATATTGCGGAAGCTTGCACCCATCACCACGGTTTTGTGGCCATAAGTTTTGAAGTAACGGTAAATTTCACGCACAGAAACTACACCAGGATCGGTTTCTGCCGTGTAGTCTTGTTTGGTGGCTGCTTTGTACCAGTCCAGAATACGGCCAACAAAAGGCGAAATTAAAAACACACCAGCTTCAGCACAGGCACGGGCTTGTGCCATATGGAATAACAGCGTCAGGTTGCATTGAATACCTTGTTGCTCCAACTCACGGGCAGCCTGAATACCTTCCCAGGTTGAAGCTATTTTGATCAAAATCCGATCTTTGCTGATGCCATTTTCTTCATACAAAGCGACCAATTGCAGTGCTTTAGTGATGCTGGCCTGGGTATCAAAAGACAAGCGGGCATCCACTTCAGTAGACACACGACCTGGCACTAACTTGCTGATCTGAGTACCAATATCAACCGCAAACTTATCACTGGCGATGCTGACTTGTGTTGCCAGATCTGAGCTTTTGCTTTTGGCGTAAGCCACAGCCTGAGCCAACAAAGGCTTAGCAAACTCCAACTGACTGGCGTTTAATAACAAAGAAGGGTTAGTGGTGGCATCTACAGGGCGGAACTGTTCAATGGCACCTAAGTCGCCACTGTCAACTACAACCGTAGTCACTGCTTTTAGCTGTTCTAGTAATGTGCTCATATTGTTTTATTACCGTTTTTCTGATCACAACTTCGTGATATTAAGTTTTATACTAAATAAATGTAGGAAAATTACAACATAAAAACCTGCTTTTAGGGCAAGTTTCCGACATTTCGAATGGGTGCTGATACAGCTGTTGCAGTGCAAGGAGCATGCGCCTTTCATGTTAACCTGAGCTTAACATTAAAAAAAGTAAAAACCATGGCAAAGCCGCGTCCGTATTGAGTTTTATTGTCGAATCAAAGCTGATGTTTTGATATAGTCTCCAGCCTTAGTTGTACAGGAAGCCAAAACCCATGTTGATGGTGATATCACCCGCCAAAGATTTAGATTATCAAAGCCCATTACCAGTCCAGGCATTCAGCCAACCCGCTTTGCTTGATCAAAGCCTTGAATTGATGCCTTATTGCCGCGATCTGACACCTGCTCAGCTGTCCAGCCTGATGCATATCAGCGACAAACTGGCGGGCCTGAATGCGGCGCGTTTTGCAGAGTGGTCCACGCCTTTTACGCCGGACAATGCCCGTCAGGCTCTGTTTGCTTTTAATGGCGATGTGTATCAGGGTTTGCAAGCGTCCAATCTGAAACAAAAAGATCTGGACTATGCCCAGCAGCATTTACGTATTTTAAGTGGTTTGTATGGGGTGTTAAGGCCTTTGGATCTGATGCAGCCATACCGCCTTGAAATGGGCACTTCGTTAGAAAATGGCCGTGGCAAGAATCTTTACCAGTTCTGGGGTGACCGCATCAGTACTGAACTAAACCAGCAGCTCGGGCAGCTAAATTCACAAACTTTGTTAAATTTGGCTTCTCAGGAATACTTTAAAGTTGTGGATAAAAAAGCGCTGAATGCCAGGGTAGTGAACGTGGAATTTAAAGACTTCAAAAATGGTCAGTATAAAATCATCAGTTTTTTTGCGAAAAAAGCCCGTGGTCTGATGGCACGTTTTGTCATTGAGCAGCAGATCAACGAAGTTGAAGGGTTAAAACAATTTAACAGTGCTGGTTATCAGTTTAGCTGCGCCGAATCTAAAGCCGATAAACTGGTGTTTACACGAATGCAACAGCAAAACTAATACTTCGCCGTTTTTAGGCGAAGTAAGCTGAAAAAGCCGCATAAAACTGCGGCTTTTTGTTGCGCTTTTTTAATTGGCTTTTGCTAAAATGCGCGGCTCTATTGATCTGAGTGTTGCCCTATGAAATTCCCTGGTCGTCGTAAACTCAAACATTATTTTCCTGTGTCTCAGCCTAAGCTGACCTTACCCAGCTACGAAGTGCGGCCAGAGCTGGACACTTATATTGTGGGTTTGGACCAAACCATAGTGGACGTAATAGCCAACGTCAGCGATGAGTTTCTGGAAAAGTACGGCATAGGTAAAGGCTTATCGAATTTAGTCGAACATGGTAAAGCCGATCTGATTTATCAGGAACTGGTCGGTTCCAATGCTATTTCTGATCACTTTGCTGGCGGTACTATTGGCAATACAGTGCACAACTATTCAGTACTGGCCGACGATAAATCTGTGTTATTGGGTGTAATGTCGTCCAATATCCAACTGGGTTCTCCTGCCTATCACTATTTATGCCATACCAGCAGCAAAGTGGATATGAACCATCTGCAAGGTGTGCCAGGTGATATAGGTCGTGGTATTACTCTGATCACGCCGGATGGCGAACGCACTTTTGTGATTGACCCGGGTGATATGGACGAGTTAACTGCTGCTTATATTCCAACAGATATTATCTCCAGGGCCGCTGCCGTTGTAGTGAGTGCTTATCCGCTGCGCGCGACCGACCAGCCTATTCAACACGCCATGGTCAAAACTTTATCTGATGCCAAAGCTGCTGATGTACCTGTAGTGATGAGCTTAGGGACTAAACATTTAGTGGAAGAACATCAGACCCTGATCCAGCAAACTCTGGCGCAGTATGTCAATGTGCTGGCGATGAATGAACTGGAAGCTGAAGCTTTGACTGGTTTTTCTGATCCTCTGTTGGCTGCAGAAGCGGCTTTGGATTATGTCGATATGGTGCTGTTAACCGCAGGTCCTGAAGGTTTGTATTTATGCGGATACACAGACGCATCAGTTAAACGTGAAACTACAAATCCAATTAAATCAGGTGCTTTGGCTGATTACAACGAGTTCGAATTCAGCCGCCCTATGCAGAAAAAAGACTGTCAGCAGCCAGTGAAAGTTTACTCGCACATAGACCCTTATTTAGGTGGGCCTGAGCGGATTAAAAACACCAATGGCGCAGGCGATGGTGCTTTAGCTGCTATTTTGCATGATATAGCCGCCAACCATTTCCACCGTCAAACCTTGCCTTTATCCAGTAAACACGAACAGCCTTATCTGGCTTATTCGTCTTTTGCTCAGATCTGTAAGTACGCCAACCGCGTCAGTTACGCTATTCTGGTGCAAAACGCACCACGCTTATCCAAAGGCTTACCGGAAAAAGAAGACTCTCTGGAAGAGAGTTACTGGGAGAGATAACAACAGTCTGATGCTGCATAAAAAATCTGACCAGCTGAAACCTCATCAAAGCTATGCGTTGATGAGGTTTTTTCGTTAAGGCCGGTTGTCGCAGGTTGGGCCTGATAAAACATAGTGCTTTACAGCAAGGTCCTGAAGCTTCTATGCTGCGGTTATGAGTTCTAAACCCGGTAAATACTGTGTGGCAGCAGGTTGTATTGCTAAGTTGTTTGAGTTTTTTTGCCGTTGCAGAACCTTTGGATGTACAGTTTCAAAGTAAAATGTCCCCGGATTGGCTGACCCGGGAGCCGGCTGGCAACGAAAGTTTAGAGTTGAGTCTAATGCGGCTGATTTTCGCGCATAACTCCGGATTACGCCCGGATTTTGCATTAGTTAATCATACCAAAGCCAGTGAATTGACCCGGACTTCCCCCAATAGCTGCATGGCCAGCATTCTGAAAAATCCACAACGAGAAGCTGAGTTTTTGTTCAGCAAGCCATTTTCCGCTATTGAAGGACTGAAACTGTATTTGCCAGCAGAGAGCCTGTTCCATCAGCCACTACAAAGCAAGTTAAAGCAATGGGGCGGCAAAGTCAGATTACGTGAATTATTACTGACTGAACCAGACTTTATCCTGGGGTTGGATAGGGAACGCTCTTACGGCTCTAACTTAGATCTGTTGTTCAAAGAGAATGCGGTGAGCCGTAATTTATACTTTAAACAAAGTGGCGCACAGATAGCCCGGCTTTGGCCTATGCTGCAGCAACACAGAGTTTCAGCTGTGCTTGAATATCCTTTTATGTTGGCGACTACTGATGCCAGTCAACTGGAAGGTTACAGTGTGGCTGAGGCAGAACCTTTACAACTGGCGTATTTTGCCTGCAATAAAAGTGAAACAGGACAAGCTATTATCGACCAGTTGAATCAAAGTATTGAATCTCTGGTTGGTACTCGAGGCTATCTGGGCTTGCATTTAAAAACAGTGCCGACAGAGCGGCAACAAGACTTTTTGCAGAACTACAACAGGCTGATGCCTGGAGATTTGGACTAAGCAGAAGTGTGAGTGAATTCACCAGATCCGCTGTATTTGACAGCGAACCTGGTGATCAGGGAATAAATAATTAACCTTTAGCTCTGGCGGCTTTTTTCAGTGCTTTTTTCTTGGCCGCTGTTTTAGGTTTTTTCTGTTTGGTCGGTGCTTTGGCTTCTTTATGTTTAGGGCGTAAGCCTTCAATAAAACGGCGTTTTAACGGCTGCTCTGTATAACGCTCTACTTTACCTACTACTCCAATATCGTGAGCTTCCACTAAGGAAATTGCAGTGCCTTTTTTACCAGCCCGGCCGGTACGGCCAATACGGTGGACATAAACATCGGCAGTGCGTGGCATATCGTAGTTAATTACATGAGTGATATCATCTATATCCAGACCACGGGCCGCTATGTCGGTCGCAACCAGAATACGCACCTGATTGTTGCTGAAACGGGCTAAAGCCAACTGACGTTTGTCCTGTGCCATTTCACCCTGTAACCAGCAACATTTTAAGCCTGCGGCTTCCAATTGACCTGTTAAGGTGGCTAGACGCTCACGGGTTTTCACAAAAACAATAACTTTGCTGACGTCTTCCTGTTTCAGGATATGAATAAGCAGCGCCAATTTGTGATCGGCATCGTCAGCCGCGTGCATCCACTGCAGAATTTTGGCTTTTTCACGACGTGGAGGTGCAGCTTCCACCAGCACAGGCTCACGCAAAGCCCGTTCAGAAAACTTGTTGACGCCATTGCCTTCCAGAGTGGCGGAGAACAACATGGTCTGACGACGACGTTTGGCTTCGAGAATAATGCGGTTCATTTCACCAACAAAACCCATATCCAGCATACGGTCGGCTTCGTCGAGGATCAGCACTTCCACTTCGTCAGCATGGAAACTTTCGTTATCCAGATATTCAATTAAACGACCTGGTGTAGCGACCAGAATATCGTTGTTTTTTTCTAAGGTTTCTTTATGACTGCCGTAGTTGATACCACCGGTGATCACACCAGCGTGCAGGTCGGTCAGCATAATCAGTTGCTGCACCTGTTCAAAAATCTGATAAGCCAGTTCGCGGGTTGGCGTCATGATCAAGACTCGGGCAAAACCCGGATCACGGCGCGGAAAATCCAATAAGTACTGAATAGCCGGCAATAAAAACGCCAGGGTTTTGCCTGTGCCTGTAGGCGCACTGGCCAGTATGTCGCGGCCTTCCAAAGCTACAGGAATAGCCAGTTTCTGAATGCTGGTCGCTTCTTTAAAACCCGCTTTACTCAGGGTTTTTTCTAAGCTCTCATCCAGTTGAAACTCAGCAAAGGTCATTTTTTCCTGTGCAGTGTTAATTTCGCTCACGCTGTTCTTACCTTCTGTTTAAATCACGTTTAATAAGATCGTGTTCTGTACTGACATACAAAACAGCTTCTTATACACTGCCACTCTTTTGGCCTTAGTGTGCAAGGACCCTGGTGAGCGGCTTTTGGTGTAAAGAATTTTTTGTTGGCCACGACCGTTGTGCGATGAAAGTCAGCACGGACGCCTTCCTGTTGGGCGCCTGGGCAACTTTACCCAAGGCTGGCACGGCGCTGGATATAGGCGCAGGTAGTGGCATTTTGTCTCTGATGCTGGCGCAGCGACTGCAAAAATCCGGGCTGAACCCATTGGTTTATGCAATAGAACTGGACCAGGATGCGGCCTTACAGGCGCAGGATAATGTGGCGGCCAGTCGTTGGGCGGCACAAATCCAGGTCATTCAGGCCGATATTCTAACCTATGCGGCGACGGATAACCAACCAGAGCATGGATTTGAACTGATTATCAGCAATCCGCCTTATTTTCAGCAGAGTTTGGGCGCCATTGATCCAAAGCGGCATCAGGCCCGCCATACCGATAGCTTGTCATTTATTGATTTGGCTGTTGTTGCCAAAAAGTTGGCTACAGCAGATGGCCATTTTTGTTTGGTGTTGCCAACGGACGCCGATTTTATCTCTGTAGCAGAACAGGTTGGCTGGACTTTAGAGCGCCGTTGTCTGGTCAAAACTGCTGCACACAAGGTGGCTAAATTACAGTTATTGGATTTTAGTGCCGGTGCCGTAACCGGCCAGGTTGAACAGACAGAACTCTTGATACAGCAAAGCCCAGGGCAGTACAGTGATGCTTATCGAACCCTTCTGGCCGATTTTTATTTAAGGTTTTAAGTGATGACGTTGTCCTGCCCCTTTAGCCCCAAAGAGTTACGCCAGTTGGTATTGCAGCACCAGGGCTTGCTTCAACCCGCGTCCGGCAAAGCAGCTGTGGCAGAGGTTCTGAAACAAATCAGTTATGTGCAGCTGGATTCTATTTATGTGGTGGAACGGGCGCATCATCATGTGCTTTTTAACAGAGTGAAAAACTACCAGCCGACGCTATTAGACAAGGCGCTGGAGCAAAAACAAAGTTTTGAATACTGGTCGCACGCCGCTGCATTTTTACCCGCCGAAGATTATCGTTTTAGTTTGCAGCGCAAACGCTTACTGCAAAACGGCAACAACCACTGGTTTAACCCAGAGCAACAACTGATGAATGACGTACTGGCCCGCATTGAAGCCGAGGGCCCACTGAAGGCCAGTGATTTTGCCAGTGAAAATGGAAATGCGGGCAAGAAAAACGGTGCCTGGTGGGACTGGCAGCCGGCCAAGCAAGCACTGGAACAGCTCTTTATGCAAGGCAAGCTGATGGTGGCCAAAAGAGACAAATTCCAGAAGGTTTATGATCTGGCGGAACGGGTCTGGCCTGATCACCATCAACATCAGCCACCTACAGACTCAGAGTTTGCTGATTATCTAATAGAGCGTTGTCTGCAAAGTCAGGCTGTGGCGACAGTGCAGCAAATAGGTTATCTGCGTAAAAATATGCAGCCCGTATTAAAGCAGCAGCTCAAACAACAGTTGGAGCAGGGCAGGCTGTTAAGTTTTCTGCTGGATGGCAAGACGTATTACCACAGACCCCAGTTAGCGCTGACTGACAATCTCCCCTCAAAACTGCCCAATAAAGTCTGGTTATTGTCGCCTTTTGATAACTTAGTGATCCAACGCGACCGGCTGAAGCAGTTATTTAATTTTGATTACCAGATTGAAGTTTATGTGCCCGCAGCCAAACGTCAGATAGGGTATTACAGCTTGCCGATTTTGTATAAAGACCAGTTTATAGGTCAGGTGGATGTCAAAGCAGACAGAGCCAGAAAAACCTTATTACTGCAGCATTTAGTGTTGGATGACCAGGTAAAACTGACGGACACATTAAAAACGGCGCTGACCAAAGCTGTACTGGACTACGCCTCTTTTAATGGCTGCGAGACCTGGCAACTGGTAAAAACCAGCGCCAGAACCCGTGACTGGCTTATGTATTAAAGCTTGGTTCGGTAGACGTACTTAGCCAAAGCATGTTGTTGTTTTTGCAGCTCAAGTACAAACAGCTGAGCAACCTTTACAGCCCCTTGCACCGACAAATGAGTATTGTCGGTTTTGCCTTGAGGATACTTCTGATACAAGCCAGCTGGCACCTGAATAAAATAAGGCTGACTGCCTTGTGGCCCTAACTCTTGCCATAAATCACAGCTTTGCTGCTGCAAATCAAAAAAGTCGATTTGAGCCAGGTCGGCTTGCTGTTTAGCCTGGGCTGCATAAGCTGCTAAATCCCGCACTAAAGTTTTACCTTTAAAATTTCGTCTGCAAATGGAGCTGGCAAGCAGTGGAATAGCGGCCTTGGCTTTGACCTCGCGGATAAACTGCTGCAACAGCTGTGGGTAACGCGTATTCACCCCGGCATAACGCTTAGGGTCGTCTTGTTTTTGATCGTTATGGCCAAACTGGATCAATACATAATCACCAGCTTGCAGCTCATCGAGCAGCATTTGCCAGCGGCCTTCGTTTAAAAAGCGTAAGGTGCTGCGGCCATTGGCGGCTAAGTTAATCACTTGCAGTTGCGGCAGCATAAAGTCAGGCAATAACTGGCCCCAGCCACGCTCCGGATAAGCCAGGTTGGTTTTATCTGACATAGTGGAATCGCCGACCAGATAAAGTTTGGCTGGCATAGGCTGGGCTTTGGCTTTTAACCAGCCGCGTATGGTGTTTAACAACTGCTCTGGTTGCCACTGGCCCTGAT
The DNA here is from genome assembly GCA_018825965.1 of Gammaproteobacteria bacterium. Taxonomy (GTDB): domain Bacteria; phylum Pseudomonadota; class Gammaproteobacteria; order Enterobacterales; family Alteromonadaceae; genus Pararheinheimera. The sequence goes on from JAHKAA010000050.1 coordinate 86,318, forward strand.
AAACCCAATCTTCGGTGATCTGAGATACTGCTTTAGGCCAGTTGTTTTGCAACCAACCGTAATGGGCTCCACTGGAACCACTAAAATAACTGCGTTCACCCCATAAGTTGGCTCTGTCGCGGCTGGGTTCATCCGGATAGGTTTTGCGGAATATAGGTTTATCCGCCATCAAAGGCGAATACTGATTATTTTGCAGGTAAAACTGGGCGTCGTAATGGCGGCGACCGAGTAAAAAGCCTTGAATACCGGATAGCTTAGAGTCTGTGACCACTAACTTCGCGTTTTTGTCCAATTCACCATCATGCCAAAGTGAGGCTTCTGTCGCCTGACTATAAAACTGGCTCTGTTTTATCCAGGCTGTGCCGCGTGGGCAAACATAATCCACATGGCCTTCAAAGTAGCAGTTGCTGTGGTAATACAGGCCTTTTTTGTTCCATAAACTTAAACTGTCGGCACCACCCGCTATCACCCGGCATTGGTCGGTGATAATACGGCTGGCCTGCTCAAAACCACGAATGGCAAACTGATGGTCGTGATCGCCATAGACTGCGCCGTAGCTATTAAACACAGTTAAATCCAACAGCACTATATCGGATGCTTTGATATTAACCACGGCAGAGCCCCAGTCGTCAGGCTGCTGTTTTAAATGGTTTTTACGAAGTTCGGCAAACTCAATAGTGGTGCTGGTTTTACCGCTGCCGGCCAAAACCACTTTGTCACGATTGAGGTAGAGTTTTTCTTTATAAATACCAGGGCCAATCTCTATCAATGCCCATTGCCCAGTGATGGGCAAGGAGTCCAGCGCCTGTTGAATGGAGTGAAAAGGCGCTGAGCCATCTAAAGCCACCTGCACGCGAAGTGGCTGCTCACTGGCGTGAAGCTTCAGGCAAAACAGGCACACCAGAAGCAGACTTAGCCTTATAAACAGGGACCACATGGCTTTAATCCTTTAACAACTGTGCCATTTGCACACCAGCCATAATAAAAGGTCCTGTACCTTTGCTGTCGTTGCGGTAGATAGGCTCACTCATGTAATAGTGATAACTGCCATCCCGACCTGCACCTAAACCTGCGACTTGCACCATGTTGGTCAGGCTGATGCTGCCATCCGGATGCATCAGTACAAATTCATTTAACAGGCCTTGCCAGGCTTTTTTGCTGATAGTCAGGTACTGCTCTTTTGGCAAATAGCCTTTATTGATGGCTTTGGCATAAAAATAAACAAACATGCTGCTGCCGCTCGACTCCAGGTAATTACCACGCTCACCGGCTTTATCCATGATCTGATACCAGACGCCTGTTTCAGCATCCTGATACCTGGCTAAATCTGCTGCCAGTTCAGTCACCATATTCAGTAATGGCTGACGTAATTCAGTGTTATCCGCTGGTATATAATCCAAAACATCCACCAGCGCCATAGCTAACCAGCCAATAGCACGGCCCCAAAAGTAAGCGGAGCGACCAGTTTCTTTATCGGCCCAGTCCATTTGTCTGGACTCGTCCCATGCATGGAAATACAAACCTGTTTTGTCATCGCGTAACTGTTCGCGGGTCACTACAAACTCATGCACTGCCTGCTCCAGACTAGCGCCTTGTTCAAACAGGCTGCTGTAATAGGCTAAAAACGGCATGCCCATATAAACTCCATCTAACCACAACTGATGTGGGTAAATCTTTTTATGCCAGAAAGCACCATTTGAGGTTTTAGGATGATGCTTTAACTGCTCACGTAAGGCTTGAGTGGCCAGTTGATATTTGGGCTCTTTTGTTTGTTCAAATACCCGCAGCAGCAGGTTGCCGCTATTGATGCTGTCGATATTAAATTTGCTGGCGTCGTAGCTCTGAATAGTGCCGTCTTCGGTAACAAAGGTATCGGCCATTTTATTGATCACAGCCTGATATGCCGGATCTGCGGCGTATTTATTTAAATCATCAAAAGCCTGCAGCAGTAAACCCGTGGTGTATTCAAAAGCGACCGGGCGGTCACGCTCTGTATCCCAGCCACCTAAGTAATACTGACCTGCCTGGCGATTCAGCTCAGAGTTAGCCAGTTGCTGACTCCAGTACAAAGCCCGTTCGCTGGTCAGAGGCTGATTGGTTTGTGTGGTGGTGAATACTGTTTTTAAACTTAAGCGTGGAGTCAGAGTTAAACGTTCTACTTCCTGCTGCAGATACTCCACAAACTGCTGCTCATTGGTGATGCCATTCAGTTCATGTTGCCAGGCCCCTAACAGGTAATAGTCCAGATGTTGCCCTGATACATTCATCACAGCGACATGGTTGTGTTCGTCTGTGGTTAACTCTTTGAGCTTGCCGCGTTTAAATAAAATCGCCATGCCCAAATTGGCACCATCCAGACTTTGTTTGCCATAAGTCGCGAGGTAAGTGTAGGTATGACCGCTGCTTTCCAGTGTGCCGGTCAGCAGTTGAGTGTCTGGAAGTTTTACTATACCAAGCGCCAGATTATCCAGTGGCTGGCTTAAGGTCAGGCGGTTTTGTAATAAACGGCTGCCCGCTGTCATGGATAAATGTGCTCTGATATCCAGAGTTTTACCGGCAATTTGCCAGTTTTTGTAGTCTATGGTCAGAGCTGAATACAGAGCGCCATTTTCGATAATATTGACTGTATGTCCGTCCAGCTTAGAGACTCGCTCTACCTGAGACCCATTCCAGTAGCCAAAACCACCGGCACCCACAGCTTTGCCCACTTTGAGTACATCCATGCCCCAGTCTGCTGGTTCATGGTAAGACTGGTAACCGTCTAACCCCACTTGATGCAGTATTGGTTGGCCGGTTTTATTGCCAAAAATATCAAAGCCATTGCGCCAGTCGAGATAAATACGGTACCCCACTTTGTCCGACTCAATGCCCGGACCTTCGTAGCGGATAAATTCACTGTGATCTGTGTACTGAGATGGAGGAGTCAGATGGCTTACATTTGCAAAACTACCACCGATATATTTTTTATCCTGCCACTGACCGCCGGTTTTTTGCGAAATTTCGGCCTGAGTTTGTTTAGGTTGTTCTGCGGTTGTGCCTGCGGTAATTTGCAGCGCTAAAGTTTCACCAGCACTCAGAGTAGGGCTGATAAGTAAGGTATCTTTTTGACCATCGGCATTGCGGTCAATCCACTGAGATGGCAACTGGCCTTTAGTGCTGGTTGCGATAAAAGCTGAATGTTGTACCTGGCTTTCTGTCAGACCTAAATCTGCAGCTGACACATAGATGGCTTCCCGGGCTCTGGCAAAATCAGAAGGGTTGTGAATGCTTAAGCTAGCGATAGCTGCTTCTTCTGGCGGAACAACTCTCACCTGTTGTTCCGGTGCCGGGGCTGGTTTACCGCAGGCTGCTAAAAAACTTAAGGTGAGGCAGAAGATCAGTAAGGGTCGCTTTAAAACATAGATCACGGCTAGTACCTGTTGTGAAAGTAAAAACAAAATCGTGACTTGCAGCAGAGCACCACAAGTCACGCCAAAGCCGCCTTCCATGGCTAAGCCAGTTATATGTATCCAACCCTGGATTAGAACTTGTATTGAGCGCCTAAGTAATACTGGCGACCTGTTTCATGGTAATAAGTCAGGCGGTTGCCCGCTGAATCTACCCATTGGTCGTCTACTTCGTCGGTCAGGTTTAAGGCTTCAAAACTAATCTTCCAGTTGTCGTTGATGGAATAAGAGATAGAGGCGTCTACGTTGGTTGTAGCATTGGTGCCTTCCATATCGTTGCCGTCACGACCTATGGCTGTGGTCAGGTACTTTCCCCGTTTTGCCATAGAAACACGGGCATTTAACGCCTCATGTTCGTAATAAATAGTGGCGGCAGAGGTGTTTTTTGACAAACCGTTTAAATCGCGGGTGGCCTGCACTACACCGGCAGCGCTGATATAGTCCATCTGTGCATCAACATAAGTGTAGTTACCGATAAAACCAAATCTGTTCCAGAACTCTGGCAAGAAGGTGAAAGGCAACTGATAGCTGACTTCCATCCCTTTTAAATCACCACCAGGGCCATTCAGTGGTGTTGTCACCTGCCAGTCCACGTTTTCATTACAGTCTGCATTGTAACCTGGGCCTGCGGTACAGGCGTCGATAGCGGCCTGGATAGGTAAACCTGTTTCAGTAAAAGCTTTGGTTTCTCGTAAGGTTTGGACGTGACTATCGATATCTTTAAAGAAAAACGCCACACCTAACATCGACTCGTCAGAGAAATAGAACTCAAAACCTAAATCGTAAGTTTGAGCTTTCGTCGGTTCCAACTGTGGGTTGCCACCCCCTACAGAACGGCTGCCACCTGATACAGAAACAGAGACGTTAGGACGAATAGCGCCTAAACCAGCGCGAGCCATCACTTCTGCAGCACCAAAACGTATGATCACATCGTCCCATGGCTCTAACGCCAGATTGAGTGAAGGCAATACTTCGTTGTAGTCATGCTCAGCTGTGATTTGTGTTGGCGTAGCAGCAAAGGTAGCCCAGGCTGTAGAAGTCTGGTCTGATTTGACATGACGTACACCGACGTTACCACGCAGAGGCATATCGTTGATGTCAGTATCAAAACCCAATTGCAGGTATGCGCCTAAGCTTTTTTCATTGGCAGAATAGTTATCAGGGCGCCGATTATCGGCACTGACGGCAAACTCGCCTGTGTTGCTGTAGATATTATACTGGGCGTCTATGGCCGCAAAATCAGGCACTAACCAGACAGGCTGGCTGCCTAAACCTGAATCATGTTGTTTTAACAAATCCGGCGTATAAACAATACCTGCACCATTTTCAGATTTGCGACGGGCTTCGTAGGTTTCAAAGCTGAAGTCTTTATAATGCAAACCCGCTTTTAACGTCATATTGTCGCTTAGCAAGTAAGTAAAGTTCAGCTCTGCTGTATCAAAGGTATTTTCTGCGCCCAGTGGACGTAAACGCACACTATTGGAGGTCCAGCCATTCGGCTCAAAGACTCCTGCACCATAAGTCAGAGCAGGGTTTTCTCTGTTGGCACCACGATAATCATAAGCAAATTCAACCCCACGTTTTTCTGCTACTAAAGTGGTTTGCACCGGATTGTCAAACTCTGAAGTGGCAGTGCCTATCATGGCATCCATACTCAGGTTGTCGGTCAGATGTTGTTTCAGCGCCAGATTGTATTGCAGGAATTCAGTACCGAGTTCATCAAAACGGTTTTCGGCACGGATAGTGGCATTTTCAAAACTGCCGTAGGTCATGGTGTTGGTGTCATCAATAAAATAATCGACAACATTCATCACGCCTGTATTACCAGAGGCTGCAGTAGCTGTGGTGGGTCTGTTTGCCCCAGCGTTTAAAATACCTTGTAAAAATACTTCATTACGGGTCGCATCTGTTTTGGCATACAAAATATCCAGATCAATTTTTGTATCGTCATTTGGCCTGAACTGAAAAGATGAACTTAAACCTAAACGGTCCAGATTATGAGTGTAGGAATCGTAACGCGGTAAACGTGGTCTGGCTGCGGCGTTAATTTCTTCCAGCTCAGGTGCTGTCGCATTACCCTGGTAAAAACCAAAGTCATTGACGCTGTTCCAGCGCACTGTGCTTGCGCCCTGATCTTTAATTTGGCGTTCCGAATAAGAGGCGGAAAATAAAGCGCCTACCTTACCGTCTGCAAAAATATTACTGACTAAAAATGAGGTTTTAGGATCCGATTTTTCAGACAAGTCGTTGTAACCCATCTGGCCTGAAGCCGCAAAAGTAAAACCATCATAATCAAAAGGCTGGGCCGCTCTTAAGTCTACAGTTGCCCCTAATGAACCCTCTTCAACATCGGCCGACGCTGTTTTACGCACTGTCAAAGAGCTGAATAAATCGGAAGAAAAGGTATTGAAGTCAAAACCACGGCCACGGTTGGCACCCCCAATCTGGTCTGTACCACCACTGGTAGAGACTGCTTCCATACCGTTAATACGAACACGGGTAAATTCAGGGCCCAGGCCCCGCACTGAAATCTGGCGGCCTTCACCTGCTGCACGCGAAATAGCAATACCAGGAATACGCTGTAAAGATTCTGCCAGGTTTAAATCCGGGAAGTCGGCAATATCTTCAGCCAGAATAGTGTCGATAGCGCCATCCGACTGGCGTTTTTGATTTAAAGCGTTGGATAACGAATCGCGGAAACTGCCTTTCACTTCGATCACTTCAATTCTTTCTTCTGCTTTTTGAGTGTCAACCGTCTCTTGTGCTGATACAGAAAATAGGGAAGTACAACCTGCAATAGCTAAAGCTAAAGCAACTTTATTCGGGTGAAATGGCGTGTTGGTTTTGGCCATGATCTCTACCTCGTCCTGTCTGGTTCAAAGCGTTCAGCCAGTACATGCCAGCTGTATTTTTAATAATGGAAGACGCTTTGTGCGACTCCCTGTTGATTTTGTCTACCGGTGGCAAAAAGTGCTTGCAATTTCGTGCCACCGATGGCAAAAAGCTAACACCAAGCTTAGATTACTGTCAAACGTCGCACAAAAAAAAATCAGTCATGTCCTGAGGTTTTATTTGGTTTTGATAGTTAACTTGTTGTTTTGTATAGGTAATGTTGCATAGTTTGCAGCCGGATAAAATAGGTTTTGTTCCAGATGTGAAATTAATTCTGATTGGACTGAACTTCATGGGCATTTTGAGCATTAAATGTGCAATTGTTTAGCTAAGGGTTTAGCTAAGGGTTTTAGCGAACTGTTACGCAATAACTATGCAGTTAAAAAATGCAGTGCTTCAGACAAATAGGGAGTCAAAGAATGTCGGCTTTATTTTCGTTAAAAGGGCAAAGAGCTTTAGTTACAGGTGCCAGCCGTGGCCTGGGTAAAGCTATTGCACAGGCCTTGGCAGCAGCCGGTGCCTCGGTGATTTGTTGCAGCTCTCAGGTAGAAGGTGCCAGAGCCACAGCCAGTCAGATTGAAACTCAGGGTGGTCAGGCTTTTGCGCTGGCCGCTGATCTTTCTGATTTGGATCAGGTGCGTTTATTGGCAGAGCAGGCTTTAGCTCTGGGCCCGATACATATACTGGTGAACTGCGGTGGCACTATTTTCCGGGCTCCTGCGGTGGATTACCCGATGCAAGAGTGGCAGACCGTGATGCGGGTGAATCTGGATTCGGCATTTTTACTCAGCCAGTTGCTTGGCGCACAAATGCTTAAACGTGGGCAAGGAAAAATTATCAATATTGCTTCTATGTTGTCCTACAGCGGCGGTATTACGGTGCCGGCTTATACCGCCAGTAAACATGCCATTACAGGTTTAACCAAAGCTTTGGCGAATGAATGGGCCACTTCAGGTTTAAATATCAATGCGATAGCACCGGGTTATTTCCGTACCGACAATACCTTTGCGTTGCAGCAGGATGAAGTGCGTAATCAGGCCATATTAGCGCGCATTCCGGCAGGTCGTTGGGGAGAACCTGAAGATTTAGCAGGTGCAGCTGTATTTTTAGCAAGCAGTGCCAGTAATTATGTCAATGGTCATGTACTGGCCGTGGATGGAGGCTGGCTGGCCCGTTAAGGCTAATTTATGCCAGTGAACGCAGGAGAATAAAATGAATGTAATTTTTGAAAACCGTTTTGCTACAGCGCCCGATGATGTCAAACACTACGACACTGAAAAGCTGCGGCAGAACTTTCTGATCGACAACCTGATGCAGACCGATCAACTGGTGTTGTGTTACACCCATTACGAACGTTTGATTGTTGGTAGCGCTGTGCCTGTTCAGGCTCCTGTCTTACTGCAAACAGTGGATGCGCTCAAAGCTGAATTTTTTCTGCAGCGCCGTGAACTGGGTGTGATCAATGTAGGTGGCACAGGTTATGTCGAAGTAGATGGCAATCAATATGAGCTGGCGAACAAAGAAGCTTTGTATGTCGGTATGGGGTGTAAAAATGTCAGTTTTCATAGTCTGAACCCTCAGGAACCTGCGAAATTTTATTTAAATTCCACTCCGGCTCATCATGCTTATCCGGTACAACATGTGCGGATGGCGGATTGCAAAAAGCTGGAGATGGGGGCTTTAGCTACCAGTAACGAGCGCATTATTTATCAGTTAATGATCAAAGAAGTAGTGCAAACTTGCCAGCTGCAAATGGGCTTAACAGTCCTTAGTCAGGGCAGCGTCTGGAATACCATGCCAGCCCATCAGCACGACAGACGAATGGAAGCTTATTTTTATTTTGATCTGACCCCAGGTCAGGCGGTTTGTCACTTTATGGGGCAACCTGATGAAACCCGTCATTTGTGGATGGGCAATGAGCAGGCCGTAGTCTCTCCACCCTGGTCTATTCACAGTGGCGTCGGCACTGGCAGCTACGCCTTTATCTGGGGCATGGCGGGTGAAAATCTGGATTATCACGATATGGATAAGTTTGGCCCTGATCAATTGAGATAAGGGGCACGGGGCTCTGGGGAGGGCTTCGTTGAGTAGCAGTTTAGTTAAACTGGGCGTAATTACTGCAACAGACAGTAGCCCTTCGACAGCGCCAGTAGTACGAGCGCTGATTCATTATAAAGAGACATCCCCTAAGTAATTGGTGTTGCAGGGAGGCGACGAGGGCTTGAGTCCCCATGAACATAGTAGCCCTATGTGATTTGGGCGAGAGTACTTCGTCAACAAAGCTGCGGCTTCAAGTACGACGGGGAAAGCAACAGGCAGGTTAGACGATGAAACTCTTTACACTGCGCGGCGTATTGCTGTGCTGCGGTTTAATGACGCTGCTTTTCACAGCAGGCTGTCAGCGCCAGCAAGAGCAGATCACCTTACGCATGGCCCATACACTGGATCAGGAGCATGTGGTTCACAAAGCTATGGTTTATATGGCAGAGCGGCTGGAACATTATTCCAAAGGCCAGATGCATATTCAGATATACAGTGGGGGGCAGCTTGGCTCAGAACGTGAACTGATAGAACTGTTGCAGATTGGCAGTCTGGCTTTAACTAAAGTGTCGGCCAGTCCGCTGGAAGGTTTTGTGCCTAAAATGCAGGTGTTTAGTGTGCCTTATGTGTTCAGGGACAGCGCGCACTTATGGGCCGTATTAAATGGTTCCATAGGCCAGGATTTACTCCATTCAATGCAAAAAGCCCGCTTGCATGGTTTGGGTTATTACGATGCGGGTAGCCGCAGTTTTTATAGCACCAACAAAGCTGTGCATCAGCCTGCTGATTTAAAAGGTTTAAAGTTCCGCGTGCCCAACAGCCAGACTGCTGTGCAAATGGTACAAACCTTAGGTGGCGCTGCGACTCCTGTCGACTGGGGTGAACTCTACACCGCCTTACAGCAAGGTGTTGTGGATGGAGCAGAAAATAATCCACCCAGCTTCTATTTATCCCGTCATTACGAATTATCCAAATACTACAGTCTGGATGAACACACCTCAGTGCCGGATGTGATTCTAATCAGTTTAGCTGTCTGGGAAAGTCTGAATGCTCAGCAGCAAAGCTGGGTGCAACAAGCCATGAATGATTCAGTGCGTTATCAGCGTGAATTGTGGCAAGAGGCCAGTGATGATGCCTTAGCCAAAGTTAAAGCTGCCGGAGTGGAGGTGATTTATCCGGATAAAGCCGCTTTTGCCGCAGCAGTGCAGCCGCTGCATCAATCGCTTAAAGGTACTGAAGTGGGGGATTTGATGGCTGAAATTGCGTTGATCCAGGCTGAAACTGCAGGAGCGTCCAATGACTAAATTAGTGTTGTGGGTCGACTGGTTGTTAAAGCGTAGCTTAATGCTGCTAATGGCCAGCATAGTGCTGGTGGTGTGCTGGCAGGTGTTGTCACGGTTTTTACTGACTAACCCCAGTTCAATGACCGAAGAAATTGCCCGCTGTTTATTATTGTGGATTGCCATGTTAGGCGCAGCTTACGCCTATCGTACAGGCCAGCATTTAGGTCTGGATATTGTCACCAGCCGGATGCCGCCTTTGTGGCAGCACCGTGTTGCTTTTGTGCTGACGGCTGCCGTGGTGGTATTTGCCTCCATTGTTATGGTGTGGGGGGGTGGCGAGCTGGTGTGGTTAGCCTGGGAGCTGAACCAAATGTCAGCCGCACTGGGGATCCGCATGGCCTGGATCTATATGGTCTTGCCTTTAGCCGGGATCTTGATCGCTTTTTATGGTGTATGTCAGCTGCGTTGTCTGGTGGCAAAAATTCAATTGGTCCCGGCAGAGGAGGCTGAATAATGGAATGGTCTGTACTTATTTTAATTTCGGTATTTTTTACCTTGTTGTTACTGAATGTGCCTATCTCCTTTTGTATTGGTTTAGCCACTTTATGCACCATGTTGCTGTCGATGGATTTATTGCCAGCTGTCACTACGCTGGCGCAGCGTATGGCGGGTGGTTTAAATAGCTTTGCTTTGCTGGCTATCCCGTTTTTTGTGTTATCAGGGTTGTTGATGGGGCGGGGTGGTATTGCCAAACGATTAATTGAAGCAGCTATGGCTTTGGTCGGTAGCTTGCCTGGTGGCTTAGCGCTGGTGAATGTATTGTCCTGTATGTTATTTGGTGCTATTTCAGGTTCGGCAGTTGCAGCCACTTCTGCCATCGGCAGCTTTATGGTGCCTGAGATGAAAAAGCAGGGCTATGATGTCAACTACAGCGCAGCTGTGACTGCAGCGGCTGCAACCACAGGCATGTTAATACCGCCCAGCAATATTATGATCGTTTACGCCATCGCCAGTGGTGGTGTGTCTATTGCCGCTTTATTTGTGGCTGGTTATTTGCCGGGTATTTTGTTGGGTACAGCCTTAATGCTGGTCTGTGCTGGCTACGCCAAAATGAAAGGTTATCCGCTGGCGGCCCGCTTGCCTTTGTCTTTAACCTTTAAAAAGCTGGCCGCAGCTATTCCAAGCTTGTTGATGATAGTGCTGGTGATAGGCGGCATTATTAGCGGGGCTTTTACCGCAACAGAAGCTGGTGCTATTGCTGTGGTTTATTCCTTTGTGTTGGCAGTCTGTGTGTATCGCGAAGTCAAAGTCCAGGAGCTGCCGGCTATTTTGCTGAAGTCGGCTGAAACTACGGCCATAGTGATGGCGTTAATAGCCACCTCTGCTGCTATGTCCTGGATATTATCTTACGAAAATATTCCGCAAACGGTCAGCCAGGGGTTATTGACCTTAAGCGAAAACCCACTGCTGATTTTGTTATTAATCAATATCATTTTGTTGGTGGTGGGCGCCTTTATGGATATGACACCAGCAGTGCTGATTTTCACCCCTATCTTCCTTCCCGTGGCGGTGGAGCTGGGCATGAGCCCGCTGCATTTTGGCATTATGCTGATTTTAAACCTGTCTATTGGTTTAATTTCACCTCCTGTAGGTAGTGTGTTGTTTGTCGCTTGTGCTGTAGCCAAAACTAAACTGGAAGCTTTGATCAAACCGCTGCTGCCTATGTATCTGGCCATGGTGCTTGTGTTATTGCTGGTGACTTATGTGCCGGCTATCAGTGAGTTTTTGCCTGATTTATTTGGGCTTTAGGAGCTGTTATGACCAGTTATTTGATCCCAAATCTTGCCAATGCCTGTCGCATGATGGAGTTAGTGGCGGCCTCTGGTGCGGGTTTAACCTTATCCCAGCTGGAACAACAACTGGCAGTGCCCCGCACCAGTGCTTTTCGTATTTTACAAACCCTTTGTCAGCAACAAATGTTGTATAAAGAAGGCAAAAAATACCGGGTGGGCAGTAGTTTATACAAGATGGGGCTGGATTTATTGCAGCAGCATCATTTGCATCAGTTGGCTGTGCCTGTGCTGCATAAATTGACGATCAGCACTGGCCTCACCAGTCATCTGGCGTTACCGCGACCAGACGGTGCTTTAATAGCCGAAGTCTGTGACAGCCCTAATCCCAGTCATTTGGCAGCCAGGCCTGGTTTTTTGGCCGATTTGCATTGTTCTGCCGGTGGCAAAGTGTTTTTGGCTTTTAACTACTTTGATCAACTGGCTACTTTGCCGGGTTTGCAGCAAATGAGCGCCAGAACAGCACAAAGCATTACCGATCTCAGTCGCTTGCGGGTAGAATTGCAAAGCGTTTTAGGCCGGGGTTATGCGCTGGACGATCAGGAGTATCAAGCCAACGTGCGTTGTATTGCAGTGCCTATCCGCAATGCACAAGGCATAGTAGTGGCTTCAGTTGGGGTGACCGGGCTGGCAACTATTTTGTGTAAACAGCGTTTACCACAAGTGGTTGCGACAGTGAAACAAGCTGCTATCGATATTAGTCTGGCGTGCTACAGGCCGGCTTTGCTGGCTAATGATAAATAACAGGATAAGTGGATGATACAAAAAAGTTCGACCATTAATGATGTTGCCCGTCTGGCTGGTGTATCAAAACGCACTGTGTCGCGGGTGATCAATGGATCTTTGAGTGTGGGTGACAGCACCAGAGTCCGGGTCGAGAAAATTATCGCTGAACTGAATTATTCGCCCAATACTCAGGCTCGTGGCCTGGCGTCGAGCCGCTCTTATTTATTAGGTTTAATTTACGATAACCCGGATGCTTTGTACTTAGATGACGTGCAACGTGGTGTGCTGGAGATTTGTTCTACTCTGGGCTATGAGCTGGTAGTGCATCCTTGCCGGTACCGCAGCGAAACCCTGGTGCAGGATTGCCTGAATTTTATCAACAGATCCAAACTCGACGGTGTCATTGTATTGCCTCCGGTTTCTGAGCTGGAGTCTTTGGCTGAAGCGCTGAAAAACGCCGGACGACCTTATGTGCGCCTGACCTCTGTGGCTATTGACGAAGCTAAACATATAGTAGTGTCAGACGACAGATCCGCTGCTGCAGAAATGGCGCGTTATTTTGCTCAGTTAGGCCATCAGGACATAGCTTTTATCAGTGGTCCTCAGCGATATAAGTCCTCTACTGAGCGGATGGAAGGATTTAAATTAGGTTTATCTGCTTATGGCATAGCCCTGCAAGCCGAACGTATTCTGGAGGGAAATAATACCTATGAAACAGGCATTGAATGTGCCCGCAGTCTGTTGAGTCAAAGCCCTTTACCTACGGCAATTTTTGCCAATAACGATCAGATGGCCGCTGGGGTACTGAAAGTAGCGCATCAAATGGGCATCGCTATTCCAGAGCAGTTGTCTGTCGCTGGTTTTGATGACAACTTACTGGCATCCAGAGTGATACCAGCATTAACGACGATAAGGCGTCCGGTTCGGCAAATGGCGCAGTTAGCGACCACCAAAATGATTATGGTGATTGAACAAAATGACAAAGCGGCACAACAAGTGGCGGCTAAAGTAGCGCCCACCCTGGTGGTGCGGGAATCCACAGCCAAGGCTGCAACAGTACTTCCTTCCTAAACTCAGCTGAATTTCTGCGTTTTAGTTTTCCCGGTCCAAAAAATAGAGTAAGGTGGTTTTATTAGAAAAAATGAAACCATCTGCTGATTGGGATGGCGCTGATGTCTATTTTTGCAGAATTTATCAAATTGTTAAATAACAAAAATTTCAGTGTGATGGTCACTGTACTTTTGTTACAGCTTTTTTTGGCATTGCCTTTTTCTGCCACAGCCGCAACAGCAGCTTTAACGGATTACTTCCGCGAAAGCTGGAATACCCGCCAGGGTTTACCCCATAACACGATCAACAGTATCAGCCAGACTCCGGACGGTTACCTTTGGTTTGCCACCTGGGAAGGTGTGGCCCGTTACAATGGTCGCGAATTTAAAGTCTTTGGCCGTGAACAACAAACCGGTTTGCCAGACTCCGGCATCAGGGCTTTGCATTTGGATCCCAAAGGTCGTTTGTTGGTCGGTGGATCCCGTGGTGGTTTGGCCTTGCTACAGGATCAGCAATGGCGGCCAGTGGATGCGGTCTCGGCTTTAGTCAATGAAGTTCGGGGAGATGCCAAAGGCCAGCTTTGGGTAGGCACTGAAGGCGGAGGTTTGTTTTGCCTGCAAACGGATGGCTCCCGTCAGCAATGGACCCGGCATCATGGTTTACCCGGTAACACTTTATACAGCCTGCTGCATGATGATCAGCAAGGGCTCTGGATAGGCACAGCTGAAGGCTTAGCTTATTTGCATCAGGGCAAACTAAGCACTGTGGTCAATAGCCCAAAACTTCCGGTATTCGCTTTGGCCTATTATCAGGGCAAGCTTTATCTCGGCACTGAACGGGGCTTGTATCAGCAACAAGGTACAGATTTCGTGTTAGTGCAGCCTGCACTGCATCACACCGCCATCTCCAGATTATTAGTTGATCACCAGGGTGATTTATGGATAGGCACTGTTGAGGAAGGTGTGTTCCGCCTGAGTAATTATGGTCTGGAGCAACTGACAGTTCAGCAGGGGATGCCGAATAACAGAGTACTGGCTATTTATGAAGACAATGAACACAGCATCTGGCTTGGCACAAACGGTGGTTTATTTCGTTTACGGGATGCACCTTTTACCACTTTAAGTACTGAGCAGGGCCTGCCGGATAATTTTGTCCGCACTGTATTACAGCATTCGGATGGCAGTGTCTGGATTGGTACAGCCCGTGGTGTAGCACGTTACAAAGAGGGCCAATTGCTCGCTACAGCTAACCTGCTGCCGGAGCAGTCGGTATTAAGTCTGGCTGAAACGGCAAAAGGGGATGTGCTGATAGGAACTTATTCGTCCGGAGTTTTTCACTACAGCCAGGGCAAGATCACCAAACTGCTGGATCGCAACTCAGGTTTATTATCCAACGAAGTCAGGGCTATTTTGCCTTTGCCTGAAGGGGATATCTGGTTCGGTACAGCACAGGGTCTGAATCATTATCAACATCAGAACATCCGCAGTTACACCACTCGCGAAGGTTTGCCTGCGGATTTTGTAATAGCACTGCACAAAACAAAGGATGTGTTATGGGTGGGGACCGGCACCGGTGTCACCCGTCTGGTGAATGGCCAATTTGAGTCTTTATCATTATCGAGGTTCGATCAGGCTGAATATGCCTTTGATTTTTATGAACAACCGGAAAAAAACTTGCTATGGCTGGCGACAGACAGGGGCTTAGTGCGCTATCGATTAGATACGGCAGAACTGGCGATGGTGGGGCGTAAAGCCGGTATGCCCTTTGATAAATTTTTTCAGGTGCAGGCTGATGTGCATGGCAACTTTTGGTTGAGCAGTAACAGAGGTATTTTGCGGATCAGCAGTCAGGACGCGAATGCGGTAGCGGATGGCACCCTGGCTGGTATTTCTTTTGATTTGTATGGTGAAAGCGATGGCATGCTCAGTGCTCAGGCCAATGGTGGATCAAACCCTGCGGCTATGATGGCAACAGACGGCTCGTTGTGGTTTGCCACGGCTTCGGGCGTCAGCAGGGTGCAACCCAGCCGCTTGGATGCCTTTGCTGAAGCTATACCTCCTGTGGTTCTTGAAGAATTACTGGTGAATGGGGTAGCGAAAAAAATTAGTGGCAGTATTGAGTTACCACCGGACAGTGACAGGGTGGAGCTGCATTTCGCTGGTTTAGGTTATGTGATGCCTGAACGTATTCAGTACCGCAGCCGCTTAGTTGGGTTTGATGCCAACTGGCTGGACAGAGGCAAACAGAACTTTGCTGAATACACCAATCTGGCGCCGGGTCGTTATGAATTTTTGGTGCAGGCTGCCAATTCGGGGGGTCCATGGAGTGAAGCTGCCCGCATAGAACTGATTAAACATCCACACTGGTGGCAAACCCGTCATTTCCAGTGGTTGGGCACCTTATGTTCTATAGCTGTGCTGTTGTTGTTGCTGTACTGGCGTATGTCCAGCCTGCGTAAGTCAGAGCAACGTTTAAAGCGTCAGGTTGCCGAAAAAACGGCAGAATTGCAGCAAAAAGCCAACAGTCTGCAGGCGGCAGATGAAGAAAAGTCAGCTTTGTTGGCTCAGTTGCATCAACAGACTTTAGCTTTGGCTTTGCAGGCCAGGCAGGATGGTTTGACAGGTCTTGCCAATCGCCGTGCTTTTGATGAAGTGTTAAGTAAAGAATTCATGCGTTCGCAACGTTTAAAGCAGCCACTGGCTTTGGCTTTTATTGATATCGATCACTTTAAACAAATCAACGATACCTGGTCTCATAACGCCGGTGATGTGGCATTAGTCGCCATAGCGGAAAAAATCCGTCAGCATTCCCGTTCTGTTGACTGTGCTGCCCGCTGGGGGGGCGAAGAGTTTGCGTTACTGATGCCATCGACCAGTCTGGAACAGGCACAGTTGGTGTGTGAACGGTTACGACTGGAGATTATGGCGCTGGACTGGCTGGATATAGCAGAAGGCATCAGTATTACGGTCAGTATTGGTATCGCTATCAGTGACGAGCTGAATGATGCCAAACAATTGCTATTTTTGGCCGATCAGGCTTTGTATCATGCCAAACAACAAGGTCGGAATCGCGTCTGCGCTGCCTGAGTTTAAGCGACTTTCCTGCCTTTTGAGTTCAATAATGGAATCTTGCCTTTGAAGTTCTCTGACCAGTTGCCATCGGTGGCAAAATTTTTTGCCAAGCTCTTGCTACCGGTGGCAAATGCGTTATTATGCTTTTTAAATAAGCATAAAGCAGAAGAAAGCTCAAAGCTTTATGCAGAGAAAAGGGAAAACTAATGCTGATACCTGATCTGAAAAAACGTTTTTTACTCAAAGCCTGTGCTGCTTCGGCGGTACTGCAGCCTTTGTTTAGTTTTAAAGTGACGGCTGCTGCGGCTAAAGTTGTAGACCCAGTCTGGGCTGTGGCTGAACAAATACTGCGGGATATCAAGCTTACATCCTTTCCTGATCGTGATTTTGTGATCACTGCTTTTGGTGCTGAAAAAAATCAACGCTGTGATTCAGCCATTAAAAAAGCCATAGCTGCTTGTCATGACGCGGGTGGGGGTCGTGTGGTGGTGCCAGAAGGTGTCTGGTCCACCGGTGCTGTGCATTTAAAATCCAATGTGAATTTACATCTGCAAAAAAATGCAGTCCTGTCTTTTGTTACCGATCCACAAGCTTATTTACCTGAAGTTTTTACCCGCTGGGAAGGGGTGGAACTGATGGGGTTTTCGCCGCTTATTTATGCTTATCAGCAACAGAATATAGCTGTGACAGGCGAAGGAATCCTGGAAGGTAATGCCAGTGCTGACAACTGGTGGCCCTGGAAAGGAGTATGGAAACATACACCCTGGAAACTGGACCCTGCAACGGACCAAAAACCAGGCCGTGATCAGCTGTTTGCTATGACTGAAGCTGCTGTGCCTGTTGAAAAACGATATCTGGACAATAACAGATTAAGGCCACCCTTTATTCAGCCTTATGGCTGTGAAAGGGTATTAATTGAAGGCGTGACCATTCGTAATTCCCCCTTCTGGCTGATGAACCCTGTGCTTTGTAAAGACGTGGTGATCCGTGGCGTGAACTGCGTTAGTTTTGGCCCCAATTCTGATGGCTGCGACCCTGAATCCTGCCAGCGTGTTTTGATTGAAAACTGTTTGTTTGATACAGGGGATGATTGTATTGCCTTGAAGTCTGGCCGCAATGCCGATGGCCGTCGTTTAGCCACTCCCATTCAACAAGTGGTGATCCAGGATTGTCTGATGAAATCCGGCCACGGTGGTGTTGTTATTGGCAGTGAAATATCGGGCGGAGCTAAACAAATATTTGCCCGGCGTTGCCGCATGAGCAGCCCAAGTCTGGAGCGCGGTTTACGTATTAAAACCAACTCAGTTCGCGGCGGATTAATTGAGCAAATCGCGGTAGATGATATTGAAATTGGTGAAGTGAAAGATGCCATTGTGATCAACTTCTATTACGAAGAAGGGGATGCAGGTAACTTTTTACCTCAAGTCAAAGATCTGAAAATCAGTAACTTCAGAGTGAAAAAAGCCCAGCGTGCTTTTGAAATTCGTGGTTTACCCCGTGCTGGTATCAGCGGTATTCAGATGACGGATCTCAGCTTTGAACAAGCCAGAGTGGGTGTATTGGAAAATGCCAGCGATTTCAAATTAAGCAATGTCAGCATAAATGGCAAAGCATGGACTGGTCTTAAGTAAACAGCAAAGCGTGTTTTTTTAAATAAGTTTTGCCACCGATAGACAAGCTATCAAGCAGGTTAATAAATGACAGAACAAACAAAAGGTTGTAGCCCACATATTGCCGACCCGGCCGCTATTCAGCTGAGCCTGTTGCAGGTGCATCCACGCGACAATGTGTTGGTAGTGTTGCAGCCTTTAACTTCAGGCCAATCTTTAATTGAACCCTGGCGCGAAGTACAGGCAAAAGAAGATATTCAGCCTGGTCATAAAGTCGCCTTGAAGTTGATTAAAAAAGGCGAAGCTGTGATCAAATATGGTTATGCCATAGGAGTAGCACAGGACGATATTCCGGCCGGTAGCTGGGTGCATTCCCATAATCTGAAAACTTTATTGTCCGACCAGATTGACTACCAGTATCAGGGCTGTAACGCCGATGACTTCACTTTCCCAGCCGAATTGCCTACGCATTTTATGGGCTATCGCCGTGCCAATGGCCGGGTCGGTACCCGCAACGAGTTATGGATCTTAAATACGGTCGGTTGTGTCAATCGTGCTGCAATGAAAATTGCCGAAAAAGCCAATCAACAATTTGCCGGTTTAACAGACGGCGTTTTTGCGTACACCCATCCTTTTGGTTGTTCTCAGTTAGGTGATGATTTAAATCATACCCGCGCTGTATTGGCTGGCTTAATGCAAAACCCTAATGCTGGTGCTGTGCTGGTGCTGGGTTTAGGCTGCGAAAACAATCAACTGGCAGCTCTACTTAAAGCCTGCCCTGAACTGGATCCAAGCCGTTTACGTTCTTTTAATGCTCAGCAAGTAGAAGATGAATTAGAGCAAGGCCTGGAGGCCGCAGCAGAGCTTATCCAACTGATGCAACAGGACCAACGCACAGCCTGCCCTGTGTCCGATTTAGTGGTTGGTATGAAATGTGGTGGCTCAGACGGTTTAAGTGGGTTAACGGCTAATCCGCTGGTGGGCCGTATTGCCGATTTAGTCTGCGCTGCTGGTGGCAAAGTGGTGCTGACTGAAACTCCTGAAATGTTTGGTGCCGAACAGGTATTGATGAGCAGGGCTGCCAACGAAACCGTGTTTTCCGACATAGTGACTTTGGTCAACGACTTTAAGCAGTACTTTATCGACAACAAACAACCCGTTTATGAAAACCCCAGCCCTGGCAATAAAGCCGGTGGTTTAACCACGCTGGAAGAAAAATCCTTAGGTGCCATTCAAAAAGGTGGCTCTGCCAAAGTGACGCAGGTTATTCCTTATGGTGCTTTAGTGCAGCAACAAGGTTTAACTTTGCTGCAAGGCCCTGGCAATGATGCTGTGTCGTCCACTGCTTTAGCGGCCAGCGGTGCCACTATGCTTTTGTTTACTACGGGCCGTGGCACACCTCTGGGTTTCCCTGTGCCTACAGTAAAAATTTCGTCCAACAGCGATTTAGCCAAACGTAAACCGCAATGGATAGATTTTGATGCCGGAGCTTTGTTGCAACAAGGCCAGAATGCGCAGGATTTTTCTTATCAGTTTTTCCGCTACCTGATCGATATCGCCTCAGGCAAGCAGACCCAAAACGAATTATCAGACAACAAAGAAATCGCCATTTGGAAAAATGGCGTGACCCTGTAAGGAATTTATATGGCCAACTTTAAAGCTTTAGTACTTGATCAAGACAGATTATTTCCGGCCGATCCTACAGTTCGCGCCATAGCCAGACGTTTATATGCAGGTATTAAAGACTTGCCTATTGTCAGCCCACATGGGCATACCGATCCAGGCTGGTTTGCCAGCAATGCCAACTTCGGCAATGCCACCAGCTTATTGCTGCTGCCGGATCATTATGTGTTCCGCATGCTGTACAGCCAGGGCATTTCGCTGGAGTCTTTAGGTATTCGCACTAAAGACGGCACGCCGGTCGAAACCGATTACCGCAAAATTTTCCACACTTTTGCCAAAAATTATCATTTGTTCCGTGGCACACCGTCACGCATTTGGCTTGATAGTGTATTTCATGACGTCTTTGGTTTAGAGCATGCGTTAAGCACAGACACTGCCGATTTGTATTACGACAGCATCAACGAGCAGTTGGTCAAACCTGAATTTAAGCCCCGTGCTTTGCTGGATAAATTTAATATCGAACTGATTGCCACTACCGAAGGTGCAGTCAATTCGCTAAAACACCATGCCGCTTTAAAAGGTACGGGTTATGAAAAACGGGTGATCACCACCTTCAGACCAGATGATGTGATAGATGCCGACCGCGCTGATTTTCTGGCCAATATCAAAAAACTGGCTGAGCAAACGGGTCAGGACACGCACAACTGGCATGGTTATTTGCAGGCGTTGCGTATTCGTCGGCAGTTTTTCCGCGATCATGGCGCTACAGCCACGGATCACGGCCATCCAACAGCTAAAACAGCGAATTTATCAGAGCATGAAGCAAGAGCTTTGTTTCAGCTGTGTTTATCAGGTACTGCCAGCAAAGAGCAAACCGAGTTATTCCGTGCTCAGATGCTGACGGAAATGGCCGGTATGAGCATTGAAGATGGCATGACGATGCAAATTCACCCTGGCGCTTTCCGTAACCATAACCCAGCTATTTTTGAGCGTTTTGGTGCCGACAAAGGCGCGGATATTCCAAGCCCTACTGAATTTGTCAGCAACTTAAAACCTCTGCTGGATAAATACGGCAACAATGCCGCTTTGAACATTATTTTGTTCACCCTGGATGAAACCACTTATGCCCGCGAGTTGGCGCCTTTGGCTGGCCATTATCCGGCGCTAAAACTGGGCCCTGCCTGGTGGTTCCATGACAGCCCTGAAGGTATGTTGCGTTTTAGGCATCAGGTCACTGAAACCGCAGGTTTTTACAACACAGTTGGTTTTAACGACGATACCCGTGCGTTTTTGTCTATTCCGGCCCGTCATGATGTGGCGCGCCGTATTGACTGTCGTTTCCTGGCTGGTTTAGTGGCTGAACATCGCTTAAACGAAGACGAGGCTCATGAACTGGCCCAGCAGCTGACCTATCAGTTGGTGAAACAAGCCTATCAGTTGGATTAAAAGGACAAAAAATGAGCATTGATATTCCAGGTTTACAGCCAGCCTTGCTGCAGCAGTTGCAAGGCAAACTCAAGCTACCCGCTTATGATCCGGCGACTACAGGCATTGGCATAGTGCATATTGGCCCTGGCGCTTTTTTTCGGGCGCATCAGGCCTGGTACACAGACCTGGCTCTGAAATACGGCGGTGATTGGGGCATTTCTGTCGTATCGATGCGATCAAACGATTTAGCCAAGGCTCTAACACCACAGCAGGGGTTATACAGTCTGGTATTGCTGGATAAGACAACTGAATATCAAGTGGTCGGCTCTATCCGTGAGTTGCTGGTGGCTGCCGAACAATACGAGCAGGTACTGCAGCGTTTAGCAGCGCCAACCAGCTTTTACGTCACCTTAACCATCACCGAAAAAGGCTACTGCTTAAATACCTTGGGCGAGCTGGATTTAACTCACACCGATATTCAGCACGATTTAGACACTAACGTGAAAGCCCGTTCAGCTATAGGTTTGTTAGTGCAGGCGTTGGCTCTGCGGTTCGCCGCCAATGTGCCACCTTTTGTTGTATTGAGCTGCGATAACCTGACCGACAACGGCCATAAATTACGCAGTGCACTGCTTACTTTTGCCCGGCAAAAACAACCAGCTTTAGCTAACTGGCTGGAACAGCAACTGGTGTGCCCTTGCACTATGGTCGACAGCATTACCCCTGCCACAGATGAAGAATTGCCAAAACAACTGGCGGCAGAGCTGGGGTATCAGGACAACTGGCCTATTAAACGCGAAAAATTCTGTCAGTGGGTGATTGAAGATATTCTGCCCGCCCACAGACCGGCCTGGCATCAGGTCGGCGTCACTTACACTCAGGACGTTAAAGCTTTTGAAAAAGCCAAACTGCGCTTACTCAATGCACCCCATTCGGCTTTGGCTTATTTAGGTTCTTTGTGTGGTTTGGACACCGTATTTGATGCCATGCAGCAACCACAGCTGCGCGGTTTTGTGCAAAAACTGGCGCAGGACGAAATTATTGGCTCTTTTCATGCGCCTGCCGAATTAAACCCGGCACAGTACAGCAAGGATATTTTCCAGCGTTTTGACAACCCTGCCATCCGGCATTTGCTGGCACAAATTGCCTGGGATGGTTCACAAAAGCTGCCGATGCGGGTGTTTCCGGTTATTCAGGATAACTTAGCCTCAGGACGCTCTATTCGTTTATTAAGTTTGGTGGTCGCCAGCTGGCTGTTATTTATCCGGTTGCGTTACCAGCAACAACCCGATACCGCTCTGGTGGATCCGCTAGCGGCCTCCTTATTGGATTGCGCTGCGGCTTGCACTGGTGATGCAGTCACAGACACAGCATTATTTTTAGCGCTAAGTCAGATTTTTCCTCCCGCATTGCAGCAGTCAAACGCCTTTAAAGTTGAATTAACTTCAGCTTACCAGCAGCTTTACCCCTTACTTTTATTATCCAAAGGCACTGATGTTGCCGCTTTTTTACAGGATCTTGTTGAATGACCTCGTTATCTTCCTTACTCAAAGGTGGCTTGTTGTTGCCTATTATTCAGGCCGAACAACCAGCCCAGGCTGTTGCTATTGCAAAGGCGATGCAACAAGGTGGTGTCACAGCAGTGGAAGTGGTGTTACGCACAGCTGCAGCCTTAGATTGCATCAGCGCTATTCGTGCTGAAGTGCCGGAGCTTTTAACAGGTGCCGGTACTATTTTGTCAGCTAAAGATGCCATTAATGCCAAAGCTGCTGGCGCTCAGTTTCTGGTCAGCCCTGCCAGTACGCCCGATTTACTCAAAGCTATGATCAATACCGAACTTGCCTTAGCGCCAGGTGTGGCTACACCTTCTGAAATGGCGATGGCGCTGGAATTAGGTTTAACAGAACTAAAGTTTTTCCCGGCGCATTTAGCAGGTGGTATTGAAATGCTCAAAGCTCTGGCTGGTATTTTTCAGCAGGTGAAGTTTTGCCCCACAGGTGGTGTGCAACTGAATAATCTGGCAGAGTTTTTGGCTTTACCTAATGTGTTTGTGGCTGGTGGTTCCTGGTTATCACCTAAAGAATGGGTACAACAACAAAACTGGGCTGCCATTACTGAATTGACCCGTCAGTCTGTGACTGTGGCAGAGCAAAGCCGGGTTCGGCATAGCCGCGTTGCCTGAGGCAAAACTTAAGGATTGATCCATGAAACAAGTCATAATTTTTGGCGAATGTATGGTCGAGTTATTCCAGCTTGTGGATAACGTTTACCATCAGGCGTTTGCCGGCGATGTTTACAACACTGCTGTGTACTGCAAACGCAGTGCGCCACAACAGCTGAACCTGAAGTTTTTATCCGCAGTGGGCACTGATTTAGTTAGCGACAAACTGATAGCCCAACTGGAGCAGGAAAAACTCGATAGCTCCTTGGTGTTTCGCAGCAAAACAGCCCGCCCTGGCTTGTATATGATCAATACCGACTGTTTTGGCGAACGTAGTTTTGTCTATTGGCGTGACAGCTCAGCGGCCAAACAAAGTCTGACTTTGTTTCGTCAACAGGGCTCTGTGGCGCAGTTGTTACCTGCGGATGTGTTTTATTTTTCCGGCATCAGTCTGGCGATTTTGTCACTGGATGATCGCAGCTATCTGTTTGCGCTGATCAAAGAGTTAAAAGCTCAGGGCGTACAAATCGTATTTGATCCAAACTACAGACCCGCACTTTGGCCTGATGCCGAAATTTGCCGTGCTAATTTTGATCAGGCTTATGCCTTGTCAGATATAGCTTTGCCTGGGCTGGACGACCATAAAGTGTTGTACGGCAGCACCAGTGCTGCTGATGTGTTGACGCAATTGCAGAAACTGGGAGTCAAAGAAATTATCGTCAAAAATGGCCCGGCAGGTGTGTTGGGTTATAGCGATGGCAAGAGTTTCCAAAGCCCTGCAGTGCCTGTTAAAAAAGTGATAGACACCACAGCAGCAGGGGATTCCTTTAATGGCGGTTATTTATCAGGTCGTCTGAATGGCTTGTCGCCTTTAGCCTCTTGCCAGTATGCGGCTGCTTTGGCCAGTTTTGTGGTCGAACACACAGGGGCTATTGTGACTAAAGAGCAGTTCCGTAGTTTTTCCGGTCGTTTTAATTTGAGTACATTTAGCTAAAAGGAAATAAGTAATGTCTGCTGATCTGTTTTTGTATTTTCCAACGCCTGCTGAGATCCCAAGCCAATGGCAACTCACAGGTCCGATAGAGCAGCGTGACTATTTACTCAATGGCACTCTCTGCCAGTGGCAAGGTGACTTAGCGCCTGTCTATAGCCCGGTGGAGTTACGAAATAGCGCAGGTGAGCTGACACCTACTTTATTAGGCGCAACACCTTTAATGGATGAAGCCGCAGCCAAAGCTGCTTTGGATGCCGCCTTAAAAGCTTATGATTTAGGCCGTGGCGTCTGGCCTTCAATGGCTGTGATGGAACGTGTTGTGGCTGTGGAGAAATTCCTTGCCGCTATGCTTTTGCAACGCGACGCCGTGATCCGTTTATTGATGTGGGAAATTGGTAAACCTTTACCGGATGCCGCCAAAGAGTTTGACCGCACCTGCGATTATATCCGCGATACGATACAGGCTCTAAAACAGCAAGACCGCAGTGCCAGCCACTTTGTCATAGAGCAGGGCACTTTAGGCAAAATACGCCGCGTTGCTGTGGGTGTGGCGCTTTGTATGGGGCCTTTTAACTACCCGCTGAATGAAACCTTTACCACTCTGATCCCGGCTTTGATCATGGGCAACACTGTTATTTTTAAACCTGCCAAATACGGTGTTTTGCTGATCCAGCCACTGTTAAAAGCTTTTGCAGAGTCTTTTCCGCCCGGTGTTATTAACGTGATTTATGGCCGTGGTCGGGAAACTGTGGGAGCGTTAATGGAAAGTGGCAGTGTGGATTTATTTGCTTTTATCGGCACCAACAAAGGTGCCAGTGATTTAAAAAAACTGCATCCACGGCCACATCGCCTGCGTGCAGTGCTTGGGCTGGATGCGAAAAATCCGGCCATAGTGCTGCCGGACGCTGATTTACAGTTAACTATCAAAGAAGCTGTTGCTGGTGCTTTGTCCTTTAATGGTCAGCGCTGCACTGCGTTAAAGCTCTTTTTTGTACAGCGTTCTATTGCAGACGCTTTTGTGCAGCAATTGTCGGACGCTATCAGTGCGTTGCGACTGGGTTTACCCTGGGCCGACAAAGTGCAAATTACGCCTTTGCCTGAACCTGGCAAAGTCGAGTTTTTAAAAGGTTTAATCGCCAATGCTATCGAACATGGTGCAGAGGTGATAAACCCTGACGGTGGCCAAAGTGCAGGTTCGTTAATGCGTCCGGCTTTGTTGTATCCGGTCAACAGTCAGATGAGGTTGTATCAGGAAGAGCAGTTTGGGCCTTTAGTGCCGGTAGTGCCTTACGACGATATCAGTGAAGTGATCCATTATGTGATCCATTCTGATTTTGGCCAGCAACTGAGTATTTTTGGTCAGGACGCAAGGCAAATAGGTGAACTGGTGGATCTATTCGCCAATCAGGTCGGCCGTATCAATATCAACAGTCAATGCCAGCGCAGCCCGGACAGTTTTCCTTTTACCGGCCGGAAAAACTCAGCCGAAGGTACTTTATCGGTGGAAGATGCCTTGCTGCAGTTTTCTATCCCCACCTTAGTGGCCTGTAAATACAACCCTGAACAAATAGCGCTGATGAAAGAGATGATTAAACAAGGTTCATCGCAGTTTTTAGCCACAGATTTTTTATTCTGATGAAACTCTGGCCTGCGGTGCTGCTTGTATGCAGCTGTGCAGCCAGCGCGGCACTTTTACAACAGAAACCAGAAATACCAGACCGCAGCTGGCGGCAGCATCAACAGCAGTCAGAGCTATTGCGGCGATCAGACCAGCAACACCTGCAGCATGAATTACAACAAGCCGGGCTAAAGCAAGCTTTGCCTGCTGTGTATGATAAGGGCTTTGGTCGTAGTGCGCCTTTGCCACCTCATCAGTTGGAGTCTGCAGAAGCACAACGTATTGCGGTTAATATTCTGAGTTTTCAGACGCCCTCAGGCGGCTGGAGCAAAAGAACCAATGTCTGGTCATCGCCACGCCAAACCGGTCAGCAGTTTGGTGTGGAACCCAACTATGTCCCAACTTTTGACAACGACGCCACAGTTATACAACTGCATTGGCTGGCCGCTTATTATCCTCAGGCTGCCCCTCAGCTGCAGTCACAGATCCAGCACGCCGTACAAAAGGGCATAACTTTAGTTCTTCAGGCCCAATACCCCAATGGCGGTTTTGCCCAGACTTATCCACTTCGGGGTGGCTACCATGATGCTGTTACTTTTAATGATAATGTGATGGTGCAATTACTGACTTTGCTGCATCAGGTTGCGACAGAACCTCAATTTGCTTTTGTAGATCCTTCCCTGAAACAGCAGGCGGAGCAGCAGTTTGCTTTTGGAGTGCAATTGCTGTTAAAAACCCAGCTGAGATTAAAGGGCAAGTTAACCATCTGGGCTTCGCAATATGATCCGGTACAACTTTTGCCAATCAAAGCCAGAGCCTATGAACTGCCTGCGTTAATTAGCAGTGAAAGTGCTGCTGTGGTCTTAATGCTGATGCAAAGGGTACAACCTTCTGATGCTGTAATCGCCAGTGTGGAAGCCGCTGTTGCCTGGTTCCAACAAAAACAAATCAGGGACACACAAATGATCCGAAGTGATAAAAGCGTTCAGTTTGTGCAGCAAAAAGGCGCTAAACCTTTATGGGCCAGATTTTATGATCTTGACAGGCAAGAACCGCTTTTTGTTGATCGGGATGGTCGCATAGTCAGCAGCATGGCCGGGCTTTCGATTGAGCGACAATGGGGGTATGGCTGGTATCAGTCGAATGCAGCTCAGGTACTGAACGTCTACCCAGAATGGAAAAAAAGGATCAAGCGTCAAAAAAAGCAAACAACAGACCTGATGCGTCGCACAGGTCTGGGTGGTGATTAAAAGTTATCTTTTTTGCTTGCGTCTTTGGTGATTTTGTCCAGATAACCCATAGCAAAAGCGGATAAAACAAAGGTCATATGAATAAGCAAATACCACATAATTTTATCATTCGGGATATTTTGGGTATCCATAAATACTTTCAGCAAATGAATAGATGAAATAGCCACTATAGAAGCCGCGACTTTGTTTTTCAGTGAGTTGGAGTCCAGCTTACCTAACCAGCCTAGTTTGTCGCCAGAGTCATCAATATCCATTCTGGAGACAAAGTTCTCATAACCAGAAAACATCACCATCACTAATAAACCGCCAACCAGGGAGATATCAATTAAAGACAGCACCACTAAAATCAGGTCTACTTCTTTCATGCTGAAAATAACGGGTACTATATGCAACACTTCCTGGAAAAACTTAATACCCAAGGCCAACAGCGCTAAGCTCAGCCCAAGATAAATAGGGGCCATCAGCCAGCGGGTGGCGTACATCGTTTTTTCTATTAGCTGTTCCATTATTGCTCCAGTCTCAATATTGACACCACTTTATGGGGGAAATACTACAGAAATTCAAGCGTCTGGCCGTTTTACTTTAATGTAAAATATCGCACAATGAGCGCCGTTACCCGAAACAATATGCACACTGAGTCTTGATGCTGTTAGTTTGTCCGGGCCACTATGCCAAGGAATTTCCGAATGAAAAAAACACTGCTTGCGCTGGCTTTGTCCGTCGCTACTTTAGCCTATGCCGATGAAGGTATGTGGCAACCTCATCAGTTACCTGAACTTGAACAACTCCTCAAAGAAAAAGGTTTGGAAATTGATGCCAAAAGTATCGCCCAATTAACCGCTTTTCCAATGAATGCAGTCATTAATCTGGGCGGTTGTACTGCTTCTTTTGTCTCTGATCAGGGTTTGGTTTTGACCAACCATCACTGCGCTTATGGCAGTATTCAGCACAACAGCACAGCATCAAACAACCTGCTGGCAAAAGGCTTTTTAGCTGAAGATTTAGATGAAGAATTACCGGCAGCACCTGGCGCTAAAGTATTTGTCACTCAGGAAGTGACCAATATCACAGCTCAGATTAATCAGGAATTAACGCCGCAACTGAAAGGCAAAGAGCGTTTTGAACGGATCAGCCAGTTGCGTATAGACCAAATCGCAGCCTGTGAGACGCCGGGTTATCGTTGTGATGTTTACAGTTTTCATGGCGGGCTGGAATATTACCTGATCAAACAAATGGAAATTCGCGATGTGCGCCTGGTGCATGCGCCTGCTTCAGGTGTAGGTAAATTTGGTGGCGATATTGATAACTGGATGTGGCCCCGTCATACAGGGGACTATGCGTTTTACCGTGCTTATGTAGGTAAAGACGGTCAGCCGGCAGATTTTAGTGCCGACAACGTGCCTTTTACGCCACCTTCTTATTTAAAAGTGTCTGCTAAACCATTAAAAGAAAATGACTTTGTGATGGTCATTGGTTATCCGGGCCGCACCAACAGATACAACTCAGCCGCTGAAGTGGAAAACCAGTTCACCCAGGTGTTGCCTTTATCCAAAGCCTACCGTGAAGAAGCTATCGAAGTCATTAAGCAGCATTCTGCTGAAGGCTCGGAAGAACGTATTAAATACGAAAGCATTCTGGCGTCTTTGGCAAACTATGCGAAAAACTTCGAAGGCATGATCCACAGTTACAAAACCGGTGACATTCAACAGCGTAAAGATCTGTTTGAGAAAGGCCTGAACCTGTGGATTAAATCCAGCCCGGCTCGTCAGGCAAAATATGCACCTGCAGTGCGTAGTCTGCAGCAATTACTGGCAGAAGAGCAGGAAAACCAGCAACGTGATCTGATTTTAGGTTATTTAAGTTATGGTCAGTTGTTTAACGCGGCCAAACGTTTGTACCGTTTAGCCCATGAACAGCAAAAACCAGATGCAGAACGCGAAATAGGGTATCAGGAACGGGATTTAGGGCGTTTATCTGCCAGCATGAAACGTTTATCCCGCAGCTTTGATGCCAAAGTGGAGCAGGAGTTAATGCTGCATTTCCTGCAACACTACGCAAAATTACCCAAAGATCAGCGGTTAAAAACACTGGATGGTTATTTTGGTATTGGTTCTGGTGAGCTGGAGGTTGCAGCCCTTCGCACTAAACTCGAAGGACTGTATCAGGCTACAACTTTGTCGGATGAAGTGGAACGTTTAGCCTGGATGGGGAAATCTGTGGATGATTTTAAAGCCAGTGAAGACCCATTAATCCAATACGCTGTGGCTATGTACGACACTGATATGGCACTGGAAACTGCGGACAAAGAACACAAAGGAAAACTGGCAGTGGCCCGTCCGCAAGTGATGGAAGCCATTATTGCCTTTAATAAAGCCAATGGTAAGGCTGTGTATGCTGATGCCAACAGCACTTTACGTGTCACTTATGGTGCTATCAAAGGTTACCAGCCAAAAGATGCGGTGTCTTATCAGCCATTTACAACAGCTGTTGGTATTTTGCAAAAACAAACAGGTATAGATCCTTTTGATGCGCCACCCGCTCAGGTGAAAGCCTTAAAAGAAGGCGACTTTGGTATCTACAAAGACGCTGTGTATAACAATCTGCCGGTGAATTTCTTAAGCACAGTGGATACCACAGGCGGAAACTCAGGTTCACCCACACTGAATGGCAAAGCTGAATTAGTGGGTTTGTTATTTGATGGGGTGATTGAAGGCATAATAGGCGACTGGGACTACGACCCGGCCACCAACCGCTCTATCCATGTCGACAGCCGTTATATGCTGTGGCAAATGGAGAAAGTAGATGGAGCTACTAACCTGATTAAAGAAATGGAAATTGTAAAGGAATAATCCGTAGGGGCGGGGCTTGTCCCCGCCCGTCTTAAATTCCAATCCGATGCTGGATAGGGCTTGTACCCGGCCGTATTAAGGCGTTACAGTAAAACTGATAGCCCCAAGCAATTGTCCCGAGTCTGTCACTACACGAATTTTCCATTTACCTACAGCATGGTGTGGAAATTGCTGTTTGCGTGTCCAGGCTCTGTAGCCTTGTTCCCGTCCGCCGGAAATATCCAGCCGAATACGTTCTACTGACTCACCATTGTGGACCCATTCATGGTAAATCTGTTCTTTCAGGCCTCGTGGTGCCCGTACTGAGGTATAGGCATATACACCTTCTTGCAATTGTGCCAGTGTCAGCTCTGTAAAGGCTGAACCAGGTAAACGTTGTTCATAATCCAGCTGTTGGCTGATTTGAATGTCGTTTAAACGCAACACCGGAGCAGGAATTAAGCTGCGACCAAACCATATAGCTGTGACAAGTGTGACTAACAGCAGCACTAACACAGGTAAACGCCAGCGGCCTGGCTGCGCCAATAAAGGCCGGATACTGGGAATACTCAGCAACGCAGAAATACTCAAAGCCAGACCCAGACTTTGAGTCGTGGTCATAAAAAACAACAGTGGCAATACCACCATCAAGACGGCGAATAAAGAAAAGCAGTGATAAACCAGAAATAAAGCTCGTCGTCGGGTCAGCAGTTTGTTGTACAGCGGATCAATGACGGCCACTACAGCGCAGAACAAGAGCAATGAGGTAAAAAGCGCCTGGGGTTGATCCCAGTCGGTGGCTGCCAGAAAAAAGGGTAAGGCAAAAAACAAGGTTTCCTGGTGCAATAACTGAGTCACAAAGCTGGTTAAGTCTTTGGATAAACTTACGCCAAATTTCTTCAATAAGCCTTTGCGTAGCCAATATTCACCTGTCAGCCATACCCAGCCAACAACCATTAAAATGGCAAAAAACTGAGCGAACTGCTCACGCTGCTCCACTTGCCACAAGCTGAATAAGCCAGTGCCAAAACCAAATAAGGCCATCAGGCCTGAGTACTTTTTTGTTAACTCAATAATCCAGACAAAAGCACTGCCTATTCTATTCATCAAACCCCCAACAGTATTCATCCCTGTCCTTCTGCGGCGGTTTGAATTTATGCTACCGCACTATACGCTCTAATGACTCTGGAAAGCTGTTTTGGTTTCAGATGGACGGTGCTTGCTGTTAATTTCCATAATCCACAGCTAAAACCGCCTTTTTCTGCTCCAGCTATTCTTAGTAACCCTGCTTTTGCAGTAAGATAAGCATCATTTCGTGACCATCTGGGTTGCGGCTGCAGAAGTGACAGAAGGGTTATAGTTCGTGGATCAGAAAGTTCAGGTAAAACTTATCATACGCCGGGTGCCCATGCAGGCTGCTCTGTCATGGCTGACTAAAGCCTGGGAATTATTCCGTCTGGCACCATCCACTATGATAGCTATGGTAGCCTTTATGACGGTGCTGAGTTTAGTGGCTCAACTGCATCCTGTACTTGCTGTCCTGCTGGTGCTGGCAAATCCATTTTTAACTGCTGGTTTCTACAAAAGCATAGTACTGCTGCAACAGCAAAAAGAAGTGAACTTCCAACTGCTTTTTAGTGTGTTTGGCGAAGCCCGTTACCGCCGCACTTTTATCAGGTTAGCCGGGGCGAACTTGCTGGCCAATATTCCGTTAATGCTGTTGGCTGCCAGGCTGATGGAGCAAACTCAGACTGGTATGGTTGACCCTGTCACCATGTTTTTATTGGCTGTGGTACTGAGTCTGGTGTTTATGTTATTTGCTTATGCAGTCGCTATAGCTTATTTCCTGAATGAACAACGTTTGCAGGCCATTTTAACGGCCAGCCTGACGGCCTGCTGGCGTAACGTAGGCGCCTTAACCTTATTTGGTATTCTGGCTGTGGCACTGGGTATGTTAGGTCTTGTTACTTTTGGTTTTGCTTTTATTGTGATTATTCCTGTGCTGCAAATCGCATTCTTTTTATCCTTCAGCGCCTTTTTTGCCCTGCAACTGGATGATTCAGCGCCTGCTGTGCTGGAAGTATAAGCATGACAGAACCCCAGCCTTCGCAACAACCAAAGCCTCTGACAGAGCAGGAATTGCGGCAATGGCTGTTGGGCTTGTTATCACGCCGTGAATACAGCGCGCTGGAGCTAAAACAAAAGCTCAAGCAAAAAGGCGCTTCGGCACAACAAATTACTGATTTGCTGGAGTGGGCGCAGCAGCGGGATTACCAAAACGAGCTACGTTATGCCCGCATGCAGGTCAATGCAAAGTTGCATAAAGGCTATGGATGGTTTTACATTAGCCAGTTTTGTGCACAGCAGGGCATTAAAAAAGAATTACAACAGCAACTGCTGGAAGAATTAGACATAGATTGGTTTGAGGTCGCCACAAAGGCGTACCGGAAAAAATATGCTGATAAACCCATAGCGGATTATCAGGACAAACTTAAACGGATGCGTTACTTACAAAGCAGAGGCTTTGGCAGCGACACTATCCAACTTGTATTTGCAGAGCTTAAAGAAGAGTAGGACATGTATATGACTTCGGCACAACTTCGCCGCGCTTTCCTGGACTTTTTTGCCAGTAAAGGCCACCAAATCGTTAGCAGCAGTTCGCTGATCCCGGGCAATGACCCGACTTTACTTTTCACCAACGCAGGTATGGTGCAGTTTAAAGATGTGTTTTTAGGTCAGGACAAACGCAGCTACAACCGCGCAGTGACAGCACAACGTTGTTTACGTGCAGGTGGTAAACACAACGATTTAGAAAACGTAGGTTATACAGCCCGTCACCATACCTTCTTTGAAATGCTGGGTAACTTCAGCTTTGGTGATTACTTCAAACAGGATGCTATTCAATACGCCTGGGAATTTTTAACTGAAGTACTCAAGCTGCCAAAAGAAAAACTCTGGATCACTGTGTACGCCACAGACGACGAAGCTTTTGATATCTGGACCAAAGAGATGGGGGTGCCAGCAGAGCGTGCTATCCGTATTGGTGATAACAAAGGTGCACCTTACGCCTCAGACAATTTCTGGGCTATGGGTGATACGGGTCCTTGTGGTCCTTGTACTGAGATTTTCTACGATCACGGCGATCATATCTGGGGTGGCCCACCGGGTTCACCGGAAGAAGATGGCGACCGTTTTATTGAGATCTGGAACAACGTTTTTATGCAGTTTAACCGTCACGCCGATGGCCGGATGGAACCACTGCCAAAACCAAGCGTGGATACAGGCATGGGCCTGGAGCGTATTGCCGCCATTTTGCAAAAGGTGCATAGCAACTACGAAATTGACACCTTTGCTGCGCTGATTAAAGCCACTGCAGAGATCACAGGCGCAACTGATTTAAACGATAAGTCGTTACGTGTCGTAGCTGACCACATTCGCAGCTGTTCATTTTTAGTGGCTGACGGTGTGATGCCATCCAACGAAGGCCGTGGTTATGTGCTTCGCCGTATTATTCGCCGTGCTATTCGTCATGGCAATAAGCTGGGTGCTAAAGGTGTGTTCTTCAGTAAATTGGTGGGCGCTTTGGCACAACAAATGGGTGAAGCTTACCCAGAGTTGATTGAAAAGCAGGCCGTGATTGAAAAAGTGCTGGCGCTGGAAGAAGAGCAGTTTGGTAAAACTTTAGAGCGTGGTCTGGGTATTCTGGAAGATGCTTTAGCAGAGCTTAATGGCAGCACAGTGATCCCGGGTGAAGTAGCCTTTAAGCTGTATGACACTTACGGTTTTCCGCTGGACTTAACCAGCGATGTGGCGCGTGAACGTGGTTTAACTGTGGATCAGGCCGGTTTTGAAGCCTCGATGGAAGCACAGCGTAAACGTGCTCAGCAAGCCTCTAACTTTGGTGCTGATTACAATCAGGCTTTAACTTCTGCACAGTGCACTGACTTTACCGGTTATACCCAAATTCAGGGCAAAGCCAAAGTGGTCGAAATTCTGCTCGAAGGCAGTGCAGTTAACTCTTTGACAGATGGACAGCAGGCTTTGGTCATTTTGGATCAAACGCCATTTTATGCTGAGTCTGGTGGTCAATCCGGTGATGCTGGTGTGTTAACACTGGCTAATGGCGCGGTCTTTACCGTGGCAGACACCATCAAAGTAGGTAAAGCTTTTGCCCATAAAGGCAGCTTAAAAGGCGCTTTGGCTATTGGCGATTTAGTGGATGCGGCCATTGATAATGCCCGCCGTGAAGCTATTCGTAAAAACCACTCGGCCACTCACTTATTGCACGCCGCTTTGCGTACTGTGTTGGGTGAACATGTGACTCAAAAAGGCTCTTTAGTGGGTTCAGAGCGTTTACGTTTTGACTTCTCGCATTTTGAAGCAGTAAAAGCCGATGAAATCCGCCGTATTGAGCAAATGGTTAACGAGCAGGTGCAACAAAACCATGAAGTGCTGACTCGTCTGATGAATGTCGATGAAGCTAAAGCCGCAGGTGCTATGGCGCTTTTTGGTGAAAAATACGATGACGAAGTGCGTGTGCTGAGCATGGGCGACTTCTCTATTGAACTCTGTGGTGGTACGCATGTGTCCCGCACCGGTGATATCGGCCTATTCAAAATTGTGGTGGAAAGCGGCATAGCGGCCGGTATTCGTCGTATTGAAGCTGTAACTGGTGAAGGTGCTTTAGCTTTTGTGCATAAGCTGGAACAACAGGCTCAAACTGTAGCTTCGATGCTGAAGGGCGATCTGTTTTCTATTGCTGACAAAGTACAACAAGCCATGGACAGTCGCAAAGCGTTGGAAAAAGAGCTGGAGCAATTAAAAGCCAAACTCGCCAGTGCTGCCGGAGCTTCGTTACTGGAGCAGGTGCAGCTGATTAACGGCGTAAAAGTGCTGATTGCGGAACTCAAAGGTGCCGATCCAAAAGCCTTCCGCACTATGGTGGATGAACTGAAAAATAAACTAGGTTCAGGCATTTTGTTATTAGCGACAGCGGCCGAAGGCAAAGTCAGTTTAATTGCTGGTGTCACCAGTGATTTAACAGCCAAGGTTCAGGCGGGTCAGTTGATTAGCTGGGCTGCAGAACAAGTAGGTGGTAAAGGTGGCGGTAAGCCGGATTTAGCTCAGGCAGGGGGCACTGATGTGGCCGCTTTACCGCAGGTGCTGAAAGCTGCGGCCGACTATATTGCGGCTAAGCTGTAAAGCTCAGTGGCCTTATATGTACAAAAATTCGGGGGTACTTCAGTGGGTACCCCCGAACGTATCGAAGCTGTGGCAGAGCAGGTGATTCAAACTGTGCATGCCGGTCATAAAGTAGTAGTGGTGGTGTCTGCTATGGCAGGCGAAACCAACAGGCTGCTGGGGCTGGCGCATCAGATTGACAACCGTCCTGCGACTCGTGAACTGGATATGCTCGCCGCCAGCGGTGAGCAGGTCAGTATTGCCTTGCTGGCAATGGCGCTGATTAAACGCGGTCATCCGGCTGTGTCGCTGCTGGCTGATCAGATTGGTATTCTGACCGACAATAAATTCAGCCGTGCCCGTATTTTATCTGTGGGCACAGAACGTTTATGGCAGGAGCTGGAGCAGGGCCATATTGTGATAGCCGCTGGTTTTCAGGGCCGCGATATTGAAGGCAATATCACCACTTTAGGCCGGGGCGGATCTGATACCACAGCCGTCGCTTTAGCCGCAGCCTTAAAAGCCGACGAATGTCAGATTTTTACCGATGTGGATGGTATTTACAGCATAGATCCTCGTATTTGCCCTGATGCGCTCCGGCTGCCTTCTATAGACGCATCCAGCATGCTGGAACTGGCCAGTTTAGGCGCTAAGGTATTGCACTCCCGTTCAGTCGAATACGCGGTTATGCATCAGGTGCCGGTTCGGGTGTTATCCAGCTTCAGACCCGATCAGGGAACTTTAGTCTGTTATGAGGACCATAGCATGAGTGTTGCAGCGGTGACAGGACTGGCATGCCAGGCCGGAGAAGTCTGGTTGGAGCTGAATGAGCTCAGTAGTGAGCTACATATAGCTCTGCTGAAGGAGTTCGCCCGTTTAGCTATTGAGACCGACATGTTAAAGGTGCAGTATGCGCCGTCCGGTTTAGTGCAGATGCAGTTCAGTTTGAATCAAAATGATCTGAATACTGTTGAAGATATTTGTAATGAACTGAAAAAGAAGCAAAATTTTACGCTGCAAAGCAGGAAGTCTTTGGGCAAGTTATCTATAGTAGGGATAGGGTTAAAATCAAATCCTGTCATTACGGCGACAGTATTTGAACAATTGCAGTTATTAGCAGTGCAGGTAGTTGCTGTCAGTTGTGCTGAAATTAAATTATCTATCGTAGTGCCAGAGGCTGAGCTGAATAAAGTGGCGGTCGCTTTACACTCCGCTTTATTAGGTTCAGTTAATTAACTTCAAGGTTTTCATAAATTTGTCAGCTGAGTTATCATAAAGCGGACAGGTATACGCGGTGTGATTACAACAAGCGTGACCATTGGAAGCTGGGATCATACAAAAGGAGCAAAGAATGCTTATTTTAACGCGTCGTGTTGGTGAGACACTGATGATTGGTGATGAAGTCACAGTCACAGTTTTAGGTGTGAAAGGAAATCAGGTTCGTATCGGTGTGAATGCACCAAAAGAAGTTTCAGTGCACAGAGAAGAGATTTATATGCGTATTCAAGCTGAAAAAGGCACCCCAGGTGGCTTCAGCGGCGATGACGATCAATAAATTTTATTAGTTAGCATTTTTAGAAGTTGTATATTTTTAACCCTTTGTAGCGAATATTTAGTCGAATTGTTTAAAAGGTCAGCAAACGCGCTTTCCAGCTCCAAAAATTGTTTGACTTATTTTCCTGAGACATTAATATACACGCCGCAACGTAGTGCGGAGAAGTGGCCGAGTGGCTGAAGGCGCACCCCTGCTAAGGGTGTATAGGGGAAACTCTATCGAGGGTTCGAATCCCTCCTTCTCCGCCAGTTGTACTGTTAAGATTGGATGCATAGCTCAGCTGGATAGAGTACTCGGCTACGAACCGAGCGGTCGGAGGTTCGAATCCTCCTGCGTCCACCACTTAATTACAACGACGAAGCGAAAAAAGAAAGTACCAGATGGATGCATAGCTCAGCTGGATAGAGTACTCGGCTACGAACCGAGCGGTCGGAGGTTCGAATCCTCCTGCGTCCACCACAACTAAACCTGCTAAGTGCAGGTTTTTTTGTTTTTAGAATTCAATAAAATAAAGCTCAGAGTGGACGTGAGGAGGTGAGATCCTCCGTCAGGTTCGACAAAATCGCCGGGAGCGATTTTGGACGAGCGAAGCTCGGCCCGCAGGGCAAGTGGCAGGACGCCACTTGCGATCCTCCTGCGTCCACCACAACTAAACCTGCTAAGTGCAGGTTTTTTTGTTTTTCGCATCCCTGCGAAAAATCCCTTCGGGACCCGCCGTGCGGCGGTCCAAAAACGCTCCAGGCGTTTTTGTGTATCTAAAATTCAGTCAAACAGATCGGCGATGGTGGACACAGGCGGATGAGATCCTCCTATCTCCTCGCAGAGCTCGTCGTGTTCAATCGGCAAGACGCCAAACTGTTGGCGTCTTGAGATCCCGATTTCACGGTTCGACAAAATCGTCAGGAACGATTTTCACTCGTACCATCCCTGATACTCGCCTTCGGCAGCGAAGCTGTGCAAAACGACGTCCTGTCGTTTTGTGGACGCGCTCCGCGCGGTCCCGCAGGGACGTTTGCCAGGACGGCAAACGCAATCCTCCTGCCGCGAAGTCTTAGCTTCTGCAATGGCTCTTTTGCTCTTCAGATTTGCAAACCCAAACCCAAACCCAAACCCAAACCCAAACACCAAACCCAACTAAGCCGCTCTTTCCCCGCCATAACAGTCCCCAAGCGTAGCCTCCAGCGCTCTAACCACTTGACCCCTGTTCAGCACCCCAACCACCACGCCATTCTCCAGCACAGGCAGCTGATGCAAATGCAGGCTGGTAAAGATCACTGCACTATCCACCACGCTGTCAGACGCCAGCACAGTGACTACCTTCTTACTCATCACCTGAGCTATCGTATTGTGCAGGCTGCAAAAGTAGCTGGCGTGTAACATAGCGGCCAAACAATCCTGCTTCGACAAATAACCGACCAGATTATTGTCTTTATTAAACACCGGTGCGCCGGTCAGGTTAAACTGTCGTAGTTGCTGCACAGCCTGAACTATCGTATCGTCTTGTTTTGCAGCCGTGGAAATTCACGCTGGAATATATCTTGTACTTTGCTCATGGTTTTCTCCTTTGAAGCTATGGAAGCTGCATAAGCCCGATAAATGCTTCAATGAAAACGAATTAATAAGCTTGCCAGTATCGTAATTTGCGATTAGAAAACGGGGTAACAAGCAGGGAAGGGGTCTTGTAGGAATGAAACGTATGTTTTATGTGCAGTTAAATCAGTGCAGACAGATTTTTGCTTTACCTTTGAACTCTCTTTTGTATAATGACGCCTCCAACGCTAGGGGCATAGTTCCAATTGGTAGAACAGCGGTCTCCAAAACCGATGGTTGGGGGTTCGAATCCCTCTGCCCCTGCCACTTCATTCTGATATGAATTCTTTATCGTCTAAGCAGCAACTGCTGCACTTACTCCAGATACAACCACTTGAATTACATCAAGAGTTTTCTGCTATGGCCAAAACGCCTGAAGCGGAAATTGGTGTGCTGGCAGAAGCTGTAGCTGAGCCTGTCGAACCAGCAGTGCCTGTTTACTCTGATCCAGACCCGGAACTGACCTTCTGCAAAGATGTCTTGGTGGCACTTCGCGAGTATCAACCAGAGCTGCGGTGGCGGTTAAACCCGGCCAGTACTGAACCTATGTTGCAAAACGGACTCTTAGTAACACCTTCGACTGAATTATTACAGTCAGCCCAGCAGAAAAAGCTGCTCTGGTTGTGCCTCCAGCAAGAGAACTGATGCATGCCGTTAATACGTAGTGCCACCCCTGCCGATATCCCGGCTATGTTGCAGATAGAACAAGCCGCCAATAGCCATCCCTGGTCGGAAGGCACCTTTAGCACCTGCTTTGGCGAGCGTTATTTTAATGCAGTGTTGATGGATGATAACGACGAAGTGATCGGCTTTTACATAGGTGAAAAAGTCGCGGTGGAAGCCAGTTTATTTAATATAGGACTGCTGCCCGAAGCTCAGGGCAAAGGTTATGGCCAGCAACTGCTACAGCACTTTATTGCACAGGCACAAGACTTAGGAGCGCTGGATTGTTGGCTGGAAGTACGTCAGTCCAATGCCAATGCTATTAAGCTGTATGAAAAATGTGGTTTTATTCAAACCGGTTTACGCCCAGGTTATTACCCAACAGCCACAGGCCGTGAAGACGCAATTTTAATGGCTTTGCCTTTAGGTTAAAGCCCCATCATCTTCTCAGGCAGATAATTTACCGGCCTGAAGTGGCTAAATTCTGTGCCTATGCTCTGCTTGCTGTTATAATCGCGCGAAATTTCCCTTTATACCCAAGTAACCCAAGCCCACTCTGCTTCTTGGCTATGTTGTGGGCTTCGTTTATTGATCAAGTTGGATGGCATGACTACCGAACTGTTTTTAGAAGAAATTAACAAACGCCGCACTTTTGCGATCATCTCTCACCCGGATGCCGGTAAAACCACCATCACTGAAAAAGTGTTGTTGTTTGGACAGCTGATCCAAAAAGCAGGTACGGTCAAAGGTAAAAAGTCTGGCCAATACGCCACCTCCGACTGGATGGAAATGGAGAAGGAGCGGGGCATCTCGGTCACCACTTCTGTGATGCAGTTCCCTTATGCCGATTG
Source organism: Gammaproteobacteria bacterium (assembly GCA_018825965.1). Taxonomy (GTDB): domain Bacteria; phylum Pseudomonadota; class Gammaproteobacteria; order Enterobacterales; family Alteromonadaceae; genus Pararheinheimera. Next base: position 126,028 of record JAHKAA010000050.1, read on the forward strand.
TTTGGTCAACCTGCTGGATACGCCTGGTCACGAAGACTTCTCGGAAGATACTTACCGTACTCTAACGGCGGTAGACTCTTGTTTAATGGTGATCGACGGCGCTAAAGGTGTTGAAGACCGTACCATTAAACTGATGGAAGTCACCCGTTTACGTGACACGCCTATCATCACTTTTATGAACAAAATGGACCGCGATATTCGTGATCCTGTTGATTTACTAGATGAAGTAGAAAGCGTGTTAAAAATCGCCTGTGCTCCTATCACCTGGCCAATAGCTTCAGGTAAAGAGTTTAAAGGTGTCTACCACATTTACCGTGACGAAATTATTTTATACAAATCAGGTATGGGCCATACCATCCAGGAACTGGATGTGATTAAAGGCATCAATAACCCTGAACTGGATAAAAGAGTGGGTTATTACGCTGGTCAATTGCGCGAAGAAATGGAATTGGTCAAAGGCGCCAGCCACGAGTTTGATTTAGAGCTGTTCCGTAAAGGTGAGTTAACTCCGGTATTTTTTGGTACAGCCCTGGGTAACTTTGGTGTGGATCATATGCTGGATGGTTTAACAGACTGGGCGCCTGCACCACAACACCGTGCGACCACCAGCCGTGTTGTTGAGCCATCAGAGCCAGCTTTTACCGGTTTTGTCTTTAAAATTCAGGCCAATATGGACCCGAAACACCGTGACCGCGTGGCCTTTTTGCGTATCTGTTCAGGTAAATATGAAAAGGGCATGAAAATGCACCATGTGCGTATTGGCAAAGATATGCTGGTACCACAGGCTTTAACCTTTTTAGCCGGCGATCGTGAACATGTGGAACAGGCTTTCCCTGGCGATATCATAGGTTTACATAACCACGGCACTATTCAGATTGGTGATACCTTCACATCAGGTGAGAAGTTTAACTTCACTGGTATTCCAAACTTTGCGCCTGAATTATTCCGCCGTATCCGTTTGCGCGACCCGTTAAAACAAAAGCAGCTTTTAAAAGGTTTAGTGCAGTTATCTGAAGAAGGTGCTGTACAGGTATTCCGTCCGCTGGATAACAACGATTTGATCGTAGGCGCTGTGGGTGTGCTGCAGTTTGACGTGGTAGTGCATCGCTTAAAATCTGAATACAGCGTCGATGCGATTTACGAAAGCGTCAACGTGACAACTGCGCGTTGGGTGTATAGCGACGATCATAAAGCTATGACTGAATTAAAGAGCAAAGCCAGCATGAACCTGGCACTGGATGGCGGTGATAACCTGACTTATCTGGCACCTACTATGGTGAACCTGAACTTGTCGATAGAGCGTTATCCGAAGATCAAATTCCATAAGACCCGTGAACATTAATTCAGGCATAAAGGTTTGTTATGAATATCAAAGAATTATTATCCGCAAAAACCCAGGCTGCTATGCTGGCTTTAGGTTTACCTGCAGATACCAATACAGCAGTTACCATCAGCACTAAAGTTGAATTTGGTGATTACCAGATCAACGGCGCTATGGCGGCTGCCAAGTTATTAAAAACCAATCCCCGTGCTTTGGCGCAGCAACTGGTGCAACAACTGGATTTAGCCGAACTGGCTGAAAAAGTGGAGATTGCAGGCCCTGGTTTTATTAACGTCACTTTACGTAAAGACTGGTTAGCGACACAGCTGGTGGGCGCTTCACAAAACCCACGTTTAACCTTAAGCGCAAATCCGGCTCCGCAAACTGTAGTAGTGGATTATTCAGCGCCAAACCTGGCCAAAGAGATGCACGTTGGCCATTTGCGCTCCACTATTATTGGTGACGCCGTCGTGCGCTGTCTGGAGTTCTGGGGTGACAACGTCATTCGTCAGAACCATATGGGCGACTGGGGCACGCAGTTTGGTATGTTGATAGCGCACCTGGAAGACAAGCTCAAAGCTGGTATCGACTTAGAACAAGTGGCTTTAGCTGATCTGGAAGACTTTTACCGCGAAGCGAAAAAACGTTTTGACGATGAGGACGGTTTTGCCGATAAGTCGCGTGACTATGTAGTGAAATTGCAAAGCGGTGACGCTCACTGCCAGAAGTTATGGCAGCTGTTTATCGACACCTCTATTAAACACAGCGATGAGGTGTACAAAACTTTAAAAGTCACTTTAGGCCATGAGCATATCAAACCTGAAAGTGCCTATAACGCTATGCTGCAGCCTATTGTCGATAGCTTAAAGCAGCAGGGCTTAGCGGTTGAAAGTGAAGGCGCTTTAGTGGTGTTTTTGCAGGAACTGGCTGATAAAGAAGGTAATCCTTCACCTTTTATAGTGCAAAAAACCGGTGGTGGTTTCCTCTATGCCACTACAGATTTAGCGGCTTGCCAATACCGCAGTGTTGATTTAGCTGCAGATCGTATCGTGATTTTTACCGATGCCCGTCAGGCGCTGCACTTTAAACAAGTGGAATTAGTGGCCCGTAAAGCGGGTTTATTAAAAGATCATGTGGCTTATGATCATTGCCCCTTTGGCACCATGATGGGTGAAGACGGTAAGCCGTTTAAAACCCGTACCGGTGGCACAGTCAAACTGGCTGAATTGTTAGAAGAAGCCGTAGTGCGTGCTCAGGCTGTGGTGGAGCAAAAATCCTCTGATTTAAGCGTCGAAGAAATGGCGGAAGTAGCGCGTAAAGTCGGTATAGGTGCAGTGAAGTTTGCTGACTTATCGAAAAACCGCACCAGCGATTACGTCTTTAGCTGGGATGCGATGTTAAGTTTTGAAGGTGCCACAGCCCCTTACCTGCAATACGCTTATACCCGTGTCAGCGGTATTTTGCGCCGTGCTGGTATAGACGAGAGCTTTGTAGCTCCGTTGCAACTTTTAGAAGAGCAGGAAAAGCAGTTAGCCGTCAAATTGTTGCGCTTAGAAGAAACCTTACAGGCTGTGATGAAAGATGCTGTGCCTAACTTGCTGTGTAACTACTTATACGAGTTATCCAGCCAGTTTATGAGTTTCTACGAAGCTTGCCCAATTTTAAAAGAAGGCATTGAACCAGATTTAAAAAACAGCCGTTTAATGCTGAGTATTCTGGTGGCCCGTACTTTAAAACAAGGCTTAGACTTATTAGGTATTGAGGTGATGGAGCGGATGTAATCCGCTTTATCCAGTCACTTGTTACAGACCTTGGATCTGAAAGGACACACTGATGAAAATCGCTGATATTCGCCGCAGCTACAGCATGGATAAACTGGATCTGGATAAGCTCAATGCCGATCCTTTTCTGCAGTTTGAAGCCTGGTTAAAAGACGCCGTAGCTGCAGAGTTGCCTGATCCAACGGCTATGTGTGTCGCCACAGTGGATGCTTCAGGTCAGCCATCACAACGTCTGGTGTTATTAAAAGATGTGAGTAGCAAAGGTTTTGTGTTTTACACCAACTTAGGTAGCCGCAAAGCCTCTGAGCTGGAACAGAACCCTAAGGTGTGTCTGCATTTTCCATGGCATCCGTTAGAGCGTCAGGTGATTGTTTATGGCACGGCAGAACGGGTTCCTGCCAGTCAGGTGATGAGTTATTTCTTATCCAGGCCGAAAGAAAGTCAGCTGGCGGCCTGGGCTTCAGAGCAGAGCCGTCCAGTTTCGACCCGTCAGGTGTTGATGCAAAAGTTTGCTGAAATTAAACATAAATTTGAGCAAGGCGAAGTGCCTGTTCCCTCTTTTTGGGGCGGCTTTTTAGTCAAACCCCATCAGATTGAATTCTGGCAAGGGGGCGAACATCGGCTGCATGACCGCTTTATGTACAAGCAGCAAGCAGATAGCAGCTGGGCCATAGAACGTTTATGTCCATAATCCCACCTTCACAGGCCGCCGATACGCGGCCTGTATTATTTGATAGCCACTGTCATCTGGATTTACCAGAGTTACTGCCTGAACTTGAGCTGCATCTGGCGAACGCCAGAGCTGTGGGTGTTGAAGGTTTTTTAGTGCCTGCAGTGCAATCTTCAGCCTGGTTGCCTTTACTGGAGTTAAAGCAACGTTATGGTTTTTACATCGCTTTAGGTGTGCATCCCTGGTGGGCAAGTCAAACACAGCTGGACGCTCTGGAAGGATTAGGAGATTTAGCAGCTTTACCGCAAGTCAGCGCTATAGGCGAGATAGGGCTGGATTTTGCGCTGGATGAACAAAGTTTTGCTTTGCAACGACAGTGTTTTGAGCTTCAGTTGCAACTTGCAGCCAAACTGAAAAAACCTGTGGTTTTGCACCATCGCAAATCCCAGAATGAATTACTGCAGATCATTAAACAGCAGCAATTTAGTCAGGGCGGCATTTTGCATGCGTTTTCCGGCAGTTTTGCACAGGGCAAAGCTTTTATCGATATGGGCTTTAAGCTAGGCATAGGCGGCACTATTACCTATGAACGAGCAGAGAAAACCCGCAAAGCAGTGAAACAATTTCCACTTACTGCTTTGGTGCTGGAAACTGATGCTCCTTCAATGCCGCTGAATGGTTTTCAGGGGCAAATCAATACGCCAGCCCGGTTGCCTTTAGTGTTAAAGGTGTTGGCGGAGCTAAGAGGGGAAAGTACTCAGGATATAGCCAGCCAGCTGTGGCTCAATACTTGCCAATTACTGAAAAAACTTAAAGCAGGTTAGCTGTATCCGCCTGCTTAGTCTTCCGCCATTTTTGCCACTGATGCATAATTTTGCTCCAGGTGCCACGTAACATAAAGGCGACTACACCTGAGAGCAATAACATCCAGAACACCTGTCGCATCAGCTGTTGCCAGGCTTGTGTCACAGGCAACAAGCTGGCATCCAGTTTCATACTTATTTTGATATAACCAATAACCCGGTCTTCCTGAGTGATTTCCTGCACCATGGCAAGCAAAGCTTGCTCATGTTGAGGCGCATACAGCAACTGAGCTGCCGCTGTGCCTTCTGAGGCGGATAACTTCACGCCGTTGGCATCATAGACCACGACGTCCTGCAAGTAAGGAGTAGCGGCAATATGGGTAGTCAACTGATTTAAACTTTCCAGTTGGTCGTTATCAATCAGATAAGCGGCGGTATGAGACAAAGCCACGAGCGTCGAGCGCATCAGTTCAGCACTTTGTTGCTGAAACAAAAGTTCACCTTGCTGGTTACTGTTCCACCACCATTGTGACAGCACCCAAATACCCAGCAATGCCAGCACTAGCTGGGCTAGCCTGAAGTATTTTGAGTTTTTACCGCTGTGGTGTCCGCTGAATTGCATCAATTCGCCTGATTTTTACACTGACAATGCTTTAAAAATGTCGGTAGAATGCCACGGCAACAGAATGAAGTACAGGTGGCCCTTTGAGCTTTTATTATAAGATTGACCCAAACTCCTATGCCGACATTAGTTTAAATCAGTGGTTAACTGCAGAAGGCGCAGCGGGTAGCGCTGTGTTCATGCATGCTTCAGGCTTTTATCAAAGCGAACGAAAAGCAGCAGAACACCTCAGAGCGCCAGAATTCTGGTCTGGATTAGTGACAGGGCAAAGTACCGCTAGTTTGCGGATTTTTTCCGGCACAATGACGCTGCAGCAGCTTTTTGCTGTACTGCACTTGTTACCTGCAGATGCAGCTTATCCTTTAAGTTTGTATCGGCCTCACGCCGATTTAGCTTTGGCAGTGCGTATCGATGTTCCTTTGACTTTAAATGCAGAACAAATTCAGGCTTTACGCCAGTTAAGTGAAACCTGGTCTGCCGAACTGGTGTATTTACCTGCTCCGGTGTTTTTGCAGCAACCAGGTGTGCTGGTGATGGATATGGATTCCACTGCTATTCAGATTGAATGTATTGATGAAATCGCCAAACTGGCTGGTGTAGGTGAGCAGGTGGCAGCAGTGACAGCTCGCGCTATGAATGGTGAACTGGATTTTGCCCAAAGCTTACGTCAGCGTGTCGCCACCTTAAAAGACGCTCCTGATACGGTGCTGAAACAAGTGCTGGATGCTGTGCCACTGATGCCGGGTTTAGAAGCTTTAGTCGCATTTTTACAGCAGCATCAATGGCAGGTGGTGATTGCATCAGGGGGCTTCACTTATTTTACCGAAGCTTTAAAGCAGCGCTTAAAACTGACAGCTACTTTTGCTAATCAGCTGGAAATTGTCGATGGCAAGCTGACGGGGCAGGTGTTGGGTGCAGTAGTTGACGCTCAGACCAAAGCTGATGTGGTGCAACAGATTGCCCGTCAGTATCAGATCCCCGCCAGTCAGACTGTGGCTATTGGTGATGGCGCGAACGATTTGCCTATGCTTGCAGTGGCTGCGCTTGGAGTGGCTTTTCATGCCAAACCCAAGGTGCAGGCGCAGGCGAAAGCCGCGATACGGCAGGGCTCGTTATTGCAACTACTGTATTTACTGGAAAGCTGATGCAACACCAGCAACACTCACAATGGCTTGCAGTTGCTGATTATCAGCTGCATTTACGTCAACTGAAGCCTGCTCAGTCAGACTGTGTTTATCCGGTATTAATGCTGCACGGGGCCATTGAAAACAGCCGGATTTTTTACAATGAAAAAGGCCGTGGTTTGGGCTGCTTCCTGGCCGACCGGGGTTTTGATGTCACTTGTGCCGATTTTGCCGGTCGTGGTTTGTCCAGCCCTAAAGCCAGCAGGCGTTTTAATCACAGTCAGCAACAACTGATTTGTCAGGATATTCCGGCTTTAATCAATCATCTTTACCAGCAGCATCAGCAGCCTGTTATGGTCATGGCGCATTCCTGGGCTGGTGTCGTTTTGGCGGCCAGTTTAGTACGTTTTCCAGACCTGTTGCCTAAGGTCAAAACCATAGTTACTTTTGGTAGCAAAAGAGTAATTAGTGTCTGTGGTTTTAAAAAACGTCTGCATATAGATTTGGTCTGGAATTGGCTTTCGCCGCTGCTGTGTCGTTTCTATGGTTATTTACCGGCAAAACAATGGCGTTTTGGTGCTGACAATGAACCTGCTCAGTATTTACTGGATACTATTGACTGGATCCGCGGTGGGGCTTTTGTCGATCAAACCGACAGCTTTGATTATGCTGCTGCTTGTGCAGATATAAGCTGGCCTCAGAGCTGGCATTTTGCCGCCATTAAGGATCAGCTGTTAGGCCATCCGCAGGATGTGCAGGCCTTTTTGGCTGAAACAGGGTTAAACTCAGGGCGTTATACTGTGCTGGGGAAAAGCTATGGTCATCAGCAGGACTATGACCATATTTCGATGCTGACTCACCCTGACGCCAGTAGGGATCATTTTGCTGAACTGGCTCTGTGGCTGAAACAGAGCTAAGCAGGCTGGTTGATACCGGCCAGGAAAGCCAGTCGTTTTTGCTGCTGCTCTGTTATTTGTTCGTTGCTTAAATTAAAACGCAGCAGCACTTCGTCTGTGATATCCACTACATCACCCACGCCCACTACACTCCAGAGTTCTTCTTCCAGTACTTTGGCTTTATGGATGGCATAAGTACTGACATAGCCCAGTTCTTTGGCAATATGTTCGGTATCAGGACGGCCTGTGCGTGATAAAAAAATCTTAAAAGCAAAAAGTAAATCTTTATTCACCACGTCATCCACAAATGCTTTTTTCGCACTAAGCAGCTGGAGATCAAAATCAAACTTTGTTTCAAAGCTATGTTCCGTGTTGTCCTGACCCGGCGTAAAACGCAAAAAGACCTCGTAGCTAAAGGGGATTTCCTGACGCTTCATTTTTTTCAGCTGATTCGCAAAGTGTAAATTGGTCGCATTATTTTTGAGCAGCGGCAACATAGTGATAGAGTCAGGTCCTTCACTGAACTGAGCCAGTAGCTTATGCAAAGCATTAGGTTTAGCCCCCTGAGCCACTACATCCAGATTGTAACGAACGCCCTGACGGTGCACATAAAAAACAAAGGTATCCAAAGCTTTGATATACATATTACGTAAAGCGGGGCCAAGACCAGGAAATTTAGGTGTTTCCTCAGCCATAGTTAACTTGCTTCTGTTGTTATTAATCAACTGCTGAAAAAATATTTTTCCCGGATGATCGTTGGTTGGATCTATCACTCTCATATTCATAATCAGTTTGTTTTTACTGACCGCCATCACTTCATAAGGCAGGCCTGAGAGCTGATGTTTAGTGGTGATCTTTTGCAGCTCAGGCAAACTGATTTGTACTGTATCGCCTTTAGCAAATTCAACAGGTTCAGCACATTCCAACTGAATGCCTTTACTGGAGAAATCACGGCTAAAGGCCTGAATATCGCCGCCTTTGTCGCGCTCCAGCAATACAGTGGTTTTGTATAAAAACCGGCTTTCAGAACGCAAATTCACATACTGTACTGAGGCGCTTTCGATAGGAGGTATTTGTTCAAGTTTGGCATGCCCAAAGACTTTTAACTGATTCAGCAAAGCCGCATCGTAAGTGATGGCTTTATACAAGCTGTTGCTTTGAGCCGTGCTGATATCCGTTAGTGCCACTATATAGCGTAAGTTACGGATAAAATTAGCGATCAAAGGTGTGGGCGGCTGGTTCAGCTTTTGTACTTCCTGATCGGCAGTGTTGGGTAATGACAGAGGAATATGAGCATGAGCAGGCACAGTACGTAATACCGACATACGGAATGCCCGGAAGCTGGGTTTGGCTGCGCCAAAACCAAAAAATACCGCTTTCAGTTCGGGGTGTTGCAGCAATTCTTCTGTTGTGGCCGAATAAAAAAACAATCTGCCTTTGGCCGCATGGGTAAAAGTATAAAGTATGGTGCTGTTTTCATTGGCCTCTTTGGCCAGGCATTGTTTTAACCGGCGTACGTGCAGCAGTTGCGGCAAGACATTCTGTTGCCGTTCATCCTGAAAATAATGCATCAGTTGCCTGTTATTTTCAGTGGTTAACACACAGGATGGGCTTGCTTTGCCGTCGTTGACTGCCAGAAACACAGGTAAAGAGCTGATACGGGGTAAATAAAATTGTTCATAACCTTTAATAAACACCGCTTCGTAGGTGTTATCCAGATTCACTTTGTAACGTCTTTTATTGCCATGAATAAAATTTTGCAGAAATTCTGAAAAACCTTTTTCGTCAGCCAGAGGCAAACGTTTTAACCGCACGTAATAGCCTTTGTCGGCTGGCTCAACATCAATCACCTGATAAGGGATGCCATTATTGATGCCAAGGGCAAACTCCTGCTCTAAGCCGCGGAAAAATATGGCAACTTTTTGCCCGGCTGTCATTTCTATCGCCAGCGGAATTTTGATTTTACAGCCAGATACAGACAGATCGCTGGTGCTGGCGGGAAAACGTTCTTCGTCCTGCTGCACCACTTCAATATCAATAGAAAAATTCATTCGCTCTTCCTGGCGAACGTTATAGCCGGCAAAGCGGATCAGTTGAGCGGCTTTATAGTCATTGGCCGTTGAGTCTATATCTGACGGCAGTGTTGCTAAATTGACTGTTTTGTCCGATGTCTCCCCGGATAATACATCCAGCAGCCTTTTATTGGTTTCCTGTTGATGCCGCACTCTGAAGTTGTTATTGGTGTTGGTGACATCCTCAAAAATGCCAATAGTGTACTGGCCGTATTGCTTTAAACCCTTTTCAAAGGTTTGGATCGCAACTTCATCCAAATAGTGGGTTTGGCCTTTATGCTCAAAGGCACGCACTTCGCCGTCGACCCTGCCACGTAAATCGATATAATAGGTGCACGGCTGCGCCAGACGCTTTAATTCCATTTTGATCAGAAACTGCTGCGATTTAGCCAAATCTGTGGTCAATAGCCGAAACTCCTCATCAAACAACTGGGTGTTGATAAGGGGTTTCAGACGTTCCAGGACGCTGCTATAAGCTTGTAAGTCGTTTGTTGTCATGCTCGCTTAAACACTTACAGGGCAGTGGCAAGCCCTGTATCAATAATTTGGGTTAGAGTAAAACCAGTACGATGTAAAAGCAATAATCGTGCCTTTTAATTAAATGAGATAAAAAATGGCTAAAACCAAGAGCGCGTACGTCTGCAATGACTGTGGCGCTGACTTTGTGCGCTGGCAGGGCCAATGCACAGAGTGCGGCACCTGGAACAGTATCAGCGAAGTACGTTTATCCAGTGTAACAAAAAAACAACGTTTTGACGGTTATGCCGGAGCCACGGCGGCCAAAGTGATCCGGCTGGATCAGGTCGACTTGCAGGATGTCCCGCGTTTTAGCTCAGGTTTCGCTGAATTTGACCGTGTGCTGGGGGGCGGTATAGTGCCGGGTTCCGCGATATTGATTGGTGGTAGCCCTGGTGCTGGTAAAAGTACCTTGCTACTGCAAATTATGTGTGGACTGGCGGTGACAGACAAAGCTTTGTATGTCACAGGTGAAGAATCCTTACAGCAAGTGGCACTGCGCGCCCACAGATTAGGTTTACCGACTCAGAATTTAATGATGTTGGCTGAAACTAACGTTGAAACTATTTGCCAGCTGGCGCAGCAGGAAAAACCGCGCATTATGGTCATCGACTCGATTCAGGTGATGCAAATGTCGGATATTCAGTCTGCCCCTGGCAGTGTATCCCAGGTTAGGGAAAGCGCAGCTTACTTAACCCGTTTTGCTAAACAACATAATGTAGCCGTCATTATGGTCGGTCATGTCACTAAAGATGGTTCTCTGGCAGGTCCTAAGGTGCTGGAACACTGCATTGACTGCTCTATTTTATTGGATGGCGATACCGACAACAGATTCCGCACTTTACGTGGTAATAAAAACCGCTTTGGTGCTGTCAATGAACTGGGTGTTTTTGCGATGACAGGCCAGGGCATGCGGGAAGTAAAAAACCCGTCAGCTATTTTTTTAAGTCGTGGCAAAGAAGATACGCCTGGTTCTATCGTCATGGTGTTGTGGGAAGGGACACGGCCTTTGCTGGTGGAGATCCAGGGCCTGGTTGACTATTCACCGTTAAATAACCCACGTCGTGTCACTTTGGGTATGGAGCAAAACCGGATTTCGATGTTGCTGGCGGTATTGCATCGTCATGCTGGTATTCAGATGGCCGATCAGGATGTATTCGTCAACGTGGTAGGTGGTGTAAAGGTCAATGAAACCAGCGCTGACTTAGCTACTTTGCTGGCACTGGTGTCGAGTTTTAAAAATAAAGCATTGCCCAATGAGCTGGTCGTCTTTGGTGAAGTGGGCCTGTCCGGTGAAATCCGTCCTGTCCCCAGTGGTCAGGAACGTTTAAAAGAAGCGGCAAAACATGGTTTTAAACGAGCCATAGTGCCTGTGGCCAATGCACCTAAAGAAGCAATACCTGGAATGACAGTAGTAGCGGTCAGTAAATTATCTGAAGCTTTGGATGCGTTGTGAGTTGGGTCAGAGCTATCAGCTCTGACCCTCAAGTCTGATTTTAAATTGAAGTTAATTTAACGCATTGGGGAAATTCAGTAATAACACAGCTTTGGCGTCATCACGTAATTTCACTAAACCTAATTTGTCGTAACTATCGACCATAATCAGCAAGGCCTGTTCTATCTGAGGCGAATCACGGTAGTACTCGACAATGTATTTACAACGGTTGGCTGCTGCTAAATGAGCACCACGGCGGGTGTAATAATCAGCAACCAGCAATTCGTAACGTACCAGTTTTTCTTTAATGGCGAACATACGTTTTTTTGCATCGTTGGCGTATTTGCTGTTTGGATAAGTGCTGACCAGTATTTTGAAGTCATCAAAACCCTGTTTGGTGCTGGATAAATCACGGTCAGCACGGTCAATACCTACAAATTCCTGAAAGGCATTTTCGTCCACTTTTACATTACTTAAACCACGCATGTAGTAGGCGTAATCTAAATCCGGATGGTTTGGGTTTAACCGGATAAAGCGGTCTATGCTGGCTAAAGATTGAGTGGTATTACCGCTTTGGTAATAAGCGTATATCAGATCCAATTGCACCTGACGGGACAAAGGACCAAAAGGATAACGGCTTTCCATCATTCTGAGTAATTCTATAGCTCTGTTATACAGGCCAGAATCCAGCACATTTTTGGCTTCTTCATACATTTGCTGAGCAGACTGATTGGTATTGACCAGTTCTTCTTCAGCTTTTTTGTTCCCCGCACAGGCGGTTAGTGTTAAAGCTAGGGCGATTATGGCTAAAAAGTTCACTTTCATTTAAAAATCCGCTACTACTTAAACCTATTGGCTATTTAGTCTGGAGTAAAACCGTTAAAATAACCTTTTAAGGCCCGATTCTAACCCAGACTGTTCGGGTATGCACACAGGATAACTGGTTCCGACATGACAAAACAGATAAAACTTGCAGAAATTGTACCTGACCATTTATTTGGTAAACGCTTAGATCAGGTATTGGCCGAAATGTTCCCGGACTATTCGCGTTCCAGAATAAAAGAATGGATTTTAGCCGATTGGGTTCAAATCAATGGCCAGCTGTGTAACACGCCCAGAGAAAAATTGCTGGGTGGGGAGTCTGTATTGATCCAGGCCGAGTTACCGGATGACGAACGTTTTGAAGCTGAACCCATAGACCTGAATATTGTTTACGAAGACGAGCATATTATGGTGATCAATAAACCTGCAGGTTTAGTGGTGCATCCTGGTGCTGGTAACGCTGACGGTACTTTACTCAATGCCTTATTGCACCACTGTCCTTCGATAGCTGAAGTGCCACGTGCCGGTATAGTGCATCGTCTTGATAAAGACACTACAGGTTTAATGGTGATAGCTAAAACTATTCCTGCTCAGACTCATTTAGTTGAAGCTATGCAGGAGCGGGAAATTACCCGTGAATACGAAGCGATTTGCCACGGCACTATGACAGCGGGCGGTACAGTGGATGAGCCTATTGGCCGCCACCCCACCAAACGTACTCATATGGCAGTGACCAGCTCAGGTCGTCCTGCAGTCACTCACTACCGTGTCATGGAAAAATTCCGTGCTCACACCCGTTTGCGTTTACGTCTGGAATCCGGTCGTACTCACCAAATTCGTGTGCATATGACCTATATCAACTATCCGCTGGTTGGTGATCCTGTGTATGCAGGCCGTCCGCGTCCACCACGTAAAGCCGATGAAGCTCTGTTAACTGTATTACGTGCTTTTAAACGTCAGGCGCTGCATGCAGCTATGCTGCGTTTAGCTCACCCTATTACCAGTGAAATTATGGAATGGCATGCGCCAATCCCTGACGATATGGTCGAGCTGACTCAGGCCCTGCGTGAAGACACTGATATTCATGGTCTGGATTTCGCCTGATGTTTCAAGCTGACTGGCCTGCGCCATTAAGTATAAAAACAGCGATCAGTACTCGTGAGGGGGGAGTATCTTTGCCTCCTTACGACGGATTGAATTTAGGCAGTCATGTCAATGACAGACCTGAAGCTGTGGCGCAGAATCGTCAGCTTTTCAAACAACAGGCGGGGATGCCTGCTGAACCTTTATGGCTCAATCAGGTGCATGGTACAGACTGTGTCCTACTGGAACAGACTGATTTCTCAGTGGGTCCTTTTACAGCCGATGCCAGTACCACCAAAACCAAAGGTGTGGTGTCCGTGGTACTTACCGCTGATTGCCTGCCGGTATTGTTTTGTGATAGTGCTGGCACTCAGGTGGCGGCAGCTCATGCCGGCTGGCGGGGTTTAGTGGGTGGTGTGCTGGAGCAAGCCCTGGTAAAGTTTCCAGAACCCAGCCAGGTAATGGCTTGGTTAGGCCCTGCTATTGGCCCCACAGCTTTTGAAGTGGGAGATGAAGTGCGTTTGGCTTTTATGGCAAAAGATGCCAAAGCTGGCGCTGCTTTTACCGCTATTCCGAATAAAGCCGGTAAATGGCTGGCTGATTTATATCAGTTGGCTTCTTTACGTTTGGCCAAAGCCGGAGTGACCCAAATTTATGGTGGGGGTTTTTGTACTTACACCAACACACAAAGGTTTTATTCCTACCGCCGTGATGGTCAAACAGGCCGGATGGCGTCTTGTATCTGGATTGACTGATCTAAGTCAAATTTTTGACGTTTATCGCTTGATAATTAACCTGCTCTGCCCCATCTTAATGCCAACGGCAGTTTGATGTATGCGGAGATGTTATGAGACTCGACAGATTTACCAGTAAATTCCAATTGGCAATAGCCGAAGCTCAGTCTATGGCTTTAGGCCGTGATCATCAGTTTATTGAACCCATTCATTTGCTATTTGCCTTGCTGAATCAGGAAGGTGGGTCCACCAAAGATCTGTTCAGTAAAATAGGCGTGAACACCAACGAACTGCGCTCCAAATTATCCCAGGCCTTAGAGCGTGTGCCTAAAGTGGAAGGTGCAGATGCCAATGTACAGCTGTCTGCCTCCACTATTAATTTGCTGAATTTATGCGACAAATACGCGCAAAAACGTAAAGACCAGTATATTTCCAGCGAGTTATTTGTTTTAGCCGCCTGCGAGGACAAATCTGAACTGGGCCATTTATTACGCTTGCTGGGTGTAGATAAAGCTGTAGTTGAAAAAGCCATAGAACAAATCCGTGGCGGCCAGAATGTCGATGACCCTAATGCTGAAGAGAGTCGCCAGGCACTCACTAAGTACACTGTCGATTTAACAGCACGGGCTGAAGCTGGTAAGTTAGATCCTGTGATAGGCCGTGATGAAGAAATTCGCCGTTGTATTCAGGTCTTGCAGCGGCGAACTAAAAATAACCCTGTGCTGATTGGTGAACCTGGTGTGGGTAAAACCGCCATAGTCGAAGGCTTGGCACTGCGAATTATCAATAAAGAAGTACCTGAAGGCTTAAAAGATAAACGTGTTTTGTCTTTGGATATGGGCTCTTTATTAGCGGGTGCAAAGTATCGTGGTGAATTTGAAGAGCGCCTAAAAGCAGTGTTGAACGAGCTTTCTAAAGAAGAAGGCCGGGTTATTCTGTTTATCGACGAAATTCATACCATGGTCGGTGCAGGTAAAGCCGATGGTGCTATGGATGCCGGTAATATGCTCAAACCTGCCTTGGCGCGTGGTGAGCTGCATTGTTTAGGCGCAACCACTTTGGATGAATACCGCAAGTACATTGAAAAAGATGCAGCTTTAGAGCGGCGTTTCCAGAAAGTGGTAGTGGATGAGCCTTCAGTTGAAGACACCATTGCTATTTTGCGGGGGTTAAAAGAGCGTTACGAGCTGCATCATGCGGTAGAAATTACCGATCCGGCCATAGTAGCAGCTGCCACTTTGTCACATCGTTATGTCAGCGACAGACAACTGCCCGATAAAGCTATTGATTTAATTGATGAAGCGGCGTCCAGTATCCGGATGCAAATGGACTCCAAGCCAGAAGAGCTGGACAGATTAGAGCGGCGTATTATTCAGCTGAAGCTGGAAGATAATGCGCTGGCGAAAGAAACAGACGAAGCGACGAAAAAACGCCGTGACATGATCCAGGAACAAATCCGTGAACTGGATTTGAAATACAACGAGCTGGATGAAGTCTGGTCCTCAGAAAAAGCTGCCTTGCAAGGCACTCAGAATATCAAAGCTGACTTAGAGCAAGCGCGGCTGGATATGGAAGTGGCACGCCGTGCCGGTGACTTAAACCGTATGTCGCAGCTGAAATACGAGCGTATTCCGGCTTTAGAAAAACGGCTGGATTTAGCCTCACAAGTGGAAATGCACGAAATGACTTTGCTGCGTAACAAAGTCACAGAGCAGGAAATTGCTGATGTGTTGTCTAAAGCTACGGGTATTCCGGTCAGCAAAATGCTGGAAGGTGAACGCGATAAACTGCTGCGGATGGAGCAGGAGTTGCAAAAGCGGGTGGTAGGCCAGGCCGAAGCATTGGAAGCGGTCTCGAACTCTATCCGGCGCTCCCGCGCAGGTTTAGCTGATCCAAATAAACCAATAGGCTCTTTTTTATTTTTAGGCCCGACCGGGGTAGGTAAAACTGAACTGACCAAAGCTTTGGCGCAATTTTTGTTTGATACCGAAGATGCGTTAATCCGCATTGATATGTCGGAGTTTATGGAAAAACATGCTGTCTCACGTTTAGTCGGTGCACCTCCTGGTTATGTCGGCTATGAAGAGGGGGGCTATTTAACTGAAGCAGTGCGGCGTAAACCTTATTCAGTGGTGTTATTGGATGAAGTAGAAAAAGCGCATCCGGATGTATTTAATATTTTGCTGCAGGTGCTGGACGATGGCCGTTTAACCGACGGACAAGGTCGCACTGTCGATTTTAAAAACACAGTGATTATCATGACCTCGAACTTAGGCTCAGACCTTATTCAGGAGCATTATCAGCATCAGGATTATCAGCAAATGAAAGATATGCTGATGGACGTATTGAGTAAGCACTTCAGACCTGAGTTTTTAAACCGACTGGATGAGACTGTGGTATTCCACCCACTGGATAATGCCCATATCCGCCATATTGCCTCTATTCAGTTGCAGCGCTTACGCTTACGTTTGCAGGACAAAGGCTTTGGTTTGTCGGTGACAGATGCAGCTTTGGATCTGTTGGCAGCAGCAGGTTTTGATGCGGTCTTTGGCGCCAGGCCATTAAAGCGCGCTATTCAGCACTATATTGAAAACCCATTGGCTCAGACTTTACTGAAAGGCCAGATTAAGCCCAACTCAAGGGTGACAGTGGATGCCGCTGAAGGGAATTTTGTGATTGGCTCGGCGAGCCCGGATTAACGGCTATGAGAAAAAAAAAGCCCGCATTTGCGGGCTTTTGTTTGAATAGCCTTTTAATGACTGAAGGTTTTACTTAAGTTGGCAATTTCAGCAGCCTGCTGGTGCAGACGTTTATTATTGTCGGCCACCAGTTGCATATTGGTTAAGTTCTCATCGGCAATATGCTGAATATTTTGTACATTGCTGGCCACTTCGCTGGCCACCTGGCCTTGCTGAGTCGCTGCAGTTGCAATTTGTGACGATAAATGATCTATGGTATTGACCATAGCAACAATTTGCGACAACTGCTCTGTGCTGTGGCTGGTTTGAGTGACACATTCATCTACCTGCTCACGGCTTTGGGTCATGGTCTTGCCCCAGCTTAATAAGGTTTGCTGAATTTCACCAATAGAGCGCTGGATCTGCTCAGTCGCTTTATGAGTACGGGACGACAAGGCCCTTACTTCATCGGCAACCACTGCAAAACCACGACCATGTTCACCAGCCCGTGCTGCCTCAATGGCGGCATTTAATGCCAGTAAGTTAGTTTGATTGGCAATACCCTGAATTTCTGTCATCACAGCACCAATGCGCTCAGCTTCCACTGCTAAGTTATCTGCAGTGCTGGCAGCACCTTGTACCTCAACGGCCAGCTTTTTCACTGTGTTTGCTGTTAACTGCATCACTTGTTCAGCTTGTTGGCAAATTTGTTGAGCTTCGCCCACTTTCTGATTGGTTTCACCCGTGCGTTCAGCTATATCCTGCACAGTGCTGCTTAATTGCTGAGTGGCGGTTGCAATAGAGACTAACTGCTGGCTTTGCTGATGAATACCACGTTCGGTTAAATGCACTGCTTCTTCCAGTGTATCGGCGATACTGGTCAGTTTATTGGTACTGTCTTTAGTACGGCCTAATACAGTACGTAAACGGGCCTGATGCATTTGATTCCTGAAGTCCGCCACTGAAAATGCAGATTTTCCGCTGTAAACATAACGGGATACAGAGTCGAAGTCCTGACGCATTTTGTTTAACTGTGCCGGAATATCGACTAATTCGTCATACATCAGCACAAAAAATAGCGCCGGGATCAACAAGGCCAGCCATAACGCATGTGACCATATCAATGCGCCTGCTGCTATCAAAATAAAGCTGCTAAGCAGCGCAATAAGGCGGCGTACATTGCTGTTACCGCTCCATTGGCTGACAGACTTGCCTGAGTTGATTGCTTTGTAACATTGATCGGCTTTTTGGATCAGCCCGGAACTGGCTTTGACCCTTACAGACTGGTAGCCCACCAGTTGCTGCTGTTGATAAATAGGGGTGACAAAAGCATCAACCCAATAATAGCGGCCGTCTTTACAACGGTTTTTCACCATGCCACGCCAGGATTGTCCTTGTTTTAAGTGAGTCCACAGATCGGCAAAAGCCGCGGCTGGCATATCCGGGTGGCGCACCAGATTATGGTTTTTCCCTACCAGTTCATCTTCTGTGTAGCCTGCTACCTGACAAAAAGCCGGGTTGGCGTAAGTGATTACACCACGTGTATCTGTAGTAGAAACTAACTCCTGCCCGGCGTCGAACTGAACTTCCTGGTCAACAAGCTGCTGGTTGCGGCGGTTCATGCATATTTCCTTTTTATTTATCATTCAGTTAATCTGGATCAAAGCGGCGGTATTATTTCAAATAACTCTCATATAAGCGAGCTTAGGAGCATTATGCAAGTATCTGCCATTATGACCAGAAAATTGACGATGGTTGACCCGGATATGAGTTTATCTGCCTTAAGAGGCATTTTTAGCCAGTCCAAATTTCAACATGTGCCAGTGATTGATGCCGGGCGACGTCTGGTAGGTATAGTTTCCGTCAAAGATTATTTTAAAGCTCTGGCACCAGTGATGGACTCAGCCTCTGAAAAAACCTTAGATATTTTTGTCACCAGCCGCAAAATTAAGCATGTGATGACCAGCCCCGTTATTTCAGTGCCAGAGGATTATCCAGTGGTCAAAGCCGCAGCTTTATTGCTTAAACATAATATTGGCTGTTTGCCTGTGACTGATCAGGATAATGTAGCTATAGGCATAGTATCCTGGAAAGATATTATGCGGGTGGTGGTGTTGCAGGCGGCCCGTAAAAGCAGATTGACCTATGGCGCTGTGCCAGAAGAAGAGTAGAATAATCATCTCATTTAGTGTCAGAGAAACTTAATCTTTGGTCACTCTTGTTTTTTAATTTGAGTCACCCCATTTTAAGATTTGATTTTTATCAGAATAAGGGATCAGCTTGAGTCATTTCCTCGAACAACGTCTGGCTGCGCTTGGCACCACGTCATTTCAAACGGCAATTAAAGGCATCAGACGGGGTATTGAGCGGGAGACTTTACGGATCAAACCGGATGGTCAACTGGCGCAAACTGGTCATGCAAAAGCTTTGGGTTCGGCTTTAACTCACCCTCTAATTACCACAGATTTTTCAGAGTCTTTGCTGGAGTTTATTACCCCGGCACAAACTGATATTGATGTCACTTTAAAACAACTGACTGATATTCATAAGTTTGCGTTATCCCATATAG
The DNA here is from genome assembly GCA_018825965.1 of Gammaproteobacteria bacterium. Lineage (GTDB taxonomy): Bacteria > Pseudomonadota > Gammaproteobacteria > Enterobacterales > Alteromonadaceae > Pararheinheimera. The sequence goes on from JAHKAA010000050.1 coordinate 145,154, forward strand.
GCGAAGAGCGGCTTTGGGCTGGTTCTATGCCTTGTTATATCGATCATCAGGATGAGATCCAACTGGCTCAGTATGGCAGCTCCAACGTTGGAACTATGAAAACTGTCTATCGTCAGGGGTTAAAAAACCGCTATGGCAGCATGATGCAGGCCATCAGCGGTGTGCACTTTAACTTCTCTATCCCGGAAGCGTTCTGGCAGCAGTATCAGCAGTTGTTGGGTGATACGGGGTCTTTACAGGATTTTATTTCTGCCCAGTACCTGCACCTTATTCGTAACTACAAAAGATATGTCTGGCTGGTGGTGTATTTGTTTGGTGCATCTCCTGCAATGTGCAGCTCGTTTTTACAAGGCCGGGAAGCTAAATACAAGTTCCAGACGTTGGGCAAAGGCTCTTTATACTTACCTTATGCCACCTCTTTACGAATGAGTGATTTGGGTTACACCAACAGCGCCCAATCCAGTTTGAATATCAGCTACAACAACTTGTCGGATTATATCGAAGGTTTACGCCAGGCCATTTCGACGCCTTCTGCTGAATATGCTTCTATAGGCGTCAAAGTGGATGGACACTATAAACAGCTCAACAGCAATATTCTGCAAATTGAAAACGAATTTTATTCGACCATAAGACCTAAACGTACCACTCAAAGCGGTGAACGCCCAACCTGCGCTTTAAAACGCCGTGGTGTGGAATACATTGAAGTGCGGGCTTTGGATGTCAATCCGTTTAGCGCTGTGGGTATTAATGCCGAACAAATGCGTTTTCTGGATTTGTTTTTAATTTACTGTTTACTGGAGAAAAGCCCGGATTTATCGGCTGAAGAGCAGGCAGTGACAGAACAAAATCTGCGTAAAGTGGTGACCGAAGGACGCAAACGTAACCTTGATCTGATTGAAAATGGTCAGCCACGTTTAATGCTGGACTGGGCTGAGCAGCTGTTTGCTGATCTGATGCCTATAGCGAACTGGATGGACGCAGCTCATGGTGGTGATTTGTACAGCGCTGCTATCAAAGAGTTTTATTTAGGTTTGTTAGACCCGAATCAAACCTACTCAGGCAAGTTATTAAGCCGCTTAATAGCTCAGCAGCAAGATAGTCCTTATTATGCTTTGGCTTTAGCTGAGCAATACAGGCATCAATTGGCAGCAATGGACTATCAGCTTTATACCAAAGCAGAGTTTGAACAGATGGCGGAGCTCTCCTTGCTGGAACAACAAAAAATTGAACAGGCTGATGAGCTTAATTTTGATCAATATCTTGAACAGTATTTTGCCGATCTATAAGGGATTTAAAAAAAACGGCCAGCAAGCTGGCCGTGAAAACTAAGGATAAGGATAATCCAGGGATGAAAAACAAAAACTTGGTTGAATCCGTTCATTGGGTTAGTCTTGGTTGTGTTTTAAAAAGTTCAGCCTGACATGAAAAAAATTAAAAAAAATTTACTCTTCTTATCTCTCGCCACTGTATTAACAGGTTGCGCCACAGCTCCGCCAAAAAACAGCTCCAATTTATGTGAAATTTTCCGTGAGCATGACGACTGGTATGATGCTGCATCCGATATGCGCGATAAATGGGATGTGCCTATTCATGTGCCTATGGCGATGATGTATCAGGAGAGCAGCTTTAAGCATAATGCCCAGCCCCCTATGGAATATTGGTTTGGTTTTATTCCTGTCGGTCGTGCCAGCACAGCTTATGGTTATGCTCAGGTCAAAGACGAGACATGGGAAGACTATGGCCGTGAAACGGGCAGCTATTTTGCTGCGCGCTCAAACTTTGATGATGCCTTGGATTTTATGGGCTGGTATATCAACAAAAGCAGTAAAATCAATAAAGTGGCCAAATCGGATGCCTATGCCCAGTATCTGAATTATCACGAGGGCTGGGGCGGTTATAAACGAGGCTCGTATTATAAAAAGCGCTGGCTAATGGAAACGTCCCGTAAAGTACAGCAAAGAGCAACTATGTATCAGAAGCAATTACAAAGCTGCGAAGACGAATTTAAAAGCGGTTGGTTTTTTGGTTTATTTGGTTAACCGAACACAGCCTTGTATAGGAAGATGGTATTGTACGGGCGCGGTTTATCCGCGCCCGTTTCAAATTTTAATTCAAGTACGACGGATATATTAATCCCTTTGCAAGTGAGGCATCAAACGTACTGTTTTAATCATATTATCCTGCACTTCGACAATTTCCATCGGGCATCCCGCCAGAGTTAAACCTAAGCTCGCTTCCGGAATTTCCTCCAGATACTCCAGTACCAGACCATTTAATGTTTTAGGCCCGTCTGTTGGGAAATTCAGTTGCATATCGCGGTTTAAATCCCGTAAGTTAATACCGCCGTCCACCAGAAAACTGCCATCGACCTGAGGCTGAATTTCTTCACTCTGGTGATCGGCGATGTCGGTTGTAAAGTTACCTACCACTTCTTCCAGTATATCCTCTAGCGTCACCAGGCCCTGAATATCGCCGTATTCGTCGACTACCAGGCCTATACGCTCTTTGGAGCTTTGAAACTTGTGCAGTTGGGTATTGAGTGGCGTATTTTCCGGAATAAAATAAATTTCCCGCACTGAACGTAATAAAGATGCTTTGTTCAGTTGTTCTTTTAAAGCCAGACGAGCCAGATCACGGCTGTGAATAAAACCTAATGCATCGTCCACGCTGTCGCGGTACAACAAAATGCGGTTATGCTGGCTGTTGGACAACTGACGCACTATATCTTTCCATTCGTCGTTGATATCAATGCCCACCAGTTCATTGCGTGGGATCATAATATCTTCTACTGTGGCCTTTTCTAAATCCAGTACGCCAACCAGCATACTTTGGTTGTGTTCAGGGATCAGTGCGCCGGCTTCATAGACTACAGTGCGTAACTCTTCACTGCTTAAGCTGTTGCCATGATGTTGCTCAGCACTGACGCCAAGCCAGCCCAACAGGGTGTTACAGATTTTGTTCAGTAACCATACGGCAGGGTACAGTAGTTTCATCAAGGGTTTTAAAACAACAGAGCTTGGGAAAGCGACCTTTTCAGGATGCAAAGCCGCCAGAGTTTTTGGCGTGACTTCACCGAATATAAGGATAATCACGGTCAGAGCTACTGTCGCAATGGCGATGCCGAAATCACCATATAGTCTCATCCCCAGCACTGTGGCTGTGGCTGATGCGGCTATATTCACCAGATTATTACCGACCAGAATTAGACCTATGAGCCTGTCGCGGCGTTCCAGCATAGCGGTCACACGTATAGCCGATTTATGCTGCTCATTGGCCTGGTGTTTAAGCTTATAGGGGTTCAGCGACATCATGCTGGTTTCAGAAGCTGAGAAAAATGCAGAACATAACACCAGCAAGCCCAATACAATAAAAAGGGTGCTGGTTGAGATCTCGTCCAAAAGTAGTTTACCTGTAGGGCTAATCGAAGTTATTTGATATTACGAACAGCCCATCAAGTCAAGAATTAATGGGCTATCGCGGCAAAAAGTGGTTATCCAAGCCTGTCTAACATCACTTCACGGACAAAACGGCTGCCAAAATAAGCCAGTGTCAGCAAAATGCTGCCGGTAAAGGTTAAGGCTATCGCCAGACGACCACGCCAGCCTAATTGGGCATGACCCCATAATAACAGCACAAAGACAAGAAAAGCCGCTGAGCTCAGTATGTTTTTATGCAGATTTTGCGCGGCCAGCCAGTTGTCAGTAAAAACGGCACCACTGAATAAAGTTAATCCAAGCAACAAAGTCCCGAGCAGCAATACCCTGAACTGTAACTGTTCAACCTGAAGTAATGGGGGGAAAAATTGATTACCTAACATAAAATCTTTTTGTTTCAGCTTTTTGCTGATGTAGTGCACTTGCAGCGAATGCAAAGTGGCCACTATTAATAAGGTGTAAGCGACAAACGCAACTATGATGTGCATCAGCAAAATTGGGCTCTGTTCAAAATGCTGCATTTGTACTTCAGCAGGCAAAACTAACACAGCCAACTGAGTCAGGGCTGAAAAACCATAGACAATGGGCAGCAGCAGTACTGTTGGAGTACGCAGCGCTGTAATAGTAATAGCAGTGCTGATCAACCAGCACACCAGCGAAATCACATTCAGCAGGCTGAAGTTCTGACCAGAGTCGGCAAAAATAGAATCAGCCAGAAACAGCATGTGGCAAACAATAGCCAACAAGGCCGCACTGAACATTAATTTATAGTTAGGGCCTTGTGGATGCACCAGACGGGACAATAGCATGCCGGTTGCCAGCAGATAACCAACCAATGCCACACCGGGTAACAGCTCAACTACCATAAATCAGATCCTGTTGATTCGTGAAGATTTAACATTCTATTGCAAATTACTCGCATTTGACAGCTCAAGCTCACCTAATTGGCGTGACAGTTTCAGCTAAGATGGCGGCTGACTACTTACTCGCTCTGGGGTATAATCCGGCCATATTGTATATCAGGTGCTAAGTTATGTTTGAAAACCTGTCGGACCGCTTAACCAAAACGCTGAAGAACATCAGCGGTCGTGGTCGTTTAACTGAAGATAATATCAAAGAAACCTTACGTGAAGTACGGATGGCTTTATTAGAAGCTGATGTTGCTTTGCCTGTGGTGCGTGACTTTGTTAATCAGGTCAAAGAACGTTCTGTTGGCATTGAAGTCAGCAAAAGCCTGACACCTGGTCAGGAATTCCTGAAAATCGTCCGCAAAGCCTTAGAAGATGCGATGGGCGAAGCCAATGAAGAGCTGGCACTCAATGTTCAGCCGCCAGCCGTGGTATTAATGGCCGGTTTACAAGGTGCGGGTAAAACCACCTCCGTAGCTAAGCTTGCGAAGTTTTTAAAAGAGCGCAAAAAGAAAAAAGTATTAGTGGTCTCTGCCGACGTTTATCGCCCTGCTGCTATTAAACAGTTAGAAACTTTAGCCAAAGAAGTGGGTGTTGAGTTTTTCCCAAGCGATGTTGGCCAGAAACCTATAGATATAGTCAACGCCGCTATTGCTCATGCCCGCTTACAAATTTTTGATGTGCTGTTAGTCGATACCGCCGGTCGTCTGCATGTTGATGAAGAAATGATGGGCGAAATTAAAGCCCTGCATGCAGCGGTCAAACCAGTCGAAACTTTGTTTGTGGTCGATGCCATGACAGGTCAGGATGCGGCCAATACAGCTAAAGCTTTTAATGAAGCTTTACCTTTAACTGGTGTGATCCTGACCAAAGCCGATGGTGACGCCCGTGGTGGTGCTGCTTTATCTATTCGCCATATCACTGGAAAGCCGATTAAGTTTATCGGTATGGGCGAAAAAATTGATGCCTTAGAGCCGTTCCATCCGGATCGTATTGCCTCCCGTATTCTGGGCATGGGCGATGTGATGAGCCTGATAGAGCAAATCGAGCAGAAGGTCGACAAAGAACAAGCTGCTAAAGTGGCTGCCAAAGTGATGAAAGGGCAGGGCTTTAGTTTAGAAGACTTCCGTGATCAGCTCGTGCAGATGCGTGGTATGGGCGGCATGATGTCGATGCTGGATAAATTACCTGGTATGAAAAACTTACCTGCCGGTGCTATGGATCAGATGGGCAATAAGCAGTTCAACAAAATGGAAGCCATCATCAATTCCATGACGAAAAAAGAACGTTTATTTCCAGACCTTATTAAAGGCTCACGCAAAAAACGTATAGCTGCAGGTTCAGGTACTCAGGTACAGGATGTGAACCAGTTGCTGAAACAATTTACCCAAATGCAGAAAATGATGAAGCAGATGTCGGGTAAAGGCGGCTTAATGAAGATGATGCGTGGCATGGGCGGTAAGTTACCACCAGGCCTGTTACCTCCACGTTAAGTCCTGTTCCGGCCTATTGCTGTCGGGTTTTGGCAAAAGCTGAAATATGCTGCCAAAGCCCGAAAAACCTTGCAATGCAGGCAAAAATCCGTACAATTCACCGACCCCACGGTCTGACCGCGGGGTTTGTTATTTTTTTAAATCCTGAACGATTATTAGAGGACGGTATGGTAACTATTCGTTTACAACGTGGTGGCGCGAAAAAGCGTCCATTTTACCAAGTTGTGGTAGCGGACAGCCGTTTTGCCCGTGATGGCCGCTTCATTGAGCGCGTGGGTTTTTTCAACCCAATCGCAAGCGGTACTGAAGAGCAAACGCGTATTGACTTAGAGCGTATCAACCATTGGGTATCGCAAGGCGCTTCTTTAAGCGACCGCGTTGCTTCATTGGTGAAAGCTGCTAAGAAAACTGCTGCTTAATAGCTAAAATAAATAAAGGTCGGAGTTTCACCTTGAACGGTAAAGATTTAGTTGTCTTAGGTAAGTTTGGCGCCGTTTACGGCATCAACGGGTGGCTAAAAGTAAACTCCTATACCGATATCCCGGAAGGGATTTTTGATTACACACCCTGGCAAATTCAAGTGCAGGGTAACTGGCGTCAAATGCAAATCTCCGGTAAAAAACGACATGGCAACGGCCTTATCGTAAAACTGGCAGACGTGGCTGACCGCGACCAGGCTCAACTCTACGTTAATGCGGATATCGCAGTAGAGCGTTCTGCATTACCCCAGCTTGCTGAGGGTGATTTTTACTGGCGTGACCTGATGGGCATGGCAGTAGTGAACGAGGCTGGTTATCACTTAGGTGAAGTGGTCGACATGATGGAAACTGGTTCAAACGACGTTCTCGTTGTGAAAGCCAATAAATCCGACGCATTTGGCAAGACGGAGCGTTTACTCCCTTTCCTGACTGACTCTGTCATTAAGGAAGTGAATAATGCTGAAAGACGTATCTTAGTAGACTGGGATCCGGACTTTTAATGTCGCAGCAAGCTGGTTTGTGGGTTGGGGTTATTACTCTGTTCCCGCAGATGTTTGATGCTATTACAAAGTTTGGTGTGACAAGCCGTGCTGTAAAGCAAGGGTTGTTGAAGGTGGAGTGTTGGAATCCGCGGGATTATACGTCGGATAAACACAATACCGTCGATGATCGCCCCTTTGGTGGTGGTCCCGGAATGCTAATGATGGTGCAGCCGCTGACCGACGCTATTCGCGCCGCCAAGCAAGCTGCCGGAGGAAATGTACATACGGTGTATTTGTCGCCGCAAGGCCGCAAATTAGACCAAAAAGGTGTACAGGAACTTTCACGTTACCCGAAACTGCTGTTAGTGGCAGGCCGTTACGAAGGCATTGATGAACGCGTAATTGAAACCGAGATTGACGAAGAATGGTCAATAGGGGATTACGTGCTGAGTGGAGGCGAGTTGCCTGCGATGACGCTGATTGATGCGGTATCGCGACTGGTACCAGGCGTACTGGGGCACGAAGAGTCGGCAGAACAGGATTCGTTTGCAACTGGTTTGTTAGATTGCCCACACTACACCAGACCTGCGGTGTTAGCAGACAAAGAGGTTCCACCGGTGTTGCTGAGTGGACACCATGAAAATATACGACGCTGGCGTCTGAAGCAGGCTCTTGGTAGAACCTGGTTAAGACGGCCGGATATGTTAAATGCCCTGGCTCTGACTAAGGAGCAACGCAAATTACTGGATGAATTCCAATTGGAACACCAGGCGTTGCAGCAACACGATAGTTAATTCCAGGTAAAGTGAGATTGTTATGAGCAAAGTTAGCCAAAACATTATCAAGCAACTTGAAGACGAACAGTTAAAAACTGACGTGCCAGCATTTGGCCCAGGTGACACTGTAGTTGTTCAGGTTAAAGTGAAAGAAGGTGACAAAACCCGTCTGCAGGCTTACGAAGGCGTAGTTATCGCCAAACGTAACCGTGGTCTGCATTCAGCTTTCACAGTTCGTAAAATTTCCAACGGCGAAGGTGTTGAGCGTGTATTCCAGACGCACAGCCCTATGATTGACAGCATTACGCTGAAACGCCGTGGCGCAGTCCGCCGTGCCAAGCTTTACTACTTACGCGATCGTTCAGGTAAATCAGCGCGTATCCGCGAAAAGCTTAACTAAGCGACTGGAAAGGCTGACCTTGTGTCAGCCTTTTTTTATGTCCATGGAAGGACGGTATGTCGCAACTGTCGGGAACGTTGTTGCGACGATGTCGCAGCCATCCGTGGCGCTCACCCACATTGGATTGGAATTTGATACGGGCGGGGGCAAGCCCGCGCCCCTACCGGTTAAAAATTGATCCTGACAATTTTTTATTCGCAGCCATCCCTGGCGCTCACCCTTTGGGCCAATGCTTCGCATTGTTAAAAATTGATCCTGACAATTTTTTGGTATGTAATGTGACTATGCATACTGAACTGCAAGCCGATTTAGTAACCGCACTCGAAGCTTTCCTGTTATCCAGACAAGGAGAGATCAGCGAGCAGGAATTGCTGCATCAATTAAAAGCCTTTTTCCCACAACCTCGCAGCCTCGCTGTTGATTCTTTGTTATTCCAGCAACACTTTATTCTTTATCATCATTTATTTGTACTGCAGGCACAGTGGCAGCAGGAACGAGTAGCTTTATTGCATATTGGTTACGCTAAGGTGATGGTCTATACGGTCACAGCTCTGCCTGACAATGCCGTGGCTTTATGGCAGGAGCAGCAGGACAAAGCGGCCTATTATCTGGATTGGCAAAATATGAGGGCGATGACGGATGATAAACTGCAGGCGGTATTGGATGAATTCTGGAAAAATCTGGCGTTGTACCAGCAGAATAAAATGCTCGATACCGCAGTGTTGCAAAAAAAATGGCAGTTGGTTAGGCCTTATTCAGTGGCTCAACTGAAAAAAAACTACCGGCAGCAGGCACTGCGTTTGCATCCGGATAAAGGCGGCGATGCTGCGGCTTTTCAGCTACTGCAGCAGGAATACCAATGGTTGCTGGCTGAGCTTTCTCTGTAAAGACATAGTTAACTTAACTTTTATCAATTACTTAGCAATATCCTCTTCTATCCATACTTCACAAAGCCCACTACAATAGCTGTATTGTGTTGCAACGCGACAAAGGACCCAACAGTGGATTCCGCCAGTTTTATTGAAAAACGCCGTTTTATCGTCAAGCTTGGCAAAATGCTGCATAAGTTTGGTACACCTGCTTATCGATTGGAAGCGCACTTACAGGAAGTGGCACAGCTGCTGAAAATTGGAGGCTCTTTTGCTATTACACCTACAGTGCTGACTTTTGTGCTTTGGATTCCTGGCGACGAGAATGAATACACACACATCTCCCGTGTGACACCTGGGGAGCTGGATTTAGGCGCTTTATCGTACACAGACGAGCTGGTGGATGCGCTTGCCAGCAGTAAACTCACCTTACAGGATGTAAACCAGCGACTGGACCAAATAGCTGCGGCACCAAATCCTTATTCCCGCTGGGCCACTTTTGCTGCTTTTGGCGCTTCAAGTGGCGCTTTTTCTATGCTGATGCGAGCCAGTTGGCATGATGTGTTTTGGGCGACAGTGCTTGGTCTGATTGTGTATTTGTTTGTACTCTGGTCGATGACATCACGCCGTGTTGCCCATATGCTGGAGCCACTGGTGGCTTTGGTCTCAGCGCTGCTGGCTACTTCTGTGGCTGTTTATCTGGATCCGATGATCAATGTGCCTCTGGTGGTTTTGTCTTCCATCATTGTATTTATTCCAGGTCTGGCCTTAACCCTCGGATTAGCAGAGCTGGCGGCCCGTCATCTGGTCTCAGGCACAGCCAGGGTGATGGATGCAGTCATGTTGCTGTTTAAACTGTATTTTGGTGCCTTTTTAGGGGTTGCTTTAGGTCAGGTACTATTTGGCCAGATCCCTCCGCAAATAGCGCCTTCAGTGCCCCAGTGGACCAGCTGGCTGGCCGTGTCTATTTTATGTGGCAGCTTAGTGGTGGTATTTAAGGCCAGACTCAAACATGCGCTTTGGGGATTAGCCTCTGGCTTTATTGCCTATGCGGCCAGCCTATGGGGCGCTTATTACCTTGGACTGGCATTGGGGGCTTTTGTTGGAGCTTTTGCTGTAGGTTTATACGGTAATTTGTTTAACCGGTTGATGAATGCACCGGCCAGCATCGTTTCTTTGCAAGGCATGATAGTACTGGTGCCAGGCAGTAAAACTTATATGGGTTTAAATGCTTTTGTTTCAGGGCAACAAATGGTGTCCACTGAACAGTTAGGTCAGCAAACCTTCTTAATTTTTATGTCGCTGGTGGCAGGATTTATTTTTGCTAATGTGGCATTGCCACCAAGAAAGGCGTTGTAGCGAGGTTTGTTGTGGAAGTGCGTCGCAACAAGCATCACACCGACAGTTGCGACATACCGTCCCTCCATGGACATAAGCTGCGATTAACGCAGCTCTTGTAATAGCTTCTCTAAGCGGTCTTTTAAGTCACTGAATAACAGCGGCTTACGCATCAGTTGGACTGTATCAGGTAAACCGCCTCCAGCTGCAATTTCTGCATCCGTTAAAGCAGTGACTACAATGATTTTCATAGTCTCGTGGCGTGGAGATAACTTGAGTTCACGGATCATCTGAAAACCATCCAGTTCAGGCATCTGCAAATCTGAGATCAGAATTTGTGGGGCCCATTCGCCAATTTTTAATAAACCAGCTATACCGTTGGTGACTGACTGCAAACTGATAGGTAAACCCCAGGATTCAATTTGCAGGCTATACAGTTGCTTGAGTAACTCATCATCTTCCGCCAATAGAATGCGGACTGAATTATCAACAGGTTGAGTTTGATTTTTCAGCAGAAGGCGTTCGACAGAAGATTGGGTGACACGACGATGACCACCAGGAGTTTTCCAGGCGTCCAGAGCACCTTTCTCAACCCACAACTGCACGGTGCGTAAAGAAACACCAAGTAAATCAGCAGCTTGTTGAGTCGACAATAAAGGTTCTGTGTGTTTACTTTTGTTCATACAGGTTAATGGGTATCATATTTTGTATTTTTATCAATTCTAGACGAGAACGCAGGTCGCTGTCACTTTATTTTTTGTGATTTTCAACCGCTTTTTTTTCACTTATCACTCCTGACCCTTTGACCTGAAAGGCAAAATAGTAGCACAGGGCTTTTGTGGCGGTTTTTGCGTCGTGCATAACTGTTCCAGGGCATCCTGCATCCGGCTCATTTCCGACAACATGAGTTGATAGGCTCTGGTTAGCCGGACTAGAGGGGCTTTATATCTCAGCTGCTCTGACTGTAGCCTGAACAAGGTTTGTTGAATAGCTTTTTTTCCCCTGTCGTCACTTTGTGCATCAATCAGTTCCTGATTCAGTTTTTTCTGTAACTCATCCAGTGCAGCCGGGTTCTGTTTTGCCATGCTGAGCAACTCATCAAAAGCGGGCAGCGGTGAAAAAGGGGGAGCAGCCATAAGCTAGCCTATACAGAGTGAAAGTGGGTTGAGTTTTAGTGTAGACCATCCAGTTCTGAGCGTTGTTCCTGTGGTTTTAGCGCTGAATACAAAGTTTGATCCGGGTTTGATTGATTAAATGCTCTGGTTGTAATGATATTTGTACGTATTGCTTTTCTGTTGGTTTTGTTGTTGTTCCTTTATTTGTTTGGCTTTAAAGGTTGACTTGTTGGGGTTTGGTTTTTAATATGCCCTTATCCGTAATTAATTAAATACGTGTTGTAAATATAAGTTTACTGGTGTTCTGCTTGCATTTATCAAGTAAAAACCGGCGCTTTGGCAACGCATGATGCAAACAGGAGCATAAAAATGAGCAAGATTGTTGATGACTTACGTATAGTCTCGGAGCAGTTGTTAAGCCCGCCAGCCGTATTAAAGCAGGCCTTGCCTCTATCTGGCGCAGGCTCTGACTTTATTCAGAAATCCCGTCAGGAGATTGCCGATATAGTGCATGGCCGCGATCCACGTTTACTGGTGATCACAGGCCCTTGCTCTATTCATGATCCGGTGTCCGCTATGGATTACGCCCGCCGCCTGAAACAACTGCAACTGCAATTCAGAGATACGCTGTACATTGTGATGCGGGTGTACTTTGAAAAACCCCGCACTACGGTTGGCTGGAAAGGTTTTATCAACGATCCTCATCTGGATGACTCTTTTGATCTGGAAACGGGCTTAACCAAAGGGCGCCGTTTACTGTTGGATTTAGTGGAGATGGAGTTGCCAGCTGCAACTGAAGCTTTAGACCCTATAAGCCCACAGTATCTGTCTGATTTAATCAGCTGGGCAGCTGTAGGTGCCCGTACTGTGGAATCACAAACTCATCGTGAAATGGCCAGCGGTTTGTCGATGCCAGTTGGTTTTAAAAATGGCACTGACGGCAATTTAAGTATTGCACTGAATGCACTGCAATCCGCTGCCAGTGGCCATAGCTTTATTGGTATCAACCAAAAAGGTCAGGTGTCTCTGGTGCAGACTGCCGGTAACCCGGACGGTCATGTCATTTTACGGGGGGGCGTGAAACCAAACTATGACGAAGACAGTGTGCAGGCGGCTTTGGCTGCTTTGCGTAAACATGCTTTACCTGAAGCTTTGGTGATTGACTGCAGTCATGGTAATTCCAGTAAAGATCACAACAGACAAGGCATTGTGGCTCAGTCAGTGCTTGAACAACGCATCAAAGGCAACAAAGCTATTATAGGTATAATGCTTGAGAGCCATATTCATGCTGGCCGTCAGGATTTAGTGGATGGTAAAGCTGAACTCTATGGCGTCTCAGTGACGGACGCTTGTATCGACTGGGCAAGTACAGCCGGATTGTTGGCTGGTCTGGATCAACAGCTGTCATCCCAAAAAGCGCCCGAACAATCTTCATCTGAAGTTGCGGCCTGAGAGTTACAGATGAATGATGTTCTGAGTCAATCAGCGAAAGACGATCCGATGGCAGCTTTGCTGCCGCTGCGTCAGCAAATCGACGAGCTGGATAGCCAACTGGTGGAGTTATTGGCCAAAAGAGCGGCAGTGACAGCTGAAGTAGGGCGGGTGAAGCAGCAGTACGCTTTGCCTTTATATGTGCCTGAACGTGAACAAGCTTTAATTAAAGCCCGCCGTCAGCAAGCGAAAGATGCAGGTGTTTCTGCTGATCTGATTGAAGATGTATTACGCCGTGTGATGCGTGAGTCTTACCAGACTCAGGAAGCCGGTTTTGTCTGCTGTCGAACATCAGGCGATAAAGTGGTGGTGGTTGGTGGTGCCGGTGCTTTAGGCAAACGTTTTGTCAGTTTATTTCAGCGATCTGGTTATCAGGTTGAGGTACTGGAACAAGACAACTGGCATCAGGCTCAGGCGATGGTCAAAGGCGCTGCTTTGGTCTTGATAGCTGTGCCTATAGCAGTCACTGAACAGGTGATTGGGCTATTACCACAACTGGATCCTGATACTGTGCTGGCTGACTTAACCAGTACAAAAACCGGGCCTCTGAACGCTATGCTGAAAACACACAGCGGCGCCGTAGTGGGTTTACATCCTATGTTTGGCCCTGATATCAGTAATATAGCCAAACAAGTGGTTATCGTTAGTCATGGCCGCGATTCAGAAAACTATCAATGGCTGATACAGCAACTCAAGGTGTGGGGCGCAGTACTGACTGAAAAATCAGCGCAGCAACATGATGAATTAATGCAACTGATCCAGGCCATGCGCCACTTCAGCTCTTTGGTGTACGGTGTGCATCTGGCAGAAGAACAGGCTGATTTACAGCAATTGCTGGAGTTAAGTTCACCTATTTACCGGCTGGAGCTGGCGATGGTAGGGCGTTTGTTTGCACAAAATGCAGAGCTGTATGCCGATATTATGTTGTCTTCCAGCGCAGTCACGGGGTTGTTGCAAAGGTATCAGCATAGGTTTAATCAGCTATCGCATTTATTAGCTGCGGGTGACAAAGCAGGGTTAATGGCGGAGTTTGCCAAGGGCCAGCAATTTTTTGGGCCCTTAGCTGAACAATTCCTGCAGGAAAGCCGTCGTTTGTTACAAAAAGCCTCGGATGAGCGCAGCTAAAGCTGGCTCATTTCTTTATGGCGCTTTACACTCAAATTCCAATAATGCTGACATTTATCTGGAAAGTCTTTGATTTCACTTTGGTTTGGTAAATTTCTAAAACTTATTAAATACCTGATTATTCTGGCGTTAAGCCTGGTGCTGATCTTTGCTTTTGTGCCAGTCCCTGTCACTGGCGTGATGATAGAACGGAATATTCAGGCCATGTGGAGCTCACAGAAAAACTTTGACTTAGAGCACAAGTGGGTGGCTTTTGAGCACATCTCGTCAGCAATGAAACAAGCGGTAGTGGCTGCTGAAGATCAAAAATTTCCGGATCATTATGGTTTTGATACCGAAGCTATCGAAAAAGCGCTGGCCTACAACAGCAGAGGGCAAAAAGTGCGGGGCGCTTCTACCATCAGTCAGCAAACGGCAAAAAATGTATTTTTATGGACGGGTCGCAGCTGGTTTCGCAAAGGGCTGGAGTTGGTGTTTACCGGCCTGATTGAGTTGGTATGGGGCAAAGAACGAATTCTGGAAGTGTATTTAAACAGTGTGGAGTTTGGTCCAGGGGTCTTTGGGGTGGAAGCTGCAGCCCAGAGGTTTTTCAAGCGGCCAGCCAGTAAGTTGAGTCGTCATCAGGCAGCGCTGTTAGCCGCTGTTTTACCCAATCCACTGCGTTTTAAAGTGCAAGACCCTTCCCCTTATATGTATAAACGCCAGCAATGGATTTTAAAGCAAATGGGACAATTGGCCCCTATAGAACAACGTTTAGCTGATAATTAAACTAGTATGACTATTTTATGACTCAGGTATGACTGTTCGATGAAGATTTCTGATTTTTAACGCTTTTTCGATGCAAACTTTGCTCAGGCTGTTTAGGATCCGGCGCAACTGAAGAGTTGAAGCGGAGTTTAATCATGGGCAAAAGAACATCTGAATTTATGCGCTCTGTGCATATAAAAACTATCCGGGCCGGTTTACTGCAAGGTCAACCCATAGAAGAGGCAGAACAGCATTTGCGTTTTGTTGGTGTCTGTGAAGATGAGCTGGTGGATTTGCTGCTGGAAGCCGGTTATAGCCCTGAACAACATGTGGATCTGGCTGGTTCAGAACACTGCTGAGTTTAAGCTGCGGTAAGCTGGATTTTGTTGGTATAAAAATGCAAAAAAGCAGGGACTGCATGCAGTCCCTGAATGTCTGGGTATAGAACAGGAATAGCGCTGCGTCTTGCTGCAGCCTTAGTTAAGATGGCCAATATCTGTGTCAGTTCTGTGACAATCTCTGCTTCCCCCGTTGTGAATACGTATTCAAATTGTGGTTTAAGCTCAAATTTGGCTAATTTGCGATTTTTCTGCAGGAAAAGCAGGTCGGATTAGAGGAATTTTCTGCAAAATAAAGTATCCTTTGCCCACTTTTAACCGGCTTGGGGTACTCCATGCGTTTTTACTTTCCTCTGATCATCATCGACGAAGATTTCAGAACCGAAAATACCAGTGGTTCAGGTATTCGTGAACTGGCTGCGGCCATTGAAGCCGAAGGCATGGATGTAGTGGGCTACACCAGTTATGGCGACCTGACCTCTTTTGCTCAGCAACAAAGCCGGGCTGCTGGTTTTATTTTGTCTATTGATGACGAAGAGTTTGGTGGTGGCTCAGCAGAAGACAGCCACTCAGTGCTGGCAAACTTAAAAGGTTTTGTCGATAAAATCCGTCATCGCAACCCCGATATTCCAATTTATCTGTACGGTGAAACCCGGACCTCACGCCATATTCCCAATGCTATTTTGCGTGAACTGCATGGTTTTATTCATATGCACGAAGATACGCCGGAGTTTGTGGCGCGGCATATTATCCGTGAAGCCAAAAGCTATTTAGATACCTTGGCGCCTCCGTTTTTCCGTGCTTTAACCAACTATGCACAGGACGGTTCCTACTCCTGGCACTGCCCTGGACACTCAGGTGGTGTGGCCTTTTTAAAATCGCCTGTAGGCCAGATGTTCCACCAGTTTTTTGGTGAAAACATGTTGCGTGCCGACGTCTGTAATGCGGTGGATGAATTAGGTCAGTTATTGGATCACACAGGTCCAGTGGCTGCTTCTGAGCGTAATGCAGCTCGTATTTTTAACGCCGACCATTTGTTTTTTGTGACCAACGGTACTTCAACCTCGAACAAAATTGTCTGGAACTCCACTGTAGCTCCGGGTGATATCGTAGTCGTTGACCGTAACTGCCATAAATCTATTTTGCACGCCATTATGATGACTGGTGCTGTGCCGGTATTTTTAATGCCAACACGCAACCACTACGGCATTATTGGTCCTATTCCTCGTAGCGAGTTTGAACCTGCCACTATCCGTAAGAAAATGATGGCAAACCCATTCTGCCGTGAAAAACTGGAACAAAATCCTAACGTTAAACCTCGGGTTTTGACTATTACCCAGTCGACTTATGATGGGGTCTTGTATAACGTCGAAGAAATTAAGTCCATGCTGGATGGTGAAATCGAAACTCTGCATTTTGATGAAGCCTGGTTACCACATGCGGCTTTCCATGATTTTTATGGGGATTACCATGCGATAGGTGAAGGCCGTCCACGTTGTGAAACCTCTATGGTGTTTTCTACTCAATCAACACACAAGCTGTTGGCTGGTATTTCACAGGCTTCACAAATTCTGGTGCAGGACGCCAAGCAAAACAAGCTGGATCAGCATTTGTTTAACGAAGCTTATCTGATGCATACCTCCACCAGCCCACAGTACGCCATTATTGCATCCTGTGACGTGGCTGCGGCCATGATGGAAGCGCCTGGTGGTACAGCTTTAGTGGAAGAGTCACTGGACGAAGCTTTAGAATTCCGCCGTGCTATGCGTAAAGTGGACGATGAATACGGTGATGACTGGTGGTTTAAAGTCTGGGGTCCGGATGATTTAACAGACGAAGGTTTGGATCACCGCGACGCCTGGATGTTAAAAGCAGGCGAAAGCTGGCATGGTTTTGGAGATATAGCTGAAGGCTTTAACCTTTTGGACCCTATCAAAGCGACAATTTTAACCCCTGGTTTAAATGTCGACGGCGACTTTGACGAGTCAGGTATTCCGGCCGCTATTGTGGCTAAGTACTTATCTGAACACGGTGTGGTTATTGAAAAAACCGGTCTGTATTCGTTTTTTATTATGTTCACCATAGGCATAACCAAAGGCCGCTGGAATACCATGGTGACGGCGCTGCAGCAGTTTAAGGACGACTACGACAAAAACGCGCCTTTATGGCGGGTATTGCCGGAGTTTATCGCCAAATATCCGCAATATGAACGCATTGGTTTAAAAGATTTATGTGATCAAATTCACCAGATCTACCGTGAAAACAACGTCGCTAAAATGACCACTGAGATGTATTTATCTGAGCTGGTACCGGCGATGAAACCGTCCAAAGCTTTTGCTGCTATGGCACATAAAGAACTGGACAGAGTGCCATTGGATAATCTGATAGGCCGCATTACAGCTGTGATGTTAACGCCTTATCCACCAGGTATTCCGCTGTTGGTACCGGGTGAAGTGTTCAACACTATTATTGTGGATTACCTTAAATTCGCCCGCGAATTTAACGGCCGCTTCCCGGGCTTTGAGACTTATATTCACGGTCTGGTTTGTGAAGAACGTAACGGTAAAAAAGAATACTTTGTTGATTGTGTAAAAGCTCAATAAACTCAAAGGGTCAGAGCAAATACTCTGACCCTTTATTTCGTTACAACTGATAACAATGGCAAATCGCTTGCCAGGCTTGCTCCGGCGTGTCGACAAACTGGATCAGCTGCATATCTTCGGCTTTAATCAATCCTTCCCCGACCAGCAGGTCAAAGTTAATCAAACGGCTCCAGAAGTTTTTGTCATACAGGATCACAGGCACTGTATTGGCTTTGCCGGTTTGCAATAAAGTCAGGGTTTCAAACAGCTCATCTAAAGTGCCAAAACCACCTGGAAAAGCCACTAAAGCCCGCGCACGTTGTAAAAAGTGCATTTTACGAATGGCAAAATAATGAAAACGGAAACAAAACTCTGGTGTGATATAGGGGTTTGGTTTTTGCTCGTGTGGCAGCACTATATTCAGACCTATACTTTGGCCTCCCGCTTCGTAAGCCCCTTTGTTGGCTGCTTCCATAATGCCAGGCCCACCACCACTGATGATCATCAAGGCTGTTTCAGGACAGCTTTGGCTGTGTTCTGTCACCAGTCGTGAAAATTCTGCAGCAGCTTCGTAATAGCAGCTGTTTTTTAACTGACGTTCCGCTGTTTTTAATTGCTGTTGCAGTTGTGGATCGGCTGGGGCCAATGCCAGTTGATCCTGGGCCTGTGTGACCAAAAGTCCGGCTTGTTGTCGTGACACAAAACGGGCACTGCCAAAGACGACGACTGTGGCTTTCACCTGATGTTGTTCAAGGATCAGCTGAGGTTTTAAATACTCCAACTGCAAACGTACATGACGCAATTCGTCCTGCATTAAAAAGTTATCATCAGCAAAAGCCAGTTGATAGGACGGGTGTTCGAGTAAGTCCAGGCTTTGTTGCTCCGTCGCTTCACGGGCTGAACTCAGATGGCGTTGGTATAAGGGGTTATCAGCGGACATAAAAGAGCTCCATACAAAGGAAAGCTGAATAAACTAACATCTTGTTTGATATAGACTAATCTTTTAACACTTCAGTTCAGTTATAACATGGACATAACACAACCATGCCCGGAAGTAATAACGGAGTGTACCCAATGCCTTTAGATGCCAGTTTAACCTTTTTAGGCGCCGCCGGGCAGGTGACAGGCTCCTGTTATCTGTTAAAGCTGCCAAACAAACAAATTTTGCTCGACTGTGGTATGACTCAGGGCGAAAACCAAATCACAGAGTGGAATAAATTTCGTTTTGCTTTTCGTCCTAAAGATATCGATTACGTGATTTTGTCGCACGCTCATATCGATCACAGTGGCTTATTGCCTTTGTTGGTCGCTAAAGGGTTTCAGGGCAAAATTTATTGTACTCAGGGCACAGCTTTGTTGCTTGGTGTGCTGTTAAAAGATTCTGTGCATTTGTATTTAAAAGATTTAGAGTGGCAAAACAAACATCTGGCCCGGCAAGGTAAAAAGCTGCTGGATCCAGTCATGGCAGTGCAGGATGTGGAGCAGGTATTGGAGTACTGTCAGCCTGTTGGTTACAAGCAAAAAAAGACGGTCTGCGAAGGTCTGGAGCTGGAGTTTCTGGATGCGGGTCATATCCTGGGCTCCGCCATAGTGCAGCTTGCGGTAAAGCAGGGCAAAGCCATGCGGCAACTGGTGTTTTCCGGTGATTTAGGCAACCCGGCTACCGTGCTGATGCCAGACCCCAGCCCGGTAAAAGCGGCCGATCTGGTACTGATGGAAAGTACCTATGGCGACCGCAATCACCAGCCACTACAAAACACGCTGGAAGAGTTTGCGAATGCGCTGGATCAAGCCCATAAAGCGGGTGGTAATGTGTTTATTCCGGCTTTTGCTTTAGGCCGTAGTCAGGAAATTTTGTATTACCTCGGGCTTTTGTACCATCAGGGTCGGTTAAAACAAAAGATGGTGGTGCTGGACAGTCCTATGGCGATAGAGATCACTAAAATTTACAGTGAGCTGATGGCTGAGTTTGATCGCAAAGACACCAAAGTGCTGCATGGTTATGGCGCCCGTGATTTGCAGTCCTTTTTGCCTATCTTACGACTGGCATCCAGTATGGAAGAGTCTATGGCGATGAACAGGATCAGTGGCGGCGCTATTGTCATTGCAGGTTCTGGCATGTGTAACGGCGGCCGTATTGTGCATCATTTAAAACACAATTTATGGAAAAGCAGCAATCATCTGATTTTTGTTGGTTTTCAGGCGAAAGGCACGCTAGGCCGTCGTTTGGTGGATGGCGAAAAACGGGTGAAGTTGTTTGGTCAAAATGTAGCTGTTAAAGCCACAATACACACCATAGGTGGTTTTTCCGCTCATGCAGGTCAGGATGAGTTGGTAGGCTGGGCCAGAATCATTGGTGGTCAACCCCGTTTTTATCTGGTGCATGGTGAGCCTAAAGCTCAGCAGGCACTGCAGAGCCGTATGCTGGACTACGGTCTGCATTGCCAAATCGCCGAAAAAGGCCAGCAGATCAACCTATGAAGGTTGCTGAGAGATCAGGGTTGGGCTGATATCTTCACTTGGATAACAGCCCAATACTTTGACAAAACGTGTGATGCGATTCAGTTCGTCCAGAGCGCGAGTCATAGCATAATCGTCCAGATTGGCGAATACATCCACATAAAACATCTCTTCCCATGGATTGCCAGGAATAGGCCGGGATTCCAGTTTGCCCATGCTGATGCCATGTTGTTTTAACACTGTTAAGGCGTCGACCAAAGCGCCTGGTTGCTGGCCTGTGTACATAATAAATGTCGTTTTTGCTGGTATGGCTTTGGCCACGTTAATAGCTTTACGCGCTACTACAATAAAACGGCTGGCGTTGTCTTTTTGGTTGGCTAAGCCACGGCCTAATACGTCCAGGCCGTAGAGCTTGCCACCTTCTTCACCGCCAATGGCGACCACAGATTTATCCTGAGCTTTACGCACCCGCTCAAAGGCATCAGAGGAGGCGTCGCAGTATTCAATTTTGACGTTGGATAATCCCTGTAAATAGTTGCTGCACTGAGCTATCACCTGAGGATGAGCGCAAATCTGGCGGATTTTACTCAGCTCTGTGCCTTCCACACCTAACAAACAATGTTCTATAGGGTGGGTCAGTTCGCCGACGATCGACAAACGGGTATGCTGCAATAAGTCGTACACTTCGTTGATACTGCCGGACGATGTATTTTCAATAGGCAGCACTGCATAGTCGGCATGGCCTGTTTCTACCGCCTGCACTATTTCGTTAAAGCTGTCGCAACCAATTTCAATCAGTTTTTCAGCGCGGCGGGTGAAGTATTTTTGGGTGGCCCAGTAACTGTAAGACCCCTGACGGCCCAAAAAGGCGACACGGCAAACAGGGCCATTGTCGCCATTCAGCTGGCCTTGTACTTTGGCTTGCTGCTGCAGCACTGAGTCTTCAATAATCACATGATAAATTTTAGTGACATACTGAGCGTCTAAGCCCAATACCTTGCCACTTTCAATCAGGGACACCAACAACTCTTCTTCCCGCTTTTGATCACGAATAGGTTTGTTTTGTGCCAGTTTTGCGTCAGCTACGCTTAATGCGAGCTGGCGTCTGCTGGCCAGTAATTGCAGTAAGTCTTTGTCTGTACTGCTGATCTGCTGGCGGATCTGATCTAAATCTATACTCATAAAGCGTCCTTTAAGCTAAAAAAAAACCTCCCTATGCTGGGAGGTTTTTTGGTTTATCACGCGCGCGCGACTTACCGCCTCCCCGTTGGGGTGGTAAAGAGGCGAAAAAAGCGAGCGATCTGAATTGGTTTCATGGCCACCACAATAGTAAGTCTGGACGTCTAAAGTCAAGCTTTAGGTTGCAACTTCAGTAAGTATTTTTGCTCGCCAGGTAAAAAGCTTAATGGTTGTTCCTTTAACCAGAAGTCGTGGTCGGCATCATAAAAAGGCGATAACGGATGACCAGATTGTCCAGCTGGGATCACTAAAATACCTTCGGCTTCTTTGCCAGGTGATACCACCATACGTTGTGACTGGCCATGCACTTTGTGTTGTACTCTGGGCATATGGCTATCACCATTCATCGGCATTGCAGGCATATTCAGCCAGTCACCGAAAAAAGGCACAGCAGCTGAGAGTGGATGCACTATGGCGCTTTGATTGATAGTGCCCCAGCTGGCGTTGGCTAAACTACCATAATCGGTTTCCAGCTTCTGTTTACTTTGCAGCACGGCCTGTTGCAATAAAGCGCGCCAGGAGCTGAATGCGGCAGGCAGAGTGTCGGTGCGTTGTTGTTGCAGCATTTCCCAGCCCGCAGTCTCCATTGAGAATTTTAAATCTCTGCCTGATAAGTTGTTTTCCTCAAGCAAAGCCGTTAAAGGTGAGAAAGTTAACTCCAGCGTCTTAGCCCGAAAAGCCCGTAGTAATGAGTAGCCTACAGAGCCTATAGAGGCATGGCTGGCATCTTTCATTACATAATCCAGATAAGACTCTAAGTGATGTTCTGCAACAAAGTCTTTGGTCAGCACTGTGTCCAATAACAACTGTTGCCAGCGGGCCAGCATTAAGGCGCGGTGATCCAGCTGAATGTCATGCAAACTTTGCTCGTTATGCTGTGCTGTGGCTGTTAAGGCATCACGGATTTGCAGGCCACGGGCACCTAAGTCGTAACCGCCATTACCAATTAATGCTAAATCTTTACCCCCTACCATTCTGCTGTTGGCTGTCCAGAGCTGACCGGATTGGGGTTGGTAAATTTGTGGGTAACGGTTTTGAGACAGGTAACCTGTCCAGTGATTCTGGCCATTACTCCAGTCCTGAGGCGCATCCATATGCTGCACTTTACGTTCAGGTAAAGCTCCGATCAGAGTCCAGCCTATGGCACCGTCTTTATCTGCCACCAGTAAATTTTGGGTCGGCACGCCGGCACTGGCTGCCAGTTTTAATGTCTCACGTACTCCCTGGCTTTTTTCCAGAGTTAACAAATTAAAGTTGGCGCCTTCCACATCATGAGCCACCCAACGATAGGCATAATTCTGAAAAGGTGGGGATAACACCGGGCCCCAGATGCTTTCTTTTTGCAGCACCAACTCATCCGGCTGGCCTTTGACTTTAAACACTTCATTCTGGTAACTGAATTCCTGCCAGCCATCAGCGGTTTGGTAGCTTTCACCTTTTTGATCCAGCTTCAAGGCTATAACATCAGACCAATCTGCTGTGCTGTTGGTAAAACCCCAGGCTATATGGCCATTGCTGCCAGCTACTATAGCCGGAGTACCAGGTAAGCTGACACCAGCAACTTCAAACGACTGATCGTTTTCTGTCCATTTCAGCTGGGCTTTAAACCAGGTGCCTGGTACACGGATCCCCAAATGCATATCGTCGGCTAAAATAGCACGGCCATCTTTGGTTCTTTTGCCTGACACCGCAAAGTTATTACTGCCAATATCTGCACTGTCATGCAGGGCGCAATCAGTACAGGCTGTTTTCTGCCCTGCCAACAGCGCCGGATAGGTCGATTTTGGCATAGGGATAAGATTGACTTTGCTGTTATCCATGGCGGCTTGCCAGTCCGGGCTGTGCTGGAATAAAAAATCGTACCAATCTTGTGGCAGTTTTTGTTGCATCAGGCCCATTGCCAGCTCGTCTTTGCCCTCAGAGCCCTGTAAATCCAGATACATGCTGTAGAGCGCTAAAAAAGAATCGGCTTCGACCCAGTCTCGCGGCGTTTGTGCTAATAAAGCATATTCAAAGGGCGGCCAGCCTAATTCGGCCAAGCCTGCATTCACTCCGGCCGTGTAACTTTGAAGCAACTGCTTTTGGTCAGTTGGTAACTTCGCAAAACCCCGCTGGGCTTTGGCTCTGAATCTGTGGATACGGCGTTTTTTATCCAAATCCAGCGCCATTTCACCAAAAAGTTCGGATAACTCTCCCGCTGCATTACGGCGTAATAAATCCATCTGGAAAAATCGCTCCTGAGCATGGACAAAACCCAGAGCATAAGCCACGTCATTGCGATTTTGTCCTTTGATGCTGGCATAACCTTGTGCATCCCGGCTGATTTCAACCTGTTGTCTGACATCGGCAGGCAATTCGCCTTCATAAGCTGGCAAGGTGCTGTGCAGAGCAAAATATAAAAAACCAGCGACCAGCAGGATCAGCATCAGTAAGGCAATAGAAATCCGTTTGAACCAAAGCATAGGTTTTTGCTTCCAATGGGGTAAAATCAATAACTTATCATAATAGAGGACGATGAAAAGATGAAAGTGATTCAGTTATGGGATAAAGCCATACGATTTTACCACTGGAGTCAGCTGTTGTTATTGGCTGGCTTATGGTTTACCGCTGATCAGGGTTATCTTGTAGTGCATCAGATCCTGGCGTATTCACTTGCTGCTATTTTACTTAGCCGCCTGATCTGGGGTTTTGTTGGCAGCGAGACAGCACGTTTCAGTCATTTTCTGCAAAGCCCGCCACAATTAGTGCGGATGTGGAATAAAGCCAAACATGGCATAGGTCACAGAGGCTTGTCAGGTTATATGAGCCTGGTCTTGATGACGCTGATTTTATTGCAGTTTATCTCAGGCTTAATGACCACTGATGATGTGATGACAGAAGGGCCACTTTACAGTGCAGTGTCATCTGACTGGTCTTCTTTTGCCTCCTGGTTTCATCACAATAACTTTGATCTGTTGCTGATACTGATTGCTGTGCATGTGGTTGCAGCGCTTTTTCACGGGCTGAAAAAAGATGGTGTTTTAGGTGCTATGTTGCATGGCAAGCTGAATACTGAAGCACAACAACCTGCAATCAAATCATTGCGTTGGTATCTGCTGTTGGTGCTGGTTTTTGCCGGAATTTTTGCACTCTGGCAAGGACTGTCTTTGTATCAACAATGGTAATGCGCCGTAGGGGCGGGGCTTGTCCCCGCCCGTTACTAAAGAGATCAATCTGCTTTATATTGGTCGTGACAGGCTTTGCAGTTTTTGGCGAAATTGCCAAAAGCTGGTTTAATAGTGGCCTGGTCACCTGATTTAGCTGCGGTTTGTAAAGCTAAAGCGTCGGTTTGGAATTGCTGGGCTTTTTGCTGAAAATCCTGCAGGTTTTTCCAGATGTCTGCTTTAGCTTCACTTTTTACTTTATCAGCGCCCGGCACTTCAAAAGCTTCCCAGGGTAAGGTAGTCAGGCTTGCCAGAGCGTCGGCTCGTTTTTCCGCACGTTTGGCGTCAAAAGGCACTTTGCCCCGCATCATGTCACCTAAATCGACGAAATTATGCCGTATTAATTGAAAGCTATGCTGACGATAAGTGACAGCGTCTTCAGCGTCGGTAAAGGCGCTGCCCGCCATAGCGCAAGCAGAGGACAATCCCATAGACAGTAAGATAAACAGATTTTTCATTGACTTAATTCTCATTTGTTTGATTTTGATGCAATAATGGTTTGATGCTTTTGTATGTCACAATAGCATTACAATTGAATCCCGTCGCTGTCAACTCAGGAAATCATGTGAAGGACGTTAATTTTCACAAACCTACAGGTATGAATTCCCTTAGCATCAAGTTTGCGCTACTGGTGTTTATGCTGACTGTAGTCGCCAGCACGGCTATCGCTTATGCGGTGCTGATGCTGCAACAAAATGTGCTGATCGAACAGGAAAAGCATGAATTAAAGCGGCAGTCTGAAAAATATGCCCGCGAACTGGATGCCGGTTTTTTAACCCGGGAAAAAAAGGCCATTAGTGCCAATAACATTGTGGTGCGCTATCTCAGCAAAACTACAGCGGCTTCTCCGGCTTTACCCACAGCTCAGCCGGATGGCAGTGTACGTATTCAGGATGATTTGTCAGCAGCTTTTATTCCTCAGGCAAAATTAGATCCACAACAAAGCGCCTGGTTAGTTCAAAGTGAAGAGCTATGGCAGCAACTGGCACCTTTGATGCTGGAAGAGTTTTTTAACTTTTACTTTATTTCTAAACAAGGTTTGATCCGTATTGCGCCGGCAGACTGGGCCTTAGAAGTGCCTGTCACTCATGACTTTACCAAAGATATCTTCTTTGATATTGCGACTCCGGAGCAAAACCCCAGCCGTTTACCACGTTGGACTCCTATTTATTACGATCCTATCTGGCAAAAATGGATGACCAGCCTGGTGATCCCTGTGTATACCGCAGATGAATTTTTAGGAGTAACAGGCAGTGATTATATTCTGGATGAATTGTTTCTTGATTTAGCCAACATTGAACAAGCCTCTGATGGTTTGCGTAGTATGTTGTTTGATCCTCAGGGCAACTTGTTACTGGATGGCAAAAAACCTGTACCGCTGCAAAACAAAGGACAACAAAACTTTGATGCCCGTTACAGTTCGGTGGCACCACGAAAGCCGGAACTGGCTGCTTTTATTCAGCAAGTGACCACAAACCCGGCAGTGTCGGAGTTGCTGCAGGCCGATTTATCCAACTATCTGGTGTCTGCGGCCAAAGTGCAGCGTTTAGACTGGTACCTGACTTTGTATCAGGACAAGCAGGTGGTTGTCAGCGGTTTGCAGGATTTTCGTGACAACGTGATGATGATTTTTCTGGCAGTTGCAGTCATCGTGGCTTTGTCTCTGCAGTTTTTTATTTACCAGTTTATTTTAAAACGTTTAACCCGCTTATCTTCTGCGGTACAGCGGATCAGCAGGGGCGATTTACAGCAACTTACTCTGGATCAGAATGACGATGAAATTGGTATGCTCAATCGCGCTTTTAATGGCATGGCGGAAGAAATCCACCAACTGATCTCAGGGTTAAATACCCGTATAGGTGAAAAAGAAGAAGCCGAACGCGCCACCCGTAAACTAACCAAAGCTGTCGCCTTTTCCAGTTCAGGTATTTTGCTGACAGATAAAGAATTACATATCGAATATGTGAACCCTTTTATGCTGGAGCTGATGGGCTGCACTGCCGAACATATGATGCAAAAGCCATTGTCCTCTTTATTTGCCGCTGAGATGTTTTTTGTTGGCGAAGAAATCAGCCAAACGCTGAAAGATCGCCATCACTGGCGTGGTGATATGTTGCTGCAACATGTGCTGCGAAAACTCTGGGTGTCGCTGGCGATAGCGCCAATACGGGATGAAAAAGGCGATATCAGCAACTATGTCTGTGCTATGCAGGATATTTCTTTTATCAAAGAAAGCCAGCGCAAAATGGAGCAATTGGCTTATTACGATATGTTAACTGGCCTGGCGAATCGCAGTTATTTCCGTGACCAGTTACGCAAAGCCATAGCTATGTCGTCCCGTGGTTATTACCATTTTGCCTTGTTGTATTTTGATCTGGACGAATTTAAACGTATTAACGATACCTTAGGCCATGATGCCGGGGATGAGCTACTGAAAGAGGTGGCGCGAAGACTCATTAGCCGTTTACGTGAAGAAGATACGATAGCGCGTTTGGGCGGCGATGAATTTGCAGTGATTTTAAGTGGTATTAAAGACAGAGCCCATGCGGCCTTGATCGCTGAAAATCTGCAGCAAAGTTTTGCAGCTCCGGTCAAATTGACAGGCCAGGAAGTCGCTATCAGTGCCAGTATAGGTATTACCATAGCGCCTGAAGATGCGGCTGATGAAGAGCTGTTGCTCAAACATGCTGATTTGGCCATGTATGAAGCCAAGGCCCGTGGCCGTAATACCTACCATTTTTTCAGTCAGGATTTAAACGACGCCGCCAAAGAAAAACTGCAAATAGAAAATCATCTGCGCGAAGCCATTCGTGAGCATCAGTTTGTGTTGTATTACCAGCCGAAAATCGATATTCGCACTAATGTGGTGATTGGTTATGAAGCTTTATTACGCTGGGTCCGGCCCGATGGTTCTATGATCCCGCCACTGCGGTTTATTCCGGTGGCAGAAAGCACAGGTTTGATTGTGGAAATAGGCGAATGGATTATCTGGGAGGCCTGCCGTTTTATCAGTCGCCAGCAATCCAGAGGCCATGATGTGACTATTTCTATCAACCTTTCGGCACGACAATTTACCGATCAAAATCTGGCCGAAGTGGTTGAAAGGGTGCTACAGCGTACAGGTGCCCGGGCGGACAAACTGATCTTTGAAATTACAGAGTCGATGCTGATGGGCGACACTGATGCGGCTATTGCCCAGTTAAATGAGTTAAAAGGACTGGGGGTGACTTTATCTATTGACGACTTTGGTACAGGCTATTCATCGCTGAGTTATTTAAAGCGGTTCCCGGTAGATGAGCTGAAAATAGACCGTTCTTTTGTGAAAGATATTCCGGCAGACACCAACGACATGGACATAGTTGCGGCCATTATCGCTATGGCGCAAAAAATGAACCTGCGGGTTGTGGCTGAAGGCGTGGAGAGCATAGAACAGATCGAATTCTTAAAAAACAATGCTTGCTATCTGGTGCAAGGTTATTACTTCAGCATGCCAAGGGCAGAGCAGGACTTATATAACCTGAGTTATCAACCATTATTAACAGGGGCTGCTGAACTTTAAGTTGTTGTTGGGAATAAGCCAGCCTTGTGCTTTGTTTTCCTGCTGCATTTTTCAGGGTAAAGCCCCAATACAACCAGGAAAGATCCATGATCAAACTAAAACTGTCCTTGTGCAGTACGGCAATGCTTTGCGCTTTGTTGCCTGCTGCTTCGGCGGACCAAACCACGCCGGTTCAGGGGATCCGTGATAAGTCGCCACAACTTTATGCCTTAACCAACGCCACTGTGATCACTGAACCAGGCAAACGTCTGGACAATGCCACTGTACTGATCAGCAATGGCACTATCAGCAAAATTCAAAATAAAGCTGCTGTGCCAGCTGGCTATCAGACCATAGATGCCACTGGTTATTTTATTTATCCGGGTTTTATCGATTTATACAGCCAATACGGTTTACCTAAAGCTGGAAAAGGCAATGGCTTTGAATTTGGCGCTAAGCCGAACTACAGCAATGACCGCAAAGGCGGCAATGCCAGTAATGCAGCTATTCATGCCCGTAAGCTGTGGGTCAATGAATTTAAACCTGATGCTGAACAAGCAAAAACTTATCAGCAGCAGGGTTTTACTACAGTTCAATCCGCCCGTTTTGATGGCATCTTTCGCGGTCAGGCTTTGGTGGCGTCCCTGGTATCTGGCTTGCCGAACGAAGCTGTACTGCGTGCCCAGGCCAATCAGTTTATGGCCTTTAGTAAAGGTACTTCAGTTCAGAGTTATCCTTCTTCGCTGATGGGCAGCATAGCTCTGATCCGCCAGACCCTGGCCGATGCCAATTGGTACAGTCAGGCTCAGGGCAAAAGCAACTGGCGTTTTTACAATCAGCCTATTGAGTTTAATGCTGATTTAGCTGCTTTAGCTCAACTGAAAACTCAGGGTGTGGTGTTTGAAGCCACGGACGATCAGGCTTTGTTACGCGCTGATAAGCTGTTAAAAGAATTTGGACTGGATAAAGCGACACTGGTGGCTTCTGGCTATGAATACAGTCGTATTGAACAGGTTAAAGCGACGGGACGCCCGCTGATTTTGCCTCTGGCCTTTCCGGCAGCTCCTGCAGTGCAACAACTGAATGATCAGCTGGATGTGGAACTGGCAAAGTTAAGGCACTGGGAAAGAGCGCCTTCTAATGCAGCTGTGTTAGAAAAGGCGAAAATTCCTTTTGCTTTGACCCTGCACAAGCTGGAGAAACCAGAGCAGTTCTGGCCGAACTTACGTAAAGCTGTGTCTTATGGTTTAAGTCAGCAAAAAGCTTTGGCTGCGCTGACCACTGAACCTGCAAAATGGTTAGGTCTGGACAAGCAGATTGGCAAAATTGCAGAAGGTTATCAGGCGGATTTAGTGGTCAGTAAAGGTGATTTATTTGCTGATGGAGAAATAGTGGCGACCTGGGTTCGTGGTCAGCAGCAACAATTTACAGCTATGGATTTACCTGCCTTTACCGGTACTTATTCTTTGAGTATCAATGGCAGCAGCTTGCCGCTGGAACTGACAGATAAAAAAGGCTCAGTCGAAGGTTCTATTAAACTGGGCGATAAAACCAGCACACTGGATCATGTGGCAGTGCAAAAAAATCAGCTGCAATTTGCAGTGGATTTAAAGGCGCTGGGGCAAGGTTCTGGTGTGGCTCAATTTAGTGGTGAGCTTAAAGGCAAAACCTTGCAAGGAAAGTTAGTCACTGCAGAGGGCGCGACAGTTGCCATCAGCAGCCTGCAACAACCTTTGGTGGCTAAAGCTGATGAGAAAAAAGCCACAGAACAACCTGTGTTGCTGTCAAAGCTGACTATGCCTAACCGCGCTTTTGGTGTGACACAACAAGCCAGGCGACAAAATGTGCATATTAAAAATGCCACTGTCTGGACTTCCGCTAAGGCGGGTAAGTTAGAAAATACGGACGTCCTGGTGAAGGATGGCAACTTTGTCAAAATTGGCAAAAACTTATCTACGCCTTCAGGTTATCAAGCCATTGATGCGACCGGCATGCACCTGACTGCTGGTATTATCGATGAACACTCGCATATAGCTATTGATCTGGGCGTGAATGAAGGCTCAGATGCTGTGACTTCTGAAGTGCGTATTGCCGATGTGTTAGACGCCGATGATATCAATATTTACCGTGGTTTAGCTGGTGGTACTACTACAGCTCAGTTGTTACATGGCAGCGCCAATCCTATTGGCGGCCAGGCACAGATTATTCAGCTGCGTTGGGGTGATAGCGCAGAACAACTGAAATTCAAAGGTGCGCCAGCGAGCATCAAACTTGCCTTGGGTGAAAACGTCAAACAATCCAACTGGGGCGAAGCTTTTGTCAGCCGCTACCCTCAAACCCGCAGTGGTGTTGATACTATTATTCGTGATGCCTTTCAGGCCGCTAAAGAATACAAAGCACAGTGGGCTGAGTATGAAGATTTATCCAGCTCTGAGCGTGCAAAAACTGCACCGCCCCGGGTCGATTACCGCCTCAAAACTTTGGTCGAAATTTTAGATAAAGAACGTTTTATCCATATCCACTCTTATGTGGCCTCTGAAATTCTGATGATCATCAAATTAGCCGACGAGATGGGCTTTAATGTCACTACTTTTACGCACATTCTGGAAGGCTACAAAGTGGCTGATGAGATGAAAGCTCATGGTGCCAGTGCTTCGAGTTTTGCCGACTGGTGGGCTTATAAAATGGAAGTGCAGGACGCTATTCCAACCAATGTCTGCTTAATGCAGCAACAGGGTGTGTTGGTCAGTATCAACTCTGACAGTCCGGATTTGCAGCGCCGCCTGAATCAGGAAGCCGCTAAAGCCGTGGTGTATTGTGGCATGGATGAGCAACAAGCTTTGAATATGGTCACTATTAATCCGGCTATACAGCTGAAAATTGACTCAAAAGTAGGTTCAGTGGAAGAAGGTAAACAGGCTGACTTCGTATTGTGGTCTGCCCATCCATTGTCTGTGTACGCCCGTGCTCAGCAAACCTGGATTGAAGGAGCTCCTTATTATCAACTGACTGCGGACGAGCAGTTACAACAGCAGGTCAAGAGTGAAAAACAACAGTTGATCCAGAAGGTGTTACAGGCTTCTGACCGCGAAAAAGCAGGTTCTGGCGCGTCGTACAAAGCCAATAACCCGGTTTGGCACTGTGAAGATAACCATGATGTGTTATCCCTTGCTTTTGGTCATCAGCACTAATGGAGTCATCAATGAAATTCTCTAAACTTTTTTTACTGGTGACTGCAACGCTGAGCCTGACTGCACAGGCAAACGATATAGTGCCGGCACCTAAACAAAGCACCGCCATTTTATTACAGGATGCCACAGTGCATACGGTGACAAAGGGCGTATTAAAAGACACAGATGTGTTACTGGTCGACGGAAAAATCAGTGCTATAGGTACAGATTTAGCTGTGCCAACTGGCGCGCAAGTGCTGTCTTTACAGGGCAAGCAGTTGTACCCCGGCTTGATTGCTTTGGCGAATCAGCTGGGTTTAACTGAAATTGAAGCAGTGCGGGCGACAGACGACAGCACTGAGGTGACTCAGACCAACCCGGATATCAAGGCTCAGGTCGCGTATAACGCGGATTCTGAAGTGGTGCCTACCATTCGTGCTAATGGTTTTAGTTACACTCTGGTGTATCCAAATGGTTCTTTGATTATGGGGCAGTCCGCTTTTATGCAACTGGATGCCTGGAACTGGAAAGATGCGACTGTGGTTGATTCAGTGGCTTTGCATATCAAATGGCCACGGGCTGATGTCATGCCACATCCATCGCGCCCGCAAAAAACAGAAGATATTCGTAAAGCCAATCAAAAAGCCATGGCTGAATTGGACGGTTACTTCAAAACCGCTCAAGCTTATGCCCAGGCTGTGGTTGATGGCGTGAAACTGCCGGTGGATTCACGCTGGCAGGCGATGATCCCGGTATTCAAAGGTGAATTACCTGTTTTTGTGCATGCCAATGACCAGCGTCAAATTGAACAAGCTATGAAGTTTGCTCAGCACTATGGTTTTGCTCTGACCATAGTGGGTGGCCGTGACTCCTGGCGTATCGCCCCCCAACTTGCTGCCGCTAATGTATCGGTGATTTATACCTCGCCTTATGGCATTCCTGAACGTGCAGATGAAGCCAGCAGCCAGTCATTTCAGACTCCGGCCCAGTTGGCTAAAGCCGGGGTGAAATTCGCCTTGTCACTGGATGGCTACTGGGATACCCGCAACGTGGTCTTTGCTGCAGGCCAGGCCATCAGCTATGGCTTAAGTCCGGAGCAGGCGTTACGTTCTGTTACACTTGATGCTGCGGCAATTGCAGGAGTGGCTGATAAAATCGGTAGCATCGAAGTGGGTAAGGCTGCCACTCTGGTGGTGTCTGATGGTGATATTTTTGATTATCTCGGGCACAAAGTGCGTTACATGTGGATTGATGGCCGTGCTGTTGATTTGAACAACAGGCACAAGCAATTACATGATAAGTATCAGCAGCGTTATCAGGCTAAAAACTGAGTAGTCAGGGGCGAAAGCCCCTGAATTTTTTAAGGAAAACTTATGAAACTGATGTCGATCAGTGCTTTATCCGCCATGCTGGTGCTGGCGGGCTGTCAAAGTACCCCAACACCTTCTTCTGCAGCAGCTCTGCCAAAAGCCAGCGCTCAAGCCATTGAAGCTCATATGACGTTTTTAGGCGATGACAGCCTGGAAGGCCGGGATACCGGTAGCCGTGGTCATCAAATTGCGTCGAATTATATTGCCACTCAATTGGCCGCTTTAGGTTTAGAGCCAGCCGGTGAACAGGGCTATTTCCAGTCTGTGCCTTTACGCAAAGCCATGCTGGTGCAAAGCAGTGCCAAAATGTCGTTGACTAAAAATGGCAAAACCACAGACTTTGATTATCCAAAACAGTTTTTTACGGGTCCCAGTACTTTGCATGCGAAAGCCGATGTCACAGCACCTTTGGTCTTTGTTGGCTATGGCTTAGTGTCCAAAGAGTTTAATCTGGATGATTACGCCAATCTGGATGTCAAAGGCAAAATAGTGGTGATGCTCAGTGGCCGCCCTAAATCTCTACCCAGTGAAGAAGCAGCTCATATTCAAAGTTTAAAAGCAGAAAACGCGGCTGAACGTGGTGCTGTAGGTATTATTACCCTGCATACTCCTTCAGAAGAAAAAGTGCGGCCTTATGCCAATAGCCTGATGTATTTAACCAGTCCCCGTATGCGCTGGCTGCATAAAGACGGTAAAGCAGAAGGTGAATTTGAGTCTTTATTGGGTAGTGCTTATGTACATCCGGACGCCGCTAAAAACTTGTTTGAAGGGGCCGGCCGTTCTCTGGACGATATTTTTGCGGACTTAGCCGCAGAAAAAGTGCCTACAGGTTTTTCCTTAGAAGGCACAGTCAGTCTAAAGCGTGAATCCACTAAGGAAGATATCAGCAGCCCGAACGTGGTTGCAGTATTGCCTGGTTCTGATCCTGTGCTTAAAGATGAGTATGTGGTGGTGACGGCTCACTCTGATCATATTGGTTTCTCCAATGATGTACGCAGCAAAGATAAAATCAATAACGGTTTAATGGATAATGCAGCAGGTGTTGGCATTATGCTGGAGACCGCACGTTTATTTACTCAAAAGGCCGGGCGGCCAAAACGTTCTATTTTATTTCTCGCTGTAACAGGTGAAGAAAAAGGCTTATTGGGGGCTGACTATTTTGCCCATAACCCAACCCGTCCTATCGATAAGCTGGTGGCCAACGTCAATATAGATATGCCGGTGTTGTTGTATCCTTTTGCTGACATAGTGGCATTTGGTGCCAACCATTCCAGCTTAGGGGCTACAGTGGATACAGCAGCTGTTGCAGTTGGCATTACACAAAGCCCGGATCCAATGCCTGAGCAAGCGATATTCACCCGTTCAGATCATTACACTTTAGTGCAACAAGGTGTGCCCTCTGTTTTCCTGATGACAGGCTTTAGCTCCAAAGATCCAAAACAAAAAGGCGGCGAAGTCTGGGGCAAGTTTTTTGCTAAGCATTACCACAAACCTACAGATGACAAGGCGGGTTTAACGGCTGACTTTGGTGTCATCCGTTATGATGCTGGTGCTGTGTTTGCGGATATTAACTTTGGTATTACCACTGAAGTTGCCAATAATCCACAGCGACCTGTCTGGTTAAAAGACAGCTTCTTTGGCAAGATTTTTGGTAAAGACTACAACAGACAGAAATGATCTAAAGGGTCAGGGCGCAAGCTCTGACCCATCTTCTTTTTAATGCTCCATAATACGGCTTAATAAAGCCCGTACTGTTTCTGGTTCAAAAGGTTTATCACATAAGGCATTAACACCAGACTGTGCAATATTAGCCAGGTGAGATTCATTAGCTTCGCTGGTGACCATCAATACCGGTATATGGCTTTGCTGGCTGTGCTCACGAATATACTGGGTCAGCTCCTGGCCATTCACTTCCGGCATATTAAAATCCGTCACTACCAAATCAAACATATTGTTTTTCAAAAGCTCAATAGCCTGTTGACCGTCTTCAGCTTCAGTTAAGTGCTGAATGCCCAGATTTTGCAGTACACGTTTAATATGGTTACGGGCCAGACGGCTGTCGTCCACCACTAAAACCCGCACATCATGTACATCAAACAAACTCAGTTCCAGCTCGGCTGGACTTAATAAATCGATGGCTGCATTTAAGGCTTTACCCAACTGAATGGAGTTAAAAGGCTTAGGTAAAATTGCCACCACACCGGATTGTTTAAACTGTTCCAGTTGCGCTTTTTTGGTTTCAGAAGAAATGAGTACAAAAGGCACTTCAGCTAAATCAGCGTCGTTTTTTAGCTTTGCCAACAGCTCCAGGCTGGTACCTTGTTCAAAGTACAAACTGCTGATCACTAAATCGGCTTTATGTTGCTTTAGCTGCACCATGGCAGTGGCAATACTGTCGGCTGTGCTGACCTGGGTCGCGCCTTCTTCGGCTAACTGTTTGATAATAATTTTGCGTTGAACATCAGAAGGTTCAATCAGCAGAATAGATAAATCGGCAGGGGAGAGTTGTTGCATCAGATACTCGCTTGATCCACTTGGGTATAAATGGGGTGGCTTAACCACCTGCCCATTTATGTTTGTAACCCAGTTTGGTTAATTCCTGTTGCACCAGTTCGCGTTGATCACCCTGAATTTCAATGACGCCATCCTTGACCGAACCACCACAACCACACTTTTTCTTTAATAAAGCTGCTATTTCTGTCAGTTTTTCTGCGCTTTCAGCAAGGCCGGAAATAGTGATCACCGCTTTGCCATTACGGCCTTTGGTTTCACGTTTTAAGCGTACATGACCATCAGCAAAAGTCTGAGCTACTGCTTTTTGCTGTGCAGGCTTCTCTATCCGGCCTGAAGTTGTACTGTAGACCAAGTCGTCTGCTTTTGCTGTTGTAGCCGCTTCGGCAGGTCGCCCCAATTGTTGTTGCCAGTCGGCTAACGAGATTTTTTTGCCACTCATAAAACAATCTGTGTAAGTCGTCAGAAAGCGCACGATAAACAAGTTACTAACAAACAGCAAGTTTGAAATGAAAGCTGCAAAAAAAGCCATTGGCAAATAAAAGGCTTCTGGTAAACTACGGTCAATTTTAGAAATCTGGATGGCTGAAGTGTCTATTAACTTGTATCTGGAACAATCAGGATTAGCGGCGGTATTGCAGGGGCAGGACATAGCGATAGCGCAGGCTGTTACCGCATTAAAAAATCAACTCTCTGCAGCAGTGGCTCCAACTGTCACCTGGGCTTATCAGGTGCCTGAATTAGGTGAAGGTGGAGCTTGTTCTTTGTTTGGCCAACTGGCGGATGAACCTTATGATCTGGCGGCTATTCTGGGCCAAAACGAAGCAACAGCTAAAGCTTTAGCTCAGCTCACTTCAGTGGTGCAGCACTATCAGCAAAGCAATGACAGTGACTGGTTTGGTATTTACCAGAAACGTCAGAACCCAGAAGGTGAAACTGTGCTGGTGAAACTGGCCTATTTTGGTGCCGCTTCCCGTGCTGAGTTTCCGTTAACTGAAGAATTTGCGGCCATCAGCAATAACAGTACTGTCGGGTTGACTGGCAAAGCTAAAGTGATCAACGACGTCACCGCTTATTTAACGGCCGGAGGTGAGTATTACACCTGCGATCCAAAAGTATTATCCGAAGCTTGTTTGCCTTTATTTAACAGCAAAGGTGAACTGGCAGGTATTATTGACGCTGAGGCCTTTAAACGTCAGGCCTACCATACAGATGCGCTGGTTCGTTTAGTCGCCATCTGTCTTGTGCTGCCAGACTTACTGCCTGCATGATAAGATAAATTTAAATACACCGATTCACACTGCAACTAACAGGTAATAACTATGTTTTCGCACTTACAGCCAACCCCTATCGATCCAATTTTAGGTTTAATGGCCGCTTATAAAGAAGATCCAAATCCATTAAAAGTGGACCTTGGGGTTGGAGTCTACAAAGACGAGCAAGGCCATACGGCTGTACTGGATTGTGTGAAAAAGGCCGAAGCACTGCGTTTAAAAAACGAAGACAGTAAAACCTATATTGGCATGGCCGGAGATTTATCCTTTAACAGCCATATCGAAAAACTGGCCTTTGGTCAGCATAAAGTATTGTTATCAGGCCGTGTGACTACAGCTCATACGCCGGGTGGTACAGGTGCTTTGCGGGTGGCAGCTGAATTTATTAAAAAAGCTAATCCTGACGCTACAGTCTGGGTCACTAACCCAACCTGGGCTAACCATATCTCCTTGTTTCAGGCGGCCGGCCTGACAGTGAAAGAATATGCTTACTACGACTGGGAAACCAAAGGTTTAAAATTTGATGCCATGATGACTGAACTGGCGCAAGTTCCTGCCGGTGATGTGGTGTTAGTGCATGCCTGCTGCCATAACCCAAGTGGTATGGATTTAAACTTTGAACAGTGGAAACAATTTGCTGATTTAGCCAAAGAAAAAGGTTTTACACCGTTGGTCGACATGGCTTATCAGGGCTTTGGTTTAGGTTTGGATGAAGACACACAAGGCTTACGTTATTTAGC
Organism: Gammaproteobacteria bacterium; assembly: GCA_018825965.1. GTDB lineage: Bacteria > Pseudomonadota > Gammaproteobacteria > Enterobacterales > Alteromonadaceae > Pararheinheimera. The sequence continues at coordinate 182,236 of JAHKAA010000050.1, forward strand.
GGATCAGGTTGAAGAAATGATCCTGTGCAGCTCCTGTTCAAAAAACTTTGGTTTATACCGTGAACGTATTGGTGCTTGCAGCATAGTGGCGGCCGACAGCAAAACGGCAGACATAGCTAAATCAGTGCTGCTGAGTGTAGTGCGTAGTATTTATTCTATGCCGCCTGCCCATGGTGCTATTGTGGTCAGTCATATTCTGGATAGTCAGGAATTAACGGCTTTATGGCATCAGGAACTGGCTGTGATGCGTAATCGTATCAACGACTACCGCCAGTTGATCATCGATAAATTTGCTGCTGAAGGCATAACGCAGGACTTCAGTTTTATTACCAAACAACACGGTATGTTCTCTTTCCTTGGCATTAACAAGGAACAGATTGAACGTTTGCGTAAGGATTACAGCATCTATATGGTCGGCTCCAGCCGCGTCAGTATTTCTGGTTTAAACCACAGCAATATTGATTACTTTGCTAAAGCCATGGCACAAGTTTTAAAGGGATAATTCCTGATTTCCCAGGCTTTCATGCAAGCTACAAATAAACCAAGGGCGACATCAGTCGCCCTTGTTATTTTCAACCGTTTTATGCTTTAGCTTTTATGAAAAGGACATTTGGCATCCGGTGCTGATAATGGCCGCCTTTGATGCTGTTGCTGGATCACCGGGAAGACGGAGGTAAAGAAGTTCGTCCAACCGCCGGTTCTCACCCGCAGTAAATCATATTGTTCTGGCTGAGTCACAGCAGCACTGAAAGTGTCAGGATTGGCGACTGTCACCGTCAGAATATTAGACGACTGACCATCGGCAAATTGCCGCAGTACAGCGGTTAAAGCGTCCAGCGGGAAACCTTCTTTGATATTAAAGTCTGTAGGTGCACCATCACTCATTTTCTCAGCACCTGAACCGGCAAAACCTGCCAGAGCCTGACCAAAACCGGCCCATTGATGGTCCACAACTAAATCGGCCGGACTAGGAGTCGCGCTCATATCTGAGGCTATTGTAGTGCCAACACGACGGCCATCAGCGCTGGCTCCATTCCATGCACCCATTTCCACATGATTTTCAAAAGTACCAACGCCAGGCTGAATTTGCAGACCAAAAGGAAATTCTTTGCTGCCAAACTCTTGAGCTAATCTTTGCATAGTGGCCTTGGTTTGGGCTAAAGGCCGGGTAAAAGTTTCGACCGCTATATCTGCAATACGACTGATGACAAGATTGCCCAGTTCATCGACCCCGGCGTTACCGCGGCCATACTTTGGCATCGCCAAAGCGGTTTGACGCAAACGTTTAAAGCGGTCTGAACGGGCGGCAATACGGCCTTCCCCCGCCAGTTGGCTGATAAAAGGTTCCGTCATTTTATAGCCCCAGTCACAGCACAAACACTCCAGTAATTCAGCTAAAGTGGTCACAGCCTCTTTGTCATCAAACACCATTTTTTTTATGGCATACAAAGAGTTAATAGTAGAACCTAAAGCTATATAACAAGGGCCATACACATTGTATCTGGTGCCGCCACTGTAAAAATCCTGGCCTTTGGCGAGGCAGTCTTTCATCAGCACATTAAGTAGAGGGGAAGGGCAAAAGGCGGTATTGGCACCATAACCCATCAGTTGGCCATTGATGGCTTTGCGGTTCAGTAAATCAAAATGCAGGAAATACAAATCTAATAATTCGTCAAAAGACTCTATCAGCTCCGGTGCTTTGGTGGTCATTGAAATCATTTGGCCATATAAATAGCTCTGGCCCGCTGAGGAATAAGTACGGCCCTGATTGATGGCACATTCCAATGGTTGCAAAGTGGAAAACCCACCTAAAGAAAACCAGTTTTCCCCCGGGAACTGAGGTTCGTAGCAGCCATCACAAGCGTAGTTCTGAGCCGATGGCAGGCTGACTTTTGAGCGCCAGACGCCACTTGGGTCTGAGTCTAAATCACCGCCTACCTGATCGCCGCTCTGATAAAGCCCGGCTATGATTTTCTCATCGTTCAGCAAAATAGGATGGGCACCGCCGGATAAGATCGCCATGGCGGCTTCTTCCAATATATCCTGTGGAATATCTTTACGGGTACGCAACGACAGGCAAGGGGCGTTTAACGGCAAACGACGTGAAGAGCGGATAAAAACCTTGGTCATGTCATTGTAGGCAGCTTTGGTGGCACTGAAAGGCGCTGAACCATCGGCCACAGTGCCACCTACTGTCAGTTGTTGGATCCACTGACCTAACGAAGCGCCCTGAGGATAAGGCCCTGAACTGCCGCCCATCGCCAGATTACCAAAAGGCTGATGATCTTCCATAAAGATCCGGTTTTGTTGTACTTTTTCATCCAGCTTAATATAAAACGCATCAATCACTTCCTGAGCTTGTTGCAGACTGATACTGTCCTTGTCGAAAAATGGCTGCAGTAACTGATCCAGCCGGCCCAAAGCAGTAGGCTCCCCGTTTAGATGCAAGCAGGTATGCAAGGTAAAAATAAACTGCACAGCTTCAACAAAAGTATCAGGTTTGGCTTTAGATAATTTCTGCATCCGCCTGGCTATTTGCAGCAGATTCTGTTTTTCCAGTTGCTGACCGGCACTCATTTGCGCTGCCATTTCTGTGGCTAAAGCGGCGTAACGCAGGCAGTATTCGCTGACCCCTTGCAGCGCCAGCAGGCTGGATTGATATAAGTCGCACTGCGCGTCACTGGTTGCGTTTTGCTGATAGTGCCGGATCTGCTGCAGCATACCGTCCAGCCCTAAAAGCAAAGCCTGTTCGTAATCAGGGATCACATGACCCACTCCTGAAGCTTCGCTTAAATTAGCCAGAAACCCATCCTGTCTTTCCTGATCCGTCAGGTATTTCATCACATAACGGCCTTCACCCAGTGACAGGTTGGGCATAGCACCAACAATAATTTCTTCGGCTGAAATACGGTACGTATCAGAGCCGTACACCAGGTCCCCCCTTTGATTGGCATGACCACAAAAAGGCACCAGACTGCCATCCGACAAACGCACTTTACGGCCTCTGAAGCCATAATCAGGGCTGGCCAATAAATGCAAAGTTAACCGGATGGCCCAGCCTTTACGCACCATCACGGATTCCTGCCAGATATCATCGGGTTTATCCTCTCCCTGATACTGCTCAAGATAAGAAGCAATGTTGCCGGCTATCTCCTGCTGTTTTCTGTTGATGTACCAGTTGTCCTGCCAAAGCGAAAAAATGTTCTCCAGCAAACTCAATATCCGGGCTGAAGGTGGATTGTATTTCAGGCGTTCCTGCTCCGGCATAGTTGCCATTTTGTACAGATAGTTTTTATGGTTGTAGTACATTAAACCGTTAGGCGATGCCGCTTCAAAATGTCGGTCCAGCCTGGACCAGTCGACTCCCGGGAAACGGCTCCAGTCGTTTTGGTGCAAGGCGCTGAAATCGCTGTGATAACGAGGTTCGTTCAGTAAGTCTAAATCGGCCAGGCTGGGAATGTAAAAGAACCCGCCCAGATCAGATTTCACGTGGTTAAACAGCCGATCATTCATAAAGCCAGCGACAGCGCCTATCTGGTTTTGCATGATGTTTTCCAGAATGGCAAAAGATTTGGTAAAACCGGCAAAGTAGATACCCTGCTCATCAGCGACAGTTGCTCCTTTGGGACTGCGGCTGCTTTGGCCTACCAAACTGGCTTTGCCAAAAGGCAAACCCAAACGTAATACGGGCGTGGTATTGCCCTGAGTATCCTGCATCCGGGCTGACTTAATATGGGAGCGGGTGTCTCTGTCCGGAATAATAGTGTCGTTGGTTTTACGGCCTATCAGATCTTCAATCTGATCTTCAGACATGGCATTGATTTGATCCCAGTTGATAATAAAACGCTGGGCTAATACGTAAGAGGATCCCAGATGCTCTATATCATCGAAGCCGGTAATACAATGTTTAGAGACAGACACAGGATCGGCTGGGTTATTCAGGTTTTCGGAAAAACGACAACCCAACACTTTGCCTTTCAGGCCATCCTGGCGTTCAGATTTAGACGCTGCATTTTGAGAGATTTGAAACTTTGTTACAGAAGCTAAGCTTTCGCTGATGAAGTCCAGCACTAATTCACAGGCTTTGGCTTTGTCACTTTTGATATGAAACCACAAGTCGCCTTCGGAGTCCTGAAAAGCGCCGGTGGAACCATCAAATAAGGCACTTTGAGCCGGATTGTCCTGCTTTGGAAAGTTGAATGCTAAGCCTTGGGGAAGACTTATACCTTCTTCTGCACAGATACGACGCCACTGCGCTGACGATACCCCAAGAATAGCGCTGGTATTGGCATCTTTGAGCTCAGCATTCTGATGGATTTGCGTGCGAAGTTCCGCCATCAATTCTTTTAACTTATTACGACTGACAGGGCCTGATAACCAGAAGGTGCTGAAAATTGCTTCAGGTGCCGGATACACCAAGCCTCGTTGACTGTAGCGCCAGATCTCTTTTAAACGCTGGTCATAGTCAAGTTCGGTCAGTGCTGAGTGCTGTGGTGACATGGTCAAGTCCTTGTGTTGATTGAAAATAAAACAAAAGTTTGTATCTGTAACAGAGTCAGCAGTGTAGGCAAAGACTCTGGATATTTCCAATAAGGGGACTTGAACTCTGTTTTATGATGCTTTGACAGTCTGGTATCTGACGTTGTCATGCACAGTGCGGCAGAGTAAGCTAGATTAAAATCAGAGGTTAATCAAAGCTGTGAGTTGTACCCCTTATGTATTTTACTTTTCGGTTTTGTGTAGTTATGGTGCTGTTGTTTGTGCCCGTTGTTTTGGCACAAACGTCATTAAGAGTAGTGACTGAATTATCGCCCCCTCATCAGACTATTATCGAGGGCAAAGTGGATGGGCTTAGTACTCAGATTGTCGAGGCGACGTTAAAACAAGCCGGACTGCAAAGCCGTATTGAAGTGTATCCCTGGGCCAGAGCTTTTTATATCGCAGGTTCCACCCCCAATGTACTGATTTACAATATGGCCAGAACACCGGAGCGGGAAAACGAGTTTCATTGGATTGGCCCTGTGGCTAAATACAGCTTTGGCTTGGTGCGGTTAACGGACCGCACAGATTTAAACCCAAACCATATTAAAGACTTAGGTTCCTCTGTTATTGCTGTGCAACGAGGTGATTTTTCAGGGCAATGGCTTAAACAACAAGGCATGAAAGAAGGCAAAGAATTGCATTTATCGGCTGATATTCTGGAGTCCTGGCGTTTACTGCTCAAAGGCAAAGTAGACTATGTGATTGATGATCAAGCTGCATTGCCTTCAATGGAGCAGCAATTAGCCCTGCCAGCCGGCATCACCACTTTTGTAATGGCCATTCCGCAGCTGGAGCTACAAACTTACCTGGCCGCCAGCAAAAACAGTGACGCTGAGCTGGTGAAAAAGCTGCAGCAGGCTCATCTTGAAGTACAAAAAACTCAGCTGTTTCAGGACGTGATGATCAGTCGCTTTTAAATGCTTGATGTTAAAGCGCTATCAGCTCATTCATTAACTGAGTCAGCCATTGATTCAGGCGCTGGTCGGTTAAATCGTACTGATTTTCTTCATCCAAAGCTAAACCATAAAACCACTCACCGTCTTCTGTGACTGCTTTGGAAGCAATAAAGTCATAACCCTCAACAGGCCAGAAACCAATACGAATACAGTCTTGTGGCGCTATGGCCTGATGCAACATACCTACAGCATCCTGGAACCACTCGGCATAGCCCAGCTGATCGCCCATGCCATAAATAGCCACAATTTTGCCGCTTAAATCCACGTCAGCTATATCATCCCAATGGGCTTCCCAGTCTTCCTGCAGCTCACCAAAATCCCAGGTTGAAATACCTAAAATAAGCAGATCATAGTCAGCCATCAGCGCCAGAGGCTGATCTTTAATATTATGAAGTGTTACACTGCTGCCATCCGGCAGACTTGAGTCGGCGCTTAAAAGCACCTGAATTTTTTCTGCCACTATTTCTGTATAGCAGGTGGTAGAGCCGTAAAAAAGACCAATTTTCATCTGACGGGACTCAGCATTTTCTGTGGGCCGCAGTGTAGCAGAAGCGTCGAAACCAACAAAGTCAGACAAGGTAAATTAACCGGGAGCAGCAAGTGGCACTAGTGTTGGCCGTCTCAGAGCAACAGCTTATTAAAGCCTTTTTAGATCAGCTCTGGCTGGATAAAGGCGTCAGTGAACATACGTTAAGTGCTTATGGCACAGACTTAACTAAATTCGCATTATTTTTGCAGCTACAGGGTCAGCAACTGAGCTCTGTTGATCACATGCTGCTCAACAGCTATCTGGCGTTTCGGGTGGATCAAGGTTTTAGTCCACGCAGCACCTCCAGAACCTTAAGCAGTTTGCGACGTTTTTATCGTCATTTGCATAAAACCAGACAGATCACGGAAAACCCGCTGTCGGACGTCTTCAACCCGAAGATTGGTCGCTCTTTGCCTAAAACTTTGTCCGAGCAGGATGTGGATTTATTGCTGTCAGCCCCGGATGTCAGCGATTTAATTCAGTTTCGCGACAAAGTGATGTTAGAAATTCTGTATGCGGCCGGTCTTAGGGTATCTGAGCTGGTGGGTTTAACCTTGCAGCAAATCAACTTGCGGCAGGGGTTAGTGCGTGTCACAGGCAAAGGTAAAAAAGAACGGCTGGTGCCTTTGGGGGAAACTGCAGTGGAGTGGCTGGACAATTACCTGAAGCAAGGCCGTAACTTGTTGCTCGATGCTCAGAGTGATGTGGTCTTTCCCAGCAACAGGGGACAACAAATGACCCGACAAACTTTCTGGCACCGGATTAAATTTTATGCCAAAGTGGCAGGCATTAGTGCAGAGTTGTCACCGCATACGGTACGACATGCTTTTGCCACTCATTTATTGAATCATGGAGCTGATTTGCGGGTCGTACAGTTGTTATTAGGGCATAGCGATTTATCGACCACCCAAATTTATACTCATGTGGCGCAGGCGCGTCTGCAAAGTTTACATCAACAACATCATCCCAGAGGCTAGCTTTGGGTGCAGGAAATACAGATGAAGAAATTTAGCTATCTCGCCGTTATGGCAACCTTTTTAAGTACCGGATTAACAGCTCAGGTTAGTTTGCCTGAAGTGAACCAAGCCTTTTCTGAAGTGGGTTTGAATGTCAAAGCTGTGGCTGATTCTGAAGTGCCTGGCATGCTACAGGTGCAAACCGACAAAGGTTTGTTTTTTATGACGGAAAACAAAAAGTACCTGTTTGAAGGCAATATTTACGATTTAAAAAGCAAAAAGCTGGTCAACGAAGGCATTCTCAAAGGGATCCGCAAAGAGGGTGTTAAAGAATTTAACGACTCAGTCATTGAATTTAAAGCGGCTGACGAAAAATACGTGGTGCATGTATTTACCGACACCAGCTGTGGTTATTGCCGAAAGTTACATAACGAAATGGCCGATTTTAATAAAGCCGGTATTACAGTGCGTTATCTGGCCTTTCCGCGGGGGGGCGTGCAGTCTGCAACTTATGATGAATTGCAGTCGATTTGGTGTGCGAAAGATACCAAACAGGCGATGACAGACGGTAAAGCAGGGAAAGCAGTAAAACAAGTCAGTTGTAAAAACACTGTGGCTCAGCAGCATGAACTGGGTCAGAGTTTTGGTATCAATGGTACTCCGGCACTCATTTTACCGGATGGCCGTTTAATTCCTGGTTACCAGCCGGCCGCAGCTTTAGCTGCCACCTTGAGTCAGGAAACGCCCTAAGCAGGTTTCAGTTTGAGTATCAGCAAAACAACACAACGCCGGCCTGTGCCGGCTATTTCATCGGAACTTTCGCAATACCATCCGGTGATCCAGAAAATTTACGCCAGCCGGGGTATTGAAAGTTCTGTTCAACTGGCGCGAAGCGCAGCTCAGTTGTTGCCTTTTAGCTTACTCAAAGGCATATCTGCAGCTGTAGCTTTGTTGATTGAAGCTTTGCAGCAACAGCAGCATATTGTCATAGTCGGCGATTTTGACGCAGATGGTGCCACCAGTACTGCTACTTTGCTGACGGGCTTAAAAAGCCTGGGATTTAAGCATGTAGAGTATCTGGTGCCTAACCGTTTTGAATACGGTTATGGTTTATCTGTCGAAATGGCAGAAATTGCGGTTGCTCAGGGCGCTCAGTTGATTGTCACAGTCGATAATGGTATTTCAGCTCTGGATGGCATTGCCCTTGCGAAAAAAATGGGCGTCAAAGTGCTGGTCACAGATCACCATTTACCGGGCAACGAGTTGCCGGATGCTGATGCTATTGTCAATCCAAACCAGCCGGGTTGTGAATTCCCCAGTAAACAACTGGCCGGTGTGGGTGTGGCTTTTTATCTGTTATTGGCGCTTCGGGCTGAACTCCGGACCCAAGGCTATTTTACCGAAAGCCAACCTGCACCTAATTTGGCGGATCTGCTGGATTTAGTGGCCTTAGGCACTGTGGCTGACGTAGTGCCGCTGGATACCAATAACAGAATTCTGGTGCATCAGGGCCTGCAGCGTATTCGCAGTGGCAAAGCCAGACCTGGCATTCAGGCCTTAATTGATATCGCCAATCGTAAAGCTGAAAAGCTGACAGCCCAGGATTTTGGTTTTGCTTTAGCGCCACGTTTAAATGCGGCAGGGCGTTTAGACGATATGGGACTTGGCATCAGTTGTTTATTAGCGCCTGATTTACCCCGTGCCCGTATGTACGCTGCAGAACTCGACAGCTTAAACGTAGAACGTCGTGAAATAGAGCAGGGCATGCAACAGGAAGCTCAGGCTTATCTGCAGCGGTTGTCTTTCGCCTCTGAAGAGCTGCCGGACGCTTTGTGTTTATACCAGAGTGACTGGCATCAGGGCGTGATAGGTATTTTGGCTGGCCGGATAAAAGAGCAATACCACAGACCAGTGCTGGTATTTGCCCAAGGGGATGCAGGTGAACTGAAGGGGTCAGCCCGTTCTATTCCGGGTTTGCATATCCGCGATTTATTGGATGAAGTTTCCACTCAGTACCCTGGCCTGGTTAAAAAGTTTGGCGGCCATGCCATGGCGGCTGGTTTAACTATTGCCGAAGAGCGTTTTGATACCTTTAAACTGGCACTGAATTTTGTCGCTAAAAAGTATCTGACACCAGAGCTTTTAACCGCAGTGCTCTATACAGACGGTGATTTGGGCAGTGATTGCTTGTCAGTGCCTTTTGCACAGTTGTTACAGCAAGCAGGCCCCTGGGGACAGGCTTTCCCTGAGCCAGTGTTTGAAGGGGACTTTGTGATACGTCAACAGCGTTTACTGGCGGATAAACATCTGAAACTGATGCTGGAATCCAGTGATGGCAGCTTAGTGGATGCCATCTGGTTTAATGCCGATAACAAAGCCTGGCCTGATGCCAACGTAAAAAAAATCCGCGTGGCTTATCAGTTGGATATCAACGACTACCGTGATCAACAGTCTGTGCAGTTGATTGTGCGGCTGATTGAAAAAATCGGCTAGTTCCCTGAAAAGCAGTTTTTGCAGGGCGTTTATTTAAAGACCCCTGCAGAATCCTCTACAGAAAATCGTCGGGATGGCTGCATGTCTGTAGAAAAATTGCTACAATCGCCACCAATTTTTTCCTAAGCGCCATAAATCATGTTTGAAGTAAATCCGGTATACAACGCCATAAAAGATCTGACTGAACGCACGAACGTGCTTCGGGGGTATCTTTGACTACGACGCCAAAAAAGAAAAGCTAGAAGAAGTCAGCCGTGAGCTGGAAGATTCAGCTGTGTGGAATAAGCCTGAATATGCTCAGGCTTTAGGTAAAGAACGTTCAGCGCTGGAGCAGATTGTCGGCACCATCGACAAGCTGGATCAGGGGTTGGAAGATGTGGCTGGCTTAGTGGAGCTGGCCATTGAAGCCGAAGACGAAGACACCTTTATCGAAGCTCAGACCGAGCTGGCGGGTTTAGAAACTCAGCTGGCTAAGCTGGAATTCCGTCGTATGTTTTCCGGCCAAAGTGATCCGGCCGATTGTTACCTGGATATTCAATCTGGTTCTGGTGGTACTGAAGCTCAGGACTGGGCCAGTATTTTAATGCGTATGTATCTGCGTTGGGGCGAAGCCAAAGGCTTTAAACCTGAGTTGTACGAAGTAACTGACGGTGACGTAGCCGGCATTAAAGGCTGTACTATCAAATTTACCGGCGAATATGCCTATGGTTGGTTACGTACTGAAACCGGTGTACACCGTTTAGTGCGTAAAAGCCCCTTTGACTCAGGCAACCGCCGCCATACGTCCTTTGCGTCAGTCTTTGTATCGCCTGAAGTCGATGACGATATTGAGATCGAAATCAACCCGGCAGACTTACGTATTGATACTTATCGCGCTTCTGGCGCTGGTGGTCAGCACGTTAACAGGACCGACTCAGCTGTCCGTATTACTCACTTACCAACCAATATTGTGGTGCAGTGTCAGAACGACAGATCACAGCATAAAAACCGCGATAACGCTTATAAGCAATTACGCGCCAAGCTGTATGAGTTTGAACTGCAAAAACAAAACGCTGAAAAACAAGCACTGGAAGACACCAAGTCGGATATCGGCTGGGGCAGTCAAATCCGCTCTTACGTGCTGGACGATTCGCGTATTAAAGACTTACGCACAGGCGTGGAAACCCGCAATACCCAGGCGGTATTGGACGGCGATCTCGACAAATTTATCGAAGCCAGCCTAAAAGCCGGTTTGTAATTTAGCTCACAAAATCAGGAACTTATCATGTCTGAACAGAATACTCCTATTGAAGAACATCAGGACGTCAATAAACTGATTGCTGAGCGTAAACATAAGCTGGCCGGATTACGTGAACTGGGTAACCCATTTCCAAATGACTTTCGCCGTGATGCGACTTCGGATCAGATCCACGCCCAGTACGAGCACTTGAGCAAAGAAGAGCTGGAAGAGAAAAAAATCCGTGTCACTGTGGCAGGCCGTATGATGCTGCGTCGTATTATGGGTAAAGCCAGCTTTACCACTATTTCTGACGTCGGTGGCAAGCTGCAGTTGTATGTAGCACGCGACAGTCTGCCTGAGAATGTCTACAACGAAGGCTTTAAGAAGTGGGATTTAGGCGACATCATCGGCGGTAGCGGTGTGTTGTTTAAAACTCAGACTGGTGAGTTGACTGTCTGGTTAGACGAAATCCGTTTACTGACCAAAGCGCTGCGTCCACTGCCGGACAAATTCCATGGTTTAACCGATCAGGAAGCCTGTTACCGTCAGCGTTATTTAGATTTGATTGTGAACGACCAGTCACGCAAAACCTTTTTAATACGTTCAAAAACTGTGGCTTATATCCGTCAGTTTTTTAACAGCAAAGGCTTTTTAGAAGTAGAAACCCCAATGCTGCAAAGCATTCCTGGTGGCGCTTCGGCCCGTCCGTTTGAAACACACCACAATGCGCTGGATATGCAAATGTTCCTGCGTATTGCACCAGAACTGTACTTAAAGCGCTTAGTGGTGGGTGGTTTTGAAAAGGTATTTGAGCTGAACCGTAACTTCCGTAACGAAGGCGTTTCAACCCGTCATAACCCTGAATTCACTATGCTGGAATTCTACTGGGCTTATGCCGATTACAACGATTTAATGGATATCACTGAAGAGTTATTCCGTGGTCTGGCTCAGTCTGTATTGGGGACTACTGAAGTGCCTTATCAGGGCAACCTGTTTGACTTCGGTAAACCTTTTGCCCGTATGTCCGTGACTGAATCTATTCTGCACTACAACCCTGAAGTGAAAATCGAGCAGTTAACGACGCGTGAAGCAGTAGCTGAATTGGCCAAGTCATTAGGCATTGAAGTGAAAGCCAACTATGGTCATGGCCGTATTCTGATGGAAGTTTTTGATGAGCTGGTCGAAACCAAGCTGCAACAACCTACTTTTATTACTGAATACCCGGCAGAAATTTCTCCGCTGGCCCGTCGTAATGATCACAATCCGGAAATCACTGACCGTTTTGAGTTCTTTATCGGTGGTCGTGAACTAGGCAATGGTTTCAGCGAATTAAACGATGCTGAAGATCAGGCGGAACGTTTCCGTGAACAAGTTGCACAAAAAGAAGCCGGTGATGATGAAGCTATGTACTACGACGAAGATTTTGTCACTGCTTTGGAGCATGGTTTACCACCAACTGCTGGTCAGGGCATAGGTATTGACCGTCTGGTGATGTTATTGGCCGACGCGCCAAGCATCCGCGACGTGATCCTGTTCCCGCATATGCGTCATAGCGATAAACACGGCTCATAAGTGTAATCTTTGGTAACTAAGCTTTGGTAACTAAGCTTTGGTAACTAAACAAAGGGCTGTCTGAGACGGCCCTTTGTCATTTTGTGGCGTTTTCACTTGCTGTCCAGAGCCGTTTCTTGAGCTATCGCAGTGGGCAGGTTACTATCTGCTTATATCAACCAGGGTTTAACACCGAACATGACTTATCAAGCACCTAAAGATCTGATGGAAGTAATGCAGCACATTCAATATGAAGAGGCATTAACCGCAGATGATCCACGTTATGTGGAAACTCAGGAAGCTCGTGGTAGTCAGCAGACTTATCAACGATTAGCCAAAAAGTTTGGTTTTAACCCGGCGTCCGGTGTTTTTATGCCTCCGGCTAATGTGCATTTGTTGCTTTTTGGTCATGTAGGCAGCGGTAAAACCACCGAATTGCGTCAGTACGCCAGTCAGTTAAATCAGACCAAAAAGTATTATGTAGTTGAAGTTGATGTAATGAGTAAGCTTGACCGCAATAACCTGCAATACAGTGAAACTATGCTGGCCATGGCAGAACGCCTGGCTGAACAGCTCACATCGGATGGTTATACTGTAACCGAAGCTGCTCTGCAGCCTGTGGTTGATTGGTTTAGTCAGGTTGAACATCGCAAGGAAGAATCGAACGAACTCTCAGCCAGTATCAGTGGTGAAGTGTCGTTGCAGGCAGGTTTACCTGGTTTATTTAAGCTGTTGAGTAAAATTACCAGTACGGCAAAAACCGGCTCAAATCGAAAAACAGCCTGGCGTGAAGAAGTTCGCAACAGATTCAGCCAATTGGCGGATGCATTTAATCATTTGTTGCGTCAGGCTGAGCTGGCGTTAAAACAGCAAGGCCGTGCTGAGCGGATAGTATTTTTGCTTGATGGCACAGATAAAATGCGTAGTGAAGATACAGAGCGGTTTTTTGTGCAGGACGCTGAGCAACTATTGGCTATTGAAACTTTTGTCATTTACACCGCCCCTTTGTACTTAAAATATCAGGGCAATTTAGTCGGCAAATTACAGGATATTGTCTTGCCTATGATTAAACTGCGGGAGCGCGACCATAGCGATTGTGCTTTAGGTCTGAGCGTAATGAGGGAGCTACTGATACGCCGTGTGGACCCTTCCTTATTTACCGACGAAGCTGTGATTACTGAATTAGTGAAAAAAAGCGGCGGCCATCCGCGTGAAATGTTGCGGCTGTTGCAGCTGTGCTGTGAATTTGCCGATGAACGTATTGGTATGGACGACCTTAAAAAAGCAACTTACCAGTTGGCATCGGATTATCGGCGCTTTTTAACGGCAGAAGATTATCAACTGCTGGCGCAAATAGATGAAGAAAACAGCCATCAAGGCACCAGTGCTCAAATTCAAAACCTGCTGTATAAACTAGCCTTGATGGAATACAACGACGGTAGCTGGCGTCGCAGTCATCCAGTAGTGCGTTTACTGGATGGTTATACCGCAGCGTCGGCTGGCTAAATTATGACTTCGCAAAAATTTGCAGTAGATCAACTGGTACTTGAAAGTGCCAGCCTGTTAACTCCTACTCATTTTGAAAGCTTCAGTCGTTTATGCAAAAAAACGGTATATGGTCCTGATTTTCAATTGCTGCTGGTGGATTGCCGAAATCAGTTGTTACAGCAGCAATTGCAAAAGCTTTTAAGTGCAGTCTGTCAAAAGGCTGGTTTTACGGAAAACCAGTTGTCACTTAGTGCTGAAATCCCCGATGTATTTGAATTACAACAGCGCCTGCAACAGTTAGCTGTGTCACACCAATTAATTCAGCTAACACAGGCAGCAGCATGGTTTAACGCTGTTCCAGATGGAAAACGCTGGCAAGACTTTAATTTGCTGCGGGAAAATATCGCTCAGTCAGTAAAGTGCAAATTAGTGTTATGGCTGGACGAAACGGCAATCAACCAAATGATTAACCAGGCACCTGATTGGTGGGCATGGCGCAGCGGAGTTTATACATTTAGCGCTGAGTATACGGTTGGGCTAAGCCCACCTTTACCTAACTTTAATCATGTGAGTAGACTGAATTTAAACAAAAATAAAGTTGCTGCACGAATCGCTGAATTGCGGAGTTGGTTATCTCAGCACGAAAATAGTGAGTCTGAAATAGCCGCATCCTTGGCTCTGGAGTTAGGTGTACTTTACCATCAACTTGGAAAGTTTGAGGATGCTTTCGCTGTTTACGAATCTTTATGTTTGCCACTGTTTACGAAATTGGGTGACACCAATTCGATTGCTGTTACACATAGCCAGATTGCTGATATTAAAGAAGCTCAGGGCGAGCTGATGGATGCTTTGGACATAAGGCTTAATTGGGTGTTACCCGCTCAGAAAAAGCTTGGAAACCTGCGAGAAGTTGCTATGGCTCAGCTAAAAATTGCAGATACTTATGTTGAACTTGGTAAGCCAGATATGGCTCTGACTATTTTGCTTGATGAGAGCCTCCCGTCCTTTCAACAACTTGGTGATGTGCGAGATATTGCAATTGCTTATGGAAGAGTCGCCGATATTTATCATATGCAAGAACGCTATGATGCGGAATTAAAGATTCGCCTTCAAGACGAGCTCCCCGTTTTTAAAGCTTTGGGCGATGTCAGAGAAGTTGTGATGGTTCATAGTAAGATTGCAGATATCCACGCTGCCCGCGGTGAGTTTAACGAAGCATTGGATATTTACCTGAATATATGTATTCCTGAATATGAAAAACTTGGTGATGCAATTTCTCGTGCAACAGACAAAGCGAAAATTGCCAGATTATGGGTGATGCGGGGTAAGCCAGAAGATCGACTTATTGCCAAATCTTATTTGGAGGACGCTTTGAAAGTGACGGTTCAAGCTAATCATTATCAAGCAAAATTTATCCAGCAGTTTTTAGATGATCACTTTTAGCGTTATTTGAGTATTCACGTTAGAGTGTCAGAATTCTGGTTTTCCTGCCGTTTTAAGTTCAAATAACAGCTAATAATTATACTTTGCTGATTTATTATTTTTTTATCCAGCCTTTTGATTGAGCAGTCAGCTGCCCTTTGTTATAATTTCCCCCCGTCCTAAGTTCGTAAATTCTTTATTGCCAATGGCGTCTCAGGGGTCTCATGACTACAAGATACATCTTCGTGACGGGTGGGGTTGTCTCATCCTTAGGTAAAGGCATTGCTGCTGCATCGTTAGCTGCTATTTTAGAAGCCCGTGGCCTGAAAGTGACCATCCTTAAACTGGATCCGTACATCAACCTGGATCCGGGCACCATGAGCCCAATTCAGCACGGTGAAGTGTACGTCACAGAAGACGGCGCAGAAACCGACCTCGATTTAGGTCACTACGAGCGGTTTATCCGCACCAAAATGACCAAACGTAATAACTTCACTCAAGGCCGTATTTACTCAGACGTATTACGTCGTGAGCGTCGTGGTGATTATTTAGGTGCCACTATTCAGGTGATCCCTCATATCACCAACGAAATCAAAAGCCGTGTTATTGCCGGTGCTGAAGGTTATGACATTGCTATCGTTGAAATTGGTGGCACTGTAGGCGATATCGAGTCTTTACCATTTTTAGAAGCTATTCGTCAGTTAGGCACTGAACTTGGCCGCGAACGCGCCATGTATATGCACCTGACCTTGGTGCCGTACCTGGGCACAGCAGGTGAAATCAAAACCAAACCTACTCAGCATTCTGTCAAAGAACTGCGTTCTATTGGTATTCAGCCGGATATTCTGGTCTGTCGTTCTGACCGTGCTATTCCATCGAATGAACGCGCTAAGATTGCACTTTTCACTAACGTGGAAGAACGTGCTGTTATTTCATTAAAAGATGTGTCCAGCATTTACCAAATTCCGGCGCTGTTAAAATCACAGGGACTGGATGATTTAGTGGTACGTCGTTTCCATATGACCTGCCCTGAAGCAGACCTGACCGAATGGGAACAGGTGCTGTACCAGGAGTCCAACCCGACTGGTGAAATCACTGTGGGTATGGTGGGTAAATATGTTGAACTGCCAGATGCTTATAAATCAGTGAACGAAGCCCTAAACCATGCAGGTTTAAAAAACCGTTTAACTGTGCATATCAAATACATCGACTCGCAAGACGTCGAAAGCAAAGGCACAGATATTCTGTCTACTGTGGATGCCATTCTGGTGCCTGGTGGTTTTGGTGAGCGTGGCGTGGAAGGCAAAATTATGGCCGCCCGTTATGCCCGTGAAAACAAAGTGCCTTATCTGGGTATTTGTTTAGGTATGCAAGTGGCGCTGATTGAATATGCCCGTCATGTGGCAGGTATGAAAGACGCGCACTCGACCGAATTTAATAAGAACACACCTTACCCTGTGGTGGGTCTCATCACAGAATGGCTGGATTCAGATGGTAAAGTCGAACAACGGACTGACAAGTCTGATATGGGCGGCACTATGCGTCTGGGCAGCCAAAACTGTAACCTCAAAGCCAATACAAAAGCCCGCGAGATCTATGGCAAGGACATCGTCGCCGAACGTCATCGCCACAGATACGAAGTGAACAACAACTTTGTTGCTCAGCTCGAAGAGGCTGGCTTAAAGATCTCTGGTTTGTCGGCGGACAACCAGTTAGTTGAAATGATTGAAATACCTACACACCCATGGTTTGTGGCGGGTCAGTTCCATCCGGAATTTAACTCAACACCACGTGACGGACATCCGTTATTCCAGGGCTTCGTGGCCGCCGCTTATAAATATCAGAAACAGCAACTCGTATAACCAGTTGCAGCCGGGCTTTTTAGTCCGGCTTTTTTATGCGACAAATGAAAGGGGATTTACATGTCTGAGATCGTCAATATCATCGCCCGTGAAATCATGGATTCACGTGGTAACCCAACAGTAGAAGCCGACGTTTTCCTGGCCAGTGGTGCTATGGGTCGTGGTTGCGCGCCATCAGGTGCTTCTACCGGTACCCGTGAAGCTTTAGAACTGCGTGATGGTGACAAAAGCCGTTATTTAGGTAAAGGCGTACGTACTGCTGTTGCCAATATAGATGGCCCAATCAAAGCCGCTTTAGTCGGCAAAAATGCGTATAAACAAGCTGAAATTGACCAGATCATGATTGATCTGGACGGCACTGAGTCTAAATCTAAATTAGGCGCTAATGCTATTCTGGCTGTGTCTTTAGCTGTAGCCCGCGCAGCTGCTGCTGACAAAAAAATCCCTCTGTATCAGCACATTGCCGACTTAAACGGCACACCAGGTGTATATTCCATGCCGGTCCCTATGATGAACATCATCAACGGTGGTGAGCATGCGGATAACAACGTCGATATCCAGGAATTTATGGTGCAGCCTGTTGGCGCTAAAACTTTCGCTGAAGCTCTGCGTATGGGCGCCGAAATTTTCCATCAGCTGAAAAAAGAACTGCATAGCCAGGGCTTAAACACAGCTGTAGGTGATGAAGGTGGTTTTGCACCGGATCTGAAATCAAACGAAGAAGCCTTAGCTGTTATTTCTAAAGCTGTGGCTTCAGCAGGTTACGAGCTGAACAAAGACATCACTTTAGCTTTAGACTGCGCTGCATCTGAGTTTTATGTCGATGGTAAATACAAACTGTCTGGCGAAGGCAAAGAATTCACGTCGTATGAATTCAACGACTTCCTGGCTGGTTTAGCCACTCGTTTCCCTATCATATCCATTGAAGATGGTTTAGACGAGTCGGATTGGGATGGCTGGAAAGACATGACCAATAAAATGGGCGATAAAATCCAGCTGGTGGGCGACGATTTATTTGTCACCAACACCAAGATCCTGACCCGTGGTATTGAGCAGGGCATTGGTAACTCTATCCTGATCAAATTTAACCAAATCGGTAGCTTAACTGAAACCTTAGCCGCTATTAAAATGGCCAAAGATGCGGGTTTCACTGCTGTTATTTCTCACCGTTCAGGCGAAACTGAAGACTCCTTTATTGCTGACTTAGCTGTAGGTACAGCTGCTGGTCAAATCAAAACAGGTTCTTTATGCCGTTCAGACCGCGTGTCTAAGTACAACCAGTTGCTGCGTATTGAGCAGGAATTAGGTGCTAAGGCTCCATACCGTGGCCGTGTAGAAATTAAAGGCCAGGCGTAAGTCAGGCCAGATAAACTGAACAAGGGGTCAGTTGACCCCTTGATTGGTTTTGCTCCCTTGATTACCATCAACGGATGAAAAAACATTCAGCCGATCAACATCAGCTGTGGCAAGGCCCGGCGCAGGACCTGACTTATACTGAGCTTTGTAATGCTTTGTATGAACGGGAGTTGATGCGTTATGCCAAAATGCCGCCCGAATTTTTAGCCAGTCTGCAAAAACGTTTAGCCAGCTTACCTTTTTATATCCGCCGCGCTGCCAGCAGTATTTTGTCGCATAAATCCCCGCTTGAAATTGATAGCCAGAATGCCAGCTGGACTGGACGTCAGGGCCCAAGGTGTCCGGCTAAAGAGCAGGGCATAGAACAGATTGAACAGTTTTATCTAAAACACAACAAACTGGCCTTGATAGTGCCTGTGTATCAGAATCAGCAGTCTCTGGAGACTATCTTTCTGGATTCAGTGGATGAAATTGATCTGGTTGGGCTACGACTACATTGCAACGAACATGGCTGGTTTAGTTTTAATGGCACACCTATTACCGACGAAAACAGCGACAAATTCCTGCTTAAGCCAACTAAAAGCTTAATGACTGCTGCTTGTTGTGGTCATCAGTGGCTCAACAGTGAACGCAAAAGCCCACGGGTACTGAGTTTAAGAGAGTTATTACTGGCCAGCCGGCTGAATTGGCAGAACTTTGCTAAGCCTTTTCAACCTTAAGCCGCATTTTTCCACGGCAAGCCTTTGCTTTCGGCTTTATTAGGGCTTTCCAGTCTGGCCGATAAGCTTCATAATACCTTCATCTCTTTATTTTTTGGTTCGTTATGCGCCTGTTAGTTTTATTGCTACTCATGCTGCTTGCAGCACTTCAATACCGCTTGTGGCTTGGCCAACATAGCGTGATGGAGTATTGGGCGCATAAAACTGAATTGGCCAAAATGGAACAACAAAATGAAGTTTTGGCGAAGCGGAATAAATTACTGAAAGCGGACGTCACCGACCTGCAAATAGGTTTGGATGCTATTGAAGAACGTGCCCGTAACGAACTGGGTTTGATTAGGCACGACGAAGTATTTTTCCGGATCATTAGCCCGCTGGACAAAAAATGACTGCTATTCCTGCTATTGCGACTGTGATCCCGGCCGCTGGTGTTGGCAAACGAATGAAGGCGGATAAGCCCAAACAGTACCTGCCACTTTGTGGCACTACTGTACTGGAGCAAACTCTGCGTCGGCTGAAACAAGTCCCTGTGTTACAGCAGTTTTATCTGGCGTTAAGCCCGGACGATCCCTATTTTCCCGAATTACCTTTATCTGTTGATCCGCAAATCCAGCGACTGGATGGTGGTGCGGAGCGCGCCAATTCAGTGCTGAATGCTTTAGTTCAAATTGATGCCAAAGTGTATCCCTGGGTGCTGGTACATGACGCCGCCCGTCCTGTAGTCAGGGTCCGCGATATCGAACTGTTAATTCATAGTTGTGTCGAAGCGGGTCAGGGTGGCATTTTAGCCACGCCAGTGCGCGATACTATGAAACGTGGTTCTGACACAGTCGCGCAAACTGTGGATCACACTGTAGATCGAACCGGTTTATGGCATGCTTATACACCTCAATTATTTCCGACCGCTTTACTCCGGGATGCACTGCAGCAGGCTTTAGCTCAAGGCGTGGCTATCACTGACGAAGCCAGCGCTATGGAATGGGCTGGACTGCCCGTGCTTCTAGTGCAGGGGCATGCCGACAATATCAAAATTACTCAGGCTGAAGATTTAGCTTTGGCCGCTTTTTATCTGGAGCATTCTGTATGATGCCGTTTCGTATTGGCCATGGTTTTGACGTGCACGCTTTTGGTGGCGAAGGCCCCATTACTTTAGGTGGCGTTAAAATTCCTTATCAGCAAGGTTTGCTGGCGCATTCAGATGGTGATGTGGTGTTGCATGCTGTATCCGACGCTTTGTTAGGCGCCATGGCATTAGGTGATATAGGCCATCATTTTCCGGACACTGACGCAGCGTTTAAAGGCATAGACAGTCGTATCTTATTGCGTAAGGTCTTTGCTGATGTCAAAGCTTTGGGTTATGAAGTCGGTAATCTGGATGTGACTATTATGGCGCAGGCGCCAAAAATGGCTCCTCATGTTGATGCGATGCGTGCTTGTATTGCCGAAGATTTGGTTTGTGGTTTGTCCCAGGTCAATGTCAAAGCCACGACCACTGAAAAATTGGGTTTTGTTGGTCGTAAAGAAGGCATAGCCGTAGAAGCTGTAGTGCTGTTGGTGAAATCCTGATGCAAAAAAAAGTGGAGCTGCCAAAACTAAGTTATTTATACGGCCAGCCTGAAACTACAGCTTTATTGCGTGTACAACCTGATGATTTTATTGTGGTTGAGGAGCTCAGCTTTACACCCACTGGCGCAGGCGAACATATGCTGTTGCTGGTCGAAAAAATTGGCCAGAATACCCAGTATGTTGCCAAATTGCTGGCAGAATTGGTCGGCTGTAAAGCCCGTCAGGTCAGTTATGCAGGTTTAAAAGACCGCCATGCCGTAACCCGTCAGTGGTTTTGTGTACCAGTGCCTATCAAACAACAGCTGAACTGGCAGGAATGGACCATCGAAGGTGTACAAATCCTCGATACTATCCGTCATCAACGCCGGTTAAAGTTAGGTTCTATTAAATACAACGAATTTAGTCTGACTTTGCGGGATGTCAGTGATATTCCAGCGCTGTTGGAACGCTTAGAGTTAGTGAAAAAAGGCGTGCCTAATTATTACGGCGAACAACGTTTTGGTATTCAGGGTGGTAATTTAGCTTTAGCAGAACAGCTGTTTTCTGGTGGTGGCATTGAAGATCGGAAAATACGGGGCTTAGCGCTGTCGGCCAGCCGTTCTTTTTTGTTTAATCTGCAGGTTGATGCTCGGGTGAAAGCTGGTACCTTTAACCAGTTGCTGACTGGCGAAGTAGTGCAACTGGATGGTTCAGGTTCCATTTTTAAAGTACCGGAAGTGGATGAGACTCTGCGCCAACGCTTGCTGGAGGCTGATATTCACCCTACGGCTGGTTTACCAGGTTTAGGCGAACCACTCACTACAGCGGATGCACTGGCTTTTGAGCAACAAAGCCTGCAGGGCTGGCAGCATTGGGTCGACAAACTGGCAGAGTTAAACGTAAGGGCTGAACGCCGTTCTATTCGGGTTTTACCGGCAGAATTAAAAGCCGAAGTACAAAATCAGAATGTAAAAATTAGCTTTAAACTTTATTCCGGTTGTTTTGCCACTTCCGTATTGCGGGAGCTGGTGAATTACCAGGACGTACAACGTAATTACGCCACTTTGGATTAAGTGATTTTCAGGCAAGGGCGGATGATCAATGCGGATTTTATTAAGTAATGATGATGGTGTTTACGCCAAAGGCATACAGGTTTTACAAAAAGCTTTGGCTGAAATAGCAGAAGTAACCACTGTAGGGCCGGATCGGAATTGCAGCGGAGCCAGTAATTCTCTGACTTTACTAAATCCTTTGCGTACCCAGCAACTAGACAACGGTTTTATTGCAGTCAATGGCACACCCACAGATTGTGTGCATTTGGCCATCAGTCAGTTATTGACTGATGCTCCTGATCTGGTGGTGGCTGGTATCAACCACGGCGCTAATTTGGGCGACGATGTGTTGTATTCAGGTACTGTGGCTGCTGCTACCGAAGGCCGTCACTTAGGTTTGCCTGCCATTGCTGTGTCTTTAGCCGGGCGTGATGAACAGCATTTTGCGACTGCAGCTTATGTTACAGTGCAGGTGATTAAAAAATTAAAATCTCATCCGCTGCCTGCGGACCAGATTTTAAATATTAATGTGCCGGCAGTACCCTTAGATCAACTTCGAGGTATTCAGGTCACTCGTTTAGGGCGGCGACATAAAGCTGAAACTATGCAAAGTTCAAATGATCCATGGGGCAGACCTATTTATTGGTATGGCTCTTTAGGGCCAGAGCTTGATGCAGGTCCAGGCACAGACTTTTACGCCATAGCTCAGGGTTATGCTTCTATCACACCTTTGCATGTGGATATGACAGCGTACCGCAGCATGGAATTATTAACGGACTGGTTAGATGGAATTGAGTGTTAAGTTATGGCAGTAGTCACTCATCGTAGTGCCGCAGTTTTGGCACAAAAACTTCAGCAGGATGGTATTCAGGACAGTCGTGTTTTGTCTGCTATTGCACAAACTCCACGGCATTTATTTGTCGAAGCTGTATTGGCTCATAAAGCCTATGAAAATACGGCTTTGCCTATAGGCCAGGGCCAGACGATATCCCAGCCTTATATAGTGGCCAAGATGACAGAGTTGTTACTGCAATCCCGGCAGTGTCAGAAGGTGCTTGAAATTGGCACCGGCTCTGGTTATCAAACCGCTGTGCTGGCCCGTTTGTTTTCACAGGTTTGTAGTGTTGAGCGGATAAAGTCATTGCAGTTTCAGGCCAAACGCCGCCTGCAACTGCTGGATTTACACAATGTGTCAATGAAACATGGCGATGGCTGGCTGGGTTGGGCCACCAAAGCTCCTTTTGACTGCATCATAGTGACAGCTGCGCCTCATGAGGTGCCACAAGCTTTATTGCAGCAATTGTCTGAAGGTGGTCGCCTGGTGATCCCGGTGGGCGCTCAGGAACAGGTTTTAAGAGTCTTTACCCGTATGGGGGATGAGTTTGAACAAAAAGATGTCGAGGCGGTACGTTTTGTGCCATTAGTGCCGGGCGAACTGGCTTGAATAAAAAGGACAATGTAGTTGAAAATTTTTCAGTGGATGTACGACAAAGCTTTAGTCTGGGCCAGACATAGACACGCCGAACGTTACTTAGCAGGGTTGAGTTTTACTGAATCTGTCATTTTTCCTATCCCGCCTGATGTAATGCTGGCACCTATGGCATTGGCCCAACCTGAGAAAGCCTGGCGTTTTGCCTGGGTGACTACCTTGTTTTCGGTATTAGGTGGCATTTGTGGTTACTTCCTTGGGTTATGGTTATATGAACCCGTTGTATTGCCTGTTGTCGAGTATCTGGGTTACCAGGAGACCTTTGCTAAAGTAGAACAGTGGTTTATGACTTATGGCGTGTGGGTGGTGTTTATCGCTGGTTTTTCGCCTATCCCCTATAAGTTATTTACTGTAGGTGCTGGCCTGATGAGCATGGCATTTTTTCCTTTTGTGATCGCTTCTTTTGTGGGTCGTGCCAGCCGGTTTTTTCTGGTGGCAGGATTAATGTATTGGGGTGGTGAAAAAATGCAGCAAAAGTTGCGCGATATAGTGGACTGGCTGGGCTGGGGAACCGTAGCTTTGGCTGGTGTTTTATATCTGGTGTATCGCTAACTGATGCAACTCTTTAGTTTGTGTTGTCTGGTTTTGCTGTTAAGCGCTTGTAGCTCAAGACAATCGCCGGCTCCTGTCACCACACTAAATGACATCAGAAATTATTATAAAAAATACCCTCAAGGTCAGCCTGGTTCTGTACATACAGTGCAACCGGGCGATACCTTATACTCCATTGCATTTCGTGCAGGTATGGACTACAGGCAACTGGCAAAATTAAATAATATTGCGCCACCTTACCGCATTTTAGTTGGACAAAAGATACATTTTTTTAACGTTTCATTATCATATCCTGCAGCTGAAAGACCTGTTTCAGCGGTAAAAAGCCAAAAAAGTACGACCAGTACTGTAAAAGCAGCGAAACAAAACCAAAGTAAATTAACAACTGCTAACAAAGCGGTTGCGCGCAACAATCAAACGGGTTATGTTCAGAAGCAGACAGTAAAGGAAAATGCAACTTCAGCAACAAATTCTGTTTCCAGTTCGAAAGTGCGGTGGGCCTGGCCAGTTCGTGGACCGATATTGGCAGGCTTCTCCAAGGCTGAACATGGTAACAAAGGGTTAGATATAGGGGGGAAATCTGGTACTCCTATAAAAGCAGCAGCAGCTGGTGAAGTGGTTTACGCGGGTAACGCATTAAGAGGCTACGGCAATCTGGTGATTATCCGTCACAATGACGACTTCTTAAGTGCTTATGCCCATAACCGGAAATTACTGGTGAAAGAGCGTGATACTGTTGTAAGCGGGCAAACTATAGCCGAAATGGGAAATACTGATGCACCCTCAGTCCGGTTGCACTTTGAAATCCGTTTCCGTGGAAAGTCTGTTGATCCAAAACGATACTTAAAATAATTAAATACAATAATAAAAATATCACCCCGGAAGGGCGAAGAGGTAAGGAAGCCAGGCAGTTCAGGTGATACCCAAAGCTTGTAGAAGTGGGAGAAGGAAATGGGCCATAAAGATGAAGATGATGTAATCGAATTCAAAGAAGCTGAATTAACGGATGACGTTAGTTTAGCTGATGACGATAACGCTGAACCCGATTTAGCCGCTTTAGCAGCGGAAGAAGACAATACTCCAGACGACGTATTTACCGCCAATGATAGCCAGCGTGCTATGGATGCCACTCAGATTTATCTGGGTGAAATTGGTTTTTCCCCCTTATTATCCGCAGAAGAAGAAGTGTATTTTTCCCGTCTTGCCCTCAAGGGCGACAAAGCCGCACGTAAACGTATGATTGAAAGTAACTTACGTTTAGTGGTGAAAATTGCCCGTCGTTATATCAACCGTGGTTTGGCTTTGCTGGATCTGATTGAAGAGGGTAATTTAGGCTTAATCCGGGCTGTGGAAAAATTTGATCCTGAACGTGGTTTCCGTTTTTCAACTTACGCTACCTGGTGGATCCGCCAAACCATAGAGCGGGCCATTATGAATCAAACCCGCACTATCCGTTTGCCTATTCATGTAGTGAAAGAGCTGAATATTTACCTGCGGGCTGCCCGTGAGTTATCACAGCGACTGGACCATGAACCTACACCGGAAGAAATTGCAGCAGCGTTGGACAGACCTGTTGAAGAAGTACGCAAGATGTTGAAACTGAATGAAAAAATAACTTCAGTTGATACTCCTGTTGCAGGCTCTTCAGAAAAGCAATTACTTGACGTATTGGCTGATGAAAAAGAGCTGGGCCCGGAAACTGAATTACAGGATGCCGATATTCGTCAGCATCTGGTGATATGGCTGGACGAGCTGAATCCTAAACAGCGTGAAGTATTGGCCCGACGTTTTGGTTTATTAGGTTATGAACCCTCTACACTGGAAGATGTAGGTAAAGAGATAGGTTTAACCCGTGAACGAGTGCGGCAAATTCAGGTGGAGGCATTACGCCGCCTGCGTGAAATTGTTACTCATCAGGGCCTGAATATCGAAACCTTGTTTCAGGAATAATTCTCTCTGCTAAAAGGGGCTTGCGTCACTGATCGCATAAGATCTGTGACGCAAGCCCCTTTTGTTTTTGTAGTGGCATAACCCTTGCTCTTCCCTGATACAGAACTAAAAAAACAGGCCCTGAACTGATGATGTTCGGGTTGTATCGGACGGGAAGGAGTCGCCAATGGGTGCAAAAATTTTTGGGCACTATCAGCAAATTGACCAGTGCTTTGATGAGCTGGTGCAGGCGGACGGACAAATACGGACTCCGGCTGCGGCTATAGCCCGTTTTATCGACCGCCACGGTTCTGCTGAGCTGATACAGCGACAAGAGCAGTTAAATCAAACGATTAGCGCTATGGGCGTCTGTTTTACCTTGTATTCAGATGGCAATAACATTGATCGCTGCTGGCCTTTAGATGTGATGCCACGCACCATCCCAAGCTCTGAATGGCAACAAACCAGTGCTGGCCTGAAGCAACGTTTAGCTGCTTTAAACCTCTTTATTGACGACTTGTACCACGATCAGCGCATCCTGAAAGAGGGGATAGTGCCAGCTGACTTAGTACTGGATTCCCGCAACTACCTTGCACCATGTAAGGGCATTTCGCCCCGTTATGGGGTCTGGGCTAATATTTGTGGGACTGATCTGGTGCGGGACGGCTCTGGCAAATTTCTGGTGCTGGAAGATAACTTGCGGGTGCCTTCCGGTGTGTCTTATATGCTGGAAAACCGCACTGTAATGAAACGCGTATTTCCGGAATTATTTGCCGACTCCTTTATCTATCCTGTTGATGATTATCCGCATCAGCTGTGGCGTATGCTGGCCTCTTTATCGCCTCGCCCTGGTGATGTGCCTTGTATTGTATTGCTGACGCCTGGTGTTTATAACTCAGCTTATTTTGAGCACAGCTTTTTAGCCCAGCAGATGGGAATAGAGCTGGCAGAAAATACAGATTTACTGGTGCAGGACGATATTGTTTATCTGAAAACCTTGCATGGCTTGCAGCGGGTGGATGTGATTTACCGCAGGGTGGACGATGTGTTTATCGACCCACAAGCCTTTCGGCCAGATTCAGTTTTAGGTATTCCGGGTTTGATCAAAGCATGGGCCAAAGGCAATGTGTCTATTGCTAATGCGCCAGGCTCGGGTGTTGCAGACGATAAAGTGATTTACGCTTATGTGCCTCAAATCATCAATTATTATCTGGGCGAACAACCATTGATCGACAATGTTCCTACCTATTTATGTCTGGATCCAAAACAACGTGAGTATGTATTGGCTAATCTGGATCAACTGGTGGTGAAACCTGCCAATGAATCCGGTGGCTATGGCATTTTAATAGGCCCACGTTCCACCAAAGAAGAGCAGCAGCAAATGGCAGCAGCCATTCAAGCCAATCCGCGCAATTTTATTGCTCAGCCCACTCTGGCGTTATCCACAGCCCCAACTTTATGTGATGGAGTGCTGGAGCCCAGGCACCTGGATTTACGGCCCTTTATTTTGCAGGGCAGGGATTTGTACTGCACCACTGGTGGTTTAAGCCGGGTGGCACTGAAAAAAGGCTCTTTGGTGGTGAACTCGTCGCAAGGCGGCGGTAGCAAAGACACCTGGATCATCAACGATGAGGTCTGATCTATGTTATTAAAATCTCTGGACCATATTTTCTGGTTAGGCCGTTATCTGGAACGGCTGGATGACACGGCGCGATTAATTAATGCCACCAGCCATTTGCTGATCGACAGCCACAAAGACAGCCAATTCAGCTGGTCATTATTGCTGGATGTATTAGGCCAAAATGGTGCTGAATTGCTAAGCGGCTTGCCAGCCAGCGATTTGACGGTGGAGCAACAAGTGATGGGCTTTTTAATCACAGATGCTGACAGTGAAGTCTCTATTCGTGCCGCTTGTACTGCGCTGAAACAAAATGCCAGAACAGTTCGGCAGTTGATCCCCCGTGATATGTGGGAAGAGCTGAATTCACTGGATTTGTTTTTGCAGGAGCATTGCCAGCAGTTACAAGGTCGTCAGCACAGATACCGCTTAATGACTGAAGTCAGCCGACGTTGTCAGATGGTGGTTGGTGTGCTGGACGGCACTATGCTGCGCAGTGATGCGTTCGATTTGTTTAACATTGGCCGGCACTTAGAGCGGGCTGATATGACGACCCGTATTATGGATGTGATGGTACTACAGCAACTGCAACCGACCGATATCAAAAGACCCCGTTTTCGCTGGACCTCTATTTTAAATGCTTTGGGTGGCGTAGAGTCGTACCACTATTATCTGGCACATCAACACACTGAAGTAGACGCTGTGGATTATTTGCTGACTTATGCTGACTTTCCCCGCTCCATTGCTTACTGTTTGCACCGTATAGTCGCATCAGCCAAAGGCTTGCCTCATGGCGCTGCGATATTGCAGCGAATTTGGCAGTTGCAGGACTTGTTAAAAACACAAAGTTTATCAGAACTGACTACAGCTCAGTTGCATCAGTTGATCGATGAAATCCAGGCAGGAATTATTGAATTGCATCAGGTGATTAGTACGCCCAAGCTTGAAGTTCCCACCGATCTCAGCCAGCAAATGTCGGCCTGATGATGACAGTGGAAGCTCAGGAATTGAGCGAACAACGAAGATGGACTGATTTGCCGCAGTGGCAGCAGTTGCAGCTCTGGTGGCAGCAACAAAGTCAGCAACATCTGGTGCAACTGCATACTGATTTGCAGCATCAGTTGCGGGAAAATGGCGCTACTTTTGATCCCTGGCTGGAGCAACAACGTCAGTTGGATTTAATGCCATGGCTGGTGAGTGATCACGAGTGGCAGCAGCTACAGGCGGGTGTAAAGCAGCGTCAATTGCTGCTCTCTAAGGTATTGCAGGATTTGTATGGTCCTCAACTGCTGATACAGCAGGGCGTCTTGCCTGCCGGGCTAATTTTTCAGAACAAAAACTATTTATTGCCTTGTCATCAGCTTGTGCCCAACCATCAACAATGGTTGAGTTTGCTGGCGGTCGATATAGGCCGTGATCAGAATGGTGCTTTTTGTGTTTATGCCGATCAAAGCCAGATGCCGGCAGGGCTGGGTTTTGTGTTGGAACACAGACTGGCCTTTAATCATTGTATTGGTGAGCTCAATCACAGCATTGGCAAAAGCCAACTGGCCGGTTTTTTTCGTAAATTGCAGCTGGTGTTTGCTCAGGGCACTGGCCATACCGCTGAAGGGCGGCGGCCACTTTGTGGTTTGTTAACCCATGGCAAACGTGACGCCGCCTATTTTGAACATGCCTTTTTAGCCAATTATTTAGATATAGCTTTGATGCACAGTGCCGATCTGATGTTTAAAGACGGTGCTTTGTGGTTAAAAACAGTCACAGGTTTGCAGCAGGTCGACAGCCTGATGCGTTATTTACCAGATGCGCGTTGTGATGCGCTGGAGCTCGATCCGGACTCTGCAGGCACAGCGGGTTTACTGCAAAGTATTCGTCAGCAGCAGCTGTTTTGTGCCAACCCGCCTGGAAGCGCCTTGCTGGACTCTGACGTGTTATTGCCTTTTTTACCAGAGCTATGCAAAAGGCTTTTAAATGAAGAATTGTTATTACCCACCACCGCAGCTTTTTGGTGTGGCAAGCCTGAGCAGTTGCAACAGGTTTTATCTGACGCAAGCCAGTACAGATTCCGCCGAATTGACACAAACCAAAGCTGGCTTTGGGCCGAACTGGACCCCTTGCAACAACAGCAGTTACAGCAACAAATTCTGGCAGAACCCGGGCTTTTTATCGCCATCCGTTTGTTGCCATTAAGCTCTGTGCCTTGCTGGAACGCAACTCAAGGCGAACATCAACAGTTTGGCGTCCTGCGTTTATTTGGTGTGTTATCCGAACAACATAGTCCGGCTGTGATGCCTGGCGCTTTGGCTCGTATCAGCCCTGATGCAAAAAGTTTGCAGCATCAGTACAGTATGGGTTTTGTCGCCAAAGATGTCTGGGTGCTGGCCGATCAGGACCATGCCGTCAGCTTACTGCAAAATACTCAAAAACGTATTTTATTGTCCCGTCATAGTGGTTTATTGCCAAGCCGTGTTGCCGACCATTTATTTTGGCTTGGCCGTTACAACGAGCGATTAAATTTAGTGTGCCGGGCTTTACGTTACACAGTACCGCTTTTAACCAGTTTCCAGGTCACAGCTGAGCAACAAAATGACAGCAGAGCCTTAGTTCGTTTTTGTCTGCAGGCCAATGGCACTTTACCAGACAGTGTTGCATTAAGCTCCTTGCAACACAGCAGCGCTTTGCAGCAGGCCTTAAGTGAATTGTTTTCACTGCAGCATCCGGCAGGTTTAGCTCAGGTGCTGAAAAATTTATTGTTTAACGCTCAGTCAGTGCGGGAATACTTCAGTGAAGACACCTGGTATGTGCTGGATAAATTGCAGCTGGCGCTGACGCAATGGCCGAATCCACTGAACTGGCAACAGCCTCAGCAGATGGTGCGTTTGCTGGATGAAGTTATTCTGCTGCAGACCGCTATTTATGGTCTGAATAACGAAACCATGAGCCGAACCCAAACCCTGAGGTTTATGGATTTAGGCCAGCATATGGAAAGGGCGTTGCAAAGTGTCACTCTGCTGCAGGAAGTTTTTGTGTTTGATCAGGGCCGTAACAGCAGCGCTTCGCTGATGGAGTCGGTGCTGCGTATGACGGATACTTTAATGACCTACAGACGCCGTTATAAAACCGAGCTGCATCCGTTGGCTGTGATTGATTTACTGCTTTTAGATGACAGTACGCCACGTTCTGTGGGTTATCAGTGCGCCCGTCTTGCCAGTCAAATTCAGCAACTGCCTAAACCTGGTTCAGCTGTGGTATTAAGCCGTGAACAAAAACTGGCGGTGGAGCTGGTGTCTCTACTGCAACTGGCTGAACCTGAACAACTCTTTGATGATCAGTTGCAGGCAACACCAGAGCTGGGGCTTTTATTACAGCAGTTGCATTCTGTGCTGCGGCAATTGTCCGACAGCATTACCTTGTCCTATTTCAGCCACGCCGAAGCTGGCAAATCCTGGCAGAGTTTTTAGATGGGTATTGATATGAACACCGGACGGGCGGGTGCAAGACCCGCCCCTACAAGGCCAAACTTATGAAGTATCAGATCCGTCACCTGACCCGCTATTGTTATCAGCATCCTGTGGCCAATAGTTACAATCTGGCGTGTCTGCAGCCACGGCGATTGCCAACACAGGAGCTATGCAGTTTTGAGCTAGAGGTGTCGCCCACAGCTTCTTCTGTTTATGCCAGAACAGATACCTTTGGTAATACCCAGCATTTTATCCACTTGCAACCACCACACCAGCAACTGGCAGTGACAGCTTTTTCTGTGGTTGAAGTTTTGCAACGCCAGCAGAGTCTGGCTTTGGATCTCACTCAGCCCTGGCCTGAAGTCGCCGCTTTTTTCCGTCAGCAACAAGGCTATTCGTCTGATCAACTCAAAGCACTGCTGTGCACTGGGCCAAGCCGGATGATCCCTGTGCTGGATGAAACAAAGGCATTGATCCAAAGCATAGCCGACCCCAAGCTTACGGTATTGCAGTTGGCGCAGCAGCTGACAGATCTGATTTTTCAGCAGTTTGAATACGATCCTGAGTTCAGCTCAGTGGTCACCCCTGTATCTGAAGTGCTGCTGCATAAAAAAGGCGTCTGTCAGGACTTTGCCCAACTGGCAGTCAGTTGTCTGCGCGCTTTAGGTATACCTGCCCGTTATGTCAGTGGCTATCTGGAAACCTCACCGCCAGAAGGCCAGCCACGTTTAATAGGCGCTGATGCCTCTCATGCCTGGTTTGCTGTGTACGATCCACAGCTGGGTTGGGTCGATTTTGATCCGACCAATAACCTGATGCCGGCAGAGCGTCATATCACCTTAGCTTATGGCCGTGATTATGCCGATGTAGTGCCTCTGAAGGGCTTACTGCAAGGCCATGGTGTGCATCAGTTAGAAGTGGAAGTGGATGTAGTGCCGATGTGACTCTGCCTCTTTTAACAGACTATTCCCCTGTGCCCTAGATGAAAAAATCACTGTCATTTTATGCCGCCAAAAGGCAATTCTTTGCCAGTCCTATCTGAGAATCAACTTTTTAACATCACAATACGCAGCTCAATGACCTTTACTCAGATACTAATCAGGCTTTTGTGCCTAATAGTGATAAAACGGCACAGGCTTTGCTTATTAAGTAGTGGATCTGGATGAGTAAAGGAGGCTCCGATGAAAATTGATGCAGGAATAAACTATCTCTACAACAGCCAGCAAACTCAGTCGTCTGTGGACAGTTACAGCAAAAAATCTTTATCGGTGCCAGGTTACTCAGATGGTGAACCCGCAGCGGCGAAGACGGACAGAAAACAAGCCGATTTTAATCAGATGACACGGCAGGAAATGCGTGGCTGGGTGAACGATCAAATTCGTAGTGGTGAAATGTCTTTGGACGACAGCAGAGCTTTTATGGCCATGACGATGAACATTCCGGTCAATGCCGGAGCCACTGGCGAACTGCTGATGGCAGACAATGGGGAAGCCGTTAATTTTATGCAAAAAGTGCGTGATGGCATTGAAGGAGCTTTATCACGTCATGATAAAGACACGCTCAGCATGCTGCAAACCGCCATGTCGGCTATGCAGCAACATCAGGGGCGTACTATTGGTATTGATACCAAAGTCTGATTATAGATACCTGCCAAAAGTTTGAAGTGGTGGCTTCCCCCAACTCATAAACTCAAATCCAGCGCCATTTCATCATCGCCTTTTTCCAGTTCAAAACTGACAGTGTCGCCATTGGCACAAAGTTGCACTATTTTGCAAGGCACACCTTCAGAAGTTAG
Organism: Gammaproteobacteria bacterium; assembly: GCA_018825965.1. Lineage (GTDB taxonomy): Bacteria > Pseudomonadota > Gammaproteobacteria > Enterobacterales > Alteromonadaceae > Pararheinheimera. The sequence continues at coordinate 214,770 of JAHKAA010000050.1, forward strand.
TTCGAGTAAACCTATACCAGCGGCATTCACCAAACGGCGGCCTTTGGTTTCACCTATCGGCTTGTGGTGAGTGATTTTCATGCGGCGTCTTTTGGTAAACCAGTTCAGTGGCGATTTGGAGGCGTAAAGCCAGCGGTTGGCTGTATCTAAAATGGCCAGAAGCTTGTGTGGAAACTCATTTTTCAGACCACTGCTGGTGATTTGCCAGATAGAGGGGCTTTGTTGTTTGTGTTTGAGCGCCACCTGAAATACAAAGCTGTAATGCACATCACCGGATAAAATCACAAAGTTGCGGGGTGTTTTTGGATGGCGGAATAAATTCAGTAGTGCGTAAGCTGAACCCGGGTGCGTCATCCAGTTTTCCGCATCCACCATCAGAGGTTTGCCAAAACTGGTAAAAATACGCTGAATAGTTTCAATCAGTTTGACCCCAAATACAGGGGCAGGGGAGACCAGCAATACAGCTTGATGGCCCAGCAGTTGTTGTTGCAATTCGGTAATAGATTCCCAGTCCATTAAGCCCGAAGGTTTTTCTATCGAGATTTCAGAGCGCCAGCGTTGGGTTCGGGTATCCAGTACTAACAAAGGCGGTTGAGTGGGCCAGCTGTAATGCCATTCAGAGAATTTGAGCAGGCTGTTAATGCATTCATCATGAGCTTCAGAGCCTGGTTGGCTTAGTGCTTGTTGGCATAAAGGCATCAACTTTTGCACTTTCTCCGGCGCATTACCAAAGCCCTGAAACAGCAAATATCCCATCATGGCATTGCCAATAATGCGGCGGGAAAATGGGTGTTCGTAGGCGGTTTTTTCCCACTCTGCCGTTAAATTCCAGTCGTCAGTAATATCGTGATCATCAAACATCATGGCCACAGGCAGGTGTGCCATTAAACGCCGGACCTGGCCTAAACCTGCTTTAAATTCTTCCAGGTTTTGACTGTACTTGGCGCAACGTTTTTGCCGCGCCTTGTTAAAATTTTTAAGCAAGGCTTCCGGTATTTGCAGATCCAGGCCTTGCCATGGCGCAGGCGACCAAACCAGCAGGTACATCGAAAATACTTCGGCCAGAGAGATCAAATGGTTGTGCGCGCTGTCTGTGGTAAATACCGGTTTTTTTGCGCCCTTAAATAGCTGCCTTAATACAGCCACACCTGCTTCAGTATTAGGCAATAATTTTTCGCGCTGATAATAAAATGGTGTTTTGCTATGCAGTTCATGAGCTGAGCTTAAGGTGGAACAAGGTAATGCTTCATCAGTAAAATCCAGTTTGGCAATCAGCTGATGAATAGCATAAAGCGTAGGAGCGGCGACATCGTCTGTGTAGACCTGATCGCCACTTAACATTAAAAGCGATGGCCACTCTGCAGGACTGGTTTCTGACAGTTGCTGATCAGCGCGGACTAAGCCATCGCCACTGCCAAAATGTGGTTTGCGACAGGAGCCGTGCAAGACCGAATGCACTTTGGGTTTAAGAATAAAACCAGGTAAGTCCCGTCCCGGATAAACTAAATCGTCCGCCCACTGACGCCAGTGTTGCCAGTCGCTTGTGCTGGTTTTTAGCTGCAGATCATAACTGATCCAACGTTCAGTGGGCAGGGCGTCGTTCAGTTCCAAATCCAAAAAACACAGATACAGTTTGCCAGCAAGTTGTATCTGTTGCACAAAGGGCTGTAGCTGTGTTGCGTCAAACTCTAGCTGTTCACCTTGTTCAGGTTGAAGCTGAAGTTTCAATTCCACTGGTTCACAAGTGGCCAACCAGAGGCATATGCGCTCTGGTGTCAGACGACGTAACATAGGGCCAGCCCACACCAAAGCCATAGGATCAGAAATAACAGCACTCCTTCATAATTATTATTTGTTTGTTATTTTTACAGCAATTTTTTCCATTGATACAGTAAATCCAAGGCCTGACGGGCGGATAATTGATCAGGATCCAGCGCTTCTAACTTAGCAATTAAAAGGTGCGGTTCTGCTTCTACAAATAATTGTTGTTGCAGCGGCTCTGCTGTTTTAGCCGTTGCTGGTGCTTTGGCACTGACGACAGACTGTTGCTCTAACTGTGCCAGTTTTTGTTTGGCTTTTTGGATCACCACCCGCGGCACACCGGCCAACTGAGCCACCTGTAAACCATAACTTTTGCTGGCTGCACCGTCTTGCACCTGATGCATAAAGACAATGTGTTCGTCGTGTTCCACTGCATCCAGATGGATATTGGCTAAACCCTGTAACTGAGAGGCCAGTTCAGTTAACTCAAAATAATGGGTGGCAAACAAGGTCATGGCTTTGAGTTGCTGCGCCAGGTATTCAGCACAGGCCCAGGCCAAAGACAAACCATCATAAGTACTGGTGCCACGGCCTATTTCATCCATCAGCACTAAACTCTGCGCTGTGGCATGATGCAAAATAGTGGCAGTTTCTGTCATTTCCACCATAAAAGTAGAACGGCCTGACGCCAAATCATCGGATGCACCCACCCGGGTGAATATCCGGTCAACCGGGCCTAATACAGCACGTTCTGCCGGCACAAAACTACCTATATAGGCCATCAGGACGATCAGCGCGTTTTGACGCATATAAGTCGATTTACCGCCCATATTCGGGCCTGTAATCATCAGCATACGTCGCTCTGGCGAGAGCTTAAGTGGGTTGGCGATAAAAGGTTCAGTCATTACCTGTTCCACCACAGGGTGACGGCCCGCTTCTATCTGTATTCCTGGCTCTGGCGTTAGTTCTGGCTGATGGTAGTTCAGCTGTTCAGCGCGTTCAGCAAAGTTGGTCAATAAATCCAGTTCGGCCAAAGCCGCTGAAAGTTGCTGGAGTTCAGCCAGGTAAGGCGCTGTTAAATCAAAGAGTTGGTCGTACAGCTGTTTTTCCAATGCCAAAGCTTTGCTTTGACTACCAAGCACTTTGTCTTCGTATTCTTTTAATTCAGGAATAATAAAACGTTCGTTGTTTTTTAAGGTCTGGCGGCGAATATAGTCCGCTGGCACCTGATCGGCAGCGCTGCGGCCTGTTTCAATGTAATAACCTGCAACTCTGTTAAAACCAACTTTGAGTGAAGCTATGCCGGTACGCTCTTTTTCGCGTTGCTCCAGCTGTTCCAGATAATCGGTAGCACCTGTGGCCAGTTCCCGCCATTGATCCAGCTCTGGGTGGTAACCCTGTGCTATCACGCCGCCATCACGAATGAGCATAGGTGGTGTTTCGACTATGGCGCGCTCTAATAAATCACAAAGCTCTGGCAGCGGCTGGCATTTAGCAGCAAGCTGCGCCAATAAAGGGCTATGTAATGGGCTCAATTCAGGCGATAGTTCAGGCAATAACTGCAAAGCAGCACGCAAACGGGAAAAATCACGGGGCCGTGCACTTCGCAGTGCTAAACGGGCTATGACCCGCTCTGTATCACCCACTTGTTTAAACAGTGGTTGTAAGTTTTGATGATACTGTTGTAATTCGGCCACAGCCTGATGGCGACCTGAAACTAAGGCCTGATCGCGCAGCGGAGCATGGATCCACCTTTTGAGTAAACGGCTGCCCATAGCGGTCTGGCATTGATCCAAAACAGCAGCAAGGGTGTGATCAAACTGGCCTGCTAAGGTTTGGGTCAGCTCTAAATTACGCCTTGTTGCAGCATCCAGTACTATGCAGTCCTGATTCCGTTCTAAGGCAATAGAACGAATATGTGGTAACTGAGCGCGCTGCGTGTCTTTGACATACCCCATTAAACAGCCTGCGGCCATTAACGCCACAGGCGCTTGTTCTACGCCAAAACTTTGTAAATCGCGGGTGCCAAACTGTTGGGTTAACAAGCGTTTGGCGTTACTTAGTTCAAATTCCCAGACGGGGCGGCGACGTACGCCTTTACGGTTAATGACACTATCCGGCCAGTCCTGCTCTTCAGCATATAAAATTTCTGCCGGATTTAACCGCTGTAATAAAGCCAACAAATCATCCAGATGGGTAACTTCATTAACTAAAAAACGGCCACTGCTTAAATCTAAGTAAGCAAAACCATAACTGCCTTTTTGCTGATACAAAGCTGAGACCAGGGTGTCCTGACGTTCATTCAGCAGTGCTTCGTCTGTGACTGTGCCTGGTGTCACTATACGTACCACAGCACGTTCAACCGGGCCTTTGCTTAACGCCGGATCGCCGATTTGCTCACAAATAGCTGCAGATTCGCCCAGTTGCACTAAACGGGCTAAATAACCTTCAATCGAATGATAAGGCACGCCAGCCATAGGAATAGGTTGCCCCGCCGACTGGCCTCTTTTGGTCAGAGAAATATCCAAAAGGGCAGAGGCTTTTTTGGCGTCGTCGTAAAACAGCTCGTAAAAGTCACCCATACGATAAAACAGCAAAATATCAGGATGCTGGTATTTCAGGCCAAGGTACTGTTGCATCATCGGAGTATGCGGGCTCAGGGCTTGCCCGTCTTTCTGTTCTGGCGGCATAATGGCTTAATAATTCCTGCGTTGGACCAAAGATGACAATTCCAGTAACCACCTATCAATTGGCGGCGGATCTCGGAGCGCTATTATTGCGGAAAAACATCAGTATCACCACAGCAGAATCCTGCACCGGTGGCGGTATTGCTTATGTGTTAACCGCAGTGCCTGGCAGTTCTGCTTATCTGGACCGATCTTTTGTTACCTACAGCAATAAATCCAAGCAACAGTTGCTAGGGGTAAAAGCCGAAACTTTGCTGCAATACGGTGCTGTTAGTAAAGAAACAGTGCTGGAAATGGCGATAGGGGCGGCCAAAGCTGCTGGTGCTGAAGTGGCGGTGGCTGTGTCAGGTATTGCGGGCCCTGACGGAGGTTCTGCCGCTAAACCTGTGGGTACTGTACATTTTTGTTTTGAAATTTTGGGCCATCAGGTGTTGTCGCATCGTATCTTTGATGGTGACAGAGCTTGCGTGCGCCAGCAGGCGATCGATTTTGTCTTACAGCAGCTGATCTTGTTATTGACAGACTAAAACAAAAAGACTACTGTATGAGCATACAGCACTTTGAGTGCATTCAAGAATCCACCGGAGAGAGCAATGGACGACAATAAACAAAAAGCACTGACCGCAGCCTTAGGTCAAATCGAACGCCAGTTTGGTAAAGGTTCAATTATGCGTTTGGGCGACAGCACAGCGCTTGATATCGACTTTATCCCTACAGGTTCGTTGGGTTTGGATATAGCGCTCGGCATAGGCGGCTTGCCTTGTGGTCGTATTGTTGAGATCTACGGTCCTGAATCTTCAGGTAAAACGACTTTAACTTTACAGGTTGTGGCTGAAGCTCAGCGTATGGGTAAAACCTGTGCTTTTATCGATGCTGAACATGCGCTGGACCCTGTGTATGCGAAAAAATTAGGTGTAAACGTCGACGATTTATTAGTGTCTCAGCCGGATACCGGTGAACAGGCTCTGGAAATCTGTGACATGTTAGTGCGCTCTGCTGCGGTAGACGTGATTGTTGTCGACTCCGTAGCCGCATTAACACCTCGTGCTGAAATTGAAGGCGATATGGGTGACAGCCATGTAGGTTTACAAGCGCGTTTAATGTCTCAGGCTTTGCGTAAACTGACAGGTAATATCAAGCGTTCAAACACCTTATGTATTTTCATCAACCAAATCCGGATGAAAATTGGTGTAATGTTTGGTTCACCAGAAACCACAACAGGCGGTAACGCATTAAAATTCTACGCTTCAGTGCGTTTAGATATTCGTCGTACTGGTTCTGTCAAAGATGGCGACGAAGTCACAGGTAACGAAACCCGTGTCAAAGTAGTGAAAAACAAAGTAGCGCCGCCTTTTAAACAAGCCGAATTTATTATTATGTACGGCGCTGGTATCAGTAAAGATGGCGAGTTAGTCGACTTAGGTGTACTGCATAAACTGATCGACAAAGCGGGTGCCTGGTACGCTTACAAAGGCAACAAAATTGGTCAGGGTAAAGCCAACGCCATGAAGTACATGCAGGAAAACCCTGCTGTTGCCAAAGAAATTGAAGCTGAATTACGTCGTATGCTGTTATTGGAACCTTCGAAAGGCGCGCCATCACCAGCAGAAGATTTTGGTATGTTGCCAGCTGACGCAGAAGCAGATCTGTAAGCGTTATTAGCTCAGGCTGACATCACTACAAAATGCAAAACAAACCCTGCTCAGGCCGGGTTTGTTGTTTTTACCGGCTTTGTTTTGGTTCAGTTTTATGCAGAAGTATGATGTGGCGCTGTTATAGCGCTACTTGTTGTTTTTATTGCTTAGCCTTTTGCTGCGAAGGGTTTAGCACTTTGTATTTTTTCTGGTCGATAAAAAAACCAGCTTGTAAATAAAGTTGCTCAATACGGCCTTGTTGCTCCAGCAAGGCCAGCCCTTTATTTAAAGCCGTATAAGCCAGCTTGCCTTGTGGGTGCTGTTTGCTGATAACAAAATGCCGGCTGTCATCCAGTAATACAGCGACATTTGGCACCAGTTGCAGTTTTATTTGCTCCAGCACAAAGCTGCCGTCAGAGGACGGATAAAAAGGCATCAGCATAAAATCAACCCATTGCATATGCACCATACGGGCCTGACTCAGCCATTCGTCTTCTCTGATCAGCTCTTTTAGTGGCAAAGCAGATAAAGTTGCCCAGTCGGTATGCCATTTGGGGGTCGATACAGCGGTCAGCTTTTGCAGGTCATTTAACTCTTTTATTGCAAATACTTTGGCATTGTCCGGGCTGGCGTAAATGCCAGCCATGTAGTGACCACGTTTTACGATAGGACTGGATATATAGACCTTATCGGATAGTTTGTTTGCATCACTAAGCCAGTAGGTATCAAAACTCAGCAGCAGCTCGCCATTCTCCAGCATTTTGGTATTACGAAAATTCACTTTGCCCGGCAGGTAATGAAAATTTTTATGGAAACCGCCCAACTTCAGCGCTTGCTGCAGCAATACCATGTCGGCCACATCACGGCGCATAAAACTGCCGCTGAAATCTTTCAGTTCTAATACATCACGGCCATCCAGAAAAGCCAGATAATCCTGGTAGACATCATCTCTGATATAAATAGTGATGGGCTTTGCTAAAGCGGAAAAACACCACAGTAAACAACACAACAGCAAAAATAGGGAACAGGTTTTTTGCATGAGTATGTCCAGCATGTGAAAGATTTCTTAAGCATAAACAGGAATAAGTCAGTTGGAAACGTCAAAGCAGATTTTTACCTTTATTTAGACGTCTAAACGTTTAGAAGTTGACATTTCCAATGCGTTGAGCCAGAGTAACCTCATTTTTCAGCCTTGTCGGAGATGCTATGCCTATTAAAGTCATTGATCAGTTGCCTGCTGTAGAAGCTCTTTCTGCAGAGAATGTGTTTGTCATGACTGAAAGCCGGGCTTTATCACAGGATATCCGGCCGCTAAAAATCGCTATTCTGAATTTAATGCCAAATAAAGTCGCAACTGAAATTCAGCTGCTGCGTTTATTGGCCAATAGCCCGCTGCAGGTGGATGTGGAGCTGATAAGACTCGACAACCATGTCAGCAAAAACACACCACAAAATCATCTGGACTGCTTTTACCGCTATTTTTCTGATGTACAGCAGCAAAATTATGATGGCCTTATTATCACAGGTGCGCCTTTAGGTTTAGTCAATTACGAAGATGTCAGTTACTGGCCACAGCTCTCAGAAATTCTGACCTGGGCTGATCTGCATGTCACTTCCACTTTGTTTTTATGCTGGGCTGCTCATGCGGCTTTGTATCATTACTATGGCTTGCAGCGTGAAATCCGTGGCGAGAAATTATCTGGTGTGTATTGGCAAAACGTCTCTCAGCCTTTAAGCCCTCTGGTTCGGGGTTTTGATGACGAGTTTTTAGTACCGCATTCACGTTATGCCCAGGTACCCAAACAAAAATACCAACATCATCCGGATTTGCATGTATTGGCAGAAGCTGATGCAACAGGCGCTTATTTGCTGCAAAACAGCTCTGGCAGCCGGGTTTTTGTCACTGGTCATCCGGAGTATGATTTAACTACGTTAAATGATGAATACCAGCGTGATCTGGCCGCAGCTCTTGAGCCAAAAATTCCAGAGAACTACTATAAACAAAATGACCCGGCCAAAGGTCCACATAAGTTATGGCAAAGCCATGCCTTTTTATTATTCAGCAACTGGCTGAATTATTATGTGTATCAGGCCACACCTTTTGATATTCAGCAGATAGGGCAGCAGTCATGACCAATCGCAGTGTGTTAAGTCCGGACGCCCTTCGTGCGTTGTTGGCTGAGCGTATTTTTGTGTTAGATGGTGCTATGGGCACCATGATCCAGCAATACAAATTGCAGGAAGCAGATTACCGCGGCACTGAGTTTGCCGATTGGTCTACCGATCTGAAAGGCAATAACGACCTATTGGTGCTGACTCAACCCCAACTGATCCTGGATATCCATCGCCAGTATTTAGCTGCTGGTGCTGATATTCTGGAAACCAACAGCTTTAATGCCACGCCTATAGCTATGGCTGACTATGATATGTCACATCTGTCTGCCCGTATCAACCGTGAGTCAGCGGCTTTGGCGCGTCAGGCCTGCGATGAATACAGCACAAAGGATAAACCACGTTTTGTTGCTGGTGTATTAGGCCCCACCAACAGAACTGCTTCTATTTCACCTGATGTAAACGATCCGGGTTACCGTAATGTCGACTTTGATACTTTAGTCAGCGCTTACTCTGAATCCACTCATGCGCTGATTGAAGGTGGTGCCGACATTATTATGCTGGAAACCATTTTTGATACGCTCAACGCTAAAGCTGCGGCTTTTGCGGTACTGAAAGTCTTTGATGAACTGGGTTATAGTTTACCTGTGATGATATCCGGCACTATCACCGACGCCTCTGGTCGCACTTTGTCCGGCCAAACCACTGAGGCTTTTTACCATTCATTAGCTCATGTAGAGCCTGTTAGCTTTGGTCTGAACTGTGCTTTAGGGCCAGACTTATTACGGCCTTATGTGGAGACTTTATCCGGTATTTCAGAATGTTATGTTTCAGTGCATCCAAACGCCGGTTTACCCAATGAGTTTGGTGAATACGATTTAGGTGCAGTAGAGATGGCCAAAGAAATTGCCGATTGGGCAGAGCAGGGCTTTTTAAATATTGTAGGTGGCTGTTGTGGCACCACGCCTGAACATATTAAAGCCATCAGTGATGCAGTGGCCGGTTTACCTGCGCGTCAGCCGAAACAAAAAACGCACCAGTTTCATTTGTCTGGTTTAGAAGCTTTTGGTCTGGAGTGGTAATGCGACAACAAGCCCGTTTTATTAATGTTGGTGAACGCACTAACGTCACAGGCTCAGCCCGTTTTAAAAAGCTGATTTTAGAAGGCGAATACGAAAAAGCTTTGGATGTTGCGCGTCAGCAAGTTGAAAGTGGTGCTCAGATCATCGATATCAACATGGACGAAGCCATGCTCGACAGCAAGGCGGCTATGGTGCGTTACCTGAATTTACTGGCATCTGAGCCGGATATTTCCCGTGTGCCTATTATGGTCGACTCGTCCAAGTGGGAAGTGATTGAAGCAGCGCTGAAATGTATTCAGGGTAAACCAGTCGTCAATTCTATTTCACTGAAAGAAGGCATAGAGCCGTTTTTATACCAGGCCAAATTATTACGCCGTTATGGTGCTGCTGTAGTGGTGATGGCTTTTGATGAAAAAGGTCAGGCCGATACCAAAGCACGTAAAGTCGAAATTTGTCAGCGCGCTTATGACATCCTGGTCAATCAGATTGGTTTTCCGCCTGAAGATATTATTTTTGATCCTAATATTTTTGCTGTGGCGACAGGCATAGAAGAGCATAACAATTACGCGGTCGACTTTATTGAAGCCACCCGTGAAATCAAAGGCTTATGTCCTTACGCCAAGATCTCTGGCGGTGTGTCCAATATCTCTTTTTCGTTCCGTGGTAACGACCCGGTGCGCGAAGCCATGCACTCGGTATTTTTGTACCACGCTATTGGTGCTGGTATGGATATGGGCATAGTCAACGCCGGTCAGTTGGCTGTCTATGACGATATTCCAGAGTTATTACGTGAGCGGGTAGAAGATGTGATCTTAAACCGTCGCGACGACGCGACAGAACGCTTGCTGGATATTGCGGCTGAATTTAAAGGCGATGGTTCTGTTGCCGTCAAAGAAGACGAAGCCTGGCGTGCCTGGCCTGTGAATAAACGTCTTGAGCATGCCTTGGTAAAAGGCATCACCGACTTTATCGATCAGGACACTGAAGAAGCCCGCTTAACTGTTGAGCGTCCCTTGCACGTGATTGAAGGTCCGCTGATGGACGGCATGAATGTGGTGGGTGACTTGTTTGGTGAAGGCAAAATGTTTTTGCCACAGGTGGTCAAATCCGCCCGTGTGATGAAAAAAGCAGTAGCTTACTTACAACCTTTTATCGAATTGGAAAAAGCCGGTACCGGCGCCCGTGCTCAGGGCAAAGTGCTGATGGCGACAGTCAAAGGTGACGTGCACGACATAGGCAAAAATATTGTAGGTGTGGTACTGCAGTGCAATAACTATGAAGTGATCGACCTTGGCGTGATGGTGCCTTGTGCGACTTTGCTGCAAAAAGCCAAAGAGCTGAATGTCGATATTATTGGTTTGTCTGGCCTTATCACGCCGTCTTTGGATGAGATGGTGCATGTCGCCAAAGAAATGACCCGCTTAGGTTTTGACATCCCGCTGCTGATAGGTGGCGCCACCACATCCAAAGCTCATACCGCGATCAAAATTGCACCCAGTTATCAGCACGGTGTGGTTTATGTACCTAATGCGTCACGCAGTGTGTCTGTGGTGCAGTCGCTGATCAGCAAAGAGCATAAACCTGCTTTTTTAGAGCGGGTCAATGACGAATATGACAGAGCCCGTGAGCAACATGCCCGCAGCCGACCTGGTGAAAAACTGCTGACGCTGGAGCAGGCTCGAGCTAATAAATTCCAGCTGGATTTAACTAAAGTAGCACCTGCGCCTAAACAGCCCGGTGCACATTTATGGCAGGACGTGGATTTAGAAGTATTGCGTGATTATATCGACTGGACGCCATTTTTCCTGACCTGGCAGTTATCCGGTAAATATCCTGCCATTCTGAATCATCCTGAAGTGGGTATGGAAGCAAGGCGGGTACACAGAGACGCCAACGCTATTCTGGATTTAATGATCCAGCAGAAGAAAGTGCAGGGCAAAGCTGTGTTTGGCTTTTTCCCGGCCAACAGTGAAGGCGATGACATTATTGTTTACACAGATGAGAGCAGAACGGTGGAGCGTTGCCGTTTGTTTAATTTACGCCAGCAATTGCAGCTGCGTAACGACAATCCCAACTGCTGTTTAGCGGACTTTGTCGCACCTGTAGGTTCTGGCATTGCTGACTACATAGGTGGTTTTGCCGTCAGTACAGGTTTTGGCGCCGATGAATTAGCTGCTGAATTTGCTGCACAGCATGATGATTACAACAGCATTATGGTCAAGGCCTTAGCCGATCGTCTGGCTGAAGCTTTAGCTGAGTACCTGCATATGAAGGTGCGACGTGAGTTCTGGGGTTATGCGCCTGATGAAACATTAGATAACGAGCAGCTGATTCGTGAGCTGTATCAGGGCATACGACCTGCGCCTGGTTATCCGGCTTGCCCAGAACACACCGAAAAAGGCACTTTATGGCAGTTATTGGATGTAGAAGCGCAAACAGGCATACAGTTGACTGAAAGTTATGCCATGTGGCCGGGCGCTGCTGTCAGCGGTTGGTATTTTGCTCATCCGGATAGTAAATACTTTGCTGTCAGCAAAATTGGCATTGATCAAAAAGATGAGTACGCCGCGAAAAAAGGCTGGAGTCTTGAACAAGCGGAAAGCTGGTTGGCACCGAATTTAGGTTGATAAGATCAGCTTGATAAAATCAGGCTGATAAAAGCGGGTCCGACAGGTGGGTCAGAGCCAGGGCTCTGACCCTGCAACTAGCTGGCGATAGCAGCGTCCAGGATAAAACGTTGCAGCATTTTTGCGACTTGTCGTTCTGGCAGATCAAACTTAATACCTAAAGACAGCTCCTGTAATTCCAGATGGCAATTCATAATCTCGCCAGGGATCTGAATACGTTCTTCCTCCCCCGGTACCAGTAACTCCAGCACTATTGATACTTTATTGATCTGACTGGAGTCTGCATGTAATTTCATCGAAAAACGACAACCACAAGGCGAGATATCAATCACAAAGCCATTATAAAGTGAAAAATTTTCTGGTAACGTGCCTTGTTCCACCGGGTTCACATAAGCCGGAATAAAAGCCCTGATCCGCTGTTTCGCCCGCAAGGATCGGTTTTCAATCTGTTGTGGATACTCCAGAAACAGCAGATGAACCGGATGATGAGAAATGGTTTTAATGGTGGCTCTGAAGGCAATACATTCACCTAAGTCACCTTCAAGCAGGCAGCGCACTACAGTGACATTACCTTCAACAAAAACCTCTTTATAAGCACCGTCTATCACTTGTTGCGGAAGTTTGAGCACCAGATAACGGTTTTTTTCATAACCCACCAGGGAAGTCCGGATCCTTAAACTACCGGGCTGTGAAAATTGTAAATCCACTAATGAACCCGGATGTAAGTGGCGGATTTTTTCATGCACCACAGGTGAAAGTAATGACTGTTCCATAAATAGCCACTCTTGATTAAAAAATGAGTAAGGATGAATATTTGATTAATAGTGTAAAAATGATAAAAGTGCAAGGTTGTTTTCTGCTTTGGAAACAGATTTTATCAATTATGCCAAAGGGTGAAAAAACGGGATGGGAGCTGTATACGAAAAACACTGCTACTGGTAAAAATGCCCTATAGTTTAATCATGAAAAGCTAAGACAGATGACGGCCATGAAACTTCTTCTGAGCATTGGTTTGGTTATGCTTTTAACAGCATGCCAGCAAAACAATATCCCAACCATAGTGCCAGGCGCTCTGCTGAATGACGATTTATTTAAACCTGTTGATGTTGTGATTGAAACTCCGGAACAAATTTTTGCTTTGCCTGAACAAACCAAAGCAGATATCCGGCAGCTTACACGTTCTGCCTTTTCAGCCAGAGTGAAAACGGATTTGTTACTGAATTATTTGTTTGAGAAAAAGGGAAGCAGTTTGCTGTATCAAAACGATGCCACTCTGACGGCCGCAGAAACCTTAGCAGCCCGTCAGGCGAATTGTTTGTCTTTAACCATTTTATCCTACAGCCTGGCGCAGGAGATGGAGCTACAAGCTGAATTCCGGGATATAAAAATACCTGAATACTGGACCAGGAATAATGGCCAGAGTTTGTTAAACGGCCATGTAAATTTAAGTATTGTGGGTGGAAAAAGTATAGGGAAAAATGGCAGTGTTAATTATAGCGTATTTAATTATGTAATTGATTTTGATGTAGAAAATAATAAAAGCCACTTCCCTTCAGTGGCGTTGAAGCAAAATCAGGTCATTGGTATGTTTTACAACAACAAAGCGGCTGAAGCTATGGTGTATCACAACTATGATCTGGCCTACGCCTATTTGAAAGCTGCAGTGACTGTTGATCCTCAGGCTGCGGAGAGCTGGAATAACCTTGCAGTGTTATACCGGCAAAAACAGCACTTTGAACTGGCTGAAAAAACCTATGTGCTGGCAACGCAGCTGGCACCCGACCAACTCAATTCCAAAGCAAATCTGGCGTTACTTTATGAGGTGATGGGAGAAACGGAAAAGGCTGCCCAGTTAAAACGTACTGTTACTGCAAAACGAAATCAAAATCCCTATTACCACATTATGTTAGGGCATGAATCTTTGGCCGCTGGCTGGGCACAAAAAGCGATAGAGCATTATAAAAAGAGCCTTACATTAGATAAAAAATCAGCTGAGGCTATGTTTGGTCTGGCTAAAGCTCATTTGTCGCTGGGGCAAAAAGCCAAAGCTCAGCAGTACTTGCAGTCGGCTGAACAATCAGCTCCCAACCGCAGCGAACGTGAACGTTATCACTACAAACTAAAACTGCTGACAGCTGCGGCTGCACAACATTAAGAGACCTCTGCCAGTGCTGTGTCGTTTTATTTATTTTATCTGGCTGTTTTTCTGCACTTTGGTGCCTTGCGCTCTGCAGGCTCAACCTGCTTTATTGCATGATATTCAGCAGTTATCTGATGATCGTATGAATGGGAGGGAAACGGCCACAGAAGGGGCTCAACGGGCACGACACTATATTCAGCAGCGCTTTATTGATTTAGGTTTAACCGCATTAAAAGCAGATTTTCAGCATGCTTTTAGTTACAGATCCGGCTTTTCTGACAAAGAAGGTATTAATCTGATTGCTGAACTAAAAGGTTGTACTCAAGCTGATGCCTACATTGTGATGACGGCTCACTATGATCACTTAGGTATGGTTGCCGGAAAGGTATACAACGGCGCTGACGATAATGCCTCCGGAGTAGCGGCTATGCTGGCGCTGGCAGAACTGCTGAAGACTAAGCCTTGCCCCCATTACAGTTATCTTTTTGTTGCCACTGATGCAGAAGAGTCGGGGCTTTTTGGTGCAAAAGCTTTTGTCGCCTCGCCACCGGTAGAATTGCAGCAGATAGTGTTAAATCTCAATCTGGATATGCTCAGCAGGGGTGAGCGGGCAAATCAGCTGTATTTGTATGGTGCATTTTCTTTACCTGGTGTGGCGGACTATTTAAAAACTCAAGAGTTTTCGGTGAAGCTGAAATTGCGTAAAAGAGGCAAAGGATTAAGAGGAAAGCATCAGTTGGACTGGGCCAACGCCAGCGATCATGCCCCATTCCGGCGCTCTGGCATCCCATTTTTGTTTTTTGGTGTCGACTCGCACAAAGACTATCATACGCCGCAGGATGACTGGCAGAGAATTAATCCTGCTTATTTGCAACGTATGTTTGAGAGCCTGAGTCAGGTGGTACTGTGGTTAGACAAACAACCGCCTGAATGGTATCAGGCGGCACGAAAAACGAAATAACCCCTGACTCAGAGGCTATGGGGCTGGGATCCACTCAGGATCGTCAGCTAAGCGGGGGAAAGCTCCGCTGTTCCAGTCTTCTTTAGCCTGGGCTAAGCGCTCCGGACTACGAGCTACAAAGTTCCAGTTTAGCAATACAGGATCTTCTACTTCATCACCTCCTAAAACCATAAAATGTGCTCCGTCATCGCCAGCGACTACTGTTAAATCTTCTGTCATCACCAGCATCTGACCTGCACTCAGCACTGGTTCTTTTAGTGAACCAGCGGCCAGATAAATGGCCAGTTGCTGCTCAGATTTAGGCAAAGCCAGACTGCTGCATGGCGTCAGTTTCAGTTCGGCATAACAGCAACGTGCAGGGAAGCTCACTACGGAGGTCTGTGAAAAATATTCACCTAAAAGTACACGTATTTCACTGCCTGGCACCTGGATAGCCGGAAATAATGCGGCAGGGTAATGCTGGAAAGCTGGTTCTGATTCGGCTTCGTCTTCCGGTAAGACTAACCAGATTTGCATACCTTCCACTTTCACTTGTTCAGTACGGATATCGGCAGGTATACGTTCGGAGTGGGCGATGCCACGACCGGCACGCATCAGGTTGACTGCACCTGGCTCAATACGCTGATTATTGCCAAGAGTGTCTCTGTGCTGCATAGCGCCGGAAAACAAGTAGGTCACAGTCGCCAGACCAATATGTGGATGCTGCCGCACATCACCTTCAGTGCTGTCCGGGGTAAAAGTAGCAGGGCCCATATGATCCACAAAAATAAAGGGACCAACACGGCGTTGCGCTTTGGCTGGCAACAAACGTTTGATGATAAAACCAATATCACGTTCTTGTGGCTGAATAATCAAAGGTCCGGCCTGATTTGTAGCCAGGGGTTCTGCTTTCAGGCTGGTATGCACTTGCACTTCGGTTTGAGTCATCAGCTTGTGAATGGGGCATTTGTCCGCAATGGCGAGTAAGTGCTCCCGTTGCTCTGTGGTTAAATCGCCCATTAACTCCAGACGGACATGCAACTGATACAGACCTTTTGTTTCAGCACTGTCATCCCGACTGATTTCAACTTTGACTTCTTGCAGCGGGATATTTTTGCGTTTGGCGTAAAGCTGTAACGTCATTGCCTTGCAGGTGGCGAGCGCTGCATCAAATAAATCATGTGGATCTGGCCCTGTTGCTGAGCCTCCGGTTGCTTCTGATGCATCTGCATTTAGCTGATGGCTGCTGATCCGGATAGTCTGGCGTAATTGACCCGGTGTATGTTGGCTGACAGTGATGGTCATAAATAAATCCTTTTTAAGGTAACTGAACTCAGCATAACGCAAATAACCCATCTGATCTTTATTCGTTCAGGTCTAAGCTTAGTTGTCCTGTTGAGCTTGCCGATTTAACACCAGGCCGTGATGGCCTTTTCCTGCTGGCATGACGTTGCACTACCTGATGTTTTTGCTCACGCCACCAGTCTGGGTTCTGTTGCTGTTTGCATGCGGTGATGCGTTGTTTAGCCAGCCGCATTGCCTGTTGTAAGTCCACCACTGGCATAGGGTAATCAGTGCCCAACAAGCATCCATACTGGCGCTGCAACGGCAGTGGCATAAGCCAGGGCTGATGCAGCCAACTGTCTGGCAACAGCCGTAATTCAGGGCACCAGCGTCTGATAAAATGCCCTTGTGGATCTTTTTGCTGACTTTGCAGCACAGGGTTGTAGATCCGGTTTGGATTGATGCCCGTGGTACCGGCCTGCATCTGAATTTGTGGATAATGAATGCCCGGCTCGTAATCAACAAAACACTGCGCCAGATGTAAAGCAACGGGGCGCCAGTCCAGCCATAAGTGGTAGCAGGCAAAAGCCACTAACATAGCTCTGGCACGAAAATGTAACCAGCCTGTCGCCAGTAAGGCTCTCATGCAGGCGTCAATGAACGGATAACCCGTATAGCCGTTAGACCAGGCCCAAAACCAATCTGAATTAAAGTCCTGCTTACGCAAACGGGCGTAGCCGGGATGCAAAGCCTCGGTTTCAATCAGCGGGTCTGATTCCAGTTTCTGGATAAAATGACAATGCCAGCGTAACCTGCTGTAAAAAGATGACAAACCAAAGCTTAAAGCTGGTTGTTGTTTGATCTGCCTTAAGGTCTGCTGTTGCAAGGCTCTTAAGCTGAGTTGGCCATAAGCCAGATAAGGGCTCAGGCGAGAGCTGCTGTGTGGTGCTTTATCGGGTAACGAAATATGCCGGCTATAGTCTTTAGCTCTGTAATTAAAAAAGCTTTTGATGGTGCCAGGTAAGGCCATTGCACTTTGAGCCAAAGGGCAAATGGGTAAATCCAAAGCTCGTTGGGGCCGGAAAACTACAGCAGGTTCTCTGGCTGCAGATAAAAATGGTAAAGAGACTGGCGTCGGGTACAAAGCGCCTGATAAGTAAGAGTCTGCCTGCTCTGCCCAGTGATCCCTGTTTTTTAGCGCCCGAAATACTGCATGCTGTTGATACTGCAGCCATGGAATGGCCAGCTCTTTGAGTAACTGCTTTACCGCCAGATCCCGTTGATAAGTCCACAAGTTGCCTGTTTCTTTGTGGCTGAGTACTTGTGTTATCGGAAATTCCTGGCAGAGCTGCCGCAGTACCACAGATGCAGGGCCTTTCAGTACCAGGAGCGGTTGCCCCAAAGCTGTTAACTGCTGATTTAAAAGCTGCAAGCTTTGTTCGATAAAAAGCCATTGCCGAACTGAAGTGTCGGGCTGTTGCCAATAATCTGGTTCAATAATATAAAGAGGCAATACAGCACCTTGCCTGGCTGCCTCTGCCAGAGGGCCATGATCGTCAATACGTAAGTCTCGCTTAAACCAGACCAGACTAATCATGAGCTGGCTTTCAGTTGTTGCAAAAAGGGCAACCAAAACTCTTGAATAGGTACCTGTGGCTCTGGTTGATGCACTGAGGGTCCGGTTGCCATTTTTCCCGGTAACCATTGCCTGACAAAATCGCCGTCAGGATCATAAGTAAGGGCTTGTTTAATCTGATTAAATTGCCGTGCTCCGCTATTGCCCACTCCTGCTATATAAGCCCAGTTGCACCAGTTGCTGGCACAGTCGTAATCCAATAAATGCTGCTCAAAAAATGCCGCGCCTAAACGCCAGTCTTGCTGCAATTCAAAAATAAGGTAGCTGGCTACATTTTGCCGGCCCCGGTTCGACATCCAGCCCGTGTGCAACAGCATCCTGATGTTGGCATCAACAAAAGGCAGGCCGGTTTCACCTTTGCACCAGAGTTCAAAACGCGGATCTGCCTGAGGCGAAGAGAAATCCAGGGGAGGACGAAAGGCATTTTTGCTAAACCAGGCCCGGCCATGCTGACGCATTTGCCAGCGGAAATACTCGCGCCACAACAATTCAAAGCGCAGCCAGTAGGTGGATTCATTAGCGACCTGCTGTTGTTCAAACTCCAGTACTTGTTGCCAGGCATAACAAGGAGATAAAGTGCCATTGGCCAGATAAAAAGACCATAAACTGCTATTCCATTCCCCATCCAGGGCATCGCGGCTTTGTTTGTAATGGCGGACAGCTTGTTGCTGCCAGATAAATTGCATCAGGCGCTCTAAGGCTGCAGCCTCATTAAAAAGTGCGGCTGTTGGCTGATGATAACGGTTGATAAAATCCAGGGCTGTGGTATCCACAATCAGGCTGGGGTCAGCATAAAATTGTGCAGAAACTGCAAGCTGCTGTGGTGGCTGCACATAAAGATCGGGTTCACGCTCCCGTCTGAATGCCGAAAAGCTTTTTGGCAGCGTTGCTACATCAGGCCTGAGCTGGTGCTGCAATAAAGAGTTGATATCAAAAAGTTTCAGCTTCAGACCTGAGTGCTGTAGCTGTTGGTACTGTTCTGGTGCTGTGGGCTCAGCCGCTATTAAAGTATCAGCGCCATACAATTTTGCCAGTTGCTGCAGGCAAAGATCCGTTGGACCCACACGAATATGCAATAGCTGTTGTTTTTGCTGCCACTGCTGTTGCCAGTTCAGCAGCAGTTTTAGCTGAGCCTGCAAGCGCTGAATGCCCGCACGTTGTATGCCATACTGCGTAGTCAAATAGTCAGCAGGATCCAGTAATACCACTGCTATCAGTTGGTCAAATTCAGCCTGTTCAGATAGCAGCAGATTGTCGTACCAGCGCATCGCCTGGTTAAACAGCACCAAAGCCCGTCTCATAGTTGCTCCAGATGGATCAGCAATTGCTGAGCTTTTTCTGTGATTTTTAAACGTTCTTCATCCGATTTACGAAACCAGTTCTGATAACTCAGCTGCATTCTGGCGTTGCCGGACAACAGCGCCTGATTTCGTTCAAGAAAATTCCAGTACAAGGCATTAAAAGGGCAGGCTGTGGGGCTTGTGGTTTCACTGACGTCGTAGACACAAGTTTTGCAGTAATTGCTCATCCGCTGAATGTATTTACCGCTGGCAGCATAAGGTTTAGACGCCAGTACGCCTTGATCCGCAAAAAGCGCCATGCCCAGAGTGTTTGGCAATTCAACCCATTCATAGGCATCGGCATACACAGCCAGATACCAGTTACACATTTCATCGACCGACAAGCCTGCCAAAAGTGCAAAGTTGCCAGTGATCATCAGCCGTTGAATATGATGCGAGTAGGCATATTTTATCGTGTGGCCAATGGCTTGTTGCATACAACGCATTTTGGTGTCGCCTGTCCAATAATAGGAAGGCAAAGGGGTGTGAGCTTGTAAAAAGTTACGATTTTTGTAGTCTGGCATCAGTAACCAGTACAAACCCCGCACATATTCGCGCCAGCCAATTAACTGTCGGATAAAACCTTCGGCGGCATTCAGTGGGACTTTGCCTTCTTTATACGCCAGCTCCACTTTTTGGCAGACCCAGCGCACATCTAAAAGACCGCAGTTTAGGTACATAGAACAAATGCTATGAAACAGATAAGGTTCATTGAGTTGCATTGCATCCTGATAATCACCAAAAAGTGGTAATTGATGTTCAACAAAATGCAAAAAGGCCTGTCGCGCCTGCTTGCCTGTGACGGCGTAATTAAAACTGTCTGCATCACCCATATTGGCGGGAAATTGCTGTTTAACCAAAGCTATGACCGCTGTGGTGATGTCGTCTGGTTCGAACTTCAGTATGTCAGGTCGCTGTTGTTTTGCCGACAGGGCCTTTCTGTTACTGGCATCAAAATTCCACTGACCGCCAACAGGTTGATTGTTGTGCATCAAAAGGCCGGTGTAGCGGCGCATTTCGCGGTAAAAGTACTCCATTCTGTACTGAGTTCTGCCTTGAGCCCAGTGCTGAAACATGGCTTTTGTGGCAATAAATCGGTCGTCTTCCAGCAGCAGTAAAGGGCGTTGGAACTGCTGTTGCCAGCTTAAAATTTCCTGCTCTAACCTGTATTCGCCACATTCAGTGACACAAATCTGATCCAGTTCTGGATAGCGCGCCAGTTCAATGGCGACAGCTTCGGTCAGGCTGCTGACTTTTTGCTGGTAGTCTATATAGCTGACACTAATGCCTTGTTGCTGCAGTACCGCAGCGAAATGGCGCATCGCGCTGAAGATCAGGATGATTTTTTGTTTGTGGTGAGGGCTGTAACTGGCTTCACTGGCTACTTCAGCCATTAAAACTCTGTCTTGCGGTTGCAGGTCACGTAAGGAAGACAGTGCGGGGCTGAGCTGATCTCCCAGTACCAGTATTAACTTCGTCATAGACTTTGCCATTTAGTTTGCTTTTTGATACGGCAGGGGCTGTCAACCAGATCAATGAGTGTTATAAAACGCTGATACCGTTAGATGAACCAAAAGCTGCGGCGAAAAGCCAGTTCAAACCTCTAATACTGGCGCTGCTGCGGTTATGATAAAACAGAATTTTTTGCTTCGGAGTGAGCTGTGATGACATCAAAAATCGTGAATACAAAAACAATCTTATCAGGGCTCTTTCTTGCCAGCAGTTTGTTTGCCGCAGCAACTGCAGCGCAGGAACATCATCATGAAGAACACGGCAGCCATACTCACGGCCAGGCAATTTTGACTTTTGTGCTTGAAGGCAATGAAGCTGAGCTGGCTTTTGCTACACCAACAGCCAATGTGGTAGGTTTTGAACATCAGGCGAAAGATGATACGCAGCGACAACTGGTGCAAAAAATGATGGCTGACTTTACCGCTGCCAACTGGTTTAGTTTTGATGCACAAGCCCATTGCACTGTAACGGGAACAGACATCAGCTCAGATTTAACAGCTGAACGCACCACTAAACCGCAGCACGCAGATTTAAATGCCAATTACACTCTGGTTTGCCAGAATCCTGCGCTTTTACAGGCATTGACACTCGACTTAGCCACTATAGCTGCTGGTGTGGAAAAAGTAACAGTGCAGTGGATACTGAACGGTGAACAAGGCGCTGCTGACTGGGTTGTGGGCAGTGAAAGTGTTCAACTAAAATAAATCAATCTATCACAGAATGGGTGTAGCTTTATGTTACGCCATTCTGCCGCGGACTTTTTCGTTTTTTCGTCCCTCACTTTCATCCGTCCGGCACATTATTAGAAAAATCTTAAGCGTTCATTTCTGATTCAGGTTTTCAAATCGCCTTTGTTTTGGTAATGTCATTCTGTGTGCAGATTTACTGCTACAAATTAATACAAAAAATATAACAACCTATCCAGGGAAAATAAAATGACACTACCACAACAGAGAGTAAAAACTCGCTTAGCTATAGCTATGGGTTGTCTGTTTGCCACAACGGCATTTGGTCTTCAGGCGCAGCAGGAAATCGTAGAACAAGAAAAAGTTGAAGAGGAAAAGGCTGCGGAACGAATTTCCGTCGTAGGTTCCCGTATTCGTACAGGCGGTTTTGATAACGCATCTCCTATTTCTGTGATCAATGCACAAGCTGCATTAAGCCAGGGTATAGGTAACTTAGGTGAGTTGTTACGCAGTTCCACTGTAGCCGCGGGTTCAAATCAGGTGACTTCAGCTTCCTCCACAGCTTTTGTTGAGTCCGGTGGTACAGGTGCTGAAACAATGTCGTTACGGGGGTTAGGTGCTAACAGGACCTTGGTCTTGTTAAATGGCCGTCGCGCTGGTCCTGCAGGAACTCAAGGTCAGGTTGCCTCTTTTGATATGAACGTTATTCCTATTGAAGCTATTGATCGGGTTGAAATTTTAAAAGATGGTGCGTCGTCACTTTATGGCTCTGATGCAGTCGCTGGTGTTATCAATATTATCACCAAAAAAGGTGATGAAAGTTCGATTAACTTTAACACCTCCCAGCCTTTTGACAGCGGCGGCGAAACCATGAGTGGTAATGCTACCTTTGGCCGCAGCACAGAAAATGGCTCATTCCGTCTTTTAGCTGATTACAAGCTGGATAAAGAATTAGCCAAAGGCCAACGTGACTTTTACAACTGCGGTGAACGTTATGTGTTTGATCCGGCCACTGGTGAGCGGGCAGATTTGATAGACCCAAGAACAGGCTCATACCATTGCAACGATTTACTCTGGGGTCATGTCTGGATTTATGACTATCAGGACGAGGGGGGGAATGTTCGCAATGGTACCAAAATGCAATATGATCATGCTGGCAACCTGGGAGGCTATATTCCTGGTTTAGCCACAGATCCAAGCAACCCAGGTTTTATGCAGGCACCTGCTGGCTGGTTCCCTGTAGGGTATGACAATGCTTCTGATGCGGTATTAAATGCTGATCACCCGTTTCAGGATTTAGACTCTTTAATTCCACGTAAAGAAACCATCACTTTATATGGCCAGGGCGACTATTCACTGACAGACGATATCACTCTGTACGGTGAAGCATTGTTAAACCGTCGTGAAACCAATACCAATGGTTACCGCCAGTTTTGGACTTATACCCTCAATGAAACCTATGAAGCCTTTGATATTGGAACCAACCCAACCTCAGTAGGCTGGAGTGGAGATCAATGGTTAAGCCCAACCCCTATTACAGACCACTCAGGTAAAGATGTAACTGTGGATTACCGCCGTTTTGTGGTAGGTGCCAATGGTTCGCTGGGTGACTGGTTTTGGGATATTGCTTATCAGGACAGCCATAGTGACGGTAAGTACACTGATGCTATCATTTTCAAAGATTCAGTCTCTATTTCTGAATTTGCTACGGGATCCTGTGTAGGAGAAACTACTGCAGTGCGTGGTGTAGCTTGTATTGATGTTCCATGGCTGGACCCACAATTCCTTGCTGGTAATATCAGTCAGCAACACAAAGACTTCCTGTTTGGTTATGACACAGGCAATACTGTGTATAAACAACAGTCACTGGAAGGTTTTATTACTGGTGATCTGATGGATTTACCTGCTGGTCCTTTAGGCTCAGCTTTTGGTTTTGCTTATCAACGTGACTCTCTGTACGATGCACCGGGTGAACATACTTTGGCGCGTAACGCCTGGGGCGCTCCATCTGCAGGTATCACTCAAGGTAAAGACAACTCTAAAGCAGTGTTTGCTGAGTTCCAGATCCCGCTGTTAAGCGATCTGACTATGATTGAAGCTTTGGATTTCACCACTTCAGCCCGTTACACTGATGTGGCTTCTTATGGCAACGATACCACTTATAAAGTGGGCTTGAACTGGGCCATAGTAGATGGTTTCCGTTTCCGTGCTTCACAAGGCACTTCATTCCGTTCACCAGCCTTGTATGAGTTGTATTTAAATGATCAAATCACTTTTAGTGGTCAACGTACTATAGATCCTTGTATTCGTTGGGGTGATGAACTTGAAGGTGGTAATATCAGTCAGCGTTTGGCTGATAACTGCGCTGCAGATGGCATAGCCCCTGATTATGTTGGTGGAGCAATTTCTGCAACAGTTACTTCAGGTGGTGGGGCTGGTAAACTGGAAGCTGAAACCTCCATTTCTAAAACTTATGGTTTTGTCTGGACTCCTGACTTTGTTAACTTCAGTGCTTCTATCGATTATTTTGACATCGAGATTGACTCAGAAGTAACTAACCTGACTGCAGCTCAAATTATTCGCCAATGTTATCTGTCAGAGAATTTTGCTACTGAACCACTGTGTGGACAGTTTGATCGTTCAACAGTTGACCAGCGCATAGAAAATGTTCGTAGTGGTTTCCTGAACATTGCTTCCCAGCGTAACCGTGGTATTGATATCGAAACTGCGTACGACATAGATACTGAATACGGTACTTTTGTTGCCAGTTACGAGCATACGATTCAACTGGAAGCGCGTCGTAATTTGTTTGCCACCAGTAGACCTGAAGATTTTACCGGCGATTTGGGTAGTCCTAAGCATGTAGGTAACTTCAAGCTTGGCTGGAATAAAGGTGACTGGCGAGTAGATTATTCAGCCCGTTATGTAGGTGAAGGTGAAAACTACACCAGCTATGGTGAAGGTACATTCCGCGATACAGCCACTATCCGTGGTAAGGAAGTTCGTTTGGTCCTGGACGCTGATGCTGTTATTTATCATTCTTTGTCAGTGACTAACTCGCTGAAAGATTATGGTTTAACCACTACTTTAGGTGTGGCTAACCTGTTGGATGAAGAACCTCCTCGCGTGAGTTACCGTGGTGACTCAAGATTGCGTCGTGAAGGTAACTCTGCGTTCTACAGTCAATATGACTCACTGGGACGTCGTGTCTTCCTGAACTTGTCTTATCAGTTCTGATTGATAAGACATTGAATAAAAATGCCGGCTTAGTCCGGCATTTTCTTTTACTTTTAAATTGAACTGGGATAAGTTCAGTTTTGTCTGTTTTCCGCTTTGGGCGGAAGATGCTATTTCAGAACCATAATAAGAGAGCCTGCAATGCCAAGGGTGATAGCTAAACCTGATACCTTAAATGAATTAAATACAAACTTTAATCAAAGCCCATTACAACAACCTGTATTCTTAAATTCAGTGCCAAAATGTGGCACTCATTTGATCCGCAATATTTTCCGTATGTTTGTGCCAGTGGCGCAGCAATACCATCAGACGTTTATTCAAATCCCTATTTTACACCAGCATTCCGCTGCTTTTGCCCCGCAGAAGCCTATGTTGAGCTGGGGGCATTTATTGTTTTCTGACGATTCAGCTATTGCTTTGCGCCATGTGCCGCAGATAGTGGTAGTACGAGACCCTTACGACTGGGTGTTAGCTCGTGCCCGTTTTTTCTTATCTGATACCTTTCAGGGCTCAATGGAACATTTAAAAGGCGGCAAAGTCTCCATTGAAGAAATGCTGAATATGATGATTTTTGGTATTTACCAAAAAGCCCCTACTTTACATGAGATTTTTACTCATAACGCTGTGGCCTGGTTAGGCACTGGTGTAAAACTGGTGCGTTATGAAGACATAGTCAAACATTTAAAAAGCATAGATAAACCCGAAGCCGAAGCATATTTCCGCGATTTGCTTAGCGTATTGAATTTACCTGAATGGCCGAAAGACTGGAAAGAACGGATACTTACAGGCTCAGACCGTAAACAAAGTGGCACCTACAGAGAAAATTTAGCAGGGCTTGAAGCCGAAATACCGGATGAATTACCTCTGATGCAAAAGCAATTGGTGGAATATGCGGTGCCAGGGTTACGACATTTGCTGGGTTATTATTGACTGTTCTGAATAAAAAAGCCGGCATTGCCGATTTTTTTATTCAGAGACAAAGGCTATGCCTAAGAAAACTACTACTCGTAGCTATATTCTTCAATTTTATCGGCTTTCATGGAGTAGGCCGATTTTGCCAAATCATGGCTCATGGTTTCAGTGGTTAAAATACCGCTGATCCAGAAAGGTGAATAAATCATGTCACCTTGAATTTTTTGCTTATTAGTGACAAAAATAATCTGGTTGGGTGGTGGTGGTGGTACGTGAATACAAGCGCCAAAATAAGGCACCAGAAAGAACGCAGTGACGTTTTGGTCTGCATCGTATTCCACTGGTACTATAAAACCAGGAACCCTCACTTTTTTGTTATTCAGTTCGCCTTTGACGTTGGCAGACATCAATACGTCATTCCATGCTGCTGCGGCCGGATCCTGATTCGCATAAGCCTGATTTAATGGACTGCCCGCTGGAACTTCACCCCCTTCATGGTTGATTTCTGGCAGTTGTTCCATCTTTTTCAGATCTTCTTCCGGCAATAAATCTGTCCATTCCAATGTCTTGTAGTCTTCAGCTTTTACCGGTAACGCAGTAAATGCGACCAAAGTCAGAATTAACGCCATGTATAACGATTTAACCATTGGAGCCTCAGCCTCTGCTTATGTTATAAGGTCTCAAAAGAAGCCGTATCATAACATGGGTATTGTCATGTCAGCGCACACAGACCTGAAAATTCCGGCACTTGAACTCAAATCTTTAGTGTTCAGTTGGCCGGGTCAAGCTGCTTTATTGGATATACCACAACTGAAATTAGAGCAGGGCCAGCATTTATTTATTTATGGTTCATCCGGTTCAGGCAAAACCACCTTATTGAATTTGCTGGCCGGAATTTACCCTTGCAAGTATGGTGATATTTTGATTGCAGGTCAGTCTATGGCTGCGTCATCCGCGGCCAAAAGGGATCAATTACGCGCCTCTTCTATAGGGGTGGTGTTTCAGCAACTGAACTTAATTCCTTATTTGTCTGTGTTGCAAAATGTCTTGCTGGTCAGTGCTTTTGCTAAAAAAATCCAGCAGGCAGAACAACGGGCCCGTTACTTGTTGCAAAAGCTGGGTTTAGAGCAACAGCTGTGGCAAGCGCCTGCCAATCAGTTAAGTGTGGGTCAGCAGCAAAGGGTGGCAATAGCCAGAGCTTTACTGAGTCAGCCCGCTTTATTAATTGCAGATGAGCCTACCTCAGCTTTGGACCATAAACACAGAGACGGCTTTATGCAGCTGATGCTTGCTGAAGCTGAACTTTGTGGCACTACAGTCGTATTTGTCAGCCACGACCCGGCTTTGCGTGCCTATTTTAAGTTTGAACTGGATATGGAGCAGTTACATAAAGGAGTTCAGCCATGTTAATGCAGTTGGCAAGAGCCAGTTTATGGAACCGCAAAGGCACAGTGCTGATGACTGTTATTTCGTTAACCATCAGTATCGCCTTGTTATTGGGTATTGATCATATCCGTCATGAAGCCAAAAGCAGTTTTACCAGCACTGTATCAGGCACAGATTTAATTGTAGGTGCCCGTTCCAGCCAACTGAACTTATTGTTGTATTCCGTATTTCGTATTGGCAATGCCACCAATAATATCGGCTGGAAGAATTATCAGCAGGTAAAAACTCATCCGCAGGTGGCCTGGAGTATTCCGCTTTCTTTAGGAGACTCTCACCGGGGTTATAGGGTGATAGGCACCAACGAAGATTACTTTAAGTTTTATCAGTATGGTGAAAAACATCCGCTGAAACTGGCAGAGGGCAAAGTTTTTGCAGGCGTCTATCAGGCGGTTTTGGGTTCTGTGGTCGCACAAAAACTCGGTTACACATTGGGCGAACAAATCATTTTGTCGCATGGTGTTGGCAGCGTCAGTTTTGCTCAGCACAAAGACAAGCCTTTTGAAGTGGTAGGTATTCTGGCTCCAACCGGTACTCCTGTGGATCAGAGCGTGCATATACCGCTTGAAGGCATTGAAGCTATTCATTTGGGCTGGCAAGGTGGTGGTATGCCTGCGCCAGGCCGGAGTGTCAGTACTGAACAAAGCCTGACTATGGATTTAGAGCCTAAAGTCATTACCGCTTATATGCTGGGGCTAACATCTAAAATGGCAACTTTTGCGGTACAACGCCAGTTGAATGAATTTAAAGGAGAGCCATTGTCCGCCATTTTGCCTGGGGTTGCTTTAGCTGAGCTGTGGCAAATGCTTAGCATGGTGGAGAATATGTTACTGCTGATCACAGTGTTAGTGATAGTGGCGACTCTGGTGGGTATAGTGACCACCTTGCTGGCGGGGTTAAAAGAACGTCAACGTGAAATGGCGATATTACGTGCTGTAGGTGCGCCGGCTGCCACAGTATTTTTGCTGATCGAGCTTGAGTTGTTGCTAATGGCGTTATTATCCATAGGTTCTGCTTTTGTGATTTTAGTGGCTGGCCTCTGGGGCTTCCGTGAATTATTAGCCAGTCAGTACGGGCTTTTTATCAGCATTAATCCATGGCATGACCAAACCGCATTGTTACTGACAGCTGTGCTTGGTCTGACCTTATTGTTGGGCGCTATTCCTGCCTTTTTAGCCTATCGCAGAGCGTTGGCTTCAGGACTGATGGTCAGGTTATGACTGTTGTGGGCATATCCGTTTTGGTTTATGCCCAATTTTTGTTGTTGTTTTAATCACATAGCGTACAAATTTCCTGGCAAATTTGTATTTCCCGCTGGGATTTGTTTAATCATTTGTTATAGTAGAACTGCATCTACCATAGAACAATGACTGAGCATGACTGCAGAGCAATCCAAATTAGAGCAACAACTGGCCAGGCTTCACCATCAATATATGGAGCGGTTGCAAGCCGATATTCCTGTTTTAGCCTCTGAGGTTGGAACCCTGGTGACCTTATCTGTTCAGTCAGACTGGCGTTCAGTCGTGCTGCCACTTAAACATAAATTTCATACCCTGGCGGGTTCTGCCGGTACTTTTGGTTTGCCGCAGTTAGGCAAACTGGCGAAGAAGCTGGAATTGCAGCTAAAAGACTGGATGGCTGCGGAATTTCCGCCTGAATTGTCAGAAATTAACAGCTTTATGGCGATTTTCCAGCAAGTGCAATACGCCCATCAAAGTGGACACCAGGTGATGAGTCTGACGTCAGCGAGGCTCGATCTGATACATGATCAGCAAGCTTTGATTTATGTTTTAGAAGATGACGAAGAAACGGCACAACATCTGACCCTGACTCTTGCCACTTTTGGTTATCAGATCCAAAGCTACAGACGCATTGCTGAATTAGATCTGGCGCTGAAAACGAAGTTGCCTGAAGCATTAATTCTGGATATCACCTTGCCGGATGAAGAACAAACCGGTCTGGATTATATTGCTGAATTTCAGCAAAGTTTAGATGAAGCTTTACCTGTGCTGGTATTAACCAGTCATGACAGCTTTGAACATCACTTGCAGGCCGTGCGTATTGGCGCTCAGGGCTACTTTGTGAAGCCTTTAAATACCACAGCGCTGGAAGCCCGCTTACAACGTTTATTGGCGGTAAGGCGGCGTGAAGCCTTCAGAGTGCTGATAGTGGATGATGATCAGCTGTTGGCTGAACATTATGCTTTAGTGCTGCAAGGCGCTGGTTTGCGTGCTGAGATTTTGCTGGACCCTTCACAAATTTATGATGGCCTGAGCCGTTTCCGTCCAGATGTTATTTTGCTGGATGTACTGATGCCGGGTTGTTCAGGCCCTGAACTGGCTCAGCTGATCCGTTTACAGGATGAATGGCTGAGTGTGCCTATTATTTATTTGTCCTCAGAAACAGATGGTGAACGTCAACTGGCGGCCTTAGTGAAAGGGGGCGATGATTTCCTGACTAAACCTATCACAGACACTGCGTTAATAGTGGCCGTTTTTGCCAGAGCGCAACGCGCCAGACAACTGGCCGATATGATGACAAAAGACAGCTTAACTGGTTTATTACAACACGCCAGAGTAAAAGAGCGGCTGAGTCATGAACTGCAACGCAGTGAACGTACAGGCGAGCCTTTAAGTGTGGTGATGCTGGATATCGACCACTTTAAAAAGGTGAATGATAACTATGGTCACCTGACAGGGGATCAGGTGATCAGCAGTTTAGCCAACTTACTGAAGCAGCAATTGCGTAAAACCGACATTATTGGCCGTTATGGCGGCGAAGAGTTTTTATTAATTTTACCTGACTGTAATCAGCAGCAAGCTTTTGGTCTGGTTGAGCAGCTACGACAGTCTTTTGCCAGCTTGCCTTTTAGTTTTGATTACCAGACTTTCCACTGTACTTTCAGTGCCGGTATATGCCAGGCGACAGTCACAGATCAGACGGATCAACTGATCGATCAGGCCGATAAAGCCTTGTACGCCTCTAAACATGCAGGGCGAAATCAGACCCAATTGTATCAGGCTCCTGCTTAGCTGCAGCCCTAAGTCACTACTGAGTTGGAGGCAGTAAATTTTTTAACTGCTGTAATAAGGCGGGTAAGTCGATTCTGCTTTTCGCTAACACTAAATCCACCTGATGCCGCTGCGCCTGATTTAACTCCTGGGCTGACCAAATCACCACTGGGGTTTGTGGTTGCCGAACCGCTAATTCAGGTAACAACTCCAGCCCTGAGCCATCAGGCAAACCTATATCCAGTATGACTAAATCAAATCTTTGATTGTTGAGCAGCTGTAAGGCTGATTTAACACTGGTAGCTTGCACAGAGAACGCAAAATCAGCCAGGTGCACCGCCAGTATCTGGCCCAGGTGCGGATCATCTTCCACATGTAAAATCCGGGTGCTGTGTTTTTTATCTGCCCCTAATAATAATTCCAGCTTTGCAAGCAAGGAGGAAGGGGACACTGGTTTATCCAGCCAATCCAGCGCATGGATGCCACCTAATAACTGAGTATGGTTGTCTTTGGATTCTGAACTGACGATCAATACAGGAGTGGTTTGATACTGGCTGCGACTGCGCAGTTCGGCAAAAAGAGCTGAACCATGGCCATCGGGCAAGTTCAGATCCAGTGTAATAGCCTGATACAGGTCCTGATCCAAAGCGGCTATTGCTTCTTTCAGGGTTGCAGCACAATGGCTCTGATAGCCCTGACTATGCAGCAGTTGCATAATAAATCCGGCGACATGGGGATCATCTTCCACCACCAGTATTTTCGGTTTATTCAGGCTGGCTTGTCTGGCCTCTGCAAAGCTCAGATAGAAGCAACTGCCTTTTGGTGCCAGGTTATAAAAGCCCACTTTGCCATCCATATGTTCGGTCAGCTCTTTGACTATAGATAAACCCAGGCCAGTACCTTCGCTTTTTCTGCTGTCAGCACCATCAGCTTGCGAAAACTTCTCAAAAATAAAAGCTTTAAATTCATCGGAGATGCCTGGCCCCTGGTCTTCTACCTCAATCCGAACCTGAGCTTCGTGCAGTATGGATCGTACTTTAACGACTGAACCCGCCGGGGAAAATTTGGCTGCATTAGATAATAAATTCGCCATGATCTGCTGAAATCTCATCGCATCCACCATCACCAGGGTGTCCTGCGTTTCAGAGAGTTGGAGTTGAACCTCGTATTTAGCAGCATAAGGCTGATTACTTTGTACAGCCTTGTCCAGCAGATCAGAAACAAGGCACAAGCTCATATCAAAATGCATTTTACCTGCCACCAGTTTATCTATATCCAGCAAGTCGTTAATTAACTGGCTCAGTCTGGCGCTGTTATCTTTGGCTATATCCAGCATAGAGACCATAGCGCCTGGCACAGGGCCCAGCACACCACCAGTGACCAACGCCAGAGAGCCGGAAATAGAGGTCAGTGGAGTGCGTAGTTCATGGCTGACCATAGAGACAAATTGGTTTTTCATTTGCTCAATGCGGCGACGCTCAGTGATATCCTGAATAATGGACCAGATTTGTTGTTCACCTTCATGGTTTTGGATCAGTACTCCGGTAACAGATACAGGCACTAAGTGCCCGTCATAGTGCAATAATTCATGTTCCTGTGGCCCATAGCGGCCATAATGCTGCAGCTGCGTTATATGCTCGTTTGCCAGAGTGGCGTAGTCGACAAATGATGGTTTTTGATCACAGTCCCCCAGAGTCTGATAACCCAGCATGCGGTAAAACTCAGGGTTTGCCTCAAGAAAAACACCATCGGTAAAACGGTTCAGCACTATAGCCAGTGGTGCCATCTGGTACAAAGAAGATAACTTTTGCTGGCTTGAGCTTAAGGCTTGTAAGGCTTCGTGTTGCGAAGACACATCCCAGATAAAGCCATCTATATATAAGAGTTCACCCTGTTCATCAAACACACCCTGACCCAGCTCCTGTACCCAGCGCAAGCTGCCATCTTTATGATAGAGCCGGTATTCCACACTAAAACGTTGTTTATTGGCCAAAGCCTGCTGCACAGCATTGTTGGTTTTTTCCGCATCATCCGGATGATAAAGTTTGCCAAAATTCATCTCTTTGCTGCGGATGAGCTGTTGGGCTTTATAACCCGTCAGTGCAAATACTTCGTCACTGATAAAAAGCATGGTCCAGTTGGCGTCGTTACGGCATCTGTAGACCACACCAGGCAAGTTATCCAACATAGAGCGGTAACGTTGTTCGCTCATCAGCAGGGCATGATTTAAATGCTCCAGCTGGGTTACATCAATAGCGACACCCAAAAAACCACGGATATTGTTTTGTTCGTCGCGCATGGCCGACACACTCAGCCGTACTTGTTTTCGTTCGCCATTTTTGCAAATGTAAGTCCACTGCCTGGTTTCACTCTGACCTTGTTTTGCCTGGTAGACAAAGACGTCGAAGCCCTGAATGTTCTGCTGATGATTTTTACTCAGTAGCTGGCCCTGAGCTTCAACTTCTGCCGGATCGTGAAACAAGGCAGGGCTATGCTGACCCACCAGTTCGTCTGCGCTGTAGCCCAGCATACGTTCAGCCCCTGTGTTAAACAGCTGAATGGTGCCGCCCGGGTCTGTCGATATCAGTGCTACTTCTGTAGAGGAGTCAATAATGGCTTGCAGCCAGGAGCGGGTTTGCAGAATTTCGGTTTCTTTTTCTAATGCTTGTGTGACATCTGTGTGCACACCAAACATCAACAGTGGCTGACCATCACTGGTCCTGCTCATTACTTTCCCTATGGCATGGATCCATACCCAATGCCCATCCTGATGCCTCATTCTGAATTTGCTGTCGTAGTAAGGACTTTGTTGGGCGAAATGCTGGCTCAGTAAGTGTTTAGACTGAAGTAAATCGTCCGGATGAGTGAGCTCAGCCCACAAGCTAACCGAAGTACAAGCTTGTGATTGCAGTCCCAGAAGTTCAAACCAGCGTTGGTTATAAACAGTAGTTCCTGTCTGGACATTCCACTCCCAGGTGCCCAGGTTGGAGCCATTGATAATGGCGTCCATCCGGTCGTGTTCCCGTTTGATTTGAGCTTGTTGCTGATGCACTTCAGTTACGTTGGCAGCAATAATTAAGATGCTTTCCACTTTTGCATTTTGATTTTTTTGCGGCACAAAATTGACTTCAAAAACCTGACCGCTGGCTGGTTTTGCATAAAAATGTACTTGTTCCCCAGCCAGGCAAAGATCCAGTGAGGGTTTGGCTTCTGCAAAAGGGGCTTCGCCAAAAACTTCAAGAATAGTTTTTCCCAACATTTTATCGGGTTCAAGATCAAACCAGTCGGCATACTTGTGGTTACAAAATAAGTAACGAAAATCTGTATCCACCTGGCCTAATAACAGGGGAGCATGTTCTATCACTGTGGTTAAAGTACGTTGTTGCAGATAATAAAGTTCAGCCTTTTGCCGTGCTTCTAATAGCTGCACCGCCTGTATACCAAGCAATGTCAGGCCGTGTTGTTGTTGTGGCGTCAGTTCCCTTTTTTTGGTGTCCACCACACACAAAGTGCCAAGCACAGCTCCATTACTTAAGGTCAGTGGAGTACCGGCATATAAACGTATGCCTTCGGCTTTTATTACATCAGGGTTGTCGGCAAAACGAGGATCTGCGCTGGCATCTGTGACATAAGTCAGAGTATCCGGCTCTAAGATACTGTGGGCACAAAAGGAAATATCTCTGGAGGTTTGATGATGATCAAAACCAATTTTGGCTTTAAACCATTGCCTGTCTTTATCCACCAGCGTCAGCAAGGCACAAGGTGTCTGGCAAATATGACTGGCTAATTGTACCAATGCATCAAAGGCCGCCTCAGGAGCTGTATCAAGAATGTTCAGTGAATACAGAGTGGTTAAACGTTGTGCTTCATTGGGTGGAAAAGCTGCCCGCATAACAAATTCCAGACAATAGATATGAATTGAGTGTAACTGCAAATTCAGAAGCTTTTAAACAAAAAGAAGAAACAAAGCATGTATTTAGCAATTTAATACTGGAACAAGGGTAAAACTGTGTTCCGTCTGCTTGTGGTACGCTGACTTGTTGTAAAGAAAGGAAAATTGGCAGTGTTTAAAAAAGCGATGCGTGGCTTTTTTTCAGTCTCTGAGAAAAGGTGAGTCCGCATATAACTCAGTCTGCAGTGGATTTGGCTGAAATTTCGACAAAGTGACATGACAAAAACAACAAAGTCGACGAGCATGGGGTTTGAAGGCAAGAAATTGAGGCGGCTGACAGAGCTCGCTATTCTGGCAAGGTCACTACCAAAGGGAGTTTTTATGTTCTGCAAAATTCTGTTTTTGTGTCTGATGTTATTGGTAAATGTTGCTGAAGCCTCAGAAGCGCAGCTGTTAAGGCAAGCTTATCAAAGCACAGTAGATGGTTTAAAGCGGCAGTATTTTGTTTATTTACCAGCGGGTTATGACCAAAAGGCTGAACAAAAATGGCCTGTACTGCTGTTTTTGCACGGCAATGGCGAAAGGGGCAATGGCCTGGATGAGCTGGATTACACTATGGTTCACGGCCCTTTGTATGAGGCATGGGTGCAAAAACGTGACCTGCCTTTTATTATGATAGTGCCACAATTGCATATGTTTGATATGGGCAAGCTGCCTTATATTGCCAACCGCAGCAAAGCCGATATTCCCAAACGCTTAGCCGATGGCGTGCCTGCACGCCCTGTGATGTTTCCATCCGATAAAGCCATAGCGCCAGCAAAAGTGGTCACTGATATATCGAAAGTGCCAGTGTTATTACCAGATGGCTGGGAGAGAGCTGAGCAGGATCTGCTGGCTATGCTTACCACAGTGCAAAAAAATTACAACACAGATGCTAAACGTCTTTATATCTCTGGCATCAGCTACGGTGGTTTTGGCACCTGGTATATGGCCAGCAAACACCCACAATTATTTGCAGCGGCTGCCCCTGTTGTGGCCTGGGGGCATCCGGATTTAATGCCACCTATAGCAGCAGCTAAGCTACCCCTCTGGGTGATTGCTGCAGGCCGGGATTCAGCTATTAAGAAAGATAACTTTTATCCGGGCATAGAGAAGCTGCGCCAGTCAGGCCATACCAATGTGCGCTTTAGTATGCTGGAACAAGCCGAACACGACGCCTGGCGGCAAGTGTACGAAGGCTGGGATATTTATGGCTGGTTGCTGGCGCAGGGGAAGTGAAGTAGGGTTTAGGTGATCGCTTTGGTCATTTAATAAAGTAGAAGGCTATCGTAAGGTGGCCTTTTGATTTTCAGCAATAAGTTTATTAGCTAAAACCTTTCCCGCTCTTGTTGTTCCTGATTGGCTCGCTCCAGAGCAAAATCTTCCGTTATGGCTTCGCTTTGCAGGAAAAATGAATCCCATATATTGGTTACGGGCGTAATTATACGATCTTGTCCAACAACCCTGATACTGACCTCTTTTACTCTCTCCGGAAAATGAGCTTCTGCTGGTAAGCTAATGGCCTGAGAGTTTTTATGTTGAAACACAGTACCTGTTTTCATTATACGTTCCTCTTATACTAATGATGAAAACATATACCCAAATACTTAGGGGCTCAAGGTATGTATGTATTTCAGTGTAAGTCTTAGAGTGGCCACCTTACGGTGGCTGGATAGTTGGGGGGATTTATTCGCGGCTTTGCCGCTCACCTCTCGTTTGGCAACGAGAGGCCGCCCTTTGGGCGTTGTCTACGCTCGCTATGCAAGCTCCGGCTGAACCCCAAACGGTGCTTCGCGTCCGCCGCGAAACCACAATAAAGCAAAAGGCCACCTTGCGGTGGCCTTTTGCTTTATTGGTGGAGCCGGGGGGATTTGAATAGTTAGCTTTTTCTTTAAAATCAGATAGTTTAAGCATCTTTGTCACTCTTTGGTTTAAATACTAACAAAACGTCATGACAATCTTGATCTACTTTATACCCGCCAACTCCTGCTTCAACAGCCCCTTGTTTGATAGCGAGGTAGTTTTCATTTGAGCTGACTATACCCCAGACAGTAAAATCTATCTCTAATTCAGGATCAACCTGTCCAATATATTTCATTAACAACTGATTGAAAATGGACACTCTACCGTACTGAGGAAGTGTGTTCCCCCATAATTTTTGAGCGTAAGGTGTTTGATTGTTATCTGATACGACTAAATTCTTATGCAGAGCAATAAATCGGTATGCCTGAGTTGCAATTCGGTACTGCTGAAACTCTGGAATTATATATGCAGATCTAATTTGTACTGCTGAATTATCTGGTACTGGTAAATGAGGGTAATCCTCAAAACAAATATTCCCGATAAGCTCTTTATGTTGCTCTTGTAAACCGACTAAATTGTCTAGTTCGTCAAAGAGAGATTCCGCTGTATGGGTTTGAGCTAAGTCTTTTATGGAATCAGTTACCCATTGCTCTTCAATTTGTGGGTAAGGGAAATGCCAAATTAAGAGTGCTCCGGAATAATTTACTTTAGGGTAACCAGAAATAGGTACGGATAGTGAGTATTCGAAGGCCGCACCTGTTGTTATGTGCACAAACTTATATGAAGCAAGCTGCTCATAATCAGAAGGATTTACTAACTCTAAGTTTTTTGGATATTCTTTGATTAAATTCGGCATTATTCCCTTGCAGCTTAAATTGATTTAGATGTTATCAATAATAAGATGCTGTAGGATAACGCTCTGTATCTAATGAAGCAACAGAACTCTTACGCTTTGCAAGGTGTTCTCTAATTTCCTTTTCAAGTAAACAGGAAACATTTTTCTCATCAGATGATAAATTAATAGAAAGGGATGAAGGCCGAACCGCAGCTTCTGCGATAACCTTTACTTGGCGTTTACTTTTATCAAAATCTGACTCAACGATAATATAATAAGCCATGTTGGTTGAAGTTTTGAGGATGCGCGCATCTAAAGACTTTTGCAGCTGTTTGCTGTAAAAAGTACTTTCTCGACGTGACGAATTTACTGTGCTTTGACTTCTAGTCAACATGGTACACCTCAAATGTTACTTAAAACGTAACTGTAACTTCTCCATTTAGCAGCCAGCGCTAAAAGTTACCTTAAAAATTAGTCTAACATTTTTTTGAAAAAAATACAGATAAACTGTATGAATGTAAACACACAGCGTTTAATTACAACGAAATAGAAGGCGTTGACGACCAGCGTTAATCAATCCATCGCGCGTACACTTTCCTGATCATCCCCCAGTCCTTATGTCCCATTTGCTTGGCTATCCATGACGGATCTTCTTTGGCCGTTAGCATGGTTGAAGCGTATGTATGGCGGCAGGTATAGAGGCATCGGTATTTAACGCCTGCTTGTTTAACTGCCGGATGCCAGTAGCGTTCCCTTGGGTAGCCGTCATCAGTCCAAGGTTGCATAGAACGAGGATCTAAAAAGACTCTGGCGTCTGGATCTTGGCTAGGGTGGTAGCCATAAATAGCGCGAAGCACAGCCATTGCATCAGGGTGAAGCTGATGTGTTCGAACTGAACTCATAGTTTTGGGTATAGCCTTTTTACCATTAACTATGGTGTGTCTGATGTAAATACGGCCTTTATCAAAATCGACATCTTGCCAACGTAATCCCAGCTGTTCGCCAGTACGAAGGCCAGTCCAGAATGCAAAGGTATAAAAGTCTCTTGCTGGTCCTTGGGGCAGGGCGCTTAAAATTGCTTCCCTCTCTTGCGGGTTAAATGGCTCAGGCTCTTTCGCTCGTCTTGGTGCAACTCGGCATCTGTCCATTGGGTTTTTATCTATAATTTCATCGTATACCAGCTCTTTAAATATCAGGCTGAGGATAGAGCGAACTTCATTTAGGGTTTTTGGGGATATAGTTGTTTTCGCTGCCCAATCGTTAAAAGCAGAGGGCTTAAAATCAAAGGCTGTGATATTGCCAAAGTTCGGCAGAATATGAGTTTTAACTTTGCTCCAATAGCCTCGGTAAGTGCTGGCCGCCCAGTTCTTAGAATGGCGTCGAAACCAATCATCAGAAGCCTTTTCTATGGTGATGTAAGAGGCTTTATTGTTTGAAAACTTATAGGCGTTAGCGCTTTCTGGAAAATGCCTGGCGTAATCAAACTGGCCCATATCTATCTCATATTGGATTATATCCTTTTTACGAGCCGCTTCTTGTAACCTACTTTTGGTTGGAATTGCTCTGATCGTTTCACGGCAGCGTTCGCCGCGATACATAAACTCAATTCGGAATGAGCCAGTGCCAGCATGAATGCCTTTGTATTCGGTTTTTTTCATGCGTCAGGCTCCAACATCAACCCAGCGCTGAAATGCGACCAAATCTATGTAAATCCGGCCTTGGCGTTTTTTCCAGTGAATATCCATTCTAAGTATGCCGCGAACACGTAGAGCGTTAAGTGAATCTTTGGTTAGGCCGACCAGTTCAGCGCATTTATCCAGTGTCACCCATCTGATTTCGTGGTCTGAAATCGCTTTATTCATTATGAACTCCGATGAACAGCATAGGTAAGCGCCTAAGCTATTCAGAAAAAATTGGGATAGCCGAACGCAAGGCAAAAGCCTCGGGATCGAGTGTAAAAAGTTCTTGGGATGAATTAAGGCGCTGAGAATTAGTAGTTTGATTAAATGCGTGGCCAGTGCAAAAGCGCCGATAATATTATGGGTGGCCGTGGCATACATGCCTTGCTTTGAGAAGCTATTAGGTGCCTGACTCGTGCACTTTAAGTATTGGGTTTGTTTGAATGACCCCGCCCTGTTTGGTGCTCTCGCTTTAAGCCTGTCTGCTTTGAGACAATGGCCGAAGATCTGTGGATCCGTGGGCAATTTCGGGGAAACCGCAGCAGCAAGATAGATCAGCCGAACTAGCCGCGTCAACAGATAAATGAAACATTGTGTTATCGCTGTGACTGGATAAATCATTCCTGTATCACTCTGTATTGCTTGTTAAATTCCCTTTTGGTGAATTGGGTTACATGGTCAACAAACTTAATCACCATTTCTACTTCGTCGTTCAGAGTCAGTACGCCAACTATCAGACCAATGTTTTCTGGTTGATAGTGCTGGCTGCGGTTTTGCTTGATCACGGTCAGGTTTAACAGTGCCACTACTTCTTCGATGGTGAAGCCTGCCATTGGGTTTATTGCTTTTATCTGGTTCATTTTTTTGTCCGTACAGTTATTTACACAAGTCCAAGGGAAGCCCCCCCAACCACACAGCAGGTCCCCCCTTGCAGGGACCCCCCGCTATGCGTTTGGGGCGGCGCCTGTATGAGTTTCCATCTGGTTCGCGGCACCATCAAAGAGCCACCTATGTAGGCAATGCCCTGAATAACTGGCTTCTTAGCCTCTCGGTATTTATTGGTTGCTGTCAAAACGATTTCGCCAGTGTTGAAGTCGATTTCTTCGTTTTGCTGGACTTCGTAATATGGAGCTAACAGGTGCTGATTCTTCGGGGTTCCGACAGCATTCATAGCAATACAGTAGGCCGCCCAGTTTGCTGAATCGGCTGCGTGGTAAGCGTTATTGATTTCTGGCTCGGGATTATCACAGTGTTTTAAGCGGCGTAGTTCTCGCCATACAGTCACACTGGGGCCACCGATTTGCTGGAATTGCCGGATACTGCTGCTTTTGGCCCATGCGTTAATACGCTGGGATGCCTCTATAGCGTCGTTACCAAAGGTATCTTTGCCGACAGCAAAGCCATCAATACTTTTTGCTATGTATTTGGCTATATAGCCAGCGGCAGTGCCTTTGCTTGGGTCAATATCGACAAAATTCACTCTGTACTTTTGAGCACCTTTTTCGTTTGGGCTATCCAGCAAAGCGTAATGGCTAACAATACGCTTGAAGTTGCTTAACTGCTCTGGCGGCATAAACAGCAGTAAGTGCCAGTGTGGTGTGCCGTCATGGTGCGGCTCGACAACTCGGAAACCATAGGGCGATATTTGCTCGCGGCCAAGCTTGGCACGGATCAGTTGCCAAACGTGGTTTAAGTAATTCTGAGCCTCTTTGATGGGTGTGCCGTCATAGTTTTCATTAGGTAAGCCCGATGCTCTGGTAGCGTGCATCCGTGACGGTGTAGTGATAGTGACAAAGGCGGCACTATGGTCTGAATGCTGTGCAACTTCTTCAAAGCCCCTGATCCTGACCATAAGTTCATGCCTGCGGATAATAGGGTTTGCAACGGTGTGGGCTGTCACTTCTGACAATGGAATGGTTAAGCCTTCGTCATTGGTTAAATAGGTATTTTCCAGATACTGCTGGCTTTGCTGTAGGTTGAACTGGTGGCGTTTGACGCTGACATCACCGC
Organism: Gammaproteobacteria bacterium; assembly: GCA_018825965.1. GTDB lineage: Bacteria > Pseudomonadota > Gammaproteobacteria > Enterobacterales > Alteromonadaceae > Pararheinheimera. The sequence continues at coordinate 255,072 of JAHKAA010000050.1, forward strand.
AATAAATGGCATGACGTTTAGAGACAAAACCCATAGCGCGTTCAATTTGAGATACACACTCAGCGGTTTTACGCCGGATTCGGCGCAGCCAGAATTTAGAATCGGTCAGGCGGTGGATTGCTTCTTCTTTGTTGTAATGCAGTTGACCCAATTGGTAATGCTTGAACAGGGCCTGCATTTGTTGCAGGGCAAACTTATCAGAACCGAAGTTTTTACAGAGGTCGGCTTTTTGCAGGGCAAATTTACGGAGTAAGGCAGGTTCAGCGCTAAAGTCTAAATCGTCAATTACCAGCGACTGGTGAATAGTGTTCAGGATATGTTTAGCGTTATTGAGTTCAAAAACGTGTTGGCTTTCGATGTATTTCGCCAGAATACGGCGGCTAATGTCTGAGCCTATCGAAGCAAATTCTTTTTGGAAGTTGGCACCAGAATGACAAAAGTTGGCATCAGAACGACAATAACATGACCATTCGGGCCTATCATTGACCAGACTGTTCACTGAGTGGAAGAGTTTTAAGCTATTGTTTTTAAGGGAAAATCGAGGAGCGGCGCTGTTTACGCCGCTCTCGTAGGTGGTGGAGCCGGGGGGATTTGAACCCCCGTCCGAAAAACCTAGATCGTCGGTACTACATGCTTATCCAGTTATTTAGTTAACCCTATGAGCGCCAGCTGGCAGGCTATCGTCGGGCGAGTCTGATTGGTTTTAGCATCTTGGCTCCAGACAAAGCCGCCATGCGATCCTATTAGGGGTGATCTTCCAGAGTCTCAGCTTATAGGCATGCGTGAGGGGAAGAGCGCTCTACTGCTTATTAGGCAGCGAGTGCGTATGTTTCGTCGTTTGCGACTACTTTTTTGCGGCTTTTTTACGAGGCCTACCGCACCTCGGCATGCACCTAAGAGTTCGTGAATCCCGTCGAATCCAGTATCGGCCCCGAATTCTTTAGTACTTCTGAACACTTCTGTGTTGAGCGCATTCTACGCTCTGCAGTTCAACGCGGCAAGGTAAGAACTGGTCTTTTCTTGCTGTGTTTGGCTGTTATTACTCTATATGGTGATGAATTGAACAATCTCAAGGCCTGGTTGATAAGAACCCGGGCTTGATTATCTTTTGCTGTGCTTCATCATGCGTTCTTTTTCACGCGACCAGTCTCTGTCTTTGATATCGTCACGTTTATCAAAGTGCTTTTTACCTTTGGCCAGATGGAATTCCAGTTTCACCCAACAGGCTTTCCAGTACATGGACGTGGCTATTAAAGTGTAACCGTCCTGCTCTTTTTTACCGACTAGTTTGTTCAGTTCACGTTTGTTCAGCAACAGCTTGCGGGAGCGCTCTGGATCACAGACTACATGAGAGGACGCACTATGCAGCGCCTGAATTTGTGCACCAATTAAAAAAGCTTCGCCATCTTTGAGAATGACGTACGAGTCGGACAAATTCACTTTGCCTTCGCGGATACTTTTTATTTCCCAGCCTTGCAGGCACATACCTGCTTCAAATCTTTCTTCCAGGAAATAATCGTGTCGTGCTTTTCTGTTCTGGGCTATGGTGCCGCCCTGATTTTTGTTGTTTTGTTTTTTGCTCATCTTTGCTAAACGAATTAACTCTGTAAAAGCCAAGGAATTTTATGGCAAAAGGCTTGCGCCTGGGACATTGAGGCTACGGCCAGATCTGTTACAATCGCCGCCTGCATTAAGGGGAGAGAGTATGCCACAAATTGAGCGCAGCGCACTGGTTTTTTACAGCGCGCGCCAGATGTTTGAGCTGGTGAACGACGTACCACGTTATCCGGAATTTTTACCCGGTTGTGCCAAAGCTGAAATTTTGCAGCAATCTTCTGAGCAAATGCTGGCCAGATTGCAGGTGAAAAAAGCCGGCATCAGTCAGGAGTTCACTACCCGTAATACGCTGGTGACAGATTCGCAAATTCAGATGCAACTGGAATCCGGCCCTTTTAAAGCTTTATCCGGCGGCTGGACCTTTATTCCATTGAGTGATGAAGCCTGCAAAGTAGTGCTGGCCTTGGATTTTGAATTTTCCAACAAAATAGTTGAATTTGCTTTTGGCAAAATTTTTAATGAATTAACAGCGGCTATGGTGGGTGCTTTTACACAAAGGGCCAAACAGGTATACGGAGAACAACATGGCTGAAACTAAAGCTGTGGAATTGGCTTATGCCACACCAGACAAACAAAGTTTGTTGAGTTTAACTGTGGATGCTGCTGCTACTGTGGAACAGATTATTCAGCAGTCTGGCATTTTATCCAGTCATGCAGAAATTGATTTAAGTCAGAATAAAGTGGGGATTTGGAGCCGTACCTGCAAGTTAAACGAAGTACCAAAAGCAGGTGATCGGATTGAGATTTACCGGCCTTTAATTGCCGATCCTAAAGATATGCGTCGTCGTCGTGCTGAAAAAGCCAAAGATGAAGGCAGAGCCAATAAAACGACAGGTGGCAGGCCACAACAAGGTCAGAATCTTGATGCTGAACCACAATCTGATAGCTGAGTAATAAGCAGAACGATGACACCTAAATAACGATGAAGGGTCAGAGCTGAGGCTCTGACCCTGAACATAAAGTTATTGATCCAGCGGTGTATTAAAGTTGGCAGGTTTGGTGAAATCACCTTTAATATCAACCAGCTTGTCGTCTTTAAAGTTGGCGATCAGTTGTTTTTCAAAGTTCTCACCGCGACCACTTTTTAATGCATAAAAATAATGCCAGATGTTGTCGTCAAAAGCGTTTTCAGCAACAGGGTTGCCTAACACAAAACGAACCTGTTCTTTGGTCATTTGAATACGCAGTTTGTCGATGTCTTTTTGTTCCAGAAAGTTGCCTTGTGGCACGTCAATCCGGTATACCCAACTACTGCATGCTCCCAGAGTCAATGCTGTGGCCAACACCAGGGCCGTTTTCACTACTGCTTTCATCTGTCTCTTCATCTGAATAAGTCTGACGGCATCATACCGCAAGCGTGGGCTGAAATTAAAGCCTTAATCAGACCTAAGTCGCCTGGCTAAGTTCGGGCGTTCTGAAAATTTTTCTGATAAGCCAGCTACTAAGGTGCACATAACAGCTCACGGGCATTGGCAATGGCGTTAGCACTGACGTTTTCACCAGCCAGCAAGCGGGCTATCTCCTGCACTCTTTCTTCGTCTGCCAGTTCACGAATACGGGTTTCTGTGGCTATACCGTCTGTGTATTTTTCAACAAACAACTGATGATGGCCCTGGCTGGCGACTTGCGGTAAATGGGTGACACAAATCACCTGAGTGGATTCTCCCAACTGACGTAATAAGCGGCCTACACCAGCTGCAACAGGGCCACTGATGCCAACATCTACTTCGTCGAAAATCAAAGTAGGGGTGGTGACTTTGCCTGCCAGTATGACCTGAATGGCTAAGCTGATACGGGATAACTCACCGCCTGATGCCACTTTATGCAGAACCTGCAAAGGTTGGCCCGGGTTAGTGCTGACCAGAAAATCGACCTGATCCCAGCCGGATGCATTGGCTTTATCTATGCCTGAGCTTTCAACGGCAATATAAAACTTACCGTTGGCCATACTTAAGTCGGCCATGCTGTGGGCAATTTTATCGGATAACTCCAAAGCGGCAGATTTACGCAATTCGGATACCAGTTCGGCAGCATGGCAATACTGCTGCTGAGCCTGTTGAATTTCCAGCTGCAATTGCACTATGCGTTCATCATCTCCAGCCAGCTCTGACAACTGCTGGGATAATTGTTGATGGAACAAAGCCAGCTGATCATGCGGAATTTGATGTTTACGGCTTAAATTCAGCCACAGGCCTAAACGTTGATCTATTTCTGCTAAACGCTCCGGATCAACATCCACTTTTTCGCTATAACGGCGTAATTCGCGGCCTGCTTCTTCAATTTGTACTAAAGCTTCTGTCAGCATTTGATGAATAGGGGCCAAAGCAGGATCTACTTCGATATAGTCATCCAACTGCTGGCACGCATGGCTTAATAAACGATAGCTGTTGGTTTCTTCATCGTCATAAGTCAGTTGTAAGGCTTGTTGGCTGGCCTGGATCAGGCTGTGGCTATTGCTTAAACGCTGGTGTTCGGTTTCGAGTTGTGCAAACTCTTCTGCTCCAGGGGCAAACTGATCCAGCTCAGCCACCTGATATTCCAGCAACTGACGTTGTGCTTCACGTTGCTGCTGACTATTTTGTAGCTCGCCGTATTCCTGTTTCAGCTGTTGCCAGGCTTTCCAGTACTGGCGGCAATTGGCTAAAGCTGAGTGGGTATTGGCATAAGCATCCAGCAATTGGCGCTGGTGATCGGACTTTAATAATAACTGATGGGCATGCTGACCATGAATACTCAGCAGGTGATGGCCTAAAGCTTTCAGTTGCTGGGCCGGTACTTGTACGCCATTGATATAACCACGGGAACGGCCTTCGTTGCCCACCACACGGCGCACTATACATTCGTTGCCCATGGCGAGATCTTGTTCGGTCAGCCAGTGTTGAGCTGCGGCCAATTGACTGATATCAAAAGTGGCCACTATGTCGGCTTTGTCACAACCGGGGCGAACCACTAAACCATCGGCACGTTCACCTAAACATAAAGACAGCGCATCTAAGGCTATAGATTTACCTGCGCCTGTTTCGCCTGTAATAGTGGTCATACCGGCGCGCCAGTCGAGTTCCAGTGCGCGCACTATGGCAAAGTTACTGATATGCAGATGGTTGAGCATGGTCCAACTCCCTTATACTGAATAACTGTTAATTTATACAGTAATCCGGTTTTTAGCAAGGGAGTGGTGCAGAGATTTTTCTAGTAGAGTTTACTGCCCCAGCCCAGCTTGTTACGCAGTACGTTAAAGTAGCTGTAGCCAGGCGGGTGCACCAGTTTGAGGGGCTTAGGGTGTTTGCGAATACGGATTTCATCGCCAGGCATCACGGCCAGAATCACATGGCTGTCGCAACTGACTTGCAGATGGGCGTCATTACCGGGCGATACTTTTAGCACAATTTCACTGGTACCGGACACCACCAGAGGACGGCTGCTTAAAGTATGGGGGAACATGGGCACTAAACTCATCGCATCCAGTTCAGGGGTTAATATTGGGCCGCCGCCTGATAAAGAATAAGCGGTAGAACCTGTGGGGGTGCTGACAATGAGGCCGTCGGAGCGCTGGCTAAACACAAATTCACCATTGATATAAGCTTCAAACTCAATCATATGCGCTACTTTATCGGCGTGTAATACCGCTTCATTCACAGCGCTGTTGCTGCTTTTTACGCAGTCATTGCGATACACTTCTACTTCCAGCAGATTGCGTTTTTCAGTCACAAAATTACCTGCTAACACCGAAGCTAAAGGCGTTTCAAAATCTTCCGGTGATAAGTCGGTTAAAAAACCTAAGTTACCGCGGTTTACACCCAATACAGCGACACCAAAACGTGCCAGCACACGGGCTGCACCAAGCATATTACCGTCCCCGCCCACTACTATGGCCAGATCGCAGTTTTTACCCAGGGCCACTAAATCCATCACCTGTACATCAGGCAAAGCCAAAGATTCAGCTACTTTTTCTTCGACGTACACTTTTAACTGCCGTGCCGTTAAAAACTGGTACAGGCTGACAAGGGTAGTGTTAGCTCCCGGATGATTAGGTTTGCCAATTAATCCAATAGTTTGAAATGCGCTGCCAGGGTTTTGACTCATGAGTGTTCCTTTCATAGTGCGGCTTGAGTATACCCCTAGTTTCTGACAGGGAACAGCTTTGTGTATGCAGCGCTTTGGCAAAAGGCAAGGCTTGAATTTTTAAATAATGGCCCCACAATAAACCAGAGTATTTCAGGCGGTATTTTAGTGTCGTTGTCTGAACAGTCTTTTTAACCGGAGTAACAGCTGTAGTGGTTCAGTTAAGCAGACCAGAACTGATATTAAAACTCATTGTTGAGCAGTACCTGACGGACGGCATGCCGGTGTCGTCCAAGCTGTTGTGTGAGCAGTCCGAACTTGGCGTCAGCTCAGCCACAGTGCGGAATACCATGATGTTACTGGAACAGCAGGGCTTTATCCGCTCTCCTCATACATCGGCTGGACGGGTTCCTACAACGTCGGGCATACGGCTGTTTATCGATAAAATGCTGCAGTTTGAGCCTTTGTCCGGGCGTTGGCTGGATGCTATTCAACTGAATTTACCTCCTCAATTGCCTGTGTCTTTATTGTGTCAGCAAGCCGGCCAGCTGTTAGCCAACTTAACAGGTATGGTCAGTATAGTCAGTGCACCTAAGGAACAGGGCCGGGTGATACGGCAGGTTGATTTGGTGCGTTTAGCGGCGCAACGTTTATTGCTGGTTGTCATAGACGAAGACGGTGATATTTTGCACCGGGTGCTGTTTTACGACGATTTAATTGATAATCCCACTTTAAGCCGGGTGTTGTGTTTATTGAATGCTGCTTTGTGTGGTCAGGACTGGCTGGACGGTATTTCGCGTTTAGCTTTAATAGGGAAGCAAGAATGTGGCGCTGTGCAGGCTTTAGTGAAAACCGCTATGGCGCAGCTGAGTCTGGATGAGATGCAGCAGCATCAGCCACTGATTTATGGTCAGCATCAATTGATGCAGGCGAGCGACTATCACCGCGATCCAGAGTTGCAACAAGTGATAGAACTTTTAGATAATCCTGCCTGTCTGGTGAAATTATTAACGCCAGTCACTCAGGATCATCAGCCCAAATTAATACTGGGCCGTGAGTCTGGTATTGAACCCTTAGCCAAGGTGAGTTTGATTTGTGCACGCTACCGTTCTGAGCCACATGGCTTTATTGCCTTGCTTGGACCACGCCGGATGAACTATGGTCGTTTTGTGCCTTTAGTTGAAGCTGTAGCACAACAAATGTTTTTTAACTTGAATCATCTTAATCAATCCCCATAATAAGCCAACCTATGGTGGAGTAGTAACTAATGAGCGAGCAAGATAAAGTGCAAACTGAACAACAACAGGCTGCGGAAGCAGCGGCAGAGCAAGAAGTCGTAGAACTGACGCCGGAGCAGGAACTTATTGCAAAGCTGGATGCAGAATTACAGCAAGCAAAAGCCCAGTTGGCAGAGCAGCATGATTTAATGCTTAGAATTAAAGCTGAAGCGGACAACAGTCGTCGTCGTTCAGCTATGGATGTTGAAAAAGCCCATAAATTTGCGTTGGAGCGTTTTGCCGGTGATTTATTACCCGTAGTAGATAACCTCGAGCGTGCTTTAACTTTCTTAAATCGTGACGACGACAGCCAGAAAGCTCTGGGTGAAGGCGTGGATTTAACACTGAAAGGTTTATTGGATACGCTGGCGAAAAACGGTGTACAGCAAATTGACCCACAAGGTCAGCCGTTTAACCCGGAATTCCATCAGGCCATGTCTATTCAGCCAAGTGCTGATGTGGCGCCAAATACCGTCACTTTTGTGATGCAAAAAGGCTACGAACTGAACGGCCGTTTAGTTCGTCCTGCTATGGTGGGTGTATCTAAAGCTGTTGAATAACAAGTCACGGCTTAAAAATGAGCTCAGATCGATTATTCATTAGAAATAATCTGATCTGAGCTCATTTTTTTTGCTTACAATAGCGTTATTCGCAGTCTGGGCATTTGCAAAGGAATCTTTTTGTCTGATCTGGAGTCTGGTAGAGCGCCGTCTGTGCAATCAGTGACTGAGCTGGTGCTTTGTCGCCACTGCGACCTATTGCAACAACTGCCACTTTTAGCTATTGGTCAGGAAGCGGCTTGCAGCCGCTGTGGTTATTTGCTGGATATGCGGCAAAAAGATCCGGTATTACGTCCTGTGCTTTATGCCACAAGCTCATTATTTATGCTGTTTCTGGCGAACCTTTTTCCTTTTATTGGCATGGACGTAGCTGGCAACGTTCATATCATGAGCTTTTTTGATACCTCCTCTGTGTTATTTGATGAGCATCAGCAGTGGCTTGCTGTGCTGGTCTGGTTGTTTATTCAGGCCATACCGGCTTTTTGTATGCTGGCCGTCATTTATATCAAGTTGGGTATGGTACGCCGTGTGCGTGGTTTGGTCTGGACTGCACGTGTGCTTTATATGCTCAAACCCTGGAGCATGGTGGATATTTTCCTTATTGGTATTCTGGTTGCCTTTGTCAAACTGGTGGTGTACGCCGATATTTCTGTGGGTATGAGTTTCTGGGCTTTTTGTTTATTTTGCCTGTTGCATTTACGCACTTTTCAGGTGATAGACCGTCACGCTTTGTGGGAGTCTATAGCCCCTGCGCCTCAGCCTGTGTCCGCTGATTTTGCTGGCCGCACCGGTGTTTCATTAAATTTAGCCAGCTGCAGCTGCTGCACTGCTATAGTGCCGCTGGAGCAAAAGTATTGTGATCGTTGTGGTACTAAAGTCACAGCCCGGATTCCGGCCAGTATACAAAAAACCTTAGCCTGGCTGATCACTGCTTCTTTGCTCTATATCCCGGCTAACTTACTGCCTATTATGGAAACTGTGTCTTTGGGTAGCAGCATTCAGTCTACTATCATCAGCGGTATTATATTGATGTGGCAGGACGGGGCTTATCCTGTGGCTATAGTGATTTTATTAGCCAGTGTGGTGGTGCCAGTGGTGAAAATAGTAGTGATGTTCTGGCTTTGTTATCTGGCCAGTCATACTGGGCATAAACGACAGCTGCTGTCGACCAGAGTGTATTTACTGGTCGACTGGATAGGGCGCTGGTCTATGGTGGATGTGCTGGTGGTGGCTATATTGGCCGCTTTAGTGCGGTTTGATTTATTGATGGGCGTGTACCCTGGTATGGGCGCTATTATTTTTGCGACAGTGGTGATTGCTACTATGCTCGCTGCTATGAGTTTTGATCCACGTTTGTTGTGGGATCAACGGAATAAAAAAGAGGAGCTGCGACGTGGCTAAGATGCAAGGCCGGGTGGCCGCGGTGAAAAAAATCCGACAATTGTCACCTATCTGGATAGTGCCGGTTATGGCTGTTGTGATTGGTATCTGGATGCTGTACTACACCCAAAAAAATCAGGGGCCTGTCATCACGCTGGTGACACTAAACGCTGAGGGTATAGTGGCAGGTAAAACTCAGATCAAAAGCCGCAGTGTGGACATAGGCAGGGTTGAATCAGTACAGCTGTCGGAAGACTTAAGCAAAGTATTAATCAAAGCCCGGATGGACCCGGGTCTTGATGCTCTGCTAAATGAAGACTCGCAGTTGTGGGTTGTCAAACCTACGATAGGCCGGGGTGGTGTCAGTGGTTTAAATACTTTATTGTCCGGTGCTTATATTGAACTGCAGCCAGGCAAAGCCTCAGTCCATAAATATTATTATGAGCTACTCGACAGCCCACCTATAGCGCCGGCCGATGCACCAGGGGTGCGTGTTACTTTGTTAAGTGACGATGCCACAGCTTTAGCTGTAGGCGATCCTGTGCTTTATCATGGTTATGCTGTAGGTACGGTGGAAACCAGCAACTTTGTGGCTGAGCAAGGCCATATGACCTACCAGCTGTTTGTCCGCGCACCTTATGATTCCTTAGTCACGGAAAACGTACGTTTCTGGCAAGCCAGTGGTATGGCGCTTGATGTATCAGCGCAAGGAGTGCGGGTTGAACTGGCTTCTGTTGCTACTTTACTCAGTGGTGGTGTGCATTTTGCTGTGTTGGATGGCTGGCCTGCAGGAGATAAAGTAGCCAACCACAGTGAATTTCAGCTGTTTAAAAATCCAAAGGCGATCAAAGAAGGTTTATATACCGAATACAACGAATACCTGATGTATTTTGACGAGTCGATCCGTGGATTGAGCGCAGGTGCGCCTCTGGAATACAAAGGCATACGCATTGGTACTGTGGCTGTAGCCCCTTACTTTTTTAACATGGAAAATCCGCTGGATGTTGCGTTCAAAAAAGGTATTCCGGTTTTGGTTCGGGTGGAGGCAGGCCGTCTGGCTGGTGAAATGAGCCTGAAAAAACTGGCGCAGGAGTTAGACACCGCAGTACAACAGGGTTTAAGAGCTGTGCTGAAAACCGGTAGTTTATTAACCGGAGCTCTGTATGTTGAACTGGTGCAAACCGATGCACAGATTGAATCCCCTAAAGTAAAAATCGCAGTGCCGGATCTTGCAGATGCTGAGCCTTCGGAAAAAGTTCAGGTCGCAACAGCGCAAACGCCGGCCTTTTCCAGCCAGGCTTCATTGCCTGCACCTTTTGCTTTGGCAAATCATGCGGGTCTGAAAATTATGCCTACAGCACCCAGTGGTTTAGCCAATATTGAACAAAAAGTATTGCAGGTGCTGGATAAGGTGAACCGTTTACCTGTGGAAGATGTGTTGGCGCAAAGCTCTGCTACTTTGGCACAAAGTGAAACCATGCTGAAAAATGCAGAGCAACTGATCCAGTCCCTGGATCAACTGGTGAAACACAATTCGGTACAGCAATTGCCTGCGGATTTGCAGCAAAGCCTGGCTGAATTGCGTAAAACCCTGGCCGGCTTTTCTCCGGGATCGCCTGCTTATGAGCGCTTAAATGGCAACTTACAGTCGATGGATCAATTATTACGTGACTTACAGCCTGTGATAAAAACCATGAACAGTCAAAGTAACTCACTGATTTTTAATGCCGATCTGCCTAAAGATCCAATACCTGAGAAGGGCAACTAATGCGTTATTTAGCTTATGTATTCTTAAGTCTGGCGTTGAGCGGCTGTAGCAGTTCAGCGCCTGAATTGCAGTATTACCGGCTGCCTGCAGTGGCTGCCAAAGCTCCGGCCGCAGCCAGTGTTAAAGTACTGGTGATCGAACCTGTGATGGTGGCCAGTTACTTAAACTCTAATGCGCTGGTGTATCAGAATAATGAGGTTAATCTGCAACTGACCCGTACTCACCACTGGGCTGAAGCTTTGGATCAACAACTGACCCGCACTTTACAGGCGCATTTATCAGCGGCTTTAACGGACTGGCGCGTCACTCAGCAGGTTAGCAGCCCTGGTGATAGCCGTCTGACAGTGCAGGTGACTCAGTTTCATACCACTGCACAGGGCCAGGTATTGATCAGTGGGCAAGCCCATTTATTGTCAGGTGCAGTGGTGAAGCAGCAGCCTTTTGAGCTGCAGTTGCCTCTTGCTGATGACGGTTATGATGCGGTAGTAAAAACTTTGGGCCAGGGCTGGAGTCAGGTCGCTGGCCAGATAGCAGCTATGATCACAGAAAGTCCTGCCTCTTAATTTTGGTGTGAAGAAACCGGCTTTGGTCGGTTTCAGCTGCATAAAAGCCCTGCCTTATTGGTGGGCTTTGTTTTTTTACCTGCCTGATCAAGTTCAGCTCCAGCATTGCAGTAGAAGTTTAGATTCTTAGCTGTCTAAATGGCTATTTCTTGCCTTTGTCAATAGAGTTACGTATAAGTTGTATAAATAACAGGCATCAATCAAAGTGATTAAGCAATGGCTTATGTTCTTTAGAGAAAACTGCTATTAATCAATGCAAATTATTTATGGAGAGGACACAAGATGGGCGCGGAGCAACAAGTCAGTGTTTTACTGTTGGATGCAGCTGTGTTGATGGTCGTGGGCATGGGAGTGGTATTTAGTTTTTTGATGATATTGGTTTTTGCTGTTCAAGGCATGTCCAGATTACTCCGGCATTCGAGCCCGGCTTTACCCGCTGCTGTTGCAACAACGCAACAGGCAACCGTTTCTCCTTCTGTTGTTGCCGCTATCAGCGCAGCCATTGAACATCATCAAAAACAAAATAAGGGATAAAAATGAGCCAACCATTATTACTGACTGAGCTGGTGCTCAGAGACGCACATCAATCCTTATTGGCCACGCGCCTGCGTTTAGAAGATATGCTGCCTATAGCGGCCAAACTGGACCAGGTAGGCTACTGGTCAATGGAATCCTGGGGTGGTGCTACCTTTGATTCCTGCATTCGTTATTTAGGTGAAGATCCCTGGCATCGCCTGCGCGAGCTGAAAAAGGCCATGCCCAATACCAAACAACAAATGCTGTTGCGTGGTCAGAATTTATTAGGTTATCGCCATTATGCCGACGACGTAGTCCAGGCTTTTGTTGAGCGCTCCTTTGCCAATGGCATAGATGTATTCCGCATTTTTGATGCAATGAATGATGTGCGTAACCTGCATACTGCTGTGGCTGCTGCTGTCAAGGTTGGCGCTCATGCTCAGGGCACTTTGTCTTACACAGTCAGCCCTGTGCATACTATTGACGGCTGGCTGGATATGGCGATGCAGCTGGAAGATATGGGCTGTCATTCTATTTGTATTAAAGATATGGCGGGTTTATTAAAGCCTTATGTGGCGGAAGAGCTGATCACCCGCTTAAAAGAACGGGTGAAGCTGCCTATTGCTATGCAGTGTCATGCCACCACCGGCTTAAGTACTGCCACTTATCAGAAAGCTATTGATGCTGGCATTGATATGCTGGATACCGCTATTTCGTCTATGAGTATGACCTATGGTCACAGTGCCACTGAAACTATGGTGGCTATCACTGAAGGAACTGCACGCGACACTGGCCTGAATTTAGTCTTACTCGGAGAAATTGCCGCTTATTTTCGTGATGTACGGACTAAATACGCCCAGTTTGAAGGTTCACTCAAAGGGGTTGACGCCCGGATTTTATTGGCCCAGGTACCGGGTGGCATGCTAACCAATATGGAAAGCCAGCTAAAAGAGCAAGGCGCTTTAGACAAAATGGATTTGGTGCTGACTGAAATTCCTAAAGTACGCAAAGAGTTAGGCTATTTACCGCTGGTCACACCCACTTCACAAATTGTTGGCACTCAGGCTGTGTTGAATGTGCTGTCGGGTGAGCGTTATAAAACCATCACCAAAGAAACGGCTGCTGTACTCAAAGGTGAATATGGTTCAACACCAGCTCCTGTTGATCTGGCATTGCAGCAGCGGGTACTGGCTGGAGCTGAAGCCATTGTCTGTCGTCCGGCCGATTTATTAGAGCCTGAACTGGATGCATTAACCACTGAGCTTGAAAGTAAAACTCAGGAGCTGCAACTGAAACTGGCTGAAGACAAAATTGATGATGTATTGACCTATGCTTTATTCCCGCAGGTTGGCCTGAAGTTTTTACAGCACAGGGGGGACGCATCAAAGTTTGAACCTGCTCCCCGCCAACAAAAGCCGGCAAACCAAAATAACACTCAGGTGGAACAGAGCAACAACACGGCTCCTGCAGTGGGGGTTTACAGCGTCAAAGTAGATGGCAAGCTGTATCAGGTTGAAGTGGGGCCTGCAGGTGCAGTGCAACAGATCAAAGCCCTGGTGGGTGAAAATATTCCGCAGTCGGCCAGCATTCAGCCTGCCAGCAAGTTAAATTCACCTTTGGCCGGTAATATTCTGGCGCTTAAAGTCAGTGTGGGTCAGCAGGTGGAAGCAGGGCAGGTGGTGCTGTTAATGGAAGCTATGAAAATGGAGACTGAAATTCGTGCCAGCCAGTCGGGCATTGTCAGTCAAATTCATATCAGTGTTGGGTCTGCAGTCACTACCGGCGATCTGCTGGTTAGTTTTGCCTGAGGATAGATCATGGACGCTTTGTTAACATTGATTGATTCTACAGGTCTGGTGCATTTAACCTGGCCAGCTCTTGTTATGATGGCAGTTGGTTTTTTGCTTCTGTATCTGGCGATAGCTAAAGGTTTTGAGCCTTTGTTGCTTCTTCCTATTGGCTTTGGTGCTATTTTGACCAATATCCCTTTGGCCGGAATGGGCGATCCTGGTGGTTTATTGTATTCCATCTATCAGGTGGGTATTGAAAGTGGCGTCTTTCCGCTGCTGATCTTTTTAGGAGTAGGGGCTTTAACCGACTTCAGTGCTTTAATAGCTAACCCTAAAATGTTGTTATTAGGTGCTGCTGCTCAGTTTGGTATTTTTTCTACCTTATTGGGCGCTATAGCGCTGAACTGGGTGCCGGGTTTAAGTTTTTCTATGTCGGAAGCTGCAGCTATTGCCATTATTGGCGGGGCTGATGGCCCTACGGCGATTTTTTTAGCCTCAAAGCTGGCACCTGAGTTGTTGGGGGCTATAGCAGTAGCAGCCTATTCATATATGGCGCTGGTGCCTATTATTCAGCCGCCTATTATGCGGGCTTTAACGACAGTGGATGAACGCAAAATTAAGATGGCGCAGCTGAGGCAAGTCAGTCAGAAAGAAAAAATCGTCTTTCCTTTGCTGGTGCTGATTTTAACTTTCCTGTTTTTGCCTACAGCAGCGCCCTTGATTGGCATGTTTTGTCTGGGAAATTTAATACGTGAAGCTGGTGTGGTGGACCGTTTATCTAAAACTGCACAAAATGAGCTGATTAATATAGTGACCATCTTTCTAGGTTTAGCTGTAGGCTCCAAATTAAGTGCCGATCAGTTCCTGACCACTCAAACCTTAGGTATTTTGTTATTGGGGGCCGTGGCCTTTGGTATAGGCACGGCGTCAGGCGTGTTGATGGCGAAGCTGATGAATAAACTAAGCAAAGATCCGGTCAATCCACTGATAGGCGCAGCTGGTGTTTCAGCAGTACCAATGTCGGCCCGTGTCGCCAATAAAGTAGGTTTGGAAGCTGATCCGCATAACTTCCTGCTGATGCATGCCATGGGGCCGAATGTGGCTGGTGTGATAGGTTCAGCCGTAGCTGCTGGTATTTTGCTGGCGTTGGTTAAATAGCAAAATCGGTGTGGGATTTGGTTAACAGCTAAATTCCGCACCTAATACCACGGCTTTACGTGCCCCTGTCACTTCAGGAATATTACCAGGAATTTTTTGATCGTAGGCATAAGCCAACCAGGCAAAAGCCATAGCTTCCACATCATCTGCTTTCACGCCTAAATTTGAGGTTTGCTGCAGTTGTACTGCTGGAAACAATTGCTGTAAGTCGCTCATCAGTACCTGGTTATAAGCGCCGCCACCACAGACAAATAACTCATCCATGGCTTCATGTGCTAATGCAATTTTTATGCTTTGTGCGGTAAAACGGGTGAGGGTGCGCTGCACATCTGCCGGGGCATAGTGTCCGTTTTGTAATTTTTGCTCTAACCACACATCATTAAAATACTCTCTGCCTGTGCTTTTTGGGCCTTGTAACTGAAAGTAGGGGTCTGACAAGAGTTCTTTTAATAAGTCCTGTTCTAGTACGCCTGAGGCGGCATAACGACCATCTTCATCGTATAAGCCTAAGTTTTGCTGTTGGAACCAGTTGTCCATCAGACCATTGCCTGGTCCTGTATCAAAACCCCGCACTGGCTGGTTGGGTTGCAGCAAAGTGACATTGGCTATACCACCAATATTTAAAATAGCGCGATAGCTGTTTGGTTTTGCAAAAATAGCTTTATGAAAAGCCGGAACTAAAGGCGCCCCCTGACCCCCATAAGCCATATCCTTACGACGAAAATCTGCAATAACCCGGATTTGTGTTTCAGCGGCAAGGCGGAACATGTCGCCAATCTGATAGGTAAAAGGAAATGCTGCGTAAGGGCGATGGCGTATGGTTTGGCCATGACAACCAATAGCGCTGATCTGTTCAGGTGCAACTTTAGCTTTTGATAATAACTGCTTTACAGCATCGGCATAAGCTAAAGCCAGTTGTTGTTCGACTAAGCCCATCAACTCAAGCTCATCAGGGCCAGATTGAGCCAATTGACTAAGCTGCAGACGTAACTGTTCAGGGAAAGGGCAAAGCAGGGAGTCAAGTAATTCGGGCTGGAGTTTTTCTTGAATGGACTGATTAAAACGAACCAGCACCAGATCGATGCCATCGAGACTGGTGCCGGACATAATACCTATATAGAGGTTGGACATTACTCAGCAGCTGCTACTGTGATCCGCTCATGGTTTTGCATTTGTGCAATCAGCTGTTTTGCTTCATTAACAAAAGCTATACGCTCTTTGGGTGACAAAGCTTCAGCCTGAGGTAATTTCACAGTACGGGGATTACGATGTACACCGCCTACCACAAATTCGTAATGCAGGTGAGCGCCTGTCACACGACCAGTAGCACCTAAGCGACCTATCACCTGACCCTGACGTACATTTTCACCTTGTTTCACATCGCGTTTGGACAAATGCAGGTACTTAGTCACTATGTTGTTTTTGTGCTTAATAAACACATAGTTACCATTCACGCTGTTGCGAGTGGATGCAATGACTTTACCATCACCAGCCGCCATTATAGGAGTACCTACAGCAGCAACATAATCTACGCCATTATGAGGGCGAACCTTCTTTAATACGGGGTGTAAACGGCGGGGATTAAAATTAGAGCTGACGTACTGGAAGCTAACAGGGGCGCGTAAAAAGGCTTGTTTGGTGCCCTTACCGTCCGGTTTATAAAAAGCGCCGTCTTTGTGACGAACGGCCTGATAGACCTGACCCTGGTTAGTAAACTGTGCTGCCAGTATATTGCCGTTACCGACAAACTGGCCATCGGCATAACGGGTTTCAAAGATCACGCTAAAACTGTCACCTGCTTTGATGTCTAAACCAAAGTCGATATCGTAGCTGAAAATGTTGTTGGCTAAGGTCAGCATCTGAGCTTCAGTTAAACCTGATTCCAGACCAGCATTCCAGAATGAACCGTTGATCACGCCGCTGACGACTTCAGTACGGGTTTCAACTTCCTTTAATAGCTCTTCGGCCGCAAATTCGCCATTAGCGGTGCGCTGCACACGTAAGGTTTTCAGGTTGTTGATTGGGTAACGGATTTCCTGCAATTTGCCCTGGTTATCTAAACCAAATTCAATTTGCTCGCCAGGAAAGATGCGGGTTAAGGTTTTCACTGGTTTACCCAGTTCCAGCACTTCCAGCATTGTGGCTTGATCTAATTTAGCTTTGCGAAAAATTGCTGACAGAATGTCGCCTTTTTTTACGTCAACTGTCACCCACTCCAGTGAGTTGTCTTCGTGTGGCAGAGTTGCAAGCTGCGACGCTGCAATTTTCTCTTCCACCAAAGGAATATCAATACTGTATCTTTTTCCAACTTCCAGCTCAGAGGTTTCTGTAGTTCTGGAGGCTGAAGCTTGTTCTGACGGGATCAACAGCATAACGGCAACAATGCCGCTCAGAGCGCCGATTAATAACCGATGTTTGATAGGCAAAGAAGAAATCATAGAAAGCGCATCTCTTATTATTATCAGACAAACCAATAAAAAAATGAGCATATAACGATTTTTTCTGTGATGCCACACTTTTGTTGGTTTGATCTAAAGAAATGTTTCAGTAGAATGCAGACTTGGAATTTTACCGAATACAAAAGAAGTAGGAGTACACCATGGCTCACTGGGAGCAGGCGCTGGCTGAGATAAAACGCGGCTGCGAAGAGATTTTGTTAGAAGAAGAGCTGATTGCCAAATTAAAGGAAGGAAAACCTTTAAAAATCAAAGCAGGTTTTGATCCAACTGCACCAGATTTGCATTTAGGTCACACGGTTCTTATCAACAAATTACGAACCTTTCAACAGTTGGGTCATGATGTCATTTTCCTTATCGGCGACTTCACCGGCATGATAGGTGATCCAACGGGCAAAAACGTAACTCGTAAGCCGTTAACCCGCGAGGATGTGTTGGCTAACGCACAGACTTATAAAGAGCAGGTATTTAAAATCCTTGATCCGGCAAAAACCCGTGTGGCTTTTAACTCCGAATGGATGGAAAAGTTAGGCGCGGCAGGCATGATCAAGCTGGCGGCTCGTCAGACTGTGGCCCGTATGCTGGAGCGTGACGATTTTAAAAAGCGTTACGCCAATAATCAGTCTATCGCCATCCACGAGTTTTTATACCCTCTGGTGCAGGGCTGGGATTCGGTCGCGCTTGAAGCCGACATCGAAATGGGCGGCACTGATCAACGCTTTAACCTGTTGATGGGGCGTGAGCTGCAAAAAGACGAAGGTCAGCGCCCACAAACCATTATCATGGTGCCATTGCTGGAAGGTCTGGACGGTGTGCAAAAGATGTCCAAGTCCTTGGGCAACTACATTGGCATTACCGACACGCCGTCTGAGATGTTTGGCAAAGTGATGTCCGTCAGTGATGAGCTGATGTGGCGTTATTACGATTTGCTGAGTTTCCGTCCTATTGCCGATATTGCAGCACTGAAGCAACAAGCTGCTGATGGCCGTAATCCAAGGGATATCAAAATAGAGCTGGCAAAAGAAATTATTGCCCGTTTCCACGACCAGGGCGCAGCTGATGCTGCTGAACAGGATTTTATCCAGCGTTTTCAGAAAAACGCTTTACCGGATGATATCCCTGAACTGACTTTAACCTTAACTGCTGACAGTATTCAGATTGCCAATCTGTTGAAAGAAGCGGGTCTGGTCGACAGCACCTCAGAAGCTTTACGTATGATTAAGCAAGGTGCAGTCAAACTGGATGGTGAAACTAAAGTGGAGGACAGCAAAATGGAGTTTGCCAAAGGTTGTTGTCATATTTTCCAGGTGGGTAAACGTAAGTTTGCCAAAGTCACTTTGGTGTAACCGCTGATTTCAATAAAAAAACCGGCTTCTATGCCGGTTTTTTTACATTTGGATTGATCTGGCTAAAGGATTGTCAGCCAGCTTGTTGCAAACGGGCAAACACTAACTTTTGCAGTTCGGTTTTAAATTGCAGTGGCTCAAAAGGCTGGCGTAACCAAATCATTTCCATCCTAAGCGCGGGCTGTGGATCTTCGGCAGATAACAACGCCAGTTTGACCTGATGTTGGGTCAGTTCCTGTTGAAACAATGGCATATCAATACCTTGTTGTTCAAATGTCATTAACACCAGTTCAGGTTTTTGTTCACCCATCATCAAGAGTGCATCAACAGCGTTACGGGCTTGTTGTAGTTCAACCGGGAAATGCCACTGTTGACATAAAACCTGTAATAATTTGAAAAAATCTGCATCAAGGTTGACACAAAGTACAGAGGTCAAAGGCTGCATTTTTTGTCTTTTATGGAGCAAACTCAACAGGGATTCCTGCACTATTCGTCTGTGCCCCCCTGGTGTTTTCCAGGCGCTTAATAAACCTTGTTCAACCCAAAGCTGAATAGTACGGACTGAAACACCTAAAAGTGTTGCCGCTTGTCGGGTGGAAAGAAGTTGATTTTGCTCTGACATAAAGATCTTTCTAATTTGATTAAATTTATCATATTTATCAAATGTTCTTGTGTCAATGAAGTCGCCACTTTTTGCGGCCGATTGCATGCTTTTTAGCCGTATTTCCTTGCATTTATTCTAAATGAAGCTAATTTGATATTTAATTGATATCAAATTGAGGTGGGGTAATGAAAGAATATCTTGCAACAAGCCGCAGTGGCTTAATGATGTTAGCTGTGTTGCCTGCAGCTTTTGTGGTATCAGGTTTTGCTTTGCTGGCTTTGGGCGGGGCACTGAAACTGATCGCTATACTGGCGCTGATTTTAGTGGGAATAGGTTTTTTTGGTTTTTATATGGTGCAACCAAATCAGTGTGCTGTGCTGCAGTTGTTTGGTCGTTATGTAGGTTCTGATTTGCAAACCGGTTTACGTTGGGCTAACCCTTTTTACAGCAAGCAAAAAGTGTCGTTACGGGTGCGTAACTTTGAAAGTGGCAAACTTAAAGTCAATGATCACAGTGGTAACCCGGTTGAAATTGCCTCAGTGGTGGTATGGAAAGTGGTCGACAGTGCTGAAGCCGTATTTGAAGTGGAAGACTATGAAAATTTTGTCAGTATTCAAAGTGAAGCTGCGTTGCGCTTTTTAGCGTCCAGTTATCCCTATGAGGCTGCCGACGATACCGATATCAGCCTGCGTAGTAATGGTCCTGAAGTCACAGATTTATTGCGGGGTGAAATTCAGGCCAGACTTGAAAAAGCTGGTGTTGAAGTGCTGGAAGCCCGTATCAGTCATTTGGCTTATGCGCCTGAAATTGCCAGTGCTATGTTACAGCGGCAGCAGGCCCGCGCTGTGGTGATGGCTCGTCAGCAACTGGTGGAAGGTGCCGTAGGCATGGTTGAACTGGCATTGGCCCGTTTATCTGAAAAAAATATGGTGCAGCTGGATGAAGAACGCAAAGCCGCTATGGTCAGCAATTTATTAGTGGTGTTATGTGGTGATCATCAGGTGCAGCCTGTGATCAATACCGGTACCTTGTATTAAGCGGAGGGGCTAGTGTCAAAAAAAGCCTTTGCGTTACGTATTGATGAAACAGTGCTGCAGGCTTTGCAGCACTGGGCTGACGACGAGTTTCGCAGTGTGAATGGCCAGATAGAATACCTGCTGCGGGATGCTTTAATTCAGGCCGGGCGAATGAAAAAAAAACCTCCGGCAGAGCCTGCTGCTGAGCCGGATTAGCTTAAAGCCTGAAGCAGTAATAGTGCTTGTTTTTTAGCATGCTGAGCCACAGTGGCATCCATATGCAATAAAGCCATACTGATGGCACCTTCTTTAAGTAACATCAAACCATTAAGCAACAAAGACTGTGCTTCTTCTGACAGCTGATAACTCTGAAGGTGCGTGTTCACTAAGTGTTTTACCTTGAGTTTATGCTGAGCACACAACTGCAACACTGCACTTTCTGGTCCATGGTATTCAGCGGCACAGTTTTGAAAATAACAGCCAAAAAAAGGCCCTAAAACCTCTGCCTTACTTTCAAACCAGAGCGTTAATGCATCAAACAACTTTTCTACCGGACTTATGGGATCGGCGCTGGCCAGTTGCAGTTCCAGCCATTGATAAAAGCGCTGATGCCGAAGCTCCAGCGTCGCCATCAACAGTTCATCTTTGCTGATAAAGTGGTGATACAGCGTTTTTTTAGCAATAGCAGACTGTTCTAAAATCTGATTAATACCTACAGCGTGCACACCATGGCGGTAAAACAATTTTAAGGCTGTTTCTACAAGCTGCTGTTTTTTATCCGGTTCCATAAAAGCCCTCAGCATAGTTGACAGGTAGCTTGACACAGGTAGACCAGTCTGTCTACAATGCAATTCGTTGGTAGACAAACTGGTCTACTTTGAGGGGGGTACTGTGACTGAACATAAAATCTGGGTGCAAGCTTTGCTGGCTGGTTGTGGTGCAGCTTTGGTCATGGCGCTGTTGGCTTTATTGCAGCAATGGCAGCAGTTATGGCTGGTTGCTCCCTTTGGTGCCACAGCAGTGATTTTATTTGCCTTGCCGGGTAGTCCGCTTGGTAAAGCAAAAAATGTGATAGCCGGGCATTTTCTGGCTGCACTGATTGGCCTGACTTTTGTGCATGCCTTTGGTTTAACAGTATGGAGCCTGGCTATTGCAGTGGGGTTATCTATTGGCTTGATGGTGTTATGGAAAGTTACTCATCCACCTGCAGGCGCTACTACCTTACTTATTATGTTAACTGCGCCTGACTGGTGGTTTTTATTTAATCCAGTGCTGACAGGTTCTGTATTGATGGTTGTGGTGGCCCATTATTATCATCAGAGCCACAGGAAAGGACATCAACATTTGGTTAAACGTAAAGCTGCAACAGCCAATACCAAAACGGAAGACTGATAAAACTTAAGAGCAAACCCAAGCCAACCAAAGCTGGTACTAAACGCAGTGCCAGCCCCGCACCAATGGCTATAGCTCCTGCTGACACCATAGGCGGCATAGCAGCTTCAAACACCACCACCTGCAGTAGTAATGGGTCTGGGTTGAACAAGCTTAAAAACCCTAAAGCCAGCAGAGGCATTAAAAGTAGCTTTACACCCAAAGCAAAAATCAGAGGTTTTGTTTCTTTATTGTCCAGCTGTAATCTGAACTGAAAACCCACCGCAATCATAATGACAGGTACTAAAGTAGCGGCCAGGCTATCCAGTATCAGGCTGAAAAATGCCGGGTAAGGCCAGGGTTTCAGTGCCAACGCCAGAGCTAAAGCGATAAAAGACGGAAAGGTTAAAATACGGCGGGCGATTTGGCCTGCTGTTGGTGTGGCTGCATTAGGGTTGTACCAGGCGGCTAAAATAGTGGAGTAGGTTGCCAGTGCCACAAAAGAGCCTGCCTGATCGTAAATCATGGCGAAGGGCAGGGCTTTTTCGCCAAAAAAGGCTTCCACCATAGGAAAACCTAAAAAAGAGGTATTGCCTAAAGGTAATACCACCAGCAAAGCGCCGACTGTGGTTTTTTCCCAGTGCCAGATTTTACCGGCCAGAATGATAAGCCCAGCCACTATAACCAACAGGACCCAAGGAGTAATAGCAGCTAACCAGAGTTGACTGGAGAATTCCAACAGCGGAATTTTTTGCAGCACTAAAGCCGGCAGGGCAACAAAAAGCACAAACTGATTCAGCACCAAGCCTGTTTCCTGCGGAAACTGCGGCAGTTTACGCAGCAAAGCACCAATGATCAGATAAATCAGAACTAAAGCAAAACTTTCCATCATTACTCCTTTATACAGAGCAAAGTTTACTCTGAAGCGGCCTCTGTGCCTATGCGACTTTCGCCTGATAGCTGCTGCAACAGGTCTAGCTGTTTGGCGCCTTGCTTGAGCAACAACTCTTTGTCGTTTTTAGTCCATTGTTTCAGCTGATATTCCAGTTTGCTGGCTGAGGAGCGACAGGGCATAGGGTAACTGAAGGCTAACTGCAACGGACCCTTACCCTTCAGCGCCTTAGCCCCACCTTTTAATTCGCCGCTATGCTGGCGTAAACGCCGTTCAGGTTGGGTGCTGATCCCTGTGTATAAAGCGCCTGTTGCGGTGCGTACCATATAAACAAACCATGGGGTTGATACTGCGGTCATGCCTTGTCCTGTTAGTTCTGCTACACTAGCGACGATTTAACGGTTTGAAGGCCGATACTTTAAAGGAAATTGCATGTCATTTGCCACGCTTGGTTTAGATCCCCGTATTCTTTCTGCTGTGACCAATCAGGGTTACCACACCCCAACCCCTATTCAACAGCAAACCATACCTGTGATCTTAGAAGGCAAAGATGTGCTTGCCGGTGCTCAGACCGGCACAGGGAAAACCGCTGCTTTTACTTTGCCTGTATTACAGTTGCTCAGTAAAAACACCACCAAAGTCAGTCATCTGCAGGTGCGTTGTTTGGTGCTGACGCCTACACGGGAGCTGGCGCAGCAGGTGGCTGATAGTGTCAAAGCTTATGGTGCTGATTTACCGCTAAAGTATGCGGTGTTTTATGGTGGTGTTTCTATTAACCCTCAATACGATCAGGCCAGCCGTGGTTTAGATATTCTGGTCGCAACTCCCGGGCGTTTACTGGATCATTTGCATCAGGGGACGGTCAGCTTGTCAGAGTTGCAAATTCTGGTGCTGGATGAAGCCGACCGTATGTTGGATATGGGCTTTATTCACGATATTAAACGTATTATGGCGCGTTTACCCAAAGAGCGGCAGACGCTGTTTTTCTCAGCTACTTTTGCTAAAGAAATCAAAGAACTGGCGGACACTTTATTAAAGTCACCGGTATTGATTGAAGTGGCTAAACCAAACAGCACTGCAGATAAAGTAGAGCAACTGGCGTATAGAGTGGATTCGCAGCGCAAACGCGAGATGTTATCTTATCTGATTGGCTCGCGCCAATGGAAACAAGTGCTGATTTTCAGCCGCACTAAACATGGTGCAGACCGTTTAGCGAAACAGTTGCGTTTGGATGGCATAGAAGCCGGTGCTATTCATGGCGATAAAAGTCAGGGCGCACGCACCAAAGCGCTGGATGATTTTAAAAACAACAGATTAAGTGTATTGGTTGCCACAGACATCGCAGCCCGCGGCCTGGATATTGAAGAGCTGCCAATAGTCGTTAACTACGATTTACCGCAGGTGGCTGAGGATTAT
Organism: Gammaproteobacteria bacterium; assembly: GCA_018825965.1. Lineage (GTDB taxonomy): Bacteria > Pseudomonadota > Gammaproteobacteria > Enterobacterales > Alteromonadaceae > Pararheinheimera. The sequence goes on from JAHKAA010000050.1 coordinate 278,864, forward strand.
GTGCACCGTATTGGCCGGACTGGCCGTGCTGGCAATTCAGGTTTGGCCTTAAGCTTAATCACGCCAGATGATCTGCTGATGCTGCAAGCTATAGAAAAACTGACTAAACAGGTGATCACACAGCAGGTTTTGCCTGGCTATGAACACGACCCGAAAATGAATCACAGCAGCAAAAAAGCCGATGCTGAAGAAGAGCGGGTGCAAAAAGTGGCCAGCCGCAATAAACAGCTGGCTAAAGAAAAAGCCAGGTTACGTTCGCAGGCTGTCGGCAAAAAATAACAGGTCGCCAGCCGTATTATCCGTCTATGGGTTCAGCTGGCGTGTTTAATGTCAGCTGGTAAAACGCTAAATCTAACCAGCGGCCAAATTTAAAGCCAGCCTGAGTAATAGTGCCGCTGTGGCGAAAGCCATGTTTGGTATGCAATGCAATACTGGCTTCGTTAGCTGCATCTATACCACCAATCAGCAGGTGATAATTTTCCAGTTGAGCCTGCTCTATGATTTTCTGCAATACCAAAGCGCCATACCCTTTACCTTGCTGATCCGGCGCCACATAAACCGAATGCTCCACTGAATACTTAAAAGCAGGAAAAGCCCTGAAGGTGCCATAACTGCCAAAAGCCACCAGTTGATCCTGCTCGTTCAGCAGACCCAGCACCGGAAAATTCCCCGCTGTTTTGTTAGCAAACCACTGCTGCATAGTCACCATAGTGCGGGGTTTGTATTCATACAAAGCCGTGGTATTTAAAATAGCGTGGTTAAAAATGGTCAGAATGGCCCCGGCATGTTCTTCATAACAACAATAAACAAAACGCATCAGGTTCTCCGGTTAGCTTCTGTACAGAGTTTTAATCAGATGATAACCAAACTGAGTTTTGATGGGGCCATGCACTTCCAGTACTGCTTTCTTAAACACCACTTCATCAAAAGCCCTGACCATTTGGCCCGGTTTGAACTCACCCAAATCGCCACCTTTTTTGCCGGAAGGGCAAAGTGAATGCTTTTTAGCTAAATCATGAAAGCTGGCACCTTTAGCCAGTAGTTGTTTTAATTTTTCTGCTTCTGCAGCAGTTTTTACCAAAATATGGCAGGCGCAGGCTTTGGCCATGGTGCGTATCCAGTCTGAATGAAATTGTAGTGGTAGTTTAAAGCAGCCTGGGCTGCACTGCCCGGATGATACAGAGTTTTCTGAGCAATTGGATCAGTGCGAATAAATATCCAACTTAAAGTTTGCTTCTCTGTAAATTAGTGCTAATACCGATGCGGGAGCGTGTGACATTCCTGTATTGATGTGTTAATTAATGTAATTGAGGTGCACGTGATAAAGGTCAGAGAACTGAGGTGCACCGAAAACAATAAGATGGTCCAGAGAAATACATAACATCCTAAACGGAGAATACATGAAACATATTGGAAAAACCGCGCTGGCTTCAGCTATAGGCCTGGCATTATCTTGCGGTGCGACAGCTGCAACATTAGAAC
>JAHKAA010000053.1 GCA_018825965.1 Gammaproteobacteria bacterium
CGGAGGAACTGGGGGGGCGAAAGTTGGTGTAGGGGTTGCGGGGGCAAATGGTTCCGTTGGTACAATAATCAAAATAGCTAATTAAGTATGCCTAGGGTGAGAAGCGATGAGTCAGTTCAAATTCAATAAGCCAATCGAGCACATAGCCAAGCCGAAGGAATTTCCTTTGAGCTCGGCTGCTCTTTACCTTAAACTAGAGCCGTTGAAGCTTAGAAACATCTATCTCTGGGATTCTTACTTTTGGGCTATCACGCTTGAAGATTGGAACAAAGTGCTCAGAGACGTTTGCCTCGGCATGCCGAAGTACTCGACTTCAAAATTCGACTGCGAAAACTTTGCTATGCTGACTGCTGCCCGGGTAAGTGAGCGATACCAGATTAACACCTGTGGAGTGGCTGTCGGGGCATCTCCCTTTGGGGAGCATGGTTACAATCTACTGGTTTGCCCGGACACCTTGATATACTTTGAGCCTCAAACTGGCGAGTTCGTGCCGGTTGAGTACGGAAGCTATAAAGCCCACTTTGTATTATTTGGAGGGTGACATGAAAAACTGGTTAAAGTCCAAAACAAACTGGCTAGGTGTCCTGATGATAGCCGCAGCAATCCTGGAATATTATATCGGATTGCCTATTGGCACGACCATCGCCCAGTTCGCATTTGGTGTCCTGACTATTATCATCCGAGCCTTCACCAACACGGCGATTAGCGGGACTCCTGGAGCGAAGGTGAAATAATGGAAGCAGGTTTTATCGCTATAGGTTCCTTGATCATATTTCAACTGGTAGGCTTTGCATACGGATATGGCAAATTATCTCAAAAGGTCGGAGATATATGCCGGAGATTAAACCGTATTGAGAAGATAGAGAACGGAGACTCTTAGCCATGAAAGACGGTAAGGCAGCTACAGTAGGAATGGCATTAGTGGCCATGGGCGCTATCTGGTATCTCTCCAAGAATAGGGGGATAGTAGCAGCGCCGGCATTGGCTGGTACAAAAGTGCCTGCTAGCATAACCGAAGCGCTTGCTCTGAGTGAGGACCCGGGTGCTCAGACATATTCTAGCCAGCTAACCGAATATCAAGCCTACAAGGCAGCCGGTGGTGTTCAGACCTTTGAGAATTTTAGCCTCTACTCGCTCGATGAGGCTGGTACAAAATGGTACAACTGGAAATTGTCAGGCGAGTTTGTGGCCGAGCCGGTAGGCAGAACTGGCGGCGAGATAGTTGCCCCGCCGACTCGGTTTGCCCAGCCTTCCACTCCGGACATCAGAGCCATACTGGGCAATCAGCCGGTTGTGGCTTCAAGCCAGCAACTAGATACCATAGCGGCTATAGTTGGGCAGGACTCGCCCACCTATCAGTCAGTTATAGACACTGCCGTTAGAGCTGCTGTCGCCGAGGCCGATGCTTCCGGCGGTGTGGTCTCCTGGACTTCGGAGGGTGGCTATCAGGCCGTCGCAGCGTCAAGTCTCAGTTATGAGTACTTTGATTAGTAGGGAGAAGTGAAAATGAAAAACACGACAGGATTAGCAGTATTAGCGGTTGGAGGTCTGGCAATCTGGGCTTTGACTACTGGCAAGATTAGTTTACCTGGGGTAGCAGCCGCGGCAGTTCCAAAGGCAGACCCCACTCGAGTTGCAACGACTCCTATTGCTGAGCCATCGGGGATATCGCTGTCTGTATGGCAGGGGCTTACCGGAGCGCAATTACAGACTATGCCGGTGACCCAGAATACAGGCGTAGTGGGTAGAGAGACATACTACAAAGCCTCGGCGCCGGTCGCCATAGGTGATACAGGCTTTAAGGTTTGGGGGCTAACAGCCTCAGGGGCTCCTGTAGTTAGTATGAATGACCCCTCGACATATCCGGTTGAAGATTGGTTTTAGCTGACAGCCTGGCAGCAGAGATTAACCTCCTTTATCTGCACAGGCTGTCAGTTTACAGACTAAGCCTCTCGTTCATCGACTTGCGAGAGGCTTAGTTGTTTATTGGAAAGTGATGTTAGAATTTGAGATGAGATGCCCGAAGTGCGAGTACCACTATTTCTTACAGCTAGAGAGGGGATATCAGGTCGAGACCTGTCCTGTATGCGGGTATCAGGGCGAGCTTGCCGAGTTTGCCATATCAGAGAAGCAGTAGGCGGGTAGATTACCATTGGCTGAGACAGAAAAGCCCCCAGATTTCGACCTGAGGGCTTGCTAGCTTCAAAGACTTTCTACCTCTTCATTTCTTCACCTCCCCCTTCTCCGTCTAGCCAGCCTTAATTTTGACTGGCTTCTATGGTGTATCCTCTTATATCCTCGGACATCATCGCTCCCGATTAAATCGCCTTGCCAGTTTATAATCGGGCTTCCCAGCATTGATAACA
>JAHKAA010000051.1 GCA_018825965.1 Gammaproteobacteria bacterium
CCTTACGGGCCAGCCTGCGGCTGTTCAACGCTGCGCTTTTGTCTGTTCGTCAGGCCAGCATTTTGCTTTCGGCTTCCTTCAGATTTCATCTCACGATGAACACCCTTGCCGTTCAGCTAACACTTCCCCTTGCCGGGTGTGTAGAGGACTTGCACCTCCAAATCACCAGTTTGACTACCACAGTCAATCTGGTTGCGCTTACGCGCAACGCGCCATGCCTGGCGCACACAAAAAAGGCAGCCTTGCGGCTGCCAATGTCAGTGTAACCCGACCACGTAAATCAGCAATTACTTCGGGGACATACACCCTTAGCTCTGTCAGTACCTTGGGTATAGTCGGCCATAAATCAGTTGGTTAGGAAAACTGGTTCATGGTGTTGTCTTTCCCTGAGGCCTTCAGCGCAGCTTCCCCTGAGAAGTACTCTTTGTGATCATCACCAATGTCAGAGCCAGACATATTCTGGTGTTTAACACAGGCAATGCCCTGGCGAATTTCTTTGCGCTGCACGCCAGCCACATAACCCAACATACCAGCAGCACCAAAGTACTCTTTCGCTAAGTTGTCAGTCGACAAGGCCGCGGTATGGTAAGTAGGTAATGTGATCAGGTGGTGGAAAATACCAGCTTCACGGGCAGCATCAGCCTGGAAAGTACGGATACGGTTATCTGCTTCCAGCGCCAGCTCTGTTGTATCGTAATCCTCACTCATCAGTTTTGCTCTGTCGTAAGCCGACACATCTTTGCCTGCTGTTTTCCATGCATCAAATACTTGCTGACGGAAGTTCAATGTCCAGTTAAAAGACGGGCTGTTGTTGTACACCAGCTTGGCATTGGGCACCACTTCACGGATACGATTGACCATTTCAGCGATCTGACCGACATGAGGTTTTTCGGTTTCAATCCACAATAAATCGGCACCGTTTTGCAACGACGTAATACAGTCCAGCACCACACGATCCACACCGCTGCCCTGCTTAAACTGGAATAAACCACTGGCTAAACGTTTTGGCTTTAACAGCTTGCCATTGGCTTTGACCACCACATCGCCGTTTTGAATATCCTCAGCACTTTGAATGTAATCACCGTCCAGGAAGCTGTTGTATAAATCGCCCAAATCACCAGCTTCATCAGTCACCGCAATTTGTTTGGTTAAACCAGCACCTAAAGAGTCAGTACGGGCCACGATAATGCCGTTTTCAACACCTAATTCTAAGAAGGCGTAACGCACCGCATTAATTTTTGCTAAGAAATCCGCATGGGGCACTGTGACTTTGCCGTCCTGGTGACCACATTGTTTTTCGTCCGACACCTGGTTTTCAATCTGAATGGCGCAGGCACCGGCTTCGATCATTTTTTTCGCCAGTAAGTAAGTGGCTTCGGCATTACCAAAACCTGCATCTATGTCGGCAATAATTGGCACGACGTGAGTTTCAAAGTTGTCGATTTTAGCCAGCACTTCAGCAGCTTTGGCCTGATCGTCTTTAGCGCGGGCGTCATCCAGCTCACGGAATAAACCACCCAATTCACGGGCATCAGCCTGTTTTAAGAAGGTGTATAACTCTTCGATTAAAGCCGGTACTGCCGTTTTTTCGTGCATGGATTGATCAGGCTGAGGACCAAACTCTGAACGCAAAGCTGCAATCATCCAACCGGACAAGTACAGATACTTACGCTTGGTGCTGCCAAAATGTTTTTTGATAGCGATCAGCTTTTGCTGACCGATAAAGCCATGCCAGCAGCCTAAAGACTGAGTGTACTGACTGCTGTCCGCATCATAGGCTGCCATGTCTTCACGCATAATATCAGCAGTGTACTGCGCTATATCCAAACCTGTTTTAAAGCGGTTTTGTAACTGCATGCGGGCAGCAGACTCAGCATTAATAGCATTCCAGCCTGCTCCTTGCGCCTTACAGCTTTGTTCCAGTTGTTTAATGATCTGTTGATAAGCTGACATGATGCATCCTCGTTATGTTGTCTTTTGTTTAGCTGGTATTTGGTAAGTACCTCTGTTGGCATTCACTATAGGTTTCAAAACACAGATTCATATAGCTGATTTTTTTGATTCTCATCATTCATTGTGTGAATATATAAAGCATGCAAGCAAGACTTCATCAGCCATAAAAAGTGGAAACAAATGAATATCAGTAAAATTGACCTGAATTTGTTGGTGTACCTGGACGTATTGTTACGGGAAAAGAACGTGACAAGGGCGGCCAACCAGTTAAATATCACTCAACCTGCCATGAGCAATGGCTTAAAACGGCTGCGTGATTTATTAAACGATCCTATTCTGGTGCGTACTTCAGACGGTATGGTGCCAACAGAAAGGGCCAAGGAATTAGCGCCTGTAGTGCGTGGGGTTTTGCTAACTCTGGAAGAAACCTTACAACCCAACAAAGATTTTGAGCCAGAACACAGCCATAGGGTTTTTCGTATTATGGCCAGTGATTACGCGGCTTCCACTCTTATTCCGGCCTTATTGAAAAAGCTGCGGGCTCAGGCACCAGGCACCTCGCTGGATATCATGACGCCCTCTGATGTCACCTTTCATGATGTAGAAAACGGCAAAGTGGATATGGCCATTAACCGCTTTGATCAACTGCCACAGTCTTTTCATCAAAAGACCATATGGCGCGACAGTTTTGCTTGCCTGGTCAATAGCTTAAATCCAATTCTTGCCAACTTTAATTTAGACTCTTATTTAAAAGCCCAACATATCTGGGTCAGCAAAACCGGCTTTGGTGTAGGTGTGGGTATGGATCCGGCCGATGTGCAAAAATTGGGTTGGGTAGATGAAGCACTGGCAAAGTTTGGTAAACAGCGCAGCATCAGCGTTTTTACCCGTAATTATCATGTGGCTATGCACTTAGCTGTCGAGACGGACTTGATTGCGACCTTGCCTTTGCGCGCTGCGCTTTTGTATCAGAATGACGCCAGTATGAAAGTGTTGGATCCGCCTTTCCCAATTCCATCAATAGAGCTGAAAATGATCTGGAGCCCGTTATTGCATCAGGATGCCAGTCATATCTGGTTGCGGCGTTTAATTACAGAAGTAGCAGACGAGTTACACTTGTAATCAGGAGCCAGAGCTTTGGCTCTGGCTCCTCTTTTTTAAGCAGTTAACAGCTCATAAGCCGGTAAAGTCAGGAAATCGACCAGTTGATCGGCTGTGGTGATTTGCAACAACAGTGCCTGAGCCCGCTCAAACTGCTGTTGTTGCCACAACTCTTCCCCTACTTCTTCACGTACCACAGCAGCTTCCTGTTGCAGCATTTGGGCGAACAGCTCTTTTGTTACCAGTTGGCCGTTGTTTAAACTTTTACCGTGCTTAATCCATTGCCAAATAGAGGTGCGACAAATTTCCGCTGTAGCCGCATCTTCCATCAGGCCATAAATAGGCACACAACCTTTGCCGCTGATCCAGGCCGCTATGTACTGCAAAGCCACGCGGATATTGATACGCATACCTGCTTCAGTGCGCTCACCTGCGCTTGGCGCCAATAAATCGGCTGCAGTCACAGGCGCATCATCAGCACGGCTGATATGCAACTGATTGGTTTTGCCATCTGTCAGGTATTGATTAAAAACCCCATTGGCAGTGGCTGCTAAGCCCGGATGCGCCACCCAGGTGCCGTCATGGCCATTACTGGCTTCACGTTCTTTATCCGCAGTTACTTTGGTTAAAATAGCTTGGTTTGCTACAGGATCTTTAGCCGGAATAAAAGCCGCCATACCACCCATGGCCAAAGCACCACGTTTATGGCAGGTTTTGATCAACAACTTTGAATAAGCGGATAAAAATGGTTGATCCATAGTCACCACCTGACGGTCTGGTAATACACGGTCAGCATGGTTCTTTAAGGTTTTGATATAGCTGAAAATATAGTCCCAACGACCGCAGTTCAACGCCACTATATGCTCACGCAGTGCATGCAGAATTTCGTCCATTTCAAAGACCGCAGGCAAGGTTTCAATTAACACAGTTGCGCGGATAGTGCCGACAGGCTGATCAAACTTAGTTTGAGTAAAACGGAAAACCGCATCCCACCAGGCCGCTTCTTTGTAGCTTTGCAGTTTCGGAAGGTAATAATAGACACCAGAGCCATTGGCTAAACGGGTTTGGTAGTTGTGGAAAAAATACAACGCAAAATCAACCAGCGAACCCGGAACTGGCTCGCCATCCACTTCTAAATGTTTTTCCCATAGATGCAGACCACGAACACGGGCTACCAATAAGGCCTGTTTATCCCGCAGCGCGTACTGTTTGCCAGATTGTGGGTCGCTGTAGCTGATAGTGCCTAAGTTGGCATCACGTAAGTTGATTTGGCCTTCTATCACGCCATCCCAGCTGGGCGCTTGTGAGTCTTCAAAATCAGCCATAAAAACTTTTACATCAGCATTTAACGCATTGATGATCATCTTGCGATCAACAGGGCCTGTGATCTCTACCCTTCGGTCCTGCAGATCAGCTGGGATAGCAGCTACTTTCCAGTCGCCGGCACGGATATCGGCTGTTTCAGCACGGAAATCCGGTAAAGCACCGCTGTCATAACGCGCTTGCTCTGCTGTACGGTGCTGCAGTAACTGCTTTAAAGCAGGACGAAACTCACGGGTCAGTTCAACCACCAAACGGCAAGCTTCCGGCGTTAAAATAGTCTGGAATTCAGCCGGTAAACGGCCTTTGATCTCTAATCCTGCAGTGTTGCTGCTTGTCATTGTGTTGCTCCTTGTCTGTAGCAATAGGAAGTATCTTCACTATAAGCCGAACAGAGGTCGAACCCCACCATTTCAACCATCAATAGGCCATATGCCAGACATTCAGCAAAGTTATACAAATTAGAGTATTAATTCTAACTTGTTGGCATGTCTTATGCTTTACCTATTGTGCAGTCAACCAATGAGAGCTGCAGAGTCAAAAGTTTGTCGGAGGTCATTAATGGAAGTTTTAATTTTAGTATTAGCCGTATTGGTTGTGGTTGCCGCTTTTTTAGCCAGCCGTTTTATGAGCCATGGCAATCCCTTTCCATTTAGTAAAAAAAGCAGCCTTTTTACTCAGGTCGAACGCTCTTACCTGAACATGCTGGAACAAGCCGTTAAAGGTAAGTACAAAGTCATGAACAGAGTAAAAATGGCCGATATTCTTGAATTAAAAAGCAATGTTGATGCCAAGTCCCGTATCGCCGCTTCGGTAAAACTGAATGCCAAGTACCTGGATTTTGTATTGTGTGACCCTGATGATATGAGCATAGTTGCTGCTGTTGATCTGGTGAACAATAACAGTAAAGACGGTCATAAAGCTGTGCCAGACTGGTTTGTCAGCGGTGCCTTTGAAGCAGCAGGTATTCCTTACGTGCGGATGAAAATTAAAGCAGGCTATTCCATAGCTGATATCCAGCAAGGTTTAGCGGCAAAAATTGGCCAAAGTGCTTTAAAACCAGAGCCTTTATTAAAAGGTACTGTGAAGAAAAGCCCGACGCGGCCGATACGCCCTCTACAACCCGTGGTTGAAGCAAGCACTTTACCTTCGATTATTCCGGAGCGTGGTATTCGTTCACAGTCAACGGCCATGATCCACTGACAGCTCAGCTGTTCACAGACGAACTTTTAGAAAGAGTTCAACAACTTCAGGCATTTGGAACATAAGTCACTCCGCTCGCCTAAAGACCGAAGCCGCTCGCTGCAACGAGCGGCTTCATTTTTTTAATCGATCCTGAAAATTTTTCTAAAGTCCGCGATCCTTTTGCCGATAAGATGGTTGGAAATATGGCATGGGAGTGACTATGACACAATCCGTAGGCTCAGCTGCAGTCAGCCAGAGCTATGAACTACTGGGTGCCAGTCTGGCAAAATCCCAGCAAAAACAGGAAGGGAGACAAACCATGCAGTTGCTGGAAAGCGCTGTAAATTCGTCTCCGGCATTGCAGTCGCCAAGTCCGGTTTCTGTCGGCAACCTGGGTCAGAATATTGACATCAAGGTGTAAGCAAAAAGGGCTAACGCAAGTTAGCCCTTCTTCTTTTTAAGCAAACAGCTTTAATTCCATTCGCTTGCTGTAGGTAAAGCAGCAAAAGCGCCGAATTTCTGGCAAGTTAACGAACCGGCTTTAATGGCTTTGCGGATCACCTGCTGTTGCAGTTCTTTTTGCATCAGCAAATCAGCAACACTGCAGCCTGAATCCAGCAGCTGCGCGGCCTGAAATAACCAGGCACCAACAAAAGCATCACCTGCAGCTGTAGTATCCAGCACAGGCACTGCAGGCACAGCAACAGAAAAAGAATCTGTTTTACTGTAACTTTGCACTTGTTCAGCTCCGGCTGTAACGACCAGCCATGAAGGTCGAAACTCCAGAATATGCGCTAACCAGTGTTCCGTACTTTGCTCACCAGCCAGGTAAGTCAGTTCATCTTCACTTAACTTCACCAGATCAGCCATTTCCAGTAATTGTGTCACCAGTTCGATGCTGGCTTTGCCTTCAGTCCACAAATTGTGCCGTAAATTGGCATCCACCGATACCAGCCAACCATGTTGCTGAGCCAGTCGCACCAAAGCAAAACTGGTTTGGGCTATATCAGGTTCGGTCAGACTGTTGGAGCATAAATGCAAAATGCCTTTGTCTTGCCAAAGGTCGGCCGGGCAATGCTCCACCTTATAAAGTAAATCTGCGGCAGGCGGCCGGTAAAATGAAAAGCTGCGATCGCCCTGATCATTTAACGCCACAAAAGCTAAGGCCGTTTTAGCATCCATAGTCTGGCGCACTGCACTGCAATCCACGCCATAACTTTGCAGTTCCTGTTGCAAAAAATCACCAAACATATCCTTACCCAGCATACCGATAAATTTACTCTGGCCACCTAATTTGGCCACTGCCACAGCCACATTAGCCGGAGCTCCGCCAGCAAAACGATGAAACAGACCTGGCTGGGCCTTATCCTGTAAAAAGTCGATCAGTACTTCACCAAAACAACAAACCGGAGTCGGTTTCATCTGCCTTATTCCCCTTAAATACCCCAACATAACGAGGTCACAAACTAAAACGTTTCAGATTAACTTTAACCAGTTAAACCTGAAGTGTAAATATTCAACACTGAATTTAAAGATTTCAGCGTTAAAAGTCTTGCCAAAACACAGAAAATGAAGTTCTATTAGGCATGTCACACTATAGGTCCGGACCAGTTTATATGCAAAAAACTACAGCACAGCTGCTGGAAAACCCAGAGCTGTTGCAATTTGAAAGCGAAAAGACACTGAAACGATTAAGGCAGTCTTTAAAAACAGCAGCAAAAGACAGCTGGCCAGAGTTGAAAACCAGGCTGGATCAACAGTTGCCCGCTTTGCTTGAACTTTATTTAAGCTTATACGGTGAGCACTACGACTGCTATTACCATCTGGAGCAGTTGCTAAAGTTGCTGGCAAAAAGCTCGGCGCAGCGTCCGGCCTATTTGCGCCTCGAAGATGCAGAAACACAAGACTGGCATAAGGCTCCCAGCGCTTTAGGTGCAGCCTGTTATGTCGACTTATTTGCCAAAGATTTTCAAGGCCTTGCAAAACGCATCCCCTACTTAAAACAAAGTGGCATTAACTATTTGCATCTGATGCCGCTGTTTAAAGCGCCAGAGCCTAACAGTGACGGCGGTTATGCCGTATCCGATTATCGCAGCACCATGCCACAGCTGGGTTCCATGCAGCAGTTAGCAGATTTGATGCAGCAGTTACATCAGCAAGGCATTAAGCCGGTATTGGATTTTGTTTTTAACCACACTTCTGACGAACACCGCTGGGCAGAAAAGGCCAAAGCCGGTGATGCAGAGTATCGTGAGTTTTATTTTTTCCTGACCGAACAAGAACGCGATCAGTTTGCTTCAAGTTTACGTGAAATTTTCCCGGAAATTCGCCGGGGTTGTTTTACTCAGGACAAGACGTCTGGCTTATGGGTCTGGACCACTTTTAACAGCTTTCAGTGGGATTTGAATTACGCCAATCCGGCGGTGTTTAATGCCATGGCTGAAGAGATGCTGTTTCTTGCCAATCAGGGTGCTGCTGTGCTGCGCTTAGATGCTTTGGCTTTTGTCTGGAAACAAGCAGGCACCAGCTGCGAAAACCTGCCCAAAGCCCATAGTTTAATTAAAGCTTTTAATGCAGTAGCCCGTATTGCAGCTCCGGCTTTGCAGTTTAAATCTGAGGCTATAGTGCACCCGGATGAAGTGGTGAAATACATAGCACCAGAAGAATGCCAGTTGTCTTATAACCCCCTGTTGATGGCCCTGTTGTGGGAGAGTTTAGCCACCCGCAACACCAGATTACTCACAGAATCCTTGCGAAAGCGTTTTGCCATTGACCCCCAGTGCAGCTGGGTCAATTACATTCGATGCCATGACGATATAGGCTGGACTTTTGATGACAGTATTGCCTGGCAACTGGGGATCAATCCGGATCATCACCGCCAGTTTTTAAATCAGTTTTACACAGGTCAGTTTGAAGGCAGTTTTGCTGCTGGTGTGCCTTTTCAGCAAAACCCTGTGACGGGCGATTGCCGGGTGGCCGGCATGTTGTCCTCTTTGGCTGGCGTGGAAAACGCTGAAATTGAAAAAAATACATTACATCTGGAGCATGCGCTGCTGCGCATCAGCCTGCTGAACTCAGTTATTTTAAGTATTGGCGGTTTGCCGCTGTTGTATATGGGTGACGAACTGGGTTTAAAAAATGATTACAGCTATGTGCTGGATCCAGCAAAAAAAGACGACAGCCGCTGGGTGAATAGAGTCGCAGTGACAGACAAACAATTGGCATTGGCTAACTCCGCAGATACCTTATCAGGCCGGATTTATCAGCAGTTACAGCACTTGATCCAGACCAGGGCTAAGTTGCCATTATTAGGTGCTGGCAGTACCACACTACTGCACGATGACAATCCGCAGCTGTTTTTATACCAGCGTCAACTGGATGGAAAACGCTTAGTGGTTGTGGTGAATTTTTCTGAACATGCCCAGCTTTGCAGCTCATTAACAGGTCAGCTATGGCACGACGAGCTAAGCAATAATAAAACCTTGCCCGCCGGCATTTTACAGTTAGATCCGTATCAGGTGCTGTGGTTAACTCCGGCAAATTTCTGAGTGATTCCCTGATAACACCTCCCCGGGTGTTTGACTTTTGATGCCCCTGCAAAGGGGCTTTTTTTATGACTTTGACCAAAGTAGGCTCCCTTGAGAGAAGTTCATTTATTTAGTCTTTTAAGAACCCACCAATCACCGCATTTAGCCTTGATCTGAGTACAAAAATAACGCACTCTGAAACCGCTTCCAATGATAATAACAAGGACAGATTTATGCATTTTTTAAAGAAAAAACTGACTAAAACTGCACAGGTACTCAGCCTGATTTTAGCCAGCACTGCTGCAGGCTTCAGCTATGCCGATACAGCTGAGGTTGCAGCCACTGAACCTAAACTCAGTGTGCAGTTATGGTCTGTCAAAGATGCCATGATGGCAGATTTTGAAGGTACTCTGACCAAGCTCGCCGCCATGGGGTTTCAGGGTGTTGAGTTTGCAGGCTTTTTTGGCAAATACGCCAATGATGCTGCTGGTTTAAAAGCATTTTTAAACGGCCTAGGCCTGAAAGCTTCAGGGGCTCATGTACCTTTCGAAAAATTCAGCCCACAGCAGTTTGAGACCACTGTCGCTTTTTATAAGGCTTTAGACTGTCATTATTTAATTATTCCCATGGATCAGCGGGCTTTTACTGTTGAAGGCGCAAAAGCTGTAGCTGCGGATTTAGCTGCTGTGCAGGAAAAACTGACGCCATTAGGTATGCAGGTCGGTTATCACAACCATAAACCAGAAATGCTGGGCGAAATGGGTAAAACACCATGGGATCTGATTGGCAAAAACACTAACAGCAACGTCATTTTGCAGCAAGACGTGGGCTGGACTGAAGTGGCTGGTAAAGATCCGGTCGATTTTATCAAAGCCTATCCGGGCCGCACTGTGACCACACACTACAAGGCCTCAGCCCCAGAGCCTGGAAATACTGAAGATCCAATTATTGGTAAAGACACAACAGACTGGAAAGCTGTGATCACCGCCAATAAAACCATAGGGGGCACCCGGTGGCTGGTGGTAGAGCAGGAATCTTACCCTGCTGGAATGACACCCATGCAAAGCGTTGAAGCGTCACTTAAGGGCTTACAGGCTATTATCAAGGATATGAAATAGTTAAAGTGACAAAGGACCCGGCAGCTCCTGGTATGGCTGCCGGGTGATAAGGTTAAAGCTTACGAACCCAGATATTGCGGAAGCTGACGCTGTCGCCATGATCCTGCAATTTCAGTGGTAAGCAGCCGTGTGCTTTGACCGCAGGCGGGCCTATCCATTCAGTGGTACCAGCAATTTCAGTGTGGTTTTGTACTAACACACCGTTATGCAGCACTGTGATATAACCCGGCGATAAGCGCTTTTCACCTTCAAAACGCGGCGCTTTATAGATGATGTCGTAGTGTTGCCACTCGCCTGTAGGACGGGTTGCATTCACCAGCGGGATCGTCTGTTTATACAAAGAACCGGCCTGACCATTAGGGTAAGTCTCATTCTGGTACGAATCTAAGATCTGGATTTCGTACATGTCCTGTAAAAAAATCCCGCTGTTATTACGCAGCTGACCTTCTTTGTCCATCCGATCTTTGCCAACCCGCCATTCCAGATGCAGCTGTATATCGCAAAACGACTCTTTACTGCGGATATCCCCAGTGCCGGGTTTAACCGTTAACACACCGTCAGTCATAGTCCACTGTGCTTCTGCACCAGTATTGACCGACTGCCACTGCGATAAGTTTTTATCCAGAAGCTGTAGTGCATCTGAAGGCGCCTGACCTTCTGCAGCAGTGACCACAGGCGGCACCGGAGTCCAGACTTCAGTTTTAGCGGCCAGAGCATGACGCTCTGCATCTGATAATTGACTGATATCTGTGGCTGCCATAGCAGCAGTGCTTAAAGACAAAGCAACACCAATCCATACATAATTCATTATAAATACCTTAAAAAAGGCGGACTAAACCGCCTGTTGAATAAACCAGCCGGATCAGGTCGCCCAGGCGCGATCGCCCTTTTTATACGGCAGATTGCCATCGTAACGGCCTGGTATAGCGACATAACGCAGCACTTCAGTCGCTCCCACTTTAGAAGTGAAAAACACCATCAAAGCCAGCTGTTTAAGCAAAGTAAAATAATGAGGTAACGGATTGGTAGCGGCCTGCTTTGCATCCTGATCCAGCTTTGACAATAATTCGTGTTTTTGCGCCGCAGTTGTTTGCATAAAATCTTTACCAAACTGTTGTTTTGCTAAAGCTTTTATTGATTTTAAGCCCTCAAAAAACACCGTCTGATACTTCAGCTCATAACAGTCTGCAACCATCACCGCCATCATGGATCCACAAGCGGCATCTTTAGCGCCTGGCGTACTGGTTCTTGGCAAAATGGTTTCGGCAATTTCGTCTAAAAAAGCAATATCAGATTGAGTAAAAAGCGTTTTACCCGCATCCGCTGATTTCAGATCGGCAGCCCATAAGTCACCACCCACCATAGCCACGCCTGTAGCGGCTGCAATCATTTTTAATAAATCGCGTCTATCCATGTTACAGGTCTCCTTTTTTCAGCGCGTCCACTGCATAAGCGGCGGCACGGGCAGTCAGCGCCATATAGGTTAAAGACGGATTCACACAAGAAGCTGACGTCATAGCAGCGCCATCTGTGATAAAGACGTTCGGTGCATCCCAGACCTGATTAAAACCATTCAGTACAGAGCTTTTAGGATCACGGCCCATTCGGGCTGTGCCCATTTCATGGATACCTTTACCCGGGTGGCATTCTTCATTAAAACCACGGACGTTTTTAGCGCCGCCTGCTTCAAGAATATCGATACCATCCTGCATCATATCTTTACGCATTTTAATTTCGTTGGCTTTGAGCTCCGCATCCATCGCCAGAACTGGTAAACCCCATTTGTCTTTGACAGTGCGGTCTAACGAAATTTTATTGCTGTGATCCGGTAAAATCTCACCAAAGCCACTCATACCTATAGTCCATGGACCAGGCTCTGCCAGCGCATTTTTCAGATCGGCACCAATACCCATCTCAGCAATGTTTCTCTGCCAGCCCTGACGGCTGGCTGCGCCCTGATAACCAAAACCACGCAAATAATCGCGTTTATCACCACCCCAGTTACGGAAGCGCGGAATATAAAAGCCTGTAGGACGACGGCCAAAATAGTATTTATCGTCAAAACCTTCGACTTCACCAAAAGCACCGGCATTTAAATGATGGTCCATCACATTGTGGCCCAGTTCACCACTGCTGCTGCCCAAACCATCTTGCCAGATATCTGTGGCTGAATTCATCAGCACCCAGGTCGAGTTAAAAGCTGAAGCGTTCAGGAACACTATTTTACTGGTGAATTCATAAGTTTGATTGGTTTCGCTATCCAGCACTTCCACACCACGGGCGCGTTTTTTGTCTTTGTCGTACAAGACCTGGGTGACAATAGAAAAAGGCCGGACTGTCAAATTGCCTGTTTTCATCGCCACAGGCAAAGTGGACGACTGGGTACTGAAATAAGCACCAAAAGGACAACCTAACCAGCATTTATTACGGTACTGGCAATTGACGCGGTTTTGCTCTGGTTTAGGCTGAGAAATGTTGGCAGTACGGCCACAGATCAGGTGACGGCTGCCATCAAAAGATTTCTTCAAACGGGCTGCAACTGATTGCTCCACCACGTTTAAATCAAAAGCGGGCAGGTACTGGCCATCAGGTAATACGTCCAGACCGTCCCTGTTACCCGAGATACCAGCAAAACGTTCTACATAGTCATACCATGGCGCTAAATCGGCGTACCTTATAGGCCAGTCCACTGCTATGCCTTCTTTTAAGTTGGCTTCAAAATCGGCCTCATTAAACCTATAACTCTGACGGCCCCACAATAAAGAGCGGCCACCCATATGGTAACCACGAAACCAGTCAAAACGTTTTTTCTCGACATAAGGCGAGTCCTGATCATTGGCCCACATGCCATAGGTACTTTCGTTCAGCGGGTAATCCCGCTTTAACACCGGATGCATTTCCTTCATTTTTACTGTGGCTTTGTCCCGGTGTGGAAAGTCCCAGGCTTCTTTAAAGGCATTGGTGTAGCCTTTGATATGTTCAATGTCTCGACCCCGTTCTAACAATAAAACTTTTAAGCCTCTTTCGGTCAGCTCTTTGGCAGCCCAGCCACCGCTGATGCCGGAACCTACCACTATGGCGTCGTAATGATTCTGTGCAACTGTCATCTTGTTGTCCCCTGTTGAACCCTATTCCACGAATGACATTGGGTTAAGGTTCTGTTTTCATTTTTTATGGCTAAGCAGTCAGGCTGCTTAGTCCCGGTTTATACGTCACAAATACCAATAGCCTGAGCCAGCGACTGCGCCCTGCCTTCTTTAGTTTTGGGCGTTGGTACAAATTCCTGCGCCAGATAGCCGGTAAAACCTGTATCACGAATAGCTTTGGCTATAGCGACATAGTTCAGCTCCTGCGAGTCATCAATTTCATGGCGGCCCGGCACGCCTGCAGTGTGATAGTGGCCAAAATACTGATGGTTATCTTTAATGGTGCGGATAATGTCACCTTCCATAATCTGCATATGGTAGATGTCGTACAAAAGCTTAAAGTTATTTGAGTTCAGTCGCTTACAAAGCTCAATAGCCCAGGCTGAACTGTCGGCCAGGTAATCAGGGTGGTCGACTTTGCTGTTAAACAGCTCCATTTGCAGCACCACACCACGTTTTTCCGCCTGAGGTAAAATCTGTTGTAAGCCTTTCACTGCGTTTTGTAAGGCTGTTTCTCTGTCCATGCCGCGGGCATTGCCGCTAAAACAAATCAGATTTTTATAACCCGCCTCTGCCACTAAATCTATATGTGTTAAGTAGCGTTTGACGAGCTCGGGATGAAACTTAGGATCTGACCAGCCATCAACCAGATTCAGCTCTGCGCCATTACACATGGAACTATCTACTCCATGTTTTTTCAGCACAGGCCAATCTTCAGGGCCGACCAAGTCTATTGCATTAAAACCCAGTGACTTCACCAGCAGACAAAGCTCTTCAATGGATAGATCACCATAGGTCCAGCGACTGACTGAATGATGGATATTGCCTTTGAGCACACCAGCTGTTGACGGTGCTGCAGCTGCAGCACCAGACAGTAATAAACCAGAACCGAGCACTGACAGGCCTGCAGCACCTGCAGCCAGTTGTTTTAACAATTCACGGCGGGGTAATTGTGGCTTCACGGCTCTTTGTCCTCCGCTTCTTGTTGCCGTGGCTCGTTTTTAAAGATCAACGCAAAGAGCACCAGCACTACAGCGGCAAAACCTGCCGGGAACAACCAGATCGAAGTCCAGTCTGTTGCTTCAGCGCTGCTGTAGGCCTGGGTGATTTGACCTGCAACACTAAAGCCAATCAGCATACCTATACCGTAGGTGGCTAAGGTGATCAGGCCCTGAGCCGCACTGCGGATTTTTACGCCCGCTTTGCTGTTGGTGTAAATCTGACCTGAGACAAAAAAGAAGTCATAACAAATACCGTGCAAAGCTATACCAATCACCAGTAACCATAAGCCTTGCCCCGCATCACCATAAGCAAACAACACATAACGTAATACCCAGGCGGCCATGCCGATTAATAAGGTCCAGCGAATACCAAAACGATTCAGAAACAGCGGCAACGCCAGCATAAATAACACTTCTGACACCTGGCCCAAAGTCATTTTGCCTGTGGCATTTTCCACGCCTATACCGGTCAGGAAAGGGTTGGCGTTCTGGTAATAAAAGGCCAGTGGAATACAAATCAGCACTGAAGCTAAAAAGAATAAGGCGAAGTTTCGATCTTTGAGTAAAGCCAGGGCATCCAGCCCCAGCAGCTCACCCAATTTTAGTTGCTGACCACGACCAGCTGGTGGCGTTGCAGGTAAGGTAAAACTGTATAAGCCCAACACCAAAGACGCCACAGCACACATCAGGAAAGTATTTTTCAGAGCGCCGTCTGCGATGGCCTGCTGAGCATCCCAGCCAAAAGCATAACTAATGACTAAACCAGCAGCTATCCAGCCGATAGTGCCCCAAACCCGGATTTGACCAAACTCCAGTTCAGGTTGTTTTAACTGGCCAAAAGACACAGAGTTCACCAGCGCTAGCGTTGGCATATAAGCCAGCATATAACCTAAAACCAGTGGATAAAAGGTTGTAAAATCAGCGGCCTGATACATAAAGTACAATAAAACAGCACCAGCTAAATGCAGCACGCCCAATAAACGTTCGGCATTAAAAAAACGGTCGGCTATTAAGCCGACTATAAAGGGCGCAATAATGGCGCCCCAGGACTGAGTGGAAAAAGCCATACCTGTTTGTGGGCCAGTGGCCTGCAGGTTCTGGCTTAAAAATGTACCTAAAGTGACAAACCAGCCACCCCAGATAAAAAACTGTAAAAACATCATGCTGCACAAGCGTATTTTTATGCTGTTCATTGTCTTTGTCTTCCCCGTTGTTTTACCCTTCATCCTTAAAGCTGCTGTGCTACTGGCTGCATCATCAATGATTTTGGGTAAATAATGATTTCTTAATTTTTATTATGCGCTTACGGTTTTAACCCCAAAATCCGGCGATTACGCGCCTCGTCTGTTTTTGCTCCGGCAAAGTCATCAAAGGCTCTGCTGGCTTTTTCAATCAGGTGAGACGCGATAAATGGAGCCCCTTCGCGTGCGCCCTGAGCTGAATCTTTTAAACAACATTCCCATTCAAGCACTGCCCAGCCGTCGAAACCATATTGAGTTAACTTGCTGAAAATACTTTTAAAATCTACCTGACCGTCACCTAAAGAACGGAAGCGCCCTGGCCTGTTGACCCAATCCTGATAACCACCATAAACACCGCTGCGGCCATTAGGACGGAACTCAGCATCTTTGACATGGAACATTTTGATCCTGCTGTGATAGCGGTCGATAAAATCTAAATAATCCAGCTGTTGCAGCATAAAATGGCTTGGGTCAAACAAAATAGTGGCGCGCGGATGGTTGTTGGTGGCAGCTAAAAACAGCTCGAAACTGGCACCGTCATGCAAATCTTCGCCAGGATGAATTTCGTAGCAGAGATCCACACCTGCCTCGTCAAACGCATCAAGAATAGGCAACCAGCGTTTAGCCAGCTCAGCAAAACCCTGTTCAACCAAACCCGCAGGACGCTGTGGCCATGGATAGACTAAATGCCACAGCAAAGCGCCGGAAAAGGTCGCATGAGCTTTTAAGCCTAAATTCTGACTGGCTTTAGCAGCCAGCTTTAACTGCCCAATAGCCCATTCGGTGCGCTCTGCCGGTTTACCACGCAAAGCCTCCGGTGCAAAATTGTCAAACAGCTCATCATAAGCCGGATGCACAGCAACAAGCTGGCCTTGCAGATGAGTCGACAGTTCGGTGATTTCAATACCAACAGCGCGGCATTGCGCCAAAATATCATCACAATACGCCTGACTGGTTGCGGCTAATTCCAGATCAAAAAAGGCCGGATTATTGGTCGGCACCTGAATGCCTTTGTAGCCTAAATCTGCTGCCCATTTCGCCATGCTGATTACATGATTAAATGGCGCTTCGTCGCCCATAAACTGCGCCAGAAATATGGCTGGCCCTTGCATTTTGTTCATCTGTATTCCTTAAGCCAGCGTGCTGGCAAATCAACGCTTTGACAGCACGGCTTAATCAATAGCCGGAAGAGCCAGCCATTTTTCACTGCTGCTCTGACTACGACTTACGGTTTCAATAAAGGCCATACCGCGCATACCAGCTGTTATGCCTGGTACACCGCTTGGAGTTCCTTTTTCACCAGCACGAATAGCAGCGGCAAAATCACGGTATAAATTGCCCATAGCTTCCAGATAGCCTTCAGGATGACCGGCAGGCAAACGACAGCGGCGTGAAGCTTCGGCACCTAAACCCGCCTGACCAGCACCAGCACGCAATACCTGCACAGGAGCACCATGAGGTTTTACGATCAAGGTATTAGGTTCCATTTGTTGCCATTCCAGCCCACCTTTGTCGCCATAAATACGGATTTTCAGTGCATTTTCTTCACCGGCACAAATTTGGCTCGCAAGTAATACTCCGCTGGCACCGCCGTCAGTGCGGAATAAAGCAGCACCATCATCATCCAGCCGTCGGCCAGGCACATGGCTTTTGAGTTCTGCACAAAGTTCGGTGATATGCTGGCCGCTGATAAACTCCGCCATACCAAAAGCATGAGTACCAATATCAGCCATACAACCACTGGCGCCAGCCTGAGCAGGATCAGTACGCCAGCTCGCTTGTTTGTTCTGGCTGCTTTCTAAATCTTCGGTCAGCCAGCCTTGTGGGTATTCAACAAAAATTTTGCGAAGAGTGCCCAAAGTACCGTTTTGCACCAGCTCTTTGGCCTGCCACACCATAGGATAACCAAGGTAAGTGTGAGCCAAACCATAAAGGCTGTTGCCGGAAATTAAATCCACCGCCAGTTGCTGAGTTTCAGCTAGCGTGACACCAGCAGGTTTTTCACAAAACACATGAAAACCTGCGGCTATAGCAGCGCGGCTGATAGGCACATGCAATTGATTCGGCGTGACTATCACTAACAACTGCATGCGCTCTGTTTCCGGCAACGCTGCTTCTTGCTTCAGTAACTGCTGCCAGTCGCTGTACAGGCGGTCCGGACTGATACACAAGTCTTCACCTGTGCGTTGGTTGTTACCGGCATCCCGGCTAAAGGCACCACAGACCAGTTCAATCTGGCCATCCAGAGCTGCAGCATGACGATGCACCGCGCCAATAAAAGCGCCTTCACCGCCGCCGACCATACCCATACGGATTTTTTGCTTGCCTGAGGCTTTCATGGTTTTTCCTTGTGCTGTACAGCCTGATACTCAGTTCAGACTGTAGATCAAAAATCGAAGCTTTAAAAAATGTAACGGATTACATTTTATGTCGTCAATAGAAAATCCGTTATTTGTCGCAAATACTGCACTTTAATTCAACAAAAGCAGAAAAACACCGCACCGAATAAGAGCATTTGCACTAAATTAGCGAGCGGATTTTGTGAAAATCGTCTTCACTTCTGCCATAAAGTGATTTATAAATGATACCGGTTACATTGACGGTTTTATAAAAACTGTCAGTTAAAGTTTCGCGGGCTAAACAGATGCACAGTCGTGAATATCCAGATAAAATCCAGAGCAAATTCATAAGATGAAAAGTATTCATGTCCACTATTCGTGATGTAGCGCAACAAGCCGGTGTTTCAGTGGCCACAGTATCCAGAGCCTTGCAACAACCTGATCTGGTGTCTTTAAAAACCCGCACTAAAGTACTGACTGCCGTCAAACAGCTGGGCTACAAACCTAATCTGATGGCGGTGAAGTTTCGCTCCGGCAAAACCCGTAATCTGGTGGTGTTAGTGCCTACTGTTGCCAACGTGTTTTTTGCCCGGGTGATCAGCGGCATGCAGCAAGCTGCCCACGACAAGGGCTATTCCTTGTTGTTATGCAATACGCTTGCTGACGAGGAGATGGAACAAAGTTATGCCCGTATGGTGCATACCTCACAAGCGGACGGCTTAATTCAGCTACGGGCTTATAATCCTTTTGCTCAGCTGGAAATGAAAACCGGTACTGTATTGCCTATGGTCAATGCTTGTGAAGTACTGGACCGTATCGCTTGCCCTACTGTGCTTTTGGATAACAGAGCAGCGGCATGCGCTATGACGGAGCATTTACTGGAACTGGGCCACAGACGTATAGCCATGATCAAAGGCCCACCACGCAGCCCACTGACCCGCGACAGGGTAGCGGGTTATCGTGATGCTTTAGATGCTGCAGGTGTCGCTTTTGATGAAAGCCTGCTTTATCCGGGCGATTTTACCTTGCAATCAGGCCATAAAGCCGCCACCGAATTATTGGCATTGCCAAAGCCTCCTACCGCCCTGTTTTGTGAAAACGATGAAATGGCGATAGGAGCTATCCAGGCTATTAAACAAAAGGGCTTTACCGTACCTGGTGATCTGTCTGTAGCTGGTTTTGATGATATTTCTTTTGCCGCTTTTGCTGATCCGCCGCTGACTACCATAGCCCAGCCCGCTGAAGAATTTGGCAGTACAGCGGTCAGCTTGTTAATAGATTTACTCGAAGGTCGCCTGGGTAAAGCACCTAAAGTCATTTTACCTTTTGACCTGATCCAACGCGCCAGCACAGGTCCTGCTCCGGCAGGATTCAGCTGACCTTATTTCACCGGCTGGCTGACGCCACCAGAGCAGGAGCAACCTATGCTATACGACCATTCGACCTTCAAACAAAAACCGCAATTGCCGGATCAGCAAAGACGGCAATTTCTGAAACTCAGCGCTTTGGGTATTGCGGGTTTAAGTCTGGCGTCCTTGCCTGTGTCAGCAGAAACGAACACCACAGCAGCTCCAGCCAAAGTGGTGCCAGGCCTTCAGCTTTATACGCTGCGCGATTTGATGTCACAAAGTGTGGCTGATACCTTAAAACTGGTCGCAGGTGTGGGCTATACCCAGGTTGAATTTGCCGGTTATTTTGATCAAACGCCAAAACAAATCAAACATATCATGGATAACGAAGGGCTGAGCGCTCCATCAGGCCATGTGCCTTTGGACCTGATGCAACAAAATCTGGATCTGGTGATAGAACAAGCCCAGATCATGGGCCACAAATTCATCGTATTACCTTACCTGACAGATGAACAACGTAAAACTTTAGATCACTACAAAGCCTTAGCCGCTTTTCTGAATAAAGCAGGTGAACGTATTCAGGCCGCAGGTATGCAGCTGACTTACCACAATCACGACTTTGAGTTTTTTACATTGTCCGGCGAGGTTCCTTATGACGTATTGCTCAATGAGACAGAGAGCAAACTGGTGCAAATGGAGCTGGATTTATACTGGGTGGTGAAAGCTGGTCTGAACCCGCTGGATTTATTCGCCGGACAACCTGACCGTTTCCCGCTCTGGCATGTCAAAGACATGGACAAAGCCGGTGGTTTTGCGGACGTAGGCAAAGGTGTGATTGATTTCAAACCTATGTTTGCTAAAGCTCATCAGGCAGGTTTAAAACACGCTTTTGTTGAGCGTGACCAAACCGACAACAGAATAGAAACCATTCGTCAGGGTTTTAGTGCACTCAGTACGCTTTTAGCCTGATCTGACAAGGTGTACAAGCAATGATCAAAGCTGGCCATTGTGCAGCACACTCCGGCTTTCGTATTGATTATTTTATGGACAGGCTTGACATAAGTTTAATTCGGAAGTAAAACGATTAAGAGATGAATTAAAAAACTTCATCCAATGATTAAAAAAAGCGACTCTATAGCAAAAAGCTAACAGTTGCTTTTTTATAGAAACAAAACTTAATCGATTAAGTTTGTTAGCCACATGGTCATCACACAGGATGCCTAAGGCAGAACAAAGCTGAATGACTAATGCAGTAATCATTACTACACTTGTACATATAATAAAAACACTTTGATGCACCATAAGTTGACAACAGGATAATTCGATATGAAAAGACAGATATTTAAACCAGCCTTGTTATCTTTAGCGGTTTCCTCAGCCTTCTGCTCTGGTCAGCTGCTTGCTCAGGAAACAGACAAAGCAGCTGACAAAGTAGAGATCATTGAAGTTAAAGGTATTCGTGGTTCTCTGATCCGTGCTCAGGCTGAAAAGATGGGGAATTCATCTATTGTGGAATCCATCTCAGCTGAAGACATAGGCAAGTTACCTGACTCTTCTATCGCAGAATCTTTATCCCGCTTACCAGGTTTATCCGGTGAGCGTGTTGGTGGCCGTACTTCAGGTATTTCAGTGCGGGGTTTTAAAGAGGACTTTACCGGCACTTCGCTTAATGGCCGCGAGCTGATTGGTATAGGCGACAACCGGGGTGTGGAATACGATTTGTACCCGTCAGAAATAATGACAGGTGCCACCATTTTCAAAACCACTGATGCCACTCTGATGGTGCAAGGCATTGGTGGTACTGTGGATTTACGAACAGTACGTCCGCTGCAAGCCAAAGAAACCCTGACAGTAAATGCAACTTATGAAGCGAATCAAAGTGACTCAGACAACCCTGAATTCGACAACAAAGGGAAACGTCTTGCTTTATCTTTTGTTGAAAAATTTGCCGACGACACCATAGGTCTTGCCGTTGCTGCAGCCACAACTAAATCACCCAATAATCAGCGTAAATATGGGGTTTGGGGCTACAGCGAAAATGACGACGGCCAGTTACTGCCTACAGGCCTGGATACCCAATCCATCAGCACAGAGCTGGAACGCGACACCATCTCCGCAGTATTACAGTTCCGCCCTACAGATAAGCTGGATATCAGCATAGATGCTTTGGATATAGACTACTCCGACTCTGGTGTGTTACGTGGTTTTATCGAACCCTTCTCATCAGCCAACGTAACGGGTTCAGGCGCAAATTCAACCGGCACACAAATTAACTCCAATCCGGTACTTCGCACCGACCCATTGCAAAAAGACGGTAACCTGCAGGTGTTTGGCCTGAATTTAGAGTATCAATTGAATGACAACTGGTCAGTTGAATTGGATGTAGCCTCCAGCGAATCGGAAAAACACGATTCACGTGGTGAATCTTATGCAGGTTTAGCCCGCTCTGGCGCACTGAACTCTTCGCAGTTAGGTAGCCGTGACTTTGTCATGACCCCTGATGGTATTTTCTTTAACGGCTCTACCGGCTTAGAGGCGTTTTCCGACCCAACTTTGTTGCAACTGACTGGTCCCCAAGTCTGGGGGGGTGGTATGGCTAACCTGGCTGACCAGTTTACCACTGGCGTATTGCAAGCCAATGGCGACCCCTTTAGCTATTTCAATGCCCAGGATGGTTTCCTTAACTTCGCAGACTTTACTGAAGAGCTGAAAACCTATCGCTTTGAAACTGTGGGTCTGATTGAGGATTTTTACATCAATAAAGTGACCTTTGGCGTCAACTATAGCGACCGTTACAAAGACAAGGAAAACAAAGGCTTTTTTGCCACGGCAGAATCTTATCCGTTTTCCAGCGCTATCCCTTCCAGCTATGTGTATGGCTTAGCCGATTTGAGCTGGGCAGGTTTGGGGCAGGTCGTGGCTTATGATGGTTTTGCACCTTACAGAGATGGCACTTACACCTTAAACGACGCTGGTTTACTTGAACCCGATCGTTTAGGTGATACCTACGATGTTGACGAAGAAGTCACCACCTTTTATATCAAGGGCGACTTTGAAAATGAAATTAGCGGTATTCCTTACACAGGCAATATAGGTTTGCAGTATGTCAAAACCGACCAATCTTCCAGTGGTTACATTGGCATAGTAGGAGCTAACTTTGCTGTCTGCGATGCGAACAACGACAAATCGATAGATGCGGACTGTAATGTCACTCAAGGCACCAGCTACAACCATGTGCTGCCAAGCTTAAATATCAGCTTTGAAGTAGGCGACAATAAGTATGTTCGTGCCGCTGCCAATAAAACCATAAGCCGGGCTCGTATCGACCAGATGAAGGCGTCGGGTTTTGTGAAGTTCGACCAAAATATTGATTTGATTGCAATCCCTAACACCACAGCAGATGTAGAAAAATATGGTACTCCCTGGTCAAAATTTGCTGGCAACCCATTGTTGAAACCACTGGAATCGAATAACTTCGACTTGTCTTTAGAAAACTACTTTGAAACTGACGGCTATGTGTCGCTGGCTGTGTTCTACAAAGATTTGGTGAACTGGACTCGTGATGGTAACAGCCTGATCAACTTCCGTAATGACGAAACCAATGGCGGTGCCGACTACTTTATCCCTGGCTTCCACGACCGTATTATCGATCAGGACGGAACTTATGGCCCTGCCGATATAGCCTACTCAGCTGGCGATTTAGTCACGCCACCAGATTATGGCTACTATTCGTTCTTTGAAGATGGCCTCAAAGGTAAAGTTAAGGGCTTAGAGTTTACCGCGAATACACCGCTTAGCATGCTGCATGAAAATCTGGAAGGTTTTGGCCTTGCCGCTTCAGCCACCATTATTGATGCCGAACTGGAAGATGGCAGCCGTATTCCGGGTCAGTCTGACCGTGTGTACTCCTTGACAGCCTACTATGAACTGGAAGGTTTTGAATTCAGGGTCGCAGCCACTGACCGTTCTGATTTCAGCACCTACCAACGCGGCGGCTCGAATAAAATTGAGACAGCGTCCCGTAATGGTGTACGCCTGGTCGATGCACAAATCAGCTACGACTTTACTCAAAGCCCATTCGACATGCTCGAAGGTTTGCGAGTGTCGCTACAAGGCACTAACCTGACCGACGTCGATGAAGAAACTGTAGATGACAACGGCATAGTCACCACTCGCCGTCAGTTTGGCCCTTCTTACATGCTGAACTTTAACTACTCTTTCTACTAAGACAGTAGTAACAGGCAGTCACAAAACTAAGCCCCTGATACATCATTTTGTTGTCAGGGGCTTTTTTGTAGCTCAACCTTACAGAATATCGGAATGAATTCGCGAAGGAATCACATATGCAAACACCAGTAAAAAAACTTGTGATAGCAGGCGGTGGCACTGCAGGCTGGATGGCCGCAGCTTTGCTGAAAAAAGTCTTTGGTCAGGCATTGGATGTAGAATTGGTCGAATCCGAAGACATAGGCATTATAGGCGTAGGCGAAGCCACTATCCCTCCCATCCAGATTTTTAATCAGTATCTGGGCCTGGACGAAAAAGAATTCCTGCGAGAAACCCATGCCACTATCAAACTCGCCATCAAATTCGAAAACTGGCGGGTACAAGGCGAAAGTTATTACCATACCTTTGGTGCGCCAGGCGCAACCCTTGGCGTCGCCAACTTTCAGCATTATTGGCTGCGGGCCAAAGAACTGGGGCTGAAAGAGTCCTTATGGGATTTTGATTTAAATTACTTGTGCTGCGAGCAAGGAAAATTCAACAAAATCAAGACCCATAATCCTGTCTACGATATGCCCTATGCCTATCATTTTGATTCGGCTTTGTACGGCAAATACCTGCGAAAACTGGCTGAACAGGCAGGAGTGATCCGCACTGAAGGCTTAATAGAACAGGTAAAACAAAACCCTGAGACCGGTTTTGTGCAGGCGTTACAGTTGAAAAACGGCAGGGAAATTTCAGGGGATTTATTTATCGACTGCACTGGTATTCGTGGTCTTTTAATACGCAAAACATTAGGTGTGGCTTACGAGCACTGGGATCAGTATCTGCCTGCAAACAGCGCTTTGGCTGTGCCTACTGAACCTTTCAAACAGACCCTGCCCTACACCCGCAGCATAGCGCATAGCGCAGGCTGGCAGTGGCGCATTCCGCTGACACACCGCAATGGCAACGGCATAGTTTACAGCTCCAATTATTTAAGCGACGACCAGGCTTATCAAACCCTGATGAGCAATCTGGACTCCACAGCGTTAGCCGAACCGAAAAAAATCAGTTTCGAAACAGGCCGCACCACTAAACAATGGCATAAAAACGTCGTGGCTATTGGTTTATCCAGCGGTTTTCTCGAACCCCTCGAATCCACCAGTATTCACCTGATCCAATCCGCCATAGTGCGCTTGATGAAAATGTTTCCAAACCACGAAATCAGCGAGGCACAAATTAGCGCCTACAACGCCGAATCCAAAGACGAATTTGAAACCATCCGCGACTTTATTATTTTGCATTATCACGTCAACGAACGTAACGATTCTGACTTTTGGCGGGATATGCGCCAGATGTCCATCCCGCACCGGCTAGAGGAAAAACTGGCTTTGTTTAAAGAAACGGCCGGCATTTTTAATGACGCCAATGATATTTTCCGCGATTCGTCCTGGTTACAGGTGATGTTAGGCCAGGGCCTTCAGCCAGCAGATTATCATCCAGCAGCACGGGCTTATTCTAAAGAGCAGTTGCTTGAGATCATGCAAAACATCCGCACCGCCAAACAACAGCCGTTACAAAAACTAACAGGCCACGATGAGTTTTTAGCTTTGTATACAGGGCAATAAAATGGCAATCATGCATCGAATTGCGATAGTAGGTGGCGGAACAGCGGGCTGGATGACGGCCTGTTTAATGGCTAAAGCCTGGCCTGGTGCAGAGATCAGTGTTATCGAATCACCCGATATAGGCATTATAGGTGTTGGCGAAGGATCGACCCCAAGCCTGAAACGTTTCTTCCGGCAACTCAACATACCGGATAGCGAATGGATGAGTGCCTGTAATGCTACTTATAAAACCAATATTGAATTTATTGATTGGAGCCCGGCATCAGGTCGCCATAGTTACAGTCACCCTTTTATCACTCAGCTTGATAGTTTTAGTGAAAGAGCTTTGTACTCCAACTGTTTTAGCAGAAGGATGGGGATTGACGTAGAAACCCGCCCCGAAAAATTTTTATTCAACGCCTATCTGGCCGCTGCAGCACGAGCTCCTGTGACGCCAGCCAATTTCCCGTTTCGTCTCGAATATGGCTATCATTTTGATGCTTTCCTGCTCGGTCAGTTTTTACGTAAAAAGGCGACTGACGCCAAAGTGCAGCATTTACAACTCACCATAGCGCAGGTGGTCCAGCAACCCAATGGTGACCTTAAAGAGTTGGTTAGTCAGGATGGCCAAAGGATCAGTGCGGACTTATTTGTTGACTGCACGGGCTTTGGCTCTTTATTAATGCAAAAAACCTTAGCTGTGCCTTTTGAATCTTTTGCCAGCAATTTATTCAACGATTCAGCCTTGGTTATACCAACAGCTGCTTTGGCAGAGCTCCCGGTGCAAACCAAAGCCACAGCGCTTTCCAATGGCTGGGCCTGGCAGATACCACTGCAAAACAGAACAGGCAATGGTTATGTGTTCAGCTCCGCTTTTATCAACAAAGATCAAGCTGAAACAGAACTACGTCGCCATCTTGGCTTATTAAATTCAGATGTACAAAGCCGCCATCTAACGATGAATGTTGGGCAGTTAAAACAGCATTGGTATAAAAACTGTCTGGCACTGGGTTTAGCTCAGGGCTTTATTGAACCGCTGGAAGCCACAGCATTGCATCTGGTGCAAACTGCGGTAGAGATTTTTATTGATCAGTACTCACTCTCTGCCGCTACGCCCTCGCAGCAATCTCACTATAACCAGTCGATTTCAGAGCGTTTTGACAAAGTACGCGACTACATAGTGGCGCATTACAAACTCAATAGTCGTGACGATTCAGACTACTGGCGAGCCAACAGAGCAAACACTGATTTATCTGACTCTTTGCTGCAGATCCTCGATTGCTGGTATCGCAAAAATGATCTGGATCAGGAGATCAAAC
This sequence comes from Gammaproteobacteria bacterium, assembly GCA_018825965.1. Classification (GTDB taxonomy): domain Bacteria; phylum Pseudomonadota; class Gammaproteobacteria; order Enterobacterales; family Alteromonadaceae; genus Pararheinheimera. The sequence goes on from JAHKAA010000051.1 coordinate 26,413, forward strand.
GCCAGCAATTGAGCTCACATTTTGGCACTACATCCTGGCATTGCCTGCTGTCAGGTTATGGTGTTTATCCGGCTTTGGCTGCACGGCCAAATGGCGAACCAAAGTATATAGACCCTTTTAAAGAGCAGCAGTTGGAAGCGTTTTTTTCAGCTTGCCTGCTCAATTTTATGCCGCAAAACGAACTACTGAACATTTATCAAGGAACCTGAAATGAAGTGGATCCCTCTTTTTATTCTGACCACACTACTAAGCCTACAGACCATAGCAGAAGAACCCACAAGCGGACAAAGCTGGTTGCTAAAATCACCAGACCAGCAGATCACTCTGTCTCTGATCTTGTCAGACAAAAGCTTAAGTTACAGTGTTAACTACAAAACCAAAGCCGTAATTAAGCCTTCAGCCTTAGGTTTTGCCTTTAAAGATCAGCCGCAGCTGCAAGCCAACTTAAAAGCACTAAAAGTGCAAAACCGCAGCCATAACGACAGCTGGCAACCGGTGTGGGGCCAGCGCGCCACCATAGTGGATCATTACAACGAAATTAGTCTGGCCCTTACAGAACAGGGCGCTAATGCACGGCAAATGCAGCTGGTATTCCGTGCTTACAATGATGGAGTCGCCTTTCGTTATCTGCTGCCAAAGCAGCCGCATTTAAACAAAGTTGTCATTAGCGACGAACTGACCGAATTTGCTTTTGCCCGTAACTTTTCGACCTGGTGGATCCAGGCCTATCAGGATCAGCGTTTTGAATATCAGTATCTGAATTCGGCGTTAAGCTCAGTCAATGTGGCGCATACGCCTTTGACCTTGCTCGACCAGGGCATTGCTGTATCTGTGCATGAAGCCGCTTTAGTGGATTACGCTTCAATGACGCTGCGGAACATTACCGACAACCACATCAGGTTAAAAGCCGACTTAGTGCCCTGGGCCAATGGCGATAAGGTTTACACTCAAACCCCTTTTCAAACACCATGGCGCACTATTCAAATTGCCGATTCCGAAGTGGCTTTACTCAATTCAGATCTCATTTTGAATTTAAATGAACCTGCCGCCAAAGATACAGATGTCAGTTATATCAAACCCGGCAAATACATCGGCATTTGGTGGGAGATGCATATAGGTGAAAAAGACTGGTCACCAGGCCCTAAACAAGGCGCTACCACAGAGCGCGCTATGCAATACATCGACTTTGCCAGCAAGCACAAGATTGACGCTGTGCTGATAGAAGGCTGGAACAAAGGCTGGGAAGGCGACTGGTGGCAACGCTCCCCCACCTTTAATTTTACTGAAGCTGTGCAAGGTTTTGATATTGAAAAAGTAAATAACTACGCCAAAAGCAAAGGCGTGACTTTAACTGGTCATCACGAGACAGCTGCTGGTATCCAGTATTACGAAAAGCAGATGGAAGCCGCTTTTGCTTATTATCAGAAGTTGGGTATTCCGTCAGTCAAAATGGGTTATGTCGGTACCAGAGTCGACCAAAAGGAATGGCACCATGGCCAGTATATGGTCAATCATTTTCAACGAGTAACCGAAACCGCAGCCAAACACCAGGTGATGGTCAACGCCCATGAAACGGTTAAGGATACAGGCCTAAGCCGCACTTATCCCAACCTGATGACGCGGGAGTCTGTGCGGGGTATGGAATACAACGGCGGTAGCCCTGATACCGGCAACTTACCAAATCATACAGTGATCATTCCTTTTACCCGCGGTTTATCCGGCCCTATCGACTTTACCCCAGGTATTTTTAACTTTGATTATCAAAAACACCGCCCTGACAACAGAGTACCCAGCACTTTAGCCAATCAACTGGCTTTGTATGTCACCTTATACAGCCCGCTGCAAATGGCCGCCGATTTACCGGAAAACTATCAGGGCCACCCTGCTTTTGCTTTTATCGATGCTGTACCCACCGACTGGCGACAAAGCATAGCGCTGCAAGGCAAGATTGGGCAGTATCTGGTGATAGCAAGGCAGGATAAACATTCAGACAACTGGTATTTAGGCGCCACCAGCAACGAAGAAGCCCGGGTGTTGGAGCAACCTCTGAGCTTCCTGAAAGCCGGAACCCGTTATCAGGTGATTGCCTATACAGATGCCGCCGACGCGAACTGGGAAACCAATCCGGAGGCCTATGAAATCAAGCGCAGTGAAGTAACAGCCAAAGATAAAATCAGCCTGATTTTACAAGCTGGTGGTGGCGCTGCTATTGAGTTTATTCCGCTGAAGTAAGCTGACAGACACAACAAGGGTGGCCAGAGCCACCCTTGTTGTTCAATAGATAGTGTTAGTTTAGTCATGCCCAAGCGCTAAACGTCTTGCTGCTGGTTGCACAAAATGATTCCACCACAGCCCCAGCATTAACAGCAACGCAAAACCTGTCGCCAAGTAAAAACCATAACGCACATCACCCATCGCATCGCCCAACAGGCCCATCAGTAAAGGTCCTAAAGCGGCGGCCAGAGCGGTAAAAGCCAGAATTAAACCTGCAGCAGCGCCATGCTGCTGACGCGGAAAACAGCTGATGCCTTTAGAATTTAACGTGGGGTACATCATGGACATAAAAAGCCCTGACAGCGGCATCAGCCATAAAGCGGCGGCTACGCCAAAATACATACTCAAAGCAAAACAGATAAAAATAGCACTGCCAAACCAGGCCAATAAAGCCGTCCAGTTAAAACGCAGTAGCAACCATTCGGCAAGGAAACGCCCTGCGGTACGCAGAATAAAAAACACTGTAATAGCATGGGCGGCCAGCACAGTGAAGTTGCCATCATAACTTTGCAATAAGGTGGGCAACCAAACAAAAATAGCGACTTCAGTGGCGACATAACAAGCGATAGCCAGCGAAAACCCCAGCGCATGTTTATCTTTCACCAAGGCCAGGCTTTGCCAAATTGAACTTTGTTGTTGTGGCTGATAAGCCGGATAATCCAATCGTAATGCCATCACCAATAACAGGGCACAAATCAGCCCGGCCAACAGATAAAGCTGAGTCCAGTCCAGTGACGCCGCAATCAATAAACCGACCAGAGCAGGGCCAAAGATGGCACCTAAGCCAAAAAAACCTTCCACCCTGTTCATCAGTCTGGTGTGACTGTTGGCATCAGGGCTGACATCGCCCACTAAAGCCAAAGCCCCGGTTTTAAACAAACCTATACTTAAACCACTGACGCCCAACAGCAGCAGGTAATACAAAAAACTTTCGCCAAAAATAAAGGCCACACAAGCAATAGCATACAAAGCCAAACCGGCAAGAATGACTTTTTTCCGGCCAAAACGGTCGGCATACCGGCCTAAAAACAAGCCGGATAAACCAATAAATAACATAGGCACATAATGAAAAGCTGCGGCTTCGGTCAGGCTCAACTGAAACTGCGCGACGACCTGCGGAATAATGACGCCCACAGCATCTGTGGTCATAGCAAAAACAAAAAACATCAGGCAGGTCATCCATTTCACCTGAGTAAAAGCACTGGGCGGCAGCGCTGTTGTAGGTGAAGGTGGCGAACTGGCTTCTAAAGTCTGAACTTGTTGCATTGGTAGTACCCTGTCATAACGCATGCGATTTTATCGATGCTGATTTTTATCAGGAAGTACAACCCCAATCAGCTTAAGGCTGAGTGTAGTCGGCTTCCATGGTATCCGGCATGCGTTACCCTCCCCAGGGCACAATGACAACGTCATCCGGCATGTCAGATTATTTCTGTTTATTTGAGCTTTAAAACTACAACTTAATCGTTTAAGTGGCAATAAAAAAATTCAACTATGGGGTAAATTTATTTCAGCCAGGGCTGGGGCATGTGTACGCTAAGCAGGTATCACCAAAGGATCCTGTAAGTAATACACATGCCTCTCAGCTCTGTTTATCTTCCTAAAGATTTGATGGCGGCCTGGAGTACAATCTGTTATCAACATTGGAGGCTCTCTAAATGGGTCTGATCTGACAAAAAGCCTGAATGCAGATCAGTACCCCAATTTACTTTAAGCGAGTGATGACAGATGAAAAACAAGCCGACGATCAGCAGCGTAGATTATGCCGTAGCCCCGGGCACCAAACTTGATTTGCACCAGCAGGCTACAGTGGCAGAACCACTCTACAGCTCTTCAAAAGACTATAAGAAACAACTGAGCGCCAGCACCAAAAAACTGAAGAAAGCTCAGGAGCTGTTTTATGCCGACAACAGTTATTCTTTGCTGATCATTTTTCAGGCGATGGATGCAGCAGGTAAAGACGGCGCTATTCGCCATGTGATGTCGGGCATTAACCCACAAGGCTGTCGGGTACAGAGTTTCAAACACCCAAGTAGCACTGAACTGGATCACGATTTTCTCTGGCGTAGCCACTGCGCCCTGCCTGAGCGCGGTCAAATTGGTATTTTCAACCGTTCTTATTACGAAGAAGTGCTGATTGTAAAAGTGCAACCCCAGCTATTAGAGGCGCAAAAACTGCCTTACAAAAACCTGAACTCCGGGCCTTTCTGGCGTGATCGCTACCGTTCTATTGTTGCATCTGAAGCCCATCTGGTACGCAACGGCACTCGTGTCATCAAGTTCTTTTTGCATCTGTCTAAAGAAGAACAATGCCGCCGTTTTCTCGACCGCATCGACAACCCCAACAAAAACTGGAAATTCTCCGAAGCCGACACAGCACAGCGCCAACACTGGGACAGTTATATGAGTGCCTATGCCGAGTGTTTAAGCAACACCAGCACCAAAGTTGCACCCTGGTATCTGATACCGGCCGATGATAAAAAAAATGCCCGCTTAATCATTTCCAGCATTATTAACGAAACTTTGGCAGGACTGAATTTAGCTTACCCACAAACCACTGATGCACGCCGGGCAGAGTTAGAGGAGATCCGCACTAAGTTATTGCAGGGTGAGCTTTAGTTTAAGTGGCAGGGAGTTAGAGTCGGCTCCCCTATTGGTTAGTGCGATATACAGTATTAACTTTTGTGCAAGAGGCAATTATGACCTGGTCCTGGCTTTTGTCGCTTAAATCAGACTTTAATAACTCAAACCGTGGGGTAAAGGGCTAGACCTGACACCGAGTATTCGCTAAGAACATTCCTTTTAATTGTATTTTAAATCAAAACAGCTGTGCGGAGGGCTGTCGCCCTCCGCATGTCCACATCGAGAATTAAAATTAGTCATGAATTGACCATTATGGCACAGGGGTGAAAGTTAATGTCATTGAGCCTGTGTTGTCTGATGAAGTAACTTGATCAACTATAAAAGCATATATTGGCTGGCCAGCAGTGACGTTCATAGTGGTGCCTTCTGCAGTATTGGCAGTGTAAAACCATCTAAAATAATCACCTGAAGCCAAGGGCGCGGTGTTAAATAGTAAAACTTGATTTAACGGCCATGTTGATCCGCTATAATTCACGTCTGACACTAAACTGACGGATACTTGTCCGGTTTCAGGAAAGGTCACGGAAGGAGCTGCTGACCCGGGTAATGTTATGTTTTGAAGATTAATTGTTTGTGTGCCTAGTATGGTTATTGTTTGTGTCTTATTTGCCATATCGGTCCATTCCTTGAAGTTTGAAGTACGCGACCAACGCAAAAGTATGCGATAGCGCTATTAAAGCTAGCTAGCGTTTTCCTTTTGTCAACAAAATAGGAAAAATAAAAAAGCAGAATGGCAACAAAACAGTGACAGGTCTTGCATCTTGTCCGCTATATTAAGGACAGATCTGATAGCTATTTTCTCTCACTTTTTCCGTTTTTATTTTCGTTAAACTCATTGAAACTACGTCAAAAAACTATTTTGGGGCAAGGAGCAAGATCAGACCCCAAAGTTCTGATGCACGCCGGGCTGAGTGAGAAGAAGTCCGTACTAAGTTATTGCAGGGTGAGCTTTAGTTTTGGTGCCTGGAAGCTGGGGGCGGCTGGTCATATCCGCCCATAAATACAACCGCTGTAGTAATAACTAAAATTTGTTCTGTAGTGATAAGGGCAGCGTCCAGATCGTTATTCAACAATTCAGGCAAGTTATCGCTAAGCAGCTCTACATGGTCGGCACCATCAGCTTCATAATGCCTGACGAAATTGATACATGACTCCGATTGTCTGGCTTTTTGCTCCAGACAACTTGCTGCCAGAGTAGACAACGTCTCCATGTTATATAGCACCGCATCCCAATCTACTTCCTGTTTTGCTTTGCTGGAGCAAGAGGCAACCAGAGCTGTATAGAGTAACATCAGAAAAAATTTTAAGCTTTGGTTCAAGCTTCCTCCAAAATACAACGATCAACTAAAGGTCGCAAATGCCAAAGGTGCGCCATGTATGCGTTCCAGCGAACGAAGTGAGTGACTTGACGTTTTGTTAACTGCCATGCGAACTCCTTTGTTTAATTTTATTCGGGATAAGAGCGGGCCTTGTTATAGCTGTTTTTCACGTTGAAGCATATCATCTAAAAAGGGGGAAACTTTTTGCATGTACTCATAACCAAATTTAGTATAGTCCGCGTTAATTTCCGGCAAAAGCGCTTGGTACTTTCTGCCTGTTGGGGTTTTCAAAAAGTCTTCAGGTCTCCCAGCTTTAAAGAAGTTTATAAGCTCAGTAGTTTCATTTTCAGTAAAGCGCTCAGAGTAAATTGGGGCTAAACTTTCTCTTAATTTACTCCAGGCAAAATATTTATTTTCCCAAGCTTCAACAACAGCCCTATGTTGAGATAATTCAGGAGTCTTAGAGATCATTACCTCTGTCATCAGGCCTTGATGTTTTGCAAAATACTCTCTAGCTCCATTTACCTCAAGTAGTTCATTAGTAGCAGGTTCCGCTAATACGCAAAATGAACATAGTGTAAGTATCAAATAAAGTAGTTTCATAGTTCCTCTAACAGTTATAACACCGAATTTAGTCGCAGTTTAAACATTAAATTTTTATGCAATACTCTTGTGCAGCAAAACCACAAAAAGGCGACCTACAAATTGTCGAAGTCCGCGAAGCGCAAGATACCCGGACGACTTGTTATGAATTTATAGTTGCCACACTATTTCATTTCGTAGCCGTTCAACAACCTTGACCTTTGGGCCTGCTACCGCAGCATAGACAAAGGTACTTGCACCTACCGAAGTGCATTTAATTACAGCACGATTATTGCTGTAGTTTCCGTATACATAGCTACCATTTTTTACTATTTCAATAAAGCCAAGAGATTCAAGTATTTCTGTACCTTTATCCGCACATGCTTCAGCAGGAATTTTAAGCATTTTATGGTCAGACCAAATGTGAGGCGCAAATTCCCTCTGAATAGTGCGAACTTCGCCCCCATTCTCCTGGTTGGTGTCTTTGGTTGCATTGGTAGCGCAGCCACCAAGTAGAATTAAAAAAACAACAGCAGCTAGCTTCACTATTTTATTTCCCTATGTCAGAACGTCGAGCTAAGCAGAAGTGTGCGGTGCTTCAGCGACTTGTTAGAATAATTTAAAATCTACCAGACTTTATGTCTAATATTTTCAATTTCCACTTTTCAGCTTTAAGATTATTATCCAGCTCAATAGTCAGATAAGAGCTTTGATTCGGTTGCACCAGCCATGAATAATCTTGCCCAGTTTTAACAAAAAGTAGTTTTCCTGCTGCATCAAAAACTGAAACTTCGTAACTAATATTGTGCCATTTAGTATCTGATTTATTAGCAATTAAATAATTTAATGCAAGCCTGTTATGTTCACCTGGCGAGATCCCTATCTCTTTCACTTCAAACAGATGTTCATTACCTGGATAGTTTTTATTAAACCAAATTCCCATGGAGTAGAACATAACGGGAATAAACACCAAAGGAAATATAAAGCCAAATATCTGCGGATTTTTGTACCAGATTTGAAAGGACTGGCAATACGGACATTTACTAGCAGCGTTATCGATTTCTTTAATGCAGGACTTACAGGTTTTCATTTAATACTCCTTGCTTCGGCTGGGATTCTAACAATCCATTCTCAAAGGCAGTCCGCGCAAGTCGAATTTTTTGCCTTCTCTTATAATTTCCACTCAAATAAAATTAACGTCAATGAAACTCTATTTCAATATATTTTTCTAAAGCCACCAAATTTATGTCCAACAAAATTTATACAGCCAGCACGCTAGTTGTTCTTAAATTAACTCATATGCAACAGTTACACATTTAACCTGAGGTTTTAACCGAGCTACCATCAGAATCGGGCCTTGCCATCTGAGGAATAGATCTATTAACTATTTTCTATGGTTTTATCTGCTTTTATTTTCGTTAAACTCATTGAAATTAAACTAATAAGTTATTTTGGGACGAGGTGTGAAACCAGCCCCAAAGTCCCTCACTGTATCTGTGTTGTTTTTTCAATAACCACTTTCACTTCGTCCCCAGAGACAGCCAACCTCATCATTCCTACTTCGACATAACGATTAAAATCATTGACTGCAAAGTGCTGCAACCTGGCCTCAAGGGTTGAAGGGGCAACCCACTTCGCACTATGAACCCCAAAATCTGTCTCATTCCTTTCCAATAACAATGTGAGCTTGTCGTCATTTAACCGATAGAGCTTAAGTATAGTGCGGTCAAAGGTGTCTGAATTCCGACTATCCAGATACTCAAATACCAACTGACTATCAGGTGAAAACACCAGATGCCCTGTGAACTCCGTGGTAATTTTTGTTTTGCGATCGATCAGTAAATAACGCCACCATTCCCAACGCGCTTCAAAGATCACGCAGTACCTTTTAGTGTGATCACAACCCCACAATGAGAAATTCTGATAACGCTCAGCATCGTCTGCAATAAAGTCTTGCAGCAACAGTTTGCAGCCATCAAGGTAAGCCAATGTCACTTTGCCCTGTTTTTTCTGATAGATATCCGCAAAAAGCACCGCTATTTGTTCAGGCCCCTGCTCTTTTGTGCAGTGCTCATAATCCTGAAATTGCTGATAAGTAGGTTGCACAGGCAAGGAATCACACAATTGCTGCAGCGTCATATGTCTGACTGGTTCGGCTGCCTGAAGCACAGTACTGCTAATCAATAAGCCAAGCAGACCTACGTAGGTTATTAGGTGTTGAATTTTCATCATTGTTAGTCCTTTAACTTCAGTGAATCTGCCCCTAAGGCAACTGAATTTTATAATCCTTCATATGCTTTAAATAAGCGACCAGATGGTCGATATCCTCTGCGCTAAACTGCTCAAAAGTCGGCATTTTGCTTTTGTATCTGTAGCCGGATGCATTGGGAATAAAGGCTTTTAAGTGTTCGTCAGTCCAATATTCGGTTACGTTTTTTGGCGCATTCAGCTCAGGGCCTAAGTCGCCACCTTGCAGGTTAATCGAATGACAGCTGATGCAGTTTTGTTTAAACAGCAAAAAGCCCTGATAAGCAGCTGAGCTTTGGGCCGTGTTGGTTGGATAGAGTTTGGGATAACGTTGCTGAAAACTCACCAGCTCTAGCTTTACTAACTGATAAGGCCAGGGTCTGGTTTTTTCTACCGCTTTGCCTTGCCTCCAGACTAAATAAAATGGCGCTGGTGATACCATAGCTTTGCCCTGAGCTACAGGGGCAAAATCAAAATCTTTCTTGCCCGTTTCGGCAAATACCAGCACAGCCTGGTCGTCCAGCAAATATTCAAGCGGCATACTGGGCGCATAGCCATCAGAAGCCGTCAGCACTACTTCATCTGCAGCCTGGCCTGGCTTGTAACCAGCAGCTTTTAGCAGTTGCAGCAAAGACACGCCTACAAAGCTTTTATCGCTGTTGTAGACAGGGTCAAATAACTTGATTTGCTGCACTGGCACTTTTTGTTTAATGTCCAGAAGACTCCAGCGCAGCTTTTGATCAGGCAGCTGAATATCCAGACTTTGGGCATAAAGAGGTGAAGATAAAACACCAAATAGCAAAAATAACACCAATGCCAAAAGTCTGTTCATGGCTGCTCCTGCCTGCTCTGTTGATAAAAAGATACTGTGCTGAATTGTCCGAATTCAGTCTAGCTCTACCACAGCCAGCAGTGCTTCATGATCAGAAGGATACAAACCGTTGTATCTTCTGTTATCCACCTGATAACTGGCGACCTGCAGGTTTTTACTTACAAAAATAAAATCTATGGTTTGGCTGGTATTATTGGGCTCACGGCCAAACCCATTAAAAGTGCCAACATTTTTGGAAAGCTTATCTTTCGCCACCAAAGCACTGTCATGTAAAACTTTACTTAAAGCCTGATAAGGTGCGCTGTCGGGTTCCACATTAAAGTCCCCTGTCAGCAGCACTTTGCTCTGCTTGGGTAATTTCTCCACTTCGGCCTTTAGCAACAAGGCACTTTGCAGCTGAGCCTGCTTCCCCATATGGTCAAAGTGAGTATTCAGAAAATAAAAACTCTGGTTCGATTTCAACTCTTTAAACTGAGTTTTGGTAAAAGTGCGGTTCAGCTTTGCGTCCCAACCTTTTGATACCTGGTCCGGCGTTTCAGACAACCATAAAGTTTTTGCTGACAACAGCTGCAGCTTGTCTTTGCGATAGAGCACAGCTGTGCTCTCACCTTTGGTTTTGCCGTCGTCCCGGCCTTCGCCAAACCATTGATATTGCGGCAACATAGCCACTAAATCATGCACCTGAAACAGTTCTGCTTCCTGCAAGCCAATTAAATCCGGTTGTTGAGTCTGAATTAAATGCGCCAGTAAAAACTTACGTTCAGGCCAATACTGCGGTGTGCCTTCAGCTTCACATAAACCACAACGAATGTTGTAGCTCATTAGTTTTAATGATTCGGCTTGTGCCAATGAAGGAAAGACCAGCGAGGATAAAATAAGCAGCAAAAATTTCATGCAGTTAGCCTGTTCAGGTGAAAGGAAGCTCTAAAACTACTTTAACAACTTTGCCGGATTATTAATTCAGAAGGCATTAGAAGGTCAGCTTCCAGCTCACCTGATAACAGCATACGGGCAGCAGTACGGCCTTTTTCGTCGCTGTGCTGAGCAATAGTGGTCAGGCTGGGGTAAAAACGTTCAGCTTCTTCAATGCCGTCAAAACCAACCACTACTAAGTCCTGCGGTATTTTAATGTCCAGCTCACGCGCTACCGCCATGGCAGCCAAAGCAATACGGTCACTCATACACAACAGCACTTGAGGTCGTGGAAATTGAGTTAAAGCTTCACGGGCTGCTACTAAAGCAAAATTATGGGTATTCAGCGGAATATGCCAGACCGCATCAGCGGGTAAATCGCGGCCTTGTTCTATAGCAGCGGCTAAATAACCGTCCAAACGGCGGCGGGAAATGGCCTGTTCTGTGCTGTACAGCTCGTGTGGCTGAATACGGCACACTCTGTCCGATTCAATTAAACGTAAGCCCAGCACCGCCACTTTGCCCTGCATTTTAGCAAAGGCATGTTCGGCAATACGATGGGCTGCAGCGTAGTTATCGACGTTCACCGACACCACATTATCCAGATTGCAGTCGACTGTGATTAACGGCTTGCCACTTTTAACAATGCGGTTCAGTTGCTCAGGATTGCTGGGCGCACCATACAAAATAAAACCATCGGGCACGGCTTCAGCACTGCTGCTGCTGGTGTTATGCCGGCCGGATAACAACAGCATATCCATGCCATGTTCCTGCAATACTTCAGCCACACCTTTGATAAATTGGTTGGCAACAGGGTCGCTGACCGAATACTCCAGGGTGTCTGACAATAAAACTGCCACTATGCCAGAGCGGCCAGTGCGTAAACTGCGGGCTGCGGCATTAGGGCCGTCGTAGCCCAATTCAGTGCATTGCTGCAAAATACGCTGGCGTAATTCAGGGGAAAGTTGATCAGGTCTGTTATAGGCATTGGAAACAGTAGCGACTGAAACCCCCAGATAAGAAGCCACGGTTTTCAGATTTAATTTTTTTGGTTTTTCTATTGCCGACACAGCTATAACACCCTGTTTTAGTTCAGGCTTTATCATGCCTGTTCAGTCACAGAATTGCCAGCGCCAGAGGCAGGCAGCAGAAGACTGACCAATAAGCCCGCGCCCTGATTTTGCAGGCTTAAACTGCCGCCATGCGCTTCGGCTATATCACGGCACAAAGTTAAACCTATGCCAGAGCCATTTTCCTTACTGGTATAAAAAGGCACCATGGCATGAGTCAGAGCTTCGTTTGTCATGCCCCCGCCTGCATCCTGAATACGGATCAGCAGTTGATCCGGCAATTCGGTAAAACTCAATTGAATTTGCTCGGGCCTGGAGCCTGATTCGTGGGCGTTTTTCAACAGGTTTAATAGCAGCTGTGATAACTGCAATGAGTCTGCTAACCAACTACGCTGTGGTAAATCGCCTTCCAGCTCAAACTCGTATTGATCCTGCAACTGATTAATCAGCCTGGCCCAGTGCACTGGTGCTAAAACAGGAGTGGGTAATTTAGCAAACTGAATATAAGACTGTAAAAACTGATTCAGATGCTGCTGGCGTTCACTAATAGTCTGGAAAATTTGTTGCAGCTGCTTATGTTGCAGTTCGGTTGCCACTAACTGGCCTGAGTAAGCTAATGAGGATAAAGGTGCCAGCGTATTATTCAGTTCATGCCCTATCACCCGCAGCAGTTTTTTCCACGCTTTCACTTCTTCCCTATGGATTTCGCGGGTCATAGGTTTTAACAGATACAGCTGATGTGATTTTTGGTTCAGCGAAAAAAAGCTGACCGACAAATGCCAAATCGATGCGGGTTCGCCCAGATACAACAAACCTTGTTGTCCATTTTCAATAGCCAAAGCCAGCTCAGGTAACTCTGCTGTTAACTCTGAAAACAACAGACCTTCAAACTTACGGCCCTGATGCAGCAATACCCGGGCCGCCGGATTGCTCATCAAAACCCGACCGGTTTGGTCTGTTAACACCATAGCACTGGGGCTGGATTGCAGAACTGTATCCAGCAGCAGTTCGCGCTGATACAAAGTGGCGCGTTCTTGCCGCAATTGCGCTGACATTTGCTGCAATACTTCGGCTAAAGGTGTGAGTTCACGTAAAAGATGGCGGTTGGCATCGACGTTAAAACTGCCGTCCTGCAAGTTCTGGGCATGTAAATTCAGTGCTTCAATTTCCTGTAGCAGCGGTTTAAGTGCCCAGTGCAAGACGAAGATGATGAGCAGATCAAACCCAAAAAAAAGCCCATACCAGAGCGGTTCAGCCTTCAGATAAGACAACAACAAAAAAGCCGGCACCAGTAAGGCCAGCACCAGCAGATATAAACGCCGGATCAGCTGCATAAGCTCTTACACAGGTTCAATGCCATAAAACTCCATTCTCCTGTACAGCGCTTGCCGGCTAATACCCAATTGTTTAGCTGCCCTGGCTACCACACCCTGAGCCTGCTGCAGCGCCTGTTCTATCTGTTGTTTATCCAAATCATCCAGCGTTTTTTTCGCTGTAGTGTGCTCCGCAGGTAAAGCTAAATCTGCCGCATCAATTTCATCTGCTAACGTCAGTAATAAAGCACGCTGACATAAATTTTGCAGCTCACGCACATTGCCAGGCCAGCTATAACTTTGCAGCGCCTGCTCTGCAGCTTTACTTAAGCTTTTTTGGCCTGCTAAAAAATGCCGCGCCAAAGGCACAATATCATCCACTCTGTCTTTGAGGGCTGGTAAATGCAGCTGTACCACATTGATCCTGTAATACAAATCCTGGCGGAAATGCCCTGCGTTAATGGCATGGCTTAAATCAGCATTAGTCGCACTGATAATACGCACATCCACTTTGCGGGTTTGACTGGAGCCTAAACGTTCATACTCTCCGGTTTGCAGCACGCGCAACAATTTCATCTGGCCTGATAACGACAAATTGCCGATTTCATCCAGAAATAAAGTACCACCATCTGCAGCTTCAAAGCGACCAATACGGGTTTTAGTCGCGCCGCTGTAGGCACCGGCTTCGGCACCAAAAAGTTCGGCTTCCATTAAATCAGCCGGTAAAGCGCCCATATTTACTTTAATCAAAGGCTGCTGCTTACGCTTTGAATTGGCATGCAATACCTGAGCTATACCTTCTTTGCCAGAACCATTTTCCCCCGTAATCAGCACTGCGGCGTTACTTGGAGCCAGTTGTAATGCCATGTGAAGCAGTTGCTCCATAGCCGTACTGGCAAAAACTAAGCCACATAAATCTTTACCGGCAAACACACCTAACCTTTCCTGCTGCTTGCGCTCAGCTTTTAAGTTTTGTTCGGTCAGTTGTTTGATTTTTAGTGTGTTGGCGACAGTGGTCAGCAAACGCTGATCGTCCCAGGGTTTGGCTATATAGTCGGTGGCACCGGCTTTCACCAGTTCCACCACCATATCCAGATGAGTCCAGGCCGTGAGTAATACCACAGGGATGGCCGGGTGATCAGAGCGCAGTTGATAAAACAGTTCTTTGCCCTGAACACCACTCATTTCGCCCTGAGCAAAGTTCATGTCCTGTAAAATCAGGTCTATAGATTGCTGCTGCAAAATACTTTTGGCGACACCAGGCTGCTGCGCCATAAACACCTGATACCCCTGCAACTGAAACAGGGTCATCAGGGCGGAACAGACCGCCTCGTTATCATCGATGACCAGTATTTTTTTCATTCTTTATAAGGTCTTAGTTGCTGTGGCCGGAGATATCCGTGTTGCTATTCTGGCAGGATACCATGTGGCCAGCGTGACACAAAGCAGCAATAAAACCAGTGTCAGCAGCGGCAACCAGACTGGTACTGCAGGTATGCTAATCACCTTAGCCAGACTGATGTTTAAACCGTAACAGACAAGAATACCAAAACCTGCCCCTATGGCTGTGGTCAGCCAGCTTTCACTTAATACATCCAATAAAACACGGGCTTTACTGGCCCCCAAAGCCCGTTTAATACCCACTTCTTTTTGCATTTGCAGCGCATGGAAATGGGCGTGGCTGTAAGCAGAAATCATAGCAACCAGTAGCATCAGACCACTTAACACTGCCAATAAAGTGGCTAAACCTATTTCAGAACGGAATACGTCGTCACGGTTTTCATCCATCCGCAGCACAGTACCTATATCCATTTGGGGTTCTGCATTTCTGATCACATCTGTTAATTGCTTGCGTACAGCTTCAGATTGACCCTGTGCCACTCTGACAATGAGCTGATAACCTTGTTCAGCTCTGTGAAGAGGGCCCAATACAATCTGACCATAAAATGGATGACTGGCATAACGCTGTGAATAAAAGTCTGACACCACTCCAACCACAGTGCCATTGTTGGTCACTTTACCTACCGGGTTTTGTTCGGCAAACAACTGCTTCGCCAGTTTTTCAGTCAACACTATATTAAGTGCACCTCTGTCCAGTTCAGTCAACAAACGGCCTGTGATCAGTCTGACGTCCAGCACCTGAAAAATCTGTTCTGAGCTGTTGTAATAAGGCACTGAATCGACATTGGTTTCATCCTGGCGGTCCACCTCAAAAATATTCCAGTTTGATCCCCCTTGCCTTAATGGAATTTGATTGGCATACACTGCTGCTTCAACTCCGGAAATTTGCCGTACAGCAGCCAGTTGTCTGTTGATAACTTCAGACAAAGCTGGCTCCAGTCGCAATGCTTTGCTGGTTGGCTTGACCCAGACTGTCAGAATTTGTTCCAGTGACAAACCTGTTGGTTGATCCACCAGTTCTTTAGCAGCACTTGCCAACAATAAGGAGTTCACCACTAATCCTAAAGTGACGGCCAATTGCAGTAACAACAAAGCGGTAACCACTTTGCGGCGCAATAAGGATTTAATAATTAAAAATACAGACATGATGAGCTCCTTATTGCTTTAACTGCTGATTCAGCGGGCTGAATGAAGTTTTTAATGCCGGGTACAAAGTGACCAGGTAGCTGACCAGCACCACAAACAACGCCATTACCCCTAACATCTGCCAATCCCAACTGGCTAAAGCGCGGGTGCCTGGTAATAACGAGTTAATAGTCCACAAGCCCAGCTGTGCAAATACCAAAGCAGCAGCAAAAGCGAGCACAGAACTTAGCAGCACATCGGCCATAATCTGGCTTTGCAGCTGCCAGCGGCTGGCACCTAAAGCACGGCGTAAGCTAAATTCATACTGATTGGCCATATAACGGTTCAGCGACAAGTGGCTGGCGTTCACCACACAAACCAGCAGAAATAATGAAGCCACTAAAGCAAAAGCATCCAGTTGATCATTAGTAGCACGCATCGCTTTTTGTATATCCAGAATATTGTCCAGCTTATTGCCTTCAGGCCGGGGATGACGACCTGCAGCTTTTTCATCCTGTACCAGATTTTTCAGAAACTGCTGGTACTGCTGCACTTTTTCCGGGCTATCCAATTGCACCCAAAATTGCAGCATATTGGCAAAATTAGTTCTGGCCATTTGTGGGTAAGTGGCCATATTGCCGTCCCAATCGACATCTGTGAATGAATTTTGAGTATTAGACTGAATAGCTAAATCGTAAGCGGTTTCCAACGGAATATAGATATCTTCAGCAGGTTCAGCAGAACGACGACCATTGACATCATATAAACGTGGCAACATGCTCCAGTCATCCAGCACCCCTATAACTTTATACAACTTGTCATCAAGCAGCATGTCTTGCCCTACCACGTCGGTACGGCTAAAAAACTTAATGGCGGTATTTTTGCTAATCACCACTTCCATTCTGGCTTTATTATCCGGCCAGGTTTCGCCCTGTAAAAAAGGCACATTAAATAACTTAAAAAAGTCGCGTTGGGTCACCCGCAGTTCCACCTGACTGGGTGTAGCCTGCTGGTTTTCCAAAGTTTTGGCATAAGCGTTGCTGGAAAACATCGCAGCTTCGGCTGAGGTAATACCGCTGCCACTCATTTTTTGTACATCCATATAACTTATCACTCTGGGTGGCTCAAAACAGTCGGTGCAATCACCAGGCAAGGAGTTAAGCCTCGCCATAAACAGCGTCTGGCTTTTTTCTGGTATTGGATCGCGATTCATCCAGTAATACAAAGTGGCGTTACTGAAAAAGGTACCTAAACCTAAACTTAAAATCAGTAAGGTTAAGGCATAAGGTAAAGGGGCTCTTTGAATACTGTGCCAGCTTAGCTTCAGATTATGAATTAAGGTTTCCATCTTAAGCTCCTGCTGCTAAAGGTTCGTACATACTGGAGTCATTGAGCTGACCGTCCACAATTTGGATATGTCGATTGGCACGACGGGCCTGATCCGGATCGTGCGTCACCATTAATATGGTGCAGCCTTGCTGGTTAATTTTTTCCAGCAGCTCCATCACCTGACGAGCCATTAACGAGTCCAGGTTTCCTGTAGGTTCATCCGCCAGCAAAATACGGGGTTCACCAGCAATAGCACGGGCTATAGCCACACGCTGTTGCTGACCACCAGAAAGCTGACTTGGGTGATAATCACGGCGCGCAGCTAAGCCTACAGTTTCCAGCGCTTGTTCAACGCGGCGTTTACGCTCAGTTGAACTAAAACCACGATAACGCAGTGGCAGCTCGATGTTATCGAATAAACTGAAATCTTTAATCAGGTTAAACCCCTGAAAAATAAAACCTATTTTTTCGTTTCTGAGCGCTGACAATTCACGGTCCGACAAGCCTTTGACAGAACGTCCATCCAGCAAATAATCGCCCTGATCAAAACTTTCCAAAGTACCAAGCACGTTCAATAAAGTGGACTTACCAGAACCTGATGGGCCTGTTAAAGCGGCAAATTCGCCTTCATTCACTTGCAGGTTAATTTGTCTGAGTGCATGAGTTTCAATTAAATCGGTTCGGAAAATTTTGCTTAAGTTATTAATTTTAATCATGGTTTTCTCCTGTAGGGCTCAAGCCCTCAATTCCTGTGAAAGCCTTAGTTCAGTTGAACTTTGTCTTGTTGTTTAAATTCATCCAGATTAGAGATAACCCATTGGTCACCTTCTTTGGCACCTTGTAAAATTTCAACGTACTGCACCGACGATGCACCTAACACTATTGCGGTTTTAACAGCCAGATCATTGGTGACCTGATAAGCAATACGGCTGGCACCTGAGCCAACAAAGTCGCCTCTTTTGATGCGAAGTACGTCGTCTTTTTGCTCAATAATGACGCGGGCAGATAAACGCTGGTTCTGACGTAAGCTGGTGCTGTCGTTCTGAGAAAAACGCACCCGTGCAGTCACTAAATTGTCTTTCACTTCGGGGGCTATATGGCTCAGCTCACCTTTGAGTTGCTGATTGCCTAAATTCACTTCAACCAGCATGCCAACAGCTAAATCGCGGATATAACTTTCCTGCACCGAAAGCTCTGCTTCATAGCGGCTTAAATCGATCACTGTTAATAAACCTGTGCCAGCCAGTACATGGCTTTGCTGCTCTGCCAGCCAGTTGCCCACCTGACCTGTAACTGGTGCTTTAATTTGCAGTGCCGCCAGTTTTCGATCCAGTTCAGCCACAACCAGAGCCTGACGGGCTAAAGCGGACTGACCAGACTTTTTTTCAAAACTCAGCTTATCTGAAGCCAAAGCCACCTTACGTTTGGCGTGGTCAAATTCCAGCTCGGCCTGCAACAGATTGTCTTTCGCCATGTCGTAATCCAATTGGCGAATGACCCCCATTTTGATCGACTGTTCAGCGCGGGCCAGTTCACGTTTGGCAGCCACCAAATTCACCTGAGCCGTGTTTTGCACTTGTTCCATATCCAGTTGCAATTCACGGGCTAATAAAGCTGAACGCTCGAAGTCGGATTCCATACTGGCGAGTAAAGCACGTTGTTGCTCCAGCTCGTTATCCAGAGCAGGGCTTGATATGACAGCCAATAAATCGCCCAATTGCACAGCTTCGCCTGGTTGTTTCAGATACTGCACCTGACCTGCTTCCTGACTAAATAAAGTAGGAGCATTAGCCGCAACCACCCTGCCCTGCACCGACAAATCACGGGTAAAACTGCCGCGTTCTACGATGGCCAGTTGCACCTGATCTTTGGGCAGCACTAAGGAAGCCTGAGCAGAGCTGGCCGCCAGCAGGCTATAACTGATATAACAAACACCAGCCATAAACAAAGTGGCCAGCACTGGACGGCGCCACTGTCTGGTTTTGTCCGGTTGGATTTGAATATCCTGATTTTCTGTACCCTGGATCATCTTTGTTCTCCGCATTCTGATTAACCAGATATAGCAGGGACTGTGCCAAGACAGAAAAACTACATAAACCATTGTTTTAAATAAAAAATATTAAAACACACTGAATACAAAAAACTGTCCGCGGACAGAAAAAGTGTCCGCAACAACCAAGCGGACAGCGGACATAAACAAAAGCAGGAGTAAAAATGCATTATTTATTGCAGTATCAAACATCAGCAGATTATCTGGAAAAACGGTTGTTGTTTCGGGCCGAACATTTGCGACTGGCCTGGTTGGCCGCAGAGCGGGGTGAGTTGGTCTTAGGTGGAGCTGTAGGAGAACCTATCGAGAGCGCCTTGCTGTTGTTTAAGGTCACAGATCCGGCGCAGGTTCAAGCCTTTGCCGAATCCGATCCTTATGTGATCAACGGTTTAGTCAGCAGCTACCGTATTTTGCCATGGCATACGGTAGTGGGCGAACAAGCCGCAACACCAGTTCGCTAATTATTTTTTCTGCCACTGGCCGTTCAGTTGAATAAACTGACCGGCTTCGGTTTTTTCAATGGCTTTTTTACCAGCTATGGCTTCAACATCAGACAACTGAATGCCATTTTTTGTCGCCAGTTTCTGATACTCGGCTTTACGGGCCTGGTTGATCAAGTCTGCTATTTCTTTGGCCTGAGCAGAGGGGCTGACCACACCTAAATAGCCATTAGGTTGCTCGCCGACCAGACCCTGAGTTTTAGCAGGACCTAAAGCGGACATAGCTTGCTGTAAGTCCATCGCCAGCAAAGGCAAGCTGATGGCAAACACACTGGATAGCAGTA
This sequence comes from Gammaproteobacteria bacterium, assembly GCA_018825965.1. GTDB lineage: Bacteria > Pseudomonadota > Gammaproteobacteria > Enterobacterales > Alteromonadaceae > Pararheinheimera. Next base: position 46,294 of record JAHKAA010000051.1, read on the forward strand.
ATTTATGTACAGTTTTCATTTTGGCTCTCCTTAAAATAAACCACTGGAATCACTGATCAATTCGTCCAGTTCTTTGTCCACTTTAATCAAAATTTCATGCTGAATTTTGACATTCAGATTGATATTAATAGGCTCATTTGGCATAGCAACTTGCACTGTGGGGGTACAGGCTGCACTGAGCAGCAGTGCCAAACATAGACTTACGGCACCTCCAGGTGCCCTCCCCTGACTGGCAGCCTGCGGCTGTGAAAATTGTCTATCCTGCTGATATCGCATTCTTACTCCTTGCGGGCGTCTTTGGCTTTTTGAGCTGCCAGACGCTGTTGAACCCGTTTTTTTACTAACTCGCTGACCTGACCACTTAACTGCAAACTGGTGATCATGGCCGGTAAATTTTCTTCTAAATTAATGTTCAAGTTCACAGCCCGGCCTTTTTCAAAATCCGGGTTATTGCCTTCCAGTTTAAGCGCCAGTAATAACTGGCCCTCTTTGCTATAACTGACTCCGGCCGACAGCACTGAAAAATGAAAATTCTGCAGCGCCTGCACCACAATTTTCATGCCCTGATTCGACTGTGCCATAGCTATGGCTTTCTCAGACTGATAGGAAATTTTGCCACCAGGCTCTAAAGCAGCCACCGAGCCTTGAGCTACTGTCAGTTTGCCTTGTTCTATGCTCAGAGGCAAAGTACCGGATAGAGTTCCCTGGCCTGTCATATCGGCGCCTGGATGCTGTTTCAATAATTCGGCTAACTGTAATTTATCCAGTTGCAGCAAGACCTTCGCATCTTTACTTAAATCAATTTTCTGCTGCGAAGCCTTCACCTGACCACCAAACAAAGCCAGTTGCAGTTGCTTCAGATCCAACTGACCTGTTAACCAGTCTGGCGCTTTGGTTTTGTATACAGCCTTAAGCTCTAAAGGCCCAAATACCAGACCATGATTAACCTGCTGCAGCTTCAAATCATCAGTCTGAACAGTCCAGGCCGCACCCTGGCTGAACAAGGTTAAATTTGTGCTTAACGTTGTAAATACAGTTCTGTCGTAAATGCCACTTAAATCGCTCAGCACTAGATCGGTCTGTTGTTGTGTCAAAGCCATGCTGGCCAGATCAAACTCCAGCTGGCCTTTGCCTGACAGCTTGCCCTTTTGCAAGGTCAAAAGTTCAGGCCAAAATGGGCCCATTTGTAATGGATTACCTGCCAGAAAAAACAGTTCAGGTAAAATCCAGCTCAGACTGATGTTCTGCTCCGCCAGTTGTACTTTATGCTCCAATGACAAGGACTGACTGTTCGCCAGCCGACCTTCAACCTGTGCTTGCTGCTGTTGATACAAAGCAGTCCCAGCCCAGTTCCAATCCAGCGTGTTTAGCATCGCATGCTGCAGCTGTTTTACTTCAAGTACAACTTCAGTTTGTAATTGAGTATCTGCCAGCTGTGCCGGGTCTAGCTGCAGCTGCAAAGACTCAGCATTCAGCAGCAGTTGTTGTATCTTCAGATCAGGATGCTGATAACCGGATCTAAGCTGCAGTGGCTGAGTCGCTTCAAATTGCAGCTGGTCGTTTTGCCAGACAGCCCGGCCACTTAACTTTAAATCCAGTTCAGAGAACTGATGTTGTTGCCAGTTTAACTGGCTGCTTGCAAGGCTTAGTTCAAACTCTGGAATTTCTAATTGTTCAGCTCCTGGCTGGACCAAAGCTTTCAGGGTCAGCTTTATATCACCTACCCCTTCAACCGACACAGCTTGTTGATTGGCCAGTTGCAGCTGTATCTGTTGGCTTGGTGCGCTGTAGGTTAAAGACCCCGTCAGCAAACAATAGGCGTTTTCAGCACTGTTGCTCAGCTTGCAGTTTAAACGGGCACAAGGTAACGAAACTTCAATCTGTTCAAAAGCTAACACTTCAGGTAACCAGAGTGGCAAAGTGGGCAGAGTGAAGGGCTTTTCTGATGCAGACTCAGAACCTGGTGCCAGCTGTAAATCCAGTTGAGCTTTTAAGGAGTGAGCCTTTACCAACTTGAAAGGCCAGGGCCAGCCAGTCCAGCCCAGTTCCAGTTGTTCAAGCTGCAGCTGCTGCTTGCCATAAAAAGGCAGTTGCACAGAAACTTGGGCAACACGCACCTGCCCCCATGATAAATCAAAGCCTTGCCACTTGGGGTTCAATTGGTTCCACCAGTACTGCAACTGAATAAAAGCAAACACCATGCCTGCCAGCAGTAATAGCAGCAAATTCCACTTTAACCAGGATCTTGATTTTTTTACGCCTGAACCAGCCTTCGCCACATCATCCCCTTTTTGCTTACTTAAACTTTAAGCCTTTTGGCTGAATCGTCAGTGAATTCAGTCTGCCAGTCTGGCGCTAAAGTCAGACACTAACCAGCATTTTTGAGCCTGTCTCTCCGGCATTGTATCGTTTTGTTACATAGTTGTAGCTTTTTACCTTGCAGCAAACGTGTTTTAATTGTGCCATTTACAAGGAGGGACCAATGAAAAAATCTAAACTGGCCTTTGCCATAGCTTTTGCTATTACCTTAACTGCCTGTGGCAGTCAGATCCAAACCAACTTACCTGCTGGCATCAAATTAATAGAACAATCTGAATCCCGGCAAGGCATTCATATTCCGTATAAAAAGTATCAGCTGGACAATGGCTTAACGTTAATAGTTCATGAAGATCATTCAGATCCGTTGGTGCATGTTGATGTGACTTATCATGTAGGTTCAGCCCGTGAAGAGTTAGGTAAATCTGGTTTTGCTCACTTTTTTGAACATATGATGTTTCAGGGTTCTGAAAACGTCGGTGATGAGGAACACTTCCGGATCATCACAGAAGCAGGTGGTAGCTTAAACGGTACTACTAACTCCGACCGCACTAATTATTTTGAAACTGTGCCCGTCAACCAGGTAGAAAAAATGCTCTGGTTAGAGGCTGACCGCATGGGTTTTTTGCTGGACGCCGTCACAGAGAAAAAATTTGAAGTACAACGCGAAACCGTGAAAAACGAACGGGGCCAGCGTATAGATAATCAGCCTTACGGCCGCTTAGGCGAACGCGTGGCTCAGGCTCTGTATCCGGATGGTCATCCTTATTCCTGGCCTGTGATAGGTTACATGGACGATTTAAACCGCGCCAACGTCAATGACGTGAAAGCCTTTTTCCTGCGTTGGTATGGCCCAAACAACGCGACTTTAACTATAGGTGGTGCTGTTAAAGCAGAAGAAATATTACCTTTAGTACAAAAGTATTTTGGCTCTATTCCTCGTGGCCCTGAAGTCACAGCCGCGGCCAAAGTTGCGGTAAAACTGCCAGAAACCCGTTATATCTCCATGGAAGACAATGTCCATTTACCGCTGCTGTACATCACTTATCCGACCGCTTACGCCAACCATAAAGACGAAGCAGCTTTGGATATTTTGTCGGAAATTTTAGGCGGCGGTAATAACTCACTGCTGTATAAAAACCTGGTGAAAAACCAGGTGGCTGTGCAAGCTGCGGTGACTCACCCATGCCGTGAACTGGCTTGTGACTTTTCGTTATATGCCTTACCAAATCCAGCTTCAGGTAAAAACCTGGCCGATATAGAGCAGATCATCCGCGCCAGCCTGACTGAATTTGAACAAAGAGGCGTCACAGAGGACGACCTGTTAAAAGTAAAAGCAAAAATTGAAGCCGGCAGTATTTTTGGCTTGCAAAGCGTTGCAGGTAAAGTAAGTCAACTGGCTGCCAGCGAAACCTTTTTAGGTAAACCCGACACTATTGGCGACGATATAGCCCGTTATAACGCTGTCACCAAAGACGATGTGATGCGGGTGTACAATACGTACATTAAAAATCAGCACTCTGTGGTGATGAGTGTAGTGCCAAAAGGTCAAAGCCAGCTGATTGCCAAAGCGGATAACTTTAAGCCTGTGCAACATGATTTTGGTGGCCCTTCAACCACTAAAGCAGAAGATCTTCTGGTGCGTAAAGCCACGGATAATTTTGACCGCAGCAAACAGCCGGTGGCAGGTGTGAATCCAGCTGTTGAATTACCTGCGATCTGGACCACAGATCTGGGCAACGGTATTCAAGTGCTGGGCAGCCAAAGCACAGAAACCCCAACCACTTCTTTGTTGCTGAAAATTCCTGTGGGCAGTTACTACGAAACCGCAGATAAAGCGGGTGTATCCGCTTTACTGGCTGCACTCTTAAATGAAAGCACCCAAAATTACAGCACAGAGCAAATGAGCCTTGAGCTGGAAAAGCTAGGCAGCAGCATCAGCATCAGCAGTGGTAACAGCTACATTGATGTCTTTGTCTCCAGCCTAAGTAAAAACCTGCCACAAACCTTAGTATTACTGGAAGAAAAACTACGTAATCCGGGTTTTAAAGCGGAAGACTTCAGCCGCCTGCAACAACAAACCTTACAAGGTATTCAGCACAGCGCCACTAACCCTGGTTATATTGCCGCAACGGCGTACAACAAAATGATGTTCGACGGCAGTATTGCAGCAGTGCCAAACGAGGGAACTCTGGAGTCTGTTAGTAAGCTGACGCTGGATGATGTGAAGCACTGGCACCAGACTCACTTTAAACCAGCAGGCGGCCAGTTGATTGTCGTCTCTGATCTGCCTCAGGACACTGTAGCGACAGAGCTGAAAAATCAGTTGGCAGACTGGCAAGGTAAAGGCCCGTCAATACAGGTTAATACAGGCAAAATGAAAGCTCAGCCAGGCACTATCTATCTGCTGGATAAACCTGATGCGCCTCAGTCTGAGATCCGTATTGGTAAGCGTTCACTACCACAGGACATCACGGGGGAGTTTTATCAGGCCAGCTTAATGAACTTTGTCTTAGGTGGCACTTTTAACAGCCGTATTAACCTGAATCTGCGTGAGGACAAGGGCTATACCTATGGTGCCCGCGCCAGCTTTATTGCAGATAAGTTTGCGGGTACTTACACCGCATCTGCAGCAGTACGGGCTGATGCAACTGTTGATTCTATCCGTCAGTTTATCAACGAGATTGATGCTTTCAGGCAAAAAGGCATCCAGGATGACGAACTGGCCTTTATGCGCCTGGCCATCAACCAATCGGATGCACTGAAATATGAAACCCCTAATGCCAAGTTAGGTTTTATGGCGCAAATTCTGGAGTTTAATTTAACGCCGGATTTTGTCCGTGAACGTAATCAAATTGTGTCCGGTATCAGTAAAGAACAAGTGAATGCTTTGGCAGCCAAACATCTGGATACCAAAGAAATGATCATACTGGTAGTCGGAGATGCAAAACGCTTAACCACTGAACTGCAAACACTGGGTTATCCGGTGCAACAAATCAGTATGTAGAACCGCAACTCCCGATAAGGCCGACTTTGACTGGCCTTATCGGGAACATAGTTTCAACTCATAACTGCATTTTATTCCCGTTGTTTGGTTACAATTTTCTACCATAATTTGATAGGTGAAAGCATTTTTGCCCGATACACTATGGCTGCGATTTTTCCGCTGATTAAAGCTTAAAAGCCCTGGAAAAGCAGTTTCTGGCTAGAGAGTCCGGGCTCCATTGCTTCATTTTTTCTTAAATTTTTATTAATTTATGACTAATCGTCACAAATTGACAAAAAACGTGGCAAACTAGCCTGCCCACTAAAATTGTGAGTAATACATCAGATCAATACAAGGATCTGACATTAACCTGTAGATGGTTCTAATCCGAAAGTGCAGCAAAGTCGTAGTCTGAACGCTGAACCTTTTGGGTCCTTATTAACTTTTTAATCTGGTCACTGTTATGAAAAGATTTAAATCCATTTTATTTGCCGTTCTGGGTCTGCTCTGTGTGTTTATGGTACTTGCAGGGGTCAAAGGTGGCCAGATTGCAGCCATGATCGAATCAGGCGAAACTTTTGTGCCCCCACCTGAGTACGTCAGCACTTTTAGTGTGGAACAACAAAGCTGGCCTAATACCTACAACGCCATAGGCACAGTGCTGGCTGACGAAGGTATTGTGATTGCCGCCGAAGTGCCGGGCCGGGTGAAAAAAATCAGTTTCAGCAATGGTCAGCAAGTCACAAAAGGTACAGTGCTGATTGAACAGGAAGCCACTAACGAGCAAGCCCAGTTGCGTTCAGCTGAAGCCAGTTTAAAGTTAGCCAAAACAAGTTATGACCGTTTGGTGCAGTTACGCCGCACTAATATCGCCACTCAAAGTGAGTTAGACAACGCCAAACAACAACTCGACAGCGCCTCTGCTCAAGTGGATAACTTAAAAGCCACTTTGCAGAAAAAAGTGATTCGCGCCCCTTTTGATGGCCGTATTGGTATTCGTCAGGTGGATTTAGGCACTGACTTACAAACGGGCACAGCCATAGTGTCGTTGCAAGCCACCAACAAAGTGCGGGTAAATTTCCCTGTGCCACAAAACTGGCTGACGCAAATTACTAAAGGTTTACCTGTTGAAGTGTCTGTAGGCGAAGGTGCAGTGATAGTCAAAGGTGAAATCAGTGCTATAGGTGCTGAAATTAATACCAGCACCCGTAATGTCATAGTGCAGTCAGTGTTAGACAACAGCACTGATGTGTTGATCCCAGGCATGGCCGTCTCTGCCACTGTCACCTTAACCGAACCTCATCAGTTATTGGTGGTGCCAAGCACAGCCATTATTTATGCCCCTTTTGGTGACACTGTATTTGTGGTCGAAAAAGATGATAAAGGCGGCTTAAAAGCTCGTCAGCAATTTATCCGTTTAGGCAAAGCCCGTGGTGATTTTGTCGAAGTAGTTGACGGTTTAAAAGCCGGCGATCAGGTGGTGAGTGCAGGTGCATTTAAGCTGTTTAATGGTCAGTCTGTGGTACTGAGTAAAACTCAGCCACCAGAGTTTAAAGCTGCGCCAACACCAGCTGACACCTGATGTGTGGCCTCACATCCTAAATCATTGATCACCAGCCATTAACAATGAGCAGATTATGAACTTTACCGATATTTTTATTAAAAAGCCTGTACTGGCCATAGTGGTCAGCCTGCTGATATTGCTGGCTGGTTTCCAGTCGATGAGCAATATGACGGTACGACAGTACCCACGTTCAGATATAGCTGTGATAAAAATTACCACAGCTTATATAGGTGCCAATGCTGATTTAGTCCGTGGTTTTATCACCACGCCTATAGAGCGCGCTATCGCCTCAGCTGGTGGCATTGACTACATCGAATCACAAAGCACTATGGGTGTTTCTACCGTCATAGCGCACTTGCATCTGAACTATGACCCACTCAAAGCCATGACGGAAATCAGCGCTAAAGTGAATCAGGTGCGTGGTGATTTGCCGCCAGAAGCTGAAGTACCAGCTATTGCCATTGAAGCTGCAGACAGTGAGTTTGCAGCAGCTTATTTAAGTTTCAGTTCGGATATTCTGGAGCAAAACCAGATCACAGAGTTTTTAAGCCGCTCTGTCCAGCCGCGTTTAATTGCCATCAGCGGTGTACAAAAAGCCGACATTTTAGGTGGCCGCACTTTTGCGATGCGGGTCTGGTTAAAACCAGAGCGTATGGCGGCTTTAGGCATCACAGCTTCGGATGTACGCGCAGCTCTGACCGATAACAATGTGCAGGCCACTATAGGCCAAACCCGTGGTGCTTACACTCAGGTGAATTTACGCGCCAACACAGATATGAAAGGTGTTGACGAATTTAAACGCATGATTTTACGTCAGAATAACGACGGTATAGTGCGTTTATCTGATGTTGCCGATGTGGTGCTTGGCGCTGACGACTACAATGTGGATGTGAATTATTCAGGTGAAACTGCCGTCTTTATGGGTGTTTTTGTTGCGCCTAATGCCAACTCGCTGGATGTGATTAAAGCGGTCACCAAAGAGATGGAAGCAATCCGGGCTGAGCTGCCTGGTGGTTTAACAGGCGAAGTCTCTTATGACGCCACTAAATACATTGAAGCAGCCATAGACGATGTGGTGAAAACACTGGCCGAAACCCTGCTGATTATCGTAGTGGTGATTTTCCTGTTTTTAGGCTTCAGCCGCTCTGTGCTTATTCCTATTATCGCTATTCCGCTGTCGCTGATTGGTGCCATGTTTATTATGAAAGTCTTTGGCTTTTCCTTAAACCTGCTGACCTTATTGTCGATAGTGCTTTCTGTAGGTCTGGTGGTGGACGACGCTATCGTTATGGTGGAAAACATTGAACGCCATATTCAGAATGGCCTGAAACCATTTAAAGCAGCTTTAGTGGCGGCCCGTGAACTAGGTGGCCCTATTATTGCTATGACAGTAACGCTGATTTCGGTTTATGTGCCTATAGGTTTACAAGGTGGTTTAACAGGTACTTTATTCCGCGAATTTGCTATTACCCTGGCGGGTGCTGTGACTATTTCTGCGGTAGTGGCTATTACGCTGTCGCCCATGATGGCGTCCCGCATGTTAAAACCTCATACCAGCTTAAAAGCACCGCTGGATGGTATTTTCACCAGATTCCAGAGCTTTTACAGTCGTAAACTCGAAAGCAGTTTAAACAACAGAACAGGGGTTTATGTATTCTGGGTTGGCATTATGTTGCTCTGTGTGCCTTTATACAGCATGTCACCCAAAGAGCTGGCTCCGGTAGAAGATCAGGGCGTTATTTTTGGTATTGTCGACTCTCCAGCCAACTCTACTGTGGATCAGTCCTCTTATTACGGCAAATACGTCAACGAAGCCTTTATGTCTGTGCCTGAAACCGACTTCACCTTCCAGATCACTTTTCCGACTGGTGGTTTTGGTGGCATGGTCACCAAGCCTTGGGCTGAACGTGAACGCACCGTCTTTGAAATGATGCCTGAAGTGCAACAAAAACTGGCGGAAATTTCAGGGGTACGGATATTACCTATTACCCCAGCGGCTTTGCCAGGTGGTGGTAGTTTCCCTGTTGAATTTGTGATTGCCTCTACTGCGGACTCAAAAGAAATTTACGACTATGCGCTGAAGCTGGAACAAGTGATGCGTGAAAGTGGAATGTTTCCATTCCAATTGATTGATATGAAAGTGGATCAGCCCGAGTATCAGCTGAATATCGACCGCGATAAAGTGGCCGATTTAGGCTTGAATATGCGGGATGTAGTGCAGGATCTGGGCACTTTATTGGGTGGCGGTTACGTCAACCGCTTTAATATGTCGGGCCAAAGCTACAAAGTGATACCACAAGTGAAACGTCTGGAGCGTTTAACTCCTGATGATTTAACCAACCTCTATATCAAAGGCCCTGAAGGCCAGATGATCAGAGTCGATCAAATTGCCAGCCTGAGCCACAGCACAGTGCCACGCAGCATCAACCGTATGCAGCAACTGAACGCAGTGAAAATCAGTGGTGTGACGATAAAACCGCTGGATGAAACTTTAACCTTCCTTGAAACTGAAGCGAAGAAGTTACTGCCAAGTGGTTATTCTATTGATTACACAGGTGAATCGCGTCAGCTAAAACGTGAAGGCAATACCTTCCTGCCGGCCTTTACGCTGGCTGTGACTATGATTTTCCTGGTGCTGGCGGCTCAGTACAACAGCTTCCGTGATCCTATCGTCATTCTGCTTGGTTCAGTGCCGCTGGCTCTGTTTGGTGCTCTGGTCTTTACCTTCCTGAAGATCCCGGCGCCAATGCCATTTTTCACTGACGCTTTTACCAGTACGCTCAATATCTATTCACAGGTGGGTTTAGTCACACTAGTGGGTTTGATAGCGCGGAACGGTATTCTGGTGGTGGAATTTGCCAACAAGCTGCAGGAGCAAGGCAGAACCAAACTGGAAGCCATTCGTGAAGCTTCTGTACTGCGTTTACGCCCTGTAGTCATGACCAGCTTCGCTACTATTGCCGGCCACACGCCGCTGATATTTGCTGAAGGTGCAGGCGCTGAGGCGAGGAATTCGATTGGTATAGTGCTGGTACTGGGCATGACCATAGGTACCTTTATGACGCTTTTTGTTTTACCTTCGGTTTATATGCTGATTGCCAAAGATCACAGCCATGACAAAGTCATGCTCGAAGATGATGAAGAAGAGCATCAGGTGAAACCAGCCTGACCACTAGGGGTTGAACGAAGGGCTGACTCAGGTTAGCCCTTTTTTATGGATACCAGCCTGTAACAGATTGATTCAGTGACTTGGCAAACTACACAATAGCTTCGCTTCTAAACTCCTGCTGCTGATATTTTGATTTAAAGGACTCTGTGACATCCTGTAACTGCCCGTGATACAGCCGCAAAATACGTTGAGCTTTTACTATGGTTTGTGGTCTGTGAGCAATAATGATACGGGTAATTTTCAGTTGGCTGATCGCCTGATTCACCTGATGTTCAAGCTGCACATCCAAATGACTGGTGGCTTCATCCATAAACAGAACTTTGGGTTGACGATACAAAGCCCGTGCTAAGAACAGAGGTTGTTTTTGACCGCCAGATAAACTGTTGCCCATATCGCCAATCAGACTGTTATAGCCCATAGAAATGGGGCTGAGCGCCAGCTCCAGATGGTTGGTAGCCAGCGGCATATCGGGGTCTTCCAGGCAGACCCGAAGTGCAGTTTCTTTACTTCGTACCACCTTTAATATCATTCAACTCAACTTTGCTGAAAAATAAAAATCCAGATGTAATAGCAGTTATTCTATGCCATTCACATATTACAGGACCAGGCCAAACTTTCGTGCAAGAAGCCAGGACCATCACCCTGCGTGAAATAAAATCTCACACAATAAATCACTTATGTTTCCGACCTTCACCCCTGAACCTGCCTAAAATTCTTTTTTCGAAAAAGTAAAAATAAATAACTATCCATAACGTAAGAAAGAAAAACCTCAACCCCCAACTTTCCTGAGGTATCAAATCAAAATAGAAAACAAAATAAGATACAAGGAAAGTTAACACAAGGTACAAAAAGCGAAAAATCACCATATAGCTTCACACTCATATGAAAGGGTGCACAACGTACATCCAATTAAAATCCAGAAAAAATTAATATGGACCCATGGATTAAATCCTGAGCCAGGCATATCGGGCTCCTGAGGTCTGAGTTGTCCTGACTGGATAACCTCATAAGCCCTGGTGGGAAGCAGCAAAATAGCTTCCAGTTTTGCACCCAGCGGCATAATGGTTAGCAGAGCGAAACTATTTTGGCTAAACCTGTATCAGGTTTTAAATAACCCATTACTGTTTCTTTACGATGAAAGGAGCTCTGACTTAAAAAGCTAATGATTACAACGACAAGCAGCAGAAAAACAAGGGGCAGTACACTGCTGCTTATAGGTTGGGCAATAATAACTTCACCATCCAATCTGGCGGCTTGCTGCTTTACTGCAGCTGTACGAAAAAAATCCATTTCAGACATTTGGCTCTCAAAATCAATTAATTAACAGTTTATTCCTAAACCAGTAACTTTTTTGCGGAGCGGATGATATTGAGAATTACTATCAAAAACAACTGTAATGAACGGAATTTAATGGGCGGGCATACTAAGCGGCTAAAGACTGATCGATTTCAGTTCAGTACTCATACAGCAGTATAATTGTTCGTCAATGTCTATCTGCTTGCTTACAGGCTCTGCCGCAGCAGCCTGTTGATAAGTTCTGACATCAAATGAGGTTTCAGGTGATAAAAGAAAAAGCGATCTTGGTTTTGATAACGGTCTTCAGATTTATGTCGTTTTCCTGAGGTGCAGTGTAAACTCTTCCGGTGATACAGCTTTTGACCACAAATAACCCTGAGCACAGCTGCACCCCGCCTGCATCAGCAACACCAGGCTTTGTGTGTCTTCCACTCCTTCAGCCACAGTATCTAAACCTAAACTGCTTGCCAGCTGAATGATGCCGTTGACCAGCGCCAGGTCTTTTTCATTGTGACCAATACGGGCCACAAAAGAGCGGTCAATTTTTAAACTGTTCAGACTAAACTGGCTTAAATAGCCCAGATTGGAATAGCCGGTGCCAAAATCATCGATAGCAAAACGCACACCTAAGGCAGACAACTGATCAATGTGTTGTTTCACTAAGGCCGTATCATCAATCAGCACAGACTCAGTCAGCTCCAGTTCCAGCCAATGCGCCTCTAAACCTGTATCAGCCAGCACTTGTGCCACTACTTCAGGTAAATCACCTTGTTTAAACTGCATGGCAGAGATATTCACTGCTATACCTAAAAGAAAACCTGACTCTTGCCATAGCTTTACCTGAGCACAGGCTTTTTGCAGCACAAAAAGTCCAAGCTCCTGAATTAAACCGGTTTGTTCTGCCAAAGGAATAAATACATCAGGCGAGACAACACCTAATTCAGCATCAGACCAGCGCAATAAGGCCTCAGCTCCACTGATCTGATTGGTTTTTAAATCATAGGCCGGCTGGTAAGCCACAGTAAAAAGCTGCTGCTTTACCGCCACACGCAAGCGCATCATCAGGTTGAATTTATCCAGCTCTTGCTGTTCCATGTCAGAGTGATACCAGCAAAATCTGTTACGGCCCATTTTTTTTGCCTGATACATAGCTGTATCCGCTTTTTTGCACAGCAGATGAAAGTCAGTACCATCTTGCGGAGCTCTGGTGACGCCAACAGAAGCAGACAACTGAACTTTATGCTGCTGTACTACAAATTCCTGCTGACAACTGTGTAATAAGTTGTGGATGCGTTGCTCAAGCTCAGCCGGATTTTGCCACTGGCTTATAATCACCACAAACTCATCACCACCAAAACGACTCAGCACATCCTGCTCTGACAGCTGGCTTTGCAGCACTGCCGCCAGCTGTTGCAATACTTCATCACCCGCCTGATGACCCAGAGCATCGTTAATAGGTTTAAAATTATCTAAATCAATAAATAACAAAGCCACAGATTGCTGTGCATTGGCAGCCATAGCGCGCTGAAAACCCAGTTCACATTGAGTTCTGTTCACCAGACCTGTCAGCGGGTCGTGCTGAGCCAAACGCTGAATTTCCAGCTGGGATTTTACAACCCGTTCGTTTTCTTGTTTTAACTGCAGCAACACATCTTTGGTATCCCGGGCTATCAGCCTCATGGTTACACCACCAACCAACAACAGTAAATTTAAGGTGATAAAAGTATTTAATGTGGCCACAGCAGGACTAAAAGAAAGCCAGTCATACAAAGATGCCAGAGCTAAAAAGGAACAAAACAGCAGGATAAAACCAAATAACAGCAAATAAAAACGCCGGCCACTGTACATAGCCGCATAAGCCAGCACCAGCGGATACCCCAGCAGCATCAGATCAAAAATACCCGCATTGATACTGATCAGGCTGCAGATCATTAAAGTCAGCAGCCACAACAAGGCCCCAATGGCAAAGCGGATTTTACGCCGTTGCAGCAAAATTAAAATGCAAAACAGGCCCATAGCTGTCGCCAGCAAAACAGTGGCTGATTTAGGGCCGGAAGCCGCTGCACCACAGATCACGGCAAGCGCACAAATCCAGACAATTTGTTTCAGCCGCTTTAACTGTTGAGCAGTTAAAGCGGTAATATCAGAGCCAGTTGAAAAATCAAATAAGGTCCACTGCTTCATATTCTGCCTTGTCTCTGTATTGCCAGCAGACTGCTGTCATTTCCCACAAGAAACGATAAAACCTGCAATATCAGGCCGGATGTGCAGAATACCAGACTGCGACCAGATTAATACAGTCAGAGTTGGGTTAATTTGTTAGGAAAATAGTTTCAGACCTTGGCGGTATGAATAAAAACACCGGCACTAAGTCCGGTGTTTTAGCTTTCAAATACGGCTTATTGATTACATGCTGTAGCGAACGCCTAAAGCGAAAGTACGGCTGTATAAGGCAGTGCCAAAATTGCCTGTGGTTGCATTATTACCATAATAACTCTGATACAACTCATTGGTCAGGTTGGTGCCGTCCAGCGTCAGTTCAAACTGTTCTGTCAGTTTGTAGCTTAACTGAAAGTCCATGCTGGCCTCTGATTTGTTGCGCCTTTCCAGTGGATTAGCAAACAAAGCCGCTTCATAGTTCGCCAGGAAACCCTCACGCCATGAATAGGACAATCTCATGCCTAAATCATTTTTGTCGTACGCCAGCACCACACTGTAAGACGAATCAGAGACACCAAACAGATCGGTGTCTCTGTAGCCCGTGATCTCGCCTTCACTATTGGTATCAGGTGTAGTTTGTGACGAAGACAGCCGGGTATAACTGGCCTGCACACCAAAACCATCCAAAGCTTCAGGTAAATAATCAGGGAACCAGACCAGACCAATTTCAGCACCTGATAATTCCCCGGCAGAGGCATTGTATGGCTGAGTTAATACAAACTTGTAAGGTGTTGGATCAGTGGCTGATTTTGGCGCTGTGACTGAACGACGGAAACCTACCACAAAACCGTCAATATCACGTCTGAACACAGTGCCATACAAGGAGCTGGCTTCAGCAAAGTACCACTCCAGCGACAGATCGTAGTTTTTTGACTCTGTTGGTTTTAAATCCGGATTACCTCCCCCTGCAGTGCCATAACCTATACCTGTGACGTCTTCGTTATAGATAATCAACGGGTTTAAATCACCAAAACCCGGATAACGTAAAGTTTCGGTGTAAGCCACACGGGCCTGTAAGTCGTCGGTCAACTGATAACGGGCAGACAAGCTTGGCAGAATTTTACGGGTTTTGCTTTCACCCGCACTGGTATTTTGCACAGTGCCAGGAGCACTTTCCTGATAGAAGGTGGAATCTGTGTCTATGCCGGTGTAGCGGGCGCCCACTTCACCATTTAGCGCGCGACCTGCAACTTCGGTTTCAAATTTACCCTGTAAATACAAAGACAAAGTAGTGGCGTCTATATCAAAAGAACGCTGTAAATCCAGCTTATTCATTCCATACAAAGCACGAAACTCGTCGGCATTATTGCGAATGTGATGGCCGTTAGCCGCAGCCCATGAAGTCGGCACATTGGCTTCACCATTCATAAAGCCGCTGTTAATTGAAGCTAAGCCCTCCAGAGTTGCAACATTAACTGCACCACCACAACAACGGTCCTGACGACTGAAGGAGGTGGTAGCCCCTCTTTTGTCATAACGCACACCTGTTTCCATTGTGCTAAAGAAGCCATCCAGCCGGTACACCAAATCTGAGGTAAAGGTCAGTGCATCACCTTCGTCTTTATTGGCATTGTCGTACATTCCATCCGTCAGGTAAGCCGATGGATCCGCCATACTGGATTCATCCACTGCTGCAGTGGCTGGATTATCATCAAAGTGAAAGCCCGGAATACCGGCATTGTCGTTAAAATCGACATTCAATCTGTAGCTATTACCCGGGCGTACAAAACGCATGGCAAAAAAGTCGCTGTTGTATTCACTGTCCTGAACCACAAGTTCAGATTTTAACGTCATGTAATCTGACAATTCCCAACGGCCACCCAAAGCATGCAGGTAACTGTCAGTTTTGCCTGTGGTTAAATCACCGCTGGTAAAGACCCATGGGTCGTTCACAGAACGCGATTTCACTATGTTTGTGCCAGGATGCAACTGCACATTAGCTGCAGCTGTGGCCTGAGCCGGAGTCATGCCAGCATAACCGCCCCACCAGTCGGCAAATGAAAACAACAGACTGTTAAAACCTTCATTACGGAAACCGTTATAAAAAGACTCAAACACGTATTCTGATTTTTCATCAGGTGCAAACTGCAGCGAAATATTGGCAGCAGGGCGCTCACGCTCGCCTGTGTAATCGCTTTGGAATACCGCATCACGACTTAACATATAAGGCGTTGCCACACCATTAATATCCAAAGTTGCACCTTCGTTTGAGGGTAACCCCAATAATAAACCGGGTTGCCAGATTGGATTTTCAGCCACACCTGGTTTATCCAGAAAAATTCGCTCATAAGGGGTAAAAGGTGCAGTAGGGTTTGCCGTCATAAAAGGCAACATAGCGCCAGCAGTCACACTTTGATCACGATAACGCATTCTGGAATAAGAGACGTTCACCAAAGCACCAAAGTGCCCTGAATCCAGTTGCCAGTTATTGCTGGCTAAAGCACTGAAGGTGGGGTTAATTTCTTCATTTTGTTCGGTATAAATACCACGGGCATTGGCAATAAATTTAGCGCCGTCAAAATCAAAAGGTCTGTGGGTTTTTACATCGATAGAACCAGCTATACCACTTTCAATCTGACTGGCAGAACGGGTTTTATACACATCAACCTGTTTAAGCAAACTGGCAGGAATATCCTGCAAAGCCACAGCAGTGCCCGATGCGGTAAAAATATTGCGACCATTGACTGTAGTGGTGATATCACTTAAACCACGGATTGAAACTGCAGCCACTTCGCCTGAAGCACGGTTGGTTACCTGCACACCAGTGACACGTTGCAAGGATTCAACTACGTTATTATCAGGAAACTTGCCTATGTCTTCAGCCACTATGGCATCAACTATCTGTTCGTTGTGACGTTTTACGCCCAAAGCCTTATTCAGACTGCCACGTATGCCTTTGACTTCAATGATTTCTACTTCTGTTGCTTTGTTATCTTCTTGCGCTGCAGTAACTGGCTGACTCATCAGAACAATAGCCATAGACACCGCACTGCTTAAGACGGATCGCTTAAACATGAGCTTCTTCTCCCCTTGTCGTGGTTTTATTACACCTTCCCGGTCAAAACACAGCAGACCTTCGAGGCATTTTTTTATCCTACCTCAAATCATGCTATTGTATGATTAATAGACTGTCAACCAACAAGCAGAGAAATATTCACCACAGCCCATGAATTCCGATAACGGAAAAATCTTGTAAAGGATCCCCTCATCCACGCTAGCCTCAGCCCCACACTGCTCAGTTAAGCCATAGGTTATAACTGCCCCTCGTCTGACGTTTGTGGAAAGACTGAGAAATAATGAACCAGTGAGAAATTGACAATTACTATATAAAGCAGCTGAAAAGCAGAAAGCAGCGAGGGATCTCACTCTGTGTTTTTGCTGTTAAAGACTAAATCTAACCACAGTGTTTGTTTAGGAAAAAATTCAGTAAAAGAGGGACTTGCCTTGTGGATATTTAGGCAATACTATCGTTAGTCAGTTGTACTCATTTCTGTTTCGGCAAATGCAAAGCAATAGGGATATTTCATGCAAGGTGAACTTCAGCGAAAAATACTCAACAGATGCAAAGTCGTGATGTTTTGTTTGTTTTGCAGCTCAGCCAGTGCTGCGATGCAGCCGGGTTTTACTGAGTTCCGCACTTTCTCAGATCCAAATGGCCAGTTGTATTTAGAGGCCCCCAAAGATTTTGTGCTTATAGCCGCAGAAGTAAACGTTCCTTTGATTGTCAGTAAAAAATACGGCTACCTGAAAATTAACCAGACGCCAACAGGCTGGGCGCTTGAACCTCTCACATATGCACAATGGAAAGCATTGCAACTGACAGAAGGTCACCCTTTTGTGGTTTCAATAAACAATACAGAGCAGCCTGATAAAGTGTCCTTAAATGTGGTGAATCAACCTTTTTCTGTAGTTGTTATTAGCGGTTTAAATTCTGTGTTCTCCTTCTCTGCCTTTAATTCAGACGGTACAGCTTATAATCCTGCCGATCTAACCCGTCAGACCAGTTATAACTACGACAATAAAGGGCGTTTACTCAGTACAACAAAATAGTCTAAGTAATTTTCACCACAGTTTTTTGTTGTTCAATAAAATTTGATACCACAAATAATAAGACGGAGCCAGCATATGCAAACATCATTCCCGCAAAGCGCTTTGCTTATCGGGATTGCGTGATAAAGCTTCCGTTACTTTAGTTCGGGCCATCTGCTCTGCTATTGAACTTTATGGCATACCACGGCTGATACGCACTGACAACGAAGCTGTGTTTACCTCAAGAACTTTTCGTTGGGCTTTGAAATTCTTAGGAATCAAGCATCAATGCACTGATTTAGGTTGTCCGTGGCACAAAATTGCTTTTCCAATTTTGAACATCGAAGCGCAGCGACGATGGCCCGGAGGGTGAGCAATGGCACATTGCGAATAAAATGGTCGTATCGAGAGACTGTTTGGCACCTTCAAACAACAGATCAGAAAAATCATCGTTGAAGATGGAATGGCACTTAGCCAACGCTTAGCTGAGTTTCAATTCTGGTATAACGCCATCCGTCCACACCAAAACCTGAAGGGCCAGACACCAGATGAAATCTGGCATGGCAAAGCAATACCTCGCAGCAAAAACTGGACTTATGTTGAATTCTGGAATGGTGTGCTGCAGGGGTTTTATGCCAGAGAGTAGATTCGACAACGAGGTGCAAAAAAACAAAAAACACTGTCCGCGCAGGATAGAGGCAGCGGCTACCCGAATAGCCGCGGTTTGCTCAAAAAGAAGACACATTTTTAAAGAGCGCTAAAAATACTGATCACAATCAGGCATTTTTAGTGAAAAACCAAAGCCGGATTGTTCAACTTTTAAACAAAATGGCGTTGCCAAAACCTTCAATAATCCTACCGGACACTCGGACAGGCCTCCAAAATTGAAAACAAAGGAACAAGTCAATCATTTCTCACCGAAATATAATAGATAGTATCTGACACTGATTGATCAAGGCAGGCTCCGGCTGTTCTGAATGACACTGTTTTTCCTGCCACAAACGCCATCATCAATACACTCAAATATTCCTTTGCCATAGGGCGGGCCATGCTAAATGACAGGTAATCTCCATTGGAGCCATGACAGGCGGGTTTATTTTGTACTCCCCCAACGGGATAGATATAAACCAAATTCCCACCTTCGAACATTAAAATACTATCTATTTTAGCGATAGTATCTGCTGCTACCCATGCAGAAAAAAATGATAATACCAATGCGCCTAATATGATTTTCATAACTCTTAACTCCCTTTCTAAATTACTGTTTTTACACACTTTGATCCAGCTAATGTCTTACACACCATGACTTAAATTGCTAGCGCCAAAATCACTGTTCAACATATTTGGCATCTGATCACAAACAAGCATTTTTAGTGAAAAAACCAAACCAGATTGTTCAACTTTTAAACAAAATGGCGTTACCAAAACCCTCAATAACCCTGCCGGACACTCGGACAGGACACCCCACTGGTGCATTCCTTAGGTATCAAAG
The DNA here is from genome assembly GCA_018825965.1 of Gammaproteobacteria bacterium. Lineage (GTDB taxonomy): Bacteria > Pseudomonadota > Gammaproteobacteria > Enterobacterales > Alteromonadaceae > Pararheinheimera. The sequence goes on from JAHKAA010000051.1 coordinate 65,366, forward strand.
CCATATTGGATGAAAGAACAACTATTTCTTCATACTTATCATCATGCACCGCAGTGAGGGTTAACCCACCAATTGAAATTGCATAGAGCCTGCCTTTTTTAAACTTGTGGTACTTTTCAATACCGTGGTAAATCCAGAATTTTTTCTCGAATGGCTTAAAATGAAGTTCACCGGGTTTCACGGAAAACTGATGGCTATTCAAATGGCTCGACATTTCATCAACAACTTTTCCGGGAGTTGATGCTGCTTCAATAAATTTTTCCATATCCCATATCGTGAAGCTTGAAGGGTTTATGTGTTCATCACTAATTGCCCCACTTTTATCAATACGTAGTTTGTATGGTGTTTTATTCTCTAATACCAACAATGTTTGTGTGGTGCCAGACACACATTTCACATGCACAAATGCATCAATCATTGCTTGTAAATTACTTGCAAGAGCATTTGCGCTAAAAAAAAGAAACAAAAGCAAACCGATAAATCTCATTGAAATCTCCCCATGACTGCATATTCAAAAGCGTTTGCGTTTACGCGCAGCTTATCAAGACTCACACTATCGGGCGGAAAGGCGCTAACTGCGCTGTTAGACATACCTACAATAGTATGGACTGATTGCGTAGCATCTGGATGTGTTAAACCTACTGAATGCCCAATTTCATGAATAACTGTATCCAGTCGGTCGGTATGATAACGCGAAAAGTCTATGCCCAACCTAGCACTACCATCCGTAAAATACGCTCCAGACACTCCAGTGACGCTGACTAAGAGATCAGGGTTTGCTATGTAATGATCAATACTTGTCATCGCCGCTGATGACGTATCTATCAAAAACTGCCTCGTTCCTTCGAACTGGCCATCATCAAGAAACCCATAAAGTCGGCGTATTTCGTTATAGCTTCCGGTTTTGTCTGACAAGTCCGCTTTGAAAGCCGCAAGCTTATCCTTTCCATGACTCAATAATTTCAAAAACTCTTTCCTTTGCCCCGGCGTAAGTGGACCAGCCACCGCATCGCCATCTCCCTTGTTTTGTGCACTGCCCCAATCCGCCATAAGCGCCGCAGCAAATGCCCCACTAAAAGCACCATTGGCAAATTTGCTGCCAGTTACTTTTGATATGGTGCCTCCAACTACTGCTGCAACTAAGACTTTTCCAATGGGGTTACTAATTCCATGAGAAGCACCTCCCAAGGCAGCACCTAAACCAGCAGCCACGAATCCATGTCCAAATTTACCTCCTTGCATCGTTGAAGCCAAACCACCAATAGCTGCACTGGCAAGCACTCTTCCAACGCTGCCGCCTCCAGGCATTGCTGCTGTTGTGATACCTGAAACCAATGCTGAACGTAAGCTTCCTGTCACTGCATAGGTAGATAAGGTGTTATAAGCCACCAAACATACCTGACAATAGAAAGCCAACACGGCAGTAACAACAGCATGCTGCCTTGCTGGTCTTTATGCAGGTAGTAAGTTTCGTTGGCGCCGTTACTGCGTTTGGTGATGACTGCGTCACCTACATAGTATTTATGTTCCACGACACCTGTAGGTAGCGTGATTTGTTCATACCCATCCAGCATCAGCGTTGAGGTGATGTTATTGCCTCTTTTGTCGATGCGCTTAATCAGCTCTCTGTTCGGCCCATACTCAAAGTCCGTAAAATCCGTGTTCTGCTGAATTCTTGAGGGTTTCTACTCGTCACATCCATGTGACTCGCCCTGCGGGCCGCCGCTTCGCAGCGTTCAACACTTGCTCCTGCAGTGTTGTCAAACGCAGTGTAGGTAAAGCTGCGTTTCCCATCATGGGTCACATTGCCATTGGCATCATAACTAAAGTTGTGATAGATCCTTCTCAATCAAATACACCTTGAGAAGCTATATATGCTGTTGATTGTATTACTGATGTGCATCCTGAAGTTTTGCTTTCAAACTCATCACAAGAAACACTTCCGTCCACCCTTTAGGAACAAGCCCGTTTTTTTCCGCAAAGTGCGTACTCATAAAAAACCAGATTGGGCCGTTGTTGAAATTATTCGGTTAAAAGCTCTGATGCCAGACACAGGTTGCCGGACTTTGGCTGACTTATTTAACCGCCGTTTTGCCACACTTAGAGTTTCGGTGGGTAAAACCTGGGTGTCTTATACCCTGCAACAACATCATCATGCCGTGGTGCTCAAACGCAAAGAGCTGAAAAACAAAGCACCGTATCAGGTGACTCCCTTTCGGTATTGGGGCATGGATTTAACCGGTGTGACTGACCAGCAGGGCAAAACCCATACCGTTTTAGGTATTTGCGAACATCACTCGCGCAAAGCGCTTTGCTTATCGGGATTGCGCGCTAAAGCTTCCGTCACTTTGGTTCGGGCCATTTGTTCTGCCATTGAACTCTATGGCAAACCCCGGATTATCCGCACCGACAATGAAGCTGTTTTTACCTCAAGAACTTTTCGTTGGGCCTTAACGCTTTTAGGAATTAAACATCAATGCACTGACTTAGGTTGTCCCTGGCAGAACGGGAGAATTGAGAGGCTGTTCGGGACCTTAAAAAAGCACATTCGTCAGGTTCTGATCGCTCATGGTGATGAACTCACTCAACGCTTAGCTGAATTTCAGTTTTGGTATAACGCCATCCGCCCGCATCAAAACCTAAAGGGCCAGACACCTGACGAAATCTGGCATGGCAAAGCAATTCCTCAAGCCAAAAACTGGAACTATGTCGAATTCTGGAATGGCGTGCTGCAGGGGTTTTATGCCAGAGAATAGAAAAAAACAGCAGACCTCAAAAGAACAAAACACTGTCCGCGTTGGATAGAGGCAGCGGCTACCTGAATAGCCGCTGTTTGCTCAAAAAGAAGACACATTTTTAAGGAGCGCTAAAAACTCTGATCACAGTCAGGCATTTTTAGTGAAAAACCAAAGCCGGATTGTTCAACTTTCAAACAAAATGGCGTTACCAAAACCCTCAATAACCCTGCCGGACACTCGGACAGGACAACATCAATGAGGCGTAAGCGAACTTTTCCATGGAAAGAAGTAAATAGTATATTTTTCTTGTTTGCCCGAATCTTTGTGGATAAACCACAAATCCATTTCATAGGAGTTTTCACCACAGGAAAACTTTCCATCAAATTGCAGCGAGGTTCCTGCAATTATTTCTTTGTCTGCAACAAAACGACGATAGGCTTCTCGGAAATTCAGATTCACGGTTTCTTTAAATTGAGAAAAGCCACTTGACATAAATCCAACCTGAACAAATGGGTTAGATTGGACAACTACATCGCTCTTAGTGGGATATCTTTGATAAGACTTTACACGGTATTTTCTGTCGTCACCCCTAATCACAACCTGCGATAAATCCACAACATAATTTTGATCTGAATACAACAACATATCAATGCGATCTTCTAATGATTGTTCACAAGTTTCTGGGTTTGGCTTTAGGGAGCGCCCAGGAACTCTTATAAACTTAGCCAACAAACTGTTTCCTAGTGCAAGATGAGGGCTGGCTTCAAATAAATAATCAGGCTGACGTTCAACTCTCTCGCGCGGTTTTAAATCGTAGCTACTAAATACAGATGTCATTGTTGTATAGCAGCCTGTCATTACGATGCAGAGAAACAAAATTATGGCTTTATTCATCTCTGATGTTCCTTGCGTAATATTTGTATGAGCTGGTTCCTAGAGCCATATAATTACCATACAAGGCAGGTGCTATGGTTGGAACTAAAACAAGGCTACTTGAGGCGCTGATATTCGCCATCCATTTGTCGTGAAACACGGCCATCGAATTCATACCCGGAACTTTTGCCGCAGCTCGCATCCAAAAGTCTTGTTCTGTGCCAAATCCGAATGTTATATCTCCATTTTCAAGCCATAACTTGCCTTTATTGATTAACCTGCCGTCTATATTCTCTTTTAGCAACTCTGTCACTTCACTCGCGCTTAATGATGACAACTTGCGACCAATGAGCGATTTATTTGCCCCTTCTTCAAGAGCCTCAATCGATTCCCCAACATTCGGCACTTTAGGATCATGCACCCCCTCACCATAAGCTTTCACCACAGGATCACCTTCAGCAGCCTTCAGACTGTGTTTATAACCCGAATACGCTTCCATACTTACCAGTACAGCCTGCGCCAATGCTGCTTTGCGGGCACCGTCGCTGCAATTCCCACCTGAAACTTCACCCGCTGCGCAACCGCCCGCTGCTGACACTGCTACCCTGTAACTGGCGTCTTTGAATGACGTTCCCGATGCTGACAAATGCTGAGAGACGCCACCTGTTATAGCTCCGGTTAACGCGCCTTTCGTCGCACCTCGTAAATTTCCGGTCATAATGGCCCCGCCTACAAAACCTGAAGCAGCACCTGCCAACATTGCCTGTCCAACACTCATACTCAACGCACACATTCCCCCTGAGTTAAGTAATAATCCTGATACTGCGCCAAATGTGTAGTAGGAGACAACAGCGGCAACTATCATTTTTCCCCATTTCTTCCATGTCTTGCTCAACCAGCTATAGCCACTCGGATCCGTCATCGACATCGGATTATTCATGACATAGGAGTATCGGTTAAAGCTTTGTAAATCTGTCGGCGATTGGATGATTGGATCCGCCTGCATAAACCTGCCAAGCACAGGGTTATAAGTCCTTCCCCCCATATGAATAACCTCAAAGTCATTCACCATTTCATGGCCTGTATAGCCTTTGGAGGTGGCCGGGCTGGTGTAGGTCAGTAAGCTGATATTCACTACATGCTGCTTACCCCAGGGGTCGTACATCAGTTGTTGTACTGTGTTGCCTGACGCATTGGTAATAGCAGTGGTGCTGCCTTGCTGGTCTTTGTGCAGGTAGTAAGTTTCGTTGGCGCCATTACTGCGTTTGGTGATAATGGCATCGCCTACGCTGTACTTATGCTCCACTACACCTGTAGGTAGCGTGATTTGTTCATACCCATCCAGCATCAGCGTTGAGGTGATGTTATTACCTCTTTTGTCGATGCGCTTAATCAGCTCTCTGTTCGGCCCATACTCAAAATCCGTAAAATCCGTGTTCTGCTGAATTCTTGAGGGTTTCTCAAAAGCCGTATAGATAAAGCTGCGTTTACTATCGTTCGTCACATTGCCATTGGCATCGTAACTAAAGCTGTAATTGCCCACGCCAGGCTTCGAGGTCAAATTGCCCAGCGCATCGTAGCCATAACTCTCTGTCATCGCCAAAGCGCCAGTTACATTCAATGCTGAATTGACGGTTCTGCTGGTCAGCCTGTGCAGGTTATCGTACCCAAAGGTTTCCGTCAGATTTGCACTGCTGCCCACGCCATAACTCAACTGACGGCTTTTTACATTGCCCACATAGTCAAAGTCGTAGTTGTACAGTTGAATGGTCGCGCCTGTCGGAGCATAGTTGACCGAGCTGCCTTTGAGCCAGCCTGTCGCATCGTCATAGGTAAAACTGGCAACGACTTTATCTCCATAGCTGACGCCCGTACTTTGCCCTCTGGCGTTCACTGCAGTGGTCAGGTGATACACTGTGCCTGCACTGCCACTGCTGTAGTCTGTGGTTTTATAGGCGGCACCAAAACTGTATTCAGTACGGATTTTGGGGCCGGTGATTGCGCCAGAGCTTGGGTAGGTCAGCTCATAAGGCCGGCCATAGCTATCGTAGGTGCTTGATGTGGTATAACTCGCTCCGCCTGTGTTGATGGTTTTACTGCTCACCAGCGCTTTGCTGTTAAAGCTGTAGCTTTCAGCATAGACGGGGGTGGCCGTGCTGTCGCAGGCCGTATTACTGGCCGCCCATTGTTTGACACCTATCAGTTGATTGATGTTGTAGCTGGCCGCTGCACCGCCATAGCTCCAGCATACGGTACCGCTTGCATCGTAACGCCTTAACATCTGCCCTGCGTTGCTGTATTCAAAGTGGGTGGTTTCGCCTTTGGCATTGGTTTGGCTTATCAGCTCTCCAAAACCATTGGTCACATAACTCCAACTGCCTTTGTCCACATCTGTCATGGCGTATTTACGGCCATAGTTGTCGTAGCTATTACTCACCCGGGTCACACCAGCAAAACTGGCGGTCAGTAAATCGCCATAGGCGTTGTAGCTAAAGCTCAGCACACTGCCGTTATGGTCTCTGGTGCTGACCGTCTGGCCTAAGTAGTTGGCCGTGCTGCTTTTGGTTTTCAGTAAAGCGTCCGTGTGCGTCGTGGTATAACCGCTGTAATCCACCTTCGATACACCACCATTGGCCATTGTCGTTTGTATAGCTCTCCCCAGCGCATCGTAAGTCACAGTACTGACATAGTTGGATACTGCGCCTGTTGCTGGTTCAAACACCTGAGAAGGACGGCCCTGGTTGTCATAGGTTTTACGGCTGACCGAATACAGCCCCGACACCGGCAGCTTGGTTTTACTGCCCACTTCGCGGCCGTATTTATCAATAAACTGCTGTTGCTCCGCCCCCGTCACACTGCTGGTGACTACTTTGATATAGGCATCCGGGAATAAAGTTTCGCAGCCGGAGCAGAAGCTTTTTGTCACTGTGCCTGTCACTGCTATATCACTGGACAAGGCGCCTTTAATTGAACTGCTGGTACTCTGGCCAAAGGCGTCAAAGTTCGTCGTGCTGCTTTGGTTATTCGGGCTGACCGCTGTGATGGATGTAATCAATGTGGGGGTAAAGCTGCTGGCTGCTACACCGTTGTATCTGTAACTGCTGGTTTTGCCCATAGCATCTGTACTGCTGGCAACATAACGAAAATTAGCTGTGTAGGTACTGCTGCTGGTTCTGTCTGTCGCTGCTGCACCATTAGCCCCACTGCCTGCGCTCACCTTCACCGAGGTTTTGTTGCCCGCTGCATCATAGCCATAAGTGGTAGTGCTTTTTGCTGCAGCCAGATTTGGGGCAAATACTTCTGTCTCCAGTAAATAATCTGCGTTGTAGCTAAAGCTGCTTTGACGGCTGATATCGCTGGTCACTGCATTATTTACATACAAACGTTTACGCACCGTACTGGCGGTTAAACGACCATAACGCTGATAGGTTGTAGTTGAGTTAAAGGTATTGCTGGTCTCTGTCAGCAGTTTATTGGCTGCATTGGCCGGGTCAGAAATAGTGACAGTGCTGCTGGTTAAATTGCCGTAGCCATCATAGGCAAAACTACTGCTTGTTGTTGCCAGATGACTGCTGAGGGTTAAAGCGCTATTCAGGCTATAACTATGCTCAGTAGAGGACGCAATATAAGGATAGACGCCACCATAGGTAGTGATGCGCTGAGCCACTGTATTCGTGGAAAATGAAAGGGTATGACCAGCTCTGGTCTGCAACGTGCTTTTAGGAATGCCAGTGTAAGGCCATAGCTGATGGTATAAAGTTTCTGTCACCACTGAGCTTTGATTATCAGTCGTGCGCAACAGTTCAAAACCTAAAAAGCCACGGCCTTTTTTATCTATCAGTAAGCCACCATACTGATAACTTACACTGACAAACTGATTTGGCTTCACTTCAGTATGCACCTTCGACACAACAGACATACCAGCTCTTGGGGAAAAATAATCGCTGCTGTTATTGTTGGCTGAATCCTGACGCACATACACATTTTGATCCGCAATAGCCTGATACTCAATAATGGTACTGACACCCCAGCCATTGGTGATTTTACGAATGCTGTGGTCTTTAAAATAAGCCCTGTTATTGCGGAATATCTTCCAGCCTGCATCATTGGTTGCTGTCAGCAAATCCAGTTTGCCGTCTGCGTCAATATCAGCAAACTGGATGGCCGCTGTATTATCAAAACTGCGGGTGCCGCGCTGTTCAAACAAAACCTGTTCGTGAACTTTGCTGGGACGAGACAACATCACTTTCCAGTTGTTGCTGGCAGTGGGTAGTAAAACATCAGTGCGGCCATCGCCATTTAAATCCAGGAAATACACATAATTCAGCAGGTTGGCCGCAGACGTCAGGCCGCTGCTTCTGGCGGGCAATAAGGTATTGCCGTTGGATAACTGGTAGTACCAGGTTGTACCTGATTGATACATCAAATCAGTGTATCCATCACCATTTAAATCTACAGCCCGTAAATTGGGGTTGTTTTCTATGCTCTGATGATGCACATAACCAGTGCCGGTGGATAAATATAAACGCCAGCTTGTGACAACACGCCACTGGTAGCCTTCATAGTAACATTCCTGTTGCAGGAAACCCGGAACTGAACATTGTCCTTCTGTCACTTTAATTAATAAGTCTGTGCGGCCATCACCGTTTACATCTATCGCTGAAGTGGACTTGGCATCTGCAGTATACGAGGCCATATTCCAGCCCATCTGACCGGCTCCGGCGCTTACAGAGCCTAAAGTTGATTTATGCTCAAAACCTAAATGAACATTGTTGGTACCAGAGCCCTTGTTGCGGTACGCCTGAAAAACATTGCCGCTGACAAATACTATGTCCTCTAAACCATCACCATCATAGTCTGCTACCAAGGCACCGCCTTCTAAGCCTGTGGCCTTATAACCAACAGGAATAACAGAATAAACGGTGTTGACCTGGTAAGTGTCACAGATATGCTGATCAGGATAGGGTTCACATGTCCGCTCAGTACGCACTGAAGGAAGAAAGCTGATAATAAACCAATTGCTGTTTGCGCTATCAGCTACTAATAAATCACGTTGGCCATCACCGTTAAAGTCTATGGTCTGGGCATATTCTTTTTTAGCTATGCCTGTAGAGGTCAGTGTTTGCTCTGTCGTAAAATTGCTGATCAAAGGAGCTGGCGTGCATTGAGTAGGCTCCCCTGCCGGTGTTCCGCACCCCGCACTTGAACCTGAAGCCCCCCCTAAGCGAACCTGCCATGCCCCGCCTCTTGGATACACTAAGTCAGCAAAACCATCACCGTTAATATCTATAATTTTTTGATTATAACGATCAACAGAACTGCCTTTGGTTTGAGACAAGCTGATAAAAGGGGAATAACTCTGTGTTACAGGTTCTTGCCAGCAATATTGGGGAGTGCCTGGCTCGTTGTCACAACGGGTCGTGTATGTGGTGCTTACAGCTGCAGGTCTGTTCCAGTCAAAAGTGGTAGGTGCATAACATTGGTTTGCACTACTGCCGGCACACTCCTGAATAGAAAGCAGATAATTTTTTTCTTCCAGTACGTTGGTATTAAAATAATTCAGCAGGTATTTCCGATACATTGTGCCGTCCTGAAACACATCTACAGTATCAAGCAGCTTCGTCATCCCCACCCGCTTCTGTGCCTGCCAGCCAATGGCTATTTTTGTATTGTCCACATAGTTCAGCACTACTTTGGCAAATGGCGCATTACCGCCGGAACGGCCTGTATAGTGCACTTCCGATAAATAATGCTCACCCAGTGTTTGATCTTCATGGTATTTAAAAACAATGTAGTTGCCCTTGACGTCCCGAATGGCTTTCAGTGCCCACATTCTGGCAAGGTTACTGTTTAATGAAGTGTCAAAAAATGCATCAGCGCCGGTTTCAGCCCCACCAGAAGCGTTTTTCAAACTGATAGCCAGGGCTTTATTCATGCTGTCAGTACCGGAAACCGCTGTGACATCACCGTAATAATGTATTTCACCAGATTTGGTTTCTACGGTAAAAGCACGCGGCCCCTGAGTGGCTATCCCATGCTGGCGGATTTTTTCAAAACCATCTAACTCGGTATGAAATTCGGTGGCTGTAGCCCAGTAGCTGGCATCAGTCACAGCTTTGTCATTGCTGGCGCCATTTTTTACCAGTCGCTGGCCATCCAGACACAGCCTGTCTGAGGCCGCAAAAGCTACATTGCCCTGCACTGTATCTACAGCTAAGTTTTTTGGACAACGGGTAATAGCTGATGCGCCGGACAAGCTCCAGCCAGCGCCCATATACCCGTCTCCGGCAGCGCTGCTGTAGCTAAATGCTAACTGAGGTTTTACACCGGCAATGCCATCAGGCAACGCCAGAGGCATGGAATAGTTTGCATTACCTGATTCATCAACCCTGAACTCTCCGCTGCTTAAACCAACAGTTGTGGTAGGGTTGATCAAAGCAAAAGTCGAAAATACCGGTCTGTCCTGACCTATGCCACCCGTTAATTCCATTCGTTCAAAATAAGAGGATTCTATGCCGGGGTTTCCCTCCAAATCCCTGAGCAATAGCTGGTTGGCCGTCAGATGATTTAATGCGATAAACAACTCGCTTTTACCATCTCCGTCGAAATCTGCTTTTTGTACAGTTTCAATCTGATCATGCCCGGGAGTCAGGTTAAGCAACTCCCACTCTGCTTTGGACAAAAGTTGCACCTGCCATTGACCATTGACTTCATACAACCGCAGCAAGCCATTAGGTGAGGGCACAAAAATAGGGGTGGCTTTTCGTTCTGGCAGTACCACCAGCTTATCCGGCGCTTTTAAATAAATATCTCCGTATTCGTCGGTATACACCTCATAGCCTTTGGCCATGACGACAGAGGACATGAATAAAAACACTAAAACCAATAAGCGAAATAATCCAGAACGCATCAATACGCACTCCTTTGCAACTACAGGCAAAAATGGGGGCTAGAATCAGTTGGCGGGCATAAGTTCGATACTATCCAGCACGCACTTTGTTTTGGTTGGATCAAACTCAACAATAACCTCTGCATTGGAAGAAAATGCGGTTAACAGCAAAGCATGCATACTGTCAAAATGTGCAGCTTTATCCGGGATACGGATAAAGTCTCCTTTCACCAGTTCACAGGCCAAAGCTTTTCTGTCGACATCCTTTAGTACAGTGATGAAGACGCCTTCTGATGTCACTTTTAGTGACTGTGCAAAACCATTAATTTTGCCGAAACAGCTTAAGTTTTCGCAGCTTGCAAAGACTGGGTTTGTAGTGAATGCCACTAAAGTGGTCAAAATCACCGCTGGTAAATGTTTCATTGCCTCTCCTTCGACTTATGTTCTCTAAAACGACACTGGAAAATACAATTACCCAAAGTCGGCATTTTGTAAATAAAGAAATCATGACCAAAGCACTTTATTTTTCATCCTATTGAAAGATATGAAATTATTACTTCAGCAACTCAGCACTTGTAGCAAGAGGTACAAAACCACTCCGCACTAAAATACAAAGCGGCCCCTTGATGAAGCCAGAGTTTATCTATCAAGCTGTTATTTTTTAATAACTTAATACAAAGCAGCATTCTGAGTTGAAGGGCCGTTCCATGAAACAAAGCACAGAAAAATATTGAGTAGTGACAGAGACAACCTGATAAGTAAAAAAACCGGCTCTAAGGCCGGTTTTCATCAACAAAAACAAATCACTACTGCAATGATTTATCCCTGATTGCTTTAAATTCTTTACCAGGTAACCAGTTGGGCCAGCTTTGGCTGTTCGCCACTTCTAAGCCAACCTGATAAAACAGAAATAAATCCTGCTGCGAACCGCGTAAATCCCATTTGGGGTCGAACTCGTCATTGACCTTATGGTAGTAATCTGTGACGTAGTTTTTACGTTGCTGTAAGCCCCAGTCTTTACCATGAGCTACGCTGTCGATGCCACCACGGGCGTACAGCATAGGCACACCTTTTTTCGCCAGATTAAAGTGGTCTGAGCGGTAGTAAAAACCATCCTGCGGTGTAGGTTCAGGCGCTATATAGCGGTTTTGCGCTTTGGCGTATTTGTCCAGTATAGGCTCAAGCTCTGAGCTGCCGTAACCAAACACCATCACATCCCGCATAGGGCCATAGACATTCATAATGTCCATATTGATACCGGCCACTGTTTTATTCACCGGAAACAACGGATGTTCTGCGTACCAGGCTGAACCCAATAAGCCCCGCTCTTCCACAGTAACCGCAAGAAAAGCGATAGAACGTTCTGGTGCCGGGCCTTGCTTAAACTTTTCAGCCAGCGCTAATAAAGCAGCTACACCGCCCGCATTGTCTTGTGCGCCGTTAAAAACCTTGTCGTCGCTGCGGCTGAAATCCAGACCAAAATGGTCCCAGTGCGCCATATAAATAACAGCTTCATCCGGCTTTTTACTGCCAGGAATAAAACCTATGACATTATTGGAATCAATTTCGCGCAGGTTGTTTTTGATACTGATACTGGCTTTGGCATGCAGTGGTATAGCTTTAAAGTCAGGCTTTAAGGCTTTGGTTTTCATCTCTTTTAAGCTGCTGCCATTGGCGGCAAATAAGCGCTCAGCGGCGTCCAGCGATAACCAGCCTTCCACTTCGGCTTTGTGCATGTTTTTATTGGCATTAGCCAGTTCAAAACGGATAGGACTGGTGCCTGCCACAACGTTCCAGCCGTAACTGGCTGCTTCAGTTTCGTGCACTATCAGCACCATAGCAGCGCCCTGACGGGCCGCTTCTTCGTATTTGTAAGTCCAGCGGCCATAATAGGTCATGGCGTTGCCGGTAAAGAGCTTGGCATCCTGAGTGGCAAAACCCGGGTCATTCACCAGCACAACCACTGTTTTGCCTTTTACATCTAAATTTTTGTAATCGTTCCAGTTGTATTCAGGCGCCACTATGCCGTAACCGACAAACACCATCTCGCTGTTTTCAACTTTAATCTCCGGCAACATACGGGTCGACCAGGCCATCATATCGGTTTTGTAACCCAGAGTAGCTGCGGTTTTGTCCCCTGTTAAAGTCATGCCGGATACCGCCACAGGGTCAATTTGCACCACAGGCACAGCCTGGCGGTAACTGCCGTTTTTATAAGGGGTTAAACCTAAACGTTTAAACTCAGTTTCAAGGTAAGCCACAGTGCGCTTTTCACCTTCAGTAGCAGGAGCGCGACCTTGTAGTTCATCCGATGCTATTTTTTCAAAATAGCCGGAAAATTTAGGGTTAAACTCGGTTTGTACCAAAGCTTCATCAGCAGCACAGACTGCAAATACAGAGGTCAGAGCAAGAATGCTCCATATCTTCTTCATGTTGTATTCCTTAAAAAAGGCACGGTACATTGGCCTCTAAATGTAAGGCAAAACCGAAAGTCTGCCTTGTCGTCAGTTAATAAATGACCTGCTGAACAATCTGCGTACCGTAGCTTATTCGCAACCAAATGCAGTTAACTCCAGTTGTTTTACATGCTCCATGTAACGATCGGAATGCTCTATCATCAGTAAATTCTCATGCTGGTAAAAACTAAATTCTCCCAGCCAGTCCAGTTTGGCGATGGGTTGCAGCCTGTAGAAACCATACTCATTGCGGCAAAGGTAAGAAAAATAGTGATAAGACTTGCCTATAGCGCCAGTATCAACGGTATAAACATAAATATTGCCGTTTTCACGGTCGGACTGTTCACTGACACCAGACGCCAGATAAACCATACATACCAGAGCAAGAATAACACTATGTAGAGTGCCTGCTATCATTACTGGTATTTTCAGGTAGTTAAACTTGGCCGGAACTTCAGCTCTTGAAAGCAACACCAAAGCTGCCAGCGTCAGCAGTAATTTAACAGGAACAAGATAAGCACTAACCAGATACATTAGCCGTGGGCTGTGCCATTGCAACCCCAACGCATTTCCCATAAACAGGCTTTCAAGTAGTGGCAAAATCACGAGCAGGCAAGGAATTAAAAGCAATTTTTTCATTAAATATCAATCGAATGCAATGTCTGCCCTTACTTTAATCCGAAAGGTCATCAATCACCAGAGCCAAAAACAGGATCAGATCACAGTGTTAAGGGTTAACTATGTGATCTGACCCATTTTCAGTTTATTTGGCAGCTAAAGATGCGTCGCGAATTGCACGGAACTCACGGCCTTCGAACCAGTTTGGCCACTGCTGAGAATTCGCCAGCTCGTTACCTACCTGATAGAACACATTCATATCCTGCTGCACACCACGTAAATCCCAGCTGTCGTCAAATTCGTCAGCGGCTTTGTGGTAACAACAAACGTTGTATTCTTTTTTCTTAGCGGCGCCCCACTCTTTACCATGCTCAAAACTGTCGATGCCACCTTTAGCGTACAGCATAGGCACCCCTACTTTGGCCAGATTGAAGTGGTCTGAGCGGTAGAAAGAACCGTGTTCAGGACTTGGCTCAGGTGCCACATAACGGCCCTGCTGTTCAGTGTATTTGGTCAGAATGCTTTCCAGCTCTGAGTTGTTATAGCCAACCACCACCATATCTTTCATCGGACCATAGACGTTCATCACGTCCATATTGATGCCTGCTACGGTTTTGTTCAGTGGGAACACAGGGTTTTGTGCATACCAGGCAGAACCTAATAAACCGCGCTCTTCAGCCGTAACAGCCAGGAAAGCCACTGAACGTTTTGGTTTAGGCGCTTTCGCAAAATGTTCAGCTAAGGCCATGATGGCGGCTGTACCACTGGCATTGTCCTGTGCACCATTAAACACTTTGTCTTTTGGATTGGAGAAATCCACCCCTAAGTGATCCCAGTGCGCCATATAGAGCACCACTTCGTCCGGTTTTTCTGAGCCTTCGATATAACCCATCACATTGTTGGACGTCAGTTCACTGATATTATTTTTCACTGAAACCGAAGCTTTTACTCCCATTGGCACAGCTGCAAAGTCTTTACTCAGCGCTTTTTGACGCATAGTGTCAATATCAGTACCCATAGAAGCAAAGAGTTGCTGAGCTGATTCAGTGGTCAGCCAGCCTTCTACTTTGGATCTGTCCATATTTTTATTGGCATTGATCAGATCAAATTTAGTAGGTGAACCCCCTGCTACCACCTGCCAGCCGTAAGAAGCAGGTTCAGTTTCATGGATAACCAATGCCATAGCCGCCCCCTGACGGGCCGCTTCTTCAAACTTATAAGTCCAGCGACCGTAATAGGTCATGGCATTGCCACTAAACAGATTTGGATCTTTGGTAGCAAAACCCGGATCGTTGACAAACATCACTACGGTTTTACCTTTAACATCCAGGCCTTCGTAGTCGTTCCAGTCGTATTCGGGAGCTACTATGCCGTAACCGACAAAAACCAGTTCACTGTCTTTGACTTCAACCTGTTCCGTCACTTGCGTGGTCCAGGCCATCATTTGTTCTTTGTATTTCAGCTCTGTGTTCAGCTTGTCGCCCGACAGTTGCATGCCAGAGACTTCTTTAGGATCAATACGCACTAAAGACACGCTCTGCAGGTAGCTGTCGCCATTAATGCCTTTTAAACCAATACGTTTAAATTGTTCAGAGATATAGTTAATGGTTTTTTCTTCGCCCGGCGTGGCAGGCATACGGCCCTGAAATTCATCAGAAGCCAGAGTTTTTAAGTAATCTTTATAGGCTGAATTAAATTCAGTCCCCATCAAAGCACTGGCAGCTTTGGCGGATTCAACTGCTGCTGTGGCCGCACTTTGCTCTTGTTCAGCTGGTTTAGAACAAGCTGTTAAAGTTAAAGCGGCCATCATGGTCAGCGTTGTAGCTGAAAACCAAAATTGTGGTCTCATAACACTCCCGGATTATAATTTTTAAGTTTTTGAGTACATAGTATTTGATACTAACCAAGACAGCTGCAACGCACCAGATCAGTGGTCGCAGCTTTTGCCCCGTTAAAGGAGAAATGGCACTATTTAGCTTATTTAGCCGCGCCCCAGTTTGCTTTTGGTAAAGCGACTGCTTTAGTTAAATCAAAATCGACACGAAATTCACGGCCTTCGCGGGTTAACCTGTAGCTAAAACTTTCGTTAGGGTATAAATACATATGCCAGGTATTGCCAACAGACTGTGGCGTTTTAGTTTTGATAAACAGGTTTTTCGAATAATCGTCAGCAGGGAAACTCTGAGCTTCAGTCCAGCCAGGAGTCGAAGTGTGGCCGCCGTACATAGTAGAGAGGTCATCGCTGCCATCTTCATGTTTATGCTGATGCTGTAACTGAAGGCCATCAGCTGTTTTAGTGATAATCCAGGTGCGTGAACGGTTTTCACCCACGACAAAAGGCACCTGAATTTGTGTGTCGCTGCAATCGCGCACATGCATCACCATGTCGCCGCTAAAAGCCGCACCTGGCTGATTATCCAATGTGGTTTTACCGGCAAAAGCTTTACCACAAAGCGATTTTAATTGATCAAAAAACTGCAACTGTGCCGGGCTCGGTACCGCCACTACAGATAAAGAAGTAAGGCAAGTTGCTAAAGTGAAGGTGTTGATAAGTAATGTTTTTTTAGTTATGTACATCAGTGGACTCCTTTTTAGTCTCCGCACTATACCTTTATTAGCGGCAAAAACGCAAAGCGCCACAACAGCAGGAAATGTGATGCAAAACTTAATAGATGCAAAGTTGCTGATGAAAGCATTCAGCAAAGTCGAACAGCAAGGCAAGCCAGTGGACACTCCTTTTGGTAAAGGTTTTGAACTGGATGGAATGACCATCGCCAGCGGCTTTGATGGCTACGATTTATATTTTATGGCTGATCAGGTGACTGTGACTTTAGGTTTTCATCAGAAATATCATATAGATGCAAAAGACGAAGAACATATAGAGCAGTTTATCCAGCGTTTAAAGCGCATAGAGGCCAAATAAGTCTGACCACAACTGCAAACGTATGCAGCCTGAGTTCAGAGCCAATGGCCTGTGTTAGCATAAGGAAAAACGACATGGATACAGACGAAGATGCAATTTTCTATTTATTCCAGAAGCAGCCGCAAAAAAGCCTGGTTGCTCAGCGCCTTTGCTTTGGCTTTATTAGCGTCATGCGGTAAAGCGCCAGTGCAGAACCAGACGCCAGCTACAGAAGCCAAAAAAGCAGCAGAAAAACCAGCCCCGGCACAAGCCGAAACTCAGACAGGCAAGGTGGTGGTGTATCAGATGTTCACCCGCTTGTTTGGCAATAGCAACAGCACCAATCAGCCCTGGGGCAGTATTGAACAAAACGGTGTTGGCAAATTTAACGATATCAATGAGGCTGCGCTCAAAGGCATTAAAGAGCTGGGCGCAAGCTATGTCTGGTACACAGGTATTTTGCACCATGCAGTGATCCGCGATTACAGTGCTTATGGCATTAGCCACGACGACCCTGATGTGGTGAAAGGCCGCGCAGGTTCTCCTTATGCGGTCAAAGATTATTACAGCGTCAACCCGGATTTAGCTGTAGACCCGGCCAAACGACTGGAAGAATTTCAGGCACTCGTGAACCGCACTCATGCACAGGGGTTAAAAGTCATTATTGATATAGTGCCAAACCATGTGGCACGTCACTATCAATCACTGCATAAACCCGAAGGTATTGAAGATTTTGGTGCCAACGACGACACCAGTGTGGAATACAAACGCGACAACAACTTTTATTACGTAGTGGGCCAGCCTTTTCAGGTGCCTGAACCACAAAATGGTTATCAACCTTTGGGCGGCGAAGCCCATCCACTGTCTGACGGTAAATTTGAAGAGAACCCGGCGAAATGGACAGGCAATGGCTCTCGTTTAGCTCAGCCGGATTTTAACGACTGGTATGAAACTGTAAAAGTAAACTACGGCGTCAAACCAGACGGCAGTTACGACTTTGATAGTCTGCCTGCCGACTATGCCACTAAATCAGTACAGGAACATGCCGCCTTCTGGCAAGGAAAAAACGTACCCAACTCCTGGCTGAAATTCCGTGATATCACCTTCTACTGGCTGGATAAAGGCGTAGACGGTTTCCGTTTTGATATGGCCGAAATGGTTCCGGTGGAATTCTGGAGCTTTTTAAACTCCAGCATTAAAAGCAAAAACCCAAATGCCTTTTTATTGGCTGAAGTCTATAACCCGGCCTTGTACCGTGACTACATTCGTTTAGGCAAAATGGATTATCTGTACGACAAAGTGGAAATGTACGATAGCTTAAAGCTGGTGATGCAAGGCAAAGGCAGCACAGATGCTATAGCCCGGGTGCAACAAGGTATGGCGGATATTGAACATCATATGCTGCACTTTTTAGAAAACCACGACGAGCAGCGTATTGCCGCCCCTGAATTCGCCGGTGACGCGAATAAAGCCAAACCAGCCATGGTGGTGTCAGCCTTGATCAGCAGCTCTCCCACTATGTTGTATTTTGGTCAGGAGGTCGGTGAAGCAGGCGCTTTAGATTCAGGTTTTGGCGACCCAAGCCGCACTAGTATTTTTGATTACGCTGGTGTACCAGCCCATCAAAATTGGTTAAATGGCGGCAAATACGACGGTGGAAAACTGACGGACGAGCAAAAGCAACTGCGTGAGTTTTATAAAAAGCTAATGACCTTATCAGCCACAGAAGCCGTATTTAAAGGTGCTTACCAGGAGCTGCATACAGTCAACAAAACCACAAAAGGTTACACGGATAAAACCTATGCTTTCGCCCGCTTTAACGATACAACTAAAGTGATAGTGGCCAGCAACTTTGCAGCTACAGCCACTAGTTTTGCGCTTAAACTACCAGCAGAGTTACTGCAACAATGGCAGCTGAGCGGCGGCGATATTGAATTAAAAGATATGTTGTCTGAACGTAAAGCTTCGTTAAAAGTGGCAGGTGATCAAGCTTCAGTGCAAATCGATTTAGCTCCACTGGAGTCTGTGGTGTTGAAGTTTTGATGGTTTGAGCTCGAGAGTTATATTTAAGTTAAAAGGCGCCACTGGCGCCTTTTAACTTTTGGGGCTGATTTACACAATCTGTCCGGGATACGACCAAAGCCTCAAAAAGCTATCTCTGTGCTGATGTCTACTTACAAAACAGTGTTTTAAAAAGCTCTTCTGACTTTTTTAACCCTTGATCCGTAAAAACCACTGACTTTGTTTTGCTTTTCGGGTCGAGGATAAAACCTTTTTCATAAAGCCGGTTTGTCAGATCCCAATCCAGTTGTTTCCATGCCCGGCGCTGTTCATGCAGGGTCAGATAAAGCAAAGCCAGGGCAGCGTCGTCTATTTTATCTTCATCAATATCCATGGTTTTCTCCACTTTGGTGTGCTGAAAAGGAGTTTAGCCGCACTTCGACCTGCTTGCATAAACCAGCTGGCCTACCACCACTGTCTGATATATCAGACAAAAACACAGAGAAGCGGCCAAAATTGCTTGATATAGTAGACAAAAAAACACAAATCTTGTATTTTGTGACTAATATAGTAGACGAAAGGCAATTCAGGTCGATTTTATGCAGCTCACATTGCAGCTTTTTAATGATGGCTTCTGGCAGGATGCGTACCAGCTTAGATTAGATAAGACCGAACTTGGCCGACGTGGCACAGTATTATTTCAGCCACTTCCTGCTTATGCTCGTCATTACTTCGATGATGTGGGATCCTTTAGTTTTTCTGCTCAGTATCCAGTAAACCCAATGGATATCCAAGGCTTCAAGCACTGGCCTGCAGTCTTTGATGACATTATGCCTATGGGCTATGGCCGTACTTTATGGCTGGATTTACTTGGTTTACAACGTGAAACCACAGAAATGCAGGATCTTGAATTATTGCGCCTTGGCACTATAGCGCCTGTTGGTAATATGCGCATTAAAGAAGCTATTGCCGACGTTGCATCACAGCACAACAACACACTGGATAGTATGCGTTTTCCACAAAATGCTGTGATAGAGCGGGATCAGGATTTTTTGAACTATGCCCGTCAACGTGGTGCAGTGTCTGGCGGAGCGACAGGAGCCGGTGGAGCGGCACCAAAATTACTGATCAGACTAAATAAAAATGCTGAAGTTTGGGTCGACACTTTTCAAAATGACGATTCTGAGGATTTACATTATCTGGTGAAATTCCCACGCGGCAATAAAGAAATAGACCGTAATATACTTCGCACTGAATACCACTACTACTGTGAATTGGCTGAACTTGGTTTTGATACTATGCAGGTGGAACATTTAAAACTGCTGGAAGGTGAACGTAATCCGTCGTTATGGTTACCTCGTTTTGACCGGGAGTTCAGCCAAAATAAAGTTCAGCGTTTTGGGCTTGAATCGGTATTTTCGTTATTAAATAAAGCTCCAGGTAGTTATCTGAACCACGAAGATGTGCTTGATACACTGAGCAAAGTGATTAATACCATCAGCAAAGAGCAACTGACCGCAGAATATTTAAAGCGGGATCTGCTGAACCTGATGTTTGGCAACACTGACAATCATGGCCGCAATAGTGCTGTGTTGAAAAAAGGCCATCAGGTTAGCCTGGCACCTGTCTACGACTTTGCTCCTATGAAAGCAGATCCTGAAACTATTGTTCGCACTACGCACTGGAGCAATGCCTTTGAACGGGGTGGTGATGTTTTATGGCTGAAACTTTGTGACTCATTGGCCGATTTTGGCCACCCTGACTACCTGAAATCTGAGCTTTGTGATTTAGCAGGCAAGCTATCCGGCCTGACCAACAGATTGAGAAAGCGTGGTGTGCCAGAGCAAATTTTAACTATTCCAGCCATGGGTTTTGATTATAAAGAGCAGCGATTACAGCGTTGGGGACTATTACCATGACAAATACCGGGTCTAAAGCTCAGCCTTATAAAGACAGATTTGAGCTTAAAAACCAGTTGATCAAAGACATGCTCGCCGGACACATCAGTTTAGGCCAGGTGGGGAAAGCCATTCGTACTCAAGGCTTACAGATGTCACAAACTGAAGTATGCAGCTTGCTGGGATTAAGCCGCCAGGTGGTCAGTGATATTGAAAATGATACAGGCAATCCACGACTGGATAGCCTGAGGTGTTACTTTAAGTTAATGGGGCTGGAGATAGCGTTGCTGCCGCGCCAGCGCACAGAGCTGGATGAACTGCTGCGCAGTTGAATACTGCACAACAGTCATTGTATGCAATTCAGAAAAGGAGGCCTTTATTCACACTGCGGCCAACTAACTGCCTGAAGCTTGTTTTACAAATTTGTTGGTTTTTTTAGCCCAGACGACCAGCCCAAGCATGATGCCAATCACAACCAGCACAGTAACGATAGAATCTTCAGGACCCACTACACCACCACTTAACCAGTTAGGCCCCTGATAAGTACTTACGATGGGAGCTACAGCTGTCCAGTCGCCCAGACCTGAAAGCGGCAGGCCTGTCAGTACTATAGTGAAATTCCAGGCCGCATGATTGGCCGTGACGACCCAGATATTGCGGGTCTGAATAAAGATCAAAGTCCAGAATGCGCCAAGCAGAGTGCCTGAGATCACTGTCATCACTAACTCTGGCACTCCCATCTGCGGATCCATATTCGCTATATGCAGTACTGAAAAGATAAGCGACTGCAGCCAGAGCGCAGGCACTGTGCCCCAGGTCTTTTCCAGCGCCAAAAACAAAACTCCACGGAATACAATTTCTTCAATAGTTGCCGCAACTAAAATGACCCCGGCCACCCCCAGTAAAGCATGATCGAGGCCCTGATAGCTTTTGATTTCATACACACCAAAAGCAAACAAAACCAAAGAGATGAGCGCAATAACGGCCGCACCAGAAATAGCGCCTATAGCTATAGCCACCGGGGCTATTCGAAGCTCATTGGCCTGCCGTCTTTCATAAAACCTGACATAAGCCCAGTAAGCCAAAACCACAGACACAAAGATGCCTGCCCTTCTGATGATAGCTATAGTCTGCTCCCCGAACTGAAACAGCCACTGAACTGCGGGTAACAGCAACCATCGAAATAATGCGATGGCAATGACGATGGCTGCGGTTGCCACAAGCAGTTTGACTAACAATTGCTTTATAGTTTGATTGAAGATCATCAAGATTCCTGAGACTAAGAGTGAGCGCTGTTCATTTAACACCACAGCCCGGACTAAGTGGCCATAACGCGGCCACTGCATAGCTAAAGTTTAACCGCAACTTTGCTTTCTCAGGCTAAACGAAAGTAATTCACATGGCCAGCCAGCCGACTGGCAATTTGTTTCAGTTCTACACTGGAACGGGCGACCTGATCGGCAGCGCAGGCTGTGAGTTCTGTTGCGCCTTTAATTTGCATCACATTACGGTTAATGTCTTCGGCTACTATGCTTTGTTGTTCGGCCGCACTGGCAATTTGCTCATTCATTTGATTTAAGAGATTGACAAAGCCTTTGATTTTGCCGAAAGACTCCAAAGCTCCTGCAGCAAAATCTACGGTATGACCCGCTTGTTTCTGGCTGCCAGCCATAGCACTGACAGTCGCTTGCACTCCTTCGTGCAGGCGACTGATCATAGCCTGGATCATTTGAGTGGAGTCCTGAGTACGGCTGGCCAAAGTGCGAACTTCATCTGCCACTACCGCAAAACCCCGGCCTTGCTCACCCGCCCGTGCAGCTTCTATGGCAGCATTCAGTGCCAATAAATTCGTTTGTTCAGCCACACCTCGTATCACTTCTACCACCTGGCCTATTTCAGCGCTTTGAGCTGATAACAGCTCTATCACGCTGGTGGTCTGGCTGACGTCTTTGGATAAAGACTCAATGGCAGCAATAGTTTTTGCCATCACCTCGTCGCTTAATTTCAGATTAGTTTCAGTTTCATTGGTTTTTTGTGCTGCACTCACCGCATTTTGCGCTACATCGGCCACTGAAGTGCTCATTTCGTTCATAGCGGTAGATACCATTTCTATTTCCTGGTGCTGCAAAATCAGCTGATCTGTGGTTTTTTCACTGCTGACAGCCAACTCATCAGCAGCCTGATCCAAAGCGCCGGACGCCAGTTTTAACTCCCCCACTATGCCGGATAACTGCGCCACCATAGCGCGCAAATGATGCAATAAACTGGAGTTGTCCTGCTGCTTTAATTCAATTTGAATATCCAGCTCTCCGGCCGCTACTTTACGCACTATCATGGCGGCGTATTCGGGTTCTCCGCCTAAATGCCCAAGGGTATGACGCACTATCCAACTAGCGGCTGTGATAGCAGCCAACACAGCAACCAAAGTTAAACTACTGATCAACCAGACTTCCTTGTTATACAACTTTTCAGAGGCCAAAAATTCAGTTTCAGCCACCTGCAACTGCAAGTTCACCAGTTCGGTAATTTTTTCGCTGATAGGGTCAATGCTACGATACAAAGGGCCATTAAAATCCTGCAAAGTTCCGCTGACGTCCCCGCTTTGTTGCTGTAAAAACAGCACCAGTTGTTTGATATCCACATCAGCATCGTTGAGCAAAGCTGAAGCCTGGTTAGCCAGCTGTTGATCCTCTGCCGTCAGCGCGGTAGCCATATAATGAGCCCACTCGACAGCAATTTGTTGTTGGGCTGTTTGCACCTGAACCAGCGCCTGCTCAGAAGTTAATAAACCAGTGTTGGCTTTATTGACAGCATCTATTACAGAAACCGCATATAAGTCCGCGATATTTTTTAAGCCTTTCAGTGGTACTACTCTGTCCAGATAGACAGTTTTCAATCCCTGATTCATGCTGTTCATTGCCAGCAAGCCTGTAGCTGCCAACAACAGCATCAGGAATAAAGGGATAGCAAAAGAGAATGACAGACGAGCGGCTAAACCAAATTTTGTATTCATAACAGACTCCGATTCCGTTCAGGCGAATGATGACCCTATGGCACAGGCGAAACCTGGGCGAGCCGCAAGAAAAACTCCATAGTTGGTTCAAGTCTAGAAGTTGTTTGTATTAGCGCAAGAGCTGGTTAACCTTTGTAACAAATTAACAAAATTTAACCAGAAGGCGGTGATATTGCAGCAGATCCAGATTTAACTTTTTGTAAGTGTTGATTAAATTTTTCTATCAATTGCTGATGCGCTGCTTCTCGCCGCAAAGCCAGATGTAAAGTTTTCAGTTCAGTTAAGCTGCTGTTAAATTGCACTTTGCCTGAAGCTAAGCGTTTTACCTCAGTATCATGCTCCAGCAAATAGAGCAAAACCCGGCGGTCTATGACCGCCAGATCCAGCCGGCCCAAGGCCACTTTCAGAATATTAAGCCTGTCAGAGATCGCTACCTGTGGTTTAAGTTGCCCTGTGGCTATCATCTGGTCTACTTCAGTCAGATTGACATAGTCCTGCACTACACCCAATTGGTATTGAGGCAAAACAGTAAAACTCAGTTGCCCCAAAGGCTGAGCTGTGGCTTCGACAAAACCCAGCTCGCTGCTGCCCAGGCTATCCGACAAAATAAATTTTGGGTTATCGATTTGATATTCGGGGAAATAACCGGCATATAAAGCACCGGTTTTCTCACTGGCCCGAATGGCTCTGGACCAGGGGAAAAACTCAGTCTGTACCTCCAGCTGCATAGATGCAAATACTTGCCTGAGCAACACTGTAGTCTCCCCCTGCTGCTCAAGTTGAGAACCAGTGTAAGGCGGCCAGTCTAAACTGGCCAACCTGACAACTTGTGCAGCCTGAACCCACAGAGGCAACAGACAAAGCCAGCCCAGATAGTACTTCACCCTATCCTCAGCAGCGCAATTGCGCCAGTTGAGCGTCCATGGCTCCGGTAATAGTGTCAATTTCTTTACTGATCAACAGGTTTTGTTTCGCCAGTTGATGCAAAGCTTTAGTGGCATCATCTATGGCTGTGATATTGCGGTTAATTTCTTCACTGACCTGATTTTGCTCTTCCGCAGCCGAAGCCACCTGGAACGCGTTATCCGCTATGCTGGAAATACCAGCTGTAGCCAAAGAGAGCTTTTCATAAGAGCTTTCGGCTTCCTGCAAAGTACTGGTGACTTTATCGGTATTAGTATGAATTTGTTGTACCGCAGCAGCAACCTGTTGTTGCAATCCATGGATCAGATTTTTAATTTCATCTGTTGAACTATGGGTACGGGCCGCCAGTGACCTCACTTCATCGGCCACCACAGCAAAACCACGGCCCTGTTCACCAGCCCGCGCCGCTTCAATAGCGGCATTCAGTGCCAACAAATTAGTTTGTTCGGCTATGGCCTGGATCACATCAATAATGCCATTAATTTTTTGGCTGCTTTGTGCGACCTCATTCACCCCTTGACTGGTGTGGCTAAATTCAACAGACACAGTTTTAAAAGCCTCAACCGTATTCTGAAACAAATGATTAGCATCCGTTAAGGCGGCCAGCGATTCCTGAGCGCCTTGTGCAGTGCTGCCCGCCAGATTAGCAACTTCATGTGCAGTGGCTGACATTTGATGCATAGCTGAAGCCACGTTTTGAATTTCACTGGCCTGAATACTGACAGAACTATTGGTTTGATCTGTGGTTTGTACCATCTGCTCCGACTGGTACTGCATCAGTTTTGAGGATTCTTTTAAGTTATTGATCATCGACCGTAGTTTGGCAGTGAACAGATTAAAACCATCCGCCATATCATTTAATTCCTGATGCTGACTTTGTTTTAACTGCCTGGTCAGGTCGCCCTCAGAGCCTGCCAGCTCTTTCATCAGCACACTCATATGTAAAATGGGCGCTGTGGCGCTTTTTAAACCCAAAGCCATTAACACCACAAAAGCCAATAACAACACCAGACCTAAGCCAATCATGCTTTGAGTGGTTTGGGCAGAGTCAGCGTTCAGCTGATCGGCCAGCTGAATCGCCATAGCCAAAGCTGTGGCTTCCGGCACTGCCACCACAACTTTCCAGAGCGACTCTGTGCTGTCAAGTTTGATGGGCTGCGTTACCAGCATGGAATCTTTGTATAAGCTAACGCCCGCTTGTTGCTGTTGTAAATGTGCAGCTAAATCTGCATCAAGCGCTTTAATCGACTGGCCCAATTGAGCAGGATACTTATTGCTGGCGACCACAAGCCCATATTTACTAATCAAATACAGTTCAGCTTTGCCACCGTAAAGCAAATCAGCCTGAGCCTGCAATAAGGTCTGCAATACAGGCAGGTTTAAATCGACCCCTGATACCCCTCTGAACTGGTCATTCGTCACGACCGGATACACCAGGGAGGTCAGCAATACCTGATTACCAGGTGCAATTTCCCATAAATAAGGTTCCATCAGACAGGCTTTTTTGCTGTCCTTGCTGCACAAATACCATTCAGCTTCGCGCACACCATATTCGTTTTTTGTATCTTTGTATTTCACTGCAGGATCAGGAGTTTGTACGAACTTGAGTTGATTTTGCTCACGTATCCAATAAATCTCCATAGAACCGGTTTTAGAACTGTGATCATTGGCGATGGAATACTGGCTGTCAGCGCCATCATAACCATTGGGTTCAAACTGACCAAACAAAGACGAAATACCTGGGTTGCTGCCCAAAATATGACCCGCCATTGCTTTTACCTGATCACGGCTATAAGGTGTTTGACCGCTGCCTGAAGCTGAACCGGATAACACCGCAGCAAAGTTTTTCGCCGTATCAAAATTGCGGTCCAGCACGCTACTTGTCTCAAGCGCTGTACGCTGTGCAGCTTCGGTCAGGATTTGCTCGGCCAAGGTGCGCACCGATTGAGTCAGCCGGGTGACAGCTGAATCATTGCTGCTGCTCATCGAATACCAGCCAATAAAGGCCATACTGCCAATACTGATAGCCAATAAAAGTGCGACGCCAAAAGTGAGTTTAAAACGTAAGGAATTCAACTGCATAATCTTCACCTAAAGCCAATTAAAGGTTTTTGCCACTGACAGCGAAAACGTGGGTTCGCCTAAATCGTCCAGCGCCAAATCTGTGTCATCAAAAGCGGCAGTCCATTTTGCGTCTAACCATTCACCAGCGAGAGCAAGCCGCCAATGGTGATAAGTGCCATCTGTGTCACGCAAAAATTTGTCTGTGTCTGTGGACGTCGAACGGTCGCCTGACAGGATCAGCGTCAGATGATCTGTCAGCTGAATACTATGAGTCAGCATAATAATATAATGGCCCCCCCCGGCACCAAAGTAATCACTGGCATACCAGTAGCTGAGTTTGGTGTTGTCATAAGACACTTTGATGTACGCTTCAGGATAATCAAAAGCACTGCTTTCGCTGCTGCCGTAATAAGTGTAATGCGCCACCCCAAGGTCTAAAGCCCAGTTGTTACCAAGATCTGTGTAATAACCCGCATAAAAATCGACTTCCAGATCTGTGTTTTCGACAAAGCTGACATTAGAGCCCCAGGTGCCGGCATACCAGCCTGAATCAGATACCCAGTCCAGGCTGGGTTGCAAGGCAGGATCATCTTCGGTCAGGGTAATACCGTTAAATAAATAGTTGGAGGTAAGAGTGACTGTAGAGCTTAAATTCGCTAAAGCTGCAGGGCTTAGCACCAGCATAAACAAAGCGGGAACACTGATTTTTTTTGAGATCCGCATAAAAACTCCACTGCTGATTAAGAATTAAATTCAATCACTTAGATTAAATTCATGGTTTTAGCTTTTAAGGTATAGCAAGGCTTTGTAAAAAAAGCCCGAGTCCTGTTCAACTTCCCTAATTAGGATATAGACATCTAAACACCCAGAAATCTCTTTATTTCAATACTGAAATCGGGTTAACTGGTCCTTTCATTGTTCAGGAGCATAAATCAGATGTTTAAAGTAAATAGTTATTTTGACGGCAAGGTGACATCCATCGCGTTTCAGGGTGAAACATTGCCAGCCACTGTAGGCGTGATGGCGCCAGGTGACTACGAATTTGGTACCAGTCAGCATGAAGTTTTAACTGTGATTAGCGGCGCTTTAACCGTATTATTGCCAGGCCAGACAGAATGGCAAAGCTTCGGAAGCGGAGCTGTATTTGAAGTACCGGCCCAGGCTAAGTTTCAATTAAAAGTAGAAACTGACACAGCTTATCTTTGCACTTATCAATAAGGTGTGTATCCGACACGCCTTTTCAGGAAAACTGATTTATGCGTGGTATGGGAACAGCAGCCAAAAGAGCAGATGCGTCTAAACAAACTGAAGCTCTTAATCTAAAGCAAACAGTACAGTATATGTGGCCCTATATCTGGGCCTTTAAAAGCCGGGTGTTGTTGGCTGTGGCTGCGCTGCTGGCTGCTAAAGCTGCCACTTTGTATTTGCCTTATGCACTCAAACTTATCATCGACGATTTAGATCCCAGCTTAAACTCAGTACTCACTTTGCCACTAGCGTTTCTTTTCTTTTACGGTTTCTTACGTTTTGGCGCAGTTTTTTTTGGTGAAGTGCGGGATGCCTTATTCAGCCGGGTCACTGAACATGCGATGCGTAAAGTGGGGCTTAGAGTATTTAATCATCTGCACCAATTAGAACTGAGCTTTCATTTAGACCGCCAAACCGGTGGCATAAGCCGCGATATAGAAAGAGGCACCAACGGCATCAGTTTTCTGATGCGGTTTTTAATGTTTAATATAGTGCCCACCCTGCTGGAAATACTGCTGGTCGCAGTGATTTTTGCGCTGCTGTTTTCGTACTGGTACGCCGTTTTAACTTTTGTTGCTGTCGCTTTGTATGTGGCCTTTACTTTTTATGTGACAGAGTGGCGCAACAAATATATCCGCGAAGCCAATCAGGCCGACTCTGCCACCAATAGCAGAGCAGTCGACAGCCTGCTGAACTATGAAACCGTCAAATACTTCAATAACGAAGCCTATGAAGAACGTACTTACGATCAGTTTTTAGCCAACTGGGAACAAGCCAAACTAAAAAACCGTATGTCACTGTTAGCCCTGAACTCAGGTCAGGCGCTGATTATTGCCGTCGCTATTACCCTGATGATGTGGATGGCAGCACAGGGCGTATTGGATAAAGAGCTGACGCTTGGCGATCTGGCGATGGTGAATGCCTATATGCTGCAGCTGTTTATTCCTTTGAATTTTTTAGGTTTTGTTTATCGTGAAATCCGCCGATCCTTAACCGATCTGGAAAACATGCTGGGGCTGTTGAAAAAAGAAGCGCAAATTAAAGACAAAACTGATGCACCAGAGCTGCAATTACAGCAAGGCCGTATTGAATTTAATCAGGTCCATTTTAGTTATCAGCCTGGCCGATCTATTCTGAACGGCTTAAGTTTTGTGGTTGAACCCGGCCAAAAGCTGGCTATTGTTGGGGCTTCTGGTGCAGGAAAAAGCACCATAGCCCGGCTTTTATACCGCTTTTACGATATTCAGAACGGCAGCATTTGTATTGATGGTCAGGATATCCGTGACGTCACTCAAAGCTCGTTACGCCAAAGCATTGCGATAGTGCCGCAGGATACTGTGCTGTTTAATACCAGTATCAGAGAAAACATTCGCTACGGTAAACCTGATGCGAGCGAAGCCGAAGTGGACCAGGTGATCAAGCTGGCTCATCTGGACAGCTTTATTCAGAGTTTGCCACAAGGCGATCAAACACTGGTCGGTGAGCGGGGTTTAAAAGTATCAGGCGGTGAAAAACAACGTATTGCCATAGCCAGGGTGCTGTTAAAAGGCTCACCTATTCTGATTTTTGATGAAGCCACCTCAGCGCTGGATTCTCACTCGGAAGCCGCTATCTTAAAAGCTTTACGTGAACTGGCAAAACACCATACCTCTGTGGTTATAGCTCATCGTTTATCTACAGTGACTGATGCGGACAAGATTTTAGTACTGCAACAAGGCGAAGTGGCCGAAGCTGGTACTCACCAGCAATTGCTGGCACAACAAGGGCTCTATGCACAGTTATGGGCCAGGCAACAAGAGGCAAAACCCAAAACGGAGTAAAGCCTGGTCAAGCTACAATGAAGATAGGTTAAGCAGAATAAATGCCGGGTTAAGAGCTGAACCCGGTTTCATAAGCCAATGACTCATCACCAGGGCTTTAATCCGGCATCGCCCTTCCTTGTTATTTGTTTTTCCTTTAAATTAGCGCCCAGTTGAAATAATCAGATGGAGTACAGCATGACCTGGTTTTTGTTGGTGGTCGGCCTGGTGTTATTGGTCGTTGGCGCAGATTTGCTGGTAAAAGGAGCTGCACGTTTGGCTGGCTCTTTTGGCATTCCTGCTTTAGTCATTGGTTTAACAGTAGTTGCTTTTGGTACCAGTGCGCCTGAACTGGCTGTTAGCGTTAAAGCAGCCTATTCAGGACAAGCTGAACTGGCTATAGCCAATGCTGTGGGCAGTAATATCTTTAATGTGCTGTTTATTCTAGGCGCAGCCGCCATGATTTCGCCTTTAGTGATTTCGCGTCAACTGATCCGTCAGGACGTGCCTATTATGGTATTTGTTTCTGTGCTGGCGATGTGGATGACCTTTGATGGTGCTATTACACGTTTTGAAGCTGCTATTCTGGCTGTGGGTTTAGTCAGCTACACCTGGTTTTTGTTCCGTCAGGGCAAAGCTCAGGGAGTGGACACAGCAGACGAAGAAGTAGAAGAAATGCTCAAAGCTAAAGTTCCGGCCTGGCAAAACCTGTTGTTATTGTTAGGTGGCTTAGTGTTGCTGGTTTTAGGTTCACGTTTTTTAGTCGACAGCGCCGTGGAAATTGCACGCGCTTTAGGGGTCAATGAAGCCGTTATTGGCCTGACTATTATTGCAGCGGGTACTTCCCTGCCCGAAGTGGTGACTTCTGTGGTTGCCACTTTAAGAGGCGAACGTGATATAGCAGTAGGCAATGTGGTGGGCAGTAATATTTTTAATATTCTTTGTGTACTAGGAATTGCAGGCGTGGTCTCTCCTATCCCGCTGCTGGCAGGCGAACAAATGGCCATGGTCGATATTCCGGTGATGGTGGCCGTGGCCTTGTTGTGTTTACCCCTGTTTTTTATCGGCTCATCGCTGAACCGTATCGAAGGTTTGTTATTTATGTTGCTGTATATCGCCTACACCTGGTATCTGGTGGCTGTGGCATTAAAAGAAGCGTATCTGCCAGACTTACAACAAGGCATTTTGTATGGACTGCTGCCAGTGGTGGTGTTTTATGTGGTCGCTTCTTTTATTCATGACAGGATAAAAAACAGAGCAGCACATTAGTTTGATCTGCTATCGCAAAGAAAAAGATCAGTCTGACGCCACCTTTTAGGTGGCGTCCTGTTTTAATATCAGTCTTTTTGGCTTGTATTGCGTAAAGCTAAAGGGTCTGTACCAAGGCCAAAACCCAGCAGAGGCAGTAGCTCCGGTATTTCATCTTCCGGTATGCCCACTTTGTGAAAATGCTTTACCACATACTGCAAATCATGGCCTTGCTCTTTGAATTGTTGTGCAGTTTTTAAATGCACAGTACGCATAAAGTTGGATGTCATGGCAGTCACTCCCTGAAGAAAAAGCGACTGTCATAGTGGTGAAATATCCGCCAGCAGGCAAGCAATTTTCGACGAAAATTTGCTCAATTTTTCGAATAAAGCCTAAGCCTTTGATCCCGTTCAAAGATTATCCGGAAAGCTTAAATTTTTGCTTCAGTTGTTTCGTCTCCAAAGCCAGAGCTTTGCCTATGCTGCAGTAGCACACTGTAATGAATAGGGTTTCAGTCATGCAGGAGCCCGTTGTAGCAAATGCTGCTCTTCAGGTCTTAAGGTCAGCACAGAAAAACCTGTTTCTGTGACCGCTATTGTATGTTCCCACTGTGCAGATAATTTTTTATCTTTGGTGACCACTGTCCAGCCATCGGATTTTTGTTTAACACGCCTGTCACCCTGATTGATCATCGGCTCTATGGTAAACACCATACCGGGTTTTAATGTCAGCCCTGTGCCTGCCTTACCATAATGCAGAATTTGTGGTTCTTCGTGCATTTCACGGCCTATGCCATGACCACAGTATTCCCGCACCACAGAATAGCCAAAACCTTCAGCATATTGCTGTACAGCAGCAGCTATATCTCCCAAACGGGCGCCGGGTTTCACCTGATAAATGCCCTGCCACAGTGCCTGATAGGTCACGTCCACCAGTTTCTGCGCTAAAGGACTCACCTTGCCAATACAATACATTTTGCTGGAATCGGCAATAAAGCCATCTTTTTCCAGCGTTATGTCCAGATTGACAATATCGCCCTCTTTGAGAATGTCCGTCAGTTTAGGCATGCCATGACAAACCACCTCGTTGATCGAGCTGTTCAGTACATACTGATAATCATACTGGCCTTTACTGGCTGGCCTTGCCCCTAAAGGACCACGGATAAAAGCTTCGACTGCATCATTAATTTGCATAGTGCTGAGACCTGGTTTGACCAGCTCATCGAGCATCAGAAAGACCTGTGCCAACAGCTGCCCGGCTTTGTGTTGTATATCCAGTTCAGCCTGGGTTTTCAGATGGATCGAGTTCATTTAATAAGTCCTGCAAAGTAGAAGATTTATTTTTCAGTAATTTACGGCACAACTGCTGATAACTCAGCTGTGGGTGTAATTCAGCAAGCATGCCCACTCTGATCCAGAATTCAGCCTGTGCATTGATAGAGCGGGCCATCACTCTGCTGGCTTCGCGCAGGTCTTCATGCAGATCGTCCGATATTTTCACTATGCCCATAGATACATACTTCATATACGATTTATATACACATTGTATAAAAACAATCTGCTCTGTGCACTTAAAAAAAGCTGAAAAACTGGTTATGGTATGACACAGAACAATAAAGCCTCTGTAACAGTGGGTTATAGTTCAGCATCAGCAATTGGGTTTGGAACTTAGACTGAGAGTCAGGACATGAGCTTATTTAACGATATTTACAGTGCGGTCGAACGGCAGTTTTTTTACAGCCTGACATTAAAAATTGTGGGCAATATTGGCTTTTTAACGCTGATTTTCTGGCTGGCGATGTTTGCTGCTTATCCGGATCAAGGTAGTGCCGGCCAAAGCTGGTGGTGGATACTTATCCTCGGCACCGGGGCTTTTATCTTTACCATAGGTTATCTGATGCACTTAATAGTGCGGCCAGTCAAAGCTCTGGTGCATGCATTGCAACAAGCGAATCAGGCCGGCAGCGATTTAAAAACCCGTTTACCTGCTTTTACTTTTGACGAATTCCGCACTTTATCTGAGCAGTACAATTTATTTGTTGATCAATTATCCGGCATGCTGCGGGACATTCATCAGCAAGCGTCCAGTAACTTTCATGTCAACCAGCAAGTGGCAGAAGCAGTGCACAGCACCAGACAGCAATTGCAGGGTGCAGAACAAAGCAGCCAGCAGATCCGCTCTCAAAGTGATCAGTCTTTGCAACGTTTATCTGAAATAGTGCAAAGCAACGATCAGGTGATAGAAGTGGCCAGCAGCACTGTACACAACGCCAAAACGGCCAGCACTCAATTAAACCAGCTGACCAGCCAACTGCATAAAATTGAGCAGCTGTTGGCCAATTTTGGCGGCACAGTCACAGGTTTGCAGAAAAACGCTGAAAACGTGCGGCAAATTTTATTAATGGTGGAAAACTTCTCCGATCAAACTAACCTGCTGGCACTGAATGCGGCTATTGAAGCAGCAAGGGCCGGTGAAGCTGGCCGTGGTTTTGCGGTAGTTGCAGATGAAGTTCGTACTTTGGCTGCCAAGGTAAACAGCGCCACAGGCCAGATCTCAGGTTTCCTGAACGAAATGGATGTATTGGTACGGGACACTAAAAATGAGTCGGAACAGTTGCAACAGCAAGCCGGCGAAGCTCAACAACAAATTCAGCAAACCAGCGGTGATTTCAGCCAGTTGGAGCAACAACTGAAAAATGCCCAGCAACAGCTGAACCATATTCAGCAGCATGTGCAGCAACTGGCACACAGCTCAGAGCAAAATCACCATCACCTGACTGAAATTGAACAGGGTACCAATCTGGCGTATCAGCAAATGGCCGCTATCGATCAGGCGACAGAACAGTTGTTGTCTGGTACTAAACGCACTCAGCAGCAGTTGCAGCCATTTTCTGCAGCTTAACGACTTGTTTTCTCACCACTCGTCTGGCCATCCTGTTGCAGCGCTTTGACCAGCTGCAACACGGCCGGGTGAGTGAGTTTACGTTCGGGTGATATGGCATAAAAACGTTCTGTCACCCTGTGGATCACTCCAACCTTCAACAACCTGTAGTTAGTTAATAACTGAGCTTCCAGCAATAAAGGCGCGGCAAAAGCGCCAAGCCCCTGCTGAGCAAAAGCCTGTATTAAGGCACTGTCGTCAAATTCAGCCACTACATCAGGCTGCACCTCCACTTCATTAAACCAGCCCATTAACTGCTGACGAATAATGGATTTTTTCCCCTGCAATAAAAAAGGCTGACCGTGCAAAGACTGAGGGAAATCTGAGCTTAGCTGCTCAGCTAAGGCCTCGCACGCATACACAGCCATAGGAGATTCAGTCACAAGATGACTGTAAGCTTTCACATGACTACCAGGCTGGATGGGCTGATCGGACAACACCATATCCAATTTATTAATAGCCAATTCGGATAAAAGCCCGGCCTGCTCGCCTTCACGGCAAATCAGCTTAATGGGCAACTGTAAAATAGGCTTAAGCATTTCATAAACAAAAGCTTTTGGCAGTACATCGGTAATACCTACACTGAAACTCTGCCAACTGCTGTGCTGACGGGTTAACACTGCTTTGAGTTCATCCCCTAACTGAAAAATATCAGCGGCATAACGCTGCACCACCACCCCCAGTTCAGTGGGGATCAGCCGTTTACCCTGACGGGAAAACAAAGCCGTCCCTATACCATGCTCAAAAGCACTGATTTGGCCACTGATGGTTTGGGGAGTGATATGCAACAGCTCGCTGACTCTGGCAATACTGCCATGTTCAGCGACCAGATAAAAATAATAGAGTTGATTGTAATTAACAGGAGTCATCTTAAACACAACTTTTAACGAAGATATCAGCAGTTATATTCGAATTTTACTGACAAAGTAAAGAGCGTATAACAGTATCTATTGTGATTGTTCCCGCTGAATTTCACAGTAACAGTGTAACCCATAGGCCCATCCGCGCCTTTTGCCCCTTGTCTTTTTTAGCAAGGGGCTTTTTTATGCAGTGATCTTTCAAACTGTAGCTACTTTGCAGATACAATGGCGCAAAAGCGTTAAAGAGTAGTAATGATGATCCAATACCCCGCAATCTTTAAATTCGCA
This sequence comes from Gammaproteobacteria bacterium, assembly GCA_018825965.1. Taxonomy (GTDB): domain Bacteria; phylum Pseudomonadota; class Gammaproteobacteria; order Enterobacterales; family Alteromonadaceae; genus Pararheinheimera. The sequence continues at coordinate 100,125 of JAHKAA010000051.1, forward strand.
GGTCAGGATGAGCTGATTTATCTGGCCGCCCCCGGCAGTTTCGGACAGCAGTATCAGTTACAACAGCCTTATTTAACACCTGAAGATCTGCTGATTGATGCAACAGGACAAGCTTATCTGCTGGATCAGCTAAACCTGGATAGTGATGCTTTACCTTCATTATTTCAGCAATTTGAGTTGTCGGAATTAACAGCTCTGGTGCAGGCTCATTTTTTTGCTTTAGCTCAAAGTTGTGTAGTCAAAATCCAGGCCCCGTCCATCCCTGCCTTGTTTAGCCTTTTGGTTGATGCTGACGAAACATAACATTGACTACTGCGATGTTCTGCCAGCACCAGGCCCGTATAAAAGAGTTCACTCAGAGCAGACTGGAAAATCGCAATAAAACACTGAGCCTTGCCCAGGTACTGATCTGAAATCAATAGTACCTCCCATGGATTCAATGATAGCCCTGCTGATCGCAAGGCCAAGGCCTGTACCTGAGCGGGCTTTGGAGTCTGAGCCATCGGCCTGGGCAAAACGCTGGAATATTTTTTCCTGAAAATGCAGCGGGATCCCCTCGCCTTTGTCTTCCACCTGAATGCGGATTTTGTTCTCCAGCAGGTAATAACTCAGAAAAACCTCAGCCCCACTTTTTGAATACTTAATGGCATTGGACAACAAGTTGCTCAGCACTTGCTGCAGTCTGTGACTGTCCAGTTGCATCATCAGGGATTCGTTGTTTAATAAAGATAATTGCACTGCAAACCTGTCGGCGTAGGGCTGATTTTGAGTGATTGCCTGCTGACATTCCTGCGCTAAATCACAAGGCTGCAGATAAAAATCCATTTTCCCTGCACTGAGTTTTTCCATGTCCAGTAAATCATTCACCAGCAACTGCAGTCTTTTGCTGTTCTGACTGGCCACCTTCAGCATAGCCAGCGCCTTTTCAGGCACAGACCCCAGCACCTGATGGATCACCAGATCCAAAGCCCCACTAATGGCGGTAATAGGTGTACGCAGTTCATGGCTGACTGTGGAGATAAAATCGGTTTTCATCTGTTCCAGTCGTTTTTGTTCACTGATATCCTGCATCAGCACTAAAGCCCCCAAGAGCTGACCTGAGCGGCTTTTCAGTTGCTCTCCCCGGCAACGCGCCCAACGTGGCGCCAGGCCTTTGGCCTTAATACAAATATCCTGCCTTACTACAGGTTCGCCGTGAAAAGCTCTGAGCAAAGGGATCCGGTCAACCGATAATACAGTCTGCCCATCTTCTTCGTATAAGTCGTAATAATGGCTCCACAACTCCGGGTCACATTGGCGCACATCCACACAGTGCCAGTCGCGTGCCACCTTGTTAAATTGCTCCAGTTGGCCTTCGCTGTCGCAGGCCACCAAAGCGTCAGGGATAGAATCCAGTAATAAATCCAACAACTGTAACTTATGTTCGGTTTGCAGTTTTTGTTTATGTTCGTTCAGGCGCTCCATCACTAAAGCGGCCATTTGGCGCAATACAACTTTGTCCTGCTCCGTCATTTGTCGTGGCTCAGGAGAAATAATGCATAAAGTGCCCAGAGCATAACCCTGTTCATTGATCAGCGGGCAACCTGCATAAAAGCGAATGTTTGGAATAGTACAAACTAAGGGATTGTCGGCAAAACGTTCGTCTTGCGACGCATCTTCGACGATAAAAATATCGGGCTGTAAAATAGCGTGGGCGCAAAAAGCCAGTTTACGCTCGGTCTGACAGACATCCAGTCCTTGTTTACTTTTAAACCATTGACGCTGCTCATCAATCAGAGATACCAGTGCTATGGGCACCTGAAATAAAGTGGCGGCCAACGCAGTCACAGCATCAAAAGTCGCATCAGGTTCAGTATCAAGGATCTGTAATTTAAGCAAAGCCTTTAATCTGTTCTGTTCATCTTGGGGAACTGCGGCAACCTGCATCTGTGCGATCCTTAGCTGGCGACAAAAGGGATATCTGAAAACATACCACAAAATGAAGAACTACAGCTGACTACAGAGGCTCTTTTGTACCTGATAACAAAGCCTGGAGATCCTCAGGGACAGGCAGAGGTTGCATCACCGGATAACGACTGGAACCAGGATTGCCCAAAGGCAAACGTCCGGTTAAATGACCCAGAGGAGTGAGCAACAGACGAAGTAACTGGCCCCGGATTTCGGGCCAGTTTGTTTGATCTGCCGCCAGTTTCAGCATCAGCCAATGGCTTTGCAGATGCAATACGAAATTCTGTTGCCCCAGAATATGCGCCCGCTCTAAATGCGACCAGGCTTGTGGCCACAACTGCTGGCGACGCGCCTGCTGCGCTTGTTTTATCTCAAGGCTATAGGCCTGTTTTGTTGCTGAACACATGAATAAAAATCTCAGTTCTAACTAAACAACCATTACTGTGCCGCGCCTTTGTTACTCAGTCAAGGCTTTGTGCTAAGCCGCTTTGGCTTGAATTTTCGGGCTTTTTGTATTAGGGTGGCGGCATTATTTTATCGCTCAACTCTGGCAAGCAAAACAGCATGAACAGAAATCGGGGTCGCGTATCCCGCGTGACTTTACTGGTGCTTATCAGCTTACTCTTGTTTAAAGGAGTGGCAGCTGCTGCTATGTTGTGTTGTGGCCCTGATCATTCAGAACACCAGGCCAGTCATTCGCAATCCTCAGAGACTGATCACAGCATGGTGCAACAGCATGGCCATCACTCTGTGGCAGTTGAACACAACAGTATGCCGGATGGTTCAGACCAACAGGTCATGGACGAACCTCAGCTTGTGGATCAGCAGATGATGATGGATACCCATCAATTATCCTGTTCAGGTTGTGCCGTCAGTTGTGCCGCTGCGGTATTGATGGTCAACCCATCGGACTTTATGGCTGAACCCGCACAAAACGAACGTATCCTTGGTTTTACCCCTTTAGTTTTCCCTCTGACGGCCTCAGGCCTGGAACGACCTCCCCGTTTATACAGCTGATCAGCGTCCCAACACCATCAAAAGCCCGCTTTGGCGCTTTATCCGGTGTGATTTTTCAGCTTAACTAAACAGGATTTTTTATGTCTCAGCTTATTTATCCGGCGCTTTTTGGCGTCTCGGCCTTGCTTTATTCAGTGCCAACAGCGGCCTTTGAAGAGCAACAAACTCAAGTACAACCACTGAATTCAGTGATTATACAAAGCCGCACCAAAGACTGGAAACAAGCGAATCAAAAAGTCGCTGAACTCGGCGGCTGGCAATTTTACGCCAGTGAGACAGCCAGTCATCAGAGCATGAACCATTCAGGGCACAAGAAGCCTGTTGATCACTCACAACACAAGCCCCCTCATCAAATGGATCATTCACAGCACTCAGAGCCACAACAAACAGGAGATGAGCATGAGCATGAGCATCATCACTAAACTGAGCCCGCTGGCGGCTTTGGTACTGCTGAGCGCCTGCGCCGGAACTTCAGGACTGAATACAACAGATCTGGTGCAGCAACAAGCTGCGGACCAACAAGTGCAACTGGCAGCAACAGATCCGGCTTTAAGGGCAGAAGCAGAGCAGGAAATTGCCCTGCTGCTGACTGAACCTCTGACACAACAAAGTGCCAGTCGTATTGCGGTATTAAATAACCCGGATTTTCTGGCCGCTTTATCATCGCTGGCCATCAGCAAAGCTCAGTTAACTCAGGCCGGTTTATTACCAAACCCGGGCTTGCGCCTGATCCGAAGCCGTTCAGAAGAGGGTTACAACACAGAGTCCGATTTCTCACTGAATTTATTTAACCTGATTTTCCTGAATAAAAACAAAGCTATTGCCCAACAACAAGCAAAGCAACAACAGCAGCAAGTGGCGTTGCAGCTGATGGATCTGCTGACAAAAAGCCGCAGCGCTTTTATTGAAACCGTAGTAGCAGAGCAGCGCTTTCACTATCTGCAGACAGTGCAGGAAGCCATAGATGCGTCGGCAGAACTGGCGAACCGTATGTATCAGGTAGGCAATTACAGTGAACTGCAACAAGCCAGGCAGCTAAAGTTTGCTGCAGAAATTCGCTTACAGCTGGCAAAAACCCAGCAACAACAGCAACAAAGCCGTGAGCAACTTTACCTGTTGTTAGGTTTATCCGATCCAAAAACAAGGCTGCAATTACCGGCCCATTTGCCTGCTATTCCAGATAAGTTGGCGATGGTGCAGGACATGGAGCAGCAAGCTCTGGCACAACGTCTGGATCTGCAACAAGCCAAAGCAAAGTTAGCTCAACTTGAACTGCAACTGGAATTAGAGAAAAACAGCCGCTTTGTCCGGGGGCTGTCCGCTGAAATTGCCGGATCAGTGCAGCACAGCGCAGAACGTGAACTGGCATTAGGTGTTGAACTGCCCTTGTTTGATTCAGGTGCAGCGCGAATCAGCAAAGCAGAAGCAGAATATCAACAGGCCTGGTGGCAAGCCAAAGCACTGGAACAAAAAGCCCGCTCTGAAGTGCGGCAGGCTTACGCATTACAGCAAAGTTCGTATCAAATCGCCCGGCATTATCAGGATCAATTAGTGCCTTTGGCGCAAAAAATTAACCAACAAAATGTGCTGCGTTACAACGGTATGTTAATTGGCGTATTTGAGCTGATTGCTGATACCCAGGCTCAGGTAGAAACAGTCACAGGACAAATGACGGCACAGCGGGATTTTTATTTGTCAGAACTGCGCCTGCAACAAGCGGTGTGGGGCAGCCCTTCCCTGCCACTGTCGACAGAAACTGACACCACAAACAGCGCTGCCTCTGCAGCTGGCCACTAACAGGAGAATGTTATGTTAACCCGTCGAGATTTATTAAAAAAAGTCGGTGCCATTACAGCTGCTGTAGGTGTTGCCGCCGTCAGCAGAAGCTCTATGGCTGCTTTGCCTGAACCTGTGTTGCAGCAGTCCGCTGATACCATGGACCCCTTAATTCCAGACACTGGCCGTCCATATAATCCGGTTGTGACCTTAAACGGCTGGACTTTGCCCTGGCGCATGAACCATGGGGTGAAAGAGTTTCACTTAGTGGCAGAGCCCGTAGTCCGTGAGCTGGCCCCCGGTATGAAAGCCCATTTGTGGGGCTACAACGGTCAGTCACCAGGCCCGACCATTGAAGTGGTCGAAGGCGACAGAGTACGCATTTTTGTCACCAACAAGTTGCCGGAACATACCTCAGTGCATTGGCATGGTCAGCGTTTACCCAATGGTATGGATGGGGTCGCAGGTTTAAATCAGCGAGCCATCAAGCCAGGTAAAACCTTTATGTATGAATTTGTCGCACGCCGTCCAGGCACTTTTATGTACCACCCTCATGCCGATGAAATGGTGCAGATGGCCATGGGCATGATGGGCATGTGGATCACTCATCCAAAAGAGGCGCATCCTCATATTGATGAAGTGGACAGAGATTTTTGTTTTCTGCTCAACGCTTACGATATTGAACCAGGCAGCGCTACTCCAAAAATTATGACCATGACTGATTTTAATCTCTGGACCTGGAACAGTAGAGTATTCCCTGGCATCGACCCTTTAGTGGTGCGTAAAAATGACAAAGTGCGGATCCGGGTCGGTAACCTGACGATGACCAACCACCCTATTCATATTCATGGCCATGAGTTTACTGTCACAGGCACAGACGGAGGCCCTGTGCCTGCTTCAGCACGCTGGCCTGAAGTCACAACAGATGTGGCTGTAGGCCAGATGCGTCAGATCGAACTGATTGCCGACGAAGAAGGCGACTGGGCATTTCACTGCCATAAATCGCACCATACGATGAACGCAATGGGCCATGATCTGCCGACGCTGATTGGGGTGGATCACAGTGGTTTGATGCAAAAAATCAATAAACTGGTGCCGGATTATATGGTGATGGGCGAACGGGGTATGGCTGATATGACCGAAATGAAGATGCCTCTGCCCGCTAATACGCTGCCGATGATGTCTGGTGATGGTCCTTTTGGTTCAGTCGAAATGGGCGGCATGTTCAGTATCTTTAAGGTTCGTCACGATCAGGCTCCGGGCGATTACACAGATCCGGGCTGGTATCAACACCCAGCAGGCACAGTAGCGCAGGAATGGACAGGAGCAGTACCTCAGCCTTCTGTCGCTCCAGCCGGGTCCCCTGACACTAAGCTGGAGCTGAAAGTCAAAAAACCCGGAGCAGGTCACCCGCATTGATCCGGCAGATCATCTGCTGAATTTTCAACCTCAGCTCCATGCATTGGAGCTGAGGTTTGATTGGAACACACCTTTTTCCGTACAAAAACAAAGCAAAAAAGCAACTTTAAGACAACTATTAGAGCTCTTTTTATATCATTTAGAAATAACTAATAACCAAAACAACAAATACACATTTGTTACTAAATGTAATCAAACCCAGCATTTTCGCCGCTCACAGAACACCACTCATCGCACAAAACAGCTCAGAATACGAAAAAAATGAAAACAAAAGATTAAATTTGATAAATACACCCTATTTACATTAACAAGACATTGACCAATTATCATACGGCCTGCCCATCATATTAACTAAATAAGGGACAGGGGCTTCCATGGATGAGGCAATTCACATAACAATAATTTGAGAGAACAAAATGCAACATAAAAAATTCAACCTATCCAAAGTCTCTTTGCTTACTTTGTCTGCACTTTCCTTATTGGCAACTGCTGCTCAGGCTGCTCCGTTAAATGCCCGCGCCAGCTTAGAAGTGAAAGAAACCAAAGCTGTTGAGCCACCAACCCGCTTTATCGTTAAATACAAAAATGCCGCTACTTTATCTGCTCAGGGTCTGGCCAGCACAGCAACCAGTTCAGTTAATCAGTTAAAAACTCATGCGGCTTCGGAATTATCCAGCCGTGCCGGTGAACCACTGAGTTATGTGCGAGCTGTGGCTGTTGCAAATCGCCATGTCGTCAGGGCAGAGCGTCGCCTGTCTAAAGCTGAAACTCAGCGCACCATGGAGTTGTTAGCTCAGGATCCAATGGTAGAGTCGGTGGAAGAAGACCGTATGTTACAAATTGCGGCCACTCCAAATGACACTCAATACACCAGTCAGTGGCATTACTATGAATCTACCGGTGGTTTACGCGCTAATACAGCCTGGGATAACGCGACTGGAGCTGGTGTAGTAGTTGCTGTGTTAGATACAGGTTACCGTCCACATGCCGATTTAAATGCCAACCTTTTGCCTGGTTATGACATGATTTCTGACAGCTTTGTTGGTAACGATGGCAATAATCGTGATTCAGACGCCCGTGACCCGGGTGACTGGGTGTTAGCCAACGAATGTGGCGGTAGTCACTCAGCTTCAGACTCATCATGGCATGGTACTCATGTCGCAGGTACAGTGGCTGCAGTCACCAACAACGGCTCTGGGGTTGCAGGTGTGGCTTATGGTGCTAAAGTAGTTCCAGTTCGCGTTTTAGGTAAATGTGGTGGTTATACCTCAGACATTGCTGATGGTATCATCTGGGCTTCAGGCGGCACTGTGTCAGGTGTTCCTGCTAACGCTAACCCTGCTAAAGTGATCAATATGAGTTTAGGTGGTTCAGGTGCTTGTGATTCCACCACTCAGGCTGCTATTAACTCAGCCCGCTCTCGTGGCACAGTCATTGTGATTGCTTCAGGCAACGACAATAGCAACGCAAACAACTTCAACCCGGGTAACTGTGCTGGTGTGGTGAACGTTGCTTCAACCAACCGCAGTGGTGGCCGTGCTTATTACTCTAACTACGGCACTTCAATTGACGTGGCAGCACCAGGTGGTGCTATGAACTCAGCCAACGACCCGAATGGTATTTTATCCACCTACAACACTGGTACTACAACGCCAGGTTCTGACAGTTATGCCTACAGTCAGGGGACCTCAATGGCAGCTCCTCACGTTGCTGGTGTTGCTGCATTAATTGCTCAGAAAAAACCAGGTGCTACACCGGACGAAATTGAAACGATTCTGAAAACCACAACCCGTTCTTTCCCTGCAAGCTGTAACAACTGCGGTACTGGTATTGTTGATGCAGCAGCAGCTGTAGCTGCAGCTTCTGGTACAGGCGGCGGTGGTGGCACTGGTGCAACGTCGACCATAAACAATATTAGCGTGTCGCGTAATGCATGGAAACATTACACAGTGGTGGTTCCTGCAGGCATGAGTGTGCTGACAGTCAATACCTCTGGTGGTTCCGGAGATGCAGACTTGTATGTACGTCGTGGTTCACAACCAACCACTTCTACTTACGATTGCCGCCCCTATCTGAATGGTAATACTGAAAGCTGTACTTTCAACAACCCTATGGCAGCCACTTACCATATTAGTATCCGTGGTTACACTGCTGCTTCAGGCATCACTTTAACGACCTCTTATCAGCCTTAATCCCTGGGCTTTTAAGTGAAGACCCCGGTGTTTGCCGGGGTCTTTTTTGTTATCAGAAACTTACTTTTGCAGACCATCTAAAATGGCACACTGCGGCTGCTCGTCGCCACAACAACTATCTGCTAATTGTTGCAACAGGCTTTGCATTTGCTGTAATTCTGCTACTTTTTGTTTTATTTCATCCAGATGCAATTCAGCCAGCTGTTTTACTTCTCTGCTGCTGCGATTTGGATCCCGCCATAAGCCTAACAAAGAGCTGATTTGCGCTATAGAAAACCCCAGAGCTCTGGCCTGCTTGATAAAGCCCAGTTGCTGTAGTTGCTGACTGTTATATAACCTGTAACCCGCCTCTGTTCTGTTGGCTTTTAGCAATAAACCTGCTTCTTCATAATGCCGGATCATTTTGGCAGAAAGGCCTGTCTGTTTTGCGGCTTGCCCTATAGTGATTAAATTCGCCATCATCTTTTACTCCTTTGCCTTCCAGCGCTGTAACAGCAAAGCATTGCTGATCACCAGTAAACTACTGCTGGCCATAGCTGCACCTGCAATCACCGGATTTAAATAACCCAGAGCTGCAAGAGGTATTCCCACTATATTAAAGATAAAAGCCCAAAACAGGTTCTGCTGAATTTTACGATAGCTAAGCCGCGCTATCTGCAAAGCTGCGCTGACCAGAACTGGCTTACTGCGCATCAAGGTCATAGCTGAAGCGCTGACGGCCACTTCAGTACCACTGGCCATAGCGACACCCAAATCTGCCTGCGCCAAAGCTGGTGCATCATTAATACCATCACCAACCATAGCCACTGTATAACCCTGTTGCTGCCAGAGCCCAATGGCGGCAGCTTTCTCTGCAGGTAAGACTTCAGCTTTCCACAGACTTAACTCCAGTTCGGCTGCTATAGCGGCAGCACTGTTTTTGCTGTCGCCCGTTAACATAGCCACAGTGATGCCTTGTTGCTTCAACAAACGAACAGCCTGCAGCGCATCTGGTTTTAACTGATCGGTAAAACAAAACAATGCCAACAACTGATAACTTTCGCCTTGCTGCTCTGCCAACCAGGATACAGAGGCAGCGCTGGTGGCAATCTGATCAAGAGGTAATTCCAGTCCAAGCTGCTGCATCCAGTGACTGCTGCCCAGCACTAAATGATGCCCTTTTACCTTGCCCAACACACCTTTGCCCGCCACCACCTGGAACTGTTCTGTTTCAACAGCAATCACCTGGTGTTCAGTGGCATAACACAATAAAGCTTTAGCCAAAGGGTGTTCGCTGTGTTGCTGCAACGAGGCCGCCCAGAGTAAAAGTTCAGGCTCTTTGGCAAAAGTGCTGAATTGCTGCAGTACGGGTTTGCCCTGGGTTAAAGTGCCGGTTTTATCAAACACCACCAGGGTCACTGCTGTGGCTTGTTCTAAAGCAGTAGCGTCTTTGATCAGAATACCAGAGCGTGCGGCAGACCCGGTGCCCGCCATAATAGCTGCAGGTGTTGCCAAACCCAAAGCGCAAGGACAGGCGATCACCAGTACAGCAACAGCATTTAAAATCCCCGCCACCCAGTCTGAGGTGCTCCAACCCCAGCCCAGTAAAGTCACTAAAGCTATGACTAAGACCACTGGCACAAAGATGGCGCTGATTTTATCCACTAAGGCCTGCACCTGTGCTTTGGCTCCCTGCGCTTGCTCCACCAGTTGAATAATACGCGACAAAGTAGATTCGGCTCCGACCGCTGTCGCTCTGAGTTGCAATACCCCATCCAGATTCACTGAACCACCTGTCACTGTGTCGCCAGGACTTTTACTGACAGGCACAGACTCCCCGCTGATCAGCGCTTCATCCACATGACTCTGGCCTTGTTCAACCAAAGCATCAACCGCAATACGTTCGCCGGGTTTGACCAACACCAAATCATTTTGCTGCACAGTCTCGGCTTTGACTTCAAGCCAAAGTCCGTCCTGAAACAAAGTAGCTACTGCAGGTTTTAAATTTTCCAGTGCCCGCAGCGCATCAGTGGTGCGTCGTTTTGCTTTTTGCTCCAGGTATTTACCTAACAAAACCAGACTTAATACCGCGCTGCTGCTTTCAAAATACAGATGGGGCGCGCCGTGCTGAGCCTGATGCGTATCAAAACTCCACCATAAATACAAAGACAAGCCATAGGCAGCACTGGTGCCAATAGCCACCAGCAGATCCATAGTGCCACTGCCGGCCTTTAATGCGGCCCAGCCTGCTTTATAAAAACGCGCACCAAAATAAAACTGCACTGGTGTCGCCAGCAACCATTGCCACAAAGCGGGCAAGATCCAATCCAGTCCAAACAACAAACCAAGCATCGGCAACACCAAAGGGAGCGTCAGCACAATGCTTGCGACAGCTGGCCAATACTCTTGTTGGTAAAAAGCAGTGGTAGTGACTTCAACTGCTGGGGCTTTTGCTGGCACACTGGCCTGATAGCCGGCTTGCTCTACTGCGGCTATCAGCAGTTGTGGTGTAATCGCCTTCCCCTGAACTGTTGCAGTTTCAGTGGCAAGATTAACGCTCGCTTGGTGCACACCGCTCACTTTAGCTAATGCTTTTTCAATACGGCCCACACAGGAAGCACAACTCATTCCGCTAATGCTCAGTTGGATCTGTTCAGACATAATATGACTCCGGACAAGAAGGGCGAAAGCCCGATATGAATAAGGCTAAAGCTTGCCCTTAGGGTAAGGTCAACTGAATAAAGTTTGTATTATAACTTGACCTTACCACAGCGGTTACCTTCACCATGTTCGCAAACTCACACAGAACACACAAAGAGGACGTAGCGAATGAAAATAGAATTAAAAGTAACAGGCATGAGCTGTAATCACTGCATTAGTCTGGTGAACAAAGCCATCAAAAAACTGCAGGCTGATGCCAAAGTGACAGTGGATTTGGCTTCGCAGCAGGTGCAGGTAGAAAGTTCTTTAGCAGTTGAAGATCTGATGACAGCTCTGGATGAAGCCGGTTTCCCGGCTACTGTAAACGACTAAAAATAGCGCCCTGGTTGCTCAGCTACAAAAAGGCAAAGCAGTTAAAGCAGATTCATACTGATAGGAGAAACCGGCAATTTTTTGCGATTTTGCACTTAACACTCTTCTGCCTGGTGCAGCTGCAGTGTTTTTTGGTTCAAACTCAGGAGCTGGCAAGGAGGCCAGTTCACAGGCCGTCAGGTAAAATTCAGCTTTTGAACAAAAAGCCGGGCTGGATAAGTTAAACAACTCCGGCCATAACTTCTGCTGAACTATGGCAGAAACAGCAGCACAAATATCACTGCTGTGCACCATATTCACAGCCACATCAGCTAAACCTGCCTGTTTACCGGATAAAAATCGTGCCGGGTGACGACCTGGACCAATTAAACCTGCCAGTCGTAAAGTGCAACAAGGAACCGCTTTATTTAACAATTGTTCTGCGCCAGCCAACACTGCTATACGTGCATCTGTCAGTAGCAACTCACTTTGCTCATCCACTTCTCCGGTTAAACCTTCGTAGATCCCAGTGCTGCTTAAATGAATGCAGGCCAAAGCTCCACAATTTTTCATCAGAGTCGCAAGTTGAGCAACAGCTCTGGTGTAGCCTTCGCCATCGGTGCGGCTGGCAGGCACAGTACAAATGATAAGTGCATCTTTAAATAAGCTTTCCAGCTCCGTTGTGGGCCGCACTGATTGGGCCAGATCTAAAACAAAATGACCAAACTGTTCAGCAACCACTGAAGATTTGGTGACATTGCGGCTGCTAAGCCATAACTCATGCCCGTCAGCCTTGAGCTGAGTTGCCAGTTGAGTCCCTAACCAGCCTGCACCTATCACTAAAATTTTCATCCCGACACCTTCCCAAACTTACTGATGAATTTGATGGTAACAGAATATACACTGCACTTTTTATCAAATTTTAAGTAATTCCCACTAACACACTGATTTTTATTGATCCGCATCAACACGATCACTAACCAAAAGGCGTAGTTTGGCTTGCACTAATGCTGGCGTATTAGTTTTAGCTACTTATTGGTGCTGGACTTAAAGTCACAGACCAGGCCCACAGTTCCAGATCGAGGAGCAATCCGAATGGATGTTGTAGAACTATCACGGTTACAGTTTGCCGCTACGGCAATGTATCACTTCTTATTTGTGCCCTTAACTTTAGGTATGACCTTCTTGCTGGCTATTATGGAGTCAGTGTACGTCATGACAGGTAAAGAAATTTACCGGGATATGACCAAATTCTGGGGCAAGTTGTTTGCTATTAACTTCGCATTGGGTGTAACCACAGGCATAGCGATGGAGTTCCAGTTTGGTACCAACTGGTCTTATTATTCACATTATGTCGGCGATATCTTTGGCGCACCTTTGGCCATTGAAGGTTTGATGGCATTTTTCCTTGAATCTACCTTAGTGGGCTTGTTCTTTTTTGGCTGGGACCGCTTGTCGAAAGTGCAACATTTAACCGTCACCTGGCTGGTCGCTCTGGGCTCAAACTTATCTGCTTTATGGATTTTAATTGCTAACGGCTGGATGCAACACCCGGTTGGTGCTGAATTTAATTTTGAAACCATGAGAATGGAAATGGTCAGCTTTAGCGAAGTGGTGTTTAACCCCGTCGCTCAGGTGAAATTTGTACATACGGTATCTGCTGGTTATGTCACAGGCGCTATGTTTGTGCTGGCCATTTCCGCCTGGTACATGCTCAAAGGCCGGGATTTAGCTTTTGCCCGCCGCAGTTTTGCCATTGCTTCTGCTTTTGGTTTCGCCAGTATTTTATCTGTGATTGTATTAGGCGACGAATCTGGTTATGAGCTGGGTGATGTGCAAAAAGTAAAACTGGCCGCTGTAGAGGCTGAGTGGAAAACGCACCCGGCACCAGCAGATTTTACCTTGTTTGGTCTGCCCAATGAGGAAACCCAAACCACAGACTACGCCGTCAAAATTCCCGGGGCTATGGGTCTGATTGCCACACGTTCTCTGGATAAAGAAGTGATGGGGCTGGCCGAACTGAAAGAGCAACACCGTGCCCGAATTCTCAATGGCCAGATTGCTTATGGCTTGCTGAAAAAATTGCGGGCCGGTGAAAAAACACCGGAAAATATCGCGGCTTTTGATTTGGTCAAAAATGATTTGGGTTATGGCTTGCTGCTGATGGCTTACACAGAAGACCCTGCCAATGCCACAGCTGAACAAATCGAACAAGCAGTACAAAACAGCATCCCCAAAGTAGCACCGCTGTTCTGGTCTTTCCGTGTGATGGTGGCCGCTGGTTTTATTATGCTGCTGGTGTTTGCCTTGTCTTTTTACCACAGTGCCAGGCGTACCCCGGAGAAACCACGTTGGTTATTGAGGACAGCGATGTTCTCCCTCCCTTTACCATGGATTGCCTGTGAAGCGGGTTGGTTTGTTGCTGAATATGGCCGTCAGCCATGGGCAGTAGGTGAAATATTGCCTACTCATCTGGCGGCGTCTCAACTGACAGCGGGTGAAATTTGGTTCAGCTTATTGGCCATTACTGCGCTTTATACAGTGTTTTTGATCATCGAAGTCTGGTTGATGCAGCATTTTGCCCGTAAAGGCCCTGCGTCTATTCATACCGGTAAGTATCACGGCGAACAGGCCCGGGAGGTTTAACATGGATTATGAATTTTTACGTTTTATCTGGTGGTTGCTGGTCGGTGTATTGCTGATTGGTTTTGCAGTCACTGACGGTTTTGATATGGGTGTAGGTGCGCTGCTAAAAGTGATAGGACGGGACGACACTGAGCGCCGTATTCTGATCAATGCAGTGGCGCCGCACTGGGATGGCAATCAGGTGTGGCTCATTACTGCAGGTGGTGCCTTGTTTGCTGCCTGGCCTCCGGTCTATGCCACTGCCTTTAGTGGTTTTTATCTGGCAATGATGCTGACGTTGGCTGCTTTATTTTTACGCCCTATTGGCTTTGATTACCGCTCCAAGCTCGACAATGCCAAATGGCGCACTAACTGGGACTGGGCTTTAACTGCAGGTTCTGCCATACCTCCTATTATTTTTGGTGTGGCTTTTGGCAACTTATTGCAAGGTGTACCTTTCCACTTTGACGACTTGCTGCGGATTTATTACACAGGTTCGTTCTGGGCTTTATTAAACCCTTTCGCCTTGTTAGTGGGTGTGCTGAGTTTGCTGATGTTTATCAATCAGGGCGCCTGTTATCTGCAAATGAAAACCGAAGCCCCACTGCGCCAGCGCGCTCAGGCAATATCGATGATCTGTGCAACCCTTGCCGCAACCTTGTTTGTTATCGCAGGTGTCTGGCTGGCCGCTGCAGGTATGGGCTATAAAGTGACAAGTCACATTGACAGCAATGCCATTAATAGTGCTGTGACTAAAACTGTGGAACACAGTTCAGGCGCCTGGTTCAGCAACTACGAAAGTTACCCGCTGCTGTGGATTTTCCCTGTACTGGGCGTTGCAGCCTTCCTGCTGTCAGCTTTTTTCAGCAAACAGGCCAAAGGTTGGCAGTCTTTTGTGGCGTCATCGCTGGCCATCACAGGGGTCATTATGACCGTAGGGGTTTCTATGTTCCCATTTATTCTGCCGTCCAGCAGTATGCCCAATCATAGCCTGACGATGTGGGACGCGACATCCAGCGAGCTGACGTTAAAAATCATGTTTATAGTGGCCTGTATTTTTGTGCCTATAGTGCTGGGTTACACTCTTTGGTGTTACTGGAAAATGTGGGGGCGGTTAAACCGCAACACCATCAGCAGCAATAACCATTCAATGTATTAAGGAGCAGTTCTATGTGGTATTTCACCTGGATTTTAGGCGTATTATTGGCCTGCTCTTTTGGCATCATTAATGCGATGTGGCTGGAATTTAATGGGTATCCCGGCGAAGAGGACGAGTCATCAGAATAAAACCGGATACCACAGCCATGCAGTCTTTAAGACAGTTAGTTCAATCAGAAAAAAGCCGTCTGCACCTTGCCATAGCGCTGGGTGCAACGGCATCTTTATTGATGATCTGGCAGTGCTGGTTGCTGGCCACTTTATGTGATCTGGCGTTACATCAGCAGCAGATCCCACCCGATCTGCTGCTGCATATTTTACTACTTTGGCTGCTGCGGCCCCTGTTGTTAGCAGCCAAAGATTTGCTGGGGCTTGCTGCCAGTCAAAAGCTGCGTACCTCTATCCGGCATCAGTTGCTTGGCATTATTAGTCAGGCAGGACCGCTGCGGCAACGTATTGCTGCTGACGGTGATTTATCTACCCGTTTACTGGAGCAAGTGGACGCGCTGGACCCTTATATCAGCCGTTACTACCCACAGCTTTATCTGGTCGTGCTGTGCCCTTTATTTATCTCTGTCGCTGTAGCAAGTCAAAGCCTGTTAGCCGCGCTGCTTTTATTGGCCACAGCTCCGCTTATCCCGCTCTTTATGATTTTACTGGGCAAAAAAGCCGCAGAAGCCAGTCAGCAACAAGTGCAGGCTTTGGGTTTATTGGGTGGACGTTTTCTGGAGTTTCTGCGCGGTGCAGCTTTGATCCGTCAATTACGGGCCGAGCCACTGGTGTTAAACAGATTAAACAATGCCAGCGAAGAGTACAGAAGCCGCACCATGTCAGTACTAAGCAAAGCTTTTTTATCCGGCGCAGTACTGGAGCTTTTTGCGTCCTTAGCCATAGCGCTGGTGGCTTTGTATTTAGGTTTGGGGTTATTAGGCGAGCTGCCCTGGGCTAAAGCACAAATCCCGGTGTCTTATCAACCTGCACTTTTTATCTTACTGATGGCGCCAGAGTTTTATGCGCCCCTTCGGCAACTGGGTGCGGATTATCATGCCAAAGCTCAGGCCGAAGCCGCTTTTGCCAGTCTGACTCCTGTCTGGGATCTGCCTGTATGCAATGGCGGCGATATTCAGGCTCCGACAGAGCCGGTGAGCATTGAGTTTCAGCATTTAAATCTATTAGGCTCAGAGCACAGAGCCGCACTGCTCAAGGATATTCAGCTGCAAGTTCAACCTCAACAACGTATTGGCATTATTGGCCCAAGCGGCGCAGGAAAAACCAGCCTGCTGGAATCTTTACTGGCTTTTCAGCAGCCGGATCAAGGCCTGATCAGAATTGCAGATCATGGCCTGACTGAATTGGATTTAGCCCAGTGGCGGCAACAACTATTGTATATATCGCAACAGAGCCAGTGGTTAAGTGGCACAGTGCAAAGCAATTTGCTGCTGGCAAAACCTCAAGCTACAGAGCAGGAACTGCAGCAGGTGTTGCAACAGGCGCTTTGTGCCGACTTTGTTTTTGCATTACCTCAAGGTCTGGAAACACAACTGACAGAAGGCGGAATTGGCCTCTCAGGTGGGCAATTACAGCGTCTGGCGCTCGCCAGAGCCTTATTAAAGCAAAGCTGGCTTTGGCTGCTGGACGAACCCGCTTCTATGCTGCCCTTTGAGCAACAAAGGCAGTACTTTCAACAACTAGAACTGTTGAGCCGCGGCAAAACTTTGTTGCTGGCGACTCATCAATTGCAGCACCTGCAGTGGTTGGACCAAGTGTGGCTGATGCACGAGGGCCAGATTATTGCCAAAGGTTCTGTAGCTGAGATCCAGACTCACCCTCAGTATCAGGCCAGCTACAGGCAGGAGTTCGTATGAAGGATTCACTGAAACTTTCAGCTTTGATGCGTCAGCACTGGGGTTGGTGGCTACTCAGCCTGACGCTGGGTGCTGTTACCCTTGGCAGTGTGATGGGTTTACTGACCCTATCCGGCTGGTTTATTACGGCAGCAGCAGTGGCTGGCTTGCAGCTTGCTGGGGCTGGTACTTTTAATTACTTTAGCCCTGGCGCTCTGATCCGCTTTTTTGCCATCAGCCGTACCACCAGCCGTTATTTTGAACGTTTAAGTTCGCATCAGGCTGTGTTGTTATTACTGCAACAATTAAGGCTTTGGTTTATGCGGCGTTTTTTAGCCAGCAGTTTCAAACCTGACAGCCAATCAGCGGATCTGTTGCAACGGCTAATCACTGATATAGACCGGCTGGATCAATGGCCTTTGCGTGTGGTCGCTCCGGTAGTCTGGGCTTGCCTGCTAAGCGCTGGCTGGTTAGCCGCTCTTTGGTTTTGGCAGGCAGAACTGGCACAGATTGCTTTGGTTTATCTGCTGGTGTTGTGCTTAGTGCCAGTGCTTGGGATTGCATTGGGTTACAGCCGGGCCTGTCGCTTGGTTGAACTGGCATCAGAGCGCAGGCAAGAGTTGCTTGAACCACTATCCGCTTTAACCATGTTGCAACTACATCAGGGCTGGTCAGCGGCTGAGCAACAATGGCAACACACAGAACAACAGTACCAGACGTTGTTATGGCGCCAGCAATTGCTGGACTTGTTCTGTCAGTTTTTGCTGCTCAGCACTATAGCCCTGATGAGTTTTCATTTGTTAGTAGCGGCCTTACCATTGTTGCAAAACCAGCAGATCAGCATAGCTGCTTTGGTGGCTCTGCTGATGTCGGCTATGGCTTTACCAGAGATCTGGTTACCGCTGGCCACTTTGTATCGCCATCTGGCCGACAGCAAAATGGCAAAACGACGCTTAAATCAAATCCAGCCAGCGACTGAAAATGGCAGCTACAGCACTGTGACCGGGCCTTTGCAATTAGAGCTGCAACAGCTTTCTGTGGGTTATCCTTGCGCTGTGCAACATACATTGCCACTAAGTATCAGCTTAAAAGCAGGTGATCTGCTATGGCTGCAAGGCCCATCAGGAGTGGGGAAATCAGCTTTTCTAAGCACGCTGGCGGGTTGGCTGCAACCTCAGTCAGGCCGGGTTTTGCTTAATGGCACAGAGTTACAACTTTATAAAGCTTGCACTCAAAGGCAACAGATCAGCCTGCAGTCTCAGCATGTCAGCTTATTTGATATGACGCTGGCAGCCAACCTGCGTCTGGCGAAACCAGAAGCCAGTGACGAAGAACTACAGCAGGCCTTAGCAGACACTGTATTAGCTGAATGGGTAGCTACTTTGCCACAGGGGCTGGACACTGAACTCGGTGAGTATGGTGTTGCTGTATCAGGTGGACAAGCCAGACGTATAGCGCTAGCCCGCTTGTTATTACAAAATGCCGGTATTCAGCTACTCGATGAGCCTTTAGTCGGGCTGGACCCAACCACAGCACAGCAATTAATCCACAACCTTCGTCTTCGTTGTCGTCAGCACATTTTGATTATCACCAGCCATCAGCCGTTCGCAGCTGATACAAACTGCTATCAGTTACAACTAAAGGTGTTGTAAATCAAACAAAAAGATCAGCTACCCCCTCTTCTTTGACTATGTTTAACAAATAAAAGTAGTGTATTTTTTTAAACAGCAATGGAAAATTTGATAAATATGAAAAAACTAGCAATGCGTTTCGGCGGGTTGTATAATTCGTGCGACAAAGGTTAATGCTTTTGTAAAAAGGCACAAGGGCTCTCACCACTAATCTTTGCAAGGACAGCTCACCCGAAGCTGGGCCGCATACCTTATAGAAAACCAAAACTTAGTCAAGGTTGACTGCAACTATTTTAAAGGGCTGAAGCTGTTTGGCCCCTGAGAACGTACAACACTATAAAATCGATGAGGATACCCTATGTTAAAACGTAAATTACTGGCAGCAACTATTGCCGCAACCTTGTGCGGCGCCAGTCAGGCTGCCGTAGACATTAATGGTTTTGCTTCGATCAAAGGCGGTATGGCGCTTGGCAGTGGCGACGAGCTATATGGCTATGATGATGACTTCAGTTTTAAAAATGAAAGCCTGGCTGCTTTGCAGGTGAAATCAGATTTAGGCGACAAACTTTCTGTCACTGCTCAGTTGTTAGGCCGTGGAGCCAACGACTGGGACGTTAAATTTGAGTGGGCCTTTTTAAGTTACGACTTAACCGACAGCTTACGTGTAAACGCCGGCCGTTTAAGAACCCCTTTTTATAAGTACTCAGATTTCCGTGACGTAGGTTATGCCTATGACTGGTCTCGTGTGCCACAAAGTGTTTATGGTTTAGGTTTTGACAATATCGAAGGCGCTTCGTTATACCACACCACCACTCTGGGTCATTTTGATTCATCGCTGCAGTTGATTGTCGGCAGCTATGACGGCGATGCTGCTATTGGTGATGCCGTAGCAGATGCCCAAATTGACAACGTAACAGGCATAGCCTGGGAACTGGGTCAGGATGGTTATTCATTCCGTATGGCTTACCTTGTTGGTAAAACCACCTTTTATGTGGATCCACTGGATAACAGCACTACAGGTTTATATGCACAACTCAGAGCTTTTGGCCTGGGCGCACTGGCTGGTGAACTGGATATAGTGGACGAATCCAGCTCTTTTGCCGGTATTGGTTTTAATATAGATAAAAACGACTGGCTGGTCGTTTCTGAAATCACCAAAGCTACAGTAGATAACTCCTTTATCTCTGATCAGGAATCCTATTATATTTCCATTGGTCACCGTTTTGACAGCATCACACCTTATGTGTCTTTTGAAAAAGAAGA
This sequence comes from Gammaproteobacteria bacterium, assembly GCA_018825965.1. Classification (GTDB taxonomy): domain Bacteria; phylum Pseudomonadota; class Gammaproteobacteria; order Enterobacterales; family Alteromonadaceae; genus Pararheinheimera. Next base: position 119,988 of record JAHKAA010000051.1, read on the forward strand.
CAATAAAGCGAACACTGAACTTTATGCTGGTGTGCCGGCAGCTTCACCTGTTTTTGCTCCTGTTGCAGGTTTGGTAAACCAAATGGAGATGGAACGTAACAGCATCAACGTCGGTGTACGTTATGACTTCCACCCTTCAGCTGCCTTTAAAGCGCAATACACCAATGCTGACAATAAAACTGAAGACCGTAAAGACAGCGTATTAGTTGTTGGCGTGGACCTGGTGTTCTAAGGAATCAAATCATGTTAAAAAAATTAATCTTAATTCCGGCACTGGCACTAAGTTTTATGGCTTTTGCCAATGTTGCAGTGATAGTTCACCCATCCAATGCGGCTACCTTGTCGCAGGATGATATTAATAAACTATTTACTGGCCGCGCTAAAAGTTTTACCGATGGCAAAACTGCAGAACCATTGAATCTGGCCGAAGCTGTTGCAATCCGGGCTGATTTTGATCAAAAAGCTTTGGGTCGTTCTTCCAGCCAAATGAAGGCCTATTGGTCTAAACTGATATTCACAGGGAAAGGAACCCCACCCAAAGAAATGGCGTCTGAACAGGAAGTGCTGGATGCAGTAGCCAAAAATCCTGCGGCTATTGGTTATGTCAGTGCAGGTGCTGTGACTGGCAGTGTCAAAGTGGCCTTAACGCTGAACTAAAGCTTGTCCAGGCAGGTGATTGCATCACCTGCCTTTGTTGTAAGCCATATTCTGGATACTACTTATGCTGAAATACCTGAGTTTATTAAAAAAAATCTGGCTTATTATTGCTATCGCAATCTTAGCTTTTTTAATAGTACTGACTTCATCTATTTACTTTACAGCCCGTAATGCCGACAGCATTGTGCTGATTAAAGACAAAATGTATGACAGCTCAAAATTAGCCTCCAGAATGGTGGTTGAGTTTAATGCAGTGGAAGAATTTTTTACTCAGTCAGTTTCCTTGTCAGACCCTGACATTCTGAGTACAGCTAAAACCACACAAGAACGGGTGGTCGCTCATCTGTCCAAACTAAAACAACTGGACACTACCAACCTGAGGCAGTTGGAAACTCTGGAGCAGAATTTTAGTGCTTATGCCAAAGCAGCTGCTGAAATAGCTCAGTCTATGATTGACGGCACTTTGGATATGGGCGCAGCACAAAGCATTATTCAGAACAAAACCACTTTGTATGAAACGGCAAAAAGTGGTTTTGTTGCTTACGAAAAACAAACCGATGACAGCTTCCAGCAAATTCTGGTGGATATGTCGGCTTCATCAGAGCGCTCAGTGCTAATTATCGTATTATGTGGCACTATCTTATTGATTGTAATGGCAGTTGTTGGCCATATGATAGGCCGGAATATCAGTAAAACAGCCAAAAGCCTCGCCAGTTCTTTACAGGTGTTAGCCTCAGGTAAAGGCTCATTATCCAGCCGTCTTTCGATAGATTCTGAAGACGAGTTTGGCGCTGTGGCCCGTAATTTCAACGAGTTTATCTCATTGCTGCAAAGCTCTTTTGTTGCTATAGCTCATCTTGTCGAGCCTGTAAGCCGTACTGCCGACGCTCTGGCCAAAGGCATGAGAGAATTGGATGGCATGACAGGTCAGCAAAAAAATGATGCCGACACAGTGTCACACTCAATGGAGGAAATGCAAAGCAGCGTCAAGGACATCAGCCAGTCGGCCAATGCAGCTTCCGGCAGTGCTAACGATGCAAGCCGTCTAGCCAAGCTGGGGTACGAAAAAACCACCTCTTCAGTACAGGCCTCTAAAGATTTAGCCGGTGAAATAGCGCACACCAGCGCGGTGATCACTGAGCTGGCCAAACAAACTCAGGAAGTAGGTGGTATTTTAAAAAGTATCAATGATATTGCTGACCAAACCAACTTACTGGCCTTAAACGCTGCTATTGAAGCAGCACGGGCTGGCGAACAAGGTCGTGGTTTTGCGGTGGTTGCAGATGAAGTTCGTTTACTGTCGTCGCGCACAGCATCCTCAGTCACCACCATCCGTGATCTGCTTGGAAAATTGACCCAAAACGTCGACAGCGCAGTACGTTTAATGGATCAGGCTGTAAACAAAGCCAATCACAGTGCAGTGCTAACGGCTGAAGCTGGCAGTTCTATCGAACTGATCAATCAGGAAATTGACAAAATTAATATGGTCAATGCCCAAATTGCGACAGCCACTGAAGAACAAACCATGGTGGCCAGTCTGGTGCTGGACAATACCCATCAAATGGCTGACTCCTTCAGCCGGACTATTCAGGTACAAAATACAGTAGCAGATATCTCCGATCAACTGCGTGGCCTGGCTCAGGAACTCAATACTGTGTCGTCTAAGTTCAGAGAGTAAAATATTCTGCGAATTTAGAACTCTGCCACTAAAAAACGAAGAGTACTATACCCAGGGACGGGTGTTGTTTTACACAAAACAAACTTTTCACTACAAGCCTTTGAATAAAATAAATTATTTAGTCTATGCCCTTATTGCTGCTATCTTATAGCCATAGTAGCAACAAGCAGGTTGGGTCATCCCTATGCGTATTTTTTCTTTTTTTGCCATTACTTTGTTCAGTACGTCTTTAATGGCTGCCGATTTTCAGCTGCCTGATTTTGTGTTAGGCAGTACAAAAGCTGAGCTAAAAAATGAAGTTTTGGCCAAAACCAGCCTGACCCTGTTTGAAGCACAAGCCACAGTAGAAACACAGTGGTCGGAAGATAAACTGCAGGCTGTGTTGCTGACTTATTATCAGGGCACCGACTATGCAGAACTCAAACGAAAATTCGCCGCTCTGCAGCAACAATTCATCACAGCTTTTGGCGCTCTGGTCTGGGTTTCATCCGAAACAACACCTGATACCACTCAGACCACAGAACAACAATTGGCGTTGTTGGATCAAGTGATGCAAACAGCTCCAGAGCTGGCTGCAGGCTACAGACAAAGCCATCTGGCACATTCCAATCTGATCCTGGATTTTCAGCCCTCCCCTCAACCTGATAACAACAGGCTGCATCTGCAAATCAGGTATTCTTCCATAAGCGCTGACTACAGTTTGATTTTATTTGTAGACCAAAAAACCACAGCTGAGCGCACCGCTGCAGCTGTAGTTAATCTTGAGGCTCTTTAAATCTTTAATTTGCTGTCCGCAGCTGGAATTGCTGGCATATAAAATCAGCCAAAGCCGGAGCCTGTTTTAACTTTTCCTGATCCTGCAAGCTACAACTGGGTAAATCAGCCCGTTGTTTTGTGTGTTGGGAGAACAAAGACAAGGCACCATTGGCTAAGAGTTGCAAAGCCCACTGGCTGGAACTGGCAGCACAGTCCCCCAGTACCAGATCGGCTCCTGCTGCTAAAGCATCCTCTTTAACCTGAACACAAAGTTCTGGATTTTGGCTGTTTTGCAACTGCACATAACCTTGTTGCCCGGCTTTCCAGTTCCACTGCTGACAACCTTGATTAACCCAGTTTTGTTGAATCAATGCTGTACCGTTCTCTGCACTGCAGCCTTGGGTGCTCCAGACTTTGCCACTTTGCCTGCTGCTCAGCACAGTGTTGCCTGTTGGCAGCATGAACCAGTCGTTACATAACTCAGCTTCATCCCCCGCTTTACAGACCGTTGAGCTTAATGCCTTTTGATCTGCGGCATTGAATAGCTGATAGTAGCCATCAGTGCCCGCTTTTAGCTGCCATTGCTGCCTTGGCTGATTGACCCAGGCAGACAATTCAGATTTAGCGCCTATAAATAAACCTGCCGCGTTGGCCAGTCGGTAACGGCCTTTGCTGGTTGGATCAATAATCCAGTGGCCTTGTTCAGTACAACTTTGTTCTGTCAAACCTTGCTCCGATGGCGTCAGACACAACTGGCTAAAGCGATTGATTAACTGCCATTTCACGCCTTGTGGCACCAGGGTCAGAGGACCATTTTCGCCGGAAGGCGCTGCGACTGTCTGGCCTTCAGGCACCGGAGTGCCAAAATCCGGTGTGCCATCCGCCTTGAACCTGAAGGGCTGAGCTCTTACTGAACGGCTCGCGCCGCAACCCTCAGTTGCTTTGTTATTACCGTGATACACCAGCCAGTTTTCTGTGCCATCCGGCGAGGTGAAAAAGCCATTATGGCCAGGACCAAACACGCCATTACCGCGTTCAAACACTGGGTGTTCAGCTTTAGTCCAGGAGCTGGCATCCATTGGGTTGTCACCTGTTAACTCCAGTAAACCCAGTTTATAATCTGGTGTGTCACAAAAACTGGCTGAATAAATTACAAAAGTGCGGCCCTCATGCTTTAGCACTTCAGCGCCTTCATTCACCTTACGGCCAGATTGCTCCCAGGGCAATGAAGGCCGGGACAACACCATTCGCTCGCCGGTTAAAGTCCAGGGATTGGACATTTCACTGATCCAATTCAGTTGTTCATCCCCGACCCATTCCGACCAAAGCAGATAGAGTTTTCCGTTGTGTTCCATATAGTTGCCATCAATATTCCAGCTGTCCGGCATAGGAGACCCCTTGTATTGGTAAGGCCCCATAGGGTCGTCACCAGCACTTTCCAACACAGACAAATGCTGACCATCTAAATTTTCCTGCTTGCCCGAGGTATACATCATGTACCAGCGTGGACCCTCAGGGCCTTGTAAGCGGTGAAATTCAAAAGCCCAGAAGTTGCAACAGCTTTTTGGGTTCGTCTCAGACCAAACATTCACCGGAGTGGCCGTAGCTAAACCGGCCAGAGTCGGCGATTTACGCATCACCAGCTGAGAAGTCCAGGTGGTGGTGGTCAGGTAATAATTGCCTTGCCAGTATTCCAGCCAGGGATCAGCACCGTTAGCAAACAAAGGGTTAGTAAAACTTTGGTCTTCAATTGCTGCTGTAGCAGCTACAACTGGTGCGGCAGCGACTGAAACTGCATCGCTGTTTTTTTGTTCAGGTGAACACGCAGCCAACACACTAAGTAAGCCGATCGCCAATGGAATACCATACCCTTTTAAGCCGGGTAAAGGCTTGATTTTAAAAGTCATAGCTAACCCTGTCTGGTCTGTTGATTTTATATTTGTATTACAATAAGACTTTATGAGTCTAAAACGAAAAACAGCAAAAAACAACAGGGCGGACAGCAATGACCTCTGCCCGCCGCTTTAACTTACAGCCTCTCGAGCAACCACTGCTGGTTAGTGCCACCTGTGACTGTCCATTGCAGCACTTTGGCATCATTGGCTGTGCTGGCACCGCTCACATCCAGCACATGATTACTTAATACTGAACGAATGCGTGTATAGCCATTGCCTGCGTCTTCCAGTAACCATTTCTGACCTGCACCACCCCAATAGGGCCACTGTGCTATGCTGGCTCCTGCTGCGGTAGATAATTCCCAGACATCCAGCGCCTGACCGCTGTGGCTGTTAATCAAACTATAACTGCCATCCCCTAAGCTAATCAGCTGCCATTGTTGATGCAAAGCAGAAGTTAGGCTGTGCTGCTCCACCAAAGCGCCATTGGCGGTAGAAGCATTGTCCAATGATAAATACTTACCACTATGACGGGCTTTAATGCGATACGTGCCTTCACTGACACCACCACAACTGGTGACACTGAAATTGCGGCTTAAGCTGGGCCAGCCCGAACTGAAGCTCATTTTCAGCAGGTCCAGTTTGGCATTGCCGCCATCATTTAAGTCGTAATAGTGAGTGGACACATACTGGCAACCGCTGTCTTTTAATACTCCGACATGGCCTGGCCCTTTGTAATTGCCACTTTGATTAGGCAATAAACTACGTTCGTTCTGATAGGGCCCCCAGACTGAGGTGGAACGCGCTACCTGTATGTAATAACTGCTGTTACTGCCCTGACAACAAGCGCCGCGGTTCAGATACAGATAATAATAATTGCCCTGACGACTGATATAAGGGGCCTCGATGCTTTGATGATTGCCGCCATAAATATGCTGCACATTGCCAAGAGTTTTGCCTGTGGATGTATTGATTTCGACCAGCCCTAAACCGCCAAAAAAAGAGCCATAACTCATATAAATCCGGCCATCGTGATCACGAAACAAGGCAGGGTCTATCGCATTCATATCGGTGCTGGCACCACTGGAACTGACCACCATGCCTAAATCTACCCAGTTTGGATTTTTCAGCGAAACACTGCGTGCCACCCCAATAGCAGAGCGTGAGCTACCAAAGGTAGATACCGAATAATACAGGTAATAATAGCCTTTCATCTGAATCACATCAGGCGCCCAGAATGCACCGGAAAAACCCGGCACAGCGCTGTTGATCCAGCCAGGCCAACCTGAAGGAAACACCGGGCTGGCTGTCGCAGACCAATGGGTCAGATTAGTGGAAGTGGAATACCAGATCCCTTGCCCCGTCGTAAAATGAAAGTAGGTATCGCCATCTTTGATAAGTCCTGCAGGGTCATGAGAGTTCGGCACTCCTGTGATATTAACCGCCTGAACAGCAGCGCAGAATAAACTTAAAAGGCCTATCAGGCCGGACCGCCAGTAACCTGACGATCTGGTGTTTTTTTGTTGCATAAGTATGTCCTTGTCTGTCTCGATAGTTATTTTTAGTGGTTATCGTTATTTGTAATACAATAACAATTAAATAAGCTAGAACAGAAATTCACAAATGCAACTTTTGATTGCTGAAGAAGTGCAGCAATCAGTTTTTGAGTAACAGACTCTGATAACCCAACCAGTCTTTTTCATTCACCAAAGGCCAACCGTTGTTATCCCACTCCAATGCAGTGATCTTCAGTTTTTGCAAGCCATTATCAGCCATCTCGTAGGCATGAAAGACCAAGTAATCTTTGCCATCCATAGCATAAACTGAGTTGTGACCTAAACCTGGCCAGTCGTTGTTGCCTTTGAGCAACACTGAGCCTCCACCTGATGCTAAATCTTTGCCCTCTTTATCCAGATAAGGCCCGGTTAAGCTTTTAGAACGACCAACCACCATATGGTAAGTGCTGTCTTTACCGCGACAACATTTTCCATAAGAAACAAAGAGATAATAAAACTGATCTTTTTTGTAGATAAAAGGCGCTTCCAGCTCAGCCGGGCCTGGTTCGGCATCATCTAAAAATGCTGGCCGCTCTGCTTTAGCCAGTGTATGCCATTGTTCAGGCTGCGCTATACGGGTCAGGCTTTGGTCCAGCTTCACTAATTTCAGCCCACCCCAAAAGGAGCCAAAACTCATCCAGGCTTCACCTTGTTCATCCAAGATAATGGCAGGGTCTATCGCATTCCATAAGTCACGTTGTGGCACAGACTGCAGCACTATGCCCTGATCCACCCATTGATACTTTGGATCTTTGGGATCCAAAGTGGTATTGACAGTTACACCGATAGCCGAGGTATTTTTGCCAAAAGCGGAGATGGAGTAATACAGATAAAACTTGCCCTGATGCTGAAAAATATCCGGCGCCCAGATATGACCATCAAAGCTTGGCGAAACAGATTTTGCCCAGTCAGGCTCAGTTGCAAAAACCCGGCCGCCTAAACGCCAGTTTGTTAAATCACTGGATTGATAAAAGGTAATGCCTGGCCCTGTGCTGTATAAAAAATACTGCCCCTTTTCTTTCGCCATCACCGGATCATGAATGCTGACCTGCTCAGCCTGTAATGGGTTTGCCAAAAGCAGAGTGCCGCTAAAAAGTGCCCACCTAAGTGCAGCAGCTCTGAAATTAAGCTTGCTCATGTCGTCCATCCTGTTTTAGTTGAATTTGTATTACAAATAGCATAAGTTCAACGCAGCAAGCAATAACGGACAGAAACACCGCTGCTGTAAGTTGCGCTGAAGATAACAACAAAACCAAAAAAATAACGATATAAAACAAATAGATAATTACTATCATCCGGCAGAATCTTCAATCTGTTTTCTGGCTTGCCAGCAGAATTTAATAGTAATACTATAAGATCATAAACCGAATAAATTAGGTTTTAGCATCAGGATCCAACCGCGTTTTAACGACGGATGAGAAAAACTGAGCATAAAATTGGTCTAAACCAGAGGGGAATCGAATGGCAGGTTATAAACTTTCTGTCATGGAGAAAATTGGCTTTGGCGCCGGAGATATGGCCGTCAATGTCGTAATTTCTTCCATGATGTTGATCATCACTTTTTTTTACACTGATATCTTTGGCTTAAAAGCCTCAGACGTTGCCATTTTATTTCTGGTAGTGCGACTGATTGATGCGGTGACAGACCCTTTGATGGGCATGCTGACCGATAAATTTACCACCCGCTGGGGCCGCTACCGGCATTATTTCCTGTTTATGGCCATCCCTTTTGGTGTCTCGGTGTTTTTAACCTTTTCAACACCGGATCTGGATTACAACGGTAAACTGGTGTGGGCTTATGCCACTTATATCTTCGTCACCCTGATGTTTACGGCTGTCACTATCCCCTATATTTCCATTATTGGCGTCTTGACCGACTGCCCGAAAGAGCGGTTATCCGCCAATGGCTACCGCTTATTTTTCGCCAAAATTGCCGCCTTTTTAGTGACTATTATTGTGCCAGTGTTAGCCGCACAGTGGGGTGACGGTCAGCTAGCTGCTGGGTATCAGGCCGCTATGAGCTTGATGGCTGCCATGGCCAGTTTATTGTTTTTATTCTGCTTTTTTAATACTACGGAACGTTTGCAGCATCAGGTCGAAACCAAGCCTTTTTTCAGTCAGCTCAAACTGCTTTTAAAAAATGATCAGTGGCTGATTTTATGTGCTGTATGTGTCACAGGCACTATTGGTTACGTCATTCGTGGCTCTGTGGCGGCTTATTACGCCAAATATTATCTGGGCGGTGACGCCACTCTGCTATCTGCTTTTTTATCTACCGGTGTGGTGGCCGCTATTCTGGCGATGGTGGCCTCGACCTGGATCACTAAACATCATTGCAAGGTAAAACTCTTTCGTCAAAGCCAGATTGTGGTGGCGGTATTAAGCGTACTGCTGTTTGTACTGGTGAAACCCGGTGATTTATGGCTGGCTTTTGTGTTGTATTTTTTACTCTCTTTTGTGGTGGATTTGCATGCACCTGTGTTCTGGTCGGCTATTGCCGAAGCCGTAGATTATGGCGAACACAAAACAGGTCAGCGCGTCTCAGGTTTAGCTTTTGGTGGTATTTCCTTTTGCCAGAAAGCAGGTATGGGCATAGCGGGTTTTGTGGTGGGCAGCTTATTAACCTTTTTTGATTATCAACCGGATCAGGCACAAAGCGAATTTGGCTTATTAGGCATAGCCCTGATGTTATCTGTGATCCCTGGCTTCTTTCATTTGCTGATGGGCCTTTTGATGTACAAATACAAAATTACTGACAGCTTTTATCAGTGCATGGTGGCAGGCCAAATTCAGAACCCAAAGCCTGAGCAGGCAGCACCGGCAGTTCAACTGCTGAATGCGAAATAACACTTTTTTATAACCAGCGCACCGGAGTGTTTATGCGATTGTTAACGCCTTTAGTTGAACAGCGGGCCGACCCCTGCATTTATCGTCACAGCGACGGTTATTATTATTTTACCGCCTCAGTGCCGGCTTACGACAGAGTGGAATTGCGCCGTGCCCACACTATCGAAGAACTGTCTCAGGCCACCCCAATCACGGCCTGGTTAAAACCCGATACAGGGCCATACAGTGAGCTTATTTGGGCGCCGGAAATTCATTTTCGCCAGGGTGCCTGGTATATCTACTTTGCGGCGGCACCAAGTCGCGAGATTAAAAATAAACTCTTTCAGCACCGTATGTATGTGATGTGCTGTAAAGAGACCAACCCTATTGAGGATCAATGGCAGTTTTTAGGCCAGATTGATACGGGTATAGATAGCTTTTGCCTCGACGCCACAACCTTTGAGCACAAGGGCCAGCTGTATTATGTGTGGGCGCAAAAAGACAATCAGATTGAAGGCAACAGTAATTTATACATTGCCACTATGGATACACCGGATAAGATCAGCAGCGAACCTGTGCTTTTAAGTAAACCTGAATTTGACTGGGAAATCCGTGGTTTTTGGGTCAATGAAGGCCCCAGCGTGCTTATTCGTCACGGCAAAGTCTTTATCAGCTACTCCGCCAGCGCCACAGATGAAAACTATGCCATGGGTTTATTGTGGGCTGATGACAATGCCAACCTGATGGAACCACAAAGCTGGCATAAGCTGAAAGAGCCTGTGCTGCAAAGCTGCTTTGAGCATAAAGTTTATGGCCCGGGTCACAACAGCTTTACGGTATCCGCCGACGGAAACACCGACTTATTGGTTTACCACGCCCGCACTTACACCGAAATAGTGGGCGATCCACTCTGGGATCCAAACCGCCATACTTATGTCAAAGCGCTGCGCTGGGATAAAAACGGTATGCCAGTATTTGGCCGCCCTTCTGTACAAGAATAAAATTGGGGTCAGTTTATACCCACCGCATAACGGCTGACCCAATGCTTGAGCGGGCCAGCCTTTTCTGCCACTGCTAAGCCTAACTGACGTAAAAAACGCACTGGCGGCAAGCTACTGCTAAAGCTTTGATAAAACAAGTCCATAGCAGACATCATCAGCGCATTTTCGCGCTGACGTGTGCTTTGGTAGAGCTTTAACCCTCCTGGATCCGCCACATCAGGGCCTTGTGTAAAAGTCCGCTCCAGCAGTTCGCAAAGCAACATCGCATCAGCAAAACCTAAATTCACCCCCTGGCCTGCCAGCGGATTAATGCTGTGCGCCGCATCGCCCACCAGCACCAGCCGACCTTTCACATAATCCTTTGCATGGACACGAGCCAAAGGAAAACTGGCCACTTGTTCCACTGTAATTTTGCCAAGCTTAGCCGGAAAAGCCTGCTGAATTTGTTCAGCTAAAGCGGTTTTAGATAATGCCGCCAGCTGTTTAATTTTATGATGGTGGTCGTACCACACTAAAGAACCTTGCTTGCCTGGCAAAGGCAAAAAAGCCCGCGGGCCTGATTCGTTAAATTGCTGCCAGGTGATGTCTTGCTGTTCGCAGTCTGTATTGACTGTAACCACTAAACAGCTTTGCTGATACTGCCAGCCCGACACAGCAATTTGTGCCAACTGGCGCAGCTGTGACTGCCCACCATCTGCTGCTATCACCAGTTTGGTCTTTAACTCACCAAATTCTGCGGTACTGACAGAAGCAAAGTCTGACTGCTGGGTAAAACCTATTACAGTGGCTGGGCAAAACAGTTGCAAGTTGGCAGGAAAATTGGCCCACAGCGCCTGCTGAATAAGGTTGTTTTCAACTATATGGCCCAGATGCGTCAGCGCTACTTCTTCGGCATGAAAAGTGAGTCCGGCCTGTTCGCCTTCAAAAGCCTGTAACCTTTTATAAGGGCATAAACGCCATTGTTGCAGTAAAGACCAGGCACCTAAGTCGGTCAGCCACTGCTCACTTCGTCTGTTAATAGCAGATACACGAAGATCAATAGTACTTTGTGGGTCATAAGCTGAGACAGGCTGCTTTTCAATTAAACCAACCTGCAAACCGGCACGGCTTAACTTCAGCGCCACTGAAGCGCCCACCATGCCACCACCTACAATTAATATATCCAGCACAGACACCTCCCACTGACTTCAGCGCATTCTACCCTGCTTTGAGATCTTTTTTTTGCGCTATATCAGTAATTATTCGCCGCCCCCTGAAAGATTATTCAGGCTATTCCGGTATATAAGCTCACATCACTTAAGGAAAAACCAAAATGAAAATTCAACATATTCTGTTACTGAGCCTCAGCCTCTTTAGTTTTAGTCTGTTGGCAGAACCGCGCATTGCTCAAAGCCCTGAAGATATTAAGCCCTTGTTAAACGGCATGTCTGCCCCTGTGGTCAGTCTGCAGGATGCGACAGGCAAAGCCGTAGAACTAAGCTCGGTACTAAAACAACAAGACACTGTTTTAGTCTTTTATCGTGGCGGCTGGTGCCCCTATTGCAACCTGCAACTTGCGGCTTTACGCGAGATTGAACCCAAACTTAAAGCTTTAGGTTATCAGTTGATTGCAGTGACACCAGACAGCCCGGCGGCAGTTCAGGCCAGTTTAAAAGACACCAAAGATGCAGCTATTACTTATACCTTGTTATCGGACAGTCAGTTCAATTTAAGCTCAGCTTTTGGTGTGGCTTATTATCTGGATGAAAAAACCAGCGCCACCTATTTAAATACCTACAAACTGAATCTGAATAAGGAAGCAAGCAGCGGCAAAGTCGTTTTGCCTGTGCCTGCGGTTTATATCCTGAATAAAGACGGCTTAGTGCAGTACAGCTATCAGCATATTAATTACAAAGTCCGCTTGCAGCCTGAATTGCTGCTGTTAGCGGCTCGTTTGGCCAAAGAAAGCAAATAAGCTACTCACATTCACTAAAAACCCGGTTTTTATGCATATCCACCCATAGTTAATTCAGGGCAGCAGCAACTGCCCTGAAACTCTGCACCAACACCATAAAACTCATTGACGAGCGCGCAAAAATACGGCATTTTGCGCGCCCTTGCAGCCCGGGCTTTTGATTGCCCTTGTTGGTTGCCACTGTTGGTTGCTCTAGGGGGAAAAACTGACTAGAGTAGCTGCATCTTTTGATGTGAATTCTGTTTTTAATTCTATTTTGAACAATAACCCTGGCTAGAGGAGACTTAGCATGCGTAAGGTAACTGTGGCTGCTACCCAAATGATTGGTGGCTGGAATGTTGACGAAAATATTGCCCGTGGTGAGCGCTTAGTCCGTGATGCAGCAGCTCAGGGTGCACAAATTATCCTGCTGCAGGAATTGTTTGAACGTAACTACTTCTGCCAGAAACAAAAGTATGAATATTTAGAATTCGCTACGACTGTCGAAGACAACGCGGCTATTAAACATTTCAGCAAAATTGCTAAAGAGCTGAATGTGGTTTTACCTATCAGCTTTTATGAAAAATCCGGCAATTGCTTTTACAACACAGTGGCTGTGATTGACGCCGATGGCAGCAACTTAGGTTTATACCGCAAGAGCCATATTCCTGATGGCCCTGGCTACAGCGAAAAGTTCTATTTCACTCCGGGTGATACTGGCTTTAAAGTCTGGGATACAGCTTATGCCAAAATTGGTATAGGCATTTGCTGGGATCAGTGGTTCCCTGAATGTGCCCGCAGCATGGCATTAATGGGCGCAGAACTGCTGTTCTACCCTACAGCTATAGGTACTGAACCTCATGATGAAACAGTGAATTCACGTGAACACTGGCAACGCACTCAGCAAGGTCATGCAGCTGCTAACTTAGTTCCGCTTATTGCATCGAACCGTATTGGTCGTGAAACCGAAGACGACTTTGCTATTACCTTCTACGGCAGTTCTTTTATTGCCAACGAGTTTGGTGCCAAAGTAGAAGAAGCCGACGAAGTCAGCGAAGCTGTGTTAGTTCATACCTTCGATCTGGACGAAACCGCGAAAAACCGTCGTAACTGGGGCGTGTACCGTGACCGTCGTATCGACTTATACGGTGCTATCTTAACCAAAGATGGCAAAACCACCCCAACTGAAGGTAACAACTAAGATGGCGGTTACCTTAAAGAGTACGCCTCGTGCTGATGGTTTTTTTATGCCTGCCGAATGGGCGACACATAAACAAACCTGGATGGTATGGCCAGAACGTACCGACAACTGGCGTTTAGGCGCCAAGCCAGCGCAACAGGCCTTTTGCGCCGTCATTCGTGCTATCGCCCGTTTTGAGCCTGTGACTGTATTGGCTTCTGCCGTTCAGTTTGCCAATGCTCAGGCGCAGTTGAGCTTAGAGCCAACCACTCACCCAATTCGTGTGCTTGAAACTTCAACAGACGACGCCTGGTGCCGTGACACTGGCCCTACTTTTGTCACCAATGGCAAAGAAGTGCGGGCTGTCGACTGGACCTTTAATGCCTGGGGTGGTTTAAACGGCGGTTTGTATTTCCCATGGCACAGAGACGATCAGGTCGCACAAAAAATTGCCAACATTGAAAGCACAGCACGTTACCGCACCGAAGGCTTCGTGCTCGAAGGTGGTGCTATTCATGTGGATGGTGAAGGCACTTTATTAACCACTGAAGAATGTTTGCTGAACAAAAACCGCAACCCGGATTTATCCCGCGAACAAATCGAGCAGATGCTGTCGGACTATTTAAGTATTGATAAAGTCATTTGGCTCAAAGAAGGCATTTTTAACGACGAAACCGATGGTCACGTCGACAATATGTGCTGTTTTGTTGGCCCTGCTGAAGTTTTATTGGCCTGGACTGACGATAAAAACGATCCGCAGTACGAACGTTCACGCGCCGCTTTAGAAGTACTGGAAAACAGCACTGACGCGAAAGGCCGTAGCTTTACAGTACACAAGCTGCCTGTGCCCGCTCCTATGCTGGCCAAAGCAGACGAATACGCCACTGTGGATTTAACAGGCGCTGCTGTGCCTCGTGAATCTGAAGCCCGTTTAGCCGGATCTTACATCAACTTCTATCTATGTAATGGAGGTTTGGTGCTGCCGGTATTTGACGATGCCAACGATCAGTTGGCGATAGAGATCCTGAGTAAAGTCTTTCCAAAGCATCAGGTGGTGACTGTGCCTGGCCGGGAGATTTTGTTAGGTGGTGGTAATGTGCACTGCATAACTCAGCAGCAACCTGCATGATTTCACTTTAAGTTAAAGTGAATAAAGAAAAACGGAACTTCAGGTTCCGTTTTTTTATGGCAAACACAAAAACTCTTGTTGATACAGATAAAAAAAACCGCCGATAACGGCGGTTTTTACGTGGAACTACAAAGTTCTGTTAGTTACGACGACGGCGTAAGAAAGCCAGAGGTAATAACATCAGCGATAACCAACCGAAGCTACCACTTGATTTTTTAGGTGCCGGAGCAACTGTCACATTAAAAGTGGCAGTGTTGGAAGTTAAACCCGCACTGTCAGTCGCAACTACAGTCACAGCAACTGTGCCTGCTTCATCCCAGGTAGGTACCCGGGCCAGATTGACCTTACCATCCGCATAAGTAAACAGAGCTGGTGTC
>JAHKAA010000007.1 GCA_018825965.1 Gammaproteobacteria bacterium
GGTAGCGACGAGCGAGTTACCCAGCCGCCTTGGACGCACGATTTTGGGCCGGGCTTTCGCTGCGACCTGGGGTCGCCTTTTCTTTGGATACTTGTCTTTTGGCGAAGCAAAAGAAAGTATCTCGCCAAAGGCGAAACGCTTCAAAGTAAGAAATCTAGCCGTCAACAACAGTTACAACTACAGATGTTCCCCAACCGCGAAACGCATTGGATTCAAAAGATGATCTTATTTATTGCGGCAAGTTACTTTGTTGTACTGCCGCTGCGCGTCGAGTACAACCTACAGCACGACGAGTGCAACCTACAACGCGGCAAGCATAAGCTACCAAATTGGCGTAACGCTTATGCCTCCTCAGCCCCATTAATCACTGCTTCAATATGGTAACCATCCGGGTCAATCACAAAAGCCGCATAATACTCATCGCAGTAATCTGGCCTCAGGCCCGCAGCACCATTGTCTTTGCCGCCATGCAGTAAAGCCGCTTTATGGAACTCATCTACAGCACTGCGGCTTGGCGCAGCAAAGGCCAGATGAAAACCGGGTACTGAACCTGACAAAGCCTGTGCTCTGAGTTTGATGGCAAACTTGTCGCCACCATTGCTGTAACCATAACCTACAGCACAATCTGGCTCATCATCACTGATATCATCCCAAACCCGGACATAACTTAAAGCAGCTAACACAGCATCATAAAAAGCTGCTGAACGATAAATATCAGAAACACCAAAAGACACATGATGCAGCATAAAACCTCAGAGTAAAGATGGTTGATTCAGGAGTCGTGATCTATCACAACTCGCAGGTTTGGCGCTATTTGGCTGGCAGGGATAAACCCTGATTGGCATTGGATTGGAATTTTAGACGGGCGGGGCAAGCCCCGCCCCTACAGACGGAAAATAATATAGCTACTTCTTATTCACCAAATTCGCTCTGGCTTTTAAGATCCGGTCACGTTTGTACTGCTGATTTGGCGTCAGCATACTACGTTTTCCGGCAAATGGGTTTTCGCCTTCACGGAATTCAATCCGCACTGGGGTGCCCATCATCTGCAACGATTTACGGAAATAGTTCATCAGATAACGTTTGTACGAATCCGGCAGGTCGTCTACCTGGGTACCGTGGATCACGATAAGAGGTGGATTGTAACCACCGGCGTGAGCGTATTTCAGCTTCACACGACGGCCTTTCACCATAGGTGGCTGGTGATCTTCCACTGCCATTTTCATAATACGGGTTAAAAGCGCGGTACTGACACGACGGGTGGCCGAGTCGAAGGCTTCTTCTACCGATTCAAATAAGTTACCTACACCTGAGCCGTGTAACGCAGAGATAAAATGCAAACGGGCAAAGTCGATAAAACCTAAGCGTCTGTCGAGCTCACGTTTCACATCATCTTTGATCCGATCATCCAAACCGTCCCATTTATTGACAGCAATGACCAAGGAACGGCCTGCGTTCAGCACAAAACCTAAAATGCTTAAGTCCTGATCGGAAATACCTAAACGGGCGTCCAGCACTAAAATAACCACGTTGGCATCTTCAATAGCCTGCAGGGTTTTAATGACGGAGAACTTCTCAACCATATCGTCAATTTTGCCACGACGACGCACACCAGCAGTGTCGATCAGCGTATATTCGCGCTCACCACGGGTCATAGGGATATAAATTGAATCCCTTGTTGTGCCCGGCATATCGAAGACCACAACACGCTCTTCACCTAAAATACGGTTGGTTAAAGTCGATTTACCCACGTTTGGACGACCCACTATGGCCAGCTTGATATGCTGATCCTTAGCCTGAGTAATGTCCTCTTCGCTTTCTTCTTCAAAGTCTTCCGGTAAGTCTTCGCCCTTTTCAATGGCGGCAATGCGCTGCTGCTGCTGTTCAGACAACATAGGCAATAAGGCATGTTGCAACAAAGACACCACGCCACGGCCATGCACTGCAGCTATTGGATAGACTTCACCTAAAGCCAGACTGTAGAAATCCGCTGTGGCAGTATCTGCATCCAAACCATCGGTTTTATTGGCAACTAAAAACACCTTTTTATTGATACGACGTAAGTGCTGCGCTATTGCATCATCAGCCACCATAGCGCCAGCGCGGGCATCGACCATAAACAGTACTATGTCAGCTTCGTCTATTGCTTTGAGTGACTGTTCGGCCATTTCTACTTCAATGCCTTGCTCATTGCCGTCTATACCACCGGTATCGACCACAATAAATTCGTAACCTTCGTATTTGACTGAACCGTATTTACGGTCGCGCGTCAGGCCCGGGAAATCCGCCACTAAGGCGTCACGGGTGCGGGTCAAACGGTTAAATAATGTTGATTTTCCAACGTTGGCTCTGCCAACCAAAGCCACTACAGGTAACATGGTTTTACCTCAAATAAAATTACTATGTATCCTTGTGGATACCGCAGGCCAACTGGCCTTCTTACTTTGTGACGTCAGGCTTTTCAGCCGTGACACCTACGTATAAATGGTTAAACTTTATGAAACAACAAGGCCGGAGGCGATGATTTATCGGCTCCGACCTTGTCTTATTCCATACACGGCTGGTTTAAGGTAAGCGTATTAAACTTAGCTCACCGTCCCGGGTTTGGATCACTAATTCATCGGCTGAGCTTACGCCCTGCACGTAAAAACCTGAACTGTACGATTCCTGTGCAACAAAGTCACCGCTGTTTTTATCTAACCAGAACAGGTTGCCTTCCACATCACCAATAGCCAGATAGTCTTTGTACACTGTTGGGCCTGTCAGGAAATGTTTGTGCAAACCTAATTGTGCCCATTGCTCTAAGCCATTGCGACGGTCTATCGCAAAAATTTTGCCTACGCTGTCCACCAGGTAAATGGTATTACCTTCGATGGTCATATCACGGAAGCTGGCGTATTCGCGTTTCCACATCACCCGGCCAGTACGTAGTTCTAATGCAACTAATTCACCGTTAAAGGCAATGGCGTAAATAGTACCGTCTACCACTATAGGTGTTGCATCCACGTCTACCATACGGGATAAATCTGTGGCACCTTTTGGCACAGCAATGGCTGCGTCCCAGGCTAAAATGCCTTTATCCGCAATAAGTACCGACACTTTGCCTGCACCACTACCAAAAATCACACCACCGTTGGCCACTACAGGTTCACTGGTACCACGTAAACTTAATAAAGCACTTTCCTGCTCATGCATCCAGCGCTGCTCACCTGTATCAGGATGCAATGCAAACAGATAACCAGCAGAAGTATTCACCAGTACATAACCTTCGCCTGCTGCAGGTCTGGCAATCACTTCGCCTTTTACTTTCACACGCCATACCAGCTCGCCGGTTTCAGGGTTTAACGCCAGCACATCGCCGTTTTCAGTACCAACAAATAGTTTATCGTAACCATAACTGACGCCACCAGACACTCTGGCTGTGTTTGATGACCAGAATTTCAGACCATCCAGCAAACTGCCGGTGCCGTCATTACGCACATCAAAAGTCCAAAGTCGTTTGCCTGACTCACGATCAAAAGCCATCACCAAACCAGCTCGACTGGCAGCAAAAACTTTATCCTGATAAATCAAAGGGCGTAGCGCTGAATCATAATGTTCAACACCATTACCTACAGATGCACTCCAAATTTCTTCGGGTGCAATTTTGTTGTTAATTTCCGGATAAACCAAATCTTCGTTGGAAGAACAGGCAGCCAAAGTCGTCAACAACACCAGCATTAAGCCGATACGGGACCTGAATAACTTCACTCTTACACCTTAAGCAGCAGTTACGTGCGCCAGTTCGTCTAATTTCACTTTCAGAATTGGATTCTGAGCATCTTTATTCGCTGCTGCGGCAGCCAGGTAGGCAGTTTTAGCTTTGGCCAGCTCACCTGAACTGACAAGCACGTCACCTACCAGCTCTTGCTGTTGTGCTTTAAAAGCTTCAGGAACAGTCACAGCCAAAGTTGCTAAAGCAGCAGGGTAATCTTTTTGTTCATTTTGCACACGGGCTAAACGTAGTTGGGCCAGGGCTTTAATTTCTGGTTGTGTGGCGTTCGTGGCCACCCAGCTCAGTTGCTTAGCTGCAGTTGCATAATCTTCTTTAGCAACAGCGTCTTTGGCGGCCACAAAGGCAGCCAGCAAAGCGTAAGAAGAATCACTGTTTTCATCGACAAAAGTCTGGAACTGCGCCAACAATTCAGGGTTTTCTGCTGCTTTTTGTTGTTGCTCCAGTAACTGGGTATAAGCGCTGGAAGCAGCCATAGTGTTTTCCAGCTGAGTATCCTGAATGTAACGCCAGCCGTACAAGCCACCTAAACCTAAAACTACACCTGCGATAATAGAGGTACCGTTTTCTTTCCAAAAGCGCTTAATAGCTTCAACTTGTTGTTCTTCGCTGTTGTAAATTTCCATCTTCGATCCCTTTAAACCAGCTGCTTTAAAAAAGCGCTTAATTCAGTCAATTTAATATTCTGTTGTGGCTTTTCTTCTCTGAGCCATTTCAGCGTAATTTCGCCCAAAGCCAGTTCAGTTTCACCTAATAACAAGCCAATGCCAGCACCAGACTTATCTGCTTTTTTCAGTTGTTTCTTTAAGTTGCCGCCACTTGCGTGCGTCATCAAACGCAAGTCAGGTAAATCATTACGCAGGGCTTCGGCAATAGAAACTGCGGCAAGTTCCGCTGCATCCCCTAAGGCCATCAGATAAATATCAGTTTGCGCCTGAGCTTTTGGTACTAATTCTAAGGTTTGCAGCAATAATACCAGTCGTTCCATGCCTAAGGCAAAACCAACTGCCGGAGTGGCTTTCCCCCCCAGTTGCTCTACTAAACCATCGTAGCGGCCACCGGCACAGACAGTGCCTTGTGAACCTAAGCTGCTGGTCACCCACTCAAAAACAGTTTTGTTGTAATAATCCAGACCACGCACTAAACGTGGGTTGATCACAAACTCAATACCAGCGGCTTTTAAGCGTTTTTGCAGACCATCAAAATCAGCTTTGGATTCATCATCTAAATAATCCAAAAGTTGCGGTGCTTTACCCAGCATGTCCTGCATCGCTGGATTTTTGCTATCCAGTACCCGCAGCGGGTTGCTGTGCATACGGCGTAAGCTGTCTTCGTCCAGCACCTCTTTGTGCTGCTCTAAATAGGCCACTAAAGCAGCACGGTAATCGGCGCGGGCCTGATTAGACCCTAAAGAGTTCAGCTCCAGAGTCACATGAGACAACAAACCTAAGCTTTTCCATAAGCGGGCACTGAGTAAAATTACTTCAGCGTCAATGTCCGGGCCTGCCATTCCAAAAGCTTCTAAACCAAACTGATGGAATTGACGGTAACGGCCTTTTTGTGGCCGCTCATGACGAAACATAGGGCCCATATACCACAGACGTTGTTCCTGGTTGTACAGCAAACCATTTTGATTGGCTGCACGCACACAAACCGCAGTACCTTCAGGGCGCAAGGTCAGGCTATCGCCGTTGCGATCGGCAAAGGTATACATTTCTTTTTCGACTATGTCGGTCACTTCGCCTATAGAACGTTTAAACAGCTCCGTCATTTCGACTATAGGAAAACGAATTTCTTCATAACCATAGTTGCGTACTGTAGTACGTAAAATCTGTTCCACATACTGCCATGCAGGAGTATCAGCAGGTAAGCAGTCGTTCATGCCACGAATGGCCTGGATATCTTTAGACATTTATCTCTTAATCCTAAGCGGATGATGCAGCGAAGCTACTCAATCCAGCTGTTTAATTTCAATCAGTCGTTTTTGCTCTGCCAGATACAAACGGATCTGAGCTTCCAGCTGCTCTGCAACACTGTTGTTATCAATGCGTAATTTCTGGCGCTGGCCTTTGAGGTAAAAACCACTCATACGGTTGGCCCCTGCGACGCCTAAATCAGAGATCAGCGCTTCGCCAGGGCCATTGACGACACAACCAATCACAGAAACAGTGACAGGGTCGATAATATCTTCCAGTCGTTGTTCCAGTTCATTCATGGTTTTGATCACATCAAATTCCTGACGGGAACAACTTGGACAGGCAATAAAGTTCACGCCGCGGGAACGAATACGCAGTGATTTTAAAATATCAAAACCCACTTTCACTTCTTCCACCGGATCGGCTGCTAACGAAATACGTAAGGTATCGCCTATGCCTTCAGACAACAGCATGCCAAGACCAATAGCAGATTTCACTGAACCAGCCCTGGCGCCGCCCGCTTCAGTAATACCTAAATGCAACGGCTGCTTAATTTGTCTCGCCAGCAGGCGGTACGCACCTACAGCTAAAAATACATCCGATGCTTTGACACTGACTTTAAACTGGTCGAAGTTCAGTCTGTCCAGAATTTCGACATGGCGCATGGCAGACTCCACCAGCGCTTCTGGCGTAGGTTCACCATATTTCTCTTGCAAATCAGCTTCCAGCGAACCGCCATTCACGCCAATACGGATAGGAATATTTTTATCGCGCGCCGCTTCAACCACAGAACGAATACGATCTTCACGACCTATATTGCCAGGGTTAATACGTAAACAATCGACACCGTACTCAGCCACTTTCAGCGCTATACGGTAGTCAAAATGAATATCGGCCACCAATGGAATGGGCGATTGCTGTTTGATCAGCTTAAAGGCTTCCGCCGCTTCCATGGTAGGCACAGACACCCGCACCAAATCAGCACCAGCTTTTGCTATAGCATGAATTTGTGCCACTGTGGCTGCGACATCTGTGGTTTTGGTATTGGTCATCGACTGCACTGCAATAGGGGCATCACCGCCTATTAGTACATGACCCACTTTGATCTGAGTGGACTGGCGTCTTTTAATTGGGTTTTCTGCGTAACTCATCAGTTTTGTCCGAGGGTTAACCGGGCGACCCGACCTGTTGGATAACCTGACAGATCGATGGCTTCGCCATTAAAGCTAAGAGTGGCGGCGGCGGCGTTGCCTAATAAAACTTTGACCGGTGCTACACCACGTAAATTTAACTCATCTCCCGCTTGTCTGCTGCCAAAAGCCAGACGTTTGCCTGTAGCGTCCACCACATCAACCCAACATTCTGCGGTTAATGACAAGCTGATGCTGGCATTGGCCGCTACATCTGTTGCTATTGTGTTTTCAGCTTCTGCTGTGACCACTGTTGCAGCATCAGTGGCCGGAGTCATTGCTGGTTCCTGCACAGGTAACACTGCAGCATCTGCCGGAGAAGTCATTGCTTGTTCCTGCACAGGCACTATAGCTGCATCTGTAGCAGGACTAACTGCTTGCTCTTGTACAGGCAATACCGGAGCATCTGTAGCCACAGTAGCCTGTGGCTGAGTACTGAGTGCCGAAGTCTCTGTTGCTGTTGGCGAATGCTCCAGTTGAGTCACTGGTATTGAATTCTGTGGCTGCAGGCTTTGCTCGTACACTTCGCTTTGTGTCGGCTGAATTTCTTCGCTGGCCAGCATAGTTTCATCTGTTTGCGCCATAGGCAAAGCTGTGCCTGAAGCCGAACTGCCAAAACGGCTCTGCCAGAATCCCAGCACTAACAACACAACAAAAACTGCGATCACAAAATAGGTGACCCAAATAAAGCGGTTTTCTGTGGCTTCCTTGGCGGTGCGTTTGGAAAAACTGCGGGTCAGGCTTGGCACCTGATGTAAACCTTTAGAGTTACTGCTGTAAGCGTCCAGCACTTGCTGAGCCGGTATTTTCAGCAGTTTGGCATAAGAGCGTAAATAACCACGGACAAAAGTTGAGGACAACTTAGCATCCACCTGATCCAGCTCAAGATCGTCAATCAGGCTTTTGCCTAAATTCAATTGCTGTGCCACTTGCGCTGTCGTCAGATTTTGTTGCTCTCTGGCCTGACGCAGGATTTGTCCTGCGCTTAAAGTTTGTCCTGCGCTACTGGGCTGCGTTAATTCAGTCGTCATAATTCTAATTGTGCCGGATCTTTTAAGTAGATAAATTGCCCAGCCCGTATCGGGCTTTGCTCAGTTAAGTTGTTCCATTGCAGCAGGCTGGTTAGTTTCACCCTGTAACGCATCGAAATCCGGAATAAGGTATCGCCATACTGGACTTGATAACGTTCTGGTACTTCAATTTGTGGTTCGATCTGCCGGGGTGCTTGTTGTCCAATCCACAGGACCTGGCCCTTGACTATAGGCTGATTATCACGCAAAGAGTTCCAGCTGATTATATCGCTAATAGTAACACTGTAACGCTCTGCTATGCCATACAAGGTTTCATCTTGTTGTACTTCGTGTTGCTGAACTTCAGTGGCAGAGGCCGCTTCTGTTGCTTCAGGCTGATGATCTGACTCAGAGGAGGATACGGCAGGCTCTGTCGTCAGTTCTGTTACTGCTAAGTTTTCGGATACAACCACGGATTCAGGCAAAGGCTCTGTGACAATTGCAGCGCTTAGCAATGCTGCTTCGGTGTGCTGCGCCACTGCCGCCGGAGGCTTTTTACGGGTGATCTTAATTTTAGGCTGAACCACACCAGCTTTAAGCTGCTCTGTCGGTTGTTGCAACAACTGCTGTTTATAGTCTTGTCTGAGCAGACTGAATTCAGACTCCCGAAGTTTACCCTGACTAAATAACAAAGTTTCCTGACTTTGCGGATAAGTAGTAAGCAATAACTGCTCAGCCATTTGCATCCTGCTGTAGTCCTGTTGTTCCTGTGCTATCAGATAACCAAGCAAGACAGAACGGGGCGAAATCTGTGAAGCACTTTGCATTCTGTCCAAAAGCACCTGGGCTGCGGGTAAATCAGCCATCGCATAGTTTACTGAAGCTAAATTAAATAAAGCGCTGGGGCGACTGGCATTGTGTTTAATGGATAAATCTAAATAAGTTTTGGCCTGAATAAAGTCTTTTTGCTCTAAGCGACACAAGGCGATATTTTCGTAGCTGTCGGCGGCACGGATATAACCAGGGCGGCTTATCGCCTGTAACAATAACTGTTCGGCTTGTTCATATTTGCCACGCTGACATAAAAAAGCACCGTAATTGTTATAGGAGTCGGCGTTGTTGGGTTCAAGGTCTATGGCTGTTTTGTAGGAGTTTTCTGCGGCGTCATATTCCGCCACCTGCTGATAATAATAAGCCATGGCGTTATGCACCTCGGCCAGTTCAGGCGCTAAACTTTTGGCTTTTTCCAGATTAAACTTGGCCTGAGCATTATCCCCCCTTTGCAGGTAATTAATGCCCAAAGCTATGCGGGTGCGGGCGGCCTCTTTTTGATCCATCTTAGGACGGATTTGGCGGTCACTGCCCACTACTGTGGTTTCAGTGACACAAGCCGCTAACTGTAAACTGAAAACAACACAAGCCAGGAGCCTGAGTTTTTGCATAGGAATACCAGTTGAATGGAGTGTTACACCATTTTTACTGAAATCTCCTGACCTTTCATCTGTTTTTTTTCTAAACGTTTGGTTCTGTCTATCACATCACCCACTAACTGACCACAAGCAGCGTCAATATCATCACCGCGGGTCTTACGCACCATGACGGTATAACCATGTTCCTGTAGCACTTTATTAAAGCGATCGATGCGCGAATTGCTGGAGCGTTTGTAAGGCGAACCAGGGTATGGATTAAAGGGGATCAGGTTCACTTTAGATGGTGTGCCTTTTAAGGCATGCGCCAGTTCATGCGCTTGTTCCATGCTATCGTTCACCCCATCCAGCATTACATATTCGACTGTGACTTTATCGTTGGCCCGTGAATCTGTGACATAACGCTTCGCCGCAGCCAGAAACTCTTCCATAGGGTATTTTTTATTCACAGGCACTAATTCATCACGCAGCGTATTATTCGGTGCATGTAACGAAATCGCCAAGGCTACATCAATACGCTCTTTCAGCATATCCAAAGCCGGAACTACACCTGAAGTACTTAAAGTGACACGGCGTTTGGATAAACCAAAACCAAAGTCTTCCAGCATCAGTTCCATAGCTGGCACTACGTTGTTCAGATTCAGCAAAGGTTCGCCCATGCCCATCATTACCACGTTAGTCACTGGTTTTTCACCTGTATCGCCATAGCTGCCAATAATTTGAGCTACACGCCATACCTGACCAATGATTTCAGATACTTTTAAATTGCGGTTAAAACCCTGCTGGGCTGTGGAACAAAAGGTACATTCTAAAGCACAGCCAACTTGCGAAGACACACATAAAGTACGACGGTCTTTTTCCGGGATCCAGACAGTTTCTACTTCCTGACCACCAGCTAAGCCCATCACAAATTTGATAGTGCCATCGGCGCTGTCCTGACGCGTCACCACAACAGGTGCTGCAATCACGGCTTTTTCTTTTAACTTGTCACGCAACTTCTTGTTGATATTGGTCATTTTATCAAAGTCGTCGATGCAGAAATGGTAAATCCATTTCATCACCTGATCGGCTCTGAAGCCTGCTTCACCAATAGAGACAAAAAACTCCTTCATCTGGGTACGGGTCAGATCAAGCAGATTGACTTTGTTTTCTGTTTGGCTCATTTGGGCTTTTCCTCACAACATAGATAGATAAAAAATAGGACAGTTTAAATAGATAGAAAGGGAGCTAAGCTCCCTTTCACTATAAATCGTCCCTGTGGATCAGTTTAATTCGTTAAACTTTTCCTAAACACTCTTAGCGAGTGCGGGCACACAATTCTGCTTCAGTGAAGAAGAACGCGATTTCACGGGCAGCAGAAGCAGCAGCATCTGAACCGTGAACAGCGTTTTCGTCAATGCTTGCAGCGTAGTCAGCACGTAAAGTACCGGCAGCAGCGTCTTTAGGGTTAGTAGCACCCATGATTTCACGGTTTTTACGAACAGCGTCTTCGCCTTCTAACACCTGAACCATTACCGGGCCAGAGGTCATGAAAGATACTAAAGCGTTGAAAAATGGACGCTCTTTGTGCTCGCCGTAGAAACCTTCAGCTTGTTCCTGGCTTAAGTGCAGCATTTTAGCTGCAACTATACGTAAACCTGCAGACTCAAAACGGTGGTAGATAGCACCGATATGGTTCTTAGCTACTGCATCTGGTTTTACGATTGAAAAAGTACGTTCTAAAGCCATGACAGACTCCTGTAATCAAAAGGGTGAATAAATTTAAGGCCGCGAATTATACGCTAAGCAAAATAAAAAACCTATTTTTATGTGCATGGAAGGACGGTATGCCGCAACTGTCAGGAACATTGTTGCGGCGATAAAAACAAAAAAGCAGCCCGAAGCTGCTTTTTTATATAACCAGAGCAGAATTAATGCCCTTCGCTGACCATATTGACTGTGTATTTAGGGATTTCGACTGTTAAATCTTCATCCGCTATACGAGCCTGACAACCTAAACGTGAGTCCGGCTCTAAGCCCCAGGCTTTATCCAGCATATCGTCTTCCAGCTCATCGCTTGGATTCAGAGAGCGGAAGCCTTCACGCACTATGACGTGGCAGGTGGTGCAGGCACAGGATTTCTCGCAGGCATGTTCAATGGAAATACCACAACGTAAAGCGACATCCAGCACAGTTTCACCGGTTTGGGCTTCGACAGCGACGCCTTCAGGGCACAATTGTGCATGGGGTAAAAAGATGATTTGTGGCATATCAGACCTCGTCGACCTTATGACCTTGCAATGCCTTACGGATGGAGATATCCATACGGCGCGCTGCAAACTCATCCGTTATATGATTGGTATGTTCAATGGCGGCTTTAATGGCGGCCGTGTTGTCGCCTTGTTTCACTGTTGCAAGTTCAGCAAGGGCTTGTTCTACACTTAATTTTTCTTCTGCAGTTAAAAGTTCAGCATCGGCATTTAAAGCAGCAGTCACAGCTTCCAGTACCCGTTCCGCTTCTACTTGTTGCTCTTTTAACAAACGCAGCTGCATATCCTGTTTGGCATACAACATAGAGCTTTGGATCATCGTCGCAACCTGATCGTCACTTAAGCCGTAGGA
This sequence comes from Gammaproteobacteria bacterium, assembly GCA_018825965.1. Lineage (GTDB taxonomy): Bacteria > Pseudomonadota > Gammaproteobacteria > Enterobacterales > Alteromonadaceae > Pararheinheimera. The sequence continues at coordinate 11,917 of JAHKAA010000007.1, forward strand.
AGGTTTCACCTGAATACTGGCACTGACGCCTGTGGATTTTTCCTGTGCTGTGACACTTAATAAACCGTCGGCATCGACCTGGAAGGTGACCCGAATATGAGCGCCACCAGCGGCCATAGCCGGAATATTGGTCAGGTTAAAACGCGCCAAAGAACGACAGGCATCCACCAGTTCACGTTCACCTTGCAGCACATGAATAGCCATAGCGGTCTGGCCATCTTTAAAGGTGGTAAATTCCTGAGCACGGGCCACAGGAATAACGGTATTACGCGGAATAATTTTTTCCACTAATCCGCCCATGGTCTCTAAACCTAAAGACAGAGGGATCACATCCAAAAGCAAAGTATCGTGATCCGATTTATTGCCGACCAGCACATTGGCCTGAATAGCAGCACCTATGGCCACTACTTTGTCCGGGTCTATCGAGGTTAAAGGCTCTGCGGCAAAAAACTCCGCCACAGCGCTTCGAACTAATGGCACGCGGGTAGAGCCACCGACCATCACCACCTGTTGAATTTCTTCGGTGTCTAAACCAGCATCACGCAATACTTGTTTACAGGCACGAATGGTCTTGCGTACTAAAGGCTGAATTAAAGCATCAAAGTCAGAGCGGCTGATTTGTCCTTTAAATTCGCCGTCAGCAAGTGGCAATACAAAATCCAGCTGCTCTGTAGCGCTTAAGTTTTCTTTAATTTGACGGGCTGTCACCAGATACTGGCGCAGCTCTGAATGTGTAAGTGTGCTTTGGCCGGTTTGCTGTTGTAACCAGCTGACTAAAGCATGATCAAAATCATCACCACCTAAAGCCGAGTCGCCACCTGTGGCCAATACCTCAAACACACCACGCTTTAAACGCAGGATAGAGATATCAAAAGTACCACCACCTAAATCATAAACCGCAACCACACCTTCCTGACCTGAGTCCAGGCCATAAGCTAAAGCGGCAGCTGTAGGCTCGTTTAATAAACGTAATACGTTCAGGCCAGCAAGCTTGGCGGCGTCTTTAGTGGCCTGACGTTGCGAGTCGTCAAAATAAGCAGGCACAGTAATAACCACACCTGTCAGCTCGCCACCTAAAGTCTGGCTTGCTGTATCGGCTAAAGTCGCCAGAATTTCAGCTGAAACTTCCACCGGGTTTTTAATGCCCTGAATGGTGTTAATAGCCACTAAACCGGACTGATCAACCAACTCATAAGGGATATGTTCTGCGTCCGCGTTGATTTCAGCAAAACCACGGCCCATCAGACGCTTCACTGACACTATAGTGTTGTGTGGGTCGAGCACAGCATCGGCTGCAGCGGCATGACCTACTATGACGTTGTCTGCGGTGTAACGCACCACAGAAGGCACCATGTCCTGGCCTGCTTTATTAAACAGCGTTTTGGCTTCGCCACTGCGAACAGTAGCAACGAGCGAATTGGTGGTACCGAGATCAATACCTGCGGCTAACTTGTGCTGATGTGGAGCCGCGCTTTGACCGGGCTCTGCAATTTGTAATAACGCCATGCTGCTCTTTAGTCTTGTGTTTGTTCAATCAGCTCCAGCTCGTGCTGTAGCTTAAAGAAAAATTTGAGTTTGCGGATTATATCAGCCGCCTGGTGATCATGCTCAGGGTTGTTGGCATCCAGTGCCGATTGCAACTGTCGTAATAAGGCTTTTTTCTGTTGCTGAATTTGCTGGTCCGCTTCATCAATTAATGCATCAGGATCAGCGGCGTCGCTGATTTCGGCCAGCAATTCGCGTAACTCCATTTGCTGCATTAAAAATGCAGGCTCCATAAAGCTGCGTTGCTCGTTACTGATTTTTAAACCCCGTAACGCCAACAAATGTTCTGCACGTAATAGCGGTTGCTTTAAGCTGTGATAGGCGTCATTGATATTGGCCGCCTGTTGCACCGCCATCAGCTTATCGCGCTCAGAGCCTGCGGCATGTTTATCCGGATGAAACTGACGCTGCAGTTCCAGATAACGGGTGCCTAATTCAGTCAAATCCAGCTCGAACTGAGCTGGCAGATGAAAAAGCTGAAAGTAATTCATCTGCGCCCTTTGTTAAACAGTGAAGCTTTCGCCACAACCACATTCGCCATTGACGTTGGGGTTGTTAAACTGGAACCCTTCGTTTAAACCTTCTTTAACAAAATCCAGCTGAGTGCCGTCGATGTACACCAGGCTTTTGCCGTCAACTATGAGTTTCAGATCGTTGTATTCAAACACCTGATCGTCATCGTTTAAGTCATCAACAAACTCCAGCACATAAGCTAAACCTGAACAGCCTGTGGTTTTTACACCCACACGCAAGCCAAGGCCTTTGCCTCTGTTGGCCAGGAAACTTCTGACGCGATCCGCTGCCGCCGGTGTCATTGAAATCGCCATAACTTAGTTCCCGTGACGTTGTTTGTAATCAGCAATGGCTGCTTTGATTGCATCTTCCGCCAGAATAGAGCAGTGGATTTTTACCGGAGGTAAAGCCAGTTCCTGCGCTATATCGGTGTTTTTAATTAAAGCAGCTTCGTCTATGCTTTTGCCTTTGACCCATTCAGTGACTAATGAGCTGGAAGCAATAGCGCTGCCACAGCCATAGGTCTTGAATTTGGCATCTTCAATAATGCCCTGATCATTAATTTTTAACTGTAACTTCATCACGTCACCACAAGCCGGTGCGCCAACCATGCCTGTAGCTATGCTTGGGTCGTCTTTAGCGAATGAACCGACGTTACGCGGGTTTTCGTAATGGTCTATGACTTTAGTGCTGTATGCCATGATTCTAAGTCCCTAATTTGATTAATAACTTAGTGTGCAACCCAGGCTACGCTGCCTAAATCCACGCCGTCTTTGTACATTTCCCACAGAGGTGACATGTCGCGTAATTTACCAATGGCGTCATGCACTATCTTAATGGTGTGATCAATTTGCTCTTCCGTCGTGTAACGGCCGATGCTGAAACGAATAGAACTATGTGCCAGCTCGTCGGTTAAACCTAAAGCACGTAACACGTACGAAGGTTCCAGACTGGCTGAAGTACAAGCTGAACCTGAAGAGACGGCGATATCTTTTAACGCCATAATCAGGGACTCACCTTCAACATAGTTAAAGCTGACGTTAGTAATACCAGGCACACGTTGCACTGCATCACCATTTAAAAACACCTGTTCTATGTCTTTAATGCCGTCTAATAAACGGTCACGTAACACAGCAACACGTTCACGTTCAGCGTGCATTTCTTCTTTGGCAATACGGAAAGCTTCACCCATAGCCACAATCTGGTGTGTGGCTAAAGTGCCTGAACGCATACCACGCTCATGACCACCACCGTGCGTCTGAGCTTCTAAACGAATACGTGGCTTACGACGTACATACAAAGCGCCAATACCTTTTGGACCATAAGTTTTATGACCAGAGAAGGACATCAGATCCACTTTTAAGGTCTCTAAATCTATATCCACTTTGCCTGTAGCCTGAGCCGCATCGACATGGAAAATAATACCTTTGCTGCGGCACAGCTCGCCAATAGCAGCGATGTCCTGGATCACACCAATTTCGTTGTTGACGAACATAATGCTGATCACAGTGGTATCTGGGCGGATAGCAGCAGTTAACTTGTCTAAATCGACTAAACCGCTGGCTTCTACATCCAGATAGGTCACTTCAAAACCTTCACGTTCCAAAGAACGCATGGTGTCCAGCACAGCTTTGTGTTCGGTTTTAGCAGTGATCAGGTGTTTACCTTTTTTATGGTAAAACTGAGCTGCGCCTTTAATGGCTAAGTTGTTTGATTCAGTTGCGCCTGAGGTGAATACAATTTCACGTGGGTCGGCGTTCACCAGCTCGGCAATTTGCGCGCGGGCAATTTCTACCGCTTCTTCTGACTGCCAGCCAAATTTGTGCGAACGTGACGCAGGATTACCAAAACAGCCATCCATAGTCAGGAACTGCATCAATTTTTCGGCCACCCGCGGATCAACCGGGGTTGTGGCTGCATAGTCTAAATAAATAGGTAGCTTCATTTTCTGCTCCGGCTTTTGCCTACAACTGGCAACTGACTTCTATTTCAGTTGCTGGATTTTTTAACACACGGCCATCTTGCCGTTTCGCCACTTTTTTCACTTCATTCTGGCGAACCAGTTCACCTAAAGTGATACCGGTGAGGAAGTCTTCGATGCGCTCGCTTAAGTCTGTCCACAAGGTGTGAGTTAAACATTTAGCGCCGCTTTGACAATCAGATTTACCCTGACAGCGTGTGGCATCTACGGACTCATCGACCGCACTGATCACAGCAGACACAGATATTTGCATCGGATCCTGGCCCAATTGGTAACCACCACCTGGACCACGCACACTGCTGACCAGACCTTGTTTGCGTAAACGGGCAAACAGCTGTTCAAGATAAGACAGGGAAATACCCTGGCGTTCAGAGATATCCGCCAATGATACAGGGCCAGACTCTGCATGTAATGCAACATCCAGCATAGCGGTCACAGCGTAACGGCCTTTTGAAGTTAATCGCATAACGGACTCCCTGAAACGAATGGCGCAAATTGTACATTCTTGACTGTTTTAGTCAAGTATTAATCCTACCGTTTTAGTCAGGTATTATCCGTTTAGGTTCAACTCTTTTTCCGATGAATTGATCGGCTGTGCTTATCACAGTTGCTAAATAGTAGGGTCAAAAGCGTCTACTGCTTTTTTACGTTGTTCAGCAGCGTCACGTTCGGCCTGGATAAAAGTTTCATCTTCAATGGCAATTTCCGGCACTATCTCACAGACATTGCCACCGAGCTTGTTGACGCTCTGGCAAAGCTCCGTCACTTTGTTATCGAGAAAATGCATATGATCCAGCATCCGCCCCATCGCATTGGCGACCGGATCCGGATTATCGCTGGAGACGGCATAGGCATCAAAACCAAACTTTTTCGCCATTTGTTGGCGTTGCTCCGTCAGTGCCATGTCCTGCTTAGCGACAATACGACCCGGAATACCGACCACAGTCGCTCCAGCAGGTACATCTTTGACGACAACAGCATTTGAACCTATGCGGGCAGACTCACCCACATACAAAGGACCTAATACTTTGGCACCAGCTCCTATCACCACACCATTGGCTAAAGTTGGGTGACGTTTACCCGGACTCCAACTGGTACCGCCTAAAGTCACACCATGGTACAGAGTGACGTCATCACCAATTTCAGCAGTTTCACCTATCACTACCCCCATGCCATGGTCGATAAAAAAACGACGACCAATTTTAGCGCCTGGGTGAATTTCAACCCCTGTTAACCAGCGGGCTATGGTGCTTAAAAAACGCGCCAGCCATTTCCAGTTGGCTTGCCATAAGCGATGATTCATTCTGTGCCACCAGATGGCATGCAAACCCGGATAGTTAGTCAGCACTTCAAAAGCACTGCGCGCCGCCGGGTCCCGCTCGAACACACTTTTAATGTCTTCTTTGATACCTGCAAACATAGTACAAATCCTATTGCTTGGTGGTGCGTTGAATCGAGGCCAAAATGCCACGCAAAATATTCAGTTCCTGATCATCTGGTCTGGAACGGGCAAATAAGCGGCGTAAACGCGCCATCACAATGCCTGGATGCTGCTTAATAATAAAGCCTGTGTCACTTAAGGTTTGTTCCAGGTGAGTATAAAACTTTTCCATCTGGTCTATTTCCGGATAAATAGTTAAATCCGTTTCAGGGGTTTTATCCTGTTGCGCTAAAAAGGCTACCCGAACTTCATAGGCAATAATCTGTACTGCCATAGCTAAATTCAAGGAGCTGTATTCAGGATTGGCCGGAATACAGACATGGTAGTTACACATTTGCAGCTCTTCATTAGTCAGGCCATTGTTTTCACGGCCAAATACCAAAGCTACAGGTTTTTGTGTGGCTTCCAGCACAGCTTTTTCACCACATTCACGCGGTTCCAGCATAGGCCAGGATAAAGTGCGGGAACGGGCGCTGCTGCCAACCACTAAACCACAATCCGAAATAGCCTGCTCTAAAGTATCTACAACCTGGGCATTGGCCAAAATATCACTGGCTCCAGCAGATAACGCATAAGCCTGACCATCCGGTAATTCTTTTGGCGACACCAGCACCAGCTTGCTCAGGCCCATAGTTTTCATGGCGCGGGCAACTGAACCTATGTTTCCGGTATGAGAGGTACCCACTAACACAATTCGGATTTGCTCTAACATGCCCGCTCCAGCCTATATTTATCAGAGAAGCCTGTTACTGTTCTGAAGCCATCTTCAGCAGGGCAACAAGCTTAAAAATTCAAGGGGCGGCATTTTATCACAGCATATAATTTTTGTTGATTGAAATTTGGCAGTCCAGCCATCTATTACTCTGTCATCACGGAAACACAGCCACTGGTGATTTCTGACTGCAAAAGATCTCGTGCTTTGTTACACTAGCGACGGTTTTTAACTCAGAAGGATCGTGTTATGAAGGCGTTATCGCAATTCGTTTTAGTATCCAGTTTAGTGCTTAGTCAGTTTTCTTTCGCAAACACCGACACCACGGCTTTACAACAGGCAGTACAAAACCCTGCCCGCACTGAAGCTAACAAAGTACGTGATCAATACAGACATCCAGTTGAAACCTTAAGCTTTTTTGGGGTTACACCACAAAGTACTGTGGTAGAAATCTCTCCAGGTGGTGGCTGGTACACTGAAATTTTGGCCCCGTTATTGGCCAAAGAGGGCAAATACTACGCAGCCCATTTCCCGGCCAACAGCACCTCAGATTATGCCAAACGTAATTTAACAGCATTTAAAGACAAGCTGGCATCCAATGAGGTGTATAAAAACGTGGTCGTAACTGAATTCTCCCCATTACCAAACCAGCAAGTGGCGCCAGCCAACAGCGCTGATGTGGTACTGACCTTCCGTAACCTGCATAACTGGTATATGCAAAAAGGTGAACAAGGCATGGTTGATGCTTTTGCTTCCTTTTACGTGGCTTTAAAGCCGGGTGGTGTGCTGGGTGTAGTGGAACACCGTTTACCTGAAGATAAAAAATCAGCCGACTGGTTAAAATCAGGCTATTTCCCACAAAGTTTAGCTGTTGAATTGGCACAAAAAGCAGGTTTTGTTTTAGAGCAGAGCAGCGAAATCAACGCCAATGCAAAAGATACAGCCGATCATCCGGCAGGAGTCTGGACTTTGCCTCCTACGCTTTCACAAAAAGAGCAGGATAAAGACAAGTATCTGGCCATTGGTGAAAGTGACCGTATGACTCTGAAATTCCGCAAACCAGCAGCCAAATAGGCTGCTGTTTGTTTTAGTAAAACTGATCTTTAGGTTTTGATATTTTTAGTTTTTGATTAGGGCGAGACTGACGATGAAAGTATTAGTAATAGGTGGTGGTGGTCGTGAACATGCTCTGGCATGGAAAGCAGCACAATCGGCTCATGTCACACAAGTCTTTGTAGCTCCGGGCAACGCAGGTACTGCGCTCGAAGCGAATCTGACCAACCTGGCTATAGCAGCAGACGATGTGCCAGCCCTGACCGCCTTTGCCAAAAGCGAAGGCATAGCTTTGACTATAGTGGGCCCTGAAGCCCCACTGGCCAAAGGTGTGGTTGATACCTTCCGTCAGCAGGGTCTGGCTATTTTTGGCCCGACCCAAGCCTCTGCTCAGTTAGAAAGTTCGAAAGCTTTTGCCAAAGACTTTTTGGCCCGTCATAAAATTCCAACTGCATCTTATGCCAACTTTACAGAGATTGAACCGGCCAAAGCTTACGTTCAGGCAAATGGCACTCCTATAGTGATCAAGGCCGATGGTTTAGCTGCAGGCAAAGGCGTGATTATCGCCCAGACTGAAGCTGAAGCTTTTGCTGCTATTGACGATATGCTTGCTGGTAACAAGTTTGGTTCTGCCGGCAGCCGTGTCGTAATTGAAGAGTTTTTAACAGGTGAAGAAGCCTCCTTTATTGTGATGGTCGACGGCACTCACGCTTTGGCTTTTGCTTCATCTCAGGATCATAAAGCCCGTGATGATGGCGACAAAGGCCCAAACACGGGTGGCATGGGTGCTTATTCTCCAGCACCAGTGGTCACACCAGAGGTGCATGACTGGGTGATGCAAAATGTCATTTACCCAACAGTCAATGGTATGGCCTCTGAAGGTCATGTTTATACTGGCTTTTTGTATGCAGGTTTGATGGTCTCGCCAGATGGTACCTGTAAAGTGCTGGAATTTAACTGTCGTTTTGGTGACCCTGAAACTCAGCCTATTATGATGCGTTTACAGTCCGACTTAGTGGAACTGTGTCAGGCTGCTGTGGAGGGTAAATTAGCCCAGCAAGAGATTAAATTCGACAGCCGTGCTGCAGTAGGTGTAGTGCTGGCCGCTGGTGGTTATCCTGATGATTACCGCAAAGGTGATGTGATCTCTGGTTTACCTACAGAAGACAGCCGTGAAGCCAAAGTATTCCACGCTGGCACTGTATTAAAAGATGGTCAGGTGCTGACTGCTGGCGGTCGTGTACTCTGCGCTACAGCTTTAGGTGTCAATGTCACTGCGGCACAAAAAGCAGCCTACGAGCTGACAGATAAAGTGCAGTGGGACGGCGTCTTTAGCCGCCGGGATATTGGCTATCGCGCCATCAAACGCGAAAATAATTAAATACCCGTCGTCCTTGAAGCTGCAGCTTTGTTGACTTCGCCTCTCGCCCCAGTCACATAGGTAAACTATGCTCCTGGGGTCTCGCTGGCTTGTCGCCTAACTGCAACATCAATTACTTAGGGTATAGTTTTATATCTAAGGCGCCGTTCGGCGCCTTTGTTATTTGATCTGCGCCATCCACAGCAATTTCATACGAAATTCAACGATTTGCCCTTGTAGATTTTTCTGAGTGCCTTAGGCTGTACAGATCTGTTTTAAAGGACTTTTTTGATGAAATTATCCATTTTTACTTTACTGCTGCTCTCTGCTGGATCCTTTGGTGTATCTGCTACTTGTCAGACCGAAACCCCTGTTGCTGCTATTCAGGGCGTAGGTCAACAAAGCCCGCTGCTGAATAAAACTGTATCCACTTCAGGTGTAGTCACAGCAGTGTTGTATCCGGGCAGTAAGGCAGCAGGGGTTTTGCTGCAAAGCCTGACTCCAGACAACAATCCAAAAACCAGCGAAGCTTTATTTATTGCTGACAAAGAGCTGGCTCGAACCGCTAAACCAGGTCAGCAATTGCAAGTGAAAGGTAAAGTCGATGAACTCAATGGCATGACAGCTTTGGTGGATGTAAAAACCTCAGTCTGTGGTCAACAAGCAGCACCAACTCCTTTCATGGCTAAACTGCCGGTTCAATCCACACAAGACTGGGAAGCTCTGGAAGGCCAGTATTTGTCCTTTCCGCAAGCCTTAATAGTCAACGACACTTATCCGTTAGCACGTTATGGCGAAATTTTACTGGCCGATAAAAGACTCTGGATAGCCACAGATTTATACAGACCAGGTAAAGAAGCAAACCAGTTGGAGCAACAGCAACAGTTAAGTCAGCTCTGGCTGGATGATGGTATTTTTGAGCAAAACCCAGATCCTGTGATCTTCCCTGACGGCAATTTATCTGCCACTAATACGGTTCGGATAGGGGATACAGTACAAAACCTGCAGGGTTATCTGATTGAAACCCAACAGGGTTATCGCTTAGTGGCAGCGCAACGTCCTGAATTTGTTGCAACTAATGCCAGGCCTGCTGCCCCTAAAGCCAAAGCCGCTGATCATATCCGGGTCGCTAGTTTTAACGTGCTGAACTTTTTTACCGGCGAAACTGCGGCTAGCCCTTTCCCTACCCGCCGCGGCGCTACGGATGCCAATGAGCTACAACGCCAACAAGCCAAAATGATAGCGGCTTTATCCGCTATGGATGCAGATGTCATAGGTTTGCTGGAAGTAGAGAACAATGGTTTTGCTGAACGCAGTGCTTTGGCCACTTTAGTTCGTGAGCTGAATAAAGCCTTAGGAGAGCAGCGTTATGCTTTTGTGCAGCCGCAACAGGCGTTAGGGGGGGACGCTATTAAAGTGGCTCTTATCTACAACCAACATAAAGTCACAGAAGCTGGTAAAGCAGTGATGATTACCGAAGGCCCCTTTGCTTATGGTTCGAGAGCCCCTTTGACTCAGACATTTAAAGCCAAATCCACAGAAAGCCTTTTTACTGTCAGTGTGAATCACTTTAAATCCAAAGGCAGTTGCCCTGATAAGCAATCCGATACAACAGACAAAGGTAACAGGGATAACAAAGACGGCCAGGGCTGCTGGAATCAGTCCCGTGTGGAGGCTGCTAAAGCCTTAACAGCCTGGTTGAAAACTCAACCTACAGCTGTCGATACCCCGCATCAGCTCGTGATTGGTGATTTAAATGCCTACCGTCAGGAAGATCCGATTTATACACTGGAACAAGCTGGCTGGATGCATCTGGCGCCACGGGGTGAAGCCGGGCATTATTCCTATGTCTTCAGGGGCCGCACAGGTTCATTGGACCATGCCCTCGCCAGCAAAAGCATGGCAAAACATCTGACTTTGTTCCAGCACTGGAATATCAATGCCGACGAGCCAGCCGTTTTGGATTACAACACAGAGTTTAAATCAAAAGCTCAGCAACAAAGCTTGTATGCACCAGATCCGTTCCGCTCATCAGATCATGACCCGGTGCTGATTGACTTTAAGTTTTAAAGCTTACAAACAAAGGCCAGCCGACTGCGCTCTTTATTGAGCGCAAAACGGCTAATTTCAGTGCCACAGTCTTTGGATAAATCTAACCACAAAGTCCAGTCTTGTTTGCCTGTGGCTTTCCACTGATAAATTTTCGTACCGGCAGACACCAATAACCTATCTGCCGACCACCAGACTAAATCTTGTCCTCCTGCCGGCAGCGCCAGTTCAGTTGCAGTGACTGTTGTCGTTTTTACATCGTAAAAGCTCAAATACAGCTGATCCTGTCTGGCCTGAGTGTAATACCCTTTTTCAGTACCAGGCTGCCAGCTTAAAGCCCGGCCTACCCCTGTCGCCAGCGTTGTTAACTTGCCGTTTTTATCCAGATAACGCACTGTGTGGTTGTCTTCTTGATCACCCAAAATAAACAACAATAAATCCTGATGTGGTCCCCATGCATGATAACCAACACCTTTGGGCTCTGTTTTCAGCAAACTGCTGTTGCCTTGCCAGTCCACTTTCCATAATCGTTGCGTTTGATCCGCTTCTACCACCACAACAGAAACACCTGAACCATCAGGCAATAAAGTCGGTGAATATTCACTTAAGGCAGTTTTCGTCAGCACATCTTGTTTTTTATCCGCGATAACATAAACGCCAATATCGGTTTGCACCGCTGCATCTCCGCCCTGCTCCAGCGTAAAAAACAAGCTGTTCCCATCACCACTAAAAGCAGGCTGATTGATATAAGTTGCAGTGTCATTGATTTTTATGCTGTTAGAAACAGACAGATCTTTCGATAAATCAGCCAGATATAAATTGTATTGTGGCAAGGCAGCAGCCACTGGCAAAGCCATAACAGCCAAAGCAAGAGTAAACAATCGCACTTGATGGTCCTTTTTGTTAATCAGCAACAGCTTCATTACTGTGCTTGCAGTCACCTTACTTTATCCTTTATGGTAGGCGGCTGACAATTAACAGAACCAGGCTTTTTATGTCTCACAAAAATCCCATCATTGCGGTCACAGGCTCGTCAGGTGCTGGCACAACCACCACTATGAGTGCCTTCTCCCATATATTCCGCAGCCTTGGTATTGATGCCGGTTTTGTTGCCGGGGACTGTTTTCACAAATACAGCAGACCAGAAATGGATCTGGAGATCCGTAAAGCCAAGGAACAAGGCAAACATATCAGCTATTTTGGTGCTGAAGCGAACGACTTCGCTGCGCTTGAGTCTCTGTTCTCCAGCTATGCCGAAACAGGCACAGGTAAAGTCCGGCAGTATTTGCATACCTTTGATGAAGCTGTGCCTTACAACCAACTGCCTGGGACTTTTACCCCATGGCAGGATTTAAGACCCAATACCGATCTGTTGTTTTATGAAGGTTTGCATGGTGGTGTGGTCACTGAACAAAACAATGTGGCCCAACATGTGGACCTGCTCATAGGTATGGTGCCTATTGTCAACTTAGAATGGATCCAGAAAATTATCCGCGATACCTCTGAACGTGGTCATAGTCGTGAAGCTGTGATGTCGAGCATAGTACGCAGTATGGATGACTACGTGAATCAGATCACGCCACAGTTTTCCCGCACTCATATCAACTTTCAGCGCGTACCTACAGTCGATACATCTAACCCTTTCAGCGCCAAAGATATTCCGTCTTTAGATGAAAGTTTTGTGGTGATCCGTTTTCGTGGCATTAAACATGTCGATTTCCCTTACTACCTGCAAATGATCAACGGCGCTTTTATGTCGCGGGTCAATACACTGGTGGTACCTGGAGGAAAAATGAATTTAGCCATGGAGCTGATATTAACGCCGCTGGTCGAGCAGCTGATTATTAAGCGCCGTCAGGCCAGGGGGCAGATTAACTGGCTGGAATAGATACCCTTAGTACTTGAAGCCGCAGCTTTGTTGCCTGCCTGTTCCCGGCATTGGTTTGGCGTCGGGACGGGCGCGGATAAACCACGCCCCTACGTGTCGCCTCCCTGCAACTCCAATTACTTTGGGTATAACAGGGCCTGAGTTATTCCAGTTCCGGTAAATTACGACCGTAAAAAATTTCCTGCATTTCGCGTTTTACTTTTTTGTTAATGACTTTGCGCTCAGCCGCGTCCAGTTCATCCACACCAGTGCCAAAAAGGTAATTGTTTAAATCATACTCTTTGAGCATCATTTTGGTATGGAACAGGTTTTCCTGATACACATTTACATCCACCATCTGGAAGGCATTTTTGGTCTGCTTGTCCATAAAGTTCTGAATGGAATGAATAGGATGGTCTATATAGTGTTTCACCCCCTTTACATCACGGGTAAAACCTCGGACACGGTAATCTATGGTCACTATGTCCGACTCAAAACTGTGGATCAGGAAGTTCAGCGCCTTCAGTGGCGAAATTAAACCACAAGTTGAGACTTCAATATCTGCACGGAAAGTACAGATCCCATCCTGTGGATGTACTTCAGGGTAGGTATGCACACAGATATGGCTTTTATCTAAGTGAGCCACCACAGAATCCGGCAGTGGACCAGGGTTTTCTGAATTGTCCGGTGAGCCTTCAATCGGCTCCTCACAAACCAGAATAGTCACACTTGCCCCTTGAGGGTCGTAATCCTGCCGGGCAATATTTAAAATGTTTGCGCCTATAATATCCACTACTTCGCTGAGGATATCGGTCAGACGGTCCGCATTGTATTGCTCGTCGATGTAGGAGATATACTCCTGACGATGTTGCTCAGTCTGGGCATAACAAATATCGTAAATGCTGAAACTCAGGCTTTTAGTCAGGTTATTAAAACCATGCAGTCTTAGTTTTTCAAAAGGTTTAACCACGTCTTCTCTACCTCAATAGTCAGAGCTGTAGCCCAGTATAGAACAACAGCGCTGATACAATCTTTATTCAGCCTCAGGCCGCACTTCGGATTGTTTTACACTAAAAGAATGAGTCACTTCGACACTTTGTGACAACATAATAGAAACTGAACAGTATTTTTCAGCCGACAAATTCACTGCCTTTTCTACATGCTTTTCGCTGACGTTAAAGCCTGTCACGACAAAATGCAGATGAATTTTATTGAAAACACGAGGAATAGTTTCTACACGTTCGCCAGTTAAAATCACTTCACAATCCGTGACTTGCTGTCTGGCTTTTTGCAAAATACTAACAACGTCCACCGAAGAACAGGCACCCGCTGCCATCAACACCATTTCCATAGGGCTTGGAGCTGCACTGCCTTCTTTGTGAGCATCAAACACCACATTATGACCACTGTCAGAGCGGCCAATAAAGGTCTGGTCACCGGCCCATTTTACGCTGGCTTGCATAGGAGATCCTGTTGTCCGTAGTAAAGAATGGCTATTTTACGGAAAACCGTCAGATGAGGCTAGTTAAGATTAATCCATCAAAGCAGCAACAGCTGTATCAAACAGATTTTTGATCAATAAAGATATTTCCTGAATCAGTTCAGTTTGCTGTTCAGTCGCAGGCTCTTCCAGTACTGAAGCTAATACTTCCTGAAAGTCATACAGGATGCCGTCCACTTCCCGCACTATCATGCTGCGATGATTCATCTCTAATTCGGTATGCTGAGTACAGAGCTGAATAATTTGTTCAGCAATGGATTCTTCCAGCACTTCTCCCAGAGTTTTAGCGCCGGCGACGACCGGTCCTCGTTGTTCAAACAGCGACAAATGTTCAGTCAGAAACTGGATCAGATGCTCGTAGCCGGGTTTATCAGTTACCATACAAAAGGGACACCTTTAGTGCACAACACTAGATACAGGGCTTTATCTGCGCTTGACAGAAAAGCGCGGATAATTTGCCGATAAGTGAATGTCATTTAAGCAAATTTTGTTTGATAAAACAAATCGGGGCATAGCCCCGATTAAAATAAAACCTAAAAAACTGACTTTGTCAGGATCAGAAGCTTAAACCAGGTGACAACTGCTCCGGTAACTGCAACTGTTCAAGCTCTACTGAAGCAACAGGATAAGCACAATAATCTGCCGCATAATAAGCGCTGGCTCTGTGATTGCCGCTGCCGCCTATGCCACCAAAAGGGGCCGCCGAACTGGCACCTGTAATAGGCCTGTTCCAGTTCACTATGCCTGCGCGGATTTTGCGGAAAAACAACTGATACAAGTCTTCATCATCCGACAATAAACCGGCAGACAAACCAAAGCTGGTGTCATTGGCCGCTTTAATCGCATCGCTGAAATCAGCAAAACGGAACACTTTTAACAAGGGGCCAAAATGTTCTTCATCCGGCATAGTGCTGATAGCACTGCAGTCCAGAATTCCAGGGCTTAACATAGCCGGGCTTTGTGGCTGCTGTTGCATAGCCAACAACACCTTTGCGCCTCGCTCTATTAAATCCTGCTGCGCTTTGAGCATACCCAAAGCTGCTTTTTCAGAAATTAAAGTGCCCATAAAAGGCTGCTCAACATCATCGTACAGCCCGACTTTCAGCGCTTTAGTCACTTCCAGCAAACGAGCCAGTATCGCATCGCCTTCTTCACCAGCAGGTAAATACAAACGACGGGCGCAGGTACAACGCTGGCCTGCAGAGATAAAAGCCGACTGAATAATGTCATGCACAGCGGCATCAATATCTTTCACCTTCTGGACGATAAGAGGGTTGTTACCGCCCATTTCCAGGGCCAGAATTTTATGCGGCTGACCAGCAAACTGTTGATGCAAATAATGACCTGTACCAGAGCTGCCGGTAAAAAATAACCCATCAATACCCGGATGGCTGGCAATAGCTTTACCTGTATCAATTTCACCTTGCAGTAAATTCAGTACACCAGCAGGCAAACCGGCTTTTTGCCACAACTGTACTGTCAGCTCTGCCACTTTTGGCGTTAGCTCGCTGGGTTTAAATACCACTGTATTGCCTGCCAATAAAGCCGGCACTATATGACCATTAGGTAAATGCCCTGGAAAATTATAAGGACCAAACACAGCCACTACCCCATGAGGTTTGTGACGGATCCAGGCTTTGCCTTGTGGCATAGGGTTTTCTTTCACCCCGGTTCTTTCCTGATAAGCACGGGCAGAGATATCGATTTTGCCAATCATAGCCGCAACTTCAGTGCGGGTTTCCCACAAAGGTTTGCCAGTTTCTTCGGCTATACACAAAGCGAATTGTTCTTTGTGTTCTGTCAGTTGCGCGGCAAAAGCACGGGCTATCTCTAAACGCGCATCAAAACTTAACTCACTCCAGTCTTCAAAAGCTGCTCTGGCGGCTTCTATAGCACTGTTGACCTGAGTGGCGTCCGCGCCCTGGCCTTGCCAAATCACCTGTTGTTTGGCCGGATTTAACGACAAAAATAAAGGGCCAGCACCTTGTTGCCACTGACCATTAATACATTGCACTGCTAATTCTGTCATGATGTCTGTTCCACTCGCTACCTTGGATATTGGATTAAATCCGGGCTAAACGCACCCAGTCGCCATTGTTGACCTGCAATAGATCGGCACAGTCCTTTGGCAGTATCACCACCTCGCTGTTTTCATCAACATGCAGTTGCAACCAGGTCGCTCTGAAGTCTTCCAGTTTAGTGTTAGACACCATATAAGGCTGACCACCTGTCACAGCGCCAATCTGCACCTGAAGCTTACGGCTGCCACGCACAGTGCGGATATGCTCCACTTTGGCTTCGACCGTTGGGCCTGCATCAAAAATATCGACGTAGCCTGTATTGGAAAAACCTTCTGATTGCAGCAAAGCTAAAGCCGGGCGGGTTTTGTCATGCACTTTGCCAATCACAGCCTGAGCTTCTTTACTCAATAAGCTGACGTAAATAGGGTACTTGGGCATCAACTCCGCAATAAACACCTTCTGGCCTATACCGGTCAGGTAGTCCGCTGTCGGGAAATCCACAGAAAAGAAGCTGTCCTGCAGCCATTTCCAGAACGGCGAATGACCGTCTTCATCCGACACACCACGCATTTCCGCAATAACTCTGTCAGCAAAACGCGAGCGAAATTCAGCAATAAATAAAAAGCGGAATTTAGATAACAAACGGCCATTATTTTGTTTGCGGCAGGATTCACGTAAAAACAGTGTACAAAGCTCAGAGACCCCTGTGTAGTCGTTACACAAGGTCAGAATATCCACAGGGTTATAAACCCCTAAAGCTCTGGAGGTATGCACTACTTTACCCAAATGGTAATGGTAAAACGCATCTTCCAGCCCTACTGCGGCTTCAATAGCACTGGTACCCACCACTGCTGCTGTTTCTGTATCTTCCAGTACAAAGAGATACCCCTCATCGCCTGGCTTATCGACCTTTTTGGCAAAGGAGGCTTCAGATCTGCTGATCTTACGCTGTAACAACTCATCATTGACGGGCAACGAAGTAAAGCCATGACCTGATTCGACAGCAATATCGTACAGTTCAGGATAATCTTCGGCTCGGATTGGGCGAATGACCATCATAGTCGCTTACTCCAGTTATTGTGCTTCAGAGCGCCTTTGAAAAGGCGCTTCATTTTTTGCTTTATTGTTATGTAGTCAAACAGTGTTCGAGGCTAAATTCAGCCTTGTTTCACTTGGGCTACTGCTTTTTCAAAACGTTTCATGCCTTCGATAATATCTGCTTCAGGGATCACTAAAGAGGGAGCAAAACGCACCACATCCGGGCCTGCCACTAAAGCAAATAAGCCCTGATCAGCGGCAGCGAGGAAAAAGTCACGTGAGCGCCCTTTAAACTCGTCGTTTAATACAGCACCCAACAACATGCCCTGACCACGCACTGTACTGAACACATTGTGTTTTTCGTTGATAGCAGCCAATTCGCGACGGAAGATTTGTTCGCGCTCCAGTACACCATTCAGAACCTCTGGTTGATTGATGGTATCCAAAGCCGCTTCTGCCACAGCACAAGCCAGTGGGTTACCACCATAAGTACTGCCATGAGTCCCTACTTTTAAATGGCTGGCGATAGCTGTAGTGGTCAGCATAGCGCCCACCGGGAAACCACCTCCTAAAGACTTGGCTGTGGTCAAAATGTCTGGCACTACATTGCTGTGCATATAGGCATAAAGTTTACCAGTACGGCCAACACCGGACTGCACTTCGTCATAAATCATCAGCGCGTTGAATTGATTACATAAATCACGCACGCCTTGCAGGAATGCAACCTCACCAGGAATAATACCGCCTTCGCCCTGCAATGGTTCTAAAATAACGGCACAGGTAGTGTCAGACATTAATGCTTTGAGACTGTCGAGGTTATTGTATTCAGCGTGGTCAATAGCGCCTGGCTTAGGACCAAAACCATCTGAATACGCAGCCTGGCCACCTACTGTGACCGTAAAAAAAGTACGGCCATGGAAGCTTTTACCAAAGGAGATAATTTGTTGTTTTTGCGCCCCAAAGTTATCCAAAGCCCAACGACGTGCCAGCTTTAATGCTGCCTCGTTGGCTTCAGCGCCTGAGTTCGCAAAATAAACTTTTTCAGCAAAGGTACTATCGACTAACTTTTGCGCCAGACGAATAGCTGGCTCGTTGGTCATCACATTACTTAAATGCCATAACTTGTCGGCCTGGTCTTTTAAAGCTGACACCAATGCCGGATGGCAATGGCCTAAGGCGTTTACGGCTATACCACCTGCAAAGTCAACGTATTCACGGCCCGCCTGATCCCAGACCCGGGAGCCCTGACCACGGACCGGAATAATAGGTGCCGGTGCATAGTTTGGAACCATCACTTCATCAAATAAAGCACGGGTGACCTGAATATGTTCTGCCATTTTTTACCTCTGCTGCAATAAAAGTCTGCTGTTTACTCTGGTCTGATTTTCAGTAAAAAAACAGCAAACGGAAAAAGATGCTTCACCGCATTATTACAGATAAAAAATGAAAAGTCTTGCGGTCAGAACGGCCAAAAGCCTTGAAAAACAAGGCTTCCAGATAGTTTTGCATAGGATGTGAATAACTAGCTATTTGCTTTCTTCAGGAAACAGAGCAGAAAAACATCGAGCAACGAATGGCCCTGTTGATCTGCTCTGCCTTTTGACTCTACAGAAGTGCTGTTGAAAAAAACTGCATGTTTATTGACTAATTTTTTTGAAATTATTCAAAAGACAGCTTTTTCAGGTCAAGTTGTGACAACATTTTACGCATTTCATTATGAACGCCAGCGTCGTTTAACGCTTTATTCGCTTCTTCCACATCCAGTCGCTGTTCATGCACCAGAAACTTCACCTGCACATAAGTGTTGGCTTGTTTGACAACACGGGTTAAATCACTGCAACTGCTTAATGGTGTGTCATCCGCGATCTGGTCCAGAATTGCAGCCAGCGGCATACGTTTTAATTGCCAGCGCGCTATTAAATCGGCACTGATAATAGCGGCAAACTCTTCAATGCTGCTGGATAAGAAGCCAGCGTCAGCATCTAAAGCTTCTAACGCATCTGTCAGTTCATTATCGCGGGCATCACGGGCCCGTAATAACTCTGTACGTTTCACCTGGGCATAACTGCGTATGTAGTTGCGGATCACCACCATATGACCCATGGTCTGGAACATAGCAGCACAAAAAGCAACAAAACCATTTAAGCCTTGTGCGTTGGCAATCTCACGGGCAGCTATAGCTGTGGCCAAAGAGTATTCCCATATTTTGACTTTAAATTGAGCAAAAGGGTCTGTGGAATGCGGGATACAGTGCCGGAACGCATATACAGGAACCAGAGCTTGCAAAGCTTCTATGCCCAGGAATCTTAATGCGGTTTTAATATCTTTTACCAAATTGCCTGAGCTGGTTTTATTACGGTAACGCGGCTGGTTCACTAAACGCAGCACATCTTCCTTCATCCATTCCACTTTACTGATCAGCGGATCCAACTGGTTTAAGGTGACGGCTTTTGCACTTAAAGCGTCAATTAATGCCGGAAAGTTGGGCCCTAAATCAAATAATGAACTGCTGATCACTTCGATGCTGCTCAGGCGTTGCATCAGCTCCTGTGCCACTTCGTCGTGCAGATGCGCCTGAGTAAAGTCGAGGAAAATCTTTTTGGCGTTTTCACCAGACTGGCGGGCTTCGAGTGCTTTACGTTCGACCTCCAGCATAGGCCGCTGTTCATTAGTACTTTGCTGGTTTTTTAAATAACGTAAACGTTTCTGATTAGGATCAACACCAATCAGATTATCAATAAACAGTTGCTCCAGAGAGGAGAAAGAAGACAAAGACATAACCACCCTTTAGTTTGTGTGTTGGCACACCTTATTTATCCATTATTGTTCAGGCCTTTGCACAATGTCAGAAAGTTCTGCAATAACTGATGACCTTGCTCAGTTAATATCGCCTCGGGATGAAATTGCACCCCATGCACAGGTAACTTTTTATGCGACAGGGCCATAATTTCCGGCTGTTCTGCTTCGGTCCAGGCTTCAATACTAAAGTCATCCGGCACTGAATGACGATCAACAACCAATGAGTGGTAGCGAGTTACATCCAAAGGATTATTTAACCCCTGAAACAAGCCCCGCTCTTTGTGTTTAATCAGCGAGTTTTTACCATGCATCACAGTTTTAGCCCGCACCACTTTAGCCCCAAAAGCCTGAGCTATTGCCTGATGACCTAAACATACCCCTAAAATAGGAATTTGTCCTGCAAAATGCTGAATAGCGGCCAGTGAAATTCCCGCCTGATCAGGACTACAAGGACCAGGGGAAATCACAAGGCAGGAAGGCCGGATTGCAGCTATTTGAGTCAGACTGATTTCATCGTTACGCCTTACCAGTACCTGCTCCCCTAATTCAGCAAAATACTGAACTAAATTGTAGGTAAAAGAATCGTAATTATCTATCAATACAATCATAACAATCCGGCTTTCAAAGTACGATGTCGCAACTTAACCCTAATTAATTCAGGCAGGTAATACAAAACCAATAGCCTCATACACTTTTTCAAGTGTCACTGCCGCGCGGGCTCTGGCTTGTGCTGCGCCTTGTTTTAATACCTGGTTCATCAGTGTCTGATCCTGGCGAATTTCATGGAATTTCGCTTGTACAGGCTCTAATAAAGCAATGACGGCATCCGCCACATCACCTTTTAAGTGACCATACATTTTCCCTTCGTACTCAGCCACCAGACTGTCAATCGACTTCCCAGTCACGCCACTTAATATGCTCAGCAGGTTAGCTACACCTGCTTTGTTTTCTAAATCATAAGCCACACGAGGCGGGTCTTCAGAGTCCGTCATAGCCTTTTTGAATTTTTTGCTGATCATCTTCGGATCTTCCAGCAGACCAACAAAATTCCACGGATTTTCATCCGACTTGGACATTTTTTTCGTCGGTTCCTGCAAACTCATCACTCGCGCAGCCACATCAGGAATATAAGGTTCAGGCAGAGTAAAAACATCGCCATGAAGGGCATTAAAGCGGCTGGCAATATCACGGGCTAATTCCAGATGCTGTTTCTGATCATGACCTACCGGGATTTGATGCGCGTTATAGACCAGAATATCAGCAGCCATCAGCACAGGGTAAGTAAACAACCCCGCATTGACGTTATTGCTGTGACGCTCGGATTTATCTTTAAACTGCGTCATGCGGCTTAATTCACCAAACTGGGTGTAGCAATTTAGAATCCAGTTTAACTGGCTGTGTTCAGGTACGTGGGATTGCATAAAAACGCTTGAGCGGTTTGGGTCTATGCCGCAGGCCAGATACAAAGCCAGGCTATCAAGAGAAGCCTTACGCAGCGCTGCAGGCTCCTGACGTACAGTAATGGCATGCAAATCGACAATACAGTACAAACAATCGTAGTCATCCTGCATCCGATCCCATTGACGCAAAGCCCCCAGATAATTTCCAATAGTGAGCTGGCCTGAAGGCTGAGCACCACTTAAGACGATGGGTTTAGCTGTTGGGGTATTGGATTTTGACTCTGACATCTATCTTTCCTGTTCTAAACAACAAATGGCATCTGGTAACAAGGAGAAAGACTCCAACACCAGATCCGGCTGACTTTGTGCAATGGATTGGCCGTGATTATACCCATAGCTCAGCGCAATGACAGACATACCAGCAGCCCTGGCCGCAAAAATATCGTTTTCGGAATCCCCAACCAACAAAATGTCGGTAACCGGCAGCTGTTGCTGAGCAGCCAAAGCCAACAACATCTGTGGATCAGGTTTGGCTTTATCAACATCGTCAGCACACCAAATCGCTTTGAAGAAGTGTTGAATGCCTAAATGCCGCAACAAAGGTTCGGTAAACTGCCGTGGCTTATTGGTGACTACAGCTAAAGGATACAACTGACTTAACTGCGCCAATACTTCGGGCACCTGGTCAAATAAACGGGTCTGTGAGCCATTGCTTTGCTGGTAAAAGCCGATAAACAACTGCTGGGCCCGGTTAAACTCAGCGCTATCAACGTGCTCTGGCTCAAGCTGGCCTGTTAATGCTCTTTTAATCAACATCGCCATGCCATTGCCAAGCCAATGCTGCACCTGAACCAGACTGACCAGTTCTTTGCCAAGTGTTGCCATCATCTGGTTTAACGCAGGTAAAATATCCGGCGCGCTGTCTGCTAAAGTGCCATCTAAATCAAAAGCTAACAATTGAAAAGAACGCACTAACTCACTCCGGCCAGCTCAGCGCGCATCTGATCGATCACCTTCCGGTAATCACTCTGACTAAAAATGGCAGAACCAGCCACAAAGGTGTCTGCACCTGCTTCTGCAATGTCGCGGATATTTTCAACCTTAACACCTCCATCTACTTCCAGCCGGATTGGCAAACCGCTTTGGTCGATGATCTGGCGGGCTTGTTGCAGTTTCTTTAAGGTCGCAGGAATAAAAGACTGACCACCAAAACCGGGGTTGACCGACATCAGCAGCACCAAATCGACTTTATCCAGCACATAATCCAGATAACTTAACGGAGTTGCCGGATTAAACACCAGGCCAGCTTTGCACCCCTGCTGGCGGATCAACTGCAAAGTACGATCGACGTGTTTAGATGCTTCAGGATGAAAACTGATGATAGAGGCCCCGGCCTCTGCAAAAGCAGGCACCAGGCTATCCACATTTTCGACCATCAGATGCACATCCACAGGAGCTGAGATGCCATAGTTGCGTAATGCACTGCAAATCATAGGGCCAAAGGTTAAATTCGGCACATAGTGATTGTCCATCACATCAAAATGCACAACATCAGCCCCGGCGTGCAGAACCCGGGTCACATCCTCACCCAAACGGGCAAAATCTGCAGATAGAATTGATGGAGCAATCCAGTTCTGTTGGCGCATCTTCTCTCCAAAAAGCTATTGTCATAAAACAAGGCCCAGACTTTACTGAATCGCTGAGAAAAAATCATCTTTGTTGACAAGGACTTCTGCACAAAAAGCAGGCAACAACGCACCCTTTTTGCACATTATTTAGCAAAGCTCCCAGTATCAAACTACTATCTATATGATTTATATATGAATAACGCAATGGCATAAAAAATGGACTGTATTCACGGGAACTAATAGATAAGGGCAAATAAAATGACAAAAAAAGTAACACTGGGATCAAAAGCAACACCTAAAACCATTCGCCTTAGCGTCGCGGCTTTGCTAATCGCGGGTTGCAGTTTTGGTGTGAACGCCACCACCCTTTCGGGTAACGTGGCCTTTACCTCAGATTATTTATTCCGTGGCATTTCACAAACGGATGAAGGCCCTGCAGTTCAGGGTGGCTTTACCTTAAGTGGAGAATCTGGCTTTTATCTGTCGGCCTGGGGTTCAAACATCAAATTTGGTGAAGGTAGCATGGAGCTGGACATTCTGGGCGGTTGGGCTGGCGCTTTAAATGAAAGCTGGAATGTGGATGTAGGTGTTATGCAATACCGTTATCCAAAAGGCGATAACGATGTAGACCAATTTGATTTCTTCGAAGGTTATGCCAAGTTTTTTTATGACAGCTGGACTTTAGGTGTTGCCTATTCACCAGACTACTTTGGCACAGATGTGAATGACTATTACTATTTATCTGCAGATTATAAATATCAATTGGTCGAAGATTTTGCTATCGATTTGCATTTAGGCTACAACGTCTTTGAAGACTCAGAGGAATTTGCAACCTTTTTAGCTGCAGGTCCTGTCAGCAAAGATACTTATATCGACTGGAGTCTGGGCTTCAGCACTGAGGTCTGGGGTGCCGGTGTATCGCTGAAATACGCAGACACTGATATCGAAGGTTCTGCAGAATGCGATTTATGTGATGGCCGTGCAGTGTTGACCTTAAGTAAATCTTTTTAACCTGTTCTGGCAGGGCAAATCACAAATTTGCCCTGCATTCCTTTCTATTTCCGCAAAAAAAACATGATCAAAAGTGACTTATGTCACTGGCTGGCGAAGTTATAAACTTGTAACTTGTTCTCAACTTGAGTATCATCCAGCACATAATTCAACCAGTTGAGGTTCGTATGAAACAGCAAACAAACTGCAAAATAGTGCCCGCTTTGGCCATTAGTTTGTGTCTTGGTGTTGTAGCCTACCAACATAACGCATCAACCTCTGAATTATGTCAGGCCTCAGTTCAGGCAGATCCCGCTAAAGCATTGGCTATGACGTCATTGTGCCAACCTTCTCAGCAAAGCTGGTTCAGTTGGTTGCAAGGCAACAGCCGCTCCACTCAATTTCACTTTGTTGACTTACTTGAGTTACTGAACCGTTTTAACCACAGAGGGTAAAATGGCAAAAGCTCCGGGCTTTAAACAGGTCATCAAAGCAGTATTCGGTGCTATTGTTGGGGTTCAGTCTGAGCAACAACGTCAGCAAGACTTTCAGACGACAAGCATCTGGCCTTATTTAGTGGCAGGAATTTTTGCTGTGGTGATTTTTATTGGTGTATTGCTGCTGTTGGTCAGTTGGGTAGTCGAAGGCTGAGCACTGCTTGCATATAAAGCAAAAAGCTCTGCAACTTTGCCTCGTGTTGCACCTTTTTGACTGATGGACCGTCCAACCTGAATAGAAGTCAAGCTTGCTTTTTCATACAGCTTGCGGGTTAACGTGGTGTCGTGATTACTGATCACTACACTGATACCGCGGCTTTGACAGTTTTCCGCCAGATTAGCCAGTTGTGCCTGATCATCCAAATCAAAACTGTTTTTGGCATAAGAGGTAAAGCTGGCTGTGCGGCTCAGTGGTACATAAGGCGGATCACAATACACCACTGCAGGTGCATGGATCTGTTGCAACAGTGCGTTGTAATCCATACAGACAAAGGTTGCTTTTAACGCTTTTTCAGCAAAAAACCATAATTCAGCTTCAGGGAAATAAGGTTTTTTATAGCTGCCAAAAGGCACGTTAAACTTACCGCTGCTGTTGTAACGGCATAAACCGTTGTAGCCATGGCGATTCAGATACAAAAATAACAAGGAACGCTGATAACTGTCCGTACTTTGATTAAACTCCTGCCGAAATGACAGATAGCTGCTTTTTTCATTACTGCTTTGGACAAATAGCCCTCTGGCATCGGCAATAAATTCAGCAGGCTGAGTTTGTAACAACTGATACAGGTTAATCAGATCCGCATTGATATCATTCAGCAGGTACTCCGGATAATCCGTATTTAAAAATACGGAACCAGCTCCGACAAAAGGTTCAACCAATAAAGGGGCCTTTGGCAGTTGCAGAGAAATGGCGTCTACTAAGTTATATTTTCCGCCAGCCCATTTCAGAAAAGCTCTGGACTTTTTCAGCATAAGTAAAGCACCTGTGCGCTTAGCAGTTGTATCACTTTAGTTCGCATTGGCTGAGCGGATCTCACGCTGAATATCACTTAAAGGCTTCACAAATGGAGTTTGTTGTCTTAACTCTTCAGGTAAAGACTTCACTTGCTGCCTGGCTGCAGCACCATTCACATAAGAAGCAGAAACCACAACAAACTGAGTTTTACCTTGTTGCTGACGTTGGTACAGCTGCAGGTTTAAAGCCGAATACTGCTGTAAAAATTTCTTCGCCGCAGCTTGCTGCGAAAAGACACCCAATTGAATAGCGACACTGTCAGGCAGCATACCCAACAATACAGCAGCATCGTATTGAGTTGAGGTTTGAGCTGCAGGGGGAATTGGTCCGGCATCAGCCGCCATTTCTGCAACTAAATCATTTTGCTCTGCTGCAGTTTCAGCAGCAGCCTGTTGTGCAGGTGCTTCTGTTGCTGGTTCCGGTTCCACAACGACAACAGCTTCTTCACCTGGCGCTGGTAAAGCAGGGATCACAGGCTGCTCACGCATAGGCACAGATTCAATCGTCATAGAGACTATTTGTTGTTGCGGCAAACCGTTTTCATCTTTAGCCACTTCCCGATGCTCTGTCATGCTGGCAGCATCAGTATTTTTTTCCATCGCCATTTGTGGCAAGCCCTGATCAGCATCCACTGCTTGTGCTGTGTTTGTTGCTGACGAATTATTTACTGCTGCAGCAGACTGTGCCGGCATGTCCGTTTTGATTTCCACTGTAGGTTCAAAATGACGCTCCGCTTGCAAGCGCCCTGCAGCACTGGTATCCGCAGCTGGATAATAAGGCACCATATCAGCAGCTATAGGCTCCCTGAACTGTTGTTCAGTCCATAACCAGAACATCACCACAGCAGCAATCAAACCAAAACCCAGGCTCATCACCAAAAATGGGGAAAAAAACTGACCCGAAGCCTGCTTTGCAGGTTTTTTTTCTTCCACAGCGCGACTGCGATAATCGCTGCGTTGTTCGTTCTCTATTGAAAAGGCTGGCTGCTCTTCTGCTGTATCTGTAGCACGAAATCCCAGCGGATCATCCCTGTCATTTAAATCAAAACTATGATCTCTGGCTCCGGCCACAAAAACAGGAGCAGCCTTGTCTTCCCTGGCGGTAAAATCCAGCGATGAAGCAGCAGCTTCAGCTTTGGGTTTCGCAAAAACAGCGGCTTTACGAGGAGAACCGGCATTCAGACCATGTAACAATAAATGCAAATCGCCGGCGCAATCTTCAATGCGTTCGCGTTGCTCACGGCCCTGTAAATGATAGGGAGCTAACAATTCAGCGGCTTCTTCGTCAGTGAATGCCGGAATATTCATCGCCAGACGAATATCATTTTTAGCCTTGAGGCTACTGATAAACACGCTGACTGGTAATTGCTGAACAAGCTGCCAACTGGCTTCGTTTAACTGATCGGCATCGTCCACCAGCAACAGGTAGTCTTGTGTTTTATCCAACTGAGCCACAAAGTCCGTTAAAGTGCGGGGCATAGTTGCAGAACCAAACCATTGCTGCTGCAGCACTTTTAACACATCCACAGGGGTCAGACCGGCATCAGCCTGTAACAAAGCCAGATTAAACTGTTCAGAGCAAATTTCAGCCAGCGTCAGGATCAAGGTAGACTTTCCACTACCGCTTGCTCCCACCAGTTGTAAACGGTCAGGCTGATTAAACTCCAGTTGCAACAGCAAACGTTGCAGTAACTGACGTTGGGAGGCTAAAAGGCCCGATTGTTGCGTTAAACGCTGTTGCAGAGCTTGTTTACTCATATGCTGAAGAGAGCCATTAGTTCTTGTTCGGTCACATCATCGACTATTGCACTTTGCCCTAATGCGGTGGGCACGATAAAGCGCATTTTGCCTGCCTGTACTTTTTTATCGGTTTTCATATAAGGCATAAAATCTGCAATTTTCATCTGCTCAGGCGGTGCCACAGGCA
Organism: Gammaproteobacteria bacterium; assembly: GCA_018825965.1. Classification (GTDB taxonomy): domain Bacteria; phylum Pseudomonadota; class Gammaproteobacteria; order Enterobacterales; family Alteromonadaceae; genus Pararheinheimera. The sequence continues at coordinate 39,253 of JAHKAA010000007.1, forward strand.
AATCAAAGGCAGATAACAATTGAATTATACGTTGTAATTCTTCAGTACTGACATCACCACGGCTGACAGCCAGTTGTGCTGCCATCACCATACCTACAGCCACAGCTTCGCCATGTAACCACTGCCCATACCCTAAAAAGGCCTCAATGGCATGACCAAAGGTATGGCCTAAGTTTAATAAGGCCCTTTCACCTTGTTCTGTTTCGTCACGGCTGACAATGTCCGCTTTCATCTGACAACAATGGCGGATCATTTCGCCTGTTACAGCAGGCTGAAGTTCACGGATAGCCTGTTGATTTAGCTCCAGCCAATTGAAAAACGCGAGATCGCTGATTAGCGCATACTTAATAACTTCCGCCATACCAGCGGCAAATTCTGCAGCAGGCAGCGAACTTAAAACAGAGGTATTGATCAGCACCAGATCAGGTTGCTTAAAGGCGCCAATCATATTTTTACCTAAGGGATGATTGACTGCGGTTTTACCGCCCACTGAAGAGTCGACCTGGGACAACAAAGTGGTAGGTACCTGAATAAAACGTACCCCCCGCTGATAACAGGCAGCGACAAAACCTGTCAGATCGCCAATCACTCCGCCACCCAAAGCCACCAGTAACACATCACGGTTGATTTTGTGTTCAAGCAAAAAGGACATCACCTGCTCAAAAGAATTGAGGGTTTTATAGGCTTCGCCATCAGGTAAAATAAAGGAGTGCACAACAGAGTTGGGAAATAATGCAGTGACAGCAGGCAAATACAGCCCTGCAACCACTGGATTAGAAATAATCACCACCTGACGGGCTTGAGGTAAAAAATCCGTCAAAGGCTGAGCAAATAACAGGGGACTGATCAGGATAGGGTAGCTGCGCTCTCCAAGTTGTACTGCAACTTTTTGCATACACAGCTCTCCTTAATATCCCTGAAAAGTTATCTCAAACTAGAAACCAAGTTGTTCAACGATTTGATTCGCCACTGAACGGGCACTTTGTTCGTCTGTACGCACGGTAAAGTCAGCAATCTCTTCATACAAAGGATTACGCTCAGCCGCCAGACGTTCCAGCACCTCTTTAGGTGCCTCTTCGGTTTGTAACAACGGACGTCTTTTGTCACGCTGAGTACGGGCCACTTGTTTCTCTATAGGGGTTTCTAAATAAACCACTATGCCACGCGCGGATAAACGGTTGCGGGTTTCTTTGCTCAGCACTGAGCCACCACCAGTCGCCAGCACTATGCCTTGTAACTCTGTTAAGTCCGAGATCACGTTTTCTTCGCGAACACGGAATCCCTCTTCGCCTTCCAGATCAAATACCCAGGCTATATCTGCACCAGTGCGGCGTTCAATTTCCTGATCTGAGTCGTAGAATTCGAGATGAAGCATGTCTGCTAAATGACGGCCAATTGTACTTTTGCCTGCACCCATTGGGCCTACCAGGAAGATATTGCGTTTTTCTGCCATAGTTCGTAATGCTGCTGCGCTAACTTAGAAGGTTAATTTCAGGACCCGAAAGCTCCCACGAAAATTTGAAGCGGTGAATTATGTCAGCAATCAGCTTGGCTTGGCAAGCGAATTTTCTGCCGGAGCCAGCGTCAGCTCCGGCCTTGCTTTAGGTCATGCTACAGGCTTTCGGTTAGTATTTTTGGGGTGACAAAGATCAGTAATTCAGTTTTCTCATTAAAATCATTGCGGCGCTTAAATAAATTACCCAAATAAGGGATATCGCCAAACACCGGAACTTTGGAGGTGGTATTGGTCATCTGCTGCTGGTAAATGCCACCTAAAACCACTGTAGCGCCATTATCTACCAGCACCTGGGTCTGGATGCGCTGCGTGTCTATCGCCTGCGCCGGGCCATTGCCAGTCGACACAGTTTCCCCCCTGGTATCCTGGGTGATCTCCAAATCCAGAATAATTTTATTGTCCGGCGTAATTTGTGGCGTGACTTCAAGGCTTAACACCGCCTTTTTAAAGGTCACTGTAGTAGCGCCGCTGCTGGATGCTTCCAGATAAGGAATTTCAGTGCCCTGCTCTATCCGGGCTTTTTTCTGATTAGCCGTAGTAATACGGGGGCTGGCAATGATTTCGCCTTTGTTTTCCTGCTCCAGCGCTGACAACTCTAAATCCAGTAAAGTGCCATCGGCAAATTTAGTCACATGAAAAGCTATACTGCCAGCCGGATTGGCGACAGGTAAATTCACATTCCATCTGTCATTGAGCCCAGGCACAGTGCCACCTGCCAAATTATTGGCACCAGGCGCATTACCCGACCAGGCTCTGTCATTTTGCTGATCGCTAAAGCCCCAACGTAAACCTATTTCATCCCGCACATTATCTTTGACCGTCACCATACGGGATTCAATCAGCACTTGTTTCACCGGCACATCCAGTCGTCTGAGCAAGCGACGCACACTTTCTATAGTGGTGGCTGTATCTTTCACCAGCAAGGTATTGGTTCTGTCGTCCACAGCCACATTGCCACGGGCAGATAACAAAGTGGCTTCTTTGTTATTTAACAGCGCAGCAATATCCGCGGCTTTGGCATAGTTAATAGGCAGGAATTCAGAAATTAAAGGTTCAAGCTGCTCCACCTGTTGCTGAGCTTGCAGCTCTTTGGCTTCACGGGCAGCCAGTTCGTCTGAGGGCGCTATCATCAGAATATTGCCATCCATACGTTTATCCAGCCCCCGCACTTTCAGCACTATATCCAACGCCTGATCCCAGGGAGTGCCGTCCAGTCTTAAGGTGATATTGCCTGTGACTGAGTCGCTGGTGACCAGATTAAAGCCGTTGTAATCCGCTATAATCTGCAACACAGTACGAACCGGAATATCCTGAAAATTCAAAGAAATAGCACGGCCTACATACTGAGCTGTTGCAGCTGACTGTTGCTGATCCGCAGCGCGTTTTTGCACCACCAGATGAAACACCTGATCGATTTGCTGATAGCTGTAAGTAAAAGTGTCGAGGGTATCAATCACCAGCCTGGCTTTGCTGCCTTCACGGAAAGTTTCTATGCCTTTGACCACAGTGGCAAAGTCCAGCACATCCAGTTGATACAATAACTCATCACTGATGTGGGTATCATGAAAGTCCAGCTGGATCTGGCCATTTTGTTCAACCACATCCACAGCAGCGGAATTTTGCTGCAGGAACACCAGAACCTTAGCCTCGCCTTGTTCTCCACGGCGAAAATCTATCGAATCAATTTCATTAATAAAGTCTGTACTTTGTTGTGCTGAGGTGTAAAAAGCCAGCGCAGCGCAAAACAGGACTATCACTTTAGTGAAGTGGAAGAGCCTGGAGCTTGTTTTAATTTTTATCATCATTCAGCACGCTCAGTTAGTTTCGGTTGCATCAGCGGACGCATTCAACAATTGCAATTTGCTATTTCTCTGCACAGTACAACCACTGCCATCAGGAATAAATTCGGTAATTTCAATATAGTCTGGCTTTACAGCAATAACCTTGCCATGAAATAACCCTAGTCGGTCATTAATACTGATCCTATGCAAACTTTGATCCGAAGCCTCGATCAAAGCCCACAGTTGATCGGCATGGCCCAAAGTGCCGCGCATTTTTAAATTGTCTACCGCGAACTGTTCCAGCGCATGTTTTTCACGTTGATTATCCGGCTGAATACAACCAGGCTGATGCACAGGCAATTGGTTATAAGCCTCTGGTGATGGCAAACTAAAAGGACTGCGTAAGTCGGAACTGGTGTAGGGCAAATGTTCAAAAGCTTTGACCGGTGGCAGAGGCGGAATTTTGGCGCTGGTGCTTACTTTTACGTCCGCCATAAACTGCTCAATATCGGTAGTATCATCAAAACATCCGGTCAAACACAAGGCGCAAAGGAGCAGAAATAAAGAAACTAATTTCATTTTTTCAGCTCCTTGTATCTGTAAGTTTTAGCAATAACACTAAAACTTTGTTGACCGTCTTCCCTGCTTTGGATCACAAAATCATGCAGACTGACAATACGGGGTAATTTGGCTATTTCACTGACAAAATTTCCGATCTGATGGTAATCCCCTATCACCTCGATCTGAATGGGCAATTCGGTATAAAACTCTTTCTCAATTTCCGGCATCCAGTTAATACGGACAAAAGTTAAACCCACAGAAGTGCCGGCAAAAGTAATATCATCCAGCATGCCAGGGGTTTCATGGGTTGCTGGTAATTGTTTTAATAAGGTGGAAAAGGTTTTTTCCATTTCCAGCATTTGTTCCTGATACAGCTCAAGATTAATCGCCTTACCATACTTACTCTGGTAATCCAGCCTCAGCTCCAGCTCTTTCTGCTGGGCGGCCTCAAGGTTGGTCACCTGAGTTTCAATCAGAAAAAAGTAGCTCAGCAGCATTACGCTAAAAGCAACAACCAAAGCCAGCGCAATTTTTCCGGCTTTGGGCCAGGCGCCCATATCGTTAAAATCAATTTCTGATAAATCGATGTCGGACAAGTTAATGTTCAGGCTCATTTGCTTGCTCCGGTTTTCGCAGCTGCGGCATCAGGCGGTAATGGCGGAGGCTCAGCCCCAACCAGACCTAAATGCATTTTAAAATCACTTAATAAGCCACTGTCCTCTTTACTGGCCTGAATAAACTCCAGCACAGGTTGATTCAATAATGGGGATTGTTCAATCACCCGCAGTAAACTGGATAATCTGTTATTCGACTCACTTTTCCCCACTACAAGTAACCTGTTGAATTTTTTATCTAAAGACACCAGGTACACCCCAGCAGGTACGGTTTTAGCCACTTCATCCATAATTTGAGTGCCCAGATTTCTGCTGCGTTGTAACTGCTCAATCAGTGACATACGTTGCTGCAAACCCGCTTTTTGTTTTTCCAGCTCACTGATTTGGGCAATACGTTGATCCAACACCTGAATCTCTGTTTCCAATAATGCATTGCGGCTGAGTTGCCCCTCCACCCTGGCCTGATACAGCCAATAGACAAAAAACATCAACACAAAAGCCAGCACGGCCACCTGAGCCAACAGGGTCAGATAATTTAACTGTTGTTGTTTGCGCGCGGCTTCACGCCATGGCAGCAGGTTTATTGATGCCATGAGTTAAAACTCCGTAACGCTAAGCCTGTAGCTATCATCAGGCAAGGGGATTTGTCCGTCAGTTCCTGCCGATGAAGATCCGTCGCTAATTCCATATGACGAAATGGATTGGCTATCACAGCCTGGATAGCCAGCTCGTCACTGATCAATTTGTCTATGCCGTCCAGCAAGCTGGTGCCGCCACTGATCAGTAAATAATCCACCTGATCTTTGCCGCTTGTGGTCAGGTACATCTGAATAGCACGGCGAATTTGTTGTAACAACATGGTCTGAAAAGGAGCCAGTACTTCAAAACTGTAACTGGGGGGCAAGTCAGCAAGAATTTTTGCCTGCTCTGCTTCTTCATAGGTTTTATTGTAGTAATTCATAATACTGCGGCTGTAATGCTCGCCACCAAAGGCTATATCTCTGGTATAAAGATTTTTATCGCCCTCTACTATGCTCAGCAAGGTCATAGTGGCGCCTATATCCAGCACAGCCACTACTTTTTCTGCTGCATCTTCAGGCAGCTGATCAAGACAGAGTTCAGCAGCCCGGCTTAACGCAGAGCTTTCAACATCTATCACTTTAGCGGTAAAGCCTGCAGACTCAAGCGCAGTGACTCTTGCCTGAACACTCTCTGTGCGGGCTGCACTTAAAAGCACATTGACTTTGCTTGGATCTGTGTCGTTGGTTTCAAGGCGTTCAAAGTCTAAACTGACTTCATTCAGCGGGTATGGAATTAAACTATCGGCTTCCAATTCAATCTGACGTGCTAATTCAGCGTCTGTTAAACTGGCGTCCATAAAAATAACTTTACTGATCACCAAAGAACCTGACACAGCAGCTGCAGCATACTTTATTGATTTATCTATCTTTTTTCTGATATTCATTAAAGCGTGGGCTACGGCCTCGATATCCTGAATTTCACGATCCACCATAGTGCCTTTCAGCATAGGTTCTATTGCAAAGGCTTCTACTTTATAATGCTGGTTGTTTTGGCTTAATAACACAGCTTTCACAGCATGTGAGCCAATATCGACCCCTAACATTAAGGTTTTTTTTGTTTGAAACAGCTGCTTTAGCATAGCGTCCTGTACACAGGTCAATGATTTATATTGAACTTCTGTCAAGAGCTTAGTCGTTTCATACAAGATTGCGTAGGGGCAGCAAACAGCTTTTTGAAAAAAAACAGACTAGCAGTCCCGCTAGATCCGAAAATATACATTGAGGTTAATCAGTGTCGTGGTTTAAAAAACTAATCATTCTGGTGATTGCAGGTGTTTTTTCCGTTGTAGCTACAGTTGCGGCGAGTTATTGGTATGTCAAAGATGACCTGCCAAGTGTGGCTACATTAAAAGATGTGAAGCTGCAAACGCCTATGCGTGTCTTTAGTCAGGACGGTGAACTCATTTCACAATTTGGTGAAAAACGCCGTATTCCGTTAAAACTGGAAGAAATGCCTGATTTGCTGCTCAAAGCAGTACTGGCCACGGAAGACAATCGTTTTTATGAACATCCTGGCATTGATGTGATTGGTATGTTCCGTGCTTTTACTGTGGTCGCTATGAGCGGTGAAGCACGACAGGGTGCCAGTACCATTACTCAGCAATTGGCTCGTGTATTTTTCCTGACCCGGGAAAAAAAGCTGATCCGTAAAATTAAAGAAATCTTTTTAGCTTTACGTATTGAACAGGAACTCACCAAAGACGAAATTCTTGAACTCTATTTAAACAAAATTGAGTTGGGTCATCGCTCTTTTGGCGTGGGTGCAGCAGCACAAGTCTATTTTGGTAAAAACATTCAGGATTTAACTTTATCTGAAATGGCTATTATTGCCGGTTTACCCCAAGGCCCTTCGGTATTAAATCCGGTACGTTCACCAAGCCGCGCCCGTGCCCGGCGTAATATAGTGCTGGGTCGTATGCTGAATGAAGGTTATATCACTCAGGCCCAGTATGACGAAGCACTGCAGGAACCTATTTTATCCAAACTGCATGGTGCTCAGATCACCGCATCAGCACCTTATATAGCAGAAATGGTGCGTCAGGAAGTGGTCGACAAATTTGGCGAAGAAGAAGCTTATTCTAAAGGTTTTCAGGTATTTACTACTGTAGATTCTAAATTGCAGGGTAAAGCTGTAGCTGCAGTGCAAAAAAATGTCGTAGGTTATGACGAGCGTCATGGCTACCGTGGCCCTGTCGCCACTTTATGGCAAGCCACAGCTCAACCCCAGGAAGATGGTTCAGTTAAATTTGCTGAAACAGGCCGCATGACGGATGACGCTATTCTGGCGTATCTGGATACACAACATGGTCTGGAAGATTTAGTTCCGGCCGTGATTACCGGAGTTTCAGGTCAGCAAGCCGAAGCTATTTTATCCGGGGGTCGTAAAATCACGCTGCCATGGCAAGGGTTAAACTGGGCCAGAGCTTTTATCAGCCATGACAGACAAAGCCATCCACCTAAAGCAGCAGCTGATGTATTAGCTCCGGGTATGCATGTATTGGTGCGCCCTGATGCAGGCGAGTGGCGTTTAGGCCAGATTCCAGGTGTTAGTGGCGCTATAGTGGCCATCAATCCTAAAGATGGTGCAGTGCAGGCCTTAGTGGGTGGTTACAGCTTTGCAATGACACAGTTTAACCGCGCCACTCAGGCCAATCGCCAGGTGGGTTCTAATATAAAACCTTTTATTTATTCAGCTGCTTTGGAATCCAACCTAACATTGGCGACTTTGATGAACGATGCGCCTATTCATCAATGGGATGAAGGCTCCAATCAGGCATGGCGGCCAAAAAATTCACCTGAAGTGTATGACGGCGCTATCCGGATCCGTGAAGCTTTAGCTAAGTCAAAAAACGTGGTCGCAGTGCGTTTATTGCGGGCCGTGGGTATAGAAAACACCCGCCAGCATCTGACTAAATTTGGATTCAGAGAAAAAGATCTACCGCACAGTGAAACCCTGGCTTTGGGTTCTGCTTCTTTAACTCCGCTGGAATTGGCGACAGGTTATGCGGTATTCGCCAACGGCGGTTTTTTAGTCAAGCCTTATGTGATCACCAAAATTCTGGATGATCAAAACAACCTGATTTATGAGCATATTCCAGTGCAGGTCTGCGCCGAATGTGAACAACAGGCTTTGGCAGTTCAAGCCGCGGAAGAAGCAGCTTCAGCTGCGGCTTTAGTTGCCGGATCTGCAGATCCTGAAGCTTTGTTAGAAGCAACTTTCGCAGAACAAACTACAGCCACTGTAGCAGAGCAACCAGAGGTCAAAGTTCCGGCTTATGCGCCCAGAGTTTTATCAGCACAAAATGCCTTTTTAATAGCTGACGCGCTGAAAAGTTCTATTTGGGGTGGCGGTGACTGGAAAGCAGGCACTGGCTGGCTGGGTACTGCTCATAGATTACGAGCGCTAAAACGACAGGATTTAGCAGGTAAAACAGGCACCACCAATGATGTAAAAGACGCCTGGTTTTCAGGTTTTTCCCCTGAACTGGTAGTGACGTCATGGGTAGGTTTTGATGACGCCGAAAGCCGCTTAGGTAAAACCGCCTGGAATAATAATTTAGGCAAAGATCAAATAGCTGGTGGTGAATCCGGAGCTAAAACCGCTTTACCTGCCTGGCAGGAATTTGTTGGCTTTGCCCTCAAAGATCAACCTGAATTATATATACAGCCACCAGTAGGCATCACCTCAGTGCGTATTGACCTGAAAACAGGTTTATTAACTCAGGCGACAGATAACAGCAGTGGCTTCGAGTTTTTTAAACAAGGTACTGAACCCAAAACTTACGTGAACTCCTCAGTGCAACAATTGCCAACCCAAAATAACCAGCAACAACAGGACGAAATAGAGCTGTTCTGAGCTAGTCTGAGTTGATTTGTTGTAGTCCTGGGCCGCTTTTTAGCGGCCTTTTTATTTTATGCGGCAGTCTGTTTTTAATTCTGATTTTTAAGGCCTGACTATACTTGGGATGCACATTGGTGATCAGGAGCTGGTTATGGGGTTTTATGTAGATGGTTTTCTTATTCCAATTAAAAAAAACCAGGTGGAACAGTATCAAAAGATTGCAGCTCAGGCTGGCGAAGTCTGGAGAGAGCATGGTGCTTTGGATTATATAGAAACAGTGGGGGATGATCTGAGCGTTGAAGGTGTTGTGTCTTTTACACAGGCTGCCGGCGCTGGTGAAGATGAAACTGTTATTTTCAGCTGGATTTTATACAAATCCAAAGCACACAGAGACGAAGTCAATGCAAAAGCTATGCTAGATCCTCGTATCGCAGGAATGGCGGATAACACCAACCTGCCTTTTGACTGCAAACGTATGGCTTATGGAGGCTTTAAAACCATAGTGGCCAGCTGATCACGATGCAGCAAAGTCGTGATTTATACCTGCTTACAACTTTGTCTGAATTTTCCGCTGTGAAATAAGTCTGAGGAGAACTAACGGCAATTCAAGGACTTCTATTTATGAATACCAAAGGCTTATTGGACCAACTGCTAAAAGCAGGCTCAGATTTGATGCAACAAAAATCAGCATCTCACAGCTCCCATTCCTCCTCAGCAACTTCCTCTGTCAGCAAGCTCATGTCAGGTTTTGGTGGTGGCGCTTTGTCAGGCGGCGCTTTAGCTATGTTACTGGGTTCAAAACAAGGCCGTAGTCTGGGAGGGAAGGTTATTACTTATGGCGGTTTGGCCGCTTTGGGTGTATTGGCTTACAAAGCTTATGGTAGCTGGCAACAACAAAATAAAGGCACAGTGGATCAACATGAGCCTCAGACTGTGGATCGTTTACCAGCAGCAGAGGCTGAGCAACACAGTAACGCAATTCTCAAAGCGCTGATTGGTGCAGCCAAAGCTGATGGTCATATCGACCAACAGGAACGCGAATTGATCGACAGCGAAATAGCTAAACTGACGTCAGATCTCAGCCTGCAGCGCTGGTTTGATCAGGAACTGGCCAAGCCACTGGACCCTGCCGACATAGCAAAAGCAGCGGCCACACAGGAAATGGCTGCGGAGATGTATCTGGCCAGTTTATTGGTGATCAATGAACAAAACTATATGGAAGGAGCTTATCTGCAGGAGTTAGCACGCCAGCTTAAATTGCCGGTTGAACTGAAAGCTGAACTGGAGTTCCAGGCAAAACAGGCTCTCGCTCAATAAAATCTGCTCATTCATCAACCCATGAATCAGGTCAGTTTGGTTTTGGCACTTGTTGCTGACAACGCAGAATGGCCTGATTCACCGAGTACAGATGATGTTTGGCAAATTCTTTACTCAGATAAAAACCACCTGATGTGGTATTAAAAATGTGTTGACGGTAAACCGGACTGCGATCAGACAACAATGCGTTTAATGACAAATCCGGTAGCAAGGCTGCATCCACTCTTCTGGCGTCCAGAGTCAGCAATTGCTTATCAAATTCTTCAACATAAACAACATTCAAATACCCCGCTTTTTCCAGATAGCTGGCTTGCAGCGAACCACGTTTTACGGAGACGGAGATGGCCTTGTTTGTCAGATCCACTTTAGATTCTGGCAAGGTTAACCATATATTATTCACTGTGACAAATTCGACTGAACGCACCGACTTTTTATCACGCTCAGCATCAAACAAAGCCGGATAGACTAAATCCAGCTCTCCTGTTGCGACATGATGAAATAAGCGCATGTTAGGGTAACTTTTCCAGTCAAACTGCAACTGGCTTTGTTGCTCTATGCAGCGTAATAAAGAAGCATCATAACCTTGTGGCTCTGCAGCTCCAGGTAAAGACAGACTAAAATTCGTTGGATGGCCAGCTTTCACCACAGGTGTGGCTTGCACTGATGCTACAAAACACAAAAAAATCCACCTTGTCATCAGCTTCAAGCCCAAGCATTTTTTTTTAAAGTATAGCCAAACTTCTACAGGCGTTGATCGAGAAAAAAAACCGGACTACTGTCCGGCTTTTTAAGTAGATCTAATCAGGCTCAGAGCGCTTCAAACCAGACTTTTGTCGCATCCAACGCTTCTTTGACTCTGTCAGGGCTGGTGCCCGCCAAAGCTGCACGTTTCGCCAGACCGGCTTCAATGGTCAGGGCTGCAAAAACATCATCGCTGATTAAAGGTGATACCTGCTGCATTTCAGCTAAAGCCAAGGCTTCCAGCGGTTTTTGCTGCTTTGAAGCCACCAGCACCAGCTCACCAGACAGTTCATGAGCATCACGGAAGGCTATGCCTTTACCGACCAGATAATCAGCCAGATCTGTGGCATTGCTGTAGCCTAGCTCTGCAGCTAAACGGCAACGTTCAACGTTGACGGATAAATGCGGCAGTACTGTCGCCAGCACCAGCAAAGACTGTTGCCAGCTTGCGATTAAATCAAAAAAGCCTTGTTTGTCTTCCTGCATGTCTTTGTTGTACGCCAGAGGCAAACCTTTGAGTACATGCAAAATAGCCACTAAATGGCCCAGTACCCTGCCGGTTTTGCCACGTAATAACTCAAATACATCAGGGTTTTTCTTTTGTGGCATTAAAGACGAGCCACTACTGATGGCATCACCGAGCTTAAAAAAAGCCGCTTCGCCTGAGCAGAAGAAAATCACATCTTCAGATAGACGCGATAAATGGGTCATACACAAAGAGGCGGTGGCTGATAACTCCACCACATAATCACGGTCCGACACTGCATCTAAGCTATTAAGCGCTGCGGATTGAAAACCTAAACGCTGGGCTAAAGCGGTGCGGTCGATTTGAATACCAGTGCCCGCTAAAGCACCACAACCTAAAGGACAAACATCCAGCCGCGTCAAAGCATCGTCAATACGGCTTAAATCCCGTTTAAACATTTCGATGTACGCCAAAGCCCAATGGCTGACCAGCACAGGCTGAGCCCGTTGCAGGTGAGTAAAGCCCGGCATCACAGCACCAAAATGCGCATCAGCAAAAGTAATCAATGCACCAATGGCGGTGATTAAAGTGCTGCGAACCTGATTAGCATTCAGTTTGGTCCACAAACGTAAGTCGGTGGCCACTAAGTCGTTACGGCTGCGGCCTGTGTGCAGTTTCTTGGCTACTACACCAATTTTTTGCTGCAACTGAGCTTCCACCCAGCTATGAATATCTTCTTCCTGCGTTTGCAACGGCAGCTTAGGATTAGATTCCAAAGCCAAAGCTAAATCAGCCAAAGCATGATCCAGTTGCTCTGCTTCATCTGCGGTAATAATACCGGCTTCAAGCAAGCCTATGGTCCAGGCACGGGAGGCCTGAATATCCTGTTGCGCCAGCAGATAATCAAAACTTAATGAGTCATTAAATTCACTGAACTCGGCCAGACTGGCTTCGGTAAACCGACCACCCCACATCGCCATGATAAATACCTCTGCATTAATAGTAGATATACCCAAAGTAATTGATGTTGCAGCGCGACGGCAAGAGAGCGAGACCCCATGAACATAGTAGTCCTATGTGATTGGGGCGAGAGAACGCAGTCAACAAAGCGGCAGCTTCAAGTACGAAGGGTATAGAATGGGCGGCTTGGTAGCCGCCCTGATAATTACACCAGGAGCTTAACCTTTGCTATGCAAAGCACGAATACGGCTGGCTAAGCTGTACAGGCGGATAAAACCTGCAGCATCTTTTTGGTTGTACACTTCATCACCTTCAAAAGTAGCAAAGGCTTCAGAGTACAGGCTGTTGGGTGAACGGCGTTGCGTTACAGTCACATTGCCTTTGTACAGTTTGACCACTATGTCACCTGTCAGTTGATCAGCCAAAGAAGTAGCAGCGGCTAACAAGGCATCTTTTAACGGCGTGAACCAACGGCCATCATAGACCAGTTGAGCAAACTCTAAGCCCACTTCTTCACGGTATTTCAGTGAAGTGCGGTCATACACCAGAGATTCCAAAGCACGTAAAGCCGCCACTAAAATAGTGCCGCCAGGCGTTTCATAACAGCCACGGGATTTCATCCCCACTAAACGGTTTTCCACTATGTCGATACGGCCTATGCCATGCTCTGAACCAATAGCGTTCAGCACTTCAATGGCTTTGACTGGAGCTACGGCTTCACCGTTTAATTTCGTCAGTTCGCCTTTTTCAAAACTTAACTGAATATGTTCGGCTTTATCCGGCGCCTGCTCTGGAGATTTAGTCCACATCCAGATTTGGTCTGATGGCTCATTCCACGGGTTTTCAATCTCACCACCTTCATGCGAGATATGCCATAAGTTGGCATCACGGCTATAAATTTTGGTAGCTGAAGCTGTGGTTGGCACATTTTTCTCAGCCAGATAATTGAGCAGTGACTGACGTGAGTTAAATTGCCATTCACGCCATGGCGCTATCACTTTTAACTGCGGAGCTAAGGCAGCAAAAGCACCTTCAAAACGCACCTGATCATTACCTTTACCGGTACAGCCGTGGCATAAAGCATCAGCACCTAATTTCAGCGCCAGCTCAACCTGAGCACGGGCAATCACAGGACGCGCCATAGAAGTACCCAGCAAATACTGGCCTTCATACACTGCACCTGTTTTTAAAGTCGGGTAAATCACTTCTTTGATCAGTTCTTCACGTAAATCGACCACATGGCACGAGCTGGCACCTGACTTAATGGCTTTTTCTTCCACACCAGCCAGTTCTTCATCGCCCTGACCTACGTTAGCGACAAAAGCTATGACTTCACAGTCATAGTTATCTTTTAACCAAGGCACTATGGCTGATGTGTCTAAACCACCTGAATACGCTAACACTACTTTTTTGATACTCATGTCCAACCTCAACTAAATAAACTGACTAACACTGCATTCTGAGCGTGCATACGGTTTTCCGCCTGCTGCAACACTAAGGAATTATCACTGTCCAGCACTTCGCTGGTCACTTCATGCCCACGATGTGCAGGCAGGCAGTGCATAAAATGTTTCACCGCTAAACGCTGCATCACTGCAGTGTTGATTTGGTAAGGCGCAAACAGGTTTTCGACCAGCTTAGGGTCGGCTTTGCCGCCCATCGACAACCAGGTGTCGGTGTAAATAGCATCAGCGCCTGCAGCAGCTGACACATGCTGACTTAAGGTCAGTTTAGCGCCGCTTTTTTCTGCCATCATCTGAGCTTTTAACAATACATGAGCATCAGGACCAAAACCTTGTGGTGTGACCACAGTCAGCGTCATGCCCATAATGGCAGCGCCTAACATTAGCGAGTGGCAGACATTGTTACCGTCGCCAACAAAAGCCAGATGCACTTTGCTTAAATCGCCATAATGCTCTTTTAACGTCAACAAATCCGCCAGTGCCTGACAAGGATGGTACAGATCACTCAGTGCATTAATCACTGGCTTTTTGCTGCTTTGCGAAAGCTGCACTAATGTTTTCTGAGAATAGACCCGCGCCACTATGGCATCACACCAACAAGCCAGGTTGCTGCCAAAATCTTCCACTGATTCGCGTACGCCCATAGCTCCGTTTTGCTGATCCAGATAGACACTGTGACCACCTAGTTTATTGATCCCTACATCAAAGCTGACGCGGGTTCGCAAAGAAGGTTTTTCAAACAACAAGGCAATGCTTTTGCCTTTGAGCGCAGAGCTGTATTGCTCTGGCTTTTGTTTGATCTGAAGCGCAAGCTCCAGCAGGTCGGATAATTGGCTCTGATCTAATTCAGCTAAACATAAAAGCTGGGTTAATTTACTCATAAAAACACACTGCATGTCCGCTAAGCGGCATCCTTATCGTTGCAACAGGCTCAATTGTTGAGACACTGTTTAGTTTCTAAACTAATACACGATGCAAGTCCCTACTGCTTCTTGTTGCATCAACTTTAATAAATCGTCCGGATGCTGCCATCCTGCCACTGTAATATTACGTTTCAGTGCCTGGGCAGTTTCGAGCGCTGCATCCAGTTTTACTTTCATGCCACCTTTAATCACACCCTCTGTAACCAACTGCTGAGCTTCTGCTGCAGTTAAGGTTGGAATGAGCTGCATATTGGCATCGAGAATTCCTGGCACATCGGTCAGTAAAACCAATTGGCCCTGCACCAACTGGCAAATAGCAGCGGCTGCAATATCGGCATTCACATTCAATAACTGACCATCGGCACTTAAACCAATAGAGCTGAATACAGGCGTAAACCCCTGAGCCAATAAGGTATTCAGTAGTTTGGGATTGTTAGGTTTGGCAATACCAACAGCACCTAATTTCTGATTAATATCAAAAGCTAAACTACCACCTGCCGCCAGACTTAAACCCACAGGATTTAAGCCCTGCAAGGTGGCACGAGCCACCATGTCCGCGTTGACTGCACCATCTAAAGCTCCGGTAATCACAGGCATTTGTTCGGCTGGAGATACCCGCTGGCCATCAATTTTTTGAGTAGCGAAACCAAACTTCGCCAGCCACTGATCCACCTGCTCACCACCACCATGCACCAGCACTATCGGATACTGAGTTTTCAGCTGGGCACAGACTTTTAATAAGGCATCTAAAGCGGCCTGATCCTGTAATAAACGGCCACCCATTTTCAGAACTAAAGGTGTTGGGCTCATTCTGCTGCTCCTGCAAATAAACCTGCAGTTTCAGGTGCGCCAAATTTAATATTGGCCGCCTGCATCGCTTGTGCAGCAGCACCTTTGAGCAAGTTATCAATAGCGGACACAATCACCAGTTGCTCTCCATCCTGTTGCCAGTGGATATCACAAAATGGTGTGCCTGCCACATCAGCCACATTGGGCGAATGTTTGACTAAACGTACTAATGGCTTAGCTGCATAAGCCTGCTGGAAAGTGGCAGCAACTTGCTCTGCAGTAACACCTGATTTTAAAGTCACCACGCTGGTGGCCAGAATGCCACGCTTAAAGTTGCCTAAATGTGGCGTAAACACCACTTTGCGGCCTAAATTCTGCTCAATTTCAGGTCTGTGTCTGTGTTTAAAGAAGCCATAGGCATTCAGGCCCACTTCGCAAAACGACGTGCTTAATGCAGCTTTACGACCCGCACCTGACACACCGCTGGTCGCGTTGATCACTGGAATACAGCCATCGGCCACTAAACCTGCTTTTAATAAAGGCAATAATGCCAGCGAACAGGCCGTTGGGTAACAACCAGGTACGGACACCAGCTGTGGCAACGGCTTATCCAGCCATTCCATCAGTGAATACACAGCTTGCTCCAGCAGTTGCGGATGCTGATGCTCATAACCATAATATTTAGGATACAAAGCCGGGTCTTTTAAACGGAAAGCGCCGGATAAATCAAAGACAGCTATGCCTTTGGCCAATAACAAAGGCGTCACAGCTTCACTGACTTCATGTGGTAAAGCTAAAAAAGCCACATCCAGTTTGCCAGCCAGGTCCTCCACTAAATCGTCCGTCCATGGCTGCACCACCACATCCACAACGTTTTGATAACGTGGATATAAATTAGAAAATGGTTCAGCAGCGCGGCCAGCAGAAGCAAAAGCGTAACTCAACTCAAAATACGGATTCCGTGCCAACATAACGGCCAGTTCAGCGCCGCTATAGCCGGCAGCACCTAAGACAGCGCTGCGCAGTGTGGAGGTAGGGGAAGTGGATTGAGTGGACATAGGTCGCTGAGTCTCCAAAAATAATAAATTAAGGCCACGCCAAAAAAGTGTGGCCAGTGTAGTGGCTTCGTCATGCAGTTTCAAGAATTATTATGCTGAATTAGTGAATTTTTATTTTACTTAATTCATAAATTCAAACAAGCATCAGATCCACTGCAGAAAGACCACAGCTTAGACCAAAATGGCCCAAGGCAGAAGTCGAACAGACTTAAATCAAAGACCCACAGCTTCGCCTTGTGGATCAAGATTCTGACCCGGCAGGCTATTCAGCGCATCAGCTAAGGTTGAATAAAAACTCAAAATACCAGGCAAAGGTTGCACCTTAGCTTTCGCCAGAGTTTTTAGCGGTTGAAAGGTTAAGTCTGTCACCAATAAATGAATGCCCTGCTTTTCAGCCAGACTGACCAGTTTGGTAAAAGCAGAGAGTCCACCCGCATCCATCAGCGTCACGGCATCCATCACTAAAATAGCGCCTTGCTGCTGTTTGAGTTTTAGCGATAGCTCACCAAAAACCCGATCTGCGGCAGCAAAAAACAAAGGGCCACTAATACGAAATGCTTTCCAACCTTCAGGCAAAGGCTCTGTCATGTATTTTCTGTTATGGCTGATATCAGCGACACGCGTCATATCCGCCACTTGCTTCACAAAGAAAAAGGCAGCTATGACCATGCCACAGCTGATGGCGATGACCATATCAAAGAGCACAGTACAGCCAAAACAAATCAGGAAAATAATAATGTCGTTACGGGGCGCGGTTTTTAGCAGAAACACAGCTTTAGGCGCTTCACTCATAGTCCAGGCGACTACCAATAACAAAGCGGCCATAGCGGCCATAGGCAAATAGGCCAATACAGGCGCCAGCACCAGCAGGGCCAATAACACCACCAGCGCATGAACCATAGCGGCTACAGGCGACTGTGCACCAGAGCGCACATTGGCAGCAGAGCGGGCTAAAGCAGCTGTTGCAGTAAAACCGCCTAAAAATGGTGCCACTATATTGCCAATGCCCTGGCCTAATAATTCACTATTAGCGCTGTGTCTGCGCCCTGTCATACCATCCAAAACTACAGCGCAAAGCAAAGACTCAATAGCGCCTAACATGGCCATTGCAAAAGCAGCAGCCAATAAGTCTTTTACCATTTGAGTGCTGAATTCTAAAGCTTGCCCATCCGGGCCAGCCTGTAACCAGGGCCAGGTGAATTCGGGTAACACGGCTGGAATGCCCTGCCCTAAAGAGCCATCAGGCAACAGATAACTAAACCGACTGCCTATGGTATCCAACTCCAGCCCAAACTGAGCCAGCGCTAAAGCCAAAACTGTGGCTATCACTATGGCGGGCAAATGCGGTGGCAAGGGTAATTTGAGTTTTGGCCAGAGCCACATCACCACTAAAGTCACAGCAGCCACCAGCAAGGACGGCCAGTGCAGTTCAGGTATAGCGAAAGACAGTTGCTGTAATTTTTCCAGATAATGTTCAGACAGCTTGTCTATCGGCAAACCAAAGACGTCTTTCATTTGCAAAGTGGCTATCACCACAGCAATACCGCTGGTAAAACCTAAAGTCACAGCTTCAGGGATGTATTCAATAAAACGGCCAAAACGCATGGCCGCCATGATGATCAGCATCACTCCAGACAAAATGGTGGCAAGCAGCAAGCCCGCTAAACCATAACTTTGGGCTACGGGATACAATATCACCACAAAAGCGGCAGTAGGCCCGCTGATGCTGTAGCGCGAGCCGCCGGTCAGGGCGATCAGAAAACCTGCGATCACAGCGGTATACAAACCGTATTGCGGCGGCACACCACTGGCAATAGCCAGCGCCATCGCCAGCGGAATGGCGATAATACCCACAGTCATGCCAGCCAGCAGATCCAGCTTAAAAGTGCGAAAGCTATAGCCTTCAGCCAGACATTCCCGCAGCGCATGACCAATACGTAAAGAAAATAAATAAGAGCGGTGCGACATCTGAATCCGTCCAGTGGCAAAACACAAGCTGAGTGTAACTAAGTTTAGTCTCTAAGGTGTTGATGCCGAACAGAGATTCAGCTGTTTGGGACTAAAGTATAGGTCTGTACTGGCTGATAGCTAACACCCTGATCGGTGCTGATGGAGTGATACAAAGCCACTTCAGTGCAAAGCAGGCGCAATGGCTCCACAGATAAAGGAAAAGCACCGGCAGACTGAAACTTACGCGCAAGGGTGACATGAGGCAAAAAATGTTCAGTTGCAGGCGCATGCAGAAAAGGCAAAGCCAGCTGTTGCAGCTTCTGCTGTAGGGCCATTAGCGCTTCAGGGGGTTGAGAGACGCCGAGATACAACACTTTGGCTTGACTGAA
This sequence comes from Gammaproteobacteria bacterium, assembly GCA_018825965.1. GTDB lineage: Bacteria > Pseudomonadota > Gammaproteobacteria > Enterobacterales > Alteromonadaceae > Pararheinheimera. The sequence goes on from JAHKAA010000007.1 coordinate 58,203, forward strand.
CTGATCCAGTTCGTCAAAACAGAGCTCAAAAGGTGGTAGCTCGTGAAGCAATTCCAGGCTTTGTGACCATAACTGCAGTTGCACAGCCAAAGTTTGCTGACCTAAAAAGACCAATGTCAGATGCAGGTTGCTGGCCGGATGCCATTTGGCTTCCGGCCACTGTTCGGGCTGCTGATAAGTGTGTAGCAGCTTTTGTTGTTGCGGCCCGAACTTCAGACTTAAAAAACATCTGTCGCTCATCAATCTACTGTCTTCAGGCAACGGCAACCTGAGGCCTTACCCCTAACAAGTGGCAAATGGCATAAGTCAGCTCACTACGGTTTAAAGTATAGAAGTGGAAATGATTTACCCCTTCACGGCTTAACACTTTCACCATATCCATGGCTATATTGGCAGCCACCAGATTACGGGTGGTTGCGTCCTGATCTAAACCTTCATAGGCTTTATTCATCCAACCTGGTATAGCCACGTTCGTCATAGTGGCGAATTTTTGCAATTGCTGAAAGTTCGTCACAGGTAAAATGCCCGGCACTATTTCCACATCTATACCCACAGCGGCGCAGCGGTCGCGGTAACGTAAGTATTTTTCCGGTTCAAAAAAGAACTGGGTAATAGCGCGGGAAGCGCCAGCATCGACTTTGCGTTTTAAGTTCAGTAAATCAAACTGAGCGTTTGGCGATTCAGGGTGCACTTCAGGGTAAGCCGCTACTGAAATATCAAAATCGGCCACTGAACGCAGGATCTCTACCAGATCCGCAGCATATAAGGCTGGTTTCTCTTTATTACCAGGCGGTAGATCACCACGCAAAGCGACAATATGCCGGATGCCATTGTCCCAGTAGTCTTTGGCAATACGCTCAAGTTCGCTACGGCTGGCATCAACACAGGTTAAATGGGGTGCTGCAATTAAGCCGGTACGCTGCTTAATTGACTTAATAATATCGTGCGTACGGTCACGTTCACCTGAGTTTGCGCCATAAGTCACAGATACAAAAGAAGGTGCCAAAGGCGCTAAACGTTCAATCGACTGCCACAAGGTGTTTTCCATCTGCTCTGTTTTTGGCGGGAAAAACTCAAAGCTGACGTTGACCTTGCCTGCCACATCCTGCAGGTTGCGGTTAATGGATTCTAAATACTGTGCGCTGACAAAAGACATATTATTTCTCACTTCACCCAGGCTGCGGCCTGAGCCTGACTATGTTTAGCTGCTTTGGCAGCGGCAATTTTTTGTTTGGCTAAAATAGCTAAGTCGGCATGGACACCACCAGCCGTCACCTGACGACCTGCGCCCGGGCCTTTTAATACCAGAGGATTCTGTTGATACCAGTCGGATTCAATGACAAAAATATTGTCACAAGGCAAAATAGCTGCCAGCGGATCCGTTTGCTCTACAGCCACTAAAGACACATGGGCTTTGGCTTTGCCTGCTTCTATTTTTAAGTCGGCGACATAACGCAAGACTTTACCTGCCGCCTGAGCCTGTTGCTGCAGCGCAGCTAATTCCTGATCCAGGGTTTCACGCCCGGCCCAGAAGTCTTCAATACTGCCAGCGCTTAAAGACGCTGGTAATAAAGGCTCAAGTTCAATCTGGTCTATATCCAAAGCTAAATCCAACTCACGGGCCAGCACCAGCAATTTGCGCTGTACATCTTTACCTGATAAATCGTCCCGTGGATCTGGTTCAGTTAAGCCTAAGTGTTGCGCTTCCAACACAAAGTCGGAAAAAGCTTTGCTGCCATCAAATTTCGCCAGTAACCAGGACAAAGTGCCGGAAAAAATGCCGCTGATACGATGCACTGTATCGCCGCTGCTTTTCAGTTCCTGCAATAAACGTTGCACAGGTAAACCAGCTCCTACTGTGGTATTACTCAGCCACTGCACCTGCTGCTGTTCAGCCGCTTGTTTAATCTGCAGATACTGAGCCAGTGGTAAAGTCACACCTTGCTTATTGGCACTGATTAAATCTAAACCAGCGTTGATAAACTGCGGATAACGTTCTGCAAAAGCACGGCTTGGCGTTAAATCCACCAACACTTTAGGTTCAGGCAATTGCTGTAGTGCCAGCTCCAACTGAGCTTCAGTATAAGCAGGAGCCAAAGACAGCGCCTGTTGCCAGTTGTGAATATCGATTTTTTCGGCAAAAAGTGCCTGACGGGAATTAAATAAACCCGCCAGTTTTAAATCAATCTGACCGGCAAAGGCTTGTTGCTGCTTCGCCAATAAAGCTAAAAACTCAGCGCCCACATTGCCTGTGCCTGCCACAACCACATTCAACTGCACTTGAGTGGGCAGTAATAACTGATGTAGTTCGGTCAGCTCTAATGAAGTTAAGGCCGGTTGAAATAACCATAAGGCCAACTGCTCATCTTCAAAATGAAAGGCAGCTTGCTGACGGTCTAACCAACGCCCTGCTGCAGCATTCACTTGTTTTTGCTGACGGGCGGCTGGTTTTACCCAAACCACAGCATGAAAAGCCTGAGGATTCACCCGGGCAAATATTTGCTGACCAGCCAGATAACTTAATAAGGTATCCACCTGATTACTGGCCACTATCCACTGATCTGCAGCTTCAGGTGCTGCAAAGACGGTAATTTGTAAGGCGGAAGCCACAGCAACTGCACTTAATTTGCAACCTGCAGGAACAGTGACTAAGGCAGCTTGTGTTAAATCAGTTAAAAACTGCACTTCAATAGCGGCTTGCTGACTGACTTTACAGCCAGGGTGATTGGGTTCAAAACTGCTGCGTACTATTAAATCGGCAGGTGCATCCAATAAAGGACTTAAGGTTTTGGCATGCAGCACCGGATTACCCAACTGAGCCAAAGTGAATGCCTGTTGCCATGGCACCTGACGGTAAGCGCGGGCTGAAGGCACTTTACGTGGGTCGGCACTGTAAATGGCATCCACATCAGTCCAGATATGGATAGCTTGAGCTTTGACTAAACGGCCAAGGATAGTAGCGGAATAGTCACTGCCATTTCGGCCTAAAGTAATGCTATTGCCTTGTAAATCACGGGCTATATAACCAGTCACAACTTTAATGCCTGTCGTTTCAAAAGGCGCCAGCCAGGACGAAGACACTTCGTACTGCACTTCACTGCCGTCCAGACGTAAAAAATCACGGGCATCAATAGCAGTGGCGGTCAAACCTTGTTGATTCAGTAATGCCGCCAATAGCTGACTGGATAAACGCTCACCTATCGCCAATACATCGTTAAATTGGTTTGTCGCTAAAAAGCCCGGCACTTCAGCGAACCAGCTTTGTACTTTGGCGATCAGCACCGAAGCATTTGGCTCATTTAAAGTACGCTGAATAAGCAGGCTCAGCTTTTCAGTCAGTTGCTGTAACAAGGTCGCAAAAAGCTCTGGCTGCTCACGGCTGTCTATTAAAGCCAATAACTCGTCTGTGGTGTCACCAGGAGCTGATACCACCACCCAGGCTTCTGGCTCTTTCGCCACAATAGCGGCGACTGCAGAAAAACGCTCAGCACTGGCTAAGCTGCTGCCGCCAAATTTATGCACTGTGTTTTGATTCTTCACTGTACTGCTCATAACATTCACCATAAAACACTAAGTGCCGGATTTAATCTGAATTGCTGCTGTTCAGTGGTAGCTGCTGTTGCTGGCTCTGACTGAACTTTTGCTATTGGGTTGTTTTGCTTTATAGCTGCATCTACCGCAGCAAAAGCCTGGGCCAGATCCGCTATTAAATCCTGAATATCTTCAATACCCACAGATAAACGAATTAAAGTTGGGCCTATGCCAGCCGCTTTTTGTGTGGCTGCATCTAAAGAGGCGTGAGTCATAGAACCAGGGTGGCAAATTAAGCTTTCGATACCACCTAAAGACTGAGCCAGAGTAAAACACTGCAAAGCTTCAAAAAATACCGCTAAATAGGCTTCATCGGCGGCCAAATCAAAACTCAGCATGGAACCAAAGCCATGTTGCTGGGCTTTGGCAATGGCATGACCCGGATGATCTTTTAAGCCAGGGTAATAAATACGGCCAACCAGCGGCTGTTTTTGCAGGAAATCGACCACCAGCTCTGCATTGTGCTGATGTTGTTTAATACGAGGCAATAAAGTACGCAGGCCACGTAAGGTCTGATAGGCATCAAAAGCGCCACCTGTCACACCTAAACAATTGGCCCACCATTTCAGCTCATCACCTACGGCCGCGTCTTTAGTGATTAAAGCACCACCTACTATGTCACTGTGACCATTAATAAATTTAGTGGTTGAATGCACCACTATATCAGCGCCCAGAGCTATAGGGTTTTGCAAAGCCGGTGATAAAAAGGTGTTATCCACCACCAGAATCGCATTTAGTGTTTTTGCCAGTTCAGCCGTAGCTTTGACATCAGTAATTTGCAGCAGCGGATTACTTGGGGTTTCGACCCAAATCATTTTTGGCTGCACAGCTTTAATCTGTTCTGCCCAGTCGGCTTGCTGAAAATTCACCACAACCAGCTTAAATGCTTTTTTACGAGTAGCTAAATTCAGAAACAAACGATAGCTGCCACCGTAACAATCATGGGGGATCACTAAAGTGTCTTCCGGGCCAATCAGTTGAAGAGCCAATAAACAGGCTGACATGCCAGTGCCGGTAATCAAACCTTTGGCACCCCCCTCCAGTTCAGCCAGGGCATCACCTAATAAATCCCGTGTTGGATTATTCGAGCGTGAATAGTCGTATTTGCCCGGCTGCTTAAAGGCTTTGAGTTCATAAGTTGAGGTTAAATACAAAGGTGGCGTAACAGCACCATAAGCAGAGTCCTGCGCTATTCCGGCGCGGGCAGCTACTGTGGCTGAGTGTTGTTTGCTCATAAAAAACCTCAAATTTAGATGTTTAGACGTCTAAAAGTATACTCAGCAAAAATAAGAAGTCAAAACATTTAGACGTCTGTACGATTAAATCTTGCACAGTGTTTGTACTCGGGAGTATAAAGAAGTAAAATTTCGTTTAATTACGTGTACGTGCGCGACAACGTAGCAAAGGTCAACAGACCATATAACTAAATTCAATCAAGGTATCCCTATGGCAAAGTGGAATGGTGAGTATGTTCACCCTTATGCGGAACACGGAAAGAAGTCCGAACAGGTGAAAAAGATCACAGTCTCTATCCCGTTGAACGTATTGAAAGTGTTAACAGATGAAAGAACCCGCCGTCAGGTAAATAACCTGCGTCATGCCACCAACAGCGAATTATTATGCGAAGCTTTTTTGCATGCCTTCACTGGTCAGCCTTTGCCTGCAGATGAAGATTTACGCAAAGACAATCCACATCAAATTCCAGTGGAAGTGCGTAACATTTTAACCAGTATGGGTAAGCCAATTCCTGTGATCCAGGAAGCAGAATCTGACGAAGAGTAAGCCGAATAAAGGAGCCAGACTTTCAACTCTGGCTCCAGCTATACCCCTGCGGTTTACTACTGCATATAATTTTCAGGCATTGGCAAACGTGCCACTCCTGATGCCACAGCAGCTTCAGCCACTGCGCGGGCAACACGGGATAATAAACGTGGGTCCATTGGTTTTGGAATAATATAGTCTGCACCAAACTCCAGTGAATCTACTTGAGCAGCTGTTAATACAGCCTGAGATACCGGCTCTTTCGCAATAGAGCGAATAGCCTGAACTGCAGCCAGTTTCATTTCATCGTTAATCACTTTGGCGCGAACATCCAAAGCACCACGGAAAATGAAAGGGAAACACAATACGTTATTCACCTGATTCGGGTAATCCGAACGACCTGTTGCCATAATTAAATCACTACGCTGGGCATGTGCCAGTTCAGGCTTAATTTCCGGATCCGGGTTAGAGCAGGCAAAAATCACAGGTTTATCGGCCATTAGCTTTAAGGCTTCTGCTGGCAGAGCATCAGGTCCAGACACGCCTACAAATACATCAGCGCCTTCCATTGCTTCTTCCAGTGTGCGTTTGTCCGTGTTATTGGCAAACAGCTCTTTGTATTTATTTAAATCGTTACGGCGGGTGTGGATCACACCTTTGGTATCGAGCATATAAATATGTTCGCGCTTGGCACCACATTTGATCAGCAGCTCCATACAGGCAATAGCAGCTGCACCGGCACCTAAACAAACGATCACTACTTTACTGATGTCTTTGCCCTGAATTTCCAAAGCGTTCAGCAAACCAGCTGCTGTGACTATGGCTGTGCCGTGTTGGTCATCATGAAACACCGGAATATTACAACGTCTGATCAGCTCTTTTTCAATCTCAAAGCACTCAGGCGATTTAATATCTTCAAGATTAATGCCGCCAAAGGTATCGGCTATATTAGCCACAGTGTCGATAAATTCTTCAGTAGTACGGTGAGTCACTTCAATGTCGATGGAGTCCAGGCCGGCAAAACGCTTAAACAGCAAAGCTTTACCTTCCATCACTGGTTTAGAGGCCATAGGGCCTAAGTTACCTAAACCTAAAATGGCAGTGCCATTGCTGATCACAGCCACCAGATTGCCTTTGCCTGTGTACTTGTAGACATCATCAATGTTATTCGCTATTTCACGCACAGGTTCAGCCACGCCCGGGCTGTAAGCCAAAGCGAGATCTCTGACTGTTTCAGCAGGTTTACTGATTTCAATACTGATTTTGCCTGGTTTAGGCTCGGCGTGATACTTAAGCGCCTGTTCTCGAAAGTCTGACATAGGTAAGAGGTTCCATGAGTAGGTATGCCCTGTGGGCTGTTATCTTCTATTTGCCGTGAGCTGTGGTGCAACCCAAAAGGTGGCTCATTCTAAAGAGCAAGAGCTCCCTTTAGAACCACTAATTTTCAGATCGTACCAGTATAAAACCACAGTACTGCAGAACTCATTCCGGTGTTTTCACTGTTCCGTCAGGCACGGGGTAAACCTGTCCGGCTCAGACTGCTGAAAACTTCAACAGTGGAGCTCTACACGTCTTTTATAACAAGTTTTATCCAGTGCGCCAAGCTCTAAAATCAGACTGATCTGACCAGAGGTGGACAAAATGATAAAGCATGCAGCTTTACGCCATCTTTAGCCGGATAATTTTGATGAAAAACTGCTTAGCCATGCAATTAAGGAGAAAATAAGTTAAATAAAGCGAATAAAATCAAATGGATGAGCAAGTAAGTGAGTGAATATTAAGCAAAGAGTTTATGCAGAACAAATCTTTATTTCTGTTTCATAAAAAAAGGCCGGAAACCGGCCTTTTATTATAGCGACCATCAGGCAATTAAAGCGAAGGCGTATTCTCACCTTCTTTTTCAATCACTTCAGGTAACAAATCTTCACGGCATGCGCCTAACAACACAGCAACAGAACTTGCGACGTAAATCGAAGAATAAGTACCAATGGCAATACCAAACAACAAGGCTGCAGCAAAACCATGTAACAAAGGGCCACCCAAATAAAACAGCGCCACTAATGACAAAGCGGTAGTGCCTGACGTAATAGTAGTACGGCTCAATGTGGAGGTAATAGCTTCATTCACAGTTTCTTCGACTGTAGCTTCACGTAATTTGCGGAACATTTCACGGATACGGTCAAATACCACTATGGTGTCGTTGATTGAATAACCCACCAGCGCCAACAAGGCCGCCAATACAGTTAAATCGAACTCCATACCTGTGATAGAAAACATACCTATGGTAATGATCACGTCGTGAATTAACGCCACTACAGAGCCGACTGAATACCGCCATTCAAAGCGGAAGGCCACATACATCATGATGCCGATAAAAGAGGCTAATAAAGCAAGCATACCGTCGTCTTTCAGCTCGTCACCTACTGAAGCACTCACCTGTTCAACGCGACGCTTGGTGACTTCGCCTTTTTCCACTTTTTGAATAGACTCAATAATCTGCTCACCCACCACAGCCTGTTCAACATCAGCGCGTGGCGCAATGCGGATCATCACTTCAGTCGAAGTGCCAAAATACTGCACTACCGCATCAGGGAAACCATCTGCAGCTAAAGCAGCACGGATTTTGGGCAAATCAGCCTGTTGCTCAAAACCAGCTTCAACCACTATACCGCCGGTAAAATCCAGACCAAAGTTAATGCCTTTGGTAAAAATACTGAATAACGACCCCAAAACCAGCAACAAAGAAAATATGATGGCTGGCGATTTGAAGCGCATAAAGTTAAGCGGTTCTTTAAAATCAAGAAACTTCATCATAATTCCTTATATAGGTAATTTTTCAACTTTACGGCCACCCCAGATCAGATTGACAAACAATCTGGATACAGTCACGGCAGTAAAGATAGAGGTGATAATACCTATGGCTAAAGTCACGGCAAAACCTTTGACCGGGCCAGAACCTAAACCAAACAGGATAATCGCCACTAAGAAAGTAGTGATGTTGGAGTCGGTAATGGTAGCAAAAGCTCTGTTATAACCTTCATGTATGGCTTGCTGCACTGAACGACCATTGGCCAGTTCTTCACGAATACGCTCGTTAATCAGTACGTTGGCATCAATAGCCATACCTATGGTTAACAAAATACCGGCCATACCAGGTAAGGTCAGAGTAGCACCAGGCACCATAGACAAGACACCAATCAACAGTACCACGTTACTGGCTAATGCCAGGTTAGCGACCATACCAACCCATTTGTAGTAGAAGGCGATAAAGATCACAGTCAGCAACATACCCACCATAATAGCGTTGGTACCCAGCTCAATGTTTTCCTGACCCAGGCTTGGGCCTATGGTACGTTCTTCGACAATCTGAATAGGAGCAATCAAAGCACCGGCACGTAATAACAAGGCCAGGTTTTGTGCTTCAGCCGGACTATCTACACCAGTGATACGGAAACTGCGGCCTAAACGCGCCTGAATAGTAGCCACGTTGATCACTTCTTCTTTTTTCTCAAGAATAGTGCGGCCCTGTGCATCTTTTTTGTCTGTGGGTTTGTATTCAATAAATACAGTCGCCATCGACTTACCAATAGCTTCTTTGGTCGCTTGCGAGAAGGTATTGCCACCTTTGGCATCCAGATCGATATTCACCTGGGGACGGCTGTATTCATCGAAACTGCTGTTGGCGCCAATAATATGGTTACCTGTCAGCATCACACGTTTTTGCAACAACACAGGCCGACCTTCACGGTCTTTATACAACTGTGCATTAGGTGGCACCCGGCCTTCTATCGCACTTTGTAAATCACCAGCTTCGTCAACCATACGGAATTCAAGAGTGGCAGTTGCGCCTAAAATTTCTTTGGCGCGTGCTGTGTCCTGCACACCAGGCAATTGCACCACAATACGCTCAGCACCCTGACGTTGCACTAAAGGTTCAGCAACACCAATAGCATTGACACGGTTTCTGATGATGGTAATGTTTTGCGCTACCGCATCTTCACGTAATGCTTTGACTTTGATTTCACTGAAACCGGCGATCAATGTCAGATCGTCAGTTTCTGTAAAAGTCATGTCGCGGTCTTTGCTGCTTAACAAGGTTTTAGCCGCAGCTAAATCTTCAGTGGTGCGGAAACTCAGATTGACCTTTAAATTAGGCACATCCGCAGTCACAGCGCGGTAACGGACTTTGGCTTCACGCAGATCAGTACGGTACACCAGCACTAAATCGTTGACGTTTTTTTCCATCGCGGTTTTCATATCCACTTCCATCAGGAAGTGAACTCCACCACGTAAGTCCAGACCCAACTTCATTGGAGCTGCACCTATAGCATCCAGCCAGGCTGGTGTAGCCGGAGCCAGATTTAATGCGGTCACGAAGTTGTCGCCTAACGTCTTATTCGCAACTTCACGTGCTTTTAACTGATCTTCAGTGTTTAAAAAACGAACCAGCACCTGGCCTTTTTCCAATACAGCTGACTTAGGTGTTAACCCTTGTTCAGTAAAAGCTTTTTGCAATTCATCCACGGTTTGCTGACTCACATCAGCACCACGGCTTGCATTGATTTGTATGGACGGATCATTGGGATACAAATTCGGCAGGGCGTACAGCATGCTGACACCCATCACGATGATCACCACTAAGTACCGCCAGATGGAATTCTGGTTTAACACATTAAAATCCTTTTACAGTGATTTCATAGTGCCTTTCGGCAGTACGGCAGCAATAGCAGATTTCTGCACTGTGACTTCAGTGGTCTCGTTTAATGCGATAGACACAAAATCTTTATCGTCAGCAATTTTTGCAATACGGCCAACTAAACCACCTTGGGTTAAGACTTCATCGCCTTTGCCTAACGCAGACATCAGGTTTTTATGCTCTTTTACACGTTTAGCTTGCGGGCGGTAGATCAGGAAATAAAAGATCAAACCAAAGGCCGCTAACATAATCAGTAAATCCCAGCCACCACCTGCAGGTGCTGTAGCCGGAGCGTTGGCGTATGCATTAGAAATAAATAAACTCATCACATGTCCCCTAAAGTTTTAAATTAAAAGTCTTAAAAAATGAAATCTTATTGTTCTAAAAGGCTTGCTTCCAGCGGCGGCACATCCATGCCCCTTTTCTGGTAAAACTCAGCCACAAATTCTTCCAGCTTTTGTTCAGCAATAGCTGCACGCAAAGCTTGCATTAATTTCTGATAATGATGCAGATTGTGGATGGTATTCAGGCGCGCACCCAAAATCTCATTGCATCTGTCCAGATGATGTAGATATGACCGGGAATAATTTTTACAAGTGTAGCAATCACATTCTGCATCTAAAGTAGAGGGATCGTCCTTATGTTTTGCATTGCGGATCTTAATTACACCAGTACTGACAAACAAATGGCCATTACGGGCATTACGGGTTGGCATCACACAGTCAAACATATCTATACCACGGCGCACCGCTTCCACTATGTCTTCAGGTTTGCCTACACCCATTAAATAACGTGGTTTGTGTTGTGGCATCTGACCAGTAGTGTGGTTTAGGATTTTAATCATATCCTCTTTGGGTTCGCCCACAGACAAACCACCAATGGCATAACCATCAAAACCAATCTCTTCAAGACCTTGCAAGGAGATGTCACGCAGTTCAGGATACATACCGCCCTGAATAATGCCAAACAAAGCTGATGGGTTATCACCGTGTTCATCTTTGCTGCGTTTAGCCCAGCGTAAAGACATTTCCATCGACTTTTTCGCTTGCTGCTCTGTCGCCGGATAAGGCGTACATTCGTCAAAAATCATGACGATGTCTGAGCCTAAATCGCGTTGCACCTGCATAGAGCGCTCAGGAGTTAACAGGATTTTTTCGCCGTTCAAAGGCGAACGGAAGGTCACACCTTCTTCCTTAATTTTGCGCAGTTCTCCCAAACTGAACACCTGAAAACCACCAGAGTCAGTCAAAATAGGTTTATGCCAGTGCATAAAGTCATGCAAATCGCCGTGTTTTTTGATGATTTCAGTGCCAGGACGCAGCATTAAATGGAAAGTATTGCCTAAGCAGATTTGTGCACCTGTGGCTTCCAGTTCTTCCGGCGTCATGCCTTTGACTGTGCCATAAGTACCCACAGGCATAAATGCAGGAGTTTCAACTATGCCGCGATCGAATACAAGACGGCCACGACGGGCTTTGCCATCGGTTTTTAATAATTCAAATTTCACGTTCTACCTCAGTCTCTGCCAGAAAAACAGTCCGGCTTTTTTCGCGCCCGATTGTAGCAGAACAAAAGGCCAAACCCCACCTTTAAAGCGGTATAGCCTTTCGTGCCCGCAACCACTGCAGAGACAACAATGTGTAGGATCGATTAAGGAAAATTTACAGGAGCAACATCGCATCGCCATAGGAATAAAAACGATACTCCTGCTCTATAGCGGTTTGATAGGCGTGCATCACATAGTCTTTTTGGCTAAAAGCGCTGACCAGCATAATCAATGTGGATTCCGGCAAATGGAAGTTAGTGACTAAACCGTCAATCACCTGAAACTGGTAACCAGGGTAGATAAATATTTTAGTGTCGCCGCTGTATGGCTGTAAGTTTTTGCCTTGCTGCAATGCAATTTGAGCAGCAGATTCCAGCGAACGCACCGATGTAGTCCCCACTGCGACTACTCTGTTACCACGGGCTTTACAGGCGTGAATAGCATCAACGACCTGCTGGTCTACTTCGATGTATTCAGCATGCATCTGATGGTCCAGCACATTATCCACCCGCACTGGCTGAAAAGTACCAGCCCCAACGTGCAAAGTGACATAAGCGAACTCAATGCCTTTGGCTTTTAATGCTGCCAGTAAAGGCTCATCAAAATGCAAACCCGCTGTTGGTGCGGCTACAGCGCCTGGTTTCTGGTTATAGACCGTCTGATAGCGCTGTTTATCTTCGTCGCTGTCTGGTCTGTCTATGTAAGGTGGCAAAGGCATATGGCCCAGCCTGTCTAACATAGTCAATAAAACTTCTTCGCCTAACAGCTCCAGCTCAAACAAGGTATCGTGGCGCTGCAGCATCTTAAGTTGGGTTTTGTCATCGACCAGAATAATGCTGTCTGGCTTAGGCGCTTTACTGGCACGCACATGAGCTAAAAAGCGCTGAGTATCAAGCACCCGCTCTACCAATATTTCTACTTTGCCACCCGATTCTTTTTGACCAAATAAGCGGGCTGGGATCACCCTGGTATTGTTAAATACCAATAAATCGCCGCTATTCAATTCAGCTAATAAATCAGTGAACACCAGGTGGGATAACTCACCAGTCTGGCGCTGCATTTTTAATAAACGACTGCTGGAACGTTCTGCTTTAGGAAAACGTGCGATCAGCTGCTCTGGCAGCTCAAAAGAAAAGTCTTTAACTTGCATAGATATAATCCGCTAGTCCGCTTTACCGACAAACTTTAAAAACCGGCATTTACACCGACACGATATGCACTTTGCAGCGCGGCGGCAGTCTACAAAGATGTTTTTTTCAATACAAGCTATTTTTCGCCACAACAGCAATGAGCGAAATTTCAGCTAAGCTTTGGAAAAGCTCAAGGACAAAACCGCATGATGTATCGCCTTACTGTGCTTCTGTTTTGCTTTTTCATAGTGCAGTCCGCTTTGGCGGAGCAAAAAGCACAGTCACAGCTTCAGATCAGTACCCCTGTCTGGCCAGGCTTTACGAACGCCGACGGTACTGGTGCTTATGCAGATTTGTTTCAGCTGATTTACCCAAAAGATCAAACTGAACTGGTGTGGCATTTCAGTAACTTTGGTCGCGCCATCCATCTGGTGCAGCAAGGTAAACACCATATGGTACCGGGCTTATCCGCCTATGAGTCGGGCAAAGAACATCAAGGATTACTGCTGTCTGCCCACCCCTTTGATTTTGATTTAATAGTTGCCATTTACGATCCGACACATACAGCACCACCACAACTGGAGCTGTTGAAGCAGCATAAACTGGCCTGGGATTTAGCGTACGACTTACATCTGGTTCTGGGCCTTCCGGAAAAAGGCTATGAGGTACTGGGTATCAAACAAGGCCTGGAGCTGGTGAAGAATCGCCGGGTTGATATTTATCTGGCGGAAAAAAGTGAATTGCATCAGTACTTAAAAGGGGCAGGAGCTGTACAGCTGCAACCTTTGCGTTATCAGGAGATGCTGCGTGACCCTATTTATCTGGCTTTTGCTGACAATGAATCAGGGCGTTTATTTAAAGCCTTGTGGGATAAGCGCTTTCTGACGCTATACAAAACAGGCCAGCTGAAACAGTTTTATCAAACCTATCCCCAACTGACCTTGCCCACCCTGCCTTAGGTGTTAATCAGCGCATTTTTTTTGTAACACTTCAGAGATTAACTGCGTCATCTGGCGGTAACTACGGAGTTTGCTGGATGTAGGGCGCCAGGCCACCCCAATATCACGGTAAGCCTGACCAGAGCCTGGTTTCTGAGCCATCAGCTCAGTGCCACGCAACAAACCGCTGTTAATCGCCATCTGCGGCATAAAAGTCACACCCAGTTTGTTATTCACCATCTGACTTAAGGTATGCAGGCTGGTGGCAAAAAACGGATTTACTTTGCGATTATCATCCAGCTCGCAGGCTTTTACCGCATGACCAGTCATACAATGCTCACGCTCCAACAGAAAAATACTTTCATCCGGCCACTGGCTGATATCTTGCTGAAACCCTCTGTCCAGCCAGTCTTTATGCAGCACCAGCTTAAAAGGGTCTTGTGCCAGCACCTCTGTATGCAAAGTGCCAGTGTCATAAGGTAAAGCCAGTAAGACTAAGTCTAATCGCCCTTCAATCAAGGACTGCAACGAGTTTTCAGTGGTGTCTTCCCGCAGCAATAACTGCAATTCAGGAAAACGCTCACGCGACAGCGCCATGACTTCACTCAATACAAAAGGCGCAATGGTAGGGATACAACCTAAACGCAAAGGACCCGCCATAGGCTTACCCTGACATTTAGCAAATTCGGTCAGCTCTTCACACTGTTCCACTATATAACGGGCCTGGCGCACCACATCTTCACCCAAAGGGGTAAAAATAAAGGTCTTATGATCCCGCTCCAGCAACTGGGCGTTCATGGTTTCTTCTAAGTTGGCGATGGCCGCACTTAGAGTGGACTGACCTATATAACAAGCTTCAGCAGCACGACCAAAATGCTGGTGTTCATGCAAAGCAAGCAGGTATTGCAACTGTTTAATACTGGGCACACGTTTCATCTTTTATTCCGATGATTAACCTCAATTAAAACCAATTTAATCGAATAAAATTAAAAAGCAAAGCGACAAGCTATTAATTTGCGACAGAACCCCAGAAGTTGCGAAGTATAGCCTGGCTATCTTTAAGTGGGCTGCAAAACGTTTTTTGATAAAAAAAATCCCGGCAAAAGCCAGGATTTTTTTTATCAAAGAACAGCAGGGATCAGACGCTAAAAATAGCTTTGATCATATAGAAAAATACGATAGCTAAACCAGCACCCACAGGTAAAGTCACTACCCATGAAATAAAGATATTCCGTACTACACCTAAATTAAGCGCAGCAATACCACGGGCTAAACCTACACCTAATACAGCACCCACTAAAGTTTGAGTGGTAGAGATGGGTAAACCTGTGCCAGAAGCTATAACTACAGTAGTAGCAGCAGATAACTCAGCGGCAAAACCACGGCTTGGCGTCAAATGCGTAATAGCTGTACCTATGGTTTTAATCACTTTAGCGCCTAAAGTAGCCAAACCAATCACAATACCCACAGCACCTAAAGGTAAAATCCACCAGTCCAGTTTGGCTTTACCTACCACTTCACCACCCGACTGGATCACGCTGACCACAGCAGCCAGAGGACCAATAGCATTGGCTACATCATTGGAACCATGAGCAAAAGCCATACAACAGGCTGTGGTAATCATCAGAATACCGAAGATTTTTTCCACATTATTAAAATGCATTTCTTTGTCGGCTTGTGGATCTATATGCACCCGGTTAATAGCAATCTTACCAATCACACCCACTGCCAAGGCAATACCACCACAGATCCAGATATTCTGTTCTACCGTCAGGTCCAGCCCCACGTGTTTTAAACCTTTAGTTACAGTCACTAAGGCCATCATCAAGGCTGCTAATGCCATATAAAATGGTACATACTTTTTTGCATTAGCCAGTGGATTCTCGGTATCAAATATTAAACGCTGCGCGCTCATAAAAATTAAATAGGCCAAAATACCAGCCAGCACAGGAGTCACTATCCAACTGCCAACTATGCCACCTACTTTGCCCCACTCCACGGCATCCACGCCCACACCTACAGCGGCAAAACCAATAATGGCACCAACAATAGAGTGAGTCGTGGACACAGGCCAGCCATAATAAGAAGCAACCAACAACCAGGTGCCAGCTGCCAATAAGGCCGCTATCATGCCGAATACCATCAGTTCAGGCGCTGACGCAAAGTGAATAGGGTCAACAATGCCACTGCGAATGGTAGAAGTGACAGAACCGCCCGCTAAATAAGCACCGGCAAATTCAAAAATAGCCGCAATAAAAATTGCTTGTTTAACAGTTAAAGCTTTGGATCCTACTGAGGTCCCCATGGCGTTTGCCACGTCGTTGGCACCTACACCATAAGCCATAATAAAGCCAAATACAGCGGCTACGATAATCAGCGTATAGCCGTACGTAGTTAAAATATCCATGTTTGAATTACCTTAAGAATTAACGAGCTAACATGATTTCAAGACGTGAACCTACTTTCAGGGCAGAGTCAGCTAAATCGCCAACCCACTCCAGAGTGCGGTACAGGAACATCACATCAACCGGATTCATTTCGGCTTCAGCTTTACGCACAAATTTACGTAAACTGATCTGCAACTGGTCGGTATCATGCTCGATTTCATCGATACGTTCGACCATTTTGATCACTAAGTCGACTTCGCGGCCACGAAAACCAGTTTCCAACAGCTCGTCCAGTTCATTGATTGCTTCACATGCCAGTTCAACAGCATCGATACAGCGCTGCAGGTAAGCTTTAAATTCCACCTGAATAGCAGCAGGAATTTCCAGCTCACGACCTAAAACACGGCCTGTGATGTCTTTGGCTTTGTTGGCAATTTTATCCTGCTGCGAAACCAGCTCTAATAAGTCCGTTCGTTCCACAGGTAAAAACAGCCCACGTGGCAAATGCACACGGATATCACGTTTTAAATTGTCGGCATCCTTTTCCAACGTCACAATAGATGTGCGAACTTCAGCCGCTTTATCCCAATCCTTTAAAAACACTGCGTCAAAAAATGGCAGCAGCAGCTGGCTGGCATCAAAAACCTTTTTGATATGCTCTTCCAATGGCTTGATTGGGGATTTTGCGAAAACCGCCAAAAAGTGATTTGGCATAATGAGTGTGCCTCTTGTTGTTGAGTTGACGAAAGTCGGCGCGCATTGTACTGCAATCAAAGTGTAATAAAAACGCCTTAAAAAGCCAGAGTATAAAAAGCCCGATAAAACATAGGTTTTATCAGGCTTTTATGACAACTCAATGCTGATTTTTTTAACTGCGGGCGTCTTGCTCTAACTTTTCATCATCGCTGTGGCGCACGTCTTTGCCTTTGACCAGAAAGACGATGTATTCAGCGACATTTTTACAACGGTCGCCAATACGTTCCATAGAGCGGGCAGACCACAATACATTCATAATCTTAGGAATAGAACGTGGGTCTTCCATCATATAGGTCATTAATTGACGGGTAATAGCTTCGTATTCACGGTCTACTTTTTTATCTTCGCGGTGCACTGCTAAAGCAGCTTCCACGTCCATACGGGCAAAAGCGTCCAATACATCGTGCAGCATCTGCGCTACATGGCGGCCCATATTGTCGAGGTTCACCAGCAGATCCTGCTGCGCGCTGTTAAAGGACTCCAATGCCACCTTAGCGATACGCTCGGCTTCATCACCAATACGCTCTAAATCTGAAATGGTTTTGATAATCGCCATAATCAGGCGCAAATCGCTGGCTGCCGGCTGGCGTTTGGCAATGATACGGGTGCATTCGTGGTCAATTTTAATTTCCCAGTCGTTTACTTTCTCATCATTCGCAATCACCTGACGAGCTAAATCAGCATCGCTGCTGGCAATAGCATTCAGTGCATCCGCCAGTTGTTGTTCAATTAAGCCACCCATTGCCATCACATGGTTGCGAACCTGCTCAATTTCTTCATTAAACTGGCTGGAAATGTGTTTTGTTAAGTTCATTTTGTCCATCGCGATCTCCTTTGATCTGCTTCAGCCGTTAACCAAAACGGCCTGTGATGTAATCTTCAGTTTGTTGCTGCGATGGATTGGTGAACATCTTATTGGTGGCATCAAACTCAATTAAATCACCCATATACATAAATGCAGTATAGTCGGATACACGGGCAGCCTGCTGCATATTGTGGGTAACAATCACGATAGTGTATTTATCTTTGAGTTCATAAATCAGTTCTTCAATTTTCAGCGTAGAAATTGGATCCAAAGCTGAAGCGGGCTCATCAAGTAACAACACTTCAGGTTCAATAGCAATAGCCCGTGCTATGACCAAACGTTGCTGCTGACCACCAGATAAACCAAAGGCATTGTCATGCAAACGGTCTTTCACTTCGTTCCACAAAGCTGCGCCTTTTAATGAAGTTTCGACCACTTCATCCAGAATACGTTTGTCTTTAACGCCTTGCAGACGCAGGCCATAAGCCACGTTTTCATAAATGCTTTTTGGGAATGGGTTAGGTTTCTGGAATACCATGCCAACCTGACGGCGTAACTCAGCCACGTCAATTTTTGGGTCATAAATATTCTGGCCATCCATTAAAATCTGGCCTTCAATACGGCAGATATCCACTAAATCGTTCATCCGGTTAAAGCAGCGCAACAAGGTGGATTTACCACAACCTGAAGGGCCGATAAAAGCCGTGACGCGTTTTTCCGGGATCGTCATATTGACGCTTTTTAATGCCAGCGAATCTGCGTAATACAGCTTCAGATCGTTGACCTGAAGTTTGATTTTTTCATCCGACAGTTTCAATTCGTTTTCTACCGGTGGAGCAGTTAATTTATCTTGATTCATCTTCATTACCATTCTATGAAATTCTGTGAGCTTGTGACCAAAGGCCTGCCACGCAGGCCTGCTGCTTTCTAATCTGTATCGCTGCGGTATTTTTCACGTAATCTGTTACGCATATAGATAGCCGCCATATTCAGCACCACAATCAATAACACCAGCACCAGTGCTGTGGCATAGAGCAAGGGACGCGAAGCTTCAACGTTTGGACTCTGGAAACCCACATCAAAGACGTGGAAACCTAAGTGCATGATCTTCTGGTCTAAATGAATAAATGGGAAATTGCCATCTATAGGTAAAGTAGGTGCCAGTTTCACTACACCTACCAGCATCAGAGGTGCTACTTCACCTGCAGCACGAGCCACTGCTAAAATTAACCCCGTCATCATAGCCGGAGTGGCCAGCGGCACTATCACTTTCCATAAAGTTTCAGATTTGGTTGCACCTAAGGCCAGACTACCCATACGAATAGTACTTGGAATACGGGATAACCCTTCTTCTGTCGATACAATGACGACAGGCAGAGTCAACAAGGCCAGGGTCAAAGAGGCCCAGAATAAACCCGGAGTACCAAAAGTCGGGCTTGGTAAAGCTTCAGGGTAAAACAGCTGATCAATGCTGCCGCCCATAATGTACACAAAGAAACCTAAACCAAAAACACCGTACACAATAGAAGGTACACCAGCCAGGTTATAGACCGAAATCCGGATGATTTTCAGCAGTGGCCCTTGTTTGGCGTATTCACGCAGATAAATGGCTGCCAGCACCCCAAAAGGCGTCACGATAATAGCCATTAATATAACCATAGTGACAGTACCAAAAATGGCAGGGAATATACCGCCTTCGGTATTGGCTTCCCGTGGCTCTTGCGTCAGGAAAGTGCCAATGCCACTAAAGTAATGTCTGGTTTTTTGCCAGACCGACATATCGTTTGGTGCAAAAGCATTCACGATATTTGCCAGTGAAATGGTGACTTCACGGCCTTCTGCAGAACGTGCCACTAAGTTGTCACGATTAGACTCAGCACGCAGCTGATCCAGTTTTTGTTGGATCACGGCGTATTCATCGTTCAGCACTTTGTTTTCTGCTTCAGCCTGAGCTTTGAATTCTGCCATTTCAGCGTCAGACACCTTATCCAGCACCAGACGACGTTCGGTTAAACGTAACTTCTCAATCTGGTTATTGATGCGGCTGATGTCATTTTTTTCGATATCTTTCATCTGTTGAAAAATACCGTTAGCGCGTTCAACCCGTTTTAACAACTCAGGCCACATGGCGGCACCTTCAGCAATCAGGGTATCGCCTTCGTTCAGCCTGAGCGGGAAACCATAAAAATTACCACGCTCACGACGCTCCAGCGCAATAGCGCCCTCTGGTGCTGCCCAGCCGGTGATTTCATAATCCATATACCAGGAGAAATCCCGGCCATACAAGTCACGGTTACCTACTTTGACCAGATAACGGGTCACAGCTTCCAGCTCTGCCGGCACTGTAGCACCTGATTCACGCAACATCACAGCAGACACTGTTTCGGCACGCACCAGTTCACCCATAATGACTTTTTTCTGACCGGATTCAGGCGACCATTCAGTCTGCTGTAAATCCGCAGGCCAGAAGTGACTACCGCCACGTACGACAATCAGTCCCAACACACCTATCACCATCACCAGACACAAGGCAATGGCACCAGCGTTTAACCAAATCCAGGGAGTCCCTGATCTGAACCAGGCTCTTACGCCAAATAAAGATTTCATCAAAGTGCCCCTTAATTACAGATTGCTGAAGCGTTGACGTAAACGCTGCCGTATGACTTCGGCGAGGGTATTAAATACAAAGGTAAAAACAAACAACACCAAAGCAGCAAGGAACAACACACGGAAGTGGGTGCTGCCAACGGCTGTCTCAGGTAACTCCACCGCTATATTGGCGGATAAAGTACGCATACCTTCGAAGATATTAAAGTTCACGACAGGGCTGTTCCCCGTGGCCATCAGTACTATCATGGTTTCCCCCACAGCGCGGCCAAACCCCACCATCACTGCAGCGAACACACCTGGACTTGCTGTTGGTAATACTACACCCACCATGGTTTGCCATGGTGTCGCCCCCAAAGCTAAAGAACCCTGAGTTAAATGGCGAGGCACGTTAAAAATGGCATCTTCAGCAATGGAGAAGATATTTGGAATAACAGCAAAGCCCATAGCTATACCTACAATCAGCGCATTACGCTGGTCATAGTTAATGCCATTGTCAGTAAACCATTGACGTAAGCTGCCATCAAAAAAGGCATGGTCGATCACCGGGCTGGCACTGACAGCAAGATAACCAAACAAAACGATAACGGGCACTAAAAACGCAGCTTCCCAACCTAAACCAAAACGATTGCGAATAGATTCAGGCATATAACGCCACAAATAGGCTGCAGCGAGCATCATAAATGGCATCAGGATCAGAATAGCAAACACAGCGCTTAAATACTCTTCCACAAAAGGCGCCAACCATAAACCCGCTAAGAAGCCGAGGATCACTGTGGGCAAGGCCGCCATAATTTCGATGGTAGGTTTCACTTTGCCACGCAGTACAGGCGTCATAAAGTAAGCGACATAAATAGCGCTCATGATGGCCAGAGGGGTGGCAAACAACATGGCAAAAAATGCGGCTTTTAAAGTACCTAAGGCTAAAGGCACCATGCTCATTTTGGCTTCGAATTCATCTGAACCGGCAGAGGCCTGCCAAATATAGCGGGCTTCATCACGGCCTTCATACCAGACTTCATTCCACAGCGCTTTGTAAGACACGTCCGGATGTGCATTATCCAGCTCAAACTTATGCATCTGACCTTTGTTGTCCAGCAACAGGAAATTAGTGTTAATAGGAGAAATGGCAATTTGTTTTGCCTGCAGTTCATCTTCAAAGGCGTCTAAAAACAAAGTGCGGGCTGAAGTGCCGTAATGAATGCCCAAATGACCTTTGTCATCTATGGCCATAAAACCTTTACGGGAGTATTCAGCAACGATCTGAGTAATAGCACCAGGGTGCTGCTCAAAATCACGAATTTGTTTTAAGTCGAAGTTATTGTGCTGGTCCCGCACTAAAAACCACTGACTCAGCTCACCATCTGACGAACCAACCACTAAGGACACAGTCCCCACCAGAAACTCAATGGCGGTGATTTGTTCACCTGATTTCACTGCATTGACGCTTTGGACTAAACGCGCTTCCTGTGGATTATTAATGGCGTAATAATGGATTTGACCTGCGTTATCAGCAACAAACAAATTCTGAAAAGTGTTGTCGATCAGAATTCTGCTGGCTGAAGCTGGTGCGTCAGGTAAAGTGTAATCCGTACGTACCACAGTGGTTTCGCCGGTCAGAAACACAGTTTCAGCCACCATGTTTGACAAGACTAAACGACCATCAGCCGTATAAGCACTCAACATCCGGTTTTCGTCTTTTTCCTGTATGGCGATAGCCACTAAAGCCTGACCTTGGGCATCAACCTGTACCGGAGCTTCACCTAAAGGATAACTGACTTTAGGATTCACCTGACGTTTATCCTTTGGATAACTTAACAGATATTCATGCTTGGCAATCAGCGCCTGGCCGTTGGATAAACCCAGAATGATAGTGCCGGTACGAGGGTCAGCTTTAGCAAAAGTAGTGACTGTGACATCAGCAGGTAAAGCCAATTGCACTTGTTGCTTCAGCTCACCTGTGTCCGCGTTAAAAAACTGCAGCTTTGCATCTGCTGTCACAGTTAAGCCTATCTCACCATAACGCTCTATATTGCTATACAGAGGTTCTGTAGCAGGACTTTGATAGCTGGTTTTCTGCTCCACTGAAGCTGAGGAAAACAAAGGCCCCACTTCAGAAAACAGATAAACAAATATAGTGGCAAAAGCCAGCACCACACTGATGCCGGCAAAGCTGATGCCATATTTGGAGATTTTATCTTTAACAGAGCGCCAGCGCCGTAAACGGGCACGACGTTCACCAGTTGGCAGTAAAGAACGCGGCGAATCACCGGCTGACTGCTGACTTGGATGGGTTGAGTGCATAGTTGCTATACCACCAGTTACTTTTAGATGTTGGCAACTATAGTAGAGTTTTATGACGGAAATATTACAAGGTGATTTTCTGTCATATAAATGACACAAACGGATCCGGACGGGAAAGATCAAACTATTACTTTTAATAGAAAAAACAAGGCACCCTGAAGGTGCCTTGTTTTCATCAGTACAACTTATTTAATACCCAGGTCAGCCAGAGCTTTAGCTGCTACTGAAGCTGGAACCGGCACATAGCCATCGTGTGCTACGACGTCCTGACCATTTTTTGACAGTACAAAACGCACGAACTCACGCTCTAAAGGTAACATTTCTTTGTTTGGGTGCTTGTTGATGTACACGTACAGGAAACGTGATAACGGGTATTTACCGTCTAAAGCATGATCCGCATTTGGTGCATAAAACGGCTCACCTTCTTTTTTCGCTAAAGGTAAAGCTTTCACACTTGACGTGATATAGCCTATGCCTGAGTAACCAATACCGTTGATAGACTCACTGATACCCTGCACTACAGAAGCAGAACCTGGTTGTTCATTGATGCTGGATTTAAAGTCACCGCCACATAAGGCCACATCTTTAAAATAACCGTAAGTACCAGATACAGCGTTACGGCTGTACGTAGTGAAATCACGGTTTGCCCATGCGCCTTCCATACCTAACTGGCCCCAGCGTGTCACATCTTCTTTATAACCACATTTACGGGTTGCAGAGAAAATGGCGTCCACCTGAGCAATAGTCAGACCTTTTAACGGGTTGTCTTTGTTTACATACACAGCCAATAAGTCGATAGCCACAGGAATAGCCATTGGTTTGTAGCCATATTTCGCTTCAAATTCCTGCACTTCTGATGGCTTCATAGCACGGCTCATAGGGCCAAAGTTAGAGGTGCCTTCAGTTAAAGCTGTAGGAGCGGTAGAAGAACCTGCACCCTGGATCTGGATATTCACGTTTGGATATTGCTTACGGAATTCTTCAGCCCATTTTGTCATCAGGTTGTTTAAGGTATCAGAACCTATACTGGAAATGTTGCCTGAAACACCAGTAGATTTTACGTAAGCAGGCAATTTCGGATCTGCTTCGATAATGGCAGCCTGAGCTGTCAGGCCTAAAGTGGCTGCAATAAGACTGATTGAAGTTAATAATTTTGCTACTTTCACGTTGCTCTCCTCACAACAGACAAATGCCTGTTCGTGGTTCAGGTTGTTTTCTGGGTCCTATCATAAAAAAGAAATATGACACTAATATGACGAAACAAAAGAACATCTTTTGAGCTACAGCAAATTTTTTTACTCAACAGGGGAGATTTGCGACGACTTGACTGTCAAAAACCAGCAAGAGGTCTACAATGGGGGAAGCTAACGCTAGCTAACTCACTGTTTTTCTAAGTTCTTTTCTATTTTTATCAGATTTGACTCTCCAGGAGATGTAATATGAAGCAGTTGATTTTAACTGTGATAGGTCGGGATAAAGCAGGTTTAGTCGAACAACTGGCTACAGTGATCACCAGTCATCAAGGCAACTGGATGGCCAGTAACTTAAGTCATTTAGGGGGCTACTTTGCCGGTATATTGCAACTGGAAGTGTCTGAAGAGCATTTATTTGCATTGACAACAGAGCTTGAACGCATGTCAGACCTGGATATCAAAATTCAGCAAGGTTTAGACTGTGCAACTCATCCGGATAAGCAGCTGCAATTTGTGATTACAGGCAACGACAGACCGGGCATAGTACGAGAGCTGTCCAGCGTGATGAAACACAAAGGTGCCAACATTATTCATTTTGAAAGCTCCAAACAAAGCGCCCCCAACTGGGGTGTTCCGTTGTTTCACGCCATAGCCACAGTAGAACTGCCTGCCGATCTGAATAAAGATGAAGTGGTCAAAGCGCTGGAAGCTATAGCTTCGGACGTAGTGGTTGATATTGAACACTAACCCTGCTGAAAAAAATATCTCTGTATTAAAGGATCAGAGCCTTGATCCTTTCATCAGTCTGTCATAAAACTGCCATAGAGTAGCTCCCGAACCCGATCAGGAGCGCGTTATGGTCTTTGCAGAGTTAAAACATACTGTGAGCGATACGAATTATTTTCCCCGCGAATTAAGCTGGCTGGCTTTTAATGGCCGTGTGCTGCAGGAAGCTGCAGATGAACGCAACCCACTGATTGAACGGTTGCGTTTTTTAGGTATTTATTCCAACAACATGGATGAGTTTTTCCGGGTTAGGGTGGCTGATGTTAAACGCCGTATTTTACTGAAAAAATACCATGCCAATGAGCAGGAAGACGCCGAACAGTTGCTGCACGATATTCAACATATAGTGATGACGCTGGGCGAACGTTTTAATAAAATTTATGACGACTTACTGCAAGCCCTGCGCAAATACAACATTGAGCTGATTGACAACTACAAACTGACCGACGCTCAGGCTCAATGGGTTCGTAGCTTCTACCGCAGCGAAGTACAGCGTCATATTTCTCCTATTATTTTGTCCGCTGAAGAAGTCAAACTGGCTAAACATTTAGAAGACAATGCCACTTACCTGATGGTGGAAATGACGGGCTCCAATAAAGCGGAGTACGCCATAGTACAGGTGCCAACAGACGTGATGTCACGTTTTGTTGAGTTGCCGCTTCATCTGAATAAAAGTAAAAAAAGAGGCCGCTACCGCAGGCAAATCATTTTGCTTGATGACATCATCATGCACTGCCTGAAAGACTTATTTGATGGCTTTTTTGATTTTTGTGAAATTCAGGCATTTTCACTGAAACTGACCCGGGACGCCGAATACAATATCAGCGATACGCTAGACCAGTCGTTGATCGATAAAATGTCCAAAGGCATTAAACAGCGGCTGAAATCCGAGCCAGTGCGTATGGTTTACGATGCAAACATGCCTGAACATATGCTAAAAATGCTGAAAAAATTGTTGGGCTACAGCTCCTATGACTCTTTAATACCAGGTGGTAAGTACCGTAATTTTAAAGATTTTATTGGTTTTCCAAATATAGGCCACCCCTCTTTGGAATTCCCGGCTATGCCAGTGCTGAAAAGCCCGGAGTTTGAACGCCATACCACAAGTTTTGATGCGATTCGTACTTCGGATATTTTGTTGTACTACCCTTACCACAGCTTCAGTTATTTCACTGAATGGGTACGTCAGGCGTCTTTTGATCCAAAAGTCAGCAGTATCAAAATGACGATGTACCGTGTCGCTAAAAACTCACGAGTCATTAACTCTCTGCTTGATGCGGTGCGTAATGGCAAAAAAGTGACTGTAGTAGTGGAATTAAAAGCCCGTTTTGATGAAGAAAACAATATCAATTGGGCACGCCGCATGACAGAAGCCGGCATTGAAGTGATCTTTGGCCTGCAAACCTTAAAAATTCACTCTAAGCTCTGTTTAATCAGTCGGCAGGAGAAAGGCAAAACTGTAAAATTTGCCCATATAGGCACTGGCAATTTTAACGAAAAAACCGCCCGAATTTATACCGACATGAGTTTGTTCACCTGCCACAGTGAAATTTGTGACGAAGTGGATCAGGTGTTTGAATTTATTCAATACAGTTACAAGGCATTTCAGTTTAATCACTTGATGGTGTCTCCAACCTGGAGCCGGCCTAAGCTTTGCGCCTTAATAGAACGGGAAACCAGTTTTGCCACATCAGGCAGAAAAGCCGAAATCACATTAAAAATCAATAACCTGGTTGATAAGCAAATTGTTGATTTACTCTATAAAGCCAGTATGGCCGGTGTAAAAATCCGTATTATAGTGCGGGGGATGTGCTCACTTATTCCTGGTGTTAAAGGCATGAGCGACAATATTCATGTGATTAGTGTGCTGGACAGATACCTTGAACACGCCCGGATTTATGTGTTTAACAATGGCGGTGATACAGATCTGTATATCTCGTCGGCTGACTGGATGACCCGTAATCTGGATCAACGTGTCGAAGTGGGTGTGCCTATTTATGATGCAGCCATTAAACAGCAAATTATGACGACCCTGGATATTCAGTGGCATGACAATGTCAAAGCGCGCATGATCGATAAAGATCAAAGCAACCACTATGTAAAAAGAGGCAATAAGCGTAGCATTCGCTCCCAACAGGAAATCTACGATTATTTTGCTCAGTTGCAGCAATCCACTCAGGCCAGCTTATGACCCACTGGACCAGCACAGACACGACAGAAACACAAAAAGCCGCTTATATGGCGGCCGTTGATTTAGGCTCCAACAGCTTTCATATGGTGATAGCTCGTGTGGTCGATGGCGCTTTGCAGCTGTTGCATCGCGAAAAACAAAAAGTACAGCTGGCTGAAGGCCTAACAGAAGATTTATTGTTAACCGAAGAAGCCATGTTGCGTGGTTTGGCTGTACTGAGTCAGTTTGCCGATACCTTAAAGCCTGTACCCACAGAATCGGTGCGGGTTATTGCGACTTACACTTTAAGGCGTGCAAAAAACAGCGCTATGTTTTTACGCCGGGCTCAGGCGGTGTTTCCTTTTCCTGTTGAGGTGATTTCAGGTCAGGAAGAAGCACGCTTTATTTATCAGGGTGTGGCGCATTTTGAGCATTACCAGGGGCGTCGGCTGGTGATGGATATAGGCGGCGGCAGCACTGAATTTGCCATAGGCGAAGGCTTTTTGCCGATCAGACTGGCCAGTCGTAACATGGGTTGTGTCAGCTATGCCCAGTTCCATTTTCCCAATGGCCGTATCAGTGCAAAAAAATTCGAACGGGCTATTTTACAGGCTGAGCAGGAACTGGAACCTATAGTCTCGGCATACCGGGAAACAGGCTGGCAACAAGCGGTCGGCACTTCAGGTACTATCAAAACCATTCGCGATATGATTACTGGTTTAGGCTGGCATCCGGCCTGCATTGAGCTTGAACACCTGCTGCAATTAAAAGACTTGCTGATCGCTCAGGAAAACAGTTTGCAGCTGGATTTACCTGGTTTAGCCGATGACCGTAAGTTACTGATTTGTTCTGGTTTAGCTATTTTAATTGCCGCTTTTAATATGCTTGGCATTTCGCAGATGTATTATGTCGACGCAGCCCTTCGTGAAGGGGTACTGTATGAAATGAGCGACCGGCTGCATCACCATGACATTCGTGAACACACCATTCAGAGTCTGATTAAAAGATACAGCATAGATACCAGTCAGGCTGACAGAGTGCGCGGCACAGCGCTGGAATTATTTGCCCAACTGCGGCACAGCTGGCAACTGACGGATGAGTTGGCTGATTTATTAAGCTGGGCAGCCACAGTCTACGAAATAGGCCTGCATATCAATTCGTCCAGCGTACAGCGCCATTCATCCTATATTTTAAAAAATGCCAACTTACCTGGCTTTAACCAGGAACAACAGCAGTTAATAGCCACGCTGGTGCGCTCACATCGCCGCAAAATTAAAACTGAAGAGCTGTCGCAGTTTTATCTGTACAGCTCAAGCACTGTGGTGGCTTTGCTGGTGTTATTGCGTCTGGCCGTATTACTGAATCAAAAACGCCGTAACGACTTTTTGCCCGAACTTAAAGCCCAAGGGAAACCTCAGCAGTTAACGCTGCTACTCCCTAAAGAATGGCTGGAACAACAAGCTTTATTGGTCGCTGATCTACAACAAGAGCAATTACATCTGAAAAAGATTGCCTTTGTACTCGACTGTCCGTATTTAACAGAATGCAGTTTGCAAAGTCCGGGGTGTGATTCATCCGGTGCGGATGAAGAGTAAGTATTTAATACCCCGGGGCCCGGAGACAGAAAGGAAGAGTTACAGATGCCACAGATTTTTAGTAACGACGCCATCAGCAGAGCCTTACTGCTAGTTATCCTGGGTGCAGGAGTATTCTTTTTTATAGGTTTTCTGGTTCCTGTACTGGCTGCTCTCATTATCTGCTTTGCCAGCTGGCCTTTGTATCGCCACTTGCTGAACTATTGCCGCACTAACTCCACTTTAGCCGCCACTGTGGCCATTGTTGCCATAGTTTTAGGTCTGGTGATCCCTTTGGCTATGGTGTTTAGCTATGCGATGGACGAAATACGGGCCTGGATTGAGTGGCTGAAACACGCCAATGAACATGGCGCCGCTGTACCGGATTGGCTCAGAGCATTGCCAGGCGTAGGTGAAACTCTGGCGACCTACTGGCAAACTTATTTAGCCGAACCTCACCAATTGGGACAAGTAGTCAGTTTAGTCAGTGGCGAACAAATCAGTGGCATCTCCAAGTGGGTATTAAATTTTGGCTGGACCACAGCCGGATTAATGCTGACTTTATTATTTATGCTGATCACTTTGTTTTTTTTGTATAAAGACGGTGAGCGCATCGCCTGGCAACTGGATACTGTAGGTGAGCGTATTTTGCCAGATCGCTGGAACCGCTTTTCCCGCGTTGTGCCTGCGACTGTCAGCTCAACCGTTATAGGCATGACCATTATCGCTATTGGCGAAGGGGTTGTGTTAGGGGTCGCTTATTGGATAGCCGGAGTGCCCTCCCCTGTTGCTTTTGGCGTGCTGACCGGCTTTATGGCGCTTATTCCTGGTGGCGCACCTTTATCTTTTACTCTGATTTCGATTTATCTGGTCGGCACAGGTGATTTAACAGCTGGTGTGGGTTTGTTTTTGTGGGGCAGTATCGAACTTTTTATTGTTGATAAAACCATCAGACCCACGCTAGTGGGCGGGCCAGTCAAGCTGCCTTTTTTACCAACCTTTTTTGGTTTAATAGGTGGAGTACAAACTATGGGCATGGTGGGTTTATTTGTTGGCCCAGTGCTGATGGCGCTTCTGGTTGCCATCTGGCGGGAATGGCTCAGAGCGCCACAACACGAAGCATACCCGCTGACAGAGCAGGTTAAAACCAAGCAAAGCTGATCACTAAATAGTGCGCTTTTAATGAGGCATCAGATCATTTCCCGATTGAACCCGGGCTTAGCCCGGCTTTTTGTTCGACATAGCAGCGGTGCGACTTTAAACTGCGTGCGAATTTAATCATCTGTATGGATCCATATGACGACTCTGGAAATTATTGTTCTGGCTTTACTGCAAGGCTTTACCGAATTTTTACCTATTTCAAGTTCAGCTCATCTGATTTTACCTTCACAGTTACTCGGCTGGAGTGATCAGGGGCTGGCGTTTGATGTGGCAGTGCACTTAGGCACACTGGCTGCTGTACTGCATTATTTTCGTCGTGATCTAGGTCTTATCAGCGTTAGTTGGTTTGGCAGCCTTAAAGGGCAACACGACCAACACAGCCGTATGGGCTGGCTGATTATTCTGGCCACTCTACCTGCAGCTTTGTTTGGTTTGCTGATCAAAGACTTTATTGAAGTCTATGCCCGCTCTTCTTTAGTCATCGCAAGCACCACCATCATTTTTGGTTTGCTGTTGTGGTACGCCGATGCAAAAGCCAAACAAATCAAAGAAACAGAGCAGTTGACGGTAAAAGATGTGATTATTATTGGGTTGGCTCAGGCGATAGCCCTGATCCCCGGAACCTCACGTTCAGGTATTACCATGACAGCAGGTCTGCTGCTGGGATTAACCCGACAAGCGGCAGCACGTTTCTCCTTTTTGATTTCTATCCCAATTATTCTGCTGGCTGGAGGTTATCAAGCACTGAAATTACTGAAAAGCGAACAGGCAGTTGACTGGACGGCTTTAGGTTTAGGCACAGTGCTGAGCTTTATCTCGGCTTACGTCTGCATTCATTTTTTCCTTAAAGTGATAGAAAAAATGGGCATGATGCCTTTTGTGATTTACCGTTTAGCTTTAGGTCTATTCCTGCTGGCTTTTGTGTTTTATTTCTGAGCCCCGATGCCCCTTTCCGGCAAAGTGTCGCAAGGCACTTTGCTTTTTAAGCTCCAGCCAGTATGGTAGTGACTTCACCCAGAAGGAACTATCATGTTGCGAACTGTTTTTTGTGTTCTGCTGGCCAGCACTTTTTCAGCTCAGGCCAGCACAGATTTAAAACCCCGTACCGAAACGGCTATTGAAAAAATCCAGCCAGAAATGCTGCAATGGCGCCGTCATTTCCATCAATACCCTGAGTTGTCGAACCGCGAAGTCAATACAGCGAAAAAAGTAGCAGCCCATCTAAAATCTCTTGGTTTAGAAGTACAAACCGGCATAGCTCATCATGGCGTTTTGGGCGTATTAAAAGGTGCTAAACCTGGCCCGACAGTGGCTTTGCGTGCTGATATGGATGCGCTGCCTGTGACGGAGCAAGTAGATTTACCTTTTGCCTCTAAAGTACGCAGCACTTTTAATGGTCAGGACGTAGGGGTAATGCATGCCTGTGGTCACGATGCTCATACGGCTATGCTGATGGCGACAGCCTCAGTGCTGACAGAACTTAAAGCTGAACTGGCTGGTACTATTCTGTTTGTGTTTCAGCCCGCCGAAGAAGGCCCTCCTGCAGGTGAAGAAGGGGGCGCTAAGTTGATGCTCAAAGAAGGTGTCTTTGCCACATACAAACCTGATGCCATTTTTGGTCTGCATGTCTGGCCTGGTCCTGCCGGCCAGTTACAGGTGAAAAGTGAAGGCATAATGGCGGCAGCGGACAGTTTTAATATTACGGTCAAAGGCAAGCAGGTGCATGGCTCAAGCCCCTGGCGTGGCGTGGATCCTATAGCTGTGACAGGCCAGTTGATCACTGCTCTGCATCAGATTCCGGCCCGCCAATTGGATGTCACCCAGGCCCCTGCCGTCTTGTCTGTAGGTCAGGTGCATGGAGGTGTGCGCTGGAACATTATTCCGGATGATGTAAAACTCGAAGGCACTATCCGCACTTTTGATCCACAAATGCGCGAACAGCTACTGCAAAAAATGCAGCACACTTCAGAACATATAGCAGCTGCCAGTGGTGCCACAGCTGAGTTTCATAACCATAGTTTTGCAGCTGTGACCTGGAATGATGCCACTTTGACTGAGTGGGCTATGCCAAGCTTAAGCTGGGCTGCAGGTGCGGCCGGGGTTGCGCCAATTAAACCTATTACTGCTTCGGAAGACTTTTCGTTTTTCCAGCAAGAAGTACCAGGGATGTTTTTCTTTTTAGGCATAGCCCCGGAAAATACGCCTGTAGAACAAACAGCACCTAACCATTCGCCACTGTTTCAGGTGAATGAACAGGCACTGGAAAATGGGGTTAGGGCTTTAACAGCTCTGGCGCTGGACTATCTGGCTAACCCGGCAAAAACAGATAAGAAAGACTAAAAAGCAAGCACATCACCACAGCGGCAAAAGCAAAAACTTTGCCGCTGCATTGTTTTAGATCCTGCCAACAGGTGAAAAGCCCGGTCACCAGCATGGCGAAAATCAGACAACTTTGCGACAACAGCACAGCCCCCTGACTGAACCAGACAGGTACAGAAAAGCCCATGTTCAACAACAGCACAGCCACAAAAGCCAACACAAACCAGGGGAAGACAAAACCTTCTTTGTTTTTACTGTGAAAACTGAGCAGCAGCAAAAAAGGTACCAGTAAACAAACCCTGAATAACTTGGCGATCACAGCCTGTGGCGCAGC
The DNA here is from genome assembly GCA_018825965.1 of Gammaproteobacteria bacterium. Taxonomy (GTDB): domain Bacteria; phylum Pseudomonadota; class Gammaproteobacteria; order Enterobacterales; family Alteromonadaceae; genus Pararheinheimera. The sequence continues at coordinate 90,261 of JAHKAA010000007.1, forward strand.
CTGCCCTAACTGACTGCCTGCTGCCACAGCCTGCGAGACTTCAGGTGCTGTGCTGCCAATCAGCCAGGCCAGTTGTGCTTGTGGCAACCAGCCAGTTTGCATCAGCACCGCATAGGCCAACAACGACAGCAAGCCCATCAACAGCACCATAGCCAGACTTTGAGTTAAAGTCGCCTGCCCGCTTTGCCGTACAGACCAGCTGGCAAAAATAGCTGAAGTACCACAAAAACTTAAGCCACAGCTAATTAAAAGCACCAGCTCTTTGGGTAGTTTAAATAGGTTGACCCCAAGCCAGAGCGCAGCGCTCAGCACCAACAGAACTAAAACAACCAGCTGCACTAAAGCCAGCGGACTGGTGTGCAGTACCAGTTGTGGTTCAACACTAAAGGCAAACAGAACTATACCCAAACGTAAAGCCTTTTGTTGCCAACAGCCGATCGCATCCAGCCTGGACGCCAGTAACTGACGGGGCAAAATGGAAAACAGTGGCAACACAAAAGCAGCCACTAAGCCCAGCAACAAGGCGACAAAAACCGGACTGATCAGCTGTTCCAACACAGGAAAAACCAGATAACATAAATGCAGTAACACGCTAAGCAGCAATAAGACCAGCATAGGAATTCATCTTAGTGAAAGTGACAGCCCTATTGTACTTAGCTATAGAAATAAGAATAATGGATTAATCTTATTCATCAGATTAGATAAACAAATGAATTATCCCAGTCCACGCCACTGGTTATTATTGGATGCCATTTGCAGGCAGCATAGTTTAACCAAAGCAGCGGAACAACTGGCATTAAGCCAGTCAGCGGCCAGCCAGGCCTTAAAAGAGCTGGAACAACGATTAGGCCATCAGTTATTTCTGCGTCAGGGACGGCAGTTAATTCCAACCCAGCACACCCTGGATTTGTTGCCAAAATTACAGCTGTTGCTTGAACTGCAGCAAGAACTGGTTCACTCAAACCCAGACAAAGGTCAGCTACGGCTGGTCGCCAGTGAAACAGTAGGTTGTTATTTATTACCCGCTTTATTGGCACAATTTACGGCCTTGCACCCTCAGATTGATTTTACATTACGGCTTTGCAACAGCAGTGAAGTGCTGCAGCTGATGCATCAGCAGCAAGCACAACTGGGTTTTATCGAAGGACCCGTCTTGAGTGCTGAATTTGATATCCAGCATTGGCGACAGGATCTGACAGTACTGATAGGCCACCCTAAGCTGCATCAGAATTTATCAACTGAACAATTGCTGGCAGAGCGCTGGATAGTGCGGGAACAAGGTTCGGGCACCCGCGCCGTATTGGAACATGAACTGGCACGCTTACATTGGGCACCGAACACCCTGCTGGAGCTGGAACGGCCTGAAGCTATAAAGCAGGCGGTAAAACAAGGTTTGGGTATAGGCTGTTTGCCTTTGCTGGCTGTACAGGACGAAATCAAAGCCGGACAGTTACTGTTGCTGCAAAGTCCTTTGCAGCTGCAACGGCATTTCAGACTGGTTCAACATAAAGATTATCAGCCTGCACTGCTGCAAAAGTTTCTGCACTTTCTGCAGCAGGCAGTGCCTTCTAACGAGCTTTCGTAGCTTTACGTTTTGGCAGGGTTTCAGCAGGTAAACTGAACGAGAAGCTGCTGCCTTTTTTCGGCTCACTGAAAATCATCAATTTGCTGTTATGGCGTTGCAACACATGCTTCACTATAGCTAAACCTAAACCTGTGCCGCCTGTAGCACGGGCTCTGGCCTGATCAACCCGGTAAAAACGTTCGGTCAGCCGTTTCACATGTTGAGGTGCTATACCTTCTCCATTGTCACTGACACTAAATACAGCTTTTTGATGCTGCCGCACCCAACTGACCTGAATTTCTCCACCATTAGGGGTGTATTTAATGGCATTGGTGATCAGGTTAGAAAAAGCACTACGTAACTCTTCACGAATACCGGAGACCAACAAACCAGGTTCAATTGAAAAACTGATCTGATGCTGTTTTTCCCGGTTTAAGGTGTTTGACTCCTGCTCCAGCATCACCAGCATAGCAGGCACATCAATATGATCTTCAAACTGCACTTTGGCTGCAGCTTCAATACGTGACAAGGTGAGCAATTGCTGTACCAGAGCGTCCATACGTTTGGTTTGCTCCAGCATCACGGTATGGGCCTTGAGCCAAATACCCTCATTCGGCAGGTTATCCGCGTCCATCACTTCCAGATAGCCCTGCAATACAGTGAGCGGCGTGCGTAATTCATGCGAAACATTGGCCACAAAATCTTTGCGTACCTGCTCCAGCAGTTTTAGTTGGGTGACATCCCGCACTATCAGTAAGTGCTGATCGTCACCGTATTGCAGCATACGGTATTCCAGTATCAAATCTTCATTAACCGGAGAAGATAACTCCAGTGGCTGCTCAAATTGTTTTTGCTGAATATAAGACTGAAATTCCGGATTACGGATCAGGTTATCAATGCGCTGGCGTTCATCCTGCGGCCAGCGTAAACCAACCAGCTGCTGCGCCAGTTTATTACACCAGATAATGGTCCAGTCACTATTGAGCACCACTATAGCATCAGGTAAGGCTTCAGCGCCGTCCCGAAAACGCCGGATCAAAGCACGTAACTCTTTATTTTTTTTGCGGGCTTTGCGCTGACGATAATAAATGCCATCAAAAACCTGCTGCCAGCTGCCATCACCTGCTGGTGGCGTTAGTTTTTTATCGCGCCATAGCCATTTATCCAATACAAAAATATGCCGGTAATTCCAGCCAAGCAGTACCACTGAGGCTGTAAATAGAGCAGGAAACAGCAGATCAAACAGCCAGCCGATTAATGCAACAATAAAAAATAAAAGGAAGATCTTGCTGAAAATCTTCCTTTTAGATAGTAACAAACGCATAACACCTACTTATTACCCGTCGTACTTGAAGCCGCAGCGTTGTTGGCTGCCCTCTTTCGCCCCAATCACATAGGACAACTATGTTCATGGGGTCTCTTTCAGTTGCCGCCTGGGTGCAACTCCAATTACTTAGGGTAAATAGCGATAAAAACTGGATCTCGTTTACTTGGCAGAGAAACGATAACCCGAACCCCTGACAGTTTGCACTAAACGGTCATGCCCAGCCAGCGAAATGGCTTTACGTAAACGGCGTATATGCACATCTACTGTTCTGTCTTCGACATACACATTAGTACCCCAGACATGATCCAGCAACTGCTCACGACTGTAAACCCGTTCAGGATGGGTCATAAAAAAGTGTAACAAACGGAATTCGGTTGGCCCCATATCCACAGCTTGCTCAGCCGCTGTAACACGGTGTGATACAGGGTCCAGCTTTAAGCCTTGCACTTCAATCACATCGTCCAGACTGGTTGGTGCAACACGACGGATCACAGCTTTAATACGTGCCATCAGTTCTTTTGGTGAAAATGGCTTGGTGACATAGTCATCAGCGCCCACTTCCAGACCACGGACTTTATCTTCTTCTTCACCACGGGCAGTGATCATAATGATAGGAATAGTACGGGTCAGTTCGTGTCCTTTCATTTTTTTTGCAAACTGAATACCGCTGCCACCAGGTAACATCCAGTCCAGCAACACTAAATCCGGATAAGGTTCTACTAACATGTTCACAGCAGAATCAAAGTCTTCCGCCGTGCTGGCCTGATAACCATTTTGTTCAAGCACAAAACACAACATGTCACGGATCGGTGCTTCATCTTCTACAACCAGGATTTTTCTAGACATAACCCTCTACCAATTCAAGCTAATTTATTGATTGTGACCAGTATGGCGTTAGTTTATGACACTTTTATGAAATGGAAACAAGCATCCTGCCCTGTAATGACCAGCTCAGCTGTTGATCACACAAAGCAGCACTGGTTTTACCAGTCGTTTTCAACGGAAATAAAAAACAATCAATCCGCTTACATTTTTCTAATATACAAAAAAGTCTTTCAGATGACATTTTGATGAACCTTTTCTGACAACAATGCCGCCAGCCCACGCCAGTCGTGGCCTGCACTGAAAGTTCAATCTCTTTGCCAGTCACTGTAATAAAACAGTCATTAAGCCTGAGTATGGTTGGCCCCAGCTTTTTATAACAACAGCTTTCCTGTTCGTACTTATTGGAGATTGAGTAATGGCTTTACGTAAATTTTTAAAATTGAGTGCAATCGCCTCAGCTTTAGTATTAGCTGGTTGTGGTGGCGGTGATATCAATATCAACACTGGTAATGGCAATGACGGCAACAACGGCGGCGGTACGCCACCACCAACCAGTGCTTGCCCTTCTTTTGCAACTCAAGGCTCAGCTTTAGCGGGCGTTACTACTCCAGTCTGTGAAATCAAAGGCATTATTACCAGCGACACTACATTAACAGCAGATATTGCCTGGGCTTTGTCTGGCAAAGTCACAGTAGGCGGCGATAACACCAACAGCGCTACTTTAACTATCCAGCCTGGTACTAAAGTTTTTGGTAAAAGCGGTGCCGACTATTTAGTCGTAGCCCGTGGTTCAAAAATTCAGGCTGTTGGTACAGCCACTAACCCTATCATCATGACGTCAGTCAATGACATGTTAGGTTTGTCGGATGACGAATCCACTGCTGAATGGGGCGGTTTAGTTTTATTAGGTAAAGCACCAACCAACAAATGTGATCAGGCTGCTTTAGCAACTTGTCAGGTTGAAGCTGAAGGTGAAGCTGGCCCATATGGTGGTGACGATCCAGAAGATAACAGCGGTGCATTAAAATATGTACAAGTCCGTTACGCTGGTTTTGAAGTTATTCCGGACAACGAACTCAATGGTATTACCTTTGCTGGTGTAGGCAGTGGCACTACTGTTGAATATATTCAGGTTCACAACAACCTGGATGATGGTGTTGAGTTCTTTGGCGGTACTGTAGATGCGAAGTATGTGGTATTAACAGGTAACCGTGATGACTCTTTAGATTGGGCTGATGGCTGGACTGGCCGTATGCAACACGTGTTAATTCGTCATAACCCAAATGACACTAAAGCAAACCGTGCTATTGAAGCGGATAACCAGTCAGGTAACTTCACTGCGTTGCCGGTCAGTAACCCTAAAATTTCCAACATGACTATCATTGGTAACAACTTTGATGGTGAAGATGATTCTGAAGGCATTTTATTACGTGCAGGTACTGCAGGTGAGTTATATAACGTTGTAGTGACTGGTCCTGAAGGCATGGGTGAATGTTTTGACATTAACTCTCAGGAATCAGTAAACAACGCTACATCAGGCGCCATTATCTTCCGCAACTCTATTCTGGATTGCGCTGAACCAGTGAAGAATGCACAAGACGATGCCGGCAACCAAATTCTGGATACAGCAGCCTGGTTTGCAACTCAACCAAATAACTTTATAGGTGATGCATTATTAGGTGGTTATGTCCCTGCTCCTAACTCACCTGCATTAGCTAATGGTTATAACGTAGCTAACGAAGTAGACGGCTGGTTTGATGATGTGAACTACATTGGTGCTTTTGATGGCACTACTGACTGGACTAAAGGCTGGACTACTGCATTACACCCAGAAACTGGCGCAGGTTTAGATTCTTGCCCAACAGGCACTACTGAAGTAGCCAGCTTAACAGGCCGTTTAAACTGCCAGTTAACAGGTGATGTCACCACGAACGTGACTTTAGCAGTTGGTGCTGACTATGTATTAAGTGGCCGTGTCCGTGTTGGTGTGGATAACACCACCAGCGCTACTTTAACAGTGCAACCTGGCGTAACTATCTACGGTAAATCAGGCGCTGATTTCTTAGTTGTAACCCGTGGTTCAAAAATTATGGCCGAAGGTACTGCGGCTAATCCTATCACTATGACGTCAGTACAGGATGTGATTGGTTCACCCACTGCAGCTGGTCAATGGGGTGGTTTAGTGTTGCTGGGTAAAGCAATAACCAACAAATGTGCTGATGTAAACAACTGTGCTGTACAGGCTGAAGGTGATGCCGGCCCATATGGTGGTTCAGATGCAGCAGACAGCAGTGGTTCTCTGAACTATGTGATTGTGAAACATGCTGGTTTTGAAGTTATCCCGGATAACGAATTAAACGGTATTACTTTTGCTGGTGTAGGTTCAGGTACTAAGTGTTCAAATATCCAGGTTCACCAGAACGTTGATGACGGTGTGGAGTTTTTCGGTGGTTCAGTCAGCTGTAAAAACGTAGTTCTGACGTCAAACGGTGACGACTCAGTCGATTGGGCTGACGGCTGGAACGGTAAAATGCAGTTTGTGTTAGTAAAACACGCAGCTGACGATGCCAAAGCCAACCGTGGTATTGAAGCAGATAACCAGTCAGGCAACCTGACTGCATCTCCGGTTTCAAATCCTACTATCGCGAACATGACTATTATCGGTAACAACTTTGATGGTGATGATGATTCAGAAGGCATTGTGTTACGCGCTGGTACTAACGCTCAATTAGCTAACTTCGTAGTAACAGGCCCTGCTGGTATGGGTGAATGTCTGGAAATCGAATCTGCTGAATCTCAGGCTTTCGCTGCAGCAGGCACTTTAACCATGACGAACTCTGTAATTTCTTGCGCCGAAGCTACTAAAGGCAGCGTGTCAGCAGATACTACAACTGAAGCCTGGTTCCTGAACCAAACCAATAACAAGTTAGTCGCTGATAACAGCACTGTGCTCAAAGGTATCTTCACAATAGACACCAACACGGCGAAAGACATGAAAACTGTTGATGCTTTCTTCGACACAGTCAACTTTGTTGGTGCAGTGTCAGAAAGCAATAACTGGACGGCTGGTTGGGCTGTAGGTCTGGACGACTAAGACCACCATAAACTGCCAGCCTGCTGGCAGTTTTGAATTCACTTAGTGCCGGGCCTCCTTTGGATAAGCCCGGCACATTGATGTACGAATTAGCTGATAGGACCAAGTTCAAATGAGCAGCAAGCAAAGTTTTAAAATCAGTCAGGTTGGCCGTAGTGTGCTTCTGGCTTTAGCAGCCACAGCAAGCATAGTGCCTGTATCAGCCCAGGAAGTTGCAACAGAAGCTGCGGCAGAAAAAGAACAGGCCGTTGAACGTATTGAAGTATCAGGCCGTCTGATGAGTTCAGCTGCTTCCGCTGCGGCAGAGCGCCGTGAACAACCTTATGTCGCAGAATTATTAGGCATGGAGCAAATCTCCAGAGCAGGCGACAGCAACGCGGCGACAGCACTGCGCCGGGTGACTGGTTTAACCTTAGTCAAAGACAAATTTATTTATGTGCGTGGTTTAGGGGAACGTTATTCCAGTACCTTATTAAACGGCGCTATGGTACCAAGCCCGGATCCAACAAGGAACGTCATCCCTCTGGATATGTTCCCGGCAGGTATTATCGAAAGTTTAGTGGTACAAAAAGCTTATTCACCTGAACTGCCGGCAGCTTTTGGTGGTGGTAGCGTCAATATACGTACTGCTTCTATTCCACTGCAGCGCAGCTTTAACTTATCGGTAGGTACCGGTTATAGCAGCCTGAACAGCGATAAAGGTTACAGCTACAACGGTGGTAGTGATGACTGGATGGGTAGCGATGATGGCACCCGTGCTATGTCTCCGGATCTGCGCGCAGCTTTGGATCAATATGGCACCATCAACCAGATTAATATAGCTGAAGCTTTAGGTGGTATTAACGCTGGTAACCTGGCTCAGGCTGGCACTATAGTGCGCGAACTGGGTTTAGCTTTTAACCGTGATATTGATGTACAACGCGAAAGTGTAAAGCCTGATTTTGATGGCAGTGTATCTTTTGGCGATAAATTCGATATTGGATCCTCTGTTTTTGGCGTCATGGCCGGTGTCAGCTATGACAGATCCACTCAGAATATTGAAGAGCAGGAACGTTATTTTTCAGTCTCTGGTGATGACTTAATACCACTGAATTTATACGATGATATTAAAGGCACCGAACATCAGGTGAAGCTGTCCGGTATGCTAAACTTTGGTTTAGAGCTGGATGAAAACCACCGTTTTGAAACTGCATCTATTTATCTGCGTGATACCAAAGATGAAGTCAAAGTGAAAAATGGTGACAGCATTGAAACCATCAATGAATCCAACCGTTCTAACACCGACACCTCGTTACGTTACGAAGAACGTTCTATGTTCAGCAACCAAATTCGTGGCCGCCATATGTTGCCCTGGTTGTACGATATCAGTCTTGACTGGCAATACACAGACGCCAAAGCCGAACGTGATGCTCCAGGCGAAGTGGAATACCGTTACTTAAACGAAACTCAGGCTGATGGATCTGTGACCTCTTTCCTGCGCCGTAACCAGAATGCGGTGAACTACAGCTTCGGTAAGATGGAAGATAATACTGAAAACGCCAGCTGGAACGCCAAACTGCCATTTACCTTAGGTAAAGCAGAGCTGACGCTGAACGGCGGTTATTCTTATTTTGAACGGACCCGTGAATCTGAAACTAACCTGTTTAACTTCAACACTGTGGGTTATAGCCTGGAACAGTTGAGTCAAAACTTCTCAGATATTTTCTCTGATGAAAGTATCCTCAACACAGCCAATGGTTTCCAGATTTCCAACGTCACCACTCAGGCCGACGACTACATAGCAGCGCAGATGATCGACGCGGCTTATGTTGGCATGGAAATGAACTATGACTACCTGTACCGCTTAAACTTTGGTGTACGTTATGAAGACTTCCGCCAGATTTCTATCCCATTAAATGCGGATGGCGAAATCAGTGGCAATGTCGAAGATTTCCCGCTGAACGAAGATGGTTTTTATCCGTCCTTGTCGTTAACCTGGTTTGTCAGTGAAGATTTGCAGGCCCGTTTTGGTTACAGCAGTACCGTGGTTCGTCCTGACTTACGTGAAGTCACTCCAGTGCTCTTTATCGACCCGCTGACTGACTTTAAAGTCACAGGTTTTTCTGGTCTGGAAAGCACCGACATCAGCAGCTATGATGCGCGTTTAGAGTGGTACTACGACGAAAGCAACTACAGTGTGGGTGTGTTCTACAAAGATCTGGACAAGCCAATTGAATCCATTGAATTAAGTGGTTCAGACGGTAACTTACTGATGTCATTCCGTAACGGTGACACAGGTGAAGTGTACGGTGTAGAAGCGGAATTCCTGCAACAACTGAATATGTTTGAAGGCAAAAGCTGGCTGGATAACTTCTTTGTGGCTGGTAACTTTACCTACAGCGAGTCTGAAATTACCATTCAGCCTTTTGCCGGTACTAACCTGACCAATCTGAAGCGCCCATTAAGTGGTCACTCCAAACATGTGGTGAACTTCCAGTTAGGCTTCGACTCTGACGACGATAAGCACAACGCCACCATGACATACAACGTCTTTGGTAAGCGTATCGCTTTTGCTGGTGTAAACGATAAAGATGATGCCTATGAGCAGCCATTTAACTCACTGGATTTTGTCTATTCTTACACGCCGTTTGAATCGACTTCAGTGAAACTGTCGCTGAAAAACCTGCTGGATGAAGATGTTGAAATCACTCAACAAGGCGAGTTATTGCAGCGTCGTGTTGAAGGCCAAAGCTACGGTTTAAGCTTCAGCTACAAGTACTAACTATCTGTCCTCGTTTGACTGATGAAAGGGTCAGAGCCACAGCTCTGACCCTTTTTTGTTAGTGCATCAGCTGTTCTATAGCTTCCGGCTTATTATGAATAGCAAACTTATCCACCAAGGTAGCGCTGGCATGGTTCAAGCCTATCACCTCTGCTTCGATACCTGCCTTACGGAATTTAAATATCACTTTGTCCAGTGAACTGACGGCTGTGATATCCCAGAAATGGGCATGGGTTAAATCAATCTGTACTGTTTTAAGTGGCTCTTTAAAATCAAAAGCCGCAACAAAAGGTTCTGCCGATGTGAAAAACACCTGCCCTGTCACCAGATAACGCCGACTGTTGCCATCCGCTGATAATTCAGACTGTATCGCCAGTAATTGCCCCACTTTATTGGCAAAAAATAACGCACTCATCAGTACGCCAACAAAAACACCGTAAGCCAGATTGTGCGTAAAAACCACCACCAGTACAGTAATAATCATCACCAGACTGGAGCTTTTTGGATTGGTTTTCAAATCCATCACAGACTGCCAGTTAAAGGTGCCAATAGACACCATAATCATCACAGCGACCAAAGCAGCCATAGGGATCATACCCACCCATTCACCTAAAAATACGGCAAAAATAAGCAGTAAAACACCGGCTAATAAAGTGGATAAACGCGTGCGGCCACCTGATTTTACGTTAATCACCGACTGACCAATCATGGCACAACCTGCCATACCTCCTAATAAACCAGATCCTATATTGGCGATGCCCTGGCCTATACATTCACGGTTTTTATTACTGTTGGTATCTGTCATATCATCAACAATAGTGGCGGTCATCAGGGATTCCAAAATACCAACCAGCGCCAGACCTAAAGCGTAAGGGAAAATAATCTGCAGCGTTTCCAGAGTCAGGGGAACATCTGGCCATAAAAAGATCGGCAAACTGTCCGGTAATGCACCCATATCAGACACTGTGCGAACATCAATCTGGAAATACAAAGCGATAGAGGTCAATACCACTATACAGACCAGAGGTGAAGGCACGGTTTTGGTGACATAAGGAAACAAATAAATAATGGCTAAGCCCGCAGCAGTCATGGCATAGACATGCCAGGTGACATCGGTCAGCTCAGGCAACTGCGCCATAAAAATCAGAATGGCCAGCGCATTAACAAAACCTGTCACTACAGAGCGCGAGACAAAACGCATCAGCTCGCCGAGTTTGCATAAACCAAACAGAATTTGCAGCACACCGGTCAACAAGGTAGCCAGCAGTAAATACTGCAAACCATGTTCTTTGACCAGGGTGATCATCAGCAGCGCCATAGCACCGGTAGCGGCAGAAATCATAGCTGGACGACCACCGGCAAAAGCAGTGATCACAGCAATGGCAAAAGAAGCGTATAAACCTACTTTAGGATCTACACCGGCAATAATAGAAAAGGCGATAGCTTCTGGAATAAGAGCCAGAGCCACCACTATGGCAGATAAAACATCACCACGAACATTAGACAGCCATTGCTGTCGTATGGATTGAAACATCAGGAATTCCTTTGTATTTGAGTACTGAATAAACGCATTTTTTTCCGGCATAAAAGCAGTCACGCCCCAAATTGCATTTTTACTTTTACAGATAGAAAAAACGGTTTAACAACTACATCGGCGACAAAGTTCCTTATGGCAAGCGGGTTGAATACTACAAAAACAGCGCCATTTTAGCCTAAAAGCCCTTTGACTTAAACCTGAATAGTCCGGCCAAAGAGTTTCTGTCAGGAATTTTCCTCTGGTAACACCTCACCAGGCAGTGGATAAAAATGAGCACCGGTGCCTTGAGCTGCCAACTTATCCAGCGGATTCCGTAGCGGGCAATGCGCCATAGATAAACAACCACAACCTATACACATACTCAGCTGCTCCCTTAAATCTGTCAGTTGAGCAATACGGGAATCCAGCTCAGCTTTCCATTGCTGCGACATCTGTTGCCAGTGGTGTTGATCGGCATTCTGGCCCAGTGGCAATACCGACAAGGCCTTACCTATTTGCTCCAGTGGAATACCGGTGCGCTGCGCTACTTTAATAATAGCGACACGGCGTAACACATCCCGTGAATAACGACGCTGATTGCCTGCATTACGCTGGCTATGGATCAAGCCTTTTTGTTCATAAAAATGCAAAGTCGCCACTGACACCCCTGTCCGTTTTGCCACTTCGCCCACTGATAACACTGTTTTTAGTTGCTGCATAAAAAAACTGTTGACCTTAACCTAACCTGAGGTTTTAGCATAACCGCAATTTAAACCAAAGGGGGATTTTTATGCCGGAACAGGCGGTTTACAGAACAGGAGCACCTATTCAATCCAACCTGGAGCATGCAGAACAATTATTAGTGCTTTTGCAAAGTGCTATTAATCAGCGTAACTGGTCATTATTCAGCAGTTGCTTTAGTGAAGATGCTGTATTGGTTAATTTATTTGGCCAACGCCTGACAGGGCCAGCTCAGCTGATAGACTATCAACAGCAGTTAATAGACAGGCACCAGGACAGGGTTTGGCTTTATCAGTTGTTGCACCTGCAGCAGTTGGATCTGGATACTTTTTTGATCAATGCAGAGCAGCAGTGGTATCAGAGAGGACGACAGCACAAAGTGGGCCTGAGCTGTACCCCCCTTTATGTGGCGAAACGGCACAGGGAGAAATGGCAGATCTGTGCAGGAAATATGCTCTAAATAGACGAATGTTTCCAGCGCTGCAACGCCTTTTTCATCACACCTTGGTGTTGCATCAGGCCAAGCTGCTGCTGAATTTTCTGCACTAACAGCGCATTTTTTGGATTCAAAGCACAATATACGGCGGCTGGTTCAGCCCAAAGTGGATCTGCCGCCAGTTTTGAAGTATCAAACTGCTGTTGGTAGTGGCCATAACTTAAATCCACTGTCATCACCACATCTATCCGTCCCTGCTCCAGACGCTGAATATTTTTCTCCAGCGATTCTGCATCGTCACGCACCGCAGTCTGGGTATCAAATAAAGACTGCAGCTCAGGGTAACTAAAGCCTCTGGTTGTGCCTATCCGCTTGCGAAACAAATCCTGACGAGAACGCACAGGCCTGTCTTCGGAACGACGCACTATGTATTGCCTGGTATGAAACAACACTGGAGTCCAATTTAGTTTATAGGTGGCCGGTATCCATTCGGGATTCAGAAAACAACTGATATCAGCCTGATCCGTGACTAACCATTCCACGACCCTGCCTCTGGGTAAATCAAGATACAAAACTGGTTTTTTTAACCGTGCAGCCAGGGTATCCAGCAATTCTTTAGCCACCCCACCCGCCAATTGGTTGTGTTGATCAAAGATCGCATAAGGTGCAGTATTGGTTTGACTGACCACAGCTCTTAACGGCTCAACCGCCCAGGTCAGGCAAGGCCACAACAAAAAAACCCACTTCCACATCAGAACCTACTTTTTCTCTGCTACAGCTTTGTACTCATCATAACCAGACATTTACAATTTAAGTAGTCACTTAGCGCTCAAACTATAGTTTTTATCTCAGACAGCAAAAAGGCAGCCACCTGACTGCCTTCTCTGTTTAAAATTGGCTCAGAACTTATGTTCTATGCCCACAGCCACGTAATCGCTGTCGACTTTGCTGTCAAAATCAAAACTGCTATACCAGCCAAATAACTTGGTGTTTTTACCTAATTTATAATCAGCACCAAGGGAAACACCATTGTCATCTTCTAAAGCCTGGTATTGAGCTTTTAGCTCCCACTTATTCAGCGGGTAAGCCAGACTTGCTAAATAACCGTCAGATTTTTTACCTGTTGCGACTTCTTCTTGCTGTTGCACCATAGCCCCTAACTTAAAGTCAGCGACTTTAAACTGCACTGTGCCACGGGTTGTATCATACCCATTGATTTCACTATCCAGGGCTACTGCTGCATACCAAGCGGAGTCTTTTAAACTTTCATCGCCGTACACTAAAGCATAAGACTGTGCATCCTCTGCATCAGCTTCATCTTCCATCACATAGCTGAGCACCAGCTTAAAGCCCTGAAAAGACGGAGAGGTATAAGCAAGAGAATCGCTCATCCGGTTTTCGCCTTTCCATAAGGCTTTGATATCGGCCTCGTAGTCACCAAACTGATCCACTTTACCCTGTGACATTTTTAACGCCGTATCATGACGACCAGCAGTGACAGTACCAAAAGCGCCAGCCAAGCCAATAAACTGGTTACGGGATTTGATATTTTTTTCGTTGGCTTCATCTGAAGGGTCTACTTCCCACTCCAGTTGGTAAACCAGAGTTAAATCGCCGTCCAAAGCATAATCGCCTTTAATACCAAAACGGGAAGCATTACTTTTTAACTCACCAAACGATCCTTCGCCCTCATCGGACTGCTGTGCTGAGACGTTAATTTTTCCGTAGATTTCCCAGCTTTTTGCCTGGGCGGTAGCAACACAACTTAAAGCCAATGCAATACTTATAAAAGTTTTTGCAAACATGATTTTATCCTTTTCAGGTAGGGACTTAGGGCTAACAACAGAAGCTCTGTTTAGCTGAATTATAACCATTGGGCGCAAAAATCCAGCCGCTGAGCCTATTTATTTATTCATCGTCCGTCGTTGAGTTATTGAAATATGACAATAAAGCTTCCGACACATGACGTTTCGGAGTCTATTTTATGACTTTAAAATGACAAAATTATGACAGTAATTAAGGTTCTTTAAGCTCCTGACAAACTCCAGTCCTTTTTGCTTTGTCAAAATCCAGTCCCTGTTGTAGCAGCCGTGGAGATGCACGCCAGTCAGGATTGACCCAACTTTTGCTAAGTCGTTGATCTGGATATTGAATATCTGCAAGGTCAAGCAGGCTGTGAAAAATACTACTGGTCATTAAGGGTTGCTGGCGACGTTGCTCAGCCAGTGCTTTTTTCTGAGGATAAAGTTGATTGTATTCATCAGAGGTCCAGAGCAGAGAGGCCACTCTGTAATCACGTTCGGTATTATGACCATGGCCACTTTTGTCACACTGGCCATCAAAAATATTTTCACCGTGATCCGATACGTAAAACAAAGTACTGATACTTTGAGTTTGCTCCAACTGCTTAATCAGAGTGAACAAAATAAAGTCGGTGTAGGCCACACTATTGTCGTAGGCATTGTTCAGCAGCACTTTGGATTTTTTATTGTGCATACTGACCCCTTGTCCTTTGCCCGAAGGTGTAAACAAATCAAAAGCTTCAGGGTAACGGTCAGCATAACTAAAATGACTGCCAAGGGTATGCAACACGATCAGCTGTCTGGCGTGGTTTTGCTTTAATACAGCTTCCACTGCTGGCAAGAGGATCTCGTCGTAAAAACCTTCCTGTTTATAGCCTACAGGGTTTAAATACTGAAGCTGATCGGCTTCACTGGCGTGCAAAGCGATGGAAGAGTCATGCACGCCGAGTGGGCTTTGTGTGGAAAGCCAACTGGTACTGAAACCTGCTTCTTTAAAAGCTGCAACCAGAGAGCTTTCTGTCGGAAAATAACGCTGATCCACAGGGCTTTTCCTCGAAAGAATCACCGGCACAGACATACGGGTCCATGCCCAGGGACTGACCATATCGGTGAAACTGATCACATTTTTTGTGCCTGCTAACCGGGGCGTAGTGGCTCTGTTGTAACCATTGAGCTGCAATCTATCCGGCCTTAAGGTTTCCCCTATCACCAGCACATAAATTTGACGGGCCTGTGGTACTTCAGTTTGTTTCGCAGAAAATTTAAACAAAGCGGTGCTGTCTGCAATATCCGCCACAGCTTGTTTTTGTTTGGCAAACTCGTTCAGCGCCAGCAACATATTCAGCGGATAAGTGGCATGAAACTTTTCATAGCTATAAGGCAGAGGCCGCTGCACAAACACATTTTCCTCCGGATTGCTGCGCTGTTTGGCTTTATTGATTTGCTGATACTGCCACTCATTCCAGCTCAGACTTGCCAGCACCCCCATGCCAATAAGCCAGACAACAGGACGCACACCAGCTTCCCAGCGCCAGTTCCGTTGCCAGGCGCTACGCACCAGATACCACCACAGCAACAGAATAGCGAGTACAGCCAAAGCTAAAAAAACACCTATACCCGTCAGATAACCCAGAGCTTCGCTCAGGTCTGTTTCTGCCACTATGGCAATCACATGGGCATCGGTATTTTTCTGATAGGTCAAAAGGTAAAACACTTCCTGCGGTACCAGCAAAGCTGCAGGCAAAAGCAAGACTAAACCTGGCCATAAAGCACGGAATAACGACAGCACCAACAGGTAACACCAGACAGCAGCGATCAGTTTCCACTGCAAATAAGGCACAAAATCCTGTTCCGGCCATTGCACCAGCACAGGCGACAACAATACCAAAGCAAAGAGTATTAATCCAAAAACACGAAACAACGAATGCAGTAACGACGAGTTCACCAAAAAGCCTCCTGGCTTAAAAATCAAAATGCAGCTGGTCTGAAAAAAATGGATTCTGAGCGTATTTTGTAGTTTTTACCAGAACTGTTGCAAAGGAAAATACAGTGAAGCCAGTAGCAGCGGATCCGGCCTCAGAAGCCTTTTAACACACAATAACGATCATTTTACAAACAGAAAAAACACCACAAAAATACAGATATTACATAAATTACACCTTATTACCCCATTTACAAACTTGGTCCCTTTGTACTATATCTAGGGCGCCCGCTTTGTCGGGTACTTCTAACACTTATAAAGAATGCAACTACTAAAATCCAGCTAGGAAGCAAGAAAACATGAAGAATAACAAAATCATACAATTAAGCCGTTGCGCTATAGCCGTCAGTGCCGTACTGCTGAGCGGGCAAAGTTTTGCTCAGCAAGCTGAAGAGGGTAAAGAGGTAGAACGTATTGCCGTTACAGGTTCCCACATCAAAAGAACGGATCTGGAAGGACCTTCACCTGTCACTATTATTAGCCGTGATGACATAGACAAATCAGGTTTTGATAACCTGCAACAATTACTGGAACGTCTTCCGTCTGCAGGCTCTGGTAGTTTTTCAACCCGGGGGAACAGCCAGGATTCGACAGCCAACGGTGCTGCAGCTGTCAGTTTAAGAGGTTTTGGTGCTGATGCGACCCTGGTGTTAATTAATGGTCGTCGTGTAGCCAGCAGCCCTTTTGCTGAAGGTATAGTGAACAGCTTTGTGGATATCAACAGTATCCCAATGGCTGCCATTGAGCGTATTGATATCTTAAAAGACGGCGCATCTGCCATTTATGGCTCTGACGCGGTCGCTGGCGTGGTCAACGTGATCTTGCGGAAAGACTATACAGGCACAGATTTAACCGCAGGTTATGGTGGTACTACAGGTCCTGACTACAATGAGAAAACCTTCTCTGTGGTTTGGGGCGCAGGTGACGATACAAGTAACGCTACGCTGATCCTGGATTATTTTAATAACTCACAAATCGACAACTATGAATTAGGCCGTTTTGGCACAGCCAATCAAACCCCTTATGGTGGAGAAGATTTCCGTTCATCCATGGGTTACCCGGGCCGCTTTATTGTGGACGGCGTGGTGACTATAGACCCTGGTTGCCCTGCGGATCGGCGCAATGGAGCCACCTGTGTTTATGACTATGGTCCACACTCTATAGCAGTGCCTGAAGCGGAGCGTATGGGCGCTATCCTCAGCATGAATCGTGATATCAACGACGATGTTGAGCTTTTTACTGAAATTGCAGCCCAACACAATACCTCAGCTGCTGGTGGCGCCGCTACACCTCTGAATGAAGGCGCAGGTTTAAGCGTGCCAGGCTCTCACCCAAATAACCCTTTTGGCCAGGATGTGCAAATCAGCCGCTACCGCACAGTAGATGCAGGCAACAGACGTTGGGATATCACCTCAGATACGCTGCGGATATTAGCAGGCTTACGTGGTAACTTTAATAACTGGGATTGGGAAGCCGCTGTACAAAAAGGCCGTAGCGCCTCCACTCAAACCGGTGATAAGTCACAGGGCTGGATCCGCACCGACTTCCTGCAACAAGAAATCAATGCAGGCCGTTATAACCCCTTTGGTGGCGTACAAAACCCACAATCTGTGATTGATGCTATTACCACCAGCTTAGTGCGTCGTGGTAAATCCCATATGACCTCAGCGGACGCCCGGATCAGTGGCGAACTGTTTGACGTCAGTCATGGTGCAGTGTCTTTAGCAGCAGGTATTGAATACCGCAAAGAAGACGCCACAGATACACCTGATGATCAGTTCCAGCGTGGTTTAATTTTTGGCACTGAGTCTGTATCTGCTTCGGCCAGCCGTTCACAAAAAGCCGCTTATATTGAAATTTCAGTGCCTTTGTTAGAGAACCTGGAAATGCAGCTGGCGGAACGTTACGACCATTACAGTGATTTTGGTGGTACAGCCAATCCAAAAATAGCCTTCCACTTTACGCCAACGGATGCATGGTCATTACGGGC
Organism: Gammaproteobacteria bacterium; assembly: GCA_018825965.1. Classification (GTDB taxonomy): domain Bacteria; phylum Pseudomonadota; class Gammaproteobacteria; order Enterobacterales; family Alteromonadaceae; genus Pararheinheimera. The sequence goes on from JAHKAA010000007.1 coordinate 108,298, forward strand.
TTCATGGAGTCAGGGCTTCCGCGCACCATCACTGGCACAAGTAGGTTTAGGCCCATCAGAAGAATCTCAGTTCTTTACTGACACCTTCCGTTGCCCTACACCTGATGCAGCCAATCCGGCTTGTGCTTCAACGGACTACACTATTTTGTTTGCCGGTAACCCGGATTTAGAAGCAGAAGAGTCTGAAAGCTGGAACATAGGTGCCATCTGGCAAGTGACAGATGATTTGGACTTCAGTGTGGATGTCTGGAGCATTACGCAAGACAACAAAATTGACGAAGTTCCGTTTGGTGATGTTTATGCCGCCGAATGTGGTAACCAGAACAGCACCATCTGCGTGCGTCGCGCTCCGCTGCCAGGCCAGACTTTGGGTGAGCTGGACCGGATTAACAATACTTTCTTTAACGTCAGTTCGCAGGAAGCCGACGGTATCGACTTATCTGGCCGCTACAAAATGGATTTATCCAACATGGGTAAATTGAAGTTTAACCTGGAATACACCTACCTGAATACTTTTGAAAAAGATGGTCAGGACTACACTGGTGAATACCGTTATCCACAACACCGCTGGACAGGCACTGCAGACTGGTCGTTAAACGATTGGGGCCTATCAACAGTGCTGAGCTACATTGGTGAGTTTGAAGATACACCAGATATCGACTTTGACGGCACGCTGGACTTTGAAGAAAACGAGTCACGGAAAGTCAAAGCTCAGGTACTGGTAGACGTTCAGGGGTATTACAACCTGAATGAACAAACCAAACTGACTATTGGTATCAATAACCTGTTTGATACAGAGCCACCTTTTGCCATAGGTGATGGTGATGGTGATCTGTATGGTTATGTCACCAGCATGTACAACCCTCGTGGTCAGTACATTTACGGTAAAGTAAATTACAAGTTCTAAAGTCTGGGACGAAAAAAGGGCCTGCGGGCCCTTTTTTCAAAAAGACAAAAAGTATTAAAGCGCTTTATTCACTCAAAAGCGCAAACAATTCTGCTCTGTTGCGGCCATTACGTTTAGCCATATAAAGTGCTGAATCGGCCTGCAAATACAACTCCTCAAAATTGCTTTCACCGTGAGTTAACGCAATACCAATAGAGGTAGTGACACATAACTCGGCACTGCCCGCTTTGATCGGGTAATCAGCCAGGATCACCCTGACCCGTTCAGCCACATGCAGCGCTGTTGCCGGATCCGTTTCTGATAAAAACACAGCAAATTCTTCCCCGCCTATACGGCCAAAAATATCGTATTCACGCAAGGCTTTTTTAACGCGGTTAGCAGTGGCCTTAAGTACTTCATCTCCGGCCTGATGACCGTAAGTGTCATTCACAGATTTAAAAAAGTCTAAGTCCAGCAGCAACAAAGCAGCAGGTTGCTCATTACGTTGGCAGCGCGCCAGCTCGGCTTCTACAGAATCGACAAAACAACGGCGATTCGCGACTTTGGTCAGCTCGTCTGTTAGTGCTAACTCACTTAAGCTGGCGACTTTGCTGTGCAACTGGTGTTCCAGCACTTTTTGTTTGGTTATTTCTTTGGCCTGGATCAGCATTTCACCTGAAGGCAAAATTTGTTCAGAAAATAAAAACCAGCGGCCATCCGTTAAATCCACTTCAAACAATCGAAAGGGGTTTTGCCGCCTTTTTTGCTGCGCCTGAGCCAGCCACTCTTCAATATTGTCTGCTTCAATCCGGATGCCTTTACGCTCTTCAAAAGCAAGCCGCATCAGATCATCAAACGAAATGCCCAGCATCTTGCGCTGCTCCTGATAAAAAATATCGCAAAACGCCTGATTGCACCCAAGCATTTTGTCGTCGGCCGTTAAAACGGCATAACCATCAGTACAGACTTCAATAAATTCCAGTAGCTTCTGCTGAAACTGTGGCGAAGAGAATGGCATAACAACCTCAAGCGCGGGCCTTGATTGTTAAACACTAGCAGAGGGGATCAGGAGTGCCAAAGAAGATTATAAAACTTATTTTTTCAGGTATTTAATGAAAAAGGGGACTGGCAATGCCCCCTTGTATTAAAGTTCAGGCTTCTTACCTGGCCAGGCAGCAATTACAGTTTCTGCAACCTGCTTTAACTCGACGCAGTTAGCACCACTGGTCGCCTGCACTGCCATACCCTGCAGTACGGCAAGTATATAACGAGCCAAAGCGGCAGGTTCAGCATGAGCGGGCAAATCGCCTTCTGCTTTGGCTTGTTCCAGGCGAGTGCATAAAGCCACTTCACCGGCACGACGTTTGGCAATCAGCGCTTCTTTGACAAAAGTGGCGGATTCGCTGCATGCCAAAGCGCCCTGCACTATGACACAGCCAGGTGGATTATCCGGATCAGCATTGGTGCTGGCTGCACCACAAAGCATATGCTGCACCACTTCATAAGAAGTAGCCCGCTCCAATGCCGGGTAAAAAAACGCACAAGGGCGGTTTTCATACAGCTCAATAGTTTTTAAAAATAGCTGTTCTTTATTACCAAAAGCGGCATACAAACTGGGTTTGTTGATGCCCATAGCCTCACATAAATCAGGCAAGGATGCGCCTTCGTAGCCTTTACGCCAGAAAACTTCCAATGCCTTTTGTAAGGCTTTTTCCATGTCAAAAGCGCGCGGGCGTCCCACTGTAGGCGCTGGTGTTACCCCTGTTGCTGACATTTCAAACTCCGGATTAAAAAGGATGGCCTAGCTTAAACTGCCTGGCGACACATGTCCAGAAAGGAATACTTACCAATCGGTACATTATTGTGTGTAATAGCAACTTATCTTAACAGACCAGTTGCCTGGCCTGCTTCTGACCAGGGAACACCAGGTAGTTTTAGGCAATACGACGCGGTTTTTGGATATTCAGTAAACACAGCACAAATTTTATGCTGCAGGTCGTGAACAGAGCTTCCGGCAGTAGTACTGCTCACCTACAAAACTGCAGCTTATAACCAAAATTTTTCGGTTCAGTCCAAAAGGTTCTTTAGTTTTTTACCAGTCAGTACAAAATAAAGATTGACTCCGGATTGAACTTCTATATATTTACCGACCAGTACAAAACTAACAGATGAAACTAGTTTGTACAACAAAAGTTGAACCCAAATCTCTTTATTGACCCAATTGAACGAGGAAACGTCATGAGCAACAACACTATCCGAACCTTTGTACTGGGAAGCATAGCCGCCTTAGTGTTATCCGCTTGTGGCACGCCGGAAGCCCCGGCACCCGGCGCTATGGCAGCACCAGAAATCAATGTGGCGACAGTAGTACATGAAAAAATTACTGAATGGGATGAGTTTACCGGTCGCTTACAAGCGCCTGAAACCGTCACTTTAGTACCAAGGGTATCAGGTTATATCGAACAGGTGTTTTTCACTGAAGGCGCTTTAGTTAAAGAAGGTGACTTGCTGTTCCAGATTGATGCACGACCTTTTGCTACTGAAGTAGCACGCTTAAAAGCTGAGCTCACCCATGCTGAAACAGCACAAAAACTGGCTGATAATGATTACCGTCGTGCTGAGGCCCTGAAAAAACAACGGGCTATTTCTGAAGAAGTACTGGATACCCGCTTCAGCCGTAAACTGCAATCAGCAGCAGCGGTAGCGTCTGTCAAAGCTGCATTACAGCGCGCTGAGCTGGACCTTTCTTTTACTCAGGTGAAAGCTCCTATTTCAGGCCGTGTTTCTTATGCACAAATCACGGCAGGTAACTTTGTGCAGGCTGGCAGCAGCCAACTGACGACTTTAGTCAGCACCAGCAAAATGTATGCATACTTTGATGCAGACGAACAAACGTATCTGAAGTATGTGCAACTGGCTGCGGATGGCAACAGAGCGCAGCAGCGCACAGCCCACAATACGGTCTATATGGCATTGGCAGGTGACAGCGACTTTGATTATGCCGGTAGCATCGACTTTATCGACAACAGCATCAATGCTCAGACCGGAACCATCCGTGCCCGCGCTACCTTTGAAAATGTCGATAACAAATTAATTCCAGGTTTATTCGCCCGCTTAAAGCTGGTCGGCAGCAATGCGTATCAGGGCATTTTGATCGACGACAAAGCCATAGGCACAGACTTAAGCAATAAGTTTGTACTGGTGGTCAATAACGAAAACCAGCTGGAATACCGCGCTGTCACTTTAGGTGAAAAGGTCAATGGCCTGCGTATTATCAGCAAAGGTTTAAATGCCTCAGATCGCATTGTGGTTAATGGCCTGCAGCGGGTACGTCCAGCCATGACCATTCAACCGAAGCAGGTAGAAATGGCCACCGCACAACAACTTTCCGCTTTGAAAGCAGAGCAACAGCAGTTAGAGGCAGACAGCAAGCTGGAACTGACAGCTGCGGCTGAACAAGCAACGGCTGCAGAACAACCAGTGAACAAGGGTTAAGGAACGGCTATGTTATCGCAATTTTTTATCAAAAGACCTATCTTTGCCGCTGTGTTATCGCTGCTGATATTTATCGGCGGCGCGCTGGCCGTCTGGCAACTCCCCATCACTGAATACCCTGAAGTGGTGCCACCTACTGTGGTAGTGACGGCGAACTATCCGGGCGCTAACCCAAAAGTGATAGCTGAGACTGTCGCTTCGCCTTTAGAGCAGGAAATTAACGGTGTCGAAGACATGTTGTATATGTCTTCTCAGGCGACTTCTGATGGCCGCATGACCTTAACTATCACCTTCGCTATAGGCACAGATGTAGACCGTGCTCAGACACAAGTGCAAAGCCGGGTTGACAGAGCCAGCCCTCGCCTGCCGCAGGAAGTGCAACGTTTAGGTGTAGTCACTGAGAAATCATCGCCTGATTTAACCATGGTGGTGCATTTAACCTCACCGGACGACAGATACGATATGTTGTATTTGTCGAACTATGCGGCGCTGAACGTCAAAGACGAATTAGCCCGTATTGAAGGTGTAGGTGCTGTACGTTTATTTGGTGCAAGCGAATACAGCTTACGTATCTGGCTGGATCCGAATAAAGTCTCGGCTGTAGGTTTATCGCCAGCTCAGATTATTGCGTCTATCCGTGAGCAAAACCAACAGGCCGCAGCGGGTTCTTTAGGTGCCCAACCTGCAGGTGACAGTGATTTCCAAATTCTGATTAACGTCAAAGGCCGTTTAACCACAGAACAGGAATTTGCAGACATTATCGTCAAAGTAGGTGAAAACGGTGAAGTGACCCGCATCCGTGATATTGGCCGGGTGGAATTAGGCGCTCAATCTTATGCCTTACGTTCTTTATTAAACAATAAAGACGCAGTGGCTATGCCTATTTTTCAGGCTTCAGGTTCAAATGCCATTCAGATTTCTGATGATGTACGCGCCACTATGGCAGAACTATCCAAAGGTTTCCCTGAAGGTTTAACTTACGACATTGTCTACGACCCTACTGTCTTCGTACGTGGATCTATTGAAGCTGTGGTCAAAACCTTGCTGGAAGCTGTGTTACTGGTTGTGCTGGTGGTGGTGTTATTCCTGCAAACCTGGCGTGCTTCTATTATTCCTTTAGTGGCTGTGCCCGTATCTTTGGTCGGTACCTTTGCTTTTATGCACCTGCTGGGTTTTTCGTTAAACGCTTTATCCTTATTTGGTCTGGTATTGGCCATAGGTATAGTAGTAGATGACGCCATAGTAGTAGTCGAAAACGTTGAGCGTAATATCGCTGATGGTTTATCCCCTATGGCTGCTACACAAAAAGCCATGAAAGAAGTGACAGGCCCTATAGTTGCGACCACTTTAGTACTGGCAGCTGTATTTATTCCTACGGCTTTTATGTCAGGTTTAACAGGTCAGTTTTATAAGCAGTTTGCTTTAACTATCACTATATCCACCTTTATCTCGGCGCTGAACTCTTTAACCTTAAGCCCAGCTTTGGCGGCTCTGTTGTTAAAACCTCATGGTGCTAAACCTGATGCCTTAACCCGAGTGTTGAACAAAGCCTTTGGCAGCTGGTTATTTGACCCTTTTAACCGCCTGTTTAACAAAGCGTCCAAAGGCTATGGCCTGATGGTACGTAAAGTGATTCGTTTTGGTGGCATTATCGGTATTCTGTACATTGGCTTAGTGGGCTTAACTGCAGTGCAGTTCCAGCAAACCCCTACAGGTTATGTGCCAGGTCAGGATAAACAGTACTTAGTGGCTTTTGCTCAGTTACCGGACGCCTCTTCTTTAGACCGCACCGAAGCTGTGATTAAAGAAATGTCCCGTATTGCGGCAGAACATCCTGGTGTGGCGAACTCTATCTCCTTCCCAGGTTTGTCGATCAACGGTTTTACCAATAGCCCAAGTGCAGGCATAGTTTTTGTGGGTCTGGATGACTTTAGCGAACGGGGTTCAGCTGAATTATCAGGCAATGCGATAGCTGCGGCACTGAACCAGAAATTTGCCGGTATTCAGGACGCCTTTATCGCCATATTCCCGCCACCACCGGTACAAGGTTTAGGCACCATAGGAGGTTTCCGTCTGCAAATTCAGGACAGAGCCAACTTAGGTTATGAAGAACTGGCTGCTGTGACTATGCAAGTGATGCAAAAAGCCTGGGCTACGCCTGAACTGGCCGGTGTCTTCTCCAGTTATCAGGTGAATGTGCCGCAACTGGATTTAGACATAGACCGCACCAAAGCCAAACAACAAGGTGTCAATCTGGATGAGATATTCCAGACGTTGCAAGTCTATATGGGCTCGGCTTATGTCAACGACTTCAACCAGTTTGGCCGGACTTATCAGGTGAATGTGCAGGCGGACGAGCAATTCCGTCAAAACCCTGAGCAAATCCGTCAGCTGAAAGTGCGTAATAACGCAGGTGAAATGATCCCGCTGGGTTCCTTCATTAACGTGAAGCACTCGGCTGGCCCTGACCGCGTCATGCATTACAACGGTTACACCACTGCAGAAATTAACGGTGGTCCTGCAGCCGGTTACAGTACAGGTGAAGCTCAGGCTGCTATTGAAAAAATTCTGGCTGAAACCTTACCAGTGGGCATGACCTACGAGTGGACAGAACTGACCTATCAGCAAATTCTGGCAGGTAACGCTGAACTGCTGGTATTCCCGCTGGTGATTTTGCTGGTGTTTATGGTGCTGGCGGCACAATACGAAAGCTTAACCTTACCTCTGGCTATTATTCTGATTGTGCCTATGACCTTGTTGTCGGCTATGACGGGTGTCTGGATCTATGGCGGCGATAACAACATCTTCACTCAGATAGGGTTGATAGTGCTGGTGGGGCTTGCGACGAAAAACGCCATCTTAATAGTCGAATTTGCCAAAGAGTTGCAGGATCACGGCATGAACACTATGGATGCCATTCTGGAAGCGGCCCGCTTACGTTTGCGTCCGATTTTAATGACCTCCATCGCCTTTATTATGGGTGTGGTGCCTATGGTTTTCTCAACAGGTGCAGGTGCAGAAATGCGTCAGGCAATGGGTGTAGCCGTATTCGCCGGTATGATTGGTGTCACTATCTTCGGCCTGATCTTAACCCCGTTGTTTTATTACGCTCTGGCCAAACGCCGTGATCGCCAACTGGCCCAAACTTCTGTCACCGAGGAGACTACCCATGCGTAAAACCATTCGTCTAACCGCTATCAGTATGGCATTGGCGTCCTTGCTGCTTGGTTGTGCCTCAGTAGGCCCAAGCTATGCAGCACCTGCTGCCACCAATCAGCTGCAACTGCCTGCTGAATACAAAGCAGCGGACAAAGCCCAGCACTGGTGGCAACAATTTAATGACCCTGTGCTTGACCAACTGATAGAAAAAGCCTTGTCGAATAACCAGACTTTAGCTGCGGCAGAAGCCAACGTAAAACGGGCTTATGCCGCCTTTGAAGACAGCGACAATGATGGCTGGCCCCGTATGGATATTACGGCCAGTCAGCAAAACAATCAGATCCCTGACAGCGCACCACAAAACGCAGGGCAAATTCAGCGTCAGGCGAGCCTGGGTGGTGCTTTGAGCTGGGATTTAGACTTATTTGGCAAACTGCGCCGCGCGTCAGAAGCGGCCAATGCCAGAGCACAAGGAGCTGAACTGGCCTGGCAGGAAGCCAAGGTGCAATTATTAGCTCAGGTCGCCGCCAGTTATGGCGACTACCGTGGCGCTCAGCTGCGCCTCACTGTAGCAGAACAAAACCTCGGGAATTTACGCCGTACCAAGCAAATTATTCTGGCACGCCGTGATGCAGGTTTTGCGTCCGATCTGGAAATCAGCCGTATCGACGCACAAATGTATCAGTTGCAAAGCACTCTGCCGCAGTTTCAGTTTGCCAAAGCTCAGGCCAACGCCACCATAGCGGCCTTAGTAGCACAGCCTGCAGAGCAGTTTGTGGTGGATGGCGCTTTAGTGAAAGGTGAAAAACAAAGCCTGCCAGAACTGACAACACCTTTGTCTTTTGCCAATCAGCACAACTACTTAAAGTTCAGAACTGATGTAGCAGTTGCCGAACGTGAACTGGCAGCCAGCACCGCAGATATAGGGGTGGCCACAGCAGAGCTGTACCCGGAAGTTTCTGTCACTGGTTTTTTAGGTTTTATTGCCAGCCCCGGCTTGAGCCTGGGTTCGCAAAACGAAGCCTGGAGCATAGCGCCGGGTTTACGCTGGCAAGCCACAGAGCTGAGCTCCATTCAGGCCCGTATTCGTGGCGCAGAAGCATCTCAGCAAATGGCTTTTGCCCGCTTTCAGCAGACCGTTTTTGATGCCTTGGCGCAAATGCAAACTTCACTGCACGGTTACAGAACCAGCCGTGAGCAGCAGTTAAGCGCCCAGCAACAAGTCACAGCCACTGAACAGGCAGTGCAGCTAACCCGGGCTCAATACGAAGCAGGCACCACTGAGTTTCTGGATTTACTGGACGCCGAACGCGACTGGTTAGCAGCCCGCGATCAGCAAGCTGTATTGTCGACTCAAAGCTTCCAACGTTTAGTCTCTGTCTACCGTGCTTTTGCAGGAGGTTTAGAACTGGAGCAAGGCACTCAGCAAATAGCCTTAGTGAAAGAGTAAAGAGTTTGAAGGCTGGCTCCCCGCCAGCCTTTATAAAAAAGTAACTTTTTGGGCGTCTGGTTAGTCCCATTTCCCAACAGACGCCCCTTTTTATCTGCTCTGATTGCCACCGCCAGTCACCGCAAGACCATTGATAACCATTCTTATCCGCATTATTATTGGTACCGTTTTCATTGTCCATAGATAAGGTTGAACGTCCGGTGTTTAAACTCAAACAACGCTTCTGGTTTTTAGTGCACGGCTGGGTAGGTTTACCTGTCTGGCTTATTTTTTGCGCTGTGTGTTTAACGGGCACTATTGCTGTTTTTAGTCATGAACTGACCTGGCTGACCAACCCCAATGCCAGAGCAGAAAACCCACAAAACCTGCCAGTGAAACCTGCCACTGAACTGATTGCAGCTGTGAAAACTGAAGTGCCTGATGCTGAAATTGGGACTGTGATGGTGATGGAGCCTTATCTGGTGAATGCCATTGTGTTTTCCACCGCCAAAGCGCCTTTTGGCATAGCTTATGTTAACCAGTACACAGGCAAAGTGCAGGAGCTGAATTATGGCCTGAACTTCATCAGCTTTATGCGTGCTTTGCATGGTTGGTTGTTGTTTCCATGGCAAAGTAGCTACAGCGTCGGCTATTACCTGGTCAGCGGTATGGCACTCTTGATGCTGGCGTCTTTAATCACGGGTTTAGTGATTTATAAAAACTTCTGGCGCTCTTTTACCCAACCTAAAGTACGCTTACATCAGGGCCGTAAAACCCTGCTGACCGACTTACATCGTTTAGCTGGTGTCTGGTCCATCTGGTTTTTAGCGGTGATGAGTCTGACGGGTTTATGGTATCTGGTGCAGGCTATTTTATGGCACAACGACATAGAGTTTTACCATGAAACAAAAATTCTGACGGCAGCTGAAGTGCCGGCCTCAGGTCAAAAACAGACGCCACCTTATTCTTTGGAAGACGCCCTGGTGATTGCCAAACAAAGCCTGCCAGAGCTGCAACCTGCTTATATTGTCATGCCAGAACACAACCGTGATTTGTACCGTATTTCAGGTTCTGGCGATTCGATATTTTTTGATCAGTATTCTTATTCTGTTGCGATAAACCCATGGACAGGTCAGGTGACTGACGTGCATACCCCGGATCAGATGGGCGGCCTTGAAGTGCTGAGCCATATTGCCGACCCACTGCATTACGGCACTTTAGGGGGCATCTGGACCAAAATCATCTGGTTCCTGTTTGGCTTAATTTTATCTGGTATGTCAATCACAGGTTTTATGATCTGGGGTAGTCGCACTGTCAAAGCGGCCCGCGCAGAAGCTGCAACCAGTTACACAACTTCAGAGGTAAATTCCTGATGGCACAACGCTCAGACAATTGGTGGCAACGTCATAAATTTAAGCTCAATGCATTAGTGCTGATTTTGCCATTCTGGTTTTTATACGACTCCTTAAGCCCTGTGTTTCCGCCATCATGGCCCACTCAGCAAGTGGGAGCTTTTGAAGTGACCCCTACCCCGCTGACCAACGACGGGCCTTACCAGCATCATGGCGATTGGGTCAAAGATTTCAGCCTGCAATTTTGTGAAGGTTGTGTTGCTAATATCCGTCAGGCTTATATGACAATAGCAGCGGAACAGCCAGCTATTGAAGACTTTGCCGAAACCGACCTGAGTATTTTGCATGGCAGCTCTTTTGCTCAGCATGTGCACGCCAAAGCCACAGCTCAACCTAAAACCGGTGATAAAGTCTGGTTATTGATTGAAGACTGGCAGGGCCAACTGCACATTGGTTCATGGGACTGGCCACAACCTTAATTTTTGTTACAAAACCAAGCACAAATTAACCTGCTAAAGCGTTACACTCAGACAGTTTTATTTACGAGGTTGGCTATGAAACTGTTTTGGTTCGTTTTGCTGCTTGGTTATTCTGCTCAGAGCACTGCTCTGAGCTGGCCGGGTTTTGCCAAACAACAGTCTTGCCTCGAACTTTACCCCACTTATCAGCAACTGGTTGATGAGGTCCGCACTTTCACGCCCTGGTACAGCATGGATCACTGGTTAATGCCCTGGTTGCTGCCTAAAGATCAATTCGACGTCACCCAACACCAACTGCATTGTGCTCAACTGGAATACCAATCCGATAATCTGATGGTTCAGGCCTGGGGTTTACAACCTCACAGCAAAAGCACAAAAAAATGGCCTGTGATTATTTACAACAGAGGTGGCAATGCAGCATTGGGCAGATTAGATTTTGTCTCAGTGTTACGCCAGCTCAGCCCTTTAGCACAGCAAGGTTTTATTGTATTGGCCAGCCAGTACCGTGGCTCTGTACCCCAAGATCAAAGCACTTATGGCAAAGATCAGTTTGGTGGTGATGACGTGAATGACATTCATCAGTTGATTGAACTGGCTAAACAGCTGCCAGAAGCAGACGCCAATAATATTTTTTTATACGGTATCAGCAGAGGCGGCATGATGAGTTATCTGACGGCCAGGCAACGCGATGATATCCGCGCTATGGCCATTACAGCCGCGCCAACAGATTTAGTCACTGAACTACCCCGTTTGCCGGAAATGGAACTTATTTTCCGTAGCCTGATCCCCAACTACGACCAAAACAAACAACAGGCACTGCAACAACGTTCTGTGTTGTATTGGGCTGAAGAATTACCAGCAGGTTTGCCCATTTTGTTGATGTATGGTGGCGAGGATCAAAGAGTTCATCCGGAAAATTCACAGCGACTGGCCGCTAAACTGACAGAGCTGCAACGTCAGGTAAAATTAATTGAATTTACTGGTGCGGACCACTTATTAACAGACTACAAAGCGCAGGAACGTGAGGCTATGTTGCAGTGGTTCCGGCAACACCAGCAGAATGAGCAAAAAGCAGCCACAGCTCCTTAACCAGCAATCTCAACTCTGTTCCGCCCTGACTCTTTGGCTTTATACAAAGCTTGATCCGCGCGTTGTAACAACTGCTCCAACGGGCTTTCCACTGAACTTGCAATACCTATACTTAAACTGCTTTCTAAACCTGATTGCTGCATCTGCTGTTTAAACTGCTGCTGTACCCGCTCTGCCAAATGCAATAAACCTTGTGCATCTGTATTCCCGGCAGCCAGCACAAATTCATCGCCGCCTAAACGACAGGCAATATCACTTTGTCTGGCCACAGCCGCCAACACCTTGGCTAAATGCTGCAATGCCTGATCGCCGGTTTCATGGCCATGTTGATCGTTCAGTTGCTTAAACTCGTCGATATCAATCATCATCAAGGCTAAAGGAGCGCCCTGAGTTTCTGACTGAAGCTGATACTGTTCAAATTTGGTTTGAAAAGCCCGGCGGTTATCCAGCCCTGTAAGCTCATCGGTATGAGCCAGATTTTCCATTTGCTGTGCTTGCTGATACAGCTTATCTATGGTTTTTTCTGCCACTTTAACTTTTCTTTGTTGCAGCTGCATTTGCTGGTCCAACGCCATCTGATACGCCAAGGCGTTCGCAATCAGCTTTAAACTGGTGAAGGTAGTGTCCGTAATAACCATAGGTTCTGTACTGGCACCACACAAAGTACCCAGGGTTTTACCTTCAGATAACACAGGCAAAGCAAAAAAACTTTGCATGCCCAAAGCAGCTCCTGCAGATCCCGGAAATAGCTCTGGTATTGCATCTGACTGCTCCAATTTTGTATCAAACAACAAACGACACATTGAATCAGACCAATTTACAACAGCCCCTTCCTGCAATGGCACACTATGTTGACCCTCGACAAGCACCACCTGTTGAGTCAAAGCTTTCCAGTCAATGCGGGTTAAAAATGTGGTATCCAAACCAGTTAAATGCTGCACTAATTGCAACAAAGGACGTGCAGCTTGTTCAAGAGCTACACTGGTATAACTTTGACGCTGTGACATAACAACTCTGATAGCTGCAGGACTGTATATCCCTTGTAGCACTGTTTTCTCCCTGATGTGTAATTAGTACGTCGTTTCTGGTCAGTCAGAGCAAATAAAAATTATTTTTTTCAGGCTGTCGAATTCATTCAGGTTAAGCCGACTACTCAGTGAATCAACTTAAGGAGAACACAACATGACTCAATCCATTCAGCAGTTAGCAACCCAATGGGCCGCAGCAATCGCCAGCCAGAATATGGAGCAGATCATGGCGTTTTACGCCGACGAACTGATTGCCTATGACGCTGTGGCTCAACTGCAGTTTAGCGGTAAAGCGGCCTACCAATCACACTGGCAAAAATGCATGGAATTCTGCGCCGGTGGCCATTCTAAGTTTGAACTGCGCGATTTAAAGATCCAGCAAAACGACCAACTGGCATTTAGTCATGCGTTGGTGTACTGCGAAGGCAGCAATGAAAAAGGCGAAACTCAGGGCTGCTGGATGCGCCTGACTCAGGGCTGGCAAAAACAACAAGGCCAGTGGCGTATTATTCATGACCATTTTTCTGTGCCTTTTGATATGGTATCAGGCGCCGTCTTATTTGAACTGACACCAGAGGCTTAAGGAGCAGCTATGAAATATTTATGTTTAGTCTACAGCGATGAAAAGCTGCTGCACTCCTTGCCCGAGAGCCCCAAAGACGAAGAATGTTTTGCTTATGCAACATCAGTGCAAAACAGTGGCCGTATGCTGGCCGCCGAAGCGCTTCAGCCTATAGACACAGCCACCACAGTGCGGGTTCGGGCTGGCAAAACCTTGTTAACCGACGGCCCTTTTGCCGAAACCAAAGAACAACTGGCTGGTTTTTATCTGGTGGAAGCCAAAGATTTAAACGAAGCTATTCAACTGGCTGCTGGTATTCCGGCAGCCCGTGTTGGCTCTGTAGAAGTTCGTCCTGTTCGGCAACTGGAGGTTTAATATGAGATTTATGTTACTGATGATCCCTAAAGGCTATGAAAGCGCAGCACCAGGCACTATGCCTGAAGCCGCAGCTGTAGAAGCCATGATGGAGTACAACAGAAAACTGCAGGACGCTGGTATTTTAATGAGCTGTGAAGGGTTGCATCCACCTTCTATGGGGGCTCGCGTCAGCTTCAGTGCAGGCAAACCGCTGGTCACAGACGGTCCTTTTACTGAAACCAAAGAAGTGCTGGGTGGTTTTTGGATCATCAAGGTGAACTCCAAAGCCGAAGCTATTCAATGGGCCAGTTTATGTCCGGCTGGTGATAACGAAGTTATTGAAGTGCGGCAAATTCAGGACATGGAAGATTTCCCTGAAGATATACAGCAGATTGCCGCAGATTTTGCCAGCATGCAAAGCTCGTAAGCTGTTGAATAGCCAGGTTACAGCCGAAACTATTTCGGCTTTATACCAACAAGAAAGCCGCAGGGTGCTGGCCACCCTGATCCGGCTTTTGGGCGACTTTGAGCTGGCCGAAGAAGCCCTGCAGGAGGCTTTTGCCTGTGCTTTACAGCAATGGCCCGTTGACGGATTACCAGAACAGCCCAGAGCCTGGCTGGTCTCCACAGGACGCTTTAAAGCCATAGATAAAATTCGTCAGCAGCACACCCAGCGTAAATATCAACAACAGTGGTTGTTTGAACAAGATGAAGACAGCGAAGCTTTTCAGGCCGATGAAGCAAATCATCAAAACTGGCAAGACGATGAGCTGCGACTGATATTTACCTGCTGCCACCCGGCTTTATCCACCGAAGCCCAAATTGCCTTAACCCTGCGGGAAATTTGTGGTTTAACCACAGAGCAAATTGCCAAAGCTTTTTTAACCAGCCCTGTCACCATAGCCCAGCGCATAGTGCGGGCGAAAAATAAAATCCGTGACGCTGCTATTCCTTATGAAATTCCAACTCCAGAGCAGTTACCACAAAGACTGGATGTTGTGCTTAAGGTCATTTACCTGCTGTTTAATGAAGGCTACAGCCAAAGTTCAGGCGATCAGCTGTTGTGTGCCGAGCTTTGTGCTCAGGCGATACGGCTTGGTTATTTATTGCTGGAGTTACAACCCGACACTGAAACTATGGGTTTATTGGCCTTGTTGTTATTGCAGGAATCGAGGCGTCACGCCCGTATCAATCCACAGGGTGATCTGATTTTACTGGCCGATCAGGACAGAAGCTTGTGGGATAAGGCCTTGATCCAACAAGGGGTTCAACTGGTCGAACGCTCTTTAACAGGCCGTCGTATTGGCCCTTATGCATTGCAGGCCGCTATTGCCGCACTGCATGCCGAAAGCCCAACTGCAGCAAGCACCGACTGGCCGCAAATAGTGGCTTTGTATGATGTGCTCTATCGCTTTGAAGCCTCACCTGTAGTGCTGCTAAACCGTGCTGTAGCTATCAGCATGGCACAAGGCCCGGCGGTGGCATTACCGCTTTTACTGGCGCTGGAACAAAGTGGCGAATTATCACAGTATCACCTGCTCGACGCCGCTTTAGCCGATATACACCACAAACTGGGGCTAACCCAACAAGCCCGGTTTTATTACCAGCAAGCCCTGAGCAAAACCAGCCAACAGGCTGAGCAGCGTTTTTTGCAAAAGCGGTTGGAGAGTCTTAGTTAGCTTCGATATTTAATCATTACTTTCGCCTTCAGCAGCTATAGTTATTAACCATTCGATAACAATAGTTCATCTGAGAACATAAGCTGGCTCACTAAAAAAGCAAAGGATTGAAAATGACCAGACAACAGGCAGAACTCTTACTGAAAACTGCGTTGGCAAATCCAGCGGCGCAGTTTCGGGATGGTCAATGGCAAGCTATTGATGCTTTGGTTAACCAAGGCCAAAAACTCTTAGTAGTGCAGCGCACTGGCTGGGGTAAAAGTTCGGTTTATTTTATCAGTACAAAAATATTCCGTGATCGCAACATGGGGCCCACTATTATTGTCTCCCCTTTGCTGGCACTCATGCGTAACCAGATAGAGTCAGCCCAACGATTGGGCCTGGTCGCTGAAACCATGAATTCCACCAATGTTGAAGACTGGCGTTCTGTCACAGCCCGTGTACTGGCTAATCAGGTGGATTGTTTACTGATTTCTCCGGAGCGTTTAGCCAACGATAGTTTTATTGAAACCGTATTAACACCTATTGCAGATCGCATTGCCTTGATGGTGATTGATGAAGCCCATTGTATCTCCGACTGGGGACATGATTTTCGCCCTGACTACCGTCGTATCGTTAACATCCTGCGTCAGTTACCAGCCCATACGCCAGTGCTTGGTACTACAGCCACCGCCAATAACAGAGTAGTGGCAGATATTCAGTCTCAGTTGGGTGAGATTCAAATCCAGCGTGGGCAACTCAACAGAGAAAGTTTAGCGCTACAGACCATGTGGATGCCAGATCAGGCCTCTCGTCTGGCCTGGCTGGCACAAGTGATCCCTACATTGCCAGGCACAGGTATTGTCTACACTCTCACCATCAGAGACGCAGAGCAGGTGGCCTTATGGCTGAACCAAAATGGCATAAACGCCAAAGCCTATCATGGCAGCATCGAAGCCGAAGGTTTTGCCAACAGTAACTTGTATCGCCAACAACTGGAAGAACAGCTGCTTCGCAATCAATTAAAAGTGCTGGTTGCCACCAACGCTTTGGGTATGGGGTATGACAAACCAGATTTGAGTTTTGTGATCCACTATCAAGCCCCCGGTTCTATAGTGGCTTATTATCAGCAAGTCGGGCGTGCAGGCAGGGGTATAGCAAGGGCCGTGGGTGTGCTGATGTCAGGTGTTGAAGATCAGGATATCCACGAGTTTTTCCGCCACTCAGCTTTTCCAGGAGAAGTTCAGGTGAATGAAATTTTACAGGCCTTAGCGTTAAGCGATGGCTTGACTATTCGTGCGCTGGAGGAACAAACCAACCTGCGACAAACGCAAATTGAAAAAGTATTAAAGTTGCTCAGCGTGGAAAACCCTGCACCTGTGATCAAACTAAAAAGCCTGTGGCGCAGAACAGCTGTTGCTTACCAGATGGATCAGGCAAGAATGCGACACTTAACAGCGCAGCGTGAACAGGAATGGCAGCAAGTGCAAAATTATCTGACCGAGCCTGGCTGCAAAATGAATTACCTGCGTATGGCTCTGGATGACAGTCAGCCTGAACCCTGTGGCAAATGCAGCTCTTGCCTTGGTTACCCGGTAATCAACCCTATTCCTGACGCCTTGCTTGCACATCAGGCGGGTATTTTCCTGAAACAAGCAGAAATAGTATTTAAACCGAGGAAACAGGTGGCGCCTTCGAAGGCCGACACTACAAGAGCTTTCCCTGTTTATCAATTTCCACGTTTATTGGGCGAACTCGCCGCAGAAGAAGGCCGGATATTATCCAGATGGAATGATGCGGGCTGGGGGAAAACAGTAGCAGCAGGAAAACATGGCGGACACTTTAGCGACGAACTGGTTCAGGCCATGACCGATATGATCCGTGTGCGCTGGCAGCCCAACCCCGCTCCTGCCTGGATTTGTGCTGTGCCATCACTACGTCATCCGAATTTGGTGTCTGATTTTGCATCCAGGCTGGCACGGCAATTACAGCTGCCTTTTTTCAATCTGGTAGAAAAAGTCAAAAATAATCAACCGCAAAAGGGTCAGCAGAATAGTTTTCACCAATGCCGTAATCTGGATGGCGCTTTTGCAGTTTATCAACCCATCCCAAATGGCCCTGTTCTTTTGATCGATGATATAGTGGACTCAGGCTGGACACTAACAGTGATCGCAGCATTACTCAGACAACACGGCTGTGGGCCTGTTTACCCCGCGGCTTTAGCTTCGACTTCGGTACATGATTAATGAATTTATCCAGTGCAGCCCAGGCCATTATGTTGCTCACTTGCTACTTTGGCAAAGCCAGTAATGACAGTGTAAAACCATTAAGCAATGGTGAATGGGGGCGTTTTGCCTTATGGCTGAAAGACAACATGTTATCCCCGGCCGATTTATTGGTAGCAAACCCACAGCCCTTGTTAGCAAGCTGGAATGATAACCGCATTACTACCGAACGTATTTTGTTGTTATTAGGCAGAGGTCATAGTCTGGCTTTGGCGATGGAGAAATGGCACAGAGCAGGTTTATGGGTCGTGACCCGTTCAGACTCTGATTATCCAAAACGACTCAAAACCAGGCTGAAAAATGACAGCCCTCCTGTGCTCTTTGGTTGTGGTAACAAAGAGTTACTCCATAGTGGTGGTTTAGCTGTGGTGGGTTCACGTAATGCGGTGCAAAGCGATCTGTTATTTACCCAACAGCTTGCTGCCAAAGCTGCTGCAGAAGCTGTCACAGTGGTATCAGGCGGTGCACGTGGGGTAGATGAAGCGGCTATGCTTGGAGCGCTCAGTCAGGGTGGTACAGTGATAGGTGTGATGGCAGATAGCTTGCTTCAAGCCGCAACCAGTGCCAAATGGCGTCAGGCTCTGATGGATGGCAAGCTGGTACTGGTATCGCCTTTTTATCCCGAAGCAGGCTTTTATGCTGGCAATGCGATGGCAAGAAATAAGTATATTTATTGCCTGGCCGATAGTGCCTTCGTTGTCCATTCAGGCCCCAAAGGCGGCACCTTACATGGCGCAGAAGAAAACCTGAAACAGCAGTGGGTGCCACTCTGGGTGAAACCAACCACAGATCCAGAAGCAACAAATGCCTTGTTAGTGACCCAAGGTGGTCATTGGTACCCAGCGGATAGCCAGGCCTTTACTATTGATATGCTGTTCTCTGCACCAGCATCTGCAGCTATGGAACACAGTGTACAGGAAGAACAGCAGCAATTATTTGCGCCTGCGGATACATCGGAACAACTTGCTGTTACTGATTTTTATAAATTTTTTGTGATTTCGTTATCAAAACTAGCAGCAAAGCCTGTCACTGCAGAAGAGCTGTCAGCCCGAACCTTATTGCATCCATCTCAGCTGAACCACTGGCTACAACGGGCAGTGGAAGATAAACAGCTTATCCTGCTTCAGCACCCGGTCCGTTATCAGTATATGAAAAACAGCAAATAAAAAACTCCCGGACCATAAGGGGCAGGAGTTTTTTGCTCAGCCAACAGAAGCCCTTTAATCCAGATCCGGCATATTCTGATAACAGACAGGCCGTAAAAAGCGCTGTAAGGAATTACCGCCAACTGCACTGACTCTGCTGTCTGTGGCTGCCGGGAAAGGGCCTCCATGCTGCATTGCTGCAGACACTTCAACCCCTGTTGGCATCATATTGGCGATAAGACGGCCAGCCTTTAATTCCATTTGCCGGATCAGCGCCTTATGTTGTTTAAGCTCATCTTGCTCTGCAAAAAAGCTGCTGGTTAACTGACCTGCAAACAAGGTCGCCAACATTTGCATTTGAGTGACATCCTGACATAACACCAGGACTGTGGCCGGGCCAAAAATTTCTTCCAGCAGCGAAGGCTGGCTTACGACCACAGAGCTGTCCGTTAAAAACACCCTGAGCCTGCGATCACAGCCCAGCTCCTCTCCAACTCCTTCTGCCAACAGCTCAACCCCGGCCATTTGCCTGAACTGCTCTGCGGTTTTGCTGTAACCCGCTGCAATTTTGGCACTGAGTAAAGGCCCTGCCTGCAAAGTACTGACCAGCTCTCTGAGCTTTTGTAAAAACCTCTGCACTGCCGGACCCTGAGGTAACAAGACCAGACCGGGTTTAGTGCAAAGTTGACCCTGACTCTGACTGACTGAGTGCACCAGCATCTCAGCCAGCCGTTCTGGCTCTTGCTCCAGATACCCTGGCAATACAAACACAGGGTTCAGCGACCCCAGCTCCGCATAAAAGGGCACAGGTTCGGCCCTTTGTTGCAACAGGCTGGCAAAATGTAACCCCACTTGCTGAGAACCGGTAAAAGCTACAGCTTTAATTTTTGGGTCCAGCAGTAACTGCTCTGCGCTTTGGTAGTTCCGCGCCTGGATCAGATTAAAGACTCCGGCAGGCATCCCACAGTGATCCGCTGCCCTGGCTATAGCTTTGGCCACCAGTTCAGAGGTGGCGGGATGAGCACTATGGGCTTTGACTATCACAGAACAACCAGCCGCCAAAGCTGCAGCGCTGTCTCCCCCTGCCACTGAAAAAGCCAGTGGAAAATTACTGGCAGCAAACACCAGCACAGGCCCAAGCGGAATCTGTCTGAGTTGTAAAGCAGCTTTAGCCACAGGCTGGCGTTCAGGTAAAGCTTCCTCTGTGATTGAAGTCAGTTTTAAAACTTCAGTCGCCAAAAAACCTAACTGAAAACAAGTTCGTTGCAGCTCAGCTTCCACCCTGCTTTTGCTCAGTGCTGTTTCAGCCATCACCACCTGGATCAATTCGTCCGCACAGGCTTTGACTTCAGCCGCAATACGTTGTAAAAAATCCGCCCTTTGCTGTGCTGACAACTGCCGATATTGCTCAAAGGCCATTTCGGCCGCGCTGGTTACCTGGTGTAACTGCTCAGCACTGGCTTCGGCAAAAGAATAAGCTAAAGCTCTGGATCTGGCCGGATCAAATGACTGAATGCCCTCTTCCGCCTGACCACACCAGTGGCCCGCTATATACTGTTGTCCGCTAATCATCATTTCACCTCAAAGCCATAGGCATAGGGATCTGTGTTATCCACCTGGATCTGATTAAAACCATAAACTTTGGCCCAGCCTTCAATGGAAGGGATAATGGCAGGATGCCCTGCGACTTCGGTAACTGCTTCAATACGGCCTATAAACTGACTGCCAATAATACTTTCATGCACAAAGCTGTCCCCCGGCTTTAACAAACCTTTGCTGAACAGTTGAGCCATACGGGCACTGGTGCCTGTGCCACAAGGCGATCTGTCTATGGCATTTTCGCCGTAAAACACCGCATTCGCTGCATCAGAGCCCGGATTTCTGGCTTTGCCTGTCCATTGCACATGCCGTATGCCTCTGATACTGGGATCCAAAGGATGCACCACCTCAAAAGCCGCATTGACGGCCTGACGTACTAAAGGGCTATACCTTAAAACTTCAGCTGCACTCCAGTTTTCCAGGCCGGGGAAATTAAGCTGCGGCTCAATAATGACGTAGAAATTGCCACCATAAGCCACATCAAAACGGATCTCTCCCAGTTCAGGTACATACACACTGGCATCCTGAATGGCGAGATACGAAGGAACATTGCGGATTTTCACAGAGCTGACTTTACCGTCTTGCTGCTGGTAATGGATCTGCACCTGACCTGCAGGCACATCCAGCACCAGCTCTCCTGGCTTTTTGGGCTGCAGCAAACCCTGCTCCAAAGCGGCGGTGACTGTTCCTATGGTGCCATGGCCACACATTGGTAAGCAGCCGCTGGTTTCAATAAACAACACCGAGGCGTCGGCATTGTCTGAGCAGGCCGGGTATAAAAAGGCGCCAGACATCATGGCATGACCTCTGGGTTCAAACATCAGAGCCTGACGGATCCAGTCAAAGCGTTCGATAAAATCCAGCCGCTTTTCACTCATAGTACGACCCCGCAGCTCAGGGTGGCCGCTGGTGACCAAGCGCACAGGGTTACCGCAGGTATGAGCGTCTATGCAAAAAAATGTTCCTTGTATCATCAGCTTACTCCGCTGCGGTCGTGGATAAAGCCTGCAGATCAGGTCTGTTGGCCAGTGCTGTAGCCACCACTTGTTCTACATAACGCCGCTCTTCTCCCACTAGTGTTAAACGGGGTAAACGCACATTTTCATGACCCCGCCCTACTATCTGCTCCGCCAGCTTGATGCATTGCACCAGAGTAGGCACTGTATCCAGACGCAACAAGGGCATAAACCAGCGGTATAACTCCCTGGCTTCAGCCAGCCGGCCTTGCTGAGCTAAGCGAAATAAGGTGACAGACTCACGGGGAAACACATTGGTTAAACCAGAGATCCAGCCTGTAGCCCCCAACAGCACAGACTCCAGCGCTATATCATCCACGCCACAGAAAATGACAAAACGCTGGCCAAATCTCTGATACAACTCACTGATACGGCGGGTGTCAGTGGTGGACTCTTTGATAGCCACAATATTGGGCTCTTCCGCCAATATCGCCATCATATCCAGATGAATATCCACGCCATAACTGACCGGATTGTTGTACACCATAATGGGCAATTTAGTGGCTCTGGCAACCAGTTGATAATGCGTCAGCACTTCCCTGTCCGTGCCGCGGTATACCACGGCAGGCAATAACATAATGCCATCCACACCAATTTGTTCGGCGGCTTTGACATAATCAATGGCCTCGCCGGCACTATGTTCAGTGCAGCCAGCCAACACCGGAATACGGCCATTGACAGTACGTACTGTATGCTGCAGAAATTCGCGCTTTTCTGCTGATGTTAAAGACGCATTTTCCCCCACAGTACCCAGCACAATAATGCCGTTGATCCCATCTTCTATCAGTTGCTCCAGCATTCTTCTGTTGGCCTGATAGTTAATAGAGCCATTTTCATGAAACTGAGTCGAGATTGCCGGGTAAACCCCTTGCCATTTGTGGTGCATATTTTTTTCCTCTTTGGTTGCGATCGACAAAAGAATATTGTATACAATCTACAATATCAAGTATTTTTAGGATCCATTGATGCAACAAGTCACGATCATAGGGGCAGGAGTGATAGGTTTAACCACGGCTGTGTTTTTACAGCAGGCTGGTTTTCAGACCTTATTACTGGATCAGGCCGGGCCTGGTTCTGGCTGCTCCAGGGGCAATGCGGGGCATTTTGCGACTGAACAGGTGTTTCCATTGGCCCAGCCATCTTTGCTGAAGCAACTACCCGGCATGTTAGTAGACCCTGTTGGCCCACTCAAACTCAGGGCCAATTATTTGCTGCAATCTTTACCCTGGTTTGGCCGCTTTCTCGCCAATATGAGCAAAAGCAAACGCCTTGCCCATCAACAGGCATTAAGTCAGCTCAATCACCAAAGCATACGAAGCTGGCAAACCTTGCTGGAGCTGTGCCAGCTTTCCAATCAGATCCAGTACCAGGGTGCTTTACTGGTCACAGAACAACACAACAGCAGAGATTTACAGTCTTGTTATCAGAGTTACCGTCAGGCAGGTATAGATGTTAGCTGGCGGGACCAAGCCACTTTGCAGCAAATGGAACCTGAACTCGGCGGCTCATTAACAGCGGCCCTTGATTTTACTGAAGTGGCGCACAGCCCGGATCCTTACCTGTTGTGCCAGCTGTTGTTTGATACATTTTGCCAGTTGGGAGGTCAATGGCAACAAAGCGCAGTGCAGCACATCAGTGTCAGGCCACAAGGGATCCAGATCCAGGCCGGACAACAGCAGTTTGTCAGCAAGCAACTGGTGATAGCGGCAGGTGCCCATTCAGGTCATTTCACCAAACAGCTGGGCTGGTCTGTGCCACTGACAGCAGAGCGGGGTTACCATTTGATGGTACAGCCCATAGCGCTGAAACGTCCGGTCAGCTCACTGGAACGCAAGTTTATTATGACCCCTATGCATCAGGGGTTGCGGCTGGCAGGAACTGTCGAATTTGCCGGGTTGAACTCGGATCCAGACTACCGCAGAGCCCTGATTTTAAAACAGCATGCCGAAGCTTTGCTGAACCAGCCTTTACACGCCAGTGACAAAGCCCTGCCCTGGGCTGGCAACCGGCCTTCCTTACCCGATTCTTTACCTGTACTCGGCCCCTGCCCTGTGCATAAAGGCGTGTTTTATAACTTTGGTCATCAGCATCTGGGTTTAACTCAGGCAGCATTTTCGGCCGAGCTGCTGACCAGTCTGTTTCGTGCTTTACAACCTGCGATTTCACTAACGCCGTACCGGATCAACAGGTTTTAGTTTTTTTCAGCCGTTGCCTGACAGCTGCTGAATTTTTGCATCCGTGCAAAAACATAAAATATACAATATCCATAATACAAAAAGAGGATTTATGAACAAGCTCAACAGGGGTAACTTATTTAAACTTTCATTGCTGGCCACCTCATTGGTGCTCAGTCTGGGCACTCTATCAGTGCAGGCTCAGGACAACACAACGGGCATGCTCAAAGGGGTTGTCAATCAAACCTCAGGGCAAACCAGTATCACCCTGACTCACAAAAGTCAGGGCTTCAGCCGCACAGTGCAAAGTAACGCACAAGGCGAATACATACTGCGCGCCTTACCTGTAGGTGAATATCAGCTCAAAGTTCAGCAAAATAACCAGACAGTGCTGGATAACTACAGTATTCAGATCAAACTGGGCCAAACCGTTATTTTTAACCCTGTGCTGGGAAGCGCAGAAAACATAGAACGTATTGCAGTTCAGGGCAGTATGATCCGCCAAATTGACACCTCAGACTCTACTGCAGGTTTAACCTTTGATCAGGTCACTTTGGACAAAATGCCTGTCAATACAGGTTTTGAAAACATCGCCTTGCTGACACCAGGTGTTTCCCGCAGCTCTGAGTTTGACGCGTCCAGTTTTGGTGGCGCTTCCTCAGCTGAAAATGGCTATTTCCTCAATGGCATGAATATCAGTGCACTTCGTACAGGTATAGGCTCTATTGCTCTGCCATGGGAAGCTATAGCTCAGACTCAGGTTAAAACAGGCGGTATTTCCGCTGAATACGATCGTTTTATCGGGGGTGTGGTCAATGCAATAGCCCGCTCTGGTGGTAATGATTTTGAGTTTGGCGCTGAATTAAGATACGACCCTGCTGCATTGTTTTCTGCCCATGACTCGGTATACAAAGACAATGGCAGCTTTGCTATTAATAATGAAGAGTACGAAGACAGTTTTCGCGAAGCCAACATCTGGGCCAGCGGTCCTTTGATCCAGGACAAATTATTTTTTTATGCGCTGCTCAACCCACGTCGCTATCAATCAGAGTACGCCAACTCTGCAGCCACTGCATTTACCAACCACAAAAAGGATGAAGACCGCTGGTTCCTGAATATGGACTGGTATATTACAGATGATCATGTGCTGACGGTTACAGCACTCGACAACACTGTGGATAAGAGTTATCAGAATTACAAATGGACCACTGCTGATGGTCGTGGTGAAGAGACAGGCCTGACCCAAAGCGGCTCAGGTGGCAAAATGTATTCGGCCCGTTATCAGGGCTTTGTCACAGATGAGCTGTCCGTCTCCGCTACTGTTGGCCGGGTTGAAGATAATGCCCACACCAAACCCACCAATACCTTTCCCGGCATCTGGGATTATGTCAATCTGAATGGCCAGCGCTACGGCGACTGGACCACCAATAATCTGGTCAGCGAAGCCTATCAACGTGATCAGTTCAGACTGGATCTGACCTATGCACTGGATAACCATACCTTGCAGTTTGGTGTGGATGCCGAGCAGTTAGATGTGGATTATCTGGAATTCCAGAATGGTGTCGGCGATGCCCGCGGCTGGTGGGAATACCGTACTTACACCGCCATTCCACGGATAGATCTGCCTGCAGGTACTTATGTACGGCAGCGCCAGCGTGATGTAGGAGGTAAAACTGAAGTTAATTCTCTGGCTTTTTATCTGCAGGACAGCTGGCAGATCAATGATTCACTGGTGCTCAATGCCGGGCTTCGTTACAGCAGCTTCGAAAATACCGCCAGTACAGGTGAAGCTTATCTGGATTTAGATCAACAAATAGCACCACGGCTGCAGTTGATCTGGGATCCGGCTGCTGACGGTAACAGCAAAGTGTTCAGCACCTTTGGCCGCTACTACCAGCCTATTTCGGCCAATATGAATATCAAACAGGCCAGCGGGCAAAAAGATGTGCACTTATATTACTTGCCTGATCAGCTGAACCCGGATGGGACTTTGGTGCTGAATGCAGATGGTTCGCCAAGTCACGGCAATTTAGTGGCAACCAATGTGGTTCAGAGTGGTGCTGTAGATGTGGATCGCATCGCCGCTGATGATCTGGGTCCTATGTATTCTGACGAATTCACCTTAGGTTATGAGCGGCAACTGGATGATAACCTCAAAGGTGGGGTGCGTTTTGTCTACCGCGAGCTGAAACAATCTATTGAAGACTCCGATCTCGGGCCTGTTGTTGCGAAATGGCTGGAACAAAACAACGTCGAAAACAACGCCAATGAACATTATTTCTATACCCTGCTGAACCCGGGTAAAGATGTCACATTCTTTTATGATTTTGATTTAGACGGAACAAAAGAAAAAGTACAGCTGTCGGCGGACGATTTACGTTTACCTAAACCTGAACGTAAATATCTGGCATGGGAATTTAACCTCGAAGGCAGGCCCACAGACCATCTGCAGCTTTGGGCATCTTATGTCTGGTCACACAGCTGGGGCATGACTGAAGGTTTGGTGCGTACTGATAATGGTCAGGCCGATCCGGGCTGGACTACCTCCTATGACTATGCCGATTTAATGGACCATGGCAAAGGCAATTTACCCAACGATCATCGCCATGCGCTGAAGCTCAGTGGTATTTACCAATTAGCAGAACAATGGGATCTGGGTTTTGTGGCCAGAGCCACATCAGGCTCGCCGCTGAATAAATTCAGTATTCACCCTTCAGGAGTGGACACCTGCCAGGAACCCAGTTTATGGGCGCAGTGGTGTGCCAGCCAATGGTACAACGAAGCCTCTTTTTACGACTGGGATGGCACACCAGCCCCACGAGGCTCAGCTGGCAGCCTGAAGTGGTTGTACGAGTTTGATCTGTCTTTGACTTATCACACTCAAGTGGCAGATGGCGATCTGACGTTAAAAACCACTGTGTATAACCTGTTCAACTTCGACACCCCTATTAATGTCAACGAAGTGGCACAAATCACCAGAACCGATGGCAGCTTTGCCGCTAACCCGGACTGGAGTAGCCCAACGGCTTTGCAAAGCAACCGTCTTGTGTCTTTTGTGGTGCGTTATCAATTCTGATCCGGCTCAGGCCTTTGCTCTGGCAAAGGCCTTTTTAATGATGAATCCAAAAATGAAATTTCACACTTTTGTTTTCTTTCTGCTGTGCTGCTGGTCAGCCTGGCCACACTTAGTTCAGGCTCAAAACCATTCAGCGTTTTATCCTGCGCTGCAGCGATTGCAACAGAGTCTGCAGCAAAACCCTTTGTCTGAATCCGGGCTGACTCCGGCTTTACAGCAGCTACGGCATTTGTCTTACCAGCATGCAGTGACAGAGATGTCTGCGGCTGAACTCAAATTGCTGCACCAATTGCTGCAACAACTCAGTCAACAGCCAGAATTCAGCCAAAGCAAGCTGCCAGGCTGGCGTTTGCAGGAACACTATGCAGTGCTGCTGTACCGCTTTTACCCTGACACTGAACTCAAACCGCTTTGGCCTGAACAGCTTAAGCCTCTACTGCCGCTCTTACAGCAGGAGCTGATCGTATCCGGCGAACTGCAACAGCATTACAGTTGGTGGGAACAGATCCGCAGCCTGGCATTTGGCCTCTATTATGGCCGTTCTGATCCGGAGTTAGCCCGGGCTTTGTTGCAACTCAAGCCCGCCAGCTTCTTGCTGCAATCAGCGCCACTAAGCCAGGGCTGGCAATTACAGCATCTGCTGTGGACTCTGGCCTATCTGCATCCATTAATGCCTGAGGCAGAACAAAAGCAGCTGGATCAGCAGGTTCTGGCTTTATTGCAACAACACAAAGACTTAAGTCCAACAGAGCAGAAACAACTCTTTAGCCAGCTTTATCTGGTGAACTCTTTCAGGGTCAGAGACAACTGCGAACAGGAGTTTGCCGGCCAGTGCCTTTATCCGGATCTGACACAAGCTTTACCGCTGAATTACCACTGCTCTGAACATTTGAAAATCCGGGCTAAAAACATTACAGAATCTCAGCTCAAACAAAGCTGTGAGCAACTGCAAGGGCTGGAGCATCAATTTCATTCATTGCTCGATACCCAACAACAGCCTGTAGCCAATGATCTGAATCAGCAACTGGAAGTGGTCATTTTTGACCATTACAGCGACTACAACCTCTATGGCTCCCTGCTGTTTAATATTCATACCAACAATGGGGGTATGTATATTGAAGGTACCCCTTCGGATCCGGACAATCAGGCCCGCTTTTTTAGCTTTCAGCATTTCTGGCAGCAGGACTTTGCGGTCTGGAACCTGGAGCATGAATATATTCATTATCTGGATGGCCGTTTTGTCAGTTATGGCCCTTTTGAGCACTTCCCGGCACAGATGGTCTGGTGGAGCGAAGGTCTGGCAGAATTGATAGCCAAAGGCCAGCACAATGACAAAGCCAGAGCTTTGCTGGCCAAAACCAAAGCAGAAGATCGCCCTTCGTTAGAACAAATTTTTGCCACCCGCTATACAGATAGTCTGGATCTGACTTACCGCTGGTCTTATTGGGCCTGGCTGTTTCTTCAGCAACAGCACCCCCACCAGCTCAGACTGTTAAAACAACATTTAAGTCAGGACTTTTTTGCCGGTTACCAGAGGCTGTTACAGCAACTGGCTTCCAGCTCAGAACTGCAGTTTCAGCAGTTTTTACAACAGCAGGTCTCCCAGGCCAAAGCGGAAACTCCGGCAGCCCTTTACCTTGGAAAATACCTGTATCGCAGTTATTTGCAGCCCGCTCATTTGCCGGTCAGCGCTGAACATTTTCATCGGCTGAAGCAGGATGAACCACAAAAGGATCCTCTATGAATTTCAGTTCAACCCCAGAGTACCTGGGCCATCCCAGAGGCTTATTTTTATTGTTTGGTACAGAAATGTGGGAACGTTTCTCTTATTACGCCATGCGGGCTTTGCTGGTGCTGTATTTAACAGATCAGGTCAGCAGTCATGGCGGCGGACTGGGCTGGGACACAGCCCGAGCCTTGCAACTTTATGGCAGTTTTACCATGTGTGTGTATTTAACTCCGGTGCTCGGTGGTTATCTGGCGGATCGTTACCTCGGACAACGGCAGGCCGTGCTGGCGGGCTCTCTGTTGATGGCTTCTGGTCAGTTTATGCTGGCTGTACCTCCACAGTGGTTCAGTCAGCCCGACCTGTTGTTTTACCTGGGATTAACTGCACTGGTAGCAGGCAATGGCTTATTTAAGCCCAATATTTCCACTATGGTTGGCGATCTGTACCACAACAAGGATCCACGCAGAGACAGTGCCTACACCATTTTTTATCTGGGTATTAATTCAGGCATGTTTCTGGCGGGTATAGCTGTAGGTTTAACCATTGAGCACTTTGCTTATCAGGTGGAAGGACAGGACTATCGCAATTATCAGGCGGGCTTTTTGCTGGCAGGCATAGGCATGCTGCTGGCTTTTGTGCTGCATTTTTTGCTGGCACCTGGCTGGTTAGGTGACATTGGGCTCAAACGCAATCTGAACATTTCCGCCTCGCCTGTTTTACCCCTGACGGCTGAAGAACAAAACCGACTAAAATCTTTATTGCTGCTGGGGTTGTTTACCGTCATTTTTTGGGCTGGTTTTGAACAGGCCGGAGGCTTAATGACCATTTATGCCGACCGTTTTGTTGACAGAGAACTCTGGGGCATGGAACTGAACCCCACTTATTTTCAATCGCTGAACCCATTTTTTATTCTGGTTTTTGCACCAATACTGGCAGGAATTTGGTTAAAAGCCGGTGATCGGGGCCCCAGTGCCCAGCAAAAATTTGTGTTGGGTTTAGTCTTTCTCAGTGCTGGTTTTGTGTGCCTGGTGCTGGCAGGTTTGCAGTATCAAAGCGTCGGCAAAGCCAGTTTATGGTGGCTGGTGCTGGCTTATTTATGCCACACCCTGGGTGAGCTCTGTATTTCTCCTGTGGGTTTATCTATGGTAAGCCGGCTGGCGCCACTACGGATGGCCTCACTGGTGATGGGGATCTGGTATTTGTTTATTGCGATAGCCAATAAAGTGGCTGGCTGGTGTGGTGCTCTGATCGGTACCCAGCAGCATTCGGTCGAACAGATGCAACAGAATGCGATGGCTATCTTTGCTGGTTTTGCCATTACAGCAGCAATTTCAGCTCTGGTGTTATGGCTGCTGTCCGGCCGTCTGCTGCTGTGGATCCAACAAGGAGAACTGAAGTGTCAGGCAAAAGCTGAAGCCGGCACCTGAGGTTATCTGCACCGGAGCTGTTTTTTAGTGGCAGCTCCGGTGCCAGCACAACAACAAACTTAATCACAGTTTGCTCTCGGTATTTTTTCCGTCCGGCAGCCCTTCTGCATCCAGCCTCAAACCGCACAGTTCAAGCCCGCAGCCTGTGCTTTGTGACATTACAGCACCAAATAAGTTATATATTTATTAACTAAATATTGTATACAGAATATCATATGCTATTTTAAGTTGGCCTTTGGGCGAATTTTAATCAAAACAAAATCACAGGATCTAACAACATGAAAAAATCCAGTCTATTGCTGAGCCTGCTTGTGGGTTCAACCGCTGTCTGGGCGCTCAGCCCATTCAGTGCCGCAGCACATCAGCACCACCAATCCGGTCCGGAGCGCCAAAGCTCTGAGCTGGAGCATGGTATTCCTGAACTTCAGGCGCCTTTGCCTCCCCGCAAGGTGTCGCCTTATCAGTTTGAACAACAGCAACAAAACCTGAAAAAAATACCAAGCCTCAGTGCCAAAGTTCAGGTACAAAAAACCGCTCTGCAAAGCAGCGGTTGCACCAGCCCGGATCAATTGCTGCCACTGCAGGACCAAGCCCTGATCCAGGCCATAGAAAGTGCCAATCTGACCGGCTGCTTATATGGCTTATACAACGCCGGTTTTCTCAATAGCGACTATTTTACTGACAGCAAACTGCTGACTATTGTGCAAGCCATGCACAACAGAATGGCGTTGTTTGATGGCTCTGATGCGACCGGAGCCGCCGAACTGGAAAAGCTGGTAACTTACCTGCGTGCAGCTCATTGGGTGGAATCAGGTTCAGGCCGCGAGTTTCAAAGCAACTACCTGCAACAACTACAGCAGGTTTTTGATCAGTATTTTGCCGCTGAGCATTTCGTTCGATTTGATGGCGATGCGTCACGCAACTTTATGTTGCGCTACGAAATGCTGGTGCTGGTTAACAGTTCAGGTACCAACAACCTGCGATACCTGCGCCGTTTCAGCCAGGCGATTAAGGGGTATGCCAGTACGGTTAACCGGCAGAATAACTGGGGGGTTGGCTATGAAGAAAATGGCGTGACTCAGTTGCTGACCCATTATTTTAATGCCAGCAACAGCAATGCAACTGCATTACAACAGCTGGTCACTACACAACCGGATATCATCAGCAATCTGCGTGATTTTGTTTTAAGTGACGGGCTCTGGCTGGTTGGCCATACCCGTGAATACCAATGGGCCGATGCGGTGACAGAACTGGGCCGTTTTTTAAAGTTCGGTGGTGCTGTTGCCGACTCAGTTCGCCCGGCCATGCAAAGTATTTTATCCAGCTATAGCTTTGGCGGCACAGGCTCCAAAGGCTGGGTAAACGCCCAGCGTATGGTCAGCCTTTATGATCAGGCGAACTGTGCTTCCTATGGCGAGGCTTGTGCCTTTGATTTGGAAGCCACCGTCTTATCCGGGCAACATACTTGCGGCGACACCTTAAAAGTGCGCTTTCAGCCCCCGGTCAGCAGCGGGAATTTGCAACAAATCTGCCAGCAATTAAATGGACAAGAGCAGCAGTTCCACCTTGAATTTGGCACTAATGCCAACAGCCCTGTCGGCAATGATCAAAATTCTGCGCTGGAGATTGTTATTTTTAACTCCTCTGCTGAATATCAGAATTATGCTGGCAGTTTTTTTGGTATAGATACCAACAACGGCGGCATGTATCTGGAAGGCACACCTTCAGATCCGGCAAATCAGGCGCGTTTTATTGCTTATCAGGCCACCTGGTTGCAACCTGAGTTTGTCGTCTGGAATTTAAACCACGAATATATCCATTATCTGGATGGCCGCTTTAACCAGTGGGGCAGCTTTAGCGATCAACCTGCGAATTTAGTCTGGTGGGGCGAAGGACTGGCGGAATACCTGTCGATAGGCGATGACAATCCAAAAGTCGT
Source organism: Gammaproteobacteria bacterium (assembly GCA_018825965.1). Lineage (GTDB taxonomy): Bacteria > Pseudomonadota > Gammaproteobacteria > Enterobacterales > Alteromonadaceae > Pararheinheimera. The sequence continues at coordinate 140,182 of JAHKAA010000007.1, forward strand.
AGATATCATTGCCAATAAAACCTATAGCTTGAGTCAGTTATTCCAGACTACCTATGCCAACAGTAATACCGAACGTACTTATTATTGGGGTTATCTGGCGACTCGTTTTATGTTTGAACGCCACAGAGATTTAGTTGATAACCAGTTGCTGCCTAGCATGCGTGCTGCCAAATATTATATTTCAGACCTGCCATGCAGCTTTGACTGGGGCTGGCGCAGTAAATCTGAAGCCATAGCCAACCAGTGGAGCTGGTTGTACGACGACAGCGCCAACTCCGAAGGCAATTGGGTCTGGACCTGCGGTCAAATGCAGGATCCTAATGTACCAGAACTGCCACCTTATACCCCGTACAGCGCTATTTTGGCCGCATGGGGCAGCAACTTTGATCAGGAATTTGATCAATGGCTGGACTGCCTGCTGACGTCTGAAGACTGCAGCCAGACAGAACCTGCCATACCGCTCTTGCTGAATGGACAACCTGTGGCGATTTCAGGCCTCAAGGACAGTGAACAACACCTCAAGATTGAATTGCCTGCCAATGCCTATGATTTGAGTATCGTCAGCTCAGGTGGCAGCGGTGATCTGGACTTGTATGTTCGCAATCAGCAGCAAGCCAGCCTCAGCGAATGGGATTATCGTCCTTACGCCATTGGCAACAGAGAAAAAGTGGACGTATTGCAGCCAACAGGCGACTACTTTGTCATGGTGCATGGGTATAGGGACTTTAACGCGGCTAACCTGACAGCCAGCTGGAAAGAAGGAAGCTTGTCACAGTTACAGCAATGGCCAGGCCTGAGCAGCACTTCTGCTGTGTATCAGTGGCTCTGGGTTCCGGCTCATGCCAAAGCTTTATATTTTACCCTGAGCGGCGGTACAGGTGATGCACAGTTGTATGTGAAACGTGTAGGCTGGCCAGCGCCAAATAACTATGATGCGGCGTCCAGTATCAGCAGAGGCACCAGCCAGAAAATCACAATGAGTTCTGTTGTGCCAGGCAGCTACTACCACATTATGGTGAATACACTGCAAGGTTTTAACAATGTAGAACTGAAAGTACTGATGGTGGAATAAGGTCGAAAAGATAAAAGTGCAGGGCCGTGCTTGGCCCTGCAGTTTTATGAGTTATTGAGCTGCGTCGGCATCCAGCTTTTGCACCAGCAGGTTAATTTCATGGGCAGCGCCAAGAATATGCTGCTTTAGCACCACACAAGCTTGCTCCACCTTGCGCTGACGGCACAAGTCCAGCAACTGTACATGCTCAGGCCCGGCTTTGGTCACTCCACCAGCCAACATCAGGTGTACCCTGATATACCGGTCTGAATTACTGTTCAGGTTTTGCACCATTTCAAAGGTCAAAGGCCGGTTGGCCGCTCTGTATAAACTCAGATGAAAGCGGCTGTTCAGTTCACTCCAGGTTCCTGAGGTGGCAGATTGCTGATAAGCGTCATTCATCTGCTGCAAAATAAGTTCGGTTTGATCCAGTTCAGCATCTGTCAGCTTAGGGATCGCCAGCCGTAATAACTCGGTCTCCAGTAAAGCTCTTAACTCAAACAGCTCTGTCACCTGTTCTGCGGATAATTTTGTGGCTGTGGCGCCTTTATGAGCTTCAAACTCCACTAATCCTTCAGCTTCCAGTTGCAACAAGGCTTCACGTATAGGGATCCGGCTTACTTTCAGCTCGTCTGCCAACGCAGCCTGACGTAAAGGTTCACCTGCTTTAATTTCCCCTTTCAGGATTTTTTCCCTGATAGCTTCCACCACAACCTGAGTTCGGGTTTTGTATTCAATGACCATGACGTTGTTCTTGTTTACTGTACATAGTATGCAGTATATCAAATGCCGATCCTCTGTCGACCAGAGACTTTAGTTGCAGCCCTAGAGTCAATAGGATATTGTATACAAAAAGAGGTGTTCCATGCGTTTAGAACTATTTCGCCAGCAAATGAAAAATCAACAGGCCGAGGCTGTGTTGGTGACTGAACCACTGAATGTGCGCTATTTATCTGGTTTTACCGGATCTGCCGGACAGTTAGTAATCACCGCAGAACAGGCACTTCTGATCACCGACTATCGTTATATTGAACAAGCTCAAACTCAGGCCACAGCGTTCCAGTGTTACTGCCGTGACCGTGCCCGCCAGACTTTAGGTCAGGCCATCAGAGCACTGCTGATCAACCAACCCGCTCAGCTCCAACTGGATTACGATCAGGTGCCAGTTGCCTTGTATCAGCAGTTGCAACAGGAGTTGCCTTGTACTCTGGCCGATTCCAGGCAAATCACTGAGCAACTCAGAGCTATCAAAGATCCACAAGAGCTGGCGGCTATCCGTCAGGCTGCAGCTATTGCCGATCAGGCCCTGAGCTGGTTATTGCCTCAGCTTAAACCCGGAGTGTCTGAACAACAGGCCGCGCACTGGCTTGAACAACAACTACTGGCTTTGGGTGCAGAAGCTCTGGCCTTTCCCACTATATTGCTGTCAGGACCACGCACTGCCCTGCCCCATGGCAAACCTTCAGAGCGGCGGTTTCAGCAGGGGGACTGGATCCTGATCGACTTTGGTGCTCAGGTTCAGGGTTATAAATCAGATATGACCCGCAGCTATGTGCTCGGCAAAGCCAGCCCACAACAACAAGACTTTTATCAGACGGTAGAGCGGGCGCAACAAGCCGCTTTAGCTGCTGCCAAAGCAGGGATCCGGGCAGATCAACTGACAGAGGTAGCGCAGAAAATCTTAGCTGACTCCGCTTTTTCTGCGTATGCAGGTGAAGGCTTAGGCCACAGTATTGGGCTGGCGCTGCATGAACAACCTCTGATGCGTTATGGCTGCCAGCACATACTGCAGCCAGGCATGGTGGTGACTATTGAACCTGGTTTGTATTGGCCAGGCTTTGGTGGGGTGCGACTGGAAGACGATATACTTATTACCGCTGAAGGGGCCGAACTGCTTAGTCACAGCCCTAAACCTATGGAGTTGCCATTAGAGTAAAGCCACAAAAATGAGCTTACTTTTATGGATCTAATCCAACGGAGCGCTGTACCCTCAGCGCCCTCTGCTTTGTTTCGCATTTGCAGTACTTTGAGGCTACACTGGCTGTGCCTGAAAACTCCAGAGCTAAGCCCATGACAAATCAAACAAATAGCGTTTTTTCGCAACTCAGAGACAGCAATCTGGTGCATCACTGCAGCTATATAGCAGGACAGTTCCAGAGTGGCCGCAGTGGTCATTTTGCGGTGCATAACCCGGCGGATGGCGCTTTACTGGCTTTAGTGGCCGAAGCCGGAGCTACAGAAGCCGAACAAGCAGTCACTGCAGCCGCTGCGGCTTTTCCTGCCTGGTCAGGTATGACAGCAGCCGAACGTGCAGCTTTGCTTATGCGCTGGTATCAATTGATGTTGGATCACCAGCAAGACTTAGCCCGTATTTTAACGCTGGAGCAAGGCAAACCCTTAGAGGAAGCTGCGGGCGAAATTGGCTACGGTGCCTCTTTTGTCAGTTGGTTTGCTGAAGAAGCCAAACGTATGAATGGCGATATTATTCCGGCCGCTAAAACTAATCAGCAAATACTGGTGCTCAAACAAGCCATAGGCGTAGTAGCTGCTATTACGCCATGGAATTTCCCCAATGCGATGATTTTACGTAAAGCCGCTGCGGCTTTGGCGGCAGGTTGTACTTTTGTAGTCAAACCTTCGGAGCTGACCCCTTTATCTGCTTTGGCTTTAGCTGAACTGGCCAGCCGTGCCGGTATACCGGCTGGTGTATTTAATGTCATCACAGGCACAGATGCCAAAGCTATAGGTCAGGTACTGACTAAAAACAGCCGTGTGGCCAAATTCAGTTTTACCGGCTCAACCCCGGTCGGCAAAACCTTGCTGGCACAGTGCGCTTCTACGGTAAAAAAAGTCTCGATGGAACTGGGGGGCAATGCGCCTTTTATTGTATTTGACGATGCCGACTTAGCCGCAGCTGTGTTGGGTTTACTGGCGGCAAAATTCAGGAATGCCGGTCAAACCTGTGTTTGTGTCAATCGTGTTTTTGTCCAGCGCCCAGTCTACGATGCCTTTTTAGCTCAGCTGATTAAAGCCACAGCACCACTAAAACTGGCTTCTGGTTTAGAAGCGGGTTGCCAGATAGGGCCACTGATTAATCAGGCTGCTGTCGATAAAATAACCCGGCTGTTGGATCTGGCGCTGGATCAGGGCGCTGAACTGCTGTTAGGCGGCGCTATTGATGCCGACTTAGGGCCGTTGTTTTTCCAGCCGACCATAGTCACAGAAGTGACAGCGGATATGCAGATCAGCAAAACTGAAATTTTTGGCCCTGTGCTTTGTATCAGCGTTTTTGATACTGAGCAAGAAGCGATAGAGTTGTCTAACCATACGCCAACAGGCCTTGCCAGCTACTTTTACAGCCGCGATATAGGCCGGATTTTTCGTGTCGCCAAAGCCCTGAACTACGGCATGATAGGTGTCAATGAAGGTTTAATTTCCAATGCAGCCGCGCCTTTTGGTGGCGTCAAAGAGTCAGGTTTAGGCCGCGAAGGTTCCAGTTATGGGTTGGATGATTTTACGGAGTTGAAGTATTTGTGTTTGGGGGGATTGAGCTGAGTAGATAGTGGGTTGAGTGGTTCGTTCCAGTTTGGCTGCATGGGTAAAGCAGTTCTAATTTAGCAACACTTCAAAGCGTTTCGCCTTTGGCGAGATACTTTCTTTTGCTTCGCCAAAAGACAAGTATCCAAAGCAAGAAAGTGCAGGAAGCACTTTCTAACAGCTGGAGGCTGGCCCGTAGGGTGAATTGCAGGGATGCAATTCATAAAAGGCGACCCCAGGTCGCAGCGAAAGCCCGGCCCAAAATCGTGCGTCCAAGGCGACTCGGCAACTCGTTCGTCGCTACCGCTCCTCGCTCAAACACTCCTCGTCTTAAAACCTTGGCCACCCAATTTTGTCTGGGTTCATTCGGGCTTTCGGTAAGCCAATAGTTTGGCTTGCCGCCGAATGGACGTACTGAGCTCAGCGAAGTACCGGAACCGCGCCCCAATGGGGATTTGGTGCCAGTAGTTGGAATTGTCTCTATAGTTGGTTTAAAAGAGCAAAGCCTGGACATACGATACCGGACTTTTCGTTGAGTTCGGCTTAGTTCAACACATCAATCAGTATGTCCGTGATCACAGCTGTAGCGATAGACACTAGCACTATATCTGTGCCAACCACTTGCCATTCATAACCCTTGTGTTGTGGCAGTTCAGCGACCATAGCCGCTGGCACCATCTTTTTAGCAATACCTGGTGGCAGTGGTTTACCTTTCGCCAGGTTTTTACGGATGCCTGGTGGTAACGCACTTTGGCCTGTCAGTTGATATCGTGTTGCCAAGGCGCGCGCATCCTTCACACTGATCCCTGCACTGACGCTGAAGTCTGCCGGATTAAGTTCAGTGACCTTATCTTTACCCTGATGTTTTGCCTGTTTTTCAACCGTTTTGGCTTTATGTTTATGGTCTTGTTTATCGTCAGACGCCATCACCTGTTGTGTTAATAAGGGCGCTATTAAAGCAACCCACAATGTAGTTCGAGCATTCATGTTGTTTAGCCTTAAAGTCCAGTTGTTCTTTAGCATAGTCGCCAAAGCTGGATGCCGGCTGAATGGATGTGGCAGTAATATCTGACTACGATTTAACTTTTGCGTGCTGCGAGTGCTTTATACACTGCGTCTTTATCCCGTTTACCAATAGCTAATACATAAACAACTACTTCGTCATCAATAACTTCATAAGCCAAACGATAACCCGCTGTGCGTAATTTGATCTTGTATACAGAAGCATAACCGCTCAGCTTAGCCGAGGGCACATGGGGGTTTTCTAACCGCTCAGCCAGCTTCTTTTTGAATTGTGACTTGATCGGTGGCGTTAATTTTTCCCACTCTTTTAGTGCAACCGGCAGAAATTTTAACTTATAGGTCATCAATGCTTACTTCTACCGCATCAGACAGTTCTGCCCGCCGACTTTCAACTAAGCGCAATAACTCGTAGTCATCCAGCATTTCCATTAACCATTCATAGGTTTCAGCCGGAACAAGATAGGCGGTAGGTTTATTGTGGTTCAAAATAGCAACAGCTGCGCCATTCGCTTCGTTCAGTAAGGCTGTTGGATTCTTCTTTAACTCTGAAATACTTGCTGAGCATTCTGCTAAAACCTGCTTCATATCAAACCTCATTTAAGGCATAAATTATGAGCCAATTTTAGACTAGAATATTATTTGATGCTAGTTTTTGATGTGCAGGGATTTGGATTTGAGCTTTGCAACTGCCACTTTTCTTATCGAATAAAAAACAATAAATTGTGTTAAAACTCATCACCGATTTAACAGCTCTGCCTGATATATTGGGGCAAAGGGCAAGACTTGATCCTGAAGGTTTGTTCAGGTCGCAGCGACAACGTTTGCGTTGAATCGATGTAGGTTGTACTCGACGCGAAGCGGCAGTACAACAATGAAGCTGTCGGCAGTAAATACATTAAGGCTATGAGTTCAAAGCGTTTCGCCTTTGGCGAGATACTTTCTTTTGCTTCGCCAAAAGAAAGCTATCCAAAGCAAGAAAGTGCAGGAAGCACTTTCTAACAGCTGGAGGCTGGCCCGTAGGGTGAATTGCAGGGATGCAATTCATAAAAGGCGACCCCAGGTCGCAGCGAAAGCCCGGCCCAAAATCGTGCGTCCAAGGCGGCTGGGTAACTCGCTCGTCGCTACCGCTCCTCACTCAGACACTCCCAGCCTTAAAACCTTGGCCACCCAATTTTTTCTGGGTTCATTCGGGCTTTCGGTAAGCCAATAGTTTGGCTTGCCGCCGAATGGACGTACTGAGCTCAGCGAAGTACCGGAACCGCACCCCAATGGGGATTTGGTGCCAGTAGTCGGAATGGTCTCTATAGTTGGTTTAAAAGAGCAAAGTTAGATATGGCGCACAATGCAAAACACGACCCGACAGCTCCCCATTTGCTATGCGCTAGCCCCAACAATTATGACTCTGACAATCACACTTCCTTCTGGAGTTTTTCTTTCTCCTTCAAGATCGCTAACCATTCCTTTGGGATTTGAAATACAAAGGTCAGGATCATAAACAACACACCAAAGATGGTTTGCGTTTTTGTGTTTACGATAATGCTCAATATCAATTATCAATTCGTCACCGACTTTAGACGCGTGGTGCTTATCTCTAACTCTCTTGGTCTCAATAACGAGATTATGCGCTGGTAACAAGAAATCCATCCGAGTATTTGTACCTGCATAGCTGGGACAGAACTCTTCAGGGCGTATATCAGATATCCATGGCCGCAACAAAGCATGCAACAAATCTTGAATATCATACTCCGAAGTAAACACCAAAGGCTGGGCACCTTTTCTTCGATGTATTAGCGGCTGCATTGCTCTTGGAAGCCCTCTGATAACTATTCTCAGAAGTTCTTCTAACGAAGATGGTTTTCTACCTTCAGTTTCAATGTCTCTAATCGGCCCTACATCTATAGGCTCAGGCTGTCCAATTTGGATTACTCTACCCCCTCTAAAATATCGAAAACCGTGCCCTTCGAGTACATTTACCAACCGTTCCTTTTTCTTGTTGTATTCATCGACAGGATCTGGTACTCCAGTTCCTCTAAGAGAATTAACTATTGAATCAGAGTTTGGCATAGGAGGGAGATCCATGAATTCTTCAATTAGATTCCCAAGTACTTGCAAGCTATCAACTTCAGGGTCATTACCCACTCTTTGCAGCCATGTTTTCCATTTAGTGTGATGGGCTAGATCAGGCGGGGGGCCGGGCGCTCCGGCTGTTTCAAATAAAGCATTCAATGAATCGTGCGATCCATTCAAAATCTCTGCAACAGCTGCACAAACTGATACTGGGAGTCGAACATTTGACATATTTCTACATTCTCATCCTTATGCATAACGATACGTTCCCTAAGATCGACCGCCTAAAAATTAAGCACTCTTCACCATCACCTATGCTGTTTACTCAAACAAAACTAACGCCGATGCACTTCGATTTCAACACATTTTTCTTAAATAACTACAATCACAAGTAGCAAATCGGTTGAGGCAACAAACAAATCCTGTCCTTTCAGCTAGTCCTAACCCCTAGACGCATCAACCACCGAATCCCGTTCCACCAACTGCGGTATAAATAAATGCGTGCGGTGTTCTGGTTCTATGCTGGTGTCGCTTAGCTGTATCGCCAGCTTAGTGGCGTAACTGGTCATTTCTTTGACTGGGTAATGCATAGTGGTTAAACGGAGGCGACAGGGGCTGTTGACTATTCGATAGCCCCCTTATCACCGATACATCTTCCGGTACCCGCAGGCCAACGACAAATAAGGTCTGGTGCCCTGCAAAGCAGGTAAATTTAACACCTTCATTCAGCAGTTAGCTCACAATCAGCCACTGCTGTATTAAAAAAAGTCCGTTGCATTGTTACCACCAGGCAATATAAAAGGCAGCCACAATCAGGGTGATCAACACGGCATAAAGATTAAAGCTTGGGCGGGTTTCAAAGCTGATATCACCTAATTCCACTGCCTGTGGATGCTTGCCCTGACGCTGGAATAAAGTCACCAGTACAGCTAAAGCTAAACAGCACAAGAACACTAAACCTACGCGGTCCATAAATGGCATCTCTGGCAGCGTCATTTTGAAAATCCAGCTCAGTACTGCTGAGCTGATAGCAGCAACCAATGCAGCTGTGGCCGTAGTGCGGGCCCAGAACATACCTAATAAAAACAGCACCACTATGCCTGGCGTAAAGAAGCCGGTGAATTCCTGAATATACTGGAAGGCCTGGTCAAATTCGCCCAATAATGGCTTAGCAGTAAAGACTGCAATCACCAAAGCCACCAGACTAACAATACGACCTACTTTGACGTAGTGCTGCTGGCTCTGATCTTTCTTAAACTGAGAGTAAATATCCATAGTAAAAATGGTCGCGACACTGTTGGTCATAGACGCCAGGCTCGACAAAATAGCCGCCACTAAAGCCGCAAAAATTAAGCCTTTAATACCAGAGGGCATCATGCTCAGCAGTTGAGGGTAAGCCTGATCCGGCTTGCTTAAATCGGGTAACAGTAACACTGCGGCTATACCTGGCAGAACCACTATCACAGGCATTAACACTTTCAGGAAGGCCGCAAATACAATGCCCTTTTGCGCTTCAGCTAAGTCTTTGGCCGCTAAAGTACGCTGAATAATATATTGGTTAAAACCCCAGTAACTCAGGTTCATAATCCACATACCACCCAACAGCACAGATAAACCCGGCAGGCTGACATAATGTGGGCTGTCCGGCGTTAAAATCATATCGAATTTGTCTGGCACTTCAGTGAGCAAGCGGTCAAAACCAGCCCATAAACCATTACCTGCGCCCAACAGTTCCAGCGACATAAAGGACAGGAACAAACCACCGCCCACCAATAACACCACTTGAATAATGTCGGTGTAGGCCACAGCTTTTAAGCCACCGTATAAGGAATAAGCCACAGATAAAGTGGCCAGTATCAGCATACTGGTGGTCATATCCACACCAGTCACTGTATTAATAGCCAGAGCACCTAACCACAAGACGGCAGTTAAGTTAACAAAGACATACACCGCCATCCAGAACAGCGCCATGGTGGTGCGTACTCTGTTGTCAAAACGCTGCTGCAGGAACTGCGGCATGGTATAAATTTTACGTTTGAGGAAAATAGGCAGGAAAAACTTGCCGACTATTAATAAGGTAATTGCTGCCATCCACTCGTAGGCCGCTATCGCCATGCCTATGGCATAACCTGAGCCCGACATACCAATAATTTGTTCAGCCGAGATATTAGCTGCAATTAAAGACGCACCAATAGCCCACCAGGGTAAGGTATTACCGGCCAGAAAATAGTCGTTGGTGTCTTTGTCATGTCCCTTTTTTTCCCGGGAAATAAAATAAGCCAGTCCTACCAGCCCAAGCACATATATGACGAGGATCGTCAAATCTAAATTACTTAAGGTCATACTCATCCTGTCGACATTGTTGGTATTGTTACCCGTTTTTAGTGAACTGAATTTATACACTATTTGTTGCAGGTGTAACTCAACAGCGTCCAAAATTGTGGAAGAACATTCAAGCTTTCAGTTGTCGCTCAGCATTAAATGAACACAAGGCAAACGGAATAACGGGGTTTTGCAACTAATACATGGAGTTTAGTTGCTTTGACGGCGGCTGTTGTTCCAGATCAAGATCCAAAACAGAAGCTGGCATTAGCATAACGGGCTCTGTTGCTGATCATGGAATTGTCCTGAAAATGAATTCTCCGCTGAGCTCTGCGTTAACACCTCTGTCATCAGGCCAGACTGTTGCTATGGTGCTGCAAAAAAACCTGATCTGTTGCAGCCCACACCGCAGTGTGCAACAAGCAGCGCAGCTGATGCAGCAACACAACATCAGCTGCATTCTGATTAAAAATGAAGAAGGGATCATCGGGATCTGGACAGAATCAGACTGCAAGAAACTGGATCTGTCAGACAACGTCGTACTGCAACAAGCAGTATCTGAAGTGATGAGCAGCCCTGTGCTTTCAGTGCCGCAGCAGTGCAGCACCAGCGATGCAGCGGCGCTGATGAAACAACAAAACGTCAGACGTTTACTGGTGACAGACCAGGCGCAGCAAGCCATTGGCATAGTGACGCAAACGGACCTGATTTATCAGCAGCCGCTGGAGCATTATTTAATGCTGCGGGATATCAGCTCCATTCTGGTTGAGCTGCCCTTGTTGCTGCAAGCCAACCTGACAGTAGCTCAGGCTGCTTTGCTGATGCGACAAACGCAACGTGATGCCGCTATAGTTCAGCTTGAAAATGCTGAATACGGCATAGTGACAGAACGTGACTTAGTACACTTTATCGCAACAGACCGCACGCTTTGTCTTTTAGCTGAAGTCGCGACCCGGCCTTTATTAACCTTACCTCTGCACAGCAGCTTACTTCAGGCCGTGCGCTTATTACGTGAGCATGGTTTTCGCCACCTGGGTGTGACCAACTCAGATGGAAAACCTGCGGGTTTGTTATCTCACAACCACATACTGTTGAATATGGAACATCTATACATCAGCGAACTAAAAGCGGCGCTGCTCGCCAGAGACAAGGCACTGCGATCCTCAGAAAGCAGCTTAAGGTTAGCCTCTAAAGTGATAGAAGCATCCCACGATGCCGTGATGATAACCGATGCTTCCGGCATTATTCAGTCGGTCAATCCCAGTTTTTGTAAGCTGACTGGCTACAGCGCTGAAGAAGCTATAGGCCAGACACCTAATCTGCTCAGTTCAGGAAAACATGACGGGACTTTTTATCAGCAGATGTGGCAACGACTGCAACAACAAGGCTACTGGCAAGGCGAGATCTGGAATAAGCGCAAAAATGGCGAACTCTATCCGGAATGGTTATCCATCAGTGCTGTGCGTGGAGATTGCGGTACCATCAATCAATATGCAGCCATCTTTTCTGATATTACAGAACGTAAAAAACGTGAGCAGAAAATTCATGAGCTGGCTTATTTTGACGAGCTGACAGGTCTTGCCAACCGCCGTTTGTATCAGGACAGGCTGGAGCAGGCTTTGGCCAATGCAAAACGGCATAATCATCAGCTCGCTGTACTCTTTCTCGACCTGGATTTATTTAAAAGGATCAACGATACACTGGGCCATCAGGCCGGTGATGAAGCCTTACGTCAGGTGGCCAGGCGACTACAAAAAGCCAGCAGAGCAGGTGAATCTGTCGCCCGTTTAGGTGGAGACGAATTCACTGTACTGGTGCCTGAATGCAACGGCATCGCAGAAATCGAGAAGCTGGCGCAACGTATAGTGGCGCAGTTTGAGCGGCCTTTCCAAATTCAGCACAAGGAGCTGGTTTTAACCACCAGCCTGGGGATCAGCATTTATCCGCAACATGGCAGTACAGCCAGCGAATTACTGAAATTTGCCGATACAGCTATGTATCAGGCAAAAGAATCAGGCCGGAATAAATACAGCCTTTACACCAGTAGTGTTGGTCAACGTAATGATGAGGCTTTGCAGCTGGAACAGGCATTACGTCAAGCCCTGGCTCAGCAGCAATTAGAAGTACATTACCAGCCTAAAATTGATTTGCAAACGGGCCAATTGCATAGTCTGGAAGCTTTGGTGCGCTGGCATGATAAAGATTTAGGTCAGGTGTCACCACAACGTTTTATTGCTATAGCAGAAACCCTGGGGCTTATTCAGCAGTTGGGCCAACAGGTGTTGCGACAAGTTTGTTATCAGTTACAAGCCTGGGCTGAATTAGCAGTTCCGGTGGCAGTCAATATCTCAGCCAAAGAATTGGCGGATCCGTTGTTTATCCCCCAGTTAATGCAAATTCTGAGCGAAACTGCCGTAAACCCAAAACTACTGGAGCTGGAGATCACCGAAAGTTGCCTGCTGCCAGAACGGGAACATCAAACCCGTCATGTGCTGCAACAATTGCGGCAGTTAGGGATACGACTGGCCATTGACGACTTCGGCACAGGCTATTCCTCTTTATCCTATTTACGGCATATTCCTATCAACAGCCTGAAAATAGATCGGAGCTTTATTAAAGCTTTACCAGACAATACCAGCGACAAACAAATCACCAGCGCTATTATTGCGATGGCCAATGCACTGGGCCTGGATGTGATTGCTGAAGGAATAGAAACCCAGGCACAACAGCAGTTTTTGCTGGCCGCTGGTTGTCAGTATGGTCAGGGTTACTGGTTTGGCAAAGCGCAGGACGCAACCCAAACCGCACTACTGCTGCAAAAAACAAAACTGCACTCCATCAGTTCAGATAGGGGATCAACAGTTGCCGAATATTCACATTCGCTTTAAGCCGGGCAGCCAGCAGATACAAACCTGCCATTTTACGATGCAAAAACACAGCAGCTATAGGCGGCGTATGCCAGTAATTTTGCTGCAGACTAAGTGCTGTACCTGCCTTGCGGACTCTTTGGGCTAAATCAGTTTGCCCAAAAGCATAAGCGGTATCAGACTGAACAGGTTCTGAAATCAGCTGCACCAGAGCCAGTATGGCTTGTTTTTGTGCGGGTAAAATATCCTGACTGAAAAAGCCGATTTGACGCATGGCCCCTTCAATGCCAGCTACATCATTGGCAATAGCTGCAGACAGTAACAGCCGGTAGCCCTGACTAATGGACTCCGGATAGTCTCTGCACGCGCCAAAGTCCAGCAGCACCAATTGTGCGCTCTCTGGCTGATACAGATAATTGGCAAAGTTAGGATCAGTTTGTACCAGCCGAAATTCAAAAATCTCCCGGAACAACAAAGCGAAAAGCTGCGTCATGGCCTGATCACGTACTTGCTGTGAATACTGCTGCAAGGATTCAATAGGCACGCCCTCGACAAAACTCATGGTCATCAGCTTAGAGGTGCAAAGCTGTGGGTATAATTCGGGCAGAACAAATTGGCTGTCCTCAGCTAATAAAGTGCGGTAACGCTGCAAATAAGCAGCCTCTTGCAGATAGTCAGCTTCCTGATGCAACTGTAGTTTTGCCTCATTCAGCACAGACTGATAATCCACAGCATCAGGTAATAACCCACTGAGTTTCAGCAGCATAGCCACATTGTCCACATCGCTGTCTATACTTTGCCCTATACTGGGATACTGCACCTTTACCGCCAGCTTGGTGCCATTGTCATGATGAGCCAGGTGGACCTGTCCAATAGAAGCCGCGGCCAAGGGGGAAAAAGTAAATTGTGAAAAGTGTTGCTGCCACTGATCACCTAACTCAGTGCGTAACACCAGAGCAAGCTCTTTTGGCAACATAGGATTGGCGTTAGAGCGCAGCCTCGCCAATAGTTCAGTCAATTCCGCAGGCAGTAAATCTCCTGCATCCATAGACAACAATTGCCCCACTTTCATCGCTGCCCCACGCAACTGGGCCAACTTATCGCTAACCCGCTGCAGATTAGCAGGAGTCAGTAATAAATCTTTGGCCTTCGGACTTTGCCCCTGCACCAGCTGTTTAGCACCATTAAACAACACAGAGCCAGCAACACGTCCTGCCAAAGCGGCAAGTCCTCCCAAACGGGCCAGCGGCTGGCGTGGCAACTTAGCAGATGCATCCTTCATAAAATTCCGAATTAGTTGTTTTGATATTTACTTATAGTTATCTACGGATGAAAAGAGCAGTCAGCCCAAAATTCCGCCCTAATAGTCGCTTATAGATTGGCAGTGACACTTCTTTTCGGCATACTTTGGCGAGGATCAGGAAAAAGAAGTTGATATGGATAGCAAACCAGAAATAGAAAAGATTGAGCACCGACTCAGAGAAATTAACCGTCTGAAATTAAAACTGACATTTGGAAATGTGCCGGCTTTTTATCACGCTGTTGCCACTTCTTTAGGCATGGCGGAAGGCATGCTGAAATACGGTTTTGAAAACTCACTGGATATTCTGACCAACCAGCGCAACTGGAACCTGAACTACCTTGGTGGTTCCGAAGATGCAGCAGGACAAATCATTTGCCCTAACAAACCCCGCTTGTCTGTGTATAAAGTTTTTACTCAACATGGCTTTGAAATTCATTGTCTGCCGTGGAAAGCTGCGAGGGAGTTTGATTTTGAACTGGCCAATCATCCGCAAATGGACTTTCGATTCTGGCGCCCGAATTCGATGAAAACTGTATTTCGTATTGCAGGTTTGCATAGTTTTATCAAAATGTATTTTGAACATGGAGATGAAGCAGACTTACAGCTCATTCGCTGTGCACACAATATAGCCGAAGAGTTTGTTGAACGTCTGGTACCGCAGTTTAATACGCAAAAAGTTTTTGGCGTCACTATCCAGAATTTTTTCGACTTTGCAGAAATGAAATTTAAGTCCGGAGAAGAAATTTATTTGCCTAAGGTGTATGCGCTGCAGGAATGATCCTATGCCGCGTAATCAGTAACAGATTTTATTCTGCTCTGAAATGCAAAAAGGCAGCTGCTATGCAGTTGCCTTTTTCTGTTGTAACCAGTGCAATCAGATTAAATCTCTTGCCCGGTAACTGTAATTAAAAATTACAGAACAACGATTTTCTCAGCCTGTGGGCCTTTTTGACCTTGTGTTACAGTGAACTGTACACGTTGGCCTTCTTGCAGAGTTTTGAAACCCGTGCTAGAGATTTCGCTGAAGTGAGCGAAAACGTCTGGACCTGAAGCTTGTTCGATGAAACCGAAACCTTTAGTTTCGTTGAACCATTTTACTGTGCCGGTAGTTGTATTAGACATGGTATATACCTGTATTTAATGAAATTAATATGCCTGGTTTCAGGCGGTGGTGCTGTAGAAGATGTTTTAACTTATGAATACAGGACGTACTAAAACAACAGTAACATTCGTTGTGGTGCATAAATAATGAACAGACTAACAAAGCAAGGCCAGTGTATAGGTTTTCAGAGCAGTGTCAAAGCTTATTTCACTAAGTTATTAAAATAAGCTGTTTTATAATGTTCGATATCGCTGACAAACTCTTGTATTACATCAGGTTTAGCTGGTTTTCGATAATAGTTAATTTTATCTGCCATCGCCTGATCTTCAATGTAATTCATAATATTGGACGTTAACAAACCAATAAAACAGCGCTGATCCCGGCCCCGTATCCAGCGGGCCAGCTCCAGGCCATTACGACCTGGCAAGTTATAGTCCAGTGAATAGGCATCAAAGTGCTGCAATTCAATTAAGGTCATAGCTTCTTCGGCGCTGCCGGCTGTGGAGCAACTCCAGTCTGGTCTGAACGACTGCACATAACCTCTGGTCAGCATCAAACACACCTGACTGTCATCGACTATCAATAACTTAAAAGACATAAGCCTGTTTCAACCTCTTCCTTGTTACCCAAACAGAAAACTCCATGGTCTTTTTACTCTAGCTACAACTTGCCAAATTCTCCAGTTAAGCAACAAGATGATCTCCGAATACATCACAAAGCGTTCAGCAACTCCTGAAGCTGGCGGAAGCCAGGACGCCCCTCAACCTTTTGTTGTAAACAAAGGCTTAGCACAGCGGCATAGTGATGCTCAAATTCAGCGGCTTCTTCTGCAGATAACAACGTCTGCATATCCAGCAACCAATAACCAAAAGCCCTGACTTCCAATGCACAGAAGTTCTGTTGTTGTTGTTTTGGCAAAGCATTCAGCGCTGTAGCTGCACCAAAATCGCCCAGATACAACTGCTGCTGAGCATTGACCAGCATATTGTGGGCATACAAATCGCCATGCACTATCTGCTGCTGATGCAAATGCGCCATTACGTCTACAACTTGTTGTGCCAGCAGTTTCAGCTCTGCCAGCTTTAAGCCCTGGCCCTGGGTAAAAGTATCGCGGGTGACGCTGTCAAAAGAAGGGGGTTGCCCCAATACAGTAAAAGACACCGGTACCAGTTCCATCACTAAACCAGGTAAATCGCTGTCTTTGAGTTTGGCTTTGACAGCTATTAAATTCGCATGATCACCAGCATTCAGGTAATTATTCATTTCATCTTTTGGACAACCATCACTGGTGATCCAGCCTTTAAACTGCTTTAAAGCCACCAGCTCTGGATCTTGTACAAAACGGGCCTGATAAATCACACCGGACGCGCCTTCGCCTAACTTTTGCAGCAACTGATAGTCCTTCAGCCAGTGAGTATTTTTCGCTTCTGCTTCAGGCACAGGGCAAGCCGGATTTGCTCCCAGCGCCAGCCAGGCTAATTTTGGCAGCCTGAATAACCAATCAGGAAAAGACTCAAACTTATTCAGTGAAAGTCGTAATAAACCCAGCTCGCGGCACTGCTGCATAGAATCCGGCAAAGAGGACAACTGATTGCCCGCCATAGCTACTTTTTTCAGTCTGGTATAACGGCCAAAATCAGACGGTAATTCAGTGAGTTGATTATCTGTCAGGATCAGCCATTCCAACTGCTCCGGCAGAGAAGCTTCAGCAAAGTCTGTTAACTGATTGCCTTTAAAACTGACCATCACCAGTTCAGAACACTGACTCAGCACAGCGGGAATATGACGGAAATTATTATTGGTTAAAAACAGGCGCTTTAGTTTAGTAAAACGATGTAAATCAGCAGGTAAGTCTGATAACTCATTACCGGACAGATCCAGAATTTCGACACTGTCGGCAAAACGGTATAAATCGGTTGGAAACTCTTGCAGGCCAGCAGAGAGATTAATCCGGCTTAATGGTGTTTTGGTCTGCGCTAAAGTTTCAAGGCTAAACATAGGATACCCAGCTGCTAAAAAGCCGGATTGTACAGATCTGTGCCGGGGAGGGCAAAACTCAAAGTAAGGCCCTTGATATCCACGACCACACCACCAATATCCATTTGTAATGTGCGAAACCAGTTCCAACAGGAGATCTTATGAGCAATACCTACACACCAGCTAAAGTCTGGACATGGGACAGTCAAAACGGTGGAGCTTTTGCCAGCATCAACAGACCAGTATCAGGTGCAACCCATGACAAAACTTTGCCTGTTGGTGGGCATGACTTGCAGCTGTATTCCATGGCGACACCCAATGGGATGAAAGTGACTATGCTGCTGGAGGAATTACTGGAAGCTGGTTATAAAGCAGCAGACTACGACGCCTGGCTTATAAGCATTCGTGATGGTGATCAGTTTGGCAGCGGTTTTGTTGGCGTAAACCCAAACAGTAAGATCCCGGCTTTATTCGATAAAAGCACCGGCATCCGGGTCTTTGAGTCCGGTTCTATTTTGCTCTATCTGGCCGAAAAGTTTGGCGCTTTTATGCCACAGGATCTGGCTAAACGCACTGAAGTGATGAACTGGTTATTCTGGCAAATGGGCAGTGCGCCTTTTGTCGGTGGCGGTTTTGGCCATTTTTATGCTTATGCACCGGAAAAATATGAATACCCTATCAACCGTTATGCGATGGAAACCAAACGTCAGTTAGATGTATTAGACCAACAATTGGCGAAACATCAATTTATTGCAGGGGATGAGTATTCCATCGCCGATATGGCGATTTGGCCCTGGTATGGCGCTCTGGTGCTGGGGCGGTTATACAATGCGGCTGAGTTTTTGGATGTGCAAAGTTATACACAGCTGCAGCGCTGGGCTAAACAGATTGATGCCCGTCCTGCAGTGCAACGTGCAGTGAAGGTAAATCGCAACTGGGGCGAAGCCCACGAACAGTTGCCGGAACGTCATAGCGCTGCGGATTTTGATTCTATCCCTAAAGCTTAATCAGCTCTGTTCGCAAAAGGCAGGCTGTCTTGTGCTTCCTGCTGATACAAGACCAAAGCCCGTTGCTCTTGCACACAGTAACGGGCTATAGCTTCGTTCATTGCTTTGTGTTCTGCTTTTTCAGTAAAACGGTAAAAACCATGCCTGAGCACTGGGGCAAAACCCCGTTGCAGCTTATGTTCACCCTGAGCTCCGGCATCAAAAAACTGCAACCCTTGCCTGATGCAATAGTCTATGCCGCTGTAATAACAGCATTCAAAATGCAAAAAATTAAAGTCCTGTTTACAACCCCAATAGCGACCAAACAAAGTTTTTTCTGACTGGAAACACAAAGAAGCAGCCAGCATTTCATCCTCTTTAAAAGCAGCAAAAACTACCATTTGTTTTGCCAGAGTCTGGCCCCAACGCCAGAAGGTATCGGCCGTTAAATAGCCCTGATGGCGTGAGCGCTTTTGGTAGGTGTCGCAATAAAAAGCGTAAAACTGCTGCCAGAATACGAAGTCCAGCTCAGCACCAGTCAGGGTTTTGATAACAACCCCCTGCTCTGTGACTGCGGCTCTTTCTTTGCGGATTTGTTTACGTTTGCGGGCTGTCAATACAGCCAGAAAATCGTCAAAGCAGGAGTAATTCTTATTGGACCATAAAAACTGCACATCAAAACGTTCGATAAAACCTGCGTCCCGAAAGGCCTGCTGATCTTGTGGTGAAGCATAAAGGCATTGCAGATGACTGAGTGGCAAAACCTGCTGCAGTTCTGAAACGCCTTGAGCCAGCCACTGCAACAGCTCAGCTTTATCAATACCAGCAGCTACCCCCAAACGGGGTCCTTCGGCTGGAGTAAAGGGAATAGCCAGCAACAACTTGGGGTAATAGTCCAGGCCGTAGTTCTGATAAGCTTCGGCAAAAGACCAGTCAAACAGGTATTCGCCATAAGAATGCAATTTAATATAAGCAGGCACTGCAGCTATTAACTGATCATTTTGCCAGACGACAAAATGCCGCACCAGCCAGCCGGTATTTTTGCCTGCACTGCTGCCGACACTGCCACCTTGTTCCAGTGCCAGTAAAAACTCATAACGGCAAAACGGATAATCAGCAGGAAATAAGCCATTCCAGTCTGCTGCTGCAACTTCAGCCAGTGAAGACAGCCATTCAAAACGCATAAAACTCCACAGCCATAAAACTCATGAGCAGGTTCACTTAATCTTGTTTTGTTAGCAGCAACAACTGCTCAACCTGCCGGGTTAAATCTGAGCAGGACAAACGAATGGATGAGCTATTAATACGCACTGTGGCGGCATCTTCAGCCCCCTGCTCTAAAGCCGTCAGTGTCATTTGCAAGTCCGACAATGCACCTTTTACCTGATGCTGCAAAATGTGCTCTACATCATTTTTTAAACGGAAGCTATCCTGCAGCGAGTCAATCTGGTTGCGCATTTCTTTGGCACTTTGGATCAAAGCCGCATGAGTTTTGACTCTGGCTTTTACCACAGGCGGATTCACGGGTTTGGTAATGTAATCCACAGCTCCTAATTCAAAACCACGTACTATATCCATGGTTTGATCCAAAGCTGTTAAAAAAATCACTGTAATATGCTGAGTTTGTGGATCGGCTTTTAAGCGTTTACAGACCTCAAAACCATTCATTTCCGGCATCATCACATCCAGCAAAACCAGATCAGGCTGAGGTTCTGCCGCACAAATTTTTAATGCTTTTTCGCCACTGGTGGCTGCGCCTACTTTGTAGTCTTTGCGCAGGATCTCGCTGATCACCTGAATATTATCCACCACATCATCCACCACCAGAATACGCAGCTGTTGTTGTTGCAGTGGTTCTTCTTTGGAGGACCCGGCCGCTTTTTTCTGGACAGCAGAGCGGACAGGCCCTTCAATGGCCCGCAACACCCTTTCACTTAATATCCTGGCGGAAAAAGGCTTCACCACATACTCAGACACACCAGACTTAATGGCCTGGATCACCGCAGCTTGTTCGATAATGGACGAGAGCATAATAAAAGGAATGCGACTGTGTTTTTTATCCGCACGGATTTTGGCCAGCAACTCCATGCCATCCATTTTGGGCATTTGCCATTCAGATAAGACTAAATCAACCTGCCTGAGCAACATCATACTCAAGGCATGTTCGCCATTACCTGCCTGCAACACCTGACCAAAACCCATGTCCCGCAGCATAGCCACCACTGTTTCACGCACTATGTCTGTGGCATCAACCACCAGTACTGTCATTTCAGAGTATGGTTTTCGTACAGCTTCTGCTGCTTCTGTGGTGGTATCCATAGCTTTGACTGTCATAGCGGTGCACTCCGGCTTCCTGTTCTATTTTGCAGGTTACTTTCTTTTTTACTACATGGGAATCATTCTGCCCGACAAAAGTGCAGCTATAAATTCAACAGCCCAACTTGACGAATAGTTGCGGATGGCTGACAGTTGAGCCAGAGCCAGTATCCACATGAATTGTTTATCCGGAGAGTTTGATTGAATCCTTTGTATCTGCTGGGCATAAGGCTGCTGGCATCTGTTATCCCTGCGCTGCTGATGTTCACAGTAGCAGCCACTGAACAAAAAATTGAAAAACTGTCGGTGTACAGCAGGCTGGCCAATCCACAAATTTACAGTGTGGCTAACGATCATCAGGGCTTCTTGTGGTTTGGTACCACGGACGGACTGAAACGTTATGATGGCTATCAGTTTGTTTCCTTTCAGCATGAGCCAGACCAGCCAGGTTCTTTGTCGAACAATAATGTAGGGGTCATGCTGCATGATTCAAAAAATCGGCTTTGGGCGGGCACCTGGGGCGGCGGGTTGAATTTATATCTGCCAGAAAGTCAGACCTTCCGGCATTTTCGCCACGACCCGCAATCGACAAGTTCCTTAGGTGCAGACAGAGTGCAGTCCCTGTTTGAAACTAAATCCGGTGATCTATGGGTGGGCACCAATGGGGGGGGGTTAAATTTATATCAGCCTCAAAGCGGCACTTTTAAAAGTTACACCCATGATCCTGCTAATCCGCAAAGTATTGGCAACAACAGGATCTGGGGCTTAGCAGAAGACAGTCAGCAGAATTTATGGGTGGCCACTACTGATGGTTTGTATCGATTTGACGCTGAGCAACAGCAATTTCATAAATATGGCGTAGCCGAAGGATCATTGGATCACCCTGAAGTACGTTCTATTTTTATAGACGCCCAGGATCAACTCTGGGTCTCTACCCGTTTGAGTTTTGGCCGCTTTGATCCGGACAATAACAGCTATCAGCGCTATGCATTACCGGACAGTGAACTACCCAGCGTCAATAGCATGACAGCTCAGGGTGACTCACTTATTCTGGCCACTCTGGCCGGGGTTTATCGTTTTAATACCAAAGATAAAAGCTTTTATCCGGCCGCATTAAATGGCGATTGGTCTTTGCTCGGCAGCCATGACGTGCGCCAGGTGCTGCTTGATTCCACAGGCCTGTTATGGGCAGCCACCCGTTATGCCGGAGTGGTGAAAGTATTTCCACGCCTGCCCGCTTTTGAAGGCTGGAACAACTACTTAAGCCACATGCCACTGTCCGGTTTGTATTCTCAGGTACAAAGTATGATCGCAAAGCCAGATGGCGGTTTATGGCTGGGCACAGGCAAAGGTTTGGTCGCTTTTGATGGTCAACAGCAATTCAGCCCTTTCACTTCAGACCGTTTTCCAGGTCAGTTCACCCGCTTTCGCATCAAAACTATGGCCTACGACAGTCAAGACCAGCTTTATATCAATACAGATTCAGGCCTGTATAAACTGGAGCCGCACCAACTACAGCTCCAACAGCTGTCTATGGACTGGATGAAATTAGCCGGGGATGGCATAGAGTCGCTTGCAGTGGATAAAGAGGATCAACTCTGGCTGGTGTTGTCTTCCACTCATCATGTGGTGCGCTGGGATCCAAAAACCAATAGCACAGACTACTTTTTAAAAGACGTAGACCCAGTGTTTAGTTTTGTTGATCAACAAAATGAAATCTGGGTTGCCACGCTGGGAGACGGCACTTATCGCATTTCGGCCGATCGCACACAGATTTCCCATTTTTTACCTGCCACCAGCCAGAGCCTGAGTAATACCAATCTGAGTACAGCCAGTGTGCTTGCTATACAACAAGCAGATGAGGACAGCTTATGGTTTGCCACCAGTCAGGGGGTAGACCTGTACTCAAAAAAAACCGGCAAAGTCACTCACTTTAAACATGCGATCGAAGGTGAAGTCATTTCAGTGCAATCCATGGCGCTGGATACCCATGGTATGTTATGGCTGGCGACCTCTCATGGTGTGTCCCGGCTGGATCCGGACACTGGCATATTTAATTATTTCACCACCCATGATGGCTTAAGCAGCAATGGCTTTTTACCTCGCTCTGCCACTCAAACCCCGGATGGCCGGATCTTTTTTGGCAGCGTTGAAGGCATTACAGCTGTATATCCATCGCACGTCAGAGTCAATGAAGTGCCACCTCCTGTGATGATTACGTCAGTCAAAATTGATGGGAAACAGCAGTCTTTTCCGTTGCCTGAGGTATTGGAAGTTGCAGCTGATTTTAAAAACTTAAGCATTGATTTTGCCGCTCTGGATTTTCAGGCCACTGAAGACAACAGGTATCAAACCCGGTTAATGGGTTATGACGATCAATGGAGCAACAGAACACCCGAACATAAGGTGAACTATGGCCGCCTGCCGCCTGGTGACTATCAGTTTGAAGTATTGGGCAGCAATAATCATGGTGTCTGGAACCCAAACCCACAACGGCTGAAACTGAAGATCTTACCGCCCTGGTATCAAACTACTGTGTTTTTAGTCACAGCGCCGCTGACGCTGGCGCTGTTGATCTTTTTTTGGTTCAGAGCCAGAACCCTTGCCCAGCAAAAACGCGAGCAGCATTTAACCGAACAAGTCAGTCGACGCACCCGGGATATTTTATTGTTGGGTGAATTAGGCAAAGACATAGCTGCTACTTTTGAGCTGGAGCAAGTAGCACAAAAAATTTATAACCACCTGACCACTGTACTCAACACCGACACTGTGGCTTTGGGTTTGTACGATCAGCAGCGCTCGCAGGTCAATTATCTGTTTGCCATGCGAAAAGGCGAACGGGTTGACCCCGTCTCAGTGCAACTGAACAATCCACGCCGCCCCAGTTGCTACTGCATTGAACAACGGCAAGAGTTTATTGTCTCTGCCCCATCGGACTGGGCACGTTATGGCCTGTCTCCCCAGCATTGCCTGAATGGTCCACAAACCCAGACTGTGATTTGTGAACCCTTGATTGCAGGCGAGCAGTTGCTTGGCATTCTGAGCATTCAAAGTGATCAAAATGACGCTTTTAGTGAAGCACAAATTAATATGCTGCGTATTATCGCCAGTCATGCAGCTGTATCTGTGTCCAACGCTTTATCCTTCCAGCAACTGTCTGAAACCCGGCAACGTTTTGAAATGGCAATGATAGGAGCCAATGCAGGTTCATGGGAGCTGAATAACCAGACAGGGGAACTTATTACCAATGAAATCTGGGCCACTATGCTGGGTTATACCCCTGACGAACTGCTGGCCTCCTATGGCAACAGGATCGAGCAGTTGAGTCAGTTAGTGCATCCGGACGATTTAGCCAGAACCCAGGCTGCTTTTGTGCACCATATCAAAGGTTTTAGTGATGTGTATCGGGTGCAGATGCGGATGAAAAGCCGCAGCGGTCAGTGGAAATGGATGCTGAGTGTGGGGAAAGCTATTCAACACAAGGTATTTGGTATTTTATTGGATGTCAGCGAATCCAAGGCGATGGAAAGTGCCTTGCTGGAAGCCAAAGAAAAAGCTGAACAAGCGACCAAAGCCAAGTCCGACTTTTTATCCAATATGTCACATGAAATCCGTACTCCGATGAATGCCATTATTGGCATGAGTCATCTGGCACTGGACACAGAATTAGCGCCCAAACAGCGTAATTACATCGAAAAAGTGCATCGCAGTGCTGAAGTTTTGCTGGGTATTATTAATGACATTCTCGACTTCAGCAAAATTGAAGCAGGTAAACTGGATATAGAACAAACCGAGTTCCGGCTCGATGCAGTGCTGGAACAACTGGTGGATATGGTTGGACTGAAGGCGGCTGAAAAACACATAGAATTGCATTTTTCTATAACCCCTGATGTACCCGCTGTACTGCGTGGTGACCCACTACGTTTAGGCCAGATATTGACAAATCTGGGTAATAACGCAGTGAAATTTACCGAACAGGCTGGTGAAATCACGGTTTCAGTGCATTGTGAACAACAGGAAGCGAACGAAGTGCTGCTGCATTTTGCCGTCAAAGACAGCGGTATTGGTATGACAGCAGAACAACAAGCCAAATTATTTCAGTCCTTCAGTCAGGCCGACAGCTCCACCACCCGCAAATACGGCGGCACTGGCTTAGGTTTAGCTATTTGTAAAACCTTAACAGAACTGATGCAGGGTGACATTTGGGTTGAAAGTACTGAAGGCCAGGGCAGTACTTTTCATTTTACCGCGCGTTTAGGTGTAGTCACGCAACCTCAGACCGCAACCGGGTTACCGGCCTCAATGGCTGGGCTGAAAGTACTGGTGGCCGACGACAACGACACAGCACGGGATATTTTAGCCGCTCTGCTGCGCCATCAGGGGTTTGAGGTCAGCACCACAGACAGTGGTGAACAAGCACTGCTTTTAGTGCGCGCAGCTGACCAACAGCAGCCTTACCAGTTGCTTTGTATTGACTGGAATATGCCGGGTCTGGATGGTTTAGCCACTATTGCCAGGCTGCAGCAACTGCCTTTGTTATCTCCTCCTAAGATTATGCTGGTGACCGCCTATGGCACTGATGAAGCCAGCCAGGCAGCTGCTCATCTGCAGATTGACAGTTATCTGGCAAAACCTTTTAGCCGTGACAGTCTGCTGCAGGCTGTGTTGCATTCTTTTGGTCACAGCAGTCAGATCAGCAATAAAAAATCCGGGGGAGCAGCTAAAGTTCAGGCAGCTATCCGGCAGTTGCGGGGGGCACGTATTTTGCTGGCAGAAGACAATGCACTGAATCAGGAGCTCGCTATGGAGTTACTGACAAGCAATGGTCTTGTTGTCACCCTGGCTGAAAACGGCCAACAGGCATTGGATGTATTACAGCAGCAACACTTTGATGCAGTGCTGATGGATTGTCAGATGCCAGTGATGGATGGGTATGCTGCCACAGCAGCGATCCGTCGGCTCGGGCAATTCAGCCAGTTACCCATTATCGCCATGACCGCCAATGTGATGGCCGCAGATATTGAAAAAGCGCTGGATGCCGGTATGAATGCCCATATTGCCAAACCTATTAACGTCAATGAGATGTTTTTGGTGATGGCAAAATGGATCAAGGTTGCAGATCCGCAGCCTGACGTGATGCCCACTTCTGATCACGCAGACCAGCTTCAACTGCCTGAATTAGCAGGTATAGACACAGAAGCCGGGCTTGCAGTCAGCCAGCATAAGCAGGCTTTGTATCTGAAGTTACTCAAACGTTTTGCCGATTCCAATCAGGATTTCAGCCAGCAGTTTCAACAGGCTCTGCAGAACACAGACCCGGAAGCCGCCAGCCGTTGTGCCCATAGCTTGCGGGGTTCAGCCGGAAATATTGGTGCTAAGGCGGTGCAATTTGCGGCTCAGGCTTTAGAACAAGCTTGCCGTGAGCACACTGATATCACAGCGCCTTTACTGCAGCTTGAGCAGGAACTGGCTGTGGTATTAACTGCTTTACAGCAACTCAGTCAGAGTCAGGTTTCTGCAGAAATACAAAAGGCCGATCCACAACAGATCCAGAGTTTAATAGAAGAACTGACGGCTTTAATAGCAGACAACGACACTGAAGCCGTGGATAAAGCAGAACAACTGCAGCTGTTACTCAGCGGCACAGACTATAAAGCAGCTGTTGCTGCTTTACTCAAACATATTAATAACTACGATTTTGATGAAGCAGCGGCCAGCCTAACCCTGTTAAGCCAGCAGATGGAGAGCCAACTGTCTTAGCGCAGTAAAGCAATACGGCCTGTTTTAACCACTTGTTGATAAACACGGGGCTCTGGTGAGAGCACATACAAGTCGCCATTTAAACCCGTCAGTTGAATTGGCACTCCGGCTTGATGTGCGACCTGAGCATTAGCCTCTATATGAGCGGCTTCACCATGCACTGGCACTGCGATTTGAGGTTTTACCCAGCTGTACAATAATTCCAGCTCGCCACGACACGGATGACCAGAAACGTGAATAGGTAAATCTGTGTCGTGACTTTGTAAGGTTTGAATATGACGTTGCTGAAATTGCTGCACCAGTTTTTCGATAAAAGCTTCATTGCCCGGAATAATAATAGAGCTGAAAATCACTAAGTCTCCGGCTTCCAGTGTCAGTTCACGCTGCATATCTGCGGCTAAACGGCTTAAGGTGGCTTTAGGTTCCCCCTGACTGCCGGTGGCGACCACTAAGACTTCTTCTTTAGGCAAATAGCCTAAATCATTGGCGTCTATCAAATGAACGTCGTCTGGCCAATGCCCTGTTGCACGCGCAGCACCGACCATATTTTGCAAAGAACGGCCCAACAGCGCCATATAACGGCCGGTTTTATTGGCCACCCGGCCAAGGGCTATTAAACGCCCGACATTACTACTAAAACCACTGACCACCACCCTGCCCGCCGCCTGACTTATCACCTGCAACAAAGCCTCATAACAGTCGTTTTCCGACACTGAAAAACCATCACGCAATGCATTGGTGGAATCACAGACCATAGCTGTGACATGTTCCTGAGCTAAACGCTGAAAGACACGGGGTTTAAAGGCTTTACCCGTCATAGGTGTTGCGTCTATTTTCCAGTCGGCGGTGTGAAACACAGAACCAGCTGGCGTGCGGATCATCAGACAATGGGGTTCAGGAATGGAATGGGTAATAGCCAAAAACTGCACCGCAAAAGGCCCTATATGTTTGGTGTCACCGGTTTTGACTTCAATGATTGGCACTTTATCCAAAAGCCCAACTTCAGCAAGCTTACGGCGCAGAATTTCAGCTGTAAAAGCTGTGGCATACACAGGGCATTTAAAACGGGGCCAGAGCGCAGGCAAAGCACCAATATGATCTTCATGAGCATGGGTAATAATAATGCCAGCCAGGTTTTCCGGTTGTCTGGCAATAAAAGCCGGATCGGCCGCCACTACATCTGCTTTGCTTACACTGTTGGGCAACAGCGGACTATTAAAAGTCACACCACAATCCACCATCAGCCACACACCGGCATGACCATATAAATTCAGGTTCATGCCAATTTCGCCTGTACCACCCAAAGGTAAAAACCACAAATCAGCGCGGCCCGGTATTAAATCCACAATGACAACTTCCTGTGCTTTGCACAACCACTATTTAGGTTTAGTGTAAGCCTATTGCTCCACGCATCCTAGCGCGTTAATGCACAGGCCCTGCTTTTTGATCAATTTGTTGCTGCAGCGATTTGGCAAAACCCAGCAAAAACAGCACTTCAGCCATCACAAATAAAGGCCCTATCAATAAGCCCACCAAGTCATCGACAAAAGCCGGTTTTTTGCCTTCAAAATAATGCCCGATAAATTGCAGCACCCAACCAAAGATAAAAACCGCCACAGAAGCACCCAGCCAGGCCATTGTGCTGTCCAGTGCCACCAGTTGCAGCGCGACCAGATAACAGCCCGCGCTAAAGCCCAGCATCACCAGCCCCATACTGACACTTAAGCGAAAATAAAATAACAAAGAGCCAGCAAGCAACAGATGAGTGGCGGTCATACCGGCAAATAACTCAAAAGACAATAAGCTAAACAAAGCGATCACAATCAGCGGTATACCGGCAAAGTGGGTGTAAATATTGCGTTTATCTCTGTGGTAATGGGCGTACTGAATTAAATGCTCAGATAAAGTTTTCATCCGGTTCTCCTTAGCAAAAAAGATACTTTAAAGGAAAAAATCCATCAACACTGTCGGACAGCCGACAATCTCTTTTCTTTTTGTCAGCAATTTAATCAGCCGGGACCTCCGCCGCTTGTTTTAATAACTTCACATCTAATACTTCAATTTCCCCATAATTAGTGCGGATCACGCCGCTTGCCACCAACTGTTGCAGTAACTGGTTAATGGTCTGGCGTGATAAAGACAATAACTGCCCCAGTTGCTCCTGCTGCGCCGGGATCAGATAGCGTTCACCCTGCTGATGTAAACGACATAACATCAGTAAACGTCTGGCCAGACGGATTGAAGCAGGTAACAAACTGATATCTTCCAGCGCCTGAAACACCTGGCGCATTTTTTCAGTCAGTAACTGACCAAAACGTTGCCACCAAAGCGGATCCTGTTGCACCAACAGCTGCAAAGCAGCACTATTCAGATGCAATAACTGACCAGATACGCTGGCCGTTGCATCATGGGTGCGGGCTTTACCGTCAAACAAGGCAATTTCACCAATCCAGTCACCGGCTTCCACTATAGTCAGCAGCGCTTCCCGGCCAGAACTATGCACTCCAGCTATCAGCAAAGCGCCGGATAACAGCACATAAATGCCATCAAACTGATCACCGCGGCTGAATAAACGCTGGCCAGCCCCAAGCTGAACCAGTTTGGCCTGAGCTAACAGCTGCTGCTGTTGAGCATCAGATAAAGCAGCAAACCAGTTGCTGTGCTGTCGGAGCTGTAATGCAAAATGGTCGGACATAAAGTAACCTGAAGCCATCCAACGGATTAAATCAAACTGTGCACAAGGTAGGAGATCCGGATAAAATCAGCAAGTACAGCAGCGCCAGTTCCGGGAAAGCAGATGAACAGAAGACAGTTTTTAGTCGCAGTTATAGCATGCTGTGCTTAATCAGCAGGATGATCAGGCCGCTCATGTAATGCATATCCGGCAGCATTTGCAGCAAATTCAAAGCTTATAAAGCACTCAGCACACTGGGTTGTAGCGATAAAAACAACAAAAAGACGGGTTCTGCTGATGAACAAAAATACTTCACTTGTCGGATAAAAATAAATCACCCATGCAGATTTTGCATAAATATGATTTTAATGCAGTTCAAATTTCATAACCCCTTCAGCCAAATTTCAGCAACACCATAAGAATAAAGAGCTACAGCAAAAGTTAAGCAAAAACAGACAAATGAATTTAATTTGTCAATTGTTGAATATAAATTCATCATGCGATTTAAAGGCCTATTGTTTTCTGATTTTTTATGTGTTTCTATCGGATGAAACCCCAAAAAAATACGACCAATAGAGGTAATTTCCATGCAGTTTAAGCCCAGCCTGTTATCGCTGACCATTGCATCTGTTTTAGCAGCCCCCACCCTGGCAGTAAAAGCTGAAGCATTGGCAGTAGAAGAGCAACAAATTGAGGTGATTAATGTCACCGCAACCCGCCGTAGCGGAACAGTGCAGGACGCACCTCTGAATATTACCGCCCTGGATAATGATGTGATTGCCCAGCAAAACATTAGTGAGCTGGCAGATATAGCCCGCTGGGTGCCGGGTTTAACCATTACCGATCAGGGTGGCCGTGAAGCCTCCCCTATTATTGTGCGTGGTTTAAATACCAACTCTTCAGGCCCGGGTTCTGACGGTGGCACAGTTTCTACTTATATTGGTGAACTGCCTGCAGCTGTGGATCTGAAACTGGTTGATGTGGAGCGGGTTGAAGTATTAATTGGCCCCCAGGGCACCTTATATGGCGCTGGTACTTTAGGTGGTGCTATCCGTTACATTCTGAATAAACCAGAAACTGACGTCACCAGCGCCAGCGTCTTTGGTGATTTATCCTCGACAAAGGAAAGTGATAGCTTAGGTAAACAAGGTGGTTTTATTGTCAACTTTCCACTGATTAACGACACCTTAGCTTTACGTGCTTCACTGAACTATCTGAACGATCCTGGTTACATAGATTACAACTATCTGGTGCGTGAACCTGGGGTATCACTGACCGATCCGGATTGGAGTAACAGTGCTGAAGTCGCTGACAACATCTACCGTAAAGCCGATGCCAACGGTGAACAAACCACCACTGGCCGTATAGCTTTGCGCTGGACGCCAAACGACTGGTTAGACAGCACATTAAATTACTACTTCCAGAACGAAAAAATTGAAGGCCGTGGTATTACTCATTACGACGCTCTGGGTGAACCTAATCCGCTGAAACCATTAGTTGGAAAATACGAATCCGCTTACAGGTACGAAGAACCAAACGACATTGATAACTCACTGTTAAGCCTGGAAGTGACTGCAGATTTAGGTTTTGCCGAGCTGGTATCTGCTACGGGTTTAGCTAAAGCCGAAGAGCATGGCCAACGTGATCAAACCGACTTATTGATCCGTCTGAATTATGGCTATGAAGAATTTCCGGCTTTTTCCGCTTTTACCCGCGAAGATGAAGAAGAAGAAGTATTCACTCAGGAGCTGCGTTTAGTCTCCACAGGCGATAGCGACTGGAACTGGATTGTTGGCGCTTTTTACAATAAGTCTGAATTTGAAGGCTACAGCAGAGAATTCACCCCAGGTTTTGATCAATACGCTCTGACTGAATGGGAAACCGGCGGTAACCCGCGTCCTGACGCTTTAGAATATATTTCTGTTGATGACACCACTGTCACTGAAAAAGCAATTTTTGGTGAACTGGGTTATCAGATGACAGAACAACTGGCTTTTACTGTCGGCGCTCGTTTTTATGACTACGATGTGAAATCCAGATCAGCCATAGACCTGCCTCTGTACAATTCAGTGTTCGACGGTGCGCCATCTGATGCTATTACGCTGGACTTTAAAGACGCCAACGCGGAAGACAGCGGTAACCTGCTGAAATTTAATACCAACTATAAATTCACTCCGGATGTGATGGGCTATTTTACCGTCAGTGAAGGTTTCCGTATTGGTGGATCTAACGGTGTGGCGCCATGTCCTGTGCCGCTGCCAGAAGATCGCCAGATTGTCTGTGCCCTGCCGGATGAACGTATTTTCACTCCGGATATGACCACCAACTACGAGCTGGGCTTTAAAACCACCTGGTTTAAAAACAAACTGCACTTTAATGCCGCTGTATTTAATGTCGATTGGGAAGATGCTCAGGTTTCAGGGGCGACCGTCAATGGTCAGCAGCCTATTATCACCAACGCGGCGTCTGCCAATGCCAAAGGGGTGGAAATTTCAGCACGGGCCATTTTACCCAATGGTATCAGTACTTATGCCACTTATGCCTACACCAGAGCAGAGCTGACCAGCGATGCACCTTTCCTGTTTGCAGTAGTGGACGATCAAGGCACTGAGATACAAGACTTTTATGATGGTAAAGACGGTGACAGACTACCAGGCTCACCTGAAAATCAGTTCTCTTTGGGCCTGAACTACGAAACTGAGATTCTGGACGGCAAACAGCTGGATCTGACCTACGGTTTAACCTACCAAAGTGATGTGATTTCCAAAGTGGGTTTAAGAGCTGATGGTGAAACCTTACCAGGCTACGCTTTGAGTAACATAGCAGCCAAACTGGCAGACGAAAGTTGGTCTGTTACCTTCTATGTGGATAACTTGTTTGATAAATATGCCTTTACTTCAGTACGTCGTGATAAAGGCGATACCGGCCTGGCAACCTTTCCGGACATGAATGTGAACGACCCGGCGCTGCAACGCAACTACGGTCATTTCATTCTGACGCCAATGACAGTGGGCATGAAGTTTAACTATCAGTTTGAGATTTAAGCTCAGTTGAGGTAAAACTGTTTTTTCTGAAGGGCACTGACAGTGCCCTTATTTTTCCGGACCAGTATGACTCAACAACTCGCTCCAGCTTTAGCTAAACAACACCAGCACGCCCTGCAATTAATCCAGCAACGCCGCTTTAAAGAGGCCCACGCCTGCTTAGCCCGGTTACTCGAACATCAGCCCGATCATGCAGATAGCTACTTTTTATTAGGTGTGATTAATCTGGAGTATGGCCAGGTGCAGAAGTCTGTGCTTTTAATGGAAAAAGCCGTCAGCCTGCATGCAAAAGATGAGTATCTGGCTCATTTAGCCAAAGGCTACAGCCTGACTGGCGCCTTAGAAAAAGCCAAAGCCATAGCCCAAGTTTTGCCTGCAGCGCAAATCCAGCAGGCTTTAACTTTGGATACCTTAGGTGTGGCGTTAAGCCGGGTCGGTTTGCATCAACTGGCTCTGAGTTATTTTCAACGTGCTGTCACAGTGCAGCAAAACAAAGCCAGCTATTTTTACAACCTTGGCGTGTCCTTGAAGTTTATTGGTGACTTTCCTGCTGCCAAGGCGGCTTTTGAGCAGGCTTTACAGCTCAAACCCCACTATTATCAGGCTCATTACGCCATGAGTGATTTGGCCATGACCGCGAACCCAGAGGCCAGGATCACTGAATTACAACAGGTCAAAACCAGGCTGGAATCGCCTGATGCCTTATTGCATATAGGTCATGCTTTGGCCAAAGAATACGAGGCGATACACAACTACCAGGCCGCTATGGCGGAGCTGGGCCAGGCCAAAGGATACAAATCTCAGACTCTGAATTATCAGGTGGAAGAAGATTTGGCCTTGTTTGCTGTAGCCACTCAGTACTCAACAAGCCCTGTGCTCAGTACAGCAGGCTGTCAAAGCTCAGAGCCCATTTTTATTCTTGGCATGCCCCGTTCAGGCACCACCTTAGTGGAACGTATTTTAAGCAGCCACAGCGACGTGTTATCCGCAGGTGAATTACAGGATTTTGGTATAGCGGTTAAAGAACTGACAGCCACAACCAGCGCTAAAGTAGTGGATGTTGAGACCTTAAACGCCGCTTATGCCCTGGATTTTAACGCTTTAGGTGAAGGTTATCTCAAGCGCAGCAGAGTGGTGACAGGCAGCAAGCCACGTTTTATCGACAAACTGCCCTTTAACTTTTTTTATATTGATTTAATACGCCGCGCCCTGCCCAATGCCAAAATTATCTGCATGATGCGTCACCCTATGGACACTTGCCTTGGCAACTACAGAGCGCTGTTTTCCCTCGGCAGCCCTTATTACCGTTATGCCTTTGATTTAAAACACACTGCACGTTTTTATGCCGCTTTCCACCAACTGGCTTTGTTCTGGCAACAGCAAAATCTACCGAATTTCAGACTGCAAAGTTATGAGGAACTGGTGCAAAACCCAGAGCAACAAATTGCTGAATTACTTGAATTTTGTGATCTGGAGTGGCAACAGGCCTGTTTACAGAGTGAACTGAATCAGGCCCCTGTATCTACAGCCTCTAAAGTTCAGGTGCGTGAGCCGGTCAATACAAAATCTGTCGGGCGTTGGCACAAGTATCAGCCTATGCTGGAGCCTTTGTTACAACAGCTGAAAGCTGCAGGTATAAAGCTTTAGGGCCTTAACGCTTCAGTTCAGCCAGCAGGTAAAAGTATCGGCCTTGTTCGTTACTGTCCTGAAAAGCGTAAGAGCTGCTATAACGCCACCAGCTCTGCGTTTGCATCGCGTTGTACACCACAATAAAGCGCTCTGGCTCGTATTCATAACCCCGAATTTCGCAGATACTGGTTTTGCAGGATACGGAGCTTAAATTCACCTGACTGGCATGTTCGTGAGTGGCAAAATGGTCAGCTATTTTCAGCTCCATCTGATAAGCCCATTCGCTGTCTATGTCTTCCAGCTGATGCTGATTCAGGTAATCAACAGCCACTCCTCTTTGCTTTGCCATCAGGCTGGCAAAAGGTTCAGGTAAAAAGGAGCTGGCCTGCTCAGGGCTGATAGCTGTCCCGGCAACATCCGCGTTTTGCTCCGGATCTTCAGTTTCAGATGCTAAGCCTTGCTGCAAAGACTGCTGAGCGGGCTCCTGCATCTGATCTTGTGAAGACAGTTGTTGCTCTAAATCCCTGATCTTTAGCTGCAGCTGTTCTACTTCTGCCACATCAACTGCAGGCGCCTGGGCTAAAGGCTGAACCAGAGGTACTGGCAATCCGGAGGCTGGATCCAGCAGTTGAGACCTATCCGCAGAGCTTCCTGGCTCAGGCTGCTTGTCCCTGCTGCTGTTTAACTGTAAGCCGGTCAGCAGACCCACAACAAAAACTAAAACAGAGACCATCAGAACATGGGTTGTTTTCACCTGAACTCCTGTTGACTATTCCTTTTACAGAACCAGACTAACCTAAAGCAGTTGCAGGTAAAAGCTTAATCCTGCTCCCACATATCCTCATCACTGGCCCAGAGTTTTAACAGCTCTGCTTGTCTGGCTAACTGAGCGGCCTGCTGGGCTAAATCACCACTTAGCACAGGGCTGCCAGTCCAGGCTGTGCCTTTGGCGGCAGTTGCTGCTAAAGCGGCCCATTTTTTAGCAAAAGCTGCTAAAGCTTCACGAGGTTCGGCGCACTCTTCTGCAGCTATAAAATCAAAAGCCACAGGCTGAGGTTGTGCGCCAGTGCTGTCACCCGCCAGAATCCAATGCCCTACAAAACCCGGATCCGCCGGATCTTCTACAGCCCATAAACCTACATAAGGTGCGGCATACCATTCAGGCCAGTCACAAATTACACCATGCGGAATATTCTGTGTTTTTACATAAGCTTCAATAGCGGTAAATTGCGCGTCACACCAGGCCCAATCTTCTGCTTCATCTAAATCCATCATCAAATGCCCTTGCCCTCTGAAAACAGCTATTGTCACCAGGTTAAAGCAAGGCAGCAAGCTTTGATTTCAAGTACACTTTGCGACCTTGTTGAGTTCAGGTACTGAAGATGACGGTGATAGATAATTTTGTGGCCCCTGTTTGTCATCAGCCCATTGAGCTGCTGTATCAGGACGAACATATTCTGCTGATTAACAAACCCAGCGGCTTGTTAAGTTTATCGGGCAAAAACCCGCTGAATCTGGATTCAGTGCATCACCGTTTAGCCAACCTATACCCGCAGATCACGCTGATCCACCGCTTAGATTTGGGTACTTCGGGCATAATGCTGCTGGCGCTTGATAAAATCAGCAGCGCTCATTTAAGCCAGCAGTTTCAGTCCCGCACTGTGGCAAAACGTTATCACAGTATGCTGGCGGGCCATATCGAACAAGACACTGGTGTGATTGAAGCACCGATCAGCAAAGACAAAACTTTGTTTCCACGCTTAAAAGTTTGTTTTGCACAAGGCCAAAAAGCCGTTAGCCATTATCAGGTGCTGGAACGTCTGGCCCACCCAAACCGCAGCCTGGTGTTGTTTACGCCGGAAACGGGCCGCACCCATCAGTTGCGTATCCATAGCCAGTTTATCGGCCACCCTATTTTGGGTTGTGACTTGTACGGTACAGAGCACACACAACACATGGCGCCACGTTTATTACTGCATGCCTCTGAATTGGAATTTGAGCATCCTGCTACAGGACAACACATGAAAGTAGTCTGCCCTTGTCCGTTTTGAGTAAAAGTGAACAATAAAGGCATAGTCGCCAGAGCAACTCTGCCTTTTTGCTGCAATCAGCACTGATTAACGCAGCAAACTCAGAAAAAATGCACCACAAAGTACTCCGGCCAGAAAAGTCACTACCAGTAACCAAAGTGGCACAGGCTTTTTTCTGGTATCAGTCACTGTAAGTTCTTCCTCTCCCAACAGCGACTCTCTGTTCACTTCAAAGGCTGCAGCCAAAGCTTTACTGGTTTCCAGCGATGCGATGCCATGCACTTCTACACGCTGAATAGTTCGTAAACTTACAGCGCAAATGTCGGCTAAGTGCTGCTGGGTCCAGCCTTTTTCTGTTCGTAGTTGACGAATAAAAACGAAGTTAAGCTGCATAGCATCATCCTTTAAACAGTGAAGCCAGGCTATAACCCACAGCGGCACCAGCCATACCAAAAATAAAGATTGTTAATAAGAGCTTCCACCAGGATTGTTGGGCTCTGAGCTGCTTACCTTGCTGCATAATACGCTTCAGATCCCACTCATCACTGTCTTTCATTTCGCCATTGACCCAAAATTCAATCACCACAGAGCTAAATAAAATGCCGCTAACACGGAGCCTGATTTCAATGTTCTGCCCTTTCACTTCAAAGGCATGCACTGACTTAAAACGCCAGCTTAGCTTTTTAGAGATCAGCTCATCATTGACAAAAACTTGCTCCATTCCCGTCAGAAAAGACGACTCAACACGTATACAATCTTCGCAAAAATCAAAAAAACTTACCGCACGATCAGCTTGAATATTCATAGGAGTTCTCCGCTCATAAAGTTCAGGCTCAGTACAACACAAGAGCCCAACAGCTCAGACGACCTTGCTATGACAGTCCTGCTTTTGTCAGCTGACACTAATATGACAGTTATTAAAAATCAATAAGTTAAAAAGGACCAATCAGGAGTATATTTGACTTGTATCAACAGACTGAACTGTCGTTATGCCATGCTGTCAGTACGACCAACTTAGATGTCACGGTCTGGCACCAGCGCTTTAATATCCGGGCAGCAAACACAGAGAATTTATAAATGTCGTGCTTTGTGAACTAAAACTGCAGCTCTCCGTATTCTAACCACTACTGTCAATAAACCAGAACAGTAATAAAAAGAAGGTGTGATAGATGAACGTTATAAATCGTTTGTACTCAGGTTTCGCTGTGCTGCTATTGATTATGCTTGGGATCACACTTTTTGGTCTGTTTAAAATCAGCATAGCAGACCAGAATTTAACTCAATTGTCCGAGCAAACCGCTGTAGAACAACGTCAGGCCATTAACTTTCGTGGCAGTGTGCATGACAGAGCCATTTCAATTCGTGATGCAGTTTTAGTAAAGGATGTCAACGCATCCCTGGGCCACCAAAATGACATAGTCCGTTTAAATGAGTTTTACCAGCAATCAGCCGCTACCTTGGACAGCATGTATGCCAGGGTAAAACACAGCCCTGAGGAAGAAAACTTATTACGCCAAATCAAGGATATTGAAAGCTCAACTTTAGGCGTTACCAAAAACATACTGGATATGATGAACAGCGAGCGCCAGCAAGAAGCCACAGACTACTTATTAACCACAGTGTCTCCTGCATACAGCGAATGGCTGAAACGTATTAATAAGTTGATCGACTTTCAGGAGGAGGCCATACAACATCAGGTTGCTTCAGCTCGTGAGCAAACCAACAGCTTTCAATGGATTATGCTTTTAGTGACGGCCATCGCCATAGTGATTGGCTGTGTCGTCGCTGTCAGTACAGTGAACAGGTTAAAAAGAATGGTGGGCGGTGAACCTGAATATGCCGCTTTTGTAATTAAGGAAATAGCATCTGGCGATCTGACAGTTCAAGTAAGGTTTCACAGCCCCGAGAGCATATTAAGTGCGGTGAAAGATTTAACCAGCCATATGTCAGGCATCACCAAAAACTCTATAGGTGCAGCCAACGAATTGCTTTCTGCCTCCAAAGATCTGTTGCTGACAGCGCAGTACAACGAGGATTTGATCAGCCAGCAAAAACTTGCCACTGAACAAGGCGCAACTGCGATCAATCAAATGTCATCCACTGTGGCTGAAGTTGCCAACCATACCAGTGATGCGGCAGGACTGGCCCAAACGGCCATCAATGAATTCAAAGCAGGTCAGGCTGAAGTCAGTAAAACCCAGTCCAGTATCAATGCGCTGGCGGATAAGGTCAGTGAAGCATCAGAGGTGATCAATCATCTGTCAGAAGATAGTCGTCAGATAGGCTCTGTACTGGAAGTGATACAAGGCATAGCTGAGCAAACTAATTTATTGGCACTAAACGCAGCTATTGAAGCAGCACGGGCCGGCGAACAAGGCCGGGGTTTTGCCGTGGTTGCAGATGAAGTGCGTAATCTGGCAGGCCGGACTCAGCAGTCCACCCGTCAAATTCAGGCTGTGATTGAAAAAATGCAAAGCAGTTCTTTAAAAGCAGTGGCGGTAATGAATGAAGGTAAAGCTCAGGCGGAAACCAGCGTTGAACAGGCCCAATGTGCGGGCGATTCGCTGAATGCTATTAATTTGTCGGTAACAAAAATAAGCGATATGAACACTCAGATTGCAACTGCGGCAGAAGAGCAATCTGTAGTGGCATCAGAAATAAACCGCAACTTTAGCCAAATTACTCATTCAGCTGTGCTGGCTGAGGAGCAGGCCAGTAAAATAACTGTTGCAAGTCAGCAGCTTGAGCAACTGGCAAAAACTTTAGAGCAAAACGTAAAACAGTTTAAAACGGCTTAATTCCGCAGTATTTGCATGCTGGCACTGGTCAACAGGCAGCCTGCAATCCACTCAGAGGAGGCTTCCCTCCTCTGTTAGCTTTTCACCAGGAAACCTGAAGCCAGCAAATTAAATGCCTCCAGCGTTTTGGGCAGCATGGTCTGAGGATCAGAACTTGACGCTATCCAAAGCGCTGCATTTAACGCTGCACCATTTAACAACATAGCCGCAGCCTCAGGGTCTACCTGCTTTAAAGTGCCATCTTTAATCAGCTGTTCAATGGTGTTTCTGGTCGACTGCAGACATTTATTCTGGCTTGGCCATTGTGACGGGTCGCCCAATACAGAAGGGCCATCCAGCAATACAATGCGCTGTACTTCAGGGTCCAACGCCTTTTCTATATAGGCAGCGCCTTCAGCCAACAAACCTGACCAGGCATTTTCTGCTTTGGCGCCGACAGACTGTGCATATTCTGCCATTTCAGAATCTATCTGATCGACAACAGCAGCAAGCAAACCACGTTTATCGCCAAAGTTATGATAAAGCGCGCCCCGGGTTAAACCTGCTTCAGCCGTTAATGTATCCATAGAAGCCGCAGCATAACCATGCTCAGCAAAGGCCCGCCGGGCGGCGGCAATCAGCTTATCGCGGTTTTCTGCCATCTTTATTAATCGGGTACTCATTCAATACTCCTTTCACATACGCTTCGTATTTCAATTGACATACGAGGCGTATGTCAGATATTCTACATACGCTTCGTATGTTAAACCAATTCAACATACAGAACCATGAAAATTACCCGACTTGCCCTGTGCTGCTGCTATAAACAGCGGTGCAGTCAATCTGACCTTTTACAAAGAGAGCTATCACATGACAAAAAGACAAGCTGTTTTCCCCGCTAACAGACACGCACTTTATGAAGAGCATGGTTATTCAGCTGCTATTCGCTCAGGCGATCTGTTGTTTGTTTCCGGCCAGGTAGGCAGCCTTGCTGACGGCAGCCCTGAAACGGATTTTGAACTTCAGGTTGAGTTAGCTTTTGAGAATCTCAAAGCTACTCTGGCTGCTGCAGCTTGCACCTTTGACGATATTGTCGATGTCACCACTTTTCATACCGACCCGGAACATCAATTCGGCACCATTATGAAAGTGAAACAAAAGATCTTTGGCACCCCACCTTACCCAAACTGGACTGCAGTGGGTGTGACCTGGTTAGCAGGCTTTGATTTTGAGATTAAGGTGATAGCCCGGATCCCGGGTTGACGACACGGCTTTGGTCAGAAAACTAAAGCACTTTTAAGCCCGGATTTGTGCATTAAACTGCGTTTCTGCTGCATCTCTAACCCCCTTACAACCAGGATAACGAGTACAGCCATAAAAGAAATTGCCGGTATTCGGGCCTTTTTTTGCTTTTCGCAGCAGCATATCGCTGCCACATAAAGGGCAGCGGATATCGGCTTTCAGCTCAGAGCCGGGTTCTTTATTGCGAATGGAATTCACCAATAAGCGGCCATCTACCAGCACTATAGATTTACCTTCAGCAAAACGTTTTGCATCTGGGGTAAATTCTCCGCTGGTGACTACTATGGCGCCGGACGCTCCTTCGGCCATCATGACACCGTACAGCTCACGCACCACAGTGACAGGAACCTTGCTGGCTTTCCATAATTTGCACTGCACCAGATAGGTTTCAGCACCGTCTTTAACCCGTAAATCTACACCTCCATCTGCGCCAAAGCTGGTTTCGCTCACGCTATAACCCAATTCTCTGAAGTATTGACCGACCAGTAATTCAAAGTCATGCCAGGACAAGGTACTAAAAGGATCGGAAAATTCTGTGTTTCTTGCAGTAGCTAAAAGTTTGACTCTTTTGCGCCTTGCAATAAATGACGCAACAGCTCCAAACAGCAACACGACGGGAAGTATGATGCGGCCATACAGTGCAAACACATGCAGAGCCTGATACTTCACCCCCGACAATACCTGCTCTGCATTCGTTGCTACAGGAACAGGCTGGGCCGCAAGCGAATCGAGGTACCAGAACACAACAGCAGCCAGAGTAACCCCAACCCACCAGGGCAAAGCAGCGGCTATATTAAATAGGTCTTCCAGCAAGCTGGTTTTCTTTCGGCGGGCCATCAGCACTCCATGCTTAGCAATTACAACTTCACTGTTCGGTCACTTCAACGTACGCGACTAAAAAATCAAAATACAGGAACAGACTAAAG
This sequence comes from Gammaproteobacteria bacterium, assembly GCA_018825965.1. Lineage (GTDB taxonomy): Bacteria > Pseudomonadota > Gammaproteobacteria > Enterobacterales > Alteromonadaceae > Pararheinheimera. The sequence continues at coordinate 180,875 of JAHKAA010000007.1, forward strand.
CTCACGCCTTCGAAGCGCAAGCAGATATCTCAAAAACAGAATGGTGAACAACAAAACGCTGATGTTTTTACTTTGATAACAACAGTGGGTACCAAAGTTCAGGTCGTTGCAGCGGGACATGATCCGGCAGCAGCGGGTTCTGCAGCTTAAAGATCCGGCGTTTATCAATCTGCAGTTGTTGCAGCAAACCGCCGTAGTACTGATGAAACAAGCTATCTAACTGGCCATCTTTCTGCGCTTGCTCCAGCCCACAGAGCAAGGTGTCGGCCAGGGCGGTGTTGTCTTTTGCCACATAAAAATAAACGGCAGTTGGGTAATACAACAGAATGTGTGGGTCTATTTCTAACTGCAGCTGAGCATACTGCTGCTGATTTTGCTGTACTTCCAGCACAGATCGCGGGAAGTAATCTATCCGGCCCATCGCCAGCATTTGGTAGAGTCCATCAACATCACTACCTGTTTCCACATTAAAATTATTCGCACGCAAAATTTCAGTGTCACTCCAGGTCGTAAACTGGCCAACCCGTAACTTTGCCAAAGCAGACAGACTATACAGATGCTGCAGTTTGTTTTTTCCCTCTTTACTGACCAAAGCCACACGAAGCCCCATTAAACCGCGCATGATAGGAAAAGGCACAGCTCTATACTGTTTTATGCGTTCAAGGCTGGCACTGCCAAACATCACGTCAATGCCCTGCCTGGCATTCATCAGGTCAAAGGCGCGTCCTTTTGGTAAATCAAGATTTGAGGCTTGTAACTGAAAGCTATGTTGGCAGGGATAACTTAACGCCAACTGCAGCAAGTCGACGTCATACGCTTGCCTTGGCTTACCTGGATAATACACCGTATTTATTGTTGCAGAATTTGGCTCTGTCGCAGCTGCGCTCAGTGCAATAAACAACATCAGCAACATGCTAACTTGTTTGCTACAGCGTGGCATATAGTGACGACGTTGGTGTTGGCAGAAAGAAATAACAGTGATCAGCATAAGGCCAGAGAACCAGAAAGACATGCAGCTAAGTATGCACCAATTTGGGCCTGTTCTCTATGCGGCCTGCAACCTGCCCGTATTGTATCTCTAACCACATTATCAGCGAACTCATTAGTTGTAGAAGAGCTGGTTAAGTGATTCCTCTATAACCTGAACACTACCAGCACTGCGACATAAAACGATAATGAACACAGAGTCAGGCTCAATTATTCCAATAAGTTACGTTTAGCCGTGAAATGAATTCACTGACAAATTAATTTTGCAAAGCAAAAGTTTGATGCGCCGTTGTTACAACAGCTGAGTATAAGCTAAGACATTAAAACTATTGGTGCCAAGGGTCGGACTCGAACCGACACGGAGTTTCCCCCGGCGGATTTTGAATGAACTTCTGACACTATTTTTCTTTTACTCATCAGTGACTTATGACTGAATAAACAACTAGCCATGGCGCAGTGCATGTTACAAAACCAAGCCTTTGAGGCGTTCAAAGACAAAAGAATCAAAGACTCTGAAACGGCTGAGCGCAAAATCGTCAGAAAACGCAAAGCCGTCCGGCCTCGGTACTACGACCCCAGCTGTCAGACTAGTTGTCACCTCAATTAAAACCTAGAGGTAACAATGAAAGCAGCGTATTCTGAAGCGTTTATAGAACAAGCATTAGTTAAAGTTTTTTCCCGTGGACAGCGAACTATCCAAGAGGTAGCAACGGAACTTCACATTGGTTTTCACACGTTAAAACATTGGATGCGAAGAAGCTCTGTGCCTAAAAATAAAGTAAA
>JAHKAA010000052.1 GCA_018825965.1 Gammaproteobacteria bacterium
GCCTTGCTGATGCAAAATCTGAATTTTCATGAGTTCTTCTTTTGTGATCAAAATGCCTCCGAAAAGGCACCATAGTGAAAACAAGTGGATCAAATTTCAATTGTTGGAGTGGATCAGTTTTGCATTGTTGGTAACAATAATCGCATCTTCTGCCGCTGTGGTGGACTGTTCCCCGTAAGCACGGGGCTAAACCGCATTCAGGAAATTGGTCAAAGGTAAAAAAGAACTGTTCCCCGTAAGCACGGGGCTAAACCGCTGCAGAAGTTTTCGGCATTGATGATTAACAACTGTTCCCCGTAAGCACGGGGCTAAACCGGCTCAGCGCAGGACTTGAGAGCCATACCGATACTGTTCCCCGTAAGCACGGGGCTAAACCGTTCGGCCTCAAGCTGTTCTGTGGATATCTTCACCTGTTCCCCGTAAGCACGGGGCTAAACCGCAGTATGGAGAGTTTTGGCGGAAGTTTTATGACTGTTCCCCGTAAGCACGGGGCTAAACCGTTTAGCTCAGCGGTAGAGCGCAACCATACCTACTGTTCCCCGTAAGCACGGGGCTAAACCGGTATATTCAGGAAATCCAAACAGAGTACGTAACTGTTCCCCGTAAGCACGGGGCTAAACCGCCAAGCTATTCATGTCCGGCGAATACAAGCTTCTGTTCCCCGTAAGCACGGGGCTAAACCGTGACATTGACCTGTTAAAGATAGCCGCACTTGCTGTTCCCCGTAAGCACGGGGCTAAACCGGTGGCTGGCGGTTTCGGCCCAATCCTGTTTGACTGTTCCCCGTAAGCACGGGGCTAAACCGATAGCCAGTTTCAGAACCAGCTTATTCAGGTACTGTTCCCCGTAAGCACGGGGCTAAACCGGTCGTTAGAATGACTGCAACTACGAATGACAGCTGTTCCCCGTAAGCACGGGGCTAAACCGCCGGAATGTTAGCCGCGCTGTATGACGTCTCTCTGTTCCCCGTAAGCACGGGGCTAAACCGCTTCAACGTTTAAATAAACAGCCGATATTTCTCTGTTCCCCGTAAGCACGGGGCTAAACCGAAGTGGTGGTAAGATACCTACTTGAGTCGTATCTGTTCCCCGTAAGCACGGGGCTAAACCGGTGGGTTAGTCATGAAACAGACAATCATAACGCTGTTCCCCGTAAGCACGGGGCTAAACCGCATACTCTGTTGAGGCATACCTTGTTGAGGCACTGTTCCCCGTAAGCACGGGGCTAAACCGCATGTACTCTACTGTTACTATCCCAGCGCTTGCTGTTCCCCGTAAGCACGGGGCTAAACCGCTGAAGACGGTGCAATCACCATCACATCACCACTGTTCCCCGTAAGCACGGGGCTAAACCGCCCACAGGATCAACCATTACACGATATAACGTCTGTTCCCCGTAAGCACGGGGCTAAACCGAGGTCAGCCGCTTTATAGCTTTCTGTGATGACCTGTTCCCCGTAAGCACGGGGCTAAACCGACAAGCTGGCCGACATCTTAAAGGACGTCAACCTGTTCCCCGTAAGCACGGGGCTAAACCGGGCCCGACTCGCCGAACGCTACACCACTAATGCTGTTCCCCGTAAGCACGGGGCTAAACCGTAACAGGCGCACTGGTCTGGCCGAATGAGGCCCTGTTCCCCGTAAGCACGGGGCTAAACCGGCGAAGTTGTGCGGCATGGATAAGCAGATAATCTGTTCCCCGTAAGCACGGGGCTAAACCGTGCAAACGGTGTATTGCTCCCGAACTTTACAACTGTTCCCCGTAAGCACGGGGCTAAACCGTGTTGGGCCTGAACATTGCCGAGATAGACGCACTGTTCCCCGTAAGCACGGGGCTAAACCGCAGTAGAAGCAGCCGCAGATTACATGATGGAGCTGTTCCCCGTAAGCACGGGGCTAAACCGGCCTGTTATCGTATTTGGGGAGACAAAGAGGACTGTTCCCCGTAAGCACGGGGCTAAACCGCGAATACTGTTATTGATGCAATGGGCATGTATCTGTTCCCCGTAAGCACGGGGCTAAACCGGTTTCTAAAGGACGATATAGATATAGAGACAGCTGTTCCCCGTAAGCACGGGGCTAAACCGGTTAAATTCTAAATCATCATTGATACCCGCTTCTGTTCCCCGTAAGCACGGGGCTAAACCGCAATGGAGTCAGTGGAGTATTCCGGCATTGAGCTGTTCCCCGTAAGCACGGGGCTAAACCGCTCATACAGCTGAAGCATTAGCATTCAGCCAGCTGTTCCCCGTAAGCACGGGGCTAAACCGTGATTTGATAGTCGTACCCCTTGCGGCCTTCGCTGTTCCCCGTAAGCACGGGGCTAAACCGCTTATCTGATGGACGTTATGTCTCAACTGAAACTGTTCCCCGTAAGCACGGGGCTAAACCGCTAAGGCGATAGTCAATGGATACGCTTAAACACTGTTCCCCGTAAGCACGGGGCTAAACCGCACCGACCGAGACTAACGTATCAACGCCTAAACTGTTCCCCGTAAGCACGGGGCTAAACCGTTTCGGCATCAACTTCCACAGTTTGATAGCCGCTGTTCCCCGTAAGCACGGGGCTAAACCGCACACTTACCGCAGCAAAACAAATACGACCGTCTGTTCCCCGTAAGCACGGGGCTAAACCGCGGCCAATGTGTAAAGACCGTTTACAAGAAAGCTGTTCCCCGTAAGCACGGGGCTAAACCGTCAACTGTACAGCGCAATCTGAATAAACTTCTCTGTTCCCCGTAAGCACGGGGCTAAACCGCAGCCCTTCACCTTAATCAATGGCGGCAAATCCTGTTCCCCGTAAGCACGGGGCTAAACCGAACTCATTCACATTTGCACATCTTGATTCTGCCTGTTCCCCGTAAGCACGGGGCTAAACCGAGTCCAGCGTCGGTTTTCAGCGCCTTGTGTTACTGTTCCCCGTAAGCACGGGGCTAAACCGGAAATGAACAGAAAAATGCCACGACATAGACACTGTTCCCCGTAAGCACGGGGGCTAAACGCTTCACATGGCGCTCGTCAAATATGGCGATAACTGTTCCCCGTAAGCACGGGGGCTAAACCGCGTTACAAGATAAGTTGTACCAAGTACCGGCTATCTTATCCGGTTGCTCCTTGGTTTTTAGTCCAAAGTCAGATGAAGCTTTTAGGTAAACAGTACCATCTCATTTCAGAGTGAGATAACTATGATTTACTGAAATAAATCTAGGCGATGGGCAAACAACATATCGAAATAGATGAGAATACTAAGCAACTGATGGTGGGAGTTGAACCTCACATACACGGCGTTTACGCGACGTCTGCTTTACCAGTTAAGAGTACATCAGTTGCGTGAAAAGCATAGCACAGTAGTTGATAAACAATGAATCCATTGTTTCCTGTCGCCTGTTCACTGCCGTCAGATTCATGTTGCTGTGCCCTTAGATAATTGATGCAATGTATTCGGACATTGCTCCTTACGTGATGGTGCAGATATTGTTGTAGTGGATAGCAATGACTAAACGCGAATCAGGGCGTTGAAGTAAACCTCTTTACGAAGAGTGCCGCGACAGCCGGATTTATTTAAATCCGGCTACTACATTACCTTTCAGTGTTTAAAACACAGCCTGGCCGTAGAAGGTGCCTGTGACGCAGAGGCTGACATTTTCCCAGCTGTTGTCTGAATACAAAATTCGGGTGACGCAGGCTGTGGCTTCGGAGAAACTGAAGTTTTCAGGTCCACGAGGATAAGTGACGCTGCATTGGTTGTTGCTGCCGCAATTCCAGCTGCCTTGGGGTTCAGCGCCCTAACTCCATTGCACTTCGGCCACTGCTTTATCGGCCACTAAACGGAAGTAAACACCTGGCTGTGAATTGATCTGGCTGGAGCAGAAGTGGGCAGTATAAGTTTGTTGAGTAGCTGTACCACTGATCACAGATCCCACATGGGCAGCGTAAAGATTGTGACTAACAGTTAATGCCAGTAGCGCAAGAATTGCGAAAATAGTGTTCATCTCAATTTTCTTTATTTGAATTGAAGCATGCTGTTTGGGCCTTAATAAGGGAATGTGATCTTTGTTTTTGTAAAAAGTATGCATTACGGGAACAAAGTCGGGCTTGCCATAAAAAAAATATGCCTAAGCCGTGGAATCAACTTGCTACATCAGTTGCACTCATAAACACTGTAGTCACTGCTTTTAAAGGACAATCAGCCAGTTATGATCAGTTTGTTATATGCCCATCCTTATGCTCACCATGCACGACTGGAACAAATGATGCTGAATGCTGTGCAGCATTGGCCCGGTCTGGAGCTGCGCGAGCTGTATCAGTTGTATCCCGATTTTTACATTAACGTCGCCCTGGAAAGAAAAATGCTGCAAAGCAGTGCTGCTATTGTTTTGCATTACCCTATGCAATGCGGCTTACCACCCGCTTTGTTAGTGCAGTATCTGCATAAAGTCTTTCAGTATGGTTGGGCTTATGGCACAAATGATGCCGGTGACGCTGTAATGTCACTGCAGGGGAAAAGCTTTTGGCTGGTGACTCACGCTGTTGCCAGTCATCATGAGCTGGACCCTTGTTATCAGCAAAGCATGTTTACCCCTTTGCGCCAGTTGGCCTTGTCTTGTGGTATGAGGTGGCAACAGCCGTTAATGTTGCCTGAATTAACAGATGCAACAGTTGCAACTCAAGCCGCTGAGTTATTTCGCCATGGCTTAGAACAACTCACTTTAACTAAAGACGACAGGGATCCTCATGCATCTTAATGTGCTTACTTATCTGATGATTTATCTGGCCGCCATGGTGCTGGTGGTGCCTTTAGCCAAACGTTTTGGTTTAGGTGTGGTCCTTGGCTATTTGTTGGCGGGTATAGCTCTGGGGCCATCAGGTTTGGCTGTCGCCAGCAATACCGATGACATTAAACTGCTGGCCGAGCTGGGCGTCGTCTTGATGTTATTTAGCATAGGGCTGGAATTGGATGCGAAAAAGCTCTGGGCTATGCGGCACAGAGTATTTTTATTCGGCACCCTGCAGTTTGTGGTCTGCGCTTTAGGGATAGCCATAGCAACCAGCTTTTTAGGCTTGTCCTATGCGTTGTCGGTTTTTATTGGTTTAGCTCTGGCTTTATCTTCTACCGCTGTGGCGGTGCAATTGATGAAAGACCGCAATTTGATGGGCACACACACAGGGCAGTCGGTATTTGGTGCTTTGTTATTGCAGGATATGGTGGCTATTCCGCTATTGATTGGGGTGAGTTTAATAGCGCCTTCAGAAGGCACTGCAGAATTTAAAGCCTTACCTGCATTGGCTGCTGTAGTGGCTGTTATTTTAACCGGTCGTTATCTGATTGGTTACTTGCTGCATTGGGTGGCTCATTATGGCTCCCGTGAGTTATTTGTTGGTCTGGCTTTATTACTGGTGATTGGTGTGATGGAGCTGATGACGGCTGTTGGTGTGTCGGCCGGTTTAGGGGCTTTTATTGCTGGGGTGCTGCTGGCAAGCTCAGAGTTTCGTCATCAGTTAGAGGCCGACTTAGAACCTTTTAAAGGCCTGTTTTTAGGCTTATTTTTTATCACTATTGGCGCCAGCATCAATATGCAGTTGTTAAGCTCAGAATGGCAGCTGATCAGTCTGTTATTAATGCTCTTTGTTGGCTTAAAGTTGCTGCTCTTGTATGGCGTGGCTACTCTGTTAAAAATTGCCGGGCCTGAGCGTTTCAGCTACGCCGTATTGCTGGGGCAAGGCAGTGAATTTGCTTTTGTGTTGGCGGCTTTGGCCACAGCAGGAGCCCTGTTAACGGGCACTGAAGGTGCCACGCTGAATTTAGTCATTGCTTTATCTATTGCGGTATCGCCTTTGCTGATGAAACTACAGGATGTCTGGGCTGCCCGTCGGCAAAACCAGGTACAGCAGCAGGACAGTAACGTTGAGAGCAGCGAAAGCCCGGTGATTATTGCTGGTTTTGGCCGTTATGGTCAGATTTTAGGCCGTTTGCTGTTATCCAATGGCATAGTGCCTACAGTGCTGGATCACGACTCAGACACTATTCAAACCATGACCAAATTTGGCTTTAAGGTGTACTACGGCGACGCAAGTCGCATGGACGTGTTAGAAGCTGCTGGTGCTGCCGGGGCCAAAGTGTTAGTGGTAGCGGTAGACGATGTGCAGGCTATCAATGCCATAGTCACCAGTGCTAAACAGCATTTTCCGCATTTAACTCTGATGGCGCGGGCCAAAGATGTGGCGCATATGTATCAGCTGCGCCAGATGGGAGTGCAGCATATAGAACGTGAACTTTTTGAAGCCTCTTTGCGTCAGGGCAGAGAGGTGTTGTCTGTATTGGGTATGGGGCAGTATGAGGCCAAAGAACTGGCAGACAGATTCAGAGCTGCCAATTATCAACTGCTGGATAAAATGCAGTTGGTTCGTGAGCAGCAGGATGAAAAGAGCTACATTCAACTGCTAAAACAAAGCAGGGAAGAGCTGCAACGTCAGTTGGAACGGGAAAGCCGCGATGCACCACAGCTTTATCAGGGCTTGTCCGCCAGCATGGGTTCAACGGAAAAGACAAAGGAGTAAAGCATGAGCTATAGCAATAAATTAAGATTGATGGAAATTTTGGCCAGGCTGCCGTTGTTTAAAGATCTGCAACCCGCTGACAGAGAATTGGTATTGCAAATGCCAAAAGCTTTTGAAGTCTGTAGTCAGGGCAAGGCGTTGATTAAAGAAGGGGGCTACGAGCCGTTTTTTTATATTATTTTGTCAGGACAAGCCTTGGTGTATCACAGGCAGCATCAGATAGGGCAGCTTTTGCCCAGCCAGTTTGTCGGGGAAGTGGGCTTTATTTGCAATGAACCCCGCAGCGCAACAGTGATAGCGGAAACCGATATGGTGCTGATGAAAATAGACATTGATAGTTTTCAGCGTTTGCCGGACAGGGTTCGCTCAGCCATTAAAGACAAAATTATTTTTGGTTTAACCCAAAGAGTGGCGCAATTAAGTGAACGCCTGATTGAATTGGATGGGGTATTGCCTGTGCCACGTTTACCCTCTATTGATGAAGAAATACAATTAAGCAATGAGAGTTAAATGGCATAAAACGCCGGTTTAAGCTGTTTGTATGAAGGGAACTGTCAGAGCTATACTGCAACACGAATGGAACTATGGAGTAATTAGTTATTAATTTTCATGGATTTGAACTGCATTTACCCACACTGATGCTACTAACTTTGCTGGTTAATCTGATGATTGGCTGTTATCTGGCCATGGTGTATAAACTGCGCCGCCATGATAAAAGTTTTTTAGTCTGGTCCATCGCCTGTTTTGTTTTTGTGGCAGGCGGTTGTGCTGTGGCTGCCAGAGCTTACATCGACCAGCCGCTGCTGACTTATCTGCTGGCAGACTTGTTACTTTTATTATCACCGGCATTAGTAGTAACTGGTTTAGTGTTGTTTTTACGGGGCAAGCTAAGCGCCCGTTCCAGGCAACAAGCGGCTTTGTTGCTCACTTTGTACCTGTTGCCGTTAAGCATGTTGTATCAGATCAATCATGCGTCTACCGCCTTAACCTCTTTAAGTATTGCCGTGGTCTTTATTTATGCTGTGGTGCTGTTAAAAAAAGCCCGTTTAACCCCGGTTTTCCCTGTGTATGTGCTGCAATTGTTTTTTGCGTTACATTCCGGGTTAATGCTGCTGCAGTTTCTGTTGGTGATGCCTTTTATTGGTGAAGGATCCAGAGTTTTAGCTTTACCCAGCCTGCAGTGGGTATTGCTGGGTCATGTTTTGTTAACCACCAGCACAGGTTTTATGTTGCCACTTTTGTCCTTTTCTCATACCGAAAACCAGTTACTGCGGCTGACTGAGCTGGATGATTTAACTCAGCTACTGAACCGTCGTGAATTTTTAAAAAGAGCCAATCAAACCTTGTTAAACAGCAGACGCCAGCAGCACAGTGTGGTGGTGCTGATGATCGATCTGGACCACTTTAAGTTAATCAACGACAGATGGGGCCATGCGATTGGCGATCTGGCCCTGAAAAAAGTGGCAGATTTACTCAAAGTAGGATTGCGGACTTCTGATCTGATAGGCCGGCTGGGCGGTGAAGAGTTTGCAGTACTGATGCCCAATACCAGCGCTGAGCAAGCGGCTTTTATTGGTCAGCGTTTATGTGAACGTATTGCTCATCATGCATGGGAGATAGAAGCGCGGCCTGTAAAACTGACTGTGAGTGTGGGTGGTGCTACCTGTGTGGATGCACTACGTGATTTGACTGAATTACTGAAAGACGCCGATGATGCTTTGTATCAGGCCAAGGCTTCCGGGAGGAATAAAATAATTTTCCAGTCTGGGTCTTCTATCACTTAATTGTGATGCAATCCGCTCATAAGCCTTATAAAATACGTTTTAAATAGAATATGTAACAAATTTAATTACATAAGTTTTTGGAGAATAAAAATGAACTATAAGCTGTTGTTTCTGGCTTGCCTGTTATCAACAAATGTTTTATCAGGCGAACTTACGAAGAACGCTACAGTGCTGGAAGTTGCAAATCATGCCACTGGTAATGGCAAAAATTTTGCTATAAAAATTGAAGGTGGAACTGGACCATGCAGCGGTTGGGTTTATTTTATGGAAGATAAAGCACCTTCGTCAGCCACATACAATCAGGCTTTTTCCATGGCTTTAGCCGCGCTGGCAGGGGATAAAAAAGTGAGGATACACAACTATACTGATGATGACTGTACTGGAGCCACTTTTATTGCTATTAGCAGATAAAGTGGTTTAGTTACTATGTTGGTTTGCCAGGACATTTCATTTTATATAGTGAGGATACTTTAAAACGGCCTGCAGGCCGTTTTAAAGTTTATCATCAAGGAGAAGGAAAACAGCGACATTGGCTTACTGAGCTAAGCTGCCCCATAAATCGTATTCGTCCGCTTCTTCAATCACTACATCCACCAGGTCGCCTGGCTTTAATGAAGTTTCGCCGTTTAAGTACACAGCACCGTCAATTTCAGGAGCATCAGCGAAGCTGCGGCCAATGGCGCCTTCGTCGTCCACTTCGTCAATGAGCACTTTAATAGTGCGGCCAATTTTAGCCTGTAAACGGGCGGCGCTGATGCGCTGCTGAGTTTCCATAAAGCGGTGGTAACGCTCATCTTTTACCTCTTCCGCAATTTGATCCGGCAAATCGTTGGCTTTAGCGCCTTCGACAGGGCTGTATTTAAAGCAGCCTACGCGGTCGAGCTGAGCTTCTTCTAACCAGTTTAATAATTCCTGGAATTCTTCTTCAGTTTCGCCAGGGAAACCCACGATAAAAGTAGAACGTATTGTCAGTTCAGGGCAGATTTCACGCCATTTTTTGATACGCTCTAAGACACGGTCAGACTGACCCGGGCGTTTCATCAGCTTTAAAATACGCGGGCTGGCATGTTGGAAAGGAATGTCTAAGTAGGGTAATAACTTACCTTGCGCCATCAATGGAATGACATCATCCACATGTGGGTACGGATACACATAGTGCAGGCGAACCCAAATGCCTAAATCGGCTAAGGCTTCGCATAAAGATTGCATCGAAGTTTTAACCGGCTGGCCATTCCAGAAGCCAGTGCGGTGTTTCACATCCACGCCATAAGCGCTGGTGTCCTGAGAAATAATCAGCAGTTCTTTGACACCGGCTTTTTGTAAACGCGCCGCTTCGTCCAGCACTTCGCCAATAGGGCGGCTGACCAAGTCGCCACGCATCGAAGGGATAATGCAGAAAGTACAGCGGTGATTACAGCCTTCAGAAATTTTTAAGTAGGCGTAATGTTTAGGTGTTAATTTAATACCGTGGTCCGGTACTAATTGCATAAAAGGGTCATATTTTGGCTTAGGCACAAAGTCGTGCACCTGCTTTAATACGTTTTCATAAGCGTGTGGGCCTGTAATGCCTAATACATTTGGATGCACTTCACGGATTTCGTCTTCACGGGCACCTAAACAGCCTGTGACTATCACTTTGCCGTTTTCAGCCAAAGCTTCGCCTATGGTGTCTAAAGATTCCTGTACTGCGCTGTCGATAAAACCACAGGTGTTGACTATCACCAAAGCTGCATCGTCATAGCTTGGAACTATTTGATAACCTTCAGTTTTTAACTGAGTCAGAATACGCTCTGAGTCCACCAGGTTTTTTGGGCAACCTAAACTTACAAACCCGATTTTTGCGCCTGAGCCGTTGGCTTGCGCCTGAGCTGTCAGACTTTTCACTGGTGTTTCCAGTGTGGTGGTTTGTGATGGGTCAAAGGTTTCGACTGTCATGTAAATCCTGCAAAGTAAAAGGGCCGGAAAAAAAGTGCGCGGATTATACCTGAATCAACCGGAAGAAACAGTGCTTGCTGTATAAAAAACACTCAATAAGAGGGCGTTATCTTCGGCTAAAGCAACAGGAACAGCAGAAAGTGATTAAACAGATGGCGTTATGCGGCCAACTGCACTGTAACTTTATTGATCCTGACCAATACTCTTGGCGTAGCTGTTTCACTTCACCTTTCTTTTTACAGGAGTTCCTATGATCAAAGCTTATGCAGCATTAAAACCTCATTCACCTTTAGCTGAGATTGAGTTCGAGCCAGGTCCTTTAGGGCGACAGGACGTTGAAATTGATGTGGATTATTGTGGTATTTGCCACTCTGATTTATCCATGATCAATAACGAATGGGGTATGTCGTCTTATCCCTTAGTGGCTGGTCATGAAGTTGTAGGTCGTATTGCCGCTGTAGGTGCCGATGTCAGTCATCTGACGAAAGATCAGGTCGTCGGGCTGGGCTGGCATTCGGGTTATTGTCAGGTGTGCAGCAGTTGTGGCAGTGGCGATCACAATTTATGTGCTTCAGCCCAAGGCACTATTGTCGGTCGTCACGGTGGTTTTGCCGATAAAGTGCGGGCTAATGCAGCCAGTGTAGTGGCTTTGCCAGAGGGCATGGACGCAAAAACCGCAGGCCCTTTGTTTTGTGGTGGTATTACGGTGTTTAACCCTATGCTGCAGTTTGATGTCAAAGCGACCGACAAAGTGGCTGTGATAGGCATTGGTGGTTTAGGCCATATAGCGTTGCAGTTTTTACGGGCCTTTGGTTGTGAAGTCACAGCTTTTACCTCCAGCGAAAGCAAAACCGCCGAAGCCAAAGAGTTAGGCGCTCATCATTGCATTAATTCCAGAGATGCAGATGACATAGCTGCAGCTGCAGGGCGTTTTGATTTTATTTTAACCACAGTGAATGTGAAATTAGACTGGAACTTATACCTTTCCACCCTCAAGCCTAAAGGCCGGCTGCATTTTGTTGGCGCGACTTTAGAGCCTTTGGATCTGAACGTATTTAGCCTGATTATGGCGCAGCGTTCTGTGTCTGGTTCACCTGTTGGCAGCCCTGCAACTATTAAAAAGATGCTGGATTTTGCTGTGCAGCATGACATTAAGCCAGTTGTTGAGACCTTTAAGTTTGATCAAATCAACGAAGCTATAGCGCATTTGGAAAGTGGTAAAGCCCGTTACCGTATAGTGTTGGAAAGGTAAATTAATGAAACAAAGCCTCTGTGTTCTTTTGGCACAGGGGCTTTGCAGGCATCAGAAAATTCTGCGCCCCCTCGAATTGGCTTACTGATCTTCAGTTTGGCACGGGTGAGTGCTGCACCTTCCATCTTCTTTTCTGTAATTTATTCTGTTTAATTTATCTGGACAATTTCCCGAGTTTGTACCATTTTTGATCGAGAATCAGCGCCAGCATTCTCAGAGTTAAATTGTTTTACTGGTGGGCGCCTTTTATAAAAATCATAAAAGAAGGACCTGCCCTGTGTTGTTAAACGCATTGAATGTTCAAAAATTTCCACAGTATTTCTCTGTCATCGTTCTGCTTGTTTTGACATTTTTTCCTGTCACTGTTTTTGCTCAGCTTGCACCTGCTGAGCGCGAGGAATTAAACACTTTATTACTCAAGGCCCGTGATGTGAACACTGTACTGCAAAGCAGGGTGCAATGTTACACGGATAAAGATTCGGGATTCCAGTCGCAAAGCAGCCAGTTGCAGCAACAAGCCGGAGAGTTACATCAGCAGAAGCAGCATGTATCTGCTGAACTGCAGAGAGTGGAAGCTGAAGCTGAAGGCTTTCGCCAGCAACTGCAGCAGGCCCGTCAGATGCTGGCTCAATCTCAAAATCGAATGATGCAGGTTGAAGCCGAGATCTATGGCAAGCAGGCCGAACTGGACAAATGCAAAGATGACTTGGGCTTCTTAGGCTTCTTAGGCTTCTTAGGCTTTTTATGTGATTTTGCCGGAGAGCTCTTAGGTCTGAACAGCCAATTGCGTCAGTTGTCTGCTGAACGGCAAGCTCATGAATTGACAGCCAACTCTTTACTACTGCATTTTCAGGCAGCCGAAAACCGGCAACGTCAGGCTGAACAGCAGTTGCAGGACGCTCAGAATAAACTGGATCAGGCGCAAGTTCAGCTTGCTGTCACGGAAGACAGAATTAAAGTATTGAAGCTATCCCTCGAAGAAATCCGTGCTGTCAGACAGCAGTATACGACCCAGCATAAGAGTTTTAGCCTCAGTTTTGAGGAGTTCGAAAGTCTGGATCCTGCATCAGACCGCCGTTCGGTGATCCGGCGTTTGCGACAGGAGTCCACTGCGCTGAGTGAAGTGCTCATTAAAGCTCAAAGCTTACTGGACAAAAATGGTCTGCCATTACCTGATGGCGAGCGTATCTGTGCTGTTTAAATCAACTGGAGGAAAGTTTTATGGCTAATGAAAACCAAATCGTCAGCGTTGAATTTGATATCAACAAACGTATTGACGCAAGACTGGAAACTATTCTGAAAAATGAACCTTTGAATTTGCCTGGAGGCAATGATCCACTGGTTGAAGACTATATCCGGAAAATTGAAGGCACATACAACGTAGCTCGTTCTAAAGAAGATACGGATAACGCTATAAGTTTGTTGTACATCGCTTATAACACTACACCACAGGAAGAGGGAAAGATCCGCGTTGGTATCGATGAACTGATGAGTCGGCTGATCGCGGCTCAGCAGGAAAGTGAGTTAAAAATGCGTGGTGCTGTTGCTGATACTGGCCGCATTCTGAAATCATTACGGGAACTTTTTGGTGACTGGGCTGAAGCCCGTGATAGTGAAGACATTCAGCAGCTAAAAGATTTTGTCGGGGAGGATCTGTTTGATCTTGCCAAAGAAATTAAAAGTCGCGCAGAGCGGATAAGTTCAGACCTGGCCAAAATAGCCAAAACCTATGATGGCATTATTGCTGAAACTACAAAAGCAACCAGTCAGGGCGAGCAAGCGCTGTCGACCCGCCTGAAAAACAAAGCAGAGATAGAAAAAGAAATTGTCAAAAACAATGCAGAGCGCGAAAAGATGGAAAGCCTGATAAAAGACCTGCAGGCCGACATTACTAAATATGAAAAACTGGCGAATGAGTACAAATCACAGGCTAAAACTGCAGAGGACCGTGCTTTTTTAATGTCGATAGTAAGGGTTGGGGCTCAGATGATTTCAGCTACTATTCCCGCTATTACCGCAGGCATTACCGGAGCCGCCACAGGTGGCACTTCACTGATTGCCGCTGCAGCTGTTAACACTGCAAAGCAACTGCTCAATTCAGACACTGTGGCTACTGAAAATGACACCACGGCGCAAGTAATTGAAAAGAAAAAAGAGATAGCTGACAAAAAAGCGGATAAAGCAAAAGCCGAGCGGGAAAAGGCTGAGTTAGTGAAGAAAAGCAAAGAGCTGATCGCAGAAAAAGAAAAAATTGAAACTTCTGCCGGGCTGGATGACGACAACAAAAAAACAAAGCTGATGGCAGTGAAAAGCCGGATTGACAGCAATGATGCGGAGATCAAGGAAAAGGACGATAAAATTTCCGATGTGACTACGTCGCTGAATGCGTTGAATGCTGCATTAAAGTCGCTGGATAAAAACATGGGCGAAATGGCTGATAAGCAAGAGCAACAGGCCAGCAATCTGCGTGCTTTGCAAATGAAAATGCTGGAGAAAGTTGAGGCTTATCAACAGGAAAAACGTAATCAGGCAGCTGAGTTGGTGAAGATCAACGCTTTGCTTAAAGGTCAGCGCACTGAAGAAGAAACTATACAGCTGGCTATCAAATCACTGAATTTGAGTCTGGTTGCACTGAAAAGAGTGCGTGAGATTATTGTCGAAGTGTCGTTTTTCTTTAAATCCTTTGCCGATTTTATGCAGCAGGTGATGAACAATGCGGCTGAACATTCGGAGCTGTTGCAAAAGGTGATTGATCAGGACAAGCTGACTAAAAGCTTTACCAAGCGTTTGATCCGCAATACCAATGACTTTTTTATTACTCAAGCTGCCGAATGGCAGGCGGTGGAAATAGTGTCAGCCAAATTTGTTGATAATTTTAAAGATGGCTGGAGCAAGCTGAACAAGCTTAGCGGTAACTATTTGACGGGTGATCTGTTAAAAGCCTATCTGGATGTTGCTGCAGGTCAGATTGAGGATATTTCCTTTAAACGTAAAGAGGCTGCCACGGCCAAATTGGCTGAACTGAACGAATATCGTGATCGGATACGATCACAAGGTTAAGTTCTTATAGCTGCAGCACTGGTAACCCCTATGCTGCAGCGTTGGATACGCAGGATGATAAAATCAAAGGTCGAAATGCGGCCAAAACCGGTTTTTTAACGTCAGGTTTTGAGAGGAGGACTGGTTGCTTTGCTGTGGCTTAGGTATAACTAAAGATAACCAAATAAGAACAGTCACTTAGAAGAGATAAAAATGGCCTTTCACTTTTCCCGTCCTGTTGCACTGCTGTTTACTGTATTGAGTTGTGCCGCGTCAGCACAGAGTCTGTTGCTAGAAAATATCACACTGGTGGATGTAAAAAGCTTACAACTCAAAGCAGGTCAAACCGTTGTGATTGATGGTGACAGCATCAGTGCTGTGTATGCCACCGGCAGTAAAAAACGTCCGGCTGGCAGTACAGTGCTGGATATGAAAGCTTTGTATTTGTTGCCGGGACTGATCGATGCTCATGTGCATCATGCCACTGAACCAGAAGGCGGCGATAACGCTGAGGCCACACAAAAACGCTTGAGTGCTTTATTAAGAGGTGGCGTGACTTCAGTTCGGGATATGGGCGGTGATGTCCGGGTGCTGACTGGCTTAAAGCGTCAGGCTGAACTGGATTTAATTCAGTCGCCTGATATTTATTATTCGGTCATTATTGGTGGGCAAGAATTTTTCAGCGACCCCAGAACTGTAGCTTCTGCCCGCGGAAAAACCCCTGGTGATACCGACTGGATGCGTGCTGTGAATGCTCAGACCGACTTTGATGCCTTGATGTTACGTACCCTGGGGACTGGCGCAACAGGCATTAAAATTTACGCCAAAGTACCGGCTGATCTGATGCCCGAACTTTCGGCTGCGGCGAAAAAGTATGGTGTAAAAGTATGGGCTCATGCTTATGTGGGGCCTGCTAAACCTGAAGATGCAGTGCAAGCCGGGGTCGAAGTGATTTCTCATGCGCCTGATTTAGCCGCTACTGTTATTTCGTCCTATGAAAACTGGCGGCGCAAAGACTTACCTGTGTCCGCAGAGGTTAAAAAGGCGTCTTTTGAGCCTGCCAGTTATCAAAGCTTACTGACACAAATGAAGCAACAGGGCACCATGCTGGATGCCACTTTAACTATTTTTCATCAGCTGCAACAACGTAACCTGAATGCGGCCACTATCTACCAGCATGGATTATTATTTACAAAGTTAGCGCATCAGCATGGCATTAAAATTGTTGCCGGCACAGATTATCTGAGTGATAAAGCAGGGCTGGATTACCCTATGGTGCACCAGGAAATGCAGTTATTGGTTGAACAAGCCGGCTTGACGCCACTGCAAGCTATTCAGGCTGCGACTTTACATGGCGCAGAAGCCATAGGTATAGCGGATCAGGTGGGCAGCATAGAACCAGGGAAAAAAGCGAACTTAATGATCCTGTCGGCGAACCCTGCAGATGCCATCAGCAATAGTCGTCAGATCGCTCATGTGATTAAAAATGGCCGTTTTGTATACAGAGGCGATGATAGTCGCTTGCCGTTCAGCAATGCGCGCGCCGTGAACGGCGTTTTGTATCTGTCCGGGCAGTTGGGGAATTTCCCCGGCACTATGGTGCTGAACGGGCAGACGATAGAAAGTCAGATGCAACAAACGATGCAGAATATTGGTTCTGTATTACAACAGCATAAACTTGGTTTTGAGGCGGTGTTTAAATGCACTTTAATGCTGGCAGATATCAACGACTGGCCTGCAGCCAACACTCTTTATCTTCAGTATATGAAAGCTCCTTTGCCTGCCAGAAGCGCTTTTGCAGCCAGTGGTCTGGCACTGGGCGCTAAGGTTGAAGTGGAGTGTATGGCAAAACTGTAGCGCTTTAATTATTGCTTACAAAATTAAGGGCCGAATTGCTTTAGCAGTCAGCTTGTTATGCCGTATATTCAGTGGAAAGATGAATTTATAGGGAAAAGTATGCCGCATTCTGAGCAACGTCGTGAACAGCTACAACAGGAATTTAAACGCACAGATTCGGTAGCGCCAGGCCAGGATCCTGTGCTGATGAAGCATCAGAAAATGGCGATGAACCCCTTCCGGTTTTTGCGGGGCAGCTCTGGATTGTTTTATGCCGATATCAAAAATTCAGTGCTGAAATTACCAGAGCTATTAACAACAAAAATCCCGTTAACTTGCGTGGTAGGGGACTGTCATTTATCGAACTTTGGCTTTTTTACCGAAGAAGGTTCATCCGGCAACAGAGTGATTTTTGCACCTAACGATTTTGACGATGCCTGTGTGGGGCATGCAGTCTGGGATTGGAGCCGGTTTGCGATCAGCATTTTGTTAGCTGCAGACTACTGTCAGGGCCTGAAGCAACAGCGTTATGCCAATGAAAGTAAGTTTGAGCCGGACTCGCTGCAAGTGGTTTCAGCCAAAGAGGCTATTTTTGCAGTGCACAGCTTTTTAACGGCTTATACCCGTCAATGTCAGGCCTTAGTGAGTGATCCCGAACTTCGTTATTCAGTGCTGGATGATTTCCCAAAAAATCATGTGTTAAAACCTGTGCTGAAAAAAGCGATAAAACGTTCTGCCCAAGGGGAAGACTTTTTGCGTAAAAGCACGCTGGCCAAAGTAGCTGATCTGTCGGTGCGCCCACTAAAGTTTAAGCAAGACCCAAATAAATTCAGCTGCTTAAGCCCTGAGCTTTACAAAGACGTGGAGTTCAGCTTCCGGCCTTATGTCAGTGACGATATTTTAGATATAGTCGCTCGTCAGGGGGCAGGTACCGGCTCGTTAAATATGCAGCGTTATTACTTGTTAGTCGGCCCCTCACAAATGAAAAGTGAGGAGGATTTAGCTTTATGTCATCTGGTGGAAGCCAAGCAACAACGGGATGCTGCTCCTTTGTATTTTTTCCCGGAGTTGAGTCCTGTGAATCGCTTAAATGCCGCGCATTTAACTGTGGATTGTCAGCGTTTAATGCAGCGTCGTCCCGATCTGGTTTTAGATGAGCATTACTGGAATGGATCTCATTATCTGGTGCGATCATTACATCATGCCAATGTGGATTTGGATCCGGAAGATGTCTGTTTTGCAGAAAAAGCACCAGAGCAGAAACTTGTTGAATACGCAGAAGCTTGTGGTCGGGCTTTAGCTTTAGCCCACAGCAGAGGCGACAGACGTTCAGTGTGTTTTGAACAGGCTGTGGTGAAGTATTTACCTAAAGCTATGGACGAACTGGTGCACGCTTGTATCGACTATGCGGAGCAGCAAAAAGCAGATTGTGAGCTGTTGTCTGCATTGTTGAGTCAGAGCTTAGATGCTGACTCAAGCAGTGAAACAGGCCTGGACAGTGGGGGCCAGGGCTAAACTCTGGCCCCCAAAGTTTAGCCTCTACGGCTACGGATCAGATAAGCCAGAGCTATCAGTAATAAAGCAGACTGTACAATAACCCCCTGAGTATTAGGGTAAAAACCTAACCAACTGATAGTAGGCAGGTTCAGCTGGCTCACCGCTAAAGAACCTGCTTCCTGAAGTGCAGCTATGCCTTTGCCTGCCATCACAATAGCCAGAACCAGCATCAATAGCGCTGTACTGCCAAAGAAGGTTTTCAAAGGCAACTTCAGCGCGAATTTAAACATAGCCACAGCTACACTAGCTAACAACACCAGAGCTGCCGCTATACCGGCAATAAAGCTTTGCTCTGCCTGTTCGCCGCCCTGTAACCACAAGGCCTGGTAAAACAGTATAGTTTCAAAGGCTTCACGGTAAACCGCTAAAAACACCACCAGACCTAAACCCACATAAGCACTGCCTGATACGGCGTTTTGTACTTTGCTCTGAATAAAGTGGCTCCATTCTTTGGCGCTGGTTTTGCTGTGCATCCAGAATCCCATATAAAACAAAATAGCTGCGGCAATCAGTGCTGTGTAGCCTTCAGTCAGTTCACGGGACGCGCCAGATATATCAATGACATAGCTTGCAATGAACCAGGTGATTGCGCCTAAAGCTAAAGCGCTGATCCAGCCAATATGCACAGTGTGACGCAAAGCGGGTTTATCGGTTTTTACCGCGACGCTGTAAATAGCGGCTACGACCAGTAAGGCCTCTAAACCTTCACGTAATAAAATCAGTAGCGCAGCTAAAAACACATTGATGCCGCTTAATTGAGTGTCTGACAGTTCAGTCTGAGCTTGCTTTAATAAGGTTTGAATTTCAGCGATACGAGGTGCAACCGCATCTTTTTGCGTTGAGTCTTTGAGTAACTGACGCAAACCCATCATGCTGTGTTCTATCTGATCGCGAAGTGGGGCGTTGATTGTGCCTAAAGGGTTTTCTACCAGTTCAAAACCATCCAGATAAGCTGATACGGCCTGATCGTAAGCCGCTTGCGGGTTTTGAGCATACAAATCAGCAGAAAGTTGTAATTTTTGCTGAGCTATCACTAATGGATCTTTACTTTTGGCCTGAAAAAACCGTTCCGGATGGCTTCGGAACAGGCTCATCAGGGCTTCACCAAAGTCAGGGTATAGCTTGATCACATCTTTAGGTGTGGCTGTTAATAAGTTTTTTACCGCGCCGCTTTCAATCAGTGCTTCCGGCACTGTGCTGGTGTCTATGCCTTTACTGGCGATATGACCTACATAAAAGGCCAGATCCCAGCGGCTTTGTTCATCTAAAAAAGCAAAAGACGCCATGCCTGTGTCGGCCACACCTAAGGTTATTGTATTAAACAAACCATAAGCACTGCGGGCCTGATACCGTTCCACTTCATGGAAGTTGGTGGGGGCAGGGTCCAGTTGTGCGCCGGCAGGGCCATCACCTTTAGCTGTAGCGCCATGACAAGCAGCGCAATTGGCAGCAAATAAGGCTTCACCCCGTTTGAGATCCGGGCTCTGTTTGGGCACTGGAATGGAAGGCATAGCTGCAATAACAGCCTGACGCATAGCTGCAGTTAAGGCCTGAATGTCCTGCTCGTCTGCTTTGTCAGCAATCAGCTGTTTTAACTGAGTGGATTGCTGTTGTAGCGCTGCGGGTGCTGTGCTGACTTCTTCGGCGATCAGCGAGGAAAACTCCTGCATTTCGGCATATTCAGCTGCGCTTACAATAGTGCCATCCACTACAGCAGCACTGTAATCAGCCCCTATGTATTCGATGTATTGGATTAATTTATCTGAAGCAACAGCAGGCAAGGCCAGCAGGCTGAACAAAACAACAACAAGACGAAAGCCCATAACGTATTCACTTAACCGATATAATAAGAATAGTTCTCATTATAATGGCTGCCGATAGTGAAACCTAGCGTCTTTAGCCTTTTCCACTAAAGTTTGCGATAAAAAAACAGCAAGCCGAAGCTTGCTGTCAGAAATAACCGGAAAAAAGCGGGGCACTGCATCAACGCAGGCCCCCAACTCCATCCAGGTAGAAGAAAACTTAGAACTTCACTGAATAACGCAAAGTCCAGTGACGGCCCAACCAGTCGTGGACTGAGCTGGCGTAACCATTAGTGGGTGATGAGGCATAAGGTGGCTCTTTGTCTGTCAGGTTACGGATACTCAGTAAAACGCTCTGATCCTCTGTAATGTCATAGCCCAGACTGGCGTTGTACGTCAGCCATGAGTCGACAGTTTCATTGTCAAACTTAAAGTCGCCGTCCCCTAAGGAGCTGATGTAATGCGCGCCAAGGCTGGCATTCCAGTTCTCCAGGCGCCATTCGGTGCCGGCATCTGCAACAAATTCAGGGCGGGCGATTTCAGCCGCACCACTGAGTTTGCCTAACAAATCTTCAGCCGGACTATCTGCAGTGATCTGACGCTCATAAGATAAAGTACGGGTACCAGCGACACTGAACTTAAAATCACCTGCATTGCTGGTGGCCAGTTTGTAGTTCAGTTTAAAGTCGACCCCGTCCGTTTCCTGGCTGCCAACGTTAAAGAAGCCTGTGCGTAAGAAGGTTAAGTCGTTGCCTGCATCAATCACACAACCAAATTCACCGTTCAGATCGGCTTCGTCATCAACCACAGGTGCAGTACCTGCGATACAGGCACGTAACGTCGTATTCGCGTCTACATCCACAATATCTTCATGGCTGTAATGCCAGTAATCGATAGTAAACTGCAAATCATCGGTCAGGTTCCAGGAAGCACCAATATTGATGGCTTCTGAACTTTCCGCATCCAGATTTTTATTACCTAAGGTTTCCTGATCAAATTCCAGTTCACCTGCAGTAGCACCAAAGTCGCCGCAAAGTGCGTCAAATGGCTGATCTGTACCACAGTCGATATAGTTGGCTGTTAACGAAGTACCAGCGCCTAATTGTGACAATGAAGGGGCACGGAAACCTGTACTCCAGGAGCTGCGTAAGATTAAATCTTCAGTGGCACGGTAACGTAAGGACAATTTCGGATTGACGGCACCACCAAAATCGCTGTAGTGGTCGTAACGTAAAGCTGCAATAGCATCCAGTTTCTCAGTCAGCGGGATATTAAACTCGCTATACAGTGCATATTGAGTGCGATCTGCTGCTGCATCACTGGCTCCTAACGCAAAAATTCCACCGCTTTGTGCCACTTCTGCCGGGTTGTCGGAAATTTCTTCACCACGGAATTCACCACCAAATACAGCGCTGATATCGTCAAACACCATACCTGAGAAGTTGAAATCTACAGAATACACATCGGACTCGCCGATACGGGGTGCAATTTCACGTAATCCGGCAATCACAGACTCTGAGTTGTCGCGGCCCAGGTTAAAAGGATTAAAGCTGCCGTTGGCCAGGGCGTCAGCAACTTTGTCTCTGCCCATATAACCCTGCACATGTGTAATTTCATTGTCTGTTTTGCCGTAGCTTGCTGCCGTTTCCCATGACCAGTCGCCCAGTTCGCCACGTAAACCTGCCAATATTCTGTAGCTTTGGCTGTCATAGTCCTGAATACGGCGCTCCGGAAAACGTGAACGAATCCGGATTTGATTAATTTCGCCATCTTCTGCATCAAGATCTGCGGCCCATTGCGGCACAAAAGCTGAGTTTCCTGCTACCCGCACATCAAAAGCTGCGGCTGAGTCGTAGGCTGAACCTGTGTTTTGTTGCAGCATAGCTTCAGCAAAAAACTCAAGGTCATTGCCAAGGCGATAGATATGATTCAGTGTTGCACCTATTGTTTTACTGTCCGGCTGGATAGCGCGCTCGTTGACATAATCGTACGAGCAACGTGTACCGCCGTTGCTGGTGGCAGTGCCACACCAGGGCTCGGCGTAATCGTTGCCGTCTATGGTGACGCGGGTATTGGACTTAAAAGTGACGTCGATAGGGCGGTCTGAGTTAAACAGTGCGTCCTTATCAAAGTAGTCGATCACCACTGTGGTATTGCTGTTGGCGGTGCTGAAACCACCTGTATAGGTCAGGTTGTATTTACGGAAATCGCTGCTTGCCGTGTCATCACCGTAAGAGGCGGTCAGTTCCTGACCTTCGTAGTCTCTTCGCAGAATAAAGTTAATGACACCAGCTATAGCGTCTGAGCCATAGACAGATGAAGCGCCATCAGTCAGAATTTCAACCCGCTCCAGTGCTGACATTGGAATGGCATTGACGTTGACAAAAGAGTCAAAGCCATTGGTGAATGAATCGACAGCGACACGGCGGCCGTTCACCAGAACCAAAGTGGAGCTTGAACCTAAACCCCGTAAACTGACACCTGCTGCGCCTGCCGGTGTACCGTCATTGCCTGCAACACCACCGTTTTCAGTGAAGGTACCAGCGCTTGAGGCTTGAGGTAAATCCCGCAAAAAGGCGCTGACACTGTCATAGCCTTTTCTTGCTAAATCATCCCGGCTGAATATTTGCAGCGGGTTGGCGCCTTCCATGTCCACACCTTTAAGACGTGAACCTGTAACTTCAATTTTTTCTATGTTTGCTTCGTTATTTTGCTCTGTTGCTTCAGCCTGTTGTGCAGTGGCTTGTGATACGCCAAACAGGGCACACAAGGTTGCTAATCCAATTTTACTGAGCTTCATTTTTTTATAATGTGACATTTTGCTTCCTCTGGTGTTGATGTTGCCTTGTGGCAATCTGTTTTTTTCGGAT
The DNA here is from genome assembly GCA_018825965.1 of Gammaproteobacteria bacterium. Classification (GTDB taxonomy): domain Bacteria; phylum Pseudomonadota; class Gammaproteobacteria; order Enterobacterales; family Alteromonadaceae; genus Pararheinheimera. Next base: position 22,633 of record JAHKAA010000052.1, read on the forward strand.
AAAAAAAGGGCGTGCCAGAGCAAGAAGCGCAGCAAATCAGACAGCGACAGCAAAAAACAGACGGATCAAGGCCTGAAAAATGCTATCAGCATGCAAATAAGTAGGGTGTTAGTGATGGCTGTAAAACAGGGGCCAAACGAACACACTTCTGGCTATGGCAGAAGTTGTTCTAATTATTGAACCACTCAGAAAGGTAATAGGTAGAGCAGTAGTAGCTGTTTGGGTTAGCAGCACAACGTTGCATTTTACTCTCCTATTGATTAAGTGGTTTTTGGATGCCTCAAAATTGTCTGATCCCGCCATTGATGTCAAGCGCTTTTTTTAACCAATCTGCAAGCAGCAGATTTTGCACCTTTAAAGGGCTAAATTTGCGGTTAATATGTTGGACTCTTGTAAATTTAAGGTGATCTTTGCCTCTCATCTGACCAGATTGACCTTTTTATCTCTTGCTTGCTTGACAGTGTTTTTTTTCAAACGTACATTTCAAACAAGTGTTTTAATTTAGTCAGGGCTATGGTTAATAAAACAACAACTCAGGACAAAATTCTGGATGCCGCTGAGCAACTTTTTGCTTCTACCGGTTTTGCTGATACCTCACTGCGGCAAATTACCGGTATGGCACAAGTGAATCTGGCGGCTGTGAACTATCATTTTGGTTCAAAAAAAGAGCTGATCCAGTCGGTACTGCAACGCTATTTATCGGTGTTAATGCCACGATTGGATCAGGAGTTCAGCCAGTTACTGGCTTGTCAGAAACAAAATGATTTAACAGCAGTGTTGTCGGTGTTTATCAAACCTTTGCTGGAATTAAATAAAGTTCAGCATCACGGCACCCGGATGTTTTTACAACTGCTGGGCCGGGGTTATACCGATGTACAGGGCCACTTACGCTGGTTTTTTAATCATCACTATGGCCGCACTCTGGATAAATTTGTGTTGCTGGTGCAGCAGGCTTGCCCTGATTTACCAGCCAGTGAAATCTTCTGGCGTTTGCATTTTTCGCTTGGCACTGTGGTGTTTACCATGGCATCCAATCAGGCTTTACAGGAAATTGCGGCGGCAGATTTTAATGAAAATGTAGAAATAGAAGGCGTGATCCACAGGCTGATCCCTTATTTAGCTGCTGGTATAGCGTCACCTTTAACTTTATCCGGTCAAACTCACTAATCTTTTTGGAAAGGACCTTTATATGTCAATGTTGATCCTGCTGCTGGTGGTGTTGATTGTTGTGCTCGGTGTAGCTGACATTCGACGTAACCTTATTACCAAACCTGTGTTTGGTATTTTTAAGAAAATTTTACCGCCTTTGTCTGACACTGAACGTGAAGCGATGGAAGCGGGCGATGTGTGGTGGGATGGTGACTTATTCCAGGGTAAACCAGACTGGAAAAAGCTGCATGCTATTCCAAAAGCACAGTTATCTGCAGAAGAGCAGTCCTTTATGGACAACGAAGTAGACACCTTGCTGAAGATGCTGGATGACTACAAAATTGTGCAGGAACAACGTGATTTACCGCCTGAAGTCTGGCAATTCATCAAGGACAACGGCTTTTTTGCGATGATTATTCCAAAAAGCTACGGTGGCCGTGAGTTCTCAGCTATTGCCAACTCAACTATTGTGTCCCGCATTGCTACCCGCAGCTTAACTGCTGCTGTAACAGTGATGGTGCCTAACTCTTTAGGCCCGGGCGAGCTTTTAATGCACTACGGTACTCAAGAGCAAAAAGACCGCTGGTTACCAGGCTTAGCTGCAGGTAAAGAAGTGCCTTGTTTTGCCTTAACAGGCCCGGAAGCAGGTTCTGATGCCGGTGGTATTCCGGATACTGGTGTGGTGTGTAAAGGCCAGTTTGAAGGTCAGGAAGTATTAGGTATCCGCCTGAACTGGGATAAGCGTTATATCACGCTGGCACCAGTGGCCACTGTATTAGGTCTGGCCTTTAAGCTGTATGACCCTGAAAACCTGTTGGGCGCAAAAACTGAATTGGGTATCACTTGTGCACTGATCCCAACCAGCCATGAAGGTGTTGAAATTGGTGATCGTCATTTCCCAATGAATATGGCCTTTATGAATGGTACCACTTACGGTAAAGACGTATTTATTCCGCTGGACTGGATTATTGGCGGTCCGGATTACGCAGGCCGCGGCTGGCGTATGCTGGTGGAATGTTTATCAGCAGGCCGTGGCATTTCCCTGCCTGCTCTGGCGACAGCCACAGGTCATTTAGCCACCCGTATGACAGGTGCTTACTCTTATGTGCGTCAGCAGTTTGGTATGGCTATTGGCAAGTTTGAAGGGGTGCAGGAAAGCTTGGGCCGTATTGGTGCTTATACCTACAGCTTAGAAGCCATGCGGGTGATGACTGCCGGTGCTATCGACTTAAACCTGAGCCCTTCAGTAGTGACTGCTATTGCCAAGTACCATATGACAGAAATGTCCCGTACTTTGCTAAACGACGCTTTTGATATTCACTCAGGCCGTGCTATTCAGGTGGGGCCAAAAAACTATCTGGCGCACGGTTATATGGGTATTCCTATTTCTATTACGGTAGAAGGTGCCAATATCTTAACCCGTAACCTGATGATTTTTGGTCAGGGCGCAACCCGTTGTCATCCTTATGTATTGCAGGAATTAGAAGCTGCAGCGAATCCAAATGCCGAAGAAGGGTTACAGCAATTCGATAGCCTGCTGATGAAGCATATAGGTTTTGCGCTGGGCAATACTTTTGGTGCGCTGTGGCAGGGATTAACGCTGGGTTGCTTTAACTCCAGCCCGGTGTCTGGCGAAACTGCTAAATATTACAAACAGTTAAGCCGCATGAGCCGTGCTTTGGCTTTAAGTGCAGATTTTTCCATGCTGATGTTAGGTGGTGATTTAAAACGTAAAGAAATGCTGTCGGCTCGTTTAGGCGACGTGTTAAGCCACTTGTATATCGCCTCTGCTGTACTGAAGTTTTATGAAGACAATGGCCGTCAGGTGGCAGACTTACCTTTTGTACGTTACTCCATTGAACGTAACCTGTTTGAAATTGGCAAAGCTTTTTCAGGTTTCTTCCAGAACTTCCCAAGTGCTGTGGTAGCGCGCCTGTTAAAAACCTTGGTGTTCCCATTTGGTATTGGTTACAAAATGCCAGCCGATGCAGTCACTCAGGACATTTCTGACGCGCTGTTAAAACCTGGTGTGATCCGTGACCGTTTAACTCACTTATGCTTTATTGGTGAAGGCGATGAAGACCCAACAGGTTTAATGGAATCGGCATTTATTGCAGTGCATGAAGCTCAGCCAATTATGAAGAAGATTTACGCCGCACAAAAACAAGGCACAGTGCCACGTAAAATTCCAATGGAGCAGCTGATTGCAAAAGCCCTGGACATCAATGTGATTACTGCAGATGAAGCCAAGCAACTGACTCGTATGAACGAACTGCGCTTTGCTTCTATCAGTGTTGATAGTTTCAAGCCGGGTGTGTTGTCTAAACACTCGTTGTAAGCTGTTGTTTTAGAAAAAGCCAGTCACTCCCGACTGGCTTTTTTGTATTAAAAAAACGTATCCAGCTCTTGCAGCAAGTTATAGTTCTCATCGACCAGCCACAAAGTTCGCCACTTATCAAAAGTTAAGCAGGGGTGTGAGGTGCTCAGCAGCAGGATGTCGCCAATCTGTGGCTGAACCGCTTCGTCATAGCGCCAGAACGCATGTTGGTCCATCACTTTGATGGTTTCGCAGTTCTGCAATGCGGTTGTCAGTAACTCGCCATGCCGATACAAAGCAACGGCCGCTGGTAAACCCGCATCAAAAGCTGCGTCTCTTTTACCAAAACCCAGGACGGCCAGGCCAGGCTCTGGCAGAGACTGTACATAAACCGCCAGTTCCAGCGCATTTTGTAAATCCCCTCCAACTGAACAAGCAAGAGTGCTGCGTGCCAATACCTGCTTTTGCGCTTGCTGATATATGCCCTCGTCATGGCTAATGTAACAACCTGGTCTTAGCACTAATTTGACCTGATCTGGCAAGAGTGCTGCGCTTAACTCTTCCGCGACGACGTCATACCAGACCGAACCTGCACCGCTTATCAGTTGAATTGGATACTGCAGCAGTTTCTGTTTAAGTAGACTTTGCATCAGACTTACAGCTTGCTTTACCAGTTGCCGGACCGCCTGTTCAGGTTCAGGTCCTTTAATGACCCCTTCATAAAACTCAATCCCAGCCAGTTGCACTGCAGGTAAGGTGTTGATCTGATGCGCCAAAGCCATGACGTCTTTTTCGGTTCTGCAGCCACAACGACCACCTGGCACTCCAAGCTCAATCAATACAGCGATGTTGAGCTGCAAAGGCTGGAAAAAATCCGACAGCGCCTGTACCTGAGCCGGATGGTCGACACACACAAAGACCTCAGTGCTTTGCTGCAGCAGCTTTGCGACTAAAGCCATATTGGCTTTACCCACCAATTGATTGGCAAGAATAATATGGCGGGCTCCTGCATCGGCCGCAATCTGCGCCTGCCAGGCTGTCGCCACTGTTAAGCCCCATGCACCAGCAGCAAGTTGTCGCTGAAACAACCAGGGTGTCATGCTGGTTTTACCATGAGGCGCCAGCAGCACCTGGCTTTGAGTAGCAAAGCTTTGCATCCAGTTCAGGTTGTGTTGGATGGCTTGCTGTTTCAGTACTGCAGCGGGTAGGCATATGTCCTGTTGCAATAGATTTAACCCGCTTGATTGAGGCAATGGACTGGCTGATTTATGTCTGGCAATTTGGTACTTCATAACATTTACCTGTGGGTTATGTGGTTTTTTCACTATAACATTACAGGTAAATTACTGTAATAGCGCCATATTGATATTTACTTTCATTTTAATTTGGTACAAAGTAACTTTGTTAATCGGTTTTGTGTTACTCGCAAGTTTGTTACATAGTAACTGTTTTTCCAGAGCAAAAGCCTCTGAATTCAAGTGGTCAGGATAAAAATATGAGTTATGAAATTGATGTGTTATCACGGATCTCAGAACGTTTTGTTGAGATGAGTGAGTCGGAACAACGGGTGGCACAGCTGATCCTCGACAATGTAAAAGCTGCCACCGAAATGAGTATTGCAAAATTATCTGAGCAGGCTGGTGTCAGCCAGGCCACAGTCACCCGTTTTGCCCGCACTGTGGATTGTAAAGATGTGCGGCAACTCAAAGTGAAGCTGGCGCAGTCTTTAGCTGTAGGGCAACGTTTTGTTGAAGAAACTCCTGATTTGGATGGTATTCAGGGCGTATACGAAGCTATTAAAAATACCCTGGATTTAAGCCGTAAATTGCTGGTAGAAGCCGACATTAAACTGGCGGTCAGTTATTTACAAAACGCCCGGATGATTTTTTGTATCGGCATGGGGGGGGGCTCGTCTATTGGTTCACAAGAGCTGCAATACCGTTTATTCCGTTTTGGTATGCCGGTCTGCAGTTATCAGGATGGTTTATTAACCCGCATGGTGGCCGCTGCGGTCGAGCCACAGGATGTGATGGTGGCTATTTCACTGACAGGCAACACAGGTGAAATTATTGATTCAGCCGCTATTGCCCGCCAGTACGGCGCCAAAGTCATAGCTATTACTAAGCCAGGATCTGCTTTGGCTAACAACGCCGACATAGTACTGGGCTTACAGGCTCCTGAAACAGATTTTATCTATAAACCTTCGGCCTCACGTTACGCCATGCTGGCCATTATTGATGTGCTGGCGACAGAAGTGGCCAAGCTGAACAAACGTAAATCGAGGGATAAATTACGCCGTGTCAAATTGTCACTCGACAGCAGCCGTGGCGGCGATGAGCGCCAGCCTCTGGGTGATTAACAGTGTGGCTAAAAAAGGGGATAAACCATGAGTATTAAGCGATACGGTATAAACGAAAGCACAGGCACAGGAGGCCAGCGCTTACCTTTTGCCAAAGCGGTAGAAGCAGGTGGCTGGTTGTATGTGTCTGGCCAGACCCCTATGCGTGATGGTGAAGTAGTTGAAGGTGGCATAGTGGAGCAATCAAAACTTGCTATCCAAAACTGCATCGACATTATGCACAGTGCAGGTTATGAGCTGGCTGATGTGGTGCATGTCAAAGTCTATCTGACCGATGCGCGTTATTTCAGCAGCTTTAATCAGGTGTTCCGTCAGGTGTTTGCTGACGCGCCACCAGCCAGGGTGTGTGCAGTAACCGACTTAGTGGTCGATTGCAAAGTGGAAGTGGATTTAACCTGCTATCGCAAAGACCGGAGCTAAGATGGACAGCAGATATTTTTTAGCGGGATTTGCGTTATATCTGCTGATCATGATTGGCATCAGTTATCTGGTCTCCCGTCGCCAACAGAGCAGTGAAGATTTTTTACTGGCAGGGCGCAAAGTATCAGGTGGCCTGACCTTTGGCACCACAGTCGCCACCATGATTGGCACAGGCACCAGTATGGGCGCTGTGGGTTTTGCTTATACCCATGGCTGGAGTGGCATGCTGTATGGCATAGGTGGTGCTGTTGGTATTTTATTAACAGCCTGGTGGTTTGCGCCGCTGCGGCAAATGCGTTTTATGACCATGAGCGAAGAGCTGAGTTATTACGTTGGCGCTAATACCTGGGTGAAAAATGGCAGCGCAGTACTGATTTTCCTCGCTTCTTTAGGTTGGTTGGGCGCTCATATTATTGGTGGTGCTTTGTATTTATCCTGGGCCACCGGCATTGAGATGTTTTATGCCAAATTATTAATTGCATTAGCTTTTACTTTTTACGTCATGATAGGTGGCTATAAAGCCGTGGTCTGGACTGACAGCCTGATGGCGATAGTGCTGTTCAGCGGTTTTTTACTGATGAGTTATTTTGCCCTGGAAGCCTTTGGTGGCCTGAACCAGGTTTGGCAAAGTGTGATTACGGCCCAGCAAAAAGATCAGATGAAACAAATGGAATTACTACCTGCCATTTCGTTAGCTGCCGTAGTGGCCGTTGGTGTGCTGGCCACACCTTCATTCCGGCAACGTATTTATTCAGGACGAAGTGTGCAAAGTGTGCGGCGCTCATTTGTGTTTGCCGGAGTTTTGTATCTGCTGTTTGCTGCTTTGCCAGCTTTGATTGGTATTTCAGCCCGAATTCTGGCACCTGATTTAACCAATCATCAGTTTGCCTTTACCACTGTCGCTGTGATGACCTTGCCTGCAGTCTTTGCCATGCTGGTGCTGCTGGCGGGCTTATCTGCCACTTTATCCTCTGCCAGCTCTGACTCTATTGCCGCAGTCTCGGTATTGATCCGTGATTTATATCAGACGGTCACAGGGCGTATGCCAAAAGCTGAGTCCGCGATTTTATATTCCCGTATCGCTGTGATGATGGTGTCTGTATTGGCCTTGCTGCTGGCGCTGATGTCGAATGATTTAATACGTTATATCACAGGCATGATTGCGACTTTAATGTCAGGCATCTTTGTTATTGCGGTGCTGGGACGTTTTTGGTTGCGATTGAGCTGGCAAGGTGCCTTAGCCGCTTTGTCTGGCGCTGTTGTTACTTCAATTGTGATGTTAAATCACCCTTACTGGCTGGCGTTTTGGGGCAATCCTTGTTTACCCGCATTGGCTGTGTCTTTAAGCCTGGCTTGTATTGTCAGTCTGCTCAGCAAGCCATCAGCAGTGAGCAGGCAACAAGGCCTGGACAGGATCACCAGACAGCGGGAAGGACTGCCTGAGCTTTCAGGCTCTGCACCAATGGAACAAAGCAGCTCATCTTCATTTTCCCGGTACTCTTAAGTCACCTTAAGTAACAGAGGTTTTATGCGTATTTTTACGGCGTCGCTGGCGACAGAAACCAATACTTTTTCTCCTATGTATACCGACTTAGTGAGTTTTTACCAAAGTTTTTATGCGCCGCCCGGCCAGCATCCTGCAACACCCACCTTATGCAGCGCACCTTTGGTTGCGTGTCGCGAATATGCACAGCAGCATTCGGCTGTGGAGGTGATTGAAGGAAGCTGCGCCTGGGCTGAACCAGGCGGTTTGTTAAACCGCTTGTCATACGAGCATTTACGCGATGAGATTTTGTCCCAGCTTGAAGCCGCTATGCCAGTGCAATTGGTTGTATTGGGCCTGCATGGTGCTATGGTGGCTCAGGGTTATGATGATTGTGAAGGCGACTTGTTAAGCAGAGTGCGCTCAATAGTGGGGCCTGACGCCATTGTTGGTGCAACGCTGGATCCCCATAGTCATCTGACTGACTTGCGTTTAGTCTCGGCCGACTTGCTGATTGCCTTTAAAGAATTTCCTCATCTGGATTTTATGGCCAGAGCCCGGGAGCTGGTTGACTTAGCTGTAGCCGCAGCCCGGGGCGATATTAAACCAGTGATGAGCTGTTTTGATTGCCGCATGATTGATGTGCTGCCCACCAGTCATGAACCCATGAAGTCTTTTATTGAAAAAATTTGCCAGCTGGAACAAGACAAGCAGGCCTTGTCTATTTCGGTGATCCACGGTTTTATGGCCGGTGATGTGCCGGATATGGGCTCTAAACTGCTGGTAATCACAAATAACAACGCACAACAGGGCGCTGCTTTGGCCCGGGAATTAGGATTAGAACTGTTTTCCTATCGTGGTCAAACCTTACCGCAATTTTATGATATAGCTACAGCTTTGGATCAAGCCGGACAACTGCAGGGGACTTTGGTGCTGGCCGATGTGTGGGATAACCCTGGTGGTGGTGTGGCGGGGGACGGCACTTTAATTTTGCATCAGGTGATCAGACGTCAGATGCAGCAAGTGGCTGTGGGGACCATCTGGGATCCGATGGCAGTCAAACTTTGTTTTGCTGCTGGTGAAGGGGCTGACATCGACCTGCGTTTTGGCGGTAAAAGTTGTGCCACAGCAGGAGACCCGATAGATAAAAGGGTCAAAGTGCTGCGATTAAAAGCCGATGCACAACAAGACTTTGCTGACAGTCTGGTGCCTATGGGCGATTGCGCCTTGATAAGTTTTGATGGCATTGAGGTGATCCTCAACAGCAACAGATGCCAGTCTTTTGATCCCAGTTTATTCCGGGCTTTAGGCATTGAACCCAGCCACTACAAAGTGTTGCTGATCAAATCAACCAACCATTTTTATCAGGGGTTTGCCCCTTTGGCGTCGCATATTATTTATGTGGATGCCGGAGCACCTTACCCCAGCAATCCAAAACTTAATGCCTATAAAAAACTAAGCCGTGCTATATGGCCTATTGTTGCTTCACCTTTTGATTAGTTGTGCTCTGCTGCCGTTGCCTGAAGCAAAGTCGTGATGGCTCTGTGCAGCGCTATCACCATCTCCTGCTGTATAGCTTCTGCTTTATCCAGTTGTAGTTCGATCTTTTGCTGCTTTGCCAAAGAAAGTGGTTGCTGAGCGTCAATACTGGTCGACAAGTCCAAACCCGCCTGACATAAGTCTTCGATCTGCTGAAATAAGGGGTTTGCTGTTATCTCTGGCGCTTTTACAAGGCGTTGCGCGGCCAGTTGCCAGTGGCGAAGCTTATCCTGCAGCTGCCTGAGTTGTCCGGGCTTTTTTTGCTGCAGCCACAACACAACTTCCTGCTCGAACTGGCGCATGGCTTCATGTTCTGCCGGCAAAAAATCCACCAGTTGATGAAGCGGAGCCTGCTGATGGTACAGTCCAGCCACAGATTTTTCATGCAAACGGTGGTAATAATGGGCAGGCTCCAGAGTTTCAGCCAGCGTCAGCAAATCGGCCAGATGGGATGCGCCTACCAGCTGTTTAAAGCCCTGAATTTGTTGTTGCCGGCTTTTTAAACCGATAAAGTCCTGCGCCCATAGTTGCACCAGCTCCATGCGCTGGTAAAAATCCTGTTCATCGTCGCGGCTTTTTGGTGACCAGAGCCGCTCAGCGACAGCAAAACCGTTGGGCCATAAGCGAATGTCTATAAGTTCAGGCGTGATCAATTCGCCCCATAAGGCGATTTCGCCCCCTAAAATCTGTTGTTGTGCCTGAGTACTTAGTGTTCTGCCAAAGTTGAAGGGCAGAGGGTGCTGCTCTGATTTTGCAAAAGCTTTGCCTGTTAGCTGGTAAGGTGCATTGCCTACAACAAATGTGCCCTGAACAGTGTCGGTCAGTTGCAGCCTGGCTTTGACTGGTCCCATCCAGCTATCAAACTGAAAGTTTGTGTGGCCCGGGTTTACTTTCACAGCTTGGGCTTCAATCAGCATTTTGTCCGGAAACTGAATAAAAGCCCGCTCTGAGCCTGATATGAATTGCAGCAGATATAAAGTGCCTGTGACTGGCGAGCCTCTTTTACGTTCAAACTGGAAATTCCAGCCGGACCAGCTTTTTATCTGATCAGCTTCTGGTGCTGAAACAGCATCAGGCAAGGGGTCATTGCGATAATGGAAAGCTGCGGTTTGTGGCTGATCCAGATAAAAGCCTGTTGATAAAATGGCGGCATGACCTTTTTCCGCGGCCTGGAATAAGGACTCAGTGCCACGCCAGGATTGCACCACCACAGAATCAGGCAGCTCATCATCCAATACTTCGTCCCAGCCAATCATAGTTTTGCCCAGGCTCTTTACTATGAGCTCAACACGACGATTAAAATAGGCCTGCAAAGCGCCCACATCAGCAAGCTTTTGCTGTTGCATAAAAGCCTGAACCTCTGGGTTTTGTTGCCAGCGATCCGGCAGCACTTCATCGCCCCCTATATGCAGGTAAGGGTCCGGAAATACTTGCGCCACTTCAGAGAGTAGTTGTTGTAAGAAAATATAAACTTGGTCATTGGATGGGTCTAATACTGCCGGATGCACACCCCAGCGAATTTCAGCAGCAGTGGGAGCCGGAGCTGTCATTAACTCCGGATAGGCCAGACCCAAAGTCGTGGTATGGCCCGGCACATCTATTTCAGGCACCACTCGTATGCCACGTTCTTTGGCATACAACACCAGTTCCCTTAATTCATCCTGAGTGTAATAACCGTCTTTGCCGCCTACTTGCTGCAGCTTTGGGAATACTTTGGATTCAAAGCGCCAGCCCTGATCATCTGTTAAGTGCAAATGCAGCACATTGAGTTTTACCGCCGCCATCAGATCCAACTGACGTTTGATATCAGTCAGAGGTAAAAAACGTCTGGCGGGGTCGAGCAATAAACCCCGCCAACTAAACCTGGGTTCATCTTCAATCTGCAGGGCGGGTAGCACAGTCTTGTCCGCTTGACGTCGAATAAGCTGCTGCAGACTGTGCAGGCCATGTTTTATGCCTGTGGCATGACGGGCACTGAGCTGGATTTGCTTGCTGCTTATCTTCAGTTGGTAGGCTTCCGTTTGCACTGCTGTACTTGTTTTCGCTAAATCCAGCCGGATCAACAGCTGCGGCTCGCTGTGAGCGTTGAAATCCAGCTGGGTAGCAATAGCGCTTTGCTGAATAAATCGCTTCACCGCTGTTTTTAATTCCGGTTGCCCTGCGGGGAGCTGCACCTTGAATTGATTAGTAAACACAAACTCGCCCTGGTGCAGTTCCAGCTGTTGTGGATAAGGCAATAAAGCCAATGGCTGTGCCCAGACAGGCTTTAGCAGTAAAAACGAAAGGCAGAGGCAATACAAAGTACGCATAAGTGCAAAGGGTTCTTGTTACTTGGTAACATATTAATAAGCAATAAAGAGAAGCTTGTCTAGAATTAGATACTATATCGAACTGTTTTTTCATCAAATAATGTTTACTTTTTGAACCCTATGGTACAAAGTAACATTCGATCTCGGAATTTGTGATAGTGATTTCGACTTCGCAGGGACAAAAAGAACAGCTTTGGTGTGAAAAGACAGTCTGCAGTATCTGTCATCATTGACCAAAGGCATACATACAAAAATAGAAGAGACTAAAACCATGTCTGGATTACTTAGCGGTTGCAACAAGAGCAGGATCAAAAGGGCACAACTGAGTCTGGCCATTTCGGCCGCACTTTTGGGAGCCAGCCCATTATTTGTTTTGGCACAAAATGACAGCGGTGTCATTGAGGAAGAAGAGGTAGAAAGAGAGACGTTAGAAGTGATTAATGTGACCGCAACCCGCGATGTCACTAATTTAATGAAAACACCTTTGGCTGTGACAGCCTTGGATCCTGAGACTCTGGTCAGAGAAAACGTCAAGTCGTTATCCGATTTAACCGGCATGATGCCCAATATTGAATTTGGTTTATCGGCAGCAGACTCGGGAGTGCAAATAGGTATTCGTGGTGTGACGTCCACCAACTTCACTGAAATTGGTGATCCTGCTGTAGGTGTGCATATAGATGGCATCTATTCACCCCGTCCTCAGGGGTCTTTGGCCTTGATGTTCGACTTAGAACAAGTGGAAGTCTTGCGTGGTGCTCAGGGCACTTTATTCGGCCGTAACTCTACTGCTGGTGTGGTGAACGTGATCCCGGCAAAACCTGAGTTTGGTGAAAACTATGGCTGGTCGAATCTGCAGTTGGGGAACTACAACGCGAAACAATTACGCAGTGTCTATAACTTTGGCGTCAGTGATACTTTTGCCTTTCGTGCGGCCTTGATGGTCGACAAAAGAGACGGTTACATTGATCAGGAACGCGATTTAACAGACCGTGGCATTAAAACAAGCGACGGCTCCTTTACTCCGGATGGTTTACCTGATGTCGACCAGCGTTTAAATAAAGAAATAGGTCCGGAAGACTATTACACCAACTCGGATCAATGGGGCATGCGTCTGACCGGTTTATGGGCTATTGCCGACAATCACAGCCTGACCCTGGGGTATGAGCATTACCAGAATAGTAGTGCCGGTGAAGTGGGCATGAAAGATTGTGAAGCCGTAGAGGGCACACGTTTTTCCTGCGGCGATAAAGGCCAGTGGTATGCCCTGGTGAACGTGCCCGGCATGATTGATATGAGCATTGACACTGTGCGGCTGAAATATGGCTGGCAGGTGAATGACCACACCAATCTGGAATACCGCTTAGGCTACGCTGTGCAGCAAAGGGCGCAGAATCACGACGACGATGGTGGTTTGCATCCATTGGAAGAAGACGTGGGTATTATGCAGCCGTGGGGTAACTGGGGCATGCAGCATGTGGTTGACAGAGCCACTTATACGCTGGACTCTAAATTTCGTTCTTACGTCAACGAGTTACAATTAAAACAGCGGTACGACAGCTTTAACTATGTTGCAGGTTTGTTTTGGTTAAAAGAAAAAAATGCCATTACTTTTGCTCAGGATAACCTGGTCGGCGCAGAGTTTGGTTTACCTGTAGGTCAGTTTTATGAACAGCCGGATCGTCAGATTGACTCTAAAGCTATTTTTACTCAGGCTAACTTTTTACTGACCGACAAACTAACAGCAACAGCAGGTTATCGTTACAGTCAGGATGAACGTTCTGACAATGCCGGTGCTACTTATGGTGGCTGGACAGCGGGCACCTGGTATTACAATGGCGCTTACACTCCGGGTGCTTTAGGTGTGACTGCCCCTCATAACGGTACTGATCTGACTTTTGATATGGGTCCATTTGCAGGTAAAGAAGCCTATCAGGGCATGACAGTCAACACCTACAAAAATGACTGGTCAGCCAGTACCTGGCGTTTAGGTTTGCAGTATGACATTGATGAACGTCGGATGCTGTTTACCTCAGTAGCCACAGGTTACCGCCCAGGTGGTTTTGGTGATCGTTTTGATACCTGTGGTGGCCGTCCTTGTGCTGATCCTGAGTTAACAGATTCAGAGGAACGTTTCAGCTATCTGGATTACAAACCAGAGCGCACAAAAAACTTTGAGGTTGGCTACAAAGGCAATCATTTTGATCAGAGACTAAATTTCAGCGCTGTGTACTTTCTGACCAAATACACTGATATGCATTTCACTGATATGCATGCTGTGGGTATGAATATTCCGGCTCAGGCTTGTCCGGACTGGAACCCTGCCTGTGAAATAGTCAATGCCTGGAAAACAGAAAATATTGGTGAAGCGGATATTCAGGGTCTGGAACTGGAGTTTACCGTGATCCCATGGTCTGGTGGCCGGCTCTCAGGTTTTGCGGCCTGGCTGGACAGTGAAATCACCTCCTATAAAACCTATAACGACAACTGGTTTTGTGGTTACAGAGCTGAGTTTGGTGCTGAAGCTTGTGCCCCAGTGTATCTGGGGGATGATCCGGAGATCAAAGGCCGGGCTATCTATGATGTCACGGGCCACAGTTTGCCACGTACCCCAAAATATTCTGTTGGCGTTAATTTGTCTCATGACTTTGAGATGGATGGGTATGTGATTACACCATGGTTAGGGTTAAGCTGGAAAGACAAGCAGTATTTCACCCCACGTAATCTGGATAACAAAGTGATAGGCGACTATCAGGATGCCTATACCAATGTGAATGCTTCGGTGAAGTTTGCGCCAACAGACAGCAACTGGTACGTCGAGCTGTATGGCACTAATTTAAGCGACAATATAGTGAAAAACTGGATGGGGCAGGGAGCAACTGGTGGTTATACCTTTAACTCTTTTAACCCTCCACGTATGTATGGTGCGCGCTTGAATGTAAGCTATTAACAACCAGCCAATACAGCTGCAACTTCAGGTTCAACGAGTGTAACCGGGTGATTAGTTTTTGATCCCACCAGAGCAGAGTGCAGCCCGCTCTGGTTCCTGAAATTCTAATCACCCGTCCTTTTTTCTGCTTTTTGGTGCTTCTACGCGAGTTAACGACTTTGTTGAAAAAGCTCCGCCAGGGTGCAGGACGCTCCTCTGGTTTTTAGCTGCGCCAGTAATAATTGGGCACAGCCAAAGGCGTCGGATAAGGCGTGATGTTCTGTCACTTCAGGCAAATGATAGCGGGCCAGACAGGCAGGCAAACTCAATGCATTTTGTGCTACAGGCCCCCCTTTGAGCTGCATTTTATACAGCTCCAGCTTTAAGGTGTCGACTGCTTTAAAAGCAGGGGAGCGACCAAAGCTGTTCTGGCAGCTGTGCTTTAAAAAGTTCAGCTCTAAAGCACTGTGATGGGACACCAGCACTGAGCCTTTGAGTTCCTGTAGCAGCAGGCTTAATAACTCCTCCAGCTCTATTCCTTGTTGCAGCTGACTGTTATGAAGACCATGGATCACTGCACTTTGCCCGACAGAAGCCGGGCTTTTCACCAGTTGATACACAGCCGAATGTAACTGAATTCTGCTGCCTGAAATTTTGACCCAGCCAGCGCTGACAATATGATGCTTTTTTGCATCCAGGCCTGTGGTTTCAAAATCCAGCACCAGATAGCTGGCTTTACTGGCCAGGCATTGTTTATCTACACTGTGCCCGTCTTCATAATCCAGCACCCGCTGATGCACAGCCACTGGTTTTCTCAGCCAGTTCAACATTTAAATTTCCCGGCAAAAACGTTGTCTGAGCACTTGCTGCTCGTCAATGATCACAGCAAAAGCGTCTTTTAATTGATGACGTTGCAGCAGGTTTAACTGGGAAGGGTCCAGCAAATTAGATAAGTGCCGGCCGCGTTTCAGATCTTCCGCCTGCAACTGCCAGCGTAAATGCGCCAGTACATCAAAAGCGCCCTGCAAATTTTGTTGCTGGCGCTGAGTCAGTACCGCCTGTTGCTGCAATAAAGCTAAACGCTCTCTGGTATTGACCGCATGGATGCCTGCAGATAAGGCATAAACCCGAACCAAGTCTGTGATCAGGCTGATACCACGTTTTTTTAAATCCAGACCTTTACGTTGTCTGCCATCCTGCTCTAATAAAAAGTGTTTAAAAAAGCCAAGAGGAGGCTGACGCTCCGTCGCGTTTTTCGCTAGCTGATATAAAAACAATTCGTTATTTTTACAACGCGCTAATACGTCTTGCTGCAGCACATTAAACAAGGCTTTACTGCCATAAATAAGCCGCATATCAAAAAATATACTGCTGCTTAAAAGCGCTTGCGGGTCCGGCGTATGGAGCCATTTGGCAAAACGATTCGACCAGCCCTTAAGGCTTAATCGTAATTCCGGATTAGACGCCATAATATGGCCTTCACAAAGCGCCTGACCTGAAGAGGCGAGGCCATTGCAGACAATATCTGCAACAGCGGAAAAGTAATCGGCTACAGCACCTAGAGGTTCTTTTTCCAGCAGCAGCGCATTGTCCTGATCAGCGCTGGGTAACATATCCCGTCTGGCCTGAGAGCCAAAGCCTAACCAACTGTAAACACAAGGGGCAGGGCCTAGTTGTTGTTCTGCGATCTGCAACCAGCTTTGCGCCAAGGCATCCATAATGCTGGTGAGTACACTGCTGACTTCATAAGAAGGGATCTGCTGCTCTGCCAGTTGCATGGCCAGTTGCTGCACCTGAGGAGTAATGGCATTTAAACCTTCAGAGTGATGCTGACGATGAATATGGCTGATCAGATAAACAGGGTGTTCCTGCTGACTGCGAATTAAATCTGTGGTGGTTAACACCCCTATGGCTTTACCATCCTGTTCCACTGGTAAATGATGGATATTGTATTGACTCATTTGCTGAATGGCTTCAAAGGCAAAGCGGTCTGATTCGATACGTTGTGGCGTTTTAGTCATCACTTCACTGACGGTGGTTGAGGCAGGTAAACTTTTGGCCACTACTCTGCTGCGTAAATCGCGGTCGGTCAGAATACCTACCAGCTGTTCGTCCTGCTCAATTAACAGGCAGGACACCCGTTGCTCAGTCATCAGAAGCGCGGCTTGTTGCACCGTATTACTGCAAGCAATAGACACTTTACGCCGGGTCACTAAGTCTGCAACTTTTAACGTGGAGGTACTTTGTTGTTTATTGCTTTGATACAAATGCAAACGACGGCTAAATAAGCGCTGGAAAAACAAATCAAAGTTTTTGTATTGATGGCGTAATTTATCAAAACTCTCCTGGGGCAAAAAATACACCAGTCCGTCTTCTTCACAAAGGATAGTATCGGGGTCAGCGAGGCCTGTCAGCAGTAACTGGTAGCCATAAAAATCGCCACTTTGTAAATGAGTCAGACGTTGTTGTTCAGTATTTAATGCAAATAAGCCGGAGCGGATCAGAAGCAACTGAGGTTCTGGTAGCAAGTGTTCGCCAGAGGCAAGGTAGACCACACTCAGATCCCTGCAAACGCTCTCCAGCACATGAGGGGCTAAATCGTCAAAAGGGGGAGTTTGCTTTAGAAAAGACACAACTTCCTGAACCTGCATACAACCTTCCTGAGTGAAAAATAGTAAGGCGTGTTGCCACGCCTTATCCGATACAACACTAATAGTTCTTAGTGAGCCTGAGCTTCACCTGCACCTTTTGGAAAGCGGATTTGTTCCACAATATCCTGTACATCCTGCGGTACTTCTTTGGTGAACTTGCTGACAGCATAGGCCACCACAAAATTCACTACCATACCCACAGTACCTATGCCTTCCGGAGAGATACCAAAGAGCCAGTTTTCAGGTTTGTTTTCAGCAAATGGGGTGATGAAGATACCCTTGAAGTACAGTATATAACCCACAGTGAAAATGATACCTGCCAACATACCGGCGATAGCCCCTTCCTTATTCATTTTCTTGTAGAAAATACCAAGAATAATGGCAGGGAAGAAACTCGCCGCAGCTAAGCCGAAGGCAAAAGCCACCACCTCCGCGACAAAACCTGGCGGGTTAATACCCAGGTAACCTGCAATCACTATAGCGACAGCGGCTGCACCGCGTGCTGCTAACAGTTCTTGCTTGTCGGTGATATTGGGCATCAGATTTCGTTTCAGTAAATCGTGCGAAATCGACGTTGAGATCACCAGTAATAACCCTGCTGCTGTGGATAAAGCTGCAGCTATACCACCAGCTGCGACCAGCGCAATCACCCAGTCTGGTAACTGAGCAATTTCCGGGTTTGCTAACACCATAATGTCACGGTCAATCGTCATTTCGTTGCGCTCATCACCTGAGTAGAACATACGACCATCACCGTTTTTATCTTCGTGTTTAATCAGACCTGTTTTTTCCCAGTTTTTGATCCAGGTTGGCGCTTCTGTTAATAAAGTACCCTGAGCATCAGGACCATTAATGGTATCAATCATGTTGTAGCGGGCAAATGCACCTATAGCTGGAGCAGTTGTGTACAAAATGCTGATAAAAATCAAGGCCCAACCTGCAGAGATACGGGCATCTTTTACCCGTGGTACTGTGAAGAAACGCACGATAACATGAGGTAAACCAGCTGTACCTACCATTAAAGCCGCAGTAATGGCAAAGATATCTGCTGTGGATTTTGTGCCTTCAGTGTAAGCGGCAAACCCCAGTTCTGCGGAGAGTCCGTCCAGTTTATCCAACAAGTGCATGCCTGAGCCATCCAGTAAAGTGGCACCTAAACCTGTTTGCGGGAACACATGGCCTGTGATCAGGATGGAGATGAAAACGGCCGGCACCATGTAGGCAAAAATCAGAACACAATACTGAGCAACCTGAGTGTAAGTAATACCTTTCATACCCCCTAATACAGCGTAGAAAAATACCACGGCCATACCGATGATCACACCTGTAGTGATATCAACTTCCAGGAAGCGGGAGAAAACTACACCTACACCACGCATCTGACCTGCCACATAAGTGAAGGAAATTAAGATGGCGCACACAACAGCCACTGTGCGGGCTGTCTGAGAGTAATAACGGTCACCTATAAAGTCAGGTACGGTAAATTTACCAAACTTACGCAGGTAGGGGGCCAAACATAAAGCCAGAAGTACATAACCACCTGTCCAGCCCATCAGATACACTGAACCGTCGTAACCCATAAAAGAAATTAAACCGGCCATAGAGATAAATGACGCGGCAGACATCCAGTCAGCAGCAGTTGCCATACCATTGGCTAAAGGCGATACACCGCCGCCAGCCACGTAGAACTCCTGTGTTGAACCAGCGCGGGCCCAGATGGCGATGCCAATGTAGATGGCAAAAGTCACCCCAACCACTAAATAAGTTAAAGTCTGTAAGTCCATCATCTACCCCTTAGTCTTCGTGGACGTCGTATTTACGATCAAGCGCATTCATCTTGATCACGTAAATAAAGATCAGCAAAACGAAGGTGTAGATAGAGCCTTGCTGCGCGAACCAGAATCCGAGCTTAAAGCCAAAAAACTGCACCATATTCAATTGGTCTACAAATAAAATTCCGGCAGCGAAGGATACCGTAAACCAGACCGCCAGCAGTTTGAGCATCAGCGAGACGTTCTCCCGCCAATAGGCTTTGGCTAATTCATTGCTTTGAAATGCCATCGTTGTTTTCCTCTTGTTTGTTTTTGTCGTTGTTATACATATTCTGTTGACTAGCATGCTTAATCTAGCAGCAGGAGTGGGAAGCGATAGCCCGACTTTAGTCGAACCTCAGACGCCAGATCATTGACTTTCTGCAGCTTTATGCCAAAAGTAACCTCAGAAATCAGAAGGGAGTGCGCTTTGTCAGCCTGGATAGTCGCCTTATTGGCCTTGTTGTATGTAGGTTTACTGTTTTTTATCGCAAACTGGGGCGAACGCCATGCCGGCGATCAACTACTACGAAAGTATGGTGGGTTGCTGTACAGCCTGGCTTTGGCTGTGTATTGCACCTCCTGGACCTACTACGGCGCTGTAGGTACAGCTGTGACTCAGGGCTGGGACTATATTCCGATTTATCTTGGCCCTGTGCTGGTGTTTCTGTTTGCTCAGCCGTTTTTGTTTAAGCTGTTGTATGTGGCGAAAAAACAAAACGTAGCCTCTATTACTGACTTTATCAGTGCCCGTTATGGTAAACGTAAAAACATTGCTTTAGTCACTGCCTTGTTATGTCTGGTGGTGGTGATCCCCTATATCGCCTTGCAATTAAAAGCCGTCGCCAGTTCTTATCAGGTACTGCTGGGGCATGATTTATCTGATCAGTCTCTGCCCTGGTGGCAGGACACGGCCTGGTTTAGTGCTATGGCGATGACTGTTTTTGCTATTTTATTTGGTACCCGCAAAGTACAACTGACGGAGCAAAACCGTGGTGTGATGGTGGCTATTGCCTTCGAATCTGTAGTGAAGTTATTTGCTCTGCTCTGTCTGGCGTTGATGGCTTATTGGCTGCTACTGCCTGATCAGGTCGGAGTCCGTCAGTTTGTTGATCATGCCAGCCACCTGCAACACAGCACACAACATAACAACTGGTTCTCTTTTGCGATGAAAACACTACTGGCGATGACGGCTATCTTTTTACTTCCCCGCCAGTTTCATGTCGCTTTTGTCGAAAATGTCGATCACCGGCATTTACGCCATGCCAAACGCTGGTACAGCAGCTATTTGTTGTTAGTCACGCTGGTGGTGATCCCTATAGCTCTGGCGGGCATGCATTTATTTCCGGGGCAGGAACATCTGGCTGATAGTTTTGTGTTGTTGATCCCGGAAAAATCCGGTTGGCATACTTTAAGTGTACTGGTATTTATCGGCGGTTTTTCCGCAGCAACCTCAATGATTATTATCTCTACACTGGCCTTGAGTACCATGATCAGTAATGACGTAGTGATGCCCGCCATTTTACGTCGCCCCGGCCATGGCCAGCGTATTAAAGACTACAGCGGTCTGATTTTGTTGGTGCGCCGCACCATGATTATTGTGGTGATGGTATTGGCTTACGGCTACTACGCTTTATTTGCCCGTAATTATGAACTGGCTGAAACAGGGTTATTGGCTTTTGCCCTGGCTATTCAGTTAGCTCCTGCCGTTGTTGGTGGTTTGTATTGGCGTCACGGCAATGCCTTTGGTGTTTACGCTGGTGTGGCTGTTGGTTTTGCTTTGTGGTTTTTCTGCCTGATGGTGCCGCAGCTGGCTGCTGTAGGCGTGCTTGAACAGACAGTGTTGCAACAAGGTTTATTTGGTATTGAGGCGTTAAAACCAACCTCTTTGTTTGGTGTGCAATTAGATACCTTAAGTCATGGCGTGATCTGGTCTTTAGGGTTAAATCTGGCCTGTTATCTGCTGTTCTCCATGCTGGTGAAGGTGAATTTAAAAGACCGCCTGCAGGCGGCTGCTTTTGTTAAACCTACTTTGCCACTTGAACACAAAGAAACACCAGTCAGACGAGCACGGGTTCGCAGGGCAGATATTACTATGCTGCTGGAACGTTTTATCGGGGCTCAACGCTGCAGTGAAGCTATGGCGGAATTTCAGCGTCGTTTTCCGGACCTTGACTTAACAGACAGTAGTGCAGGGCCTGAACTTATTGCTTTTGTTGAGCGGGAGCTGGCAGGGGTCATAGGTGCTGCTTCAGCGCTGGCCGTGGTGAGTGCTGCTACAGAAGGCCGGCAACTGGAGCTGGAAGATGT
The DNA here is from genome assembly GCA_018825965.1 of Gammaproteobacteria bacterium. Lineage (GTDB taxonomy): Bacteria > Pseudomonadota > Gammaproteobacteria > Enterobacterales > Alteromonadaceae > Pararheinheimera. The sequence continues at coordinate 43,907 of JAHKAA010000052.1, forward strand.
TGTGACTCTGTTTGATGATACCACTCAGGCGATTCAGTTCTCCCGCAAAATTTTGTTTTCAACCCTGGAGCATCTAAGCCAGGGCGTCAGTGTGGTAGACCGTGATTTGAAACTGGTGGCCTGGAACAAAGCCTATCTGCAAATGTTTGATTACCCGGATGGCATGATCCGTATTGGCCGTCCTGTGGCGGATATAGTGCGCTTTAATGCCGAGCGGGGACTTTTTGGCGAAGGCGCACCCGAAGAGCATGTGGCCAAACGTATTGCCCATATGCAAAATGGCACTTCTCATGTGTTTCAGCGGGTCAGGCCTGATGGCTCTGTGATAGAAATGCGCGGCAATCCTATACCAGGTGGAGGTTTTGTCACCAGCTTTACCGACATTACCGAACATGTGCGGGCTGTGCAGCAACTGGCTGAGGCTAAACAACATCTGGAGCAAAGGGTACAGGAGCGGACTCAGCGTATCAGTGAAATGAATCAGGAGCTGGTGGAAGAGGTGGCACGCCGCAGCGCGACTGAGTTGCAGTTATTGCAGGCCAAGGCAGAGGCAGAAGCGGCCAATGTATCAAAAACCCGCTTTCTGGCTTTAGCCAGCCACGATATTTTACAGCCGCTTAATGCCGCCCGTCTTTTTACTGCGGCTCTGCAGGATCAGAGTGCAGAAACAAGTCAGCAAAAAATTATTCATCAGTTAGATAATTCGCTGAAAGCCACTGAAGAGCTTATTGCTACCTTGCTGGATATAGCCCGGCTGGATGACGGGCGTTTACAGCCAAAAACTCAGGTGGTGGCGTTAAACAGCATTTTGCAACCGCTGGCAGATGAGTTCAGTTGGCTGGCTGATCAGAAGCAACTGAAACTTCGGACTCATTTTGGTGAATGGCAAGTGCAAAGTGATGCGACTTATCTGCGGCGTATTCTGCAGAATATTTTAAGTAACGCGATTAAATACACAGCCTCAGGCCAGATTTTAGTGTCTTGTCGTAAAAGAGGGGCGCTCCTGCTGCTGCAAATCTGGGATACAGGCCCTGGTGTGGCAGAGCATGAGTTAAAACGTATTTTTGATGATTTTTACCGGGTCGACAGTACGGCCAGAGGGCAGCAGGGCGTAGGCCTTGGTCTTGCCGTAGTGCAACGAATGACAAAATTATTGGGCCACACACTGGATGTACGGTCTGTGGTGGGGAAAGGCACTGTCTTTAGTTTGTATTTGCCTCTGGCATCTGAGCAGGCAATAGCAGAAGAGCAAATGGTGGCCGAGACTCAAAGCGCTGTATTACCGCAATGGCAGGTATTTTGTGTGGACGATGACAGCTCGAATCTGGCGGCACTTCGGGTAGTACTGGAGCAGTGGCAGCTCGGGGAGGTGAAAAGTTATGTCCGTGCTGAGCAGCTTTTAGAGCAAGCTCCTGCCTTAGCTAAACCAGACTTATTGATTCTGGACTTTCAATTGGGCCAGGGACTAAATGGTCTGGAACTGTATCAACAGCTGCAGCAGTACTGGGGCAAAGTGCCCGGGATTTTAGTCTCAGCGGCACCAGAACCTGATTTAGCCTTGCGGGCTAAAGCTGCGGGTTTGTTATTTTTAGCCAAACCTATTAAACCTGCGGCACTGCGGGCTGGTATTAATTTTTTAAAAAATCAAGGTTCGTAATTCGAACTCTATGTACTGAGCAGTCGTTGTGGTTAAATAGCGCAAAGACAAAAACACAGCAATGGAGCGCTTTATGCTGGCTAAGTTAGAAGAACGGTTTTTTTTAGTCATGCTGGTCATTGTGACCCTGATTTTTGGTTTGGTGCTGGAACCATTTTGGAGCAGTATTTTTTGGGCCTGTGCCATGACCGTCATTTTTTATCCTGTCCACATCAAAATTTTGCATCTGATTGGCAATAAACCCAACAGGGCGGCTCTGTTAACTCTGCTGCTTTGCATGCTGGTTGTGATCCTGCCTGTACTGGCCATTGGTGCCGCTTTTATTCAGGAAGGCGTGGCCTTTTATGGAAAAATCGAAAAAGGTGAAATTAATCCGGGCGGTTTTATTGAAGCTATACGTCAGGCTTTTCCGGTCGTCACTGAGTTTTTGAGCCGCTTTGGTATTCAAACCGATGGTTTGCGTGAAAAAATGTCGTCCGGTGCAGTGGAGGCCAGCCGCTTGTTAGCAAAAGAGGCATTGGCCATTGGGCAAAACACCTTTGGTTTTATCCTGAGTTTATGTCTGATGTTGTACCTGAGTTTTTTCTTACTGCGTGAAGGTCCCCGTTTAATCGAGCTAATGGTCAGGGCTTTGCCTTTGGGCGACGAACGTGAACGGATACTTTTTGCTAAGTTTGCTGAAGTGACCCGTGCCACAGTCAAAGGCAACCTGGTGGTAGCCGTAGTACAGGGGGCTTTAGGTGGCTTTATTTTCTGGTTATTAGGTTTGCCTGCACCTGTTTTGTGGGGCGTGGTGATGGCATTTTTGTCGTTATTACCAGCGGTAGGGGCTGCATTGGTCTGGTTGCCGGTTTCTTTGTATTGGTATGCCACGGGTGATTGGGTGATTGCCACTATTCTGGTGGCCTATGGTGCTTTAGTCATAGGGCTGGCCGACAATATACTGCGACCTGTTCTGGTTGGACGTGACACAAAGTTACCTGACTATTTAGTGCTGTTTTCCACTTTAGGCGGTATTACCCTGATGGGGATTAATGGCTTTGTGTTAGGACCTATGGTGGCCGCGTTGTTTTTAGTATTCTGGCAGATTTTTATTGATGAGTTTCAACATCCAGGGCAAAGCAACAGGCCTGAATAATCAGGCCTGTTGCGTTTTGTGTTTTTTCGGTTGAATCCGGTGTCGCTCAGAAGCTATTGAGCGACCAGCGTCTTGTCAGCAGGAGCTTCCAGTTGCAGACGCTGTGCCTGGATCACTACTTGTGTTCTGTTGGTGACGCCAAGCTTGCGGAATATAGCGGTGATATGGGCTTTTACTGTCGCTTCAGAAATATGTAGATCATAAGCAATCTGTTTATTCAGCCAGCCTTCGGTTAAATAAAACAATACTTTGTATTGTTGAGGGGTCAGCTCCGCTACCTTAGCGGCCAGATCTAAATCGGGCTGATGCTGTTGCTGGTTCATCACCTGACTACGAATGGCCGGTGGAACCCAGAGCTCTCCGTCCATCACCGCACTTAAAGCCTTACCAATTTCTGCGGGATGGGACGATTTTGGAATAAAGGCTGAAGCACCAAAAGCCATCACACGTTTAATCACATCCACATCATCACTGGCTGAAATGACCACTATAGGCAAAGTAGGGTATTGTTTACGTAGTTGGATCAGCCCCAAAAAACCACAGTTACCAGGCATATGTAAATCCAGCAGCAACAAGTCGGCATCCGGATGCTGCTGCAGAGCTTCGCAGGTGGCCTCAAAGCTATCCGTTTCTATAGTAGCTTTGGTCACAAAGGTATTACTGATCGCATGGATCAGTGCATTTCGGAACAACGGATGGTCATCTGCGACAATTAACTTTGCCATATAAAACTCCTAACCCAGCCTGTGCTAAAAAGCACAGGCTGGGTTCAGCTAAAGTGTTGTTGCTATTAATTAAATATTAGCAACTTATTGTCAACAGATTAGCGGTTTAATCTGTTTTGGATCAAATGTTCCACAACTGACGGATCGGCTAAAGTAGAAATATCGCCTAACTGATCGTATTCGTTGGCTGCAATTTTACGCAGGATCCGGCGCATAATTTTACCAGAACGGGTTTTTGGCAAGCTTGGGGTCCACTGAATAATATCGGGCGCTGCAATAGGGGAGATCTCACGACGGACCCAATCGCGTACAGCTTTAGTCAGCTCGTCACTGGGTTCTACTCCAACACGAGGGGCGACAAAAACATAAATACCCTGGCCTTTGATGTCATGTGGATAACCCACTACAGCGGCTTCTGCAATTGCATCATGAGCCACCAGACAACTTTCTATTTCAGCTGTGCCTAAACGGTGACCTGAAATATTCAGTACGTCATCGACACGGCCTGTCAGCCAGTAGTAACCGTCTTCATCACGTTTAGCACCATCGCCGGTAAAGTACATACCTTTATAGGTGCTGAAGTACGTCTGTTCAAAACGTTCATGATCACCAAACACAGTACGCATTTGACCAGGCCAGCTGTCGAGGATCACCAGGTTGCCTTCAGCCACGCCTTCTACTAATTCACCTTCGTTGGTCACAATGGCAGGTTTGACACCAAAAAATGGTCGTGTCGCAGAACCAGGCTTTAAAGCTGTAGCCCCTGGCAGAGGGGTAATTAAAATACCGCCCGTTTCGGTTTGCCACCAGGTGTCGACAATAGGACAGTTGCCTTTGCCGTAACTGGCGTGATACCAGCTCCAGGCTTCCGGATTAATAGGTTCACCCACACTGCCTAATAGAGAGAGTGAAGATAAATCAGCGCCGTCCACAGCCACAGTGCCGTGCGCCATTAAAGCGCGAATAGCGGTAGGCGCTGTATAAAGGATATTTACTTTGTATTTATCAACCACCTGAGCAATACGTTTCACGTTAGGGTAAGTGGGGACGCCTTCAAATAAAACACTGGTCGCGCCATTGGCCAGAGGGCCATAAACTATATAAGTGTGTCCTGTGACCCAGCCAATATCGGCGGCACACCAGTAAATATCACCTGCTTTATAGTCGAACACATACTGATGTGTCATCGAAGCCCAGACCATATAACCACCTGTAGTGTGCAGAACACCTTTAGGTTTGCCGGTTGAGCCTGAGGTATAAAGAATAAAGAGTGGATCTTCAGCGTTCATCACTTCAGGTTCACAGTGCTTCGGCTCTTTTGCCAGAATTTCGTGATACCACAAGTCGCGGCCCTGATGGAAATCGATATTTTCACCCACATGTTTAACGACTATCACATGCTTAGCCGGATTCCCATCACCTAAATGCGCTAACGCCTGATCTGTGTTGTCTTTTAAATAAGTTAAACGGCTGCCACGGGCGGCTTGATCGGACGTGATGACTAATTTTGAATCACAGTCCTGAATACGACTGCCTAAAGCGTCAGGTGAAAATCCTGCAAAAACGACAGAGTGAATAGCGCCAATACGGGCGCAAGCCAACAAGGAGGCAACTGCAGCCGGGATCATAGGTAAGTAGATCGTCACACGATCGCCTTTGCCCACACCTAAAGTACGCATTGCATTGGCAAGCTGACAGACTTCGTCGTATAGCTCCTGATAAGTCACGGCTTTTTGCACACCGGGCTCGTCTCCTTCCCAATAATAAGCAACCTGATTGGCTTTTTCTGGCAGATGACGATCCAGGCAGTTGTAACTCGCATTCAGGCTGCCATCGCTAAACCAGTTCACATGCACATTGCCTAAATCAAAGCTGGTCTCTTTCACCTTGGTAAAAGGAGTAAACCAACTGATCCGTTTGCCATGTGTAGCCCAAAATTGGTCCGGTTGATTCACCGACTCTTCGTACATCGCCAGATACTGCTCGTTGGTCACCAACGTCTTTGCTTTGGTGTGATCTGGTACCGGGTAAAGCTGGGCGTGACTCATTTTAATATTCCCCTGTCTTGTAGGCTCGGTGGCTTAGTCCAATAGCGACAACCACCTGTTATGGCTGTGCTTGTTCTACCCTTTTTAGGCTGCTAACAACATTAGACCTTAGTCTAGGCAAGTCAACCTCAGACGTCTTTGCTGCAACTGAATAAAAAACAATCTGCGACTAAAGGCTAATTGTCGCTTTGGCAAAAGCACACCAAAGTTGAGCCGTGGTACAGACAATAACAACATCTTAACTTGGACCAGGAGAAAACAATGCTGACGAAAAAACCTCTTGCCAGCTTAATCGCTCTAGCTATAGCCGGGCTCTGCTCTCAGGCTCAGGCTGCAGTGACATTTGGTGACACTGAATTGACTTATGGTGGTTACATTAAACTCGATACCATGTGGACAGACACGTCCGATGGTCAAATTGCCACAGGCATAGGCCGTGATTTTTATATACCAAGCCTCACGCCAGTCGGCGGAGAGGGAGAGTCCGCTACATTTGATACTCATGCCCGCCAATCACGTTTCTTCTTTAAAACGGCCACAACCTTAGATAATGGTAAAAAGGTGACGGGCATGATCGAGTTTGACATGATGTCGACGCCTATTGGCGATGAACGTATCAGTAATGGTTATGCCCCGGAAATTCGCCATGCCTTCTTAAGTTACGAGAACTGGCTGATGGGACAAACCTGGTCCACTTTTATGGATGTCGCTTCTTTACCTGATAGTCTGGATTTCGTAGGTAATACGGATGGTGCTATCTTCAACCGCCAGGCTCAAATACGTTATACCAATGGCGGCTGGCAAGTGGCGTTGGAAAATCCTGAAACAACTGTGACGCCAAATGGTGGTGGTGCCCGCATTGTGACAGACGATAACTCAGTGCCAGATGTGGTGGTTAAATACCATCATGCAGCAAGTTGGGGTTCTGTGGCGCTGGCTGTGATGGCTCGCCAGCTGTCTATTGAGTCTGCAGGTCTGGATGACAGCACCAATGGTTATGCAGTGTCTTTGTCAGGCAAATACAATATCTCAGCCACGGATGATATTCGTTTCACTATTAATAGTGGTGAAGGTCTGGGTCGTTATATAGGGTTAAACACCAGCAACGATGCAGTGCTTGACGCTGCTGGCAAACTTGATGCCATTAAAGTCACTGGTTATGCGTTGGCTTATAAACATGCCTGGGCTGATAAGTGGCGTTCAAGCCTGATTTATTCGGCTCAACACATTGATAATGACGCGCAATTAACTGGTTTAGCTGTAACAGACAATACCAGCAGCTATGCGGTCAACCTTATTTATCAGGCTGCCAGTAAGCTGATGTTTGGTGTAGAGCTGAGGCATGCTACCCGCGAAATTCTGTCAGGAGACGAAGGGGATTTAAATCGCGTGCAGTTTAGTGCTAAATACGACTTCTGATTGTCCCTTTACGGAAAGGGCGGCTTTAGTCGTCCTTTCTACTTCTAAAAAAATCAATCCAGACTGAATCCTGCTTCGTAGAGTAATAAAGTTACTTTAAATGAGGATTGTATTATGCACAGACTGGAACATCTTAACCGCCAGGATGTTGTGATTAACGAGCTTGTGATCTATTCAGTTGAAATGGGCATCTATTTGGCTCAGGTAGACTATGATGACAGAGTAGCCTTTCTGGTTGACGCAGAGAACAGACCTCAACGCTTTTTGAGCGTGGAGCAGGTCAAACAATCTTTGGCAGATGCAACTATCAAAAAGGCCTGGTTACAACATCAATCTGCGTACGATGAAATGATTGGTGGTCCTGAAAAGGTCGATAACAGCTTACGAATTCCTGTTTAAGGCAAAAAAAGTCTCTTTTTTGCCCGTTTTGCTTTTTTTCTGAGCGAACGATCACGGATTTCATCAATTTGTCATTTTAGGGGTTGTGCAGGATTTAAAACTCCCTATAATGCGCGCCATGCCAACGGGGTAGTGCGAAAGCAGCTCTGGGGTGGTTTTAAACTGAAGTGAAAAATGATGCAAAACATCGCTTGACACGAAGTTGAAAATCACTAAAATGGCCGCCTCGCAGCGCGGCTGAGTCGAAAGGCTCAAAAGTGAAGCGAAGCAGTTTAAGTGGTGAGTTTGAGAAATAAAATCAAACTACTTGCTTGACACAAATTCTGGGAAGTGTAAGA
>JAHKAA010000082.1 GCA_018825965.1 Gammaproteobacteria bacterium
CTCCACGGTGGCCGGCGTGAACGTCCCGACCCACGCCCGCGTCCGCTGACTGGTTCCCAAATATCGTCGTGTCGCCATATCTTATACTCCTACAGTTGCAGCCACTTCCCGGCCAATGCCAGCTTGATGTTCTTCTCAAGACCCAGCTTGGCGTACCGCAGACGCGGGTAGCGCTGGAAGCGAAGCCAGGTCAACGTACTTGACTTCGCCCCGCCTTTGAGAGCGTGCGGTTCACTGACCGGCCTGCCGTCGTCGTCCAGGATCGCGCGCAGGATGGGAACACCATCGTCACCGATCCGCGCGAGCTCCTGGAATCCCTGGTCCGCGATCCGAGCATCCCAGGGCGCGTCGATCTTGTAAACGCGGCCATCGCGGAACCGCAACTCATAGGTCACCCGCCAGTAGACCCAGGGGAACTCCTGCTGGTAGTCGCCCGAAATGTTCACGCGGACGCTGCCTGTCGGGTAGCCAAGGAACATATCCTCATTGGTCGAATTGCTGTAGTCCCTCGCCAAGTCCAGATCGTATGTGACGTGATTCCTCACGACTTGGATCACAAGGTCCGTTTCCTCCCGCTGGTCCGGCGGATCGAAAGGCGAGCCGGCGGAGTTACGCACTTTTTTCGACAATACGTCAAAGTCGTAGGCGACAGACTCGGTCTGTGTTCGGACGGCAATGCTCCAGGGCTGGCGCCAAGGCTCGATGTTCTTCGGCTCCTGCTCTTCCTGCTCTTCCGCTGTTGGGGCACCATAGGTAACGGAGACTTCGTAGCACAGCGGCCCCAGCGGGCGAGCCTCGATGTCAGTCACCACGAGCCAGTCCGCGCCAGCCAGGGCATCGCCCCGCTGCGGGACGCCCCGCGCACTGCACGCCGCCGCCGGAGTCGCCCGCTCGCCGCGGTCGAAGGTGACCATGAACGTCTTGCCGCTGGACGGCGATGCCCCGTCGCGGTAGACCTGGCCCTCCCAGGATTGTGTTACCTCGGTCGCCATCAGTTGATGCCCTCCACGGCCATGCTCACTTGCAATCCCTTATCAAGGCGAGCCTGGATTTTCTCGAGCGCTCGCGTGCCGCGGTCGGTCAGGTCTTTGATCCGCGCCGTGTCGTCGGCCTGTTTTTTCTCCATCGCGCCAACCTTGGTACCCGGCGAGGTCGTGAGGAACCTACTCTCAAGCGTCGGGGCCGCGCGTTCCAGTGCGGCCGCTCGCTCTTTGTCCATCGCCGCTCGCTCTTTGTCGGTCTCCGCCAACATGCCCGCGAGCTCCAGGGCTTGGCGCTTTTGGAGCAACTCCGTCTCGGCGGCATCCGCGCCAATGTCTCTCCGTTCCCTTTCCTGTCTCAGGACCAATTGGCTCATGGCCCGCCGTCTCGCATCGGGATCAAGCGCGGCCCCCGCCTCGGCGATGGCGTCGGTCATGCTGAGCAGCCGCTGACGGGCGGCCTTGTCAACCGCGGTTTGCTTCTCCCACCCCTTGACCGTTTCCTCCTCCTCCGCCGCCCATGCCTCCTCTGCGGCTTTCAGCTTCTTGTCTGCAATTTGCTTCTCCGCCTCCGCGTTCTTGTCGGCCTGCGCCTTGCGTTCTCGCTCGGCGAGCTTCTGCAGGTTGCGGAGGTTGGCCTCCAGGTTTTTCTCGTTGATACGGTTTTGTTCAATCAGGGCGTCGCGGTCAGTCTGGAACGGCCGGTCGATGCCAAGACCCAGCCAGCCCGCTTGTTCCTTGCTCAATGACTCGCGGACGGCAAGCAATTCTTTCCGCATGTCGGCCAGTTCCGCCTCGATGTTTCGGCCCATAGCCGTAGTCGGCCTTACGTCAGGAGTGAGGCGGCCGGCCATGCGCGTCAACGCCTCGTTGCCGGCCACTACGGAGGCAGTCCACCGCTCGATCATCTTGCGGTATTCGTCGATGGCAGACGTAGCCGACTTGACGCCGATGGCGGCTGCTGTGCCGCCAACCCCCAGTTGACCAATCAGGCTGATCACAGGGCCAATGCCTGGGATCAGCGAAC
>JAHKAA010000008.1 GCA_018825965.1 Gammaproteobacteria bacterium
CTTAACTCGGTTTCAGATAGCGGGGCCGTTTCAATGACGACAGCTAACTTTACTTCTCCTGACCAATCATCAGGCTTTTGTCCACTTACCGGCACGGCATACCCTTGGGCTTTTAACTGATTGCGCCAATTGTACAGCGTCTGCTCAGAAATGCCTTCCTCTGCAGCCAACTGCGCCACGGAGCGATTTAACGGCGGTAATAACTTCTTTAATACTGCTTCTTTTCTTTCTGGGGATATAGCCATTTTAACCTGCTAACCACCCGCCGTCTGACTCTAACTACTGTGAAAAGAAGACAGGACAACTACTCTGACACGGCGGGTTTTACTGGCGGACCAAAACTTTGGACATCGGCGAAACTCAAACCCATTCGCGGCCCCGCAAGCAGTGACGTTAAGTTATCGCCAGAACCAGTTTTCTTTTGAGAGGGATTATCAGACTCATTCACCAGGTTCGCTTGAACCCTTGAATCACGCAATATCAAGGTGCCTTGCAAGACTTGAAATACTTTCATGATCTTTGCAAAGCTCACATTGCCCGGATTGCGTTCCAGTCGTTGGTAGCCTTGCTGTGTGAGACCTAAGAGCGCTCCGGCTTCCTCCTGCGAGTACCCGGCCTTCTTACGCAGGCCTATGATGTATTGGCGCAACTGATCAGGTGTTTGTATTGGGTAGTCCATAAGGAACCTCAATAATGCGTGGTTGTTCGCTGATAGATTTCATCAAATGGCACGTTTAAAGGCTGAGCAATGCCTGCAGTAATGAGACATTACAAAGAACGCAAAAAAACGATGTAATGTATGGGTGCAGCATAAAGAATGTAATGAAAAAATTGCAAAATACTAGAATGAGAAGATCAGTTAGCAGACTGGTTTATTAATTGTCAGTGCCAAGCAAACCAGAGATTTGTTTTGTTCGAGAGTCTGGATCTGAATATCTGCACTCGCTCAAAGCTGAAGTTTGTGGAACATTGTGCCAGAAGTCATGGTGACCGATGGACACTTGGTGGCACTGGATCAAAAAATTCCTCATATTGCGATATGAAATTGAGCAAACTTTATGGGGTAAACACTGTCACTGTCGCTGAATTTTTCTTGTAGCATACAGAGCCTGTCCAGGGTGTCAGGTATTCATGGTGAATACCTCTAAAATAAGGACGTTAGTTTTTTTTTCAGCACAAAAAATGGCAGCCTTTCTTGTTCTAACCGCAAAGCAGGCGTCCAATAGTCGGTTTGTAGCTGTTCAAACAACAGTTGCTCTGCCTCCGTTAAACAGGGCAGCACTTTGGCTTTATGCCTGCTGCTAGGTGGCTCCTGCCCCCACAAGTCACGGCACTGAAGTAAAGTTGTTTCATCCATTAACAGCGATTTTGCTGTCGGAAAATAGCTGCGTAACTGCGACAACATGGCAAATCCGTGACTATCTATATCGCCCCAGTACCATAGCTGCTTTGTAATCAGCCAGGTGACTTGTTTCAGGCTGTGGATACCGTAACCCAGACCAAAAATGACCATAGCGTTTTTTTGCTGCGGAAAAGCCAAGCCGTTAATTTTATTTTCAGTGATAAATACGTGATCCAGAAATTGCATATCCATCTGCTGATCAAGTTGACAAAAGCTGTCCAGCGGCAGAGCCAGCTCATTGATCCCTGCCAGTTCGCGGCTGAGTTGACTGTCCAGCAAGCGAAAATGGATCATCGGCTGTGGATAACGCAGACCAAAACGGCGCTCAAAACCACGTTCTGCACGAAGATCCACATTGCTGTCGACGGCGGTTTCAGGCAGAACAGCGTCGAGCAAATTGGCAAGAATAGCCTGATGCTGTTCAATAAATTTGGTATCAACGCCCGGAATATCTAACTGGCGCATATACAAAGCAGGTTTTGGGTGCTGCAGAAAATACCTGCAAACCGCCAGTAATGGCCGCCACTTGCCCTGATAACGCAGCACGGCAGCATAGTTATTGCTAAGCCATGGATTGAGCGCCGGTAACTGCATGCTGATTAACTGGCAATCCAGCACAAACTGTTTCCACAGCCTAAGCTCGCCGACAAAACGCGCAATACTGTCAAAACTTAGAAATTGTAATGCCACGGGCAAACGATGCCTGCCCATTTTGGCAAACTGAAACTCCTGCTCTTCCACAATGACCTCAGCCAGCCCTGGGGTCGCTGTGCGAAATTGGCGTAATTCGTCCTGCAGCACAGCAAAATCATGCAGCAGCTGCTTATCTGTTGGTTTGCCAAGAGGTAGCCGAAAAGGCAGCGCTGCAGTTCGTTCTATGTGCTGTTGGTCAGCGAATGATGAGCAACACAGTTGTTGAGCCAGCCAGGCCTGATGGAAAAAACCGCTTTGCCATTTTTTCCGCAGTTTTTGTTGCAGGGCTTTTAAGCAATACATCAGTGCTAATCCTTAGTCGCTTTTACTGTGCCGGCACAGGCTTTAACATGGCCGCGTAACTTTGTCGTTGCTGCTGCGCGGCAAGTTTACTGCGGTATTCATCAATCGTCATATTCAGTACCATAGAACGGTTATTTTTCTGGTCAACAAAATGCACGTGCTGCACATAATGTTCAATCACATCCAGCTTTTGCAGTGGAGTCACCAGCAACAACTGCAACCCCAGCTTTTTAAACAACTCCAGACCAAAGCGGGTACTATCTTTTGAGCCTCGGGCAAAGGCTTCATCAATCACCACCAGATTAAAGCGGCGGTGCTGTGCCGTCGGTCCCGAGTCATCACCGACCAGCCGGTATTGCAACAAAATTGCTGCAGCCAGAATGGAGTAGGCCAATTTTTCTTTTTGGCCACCGGATTTGCCACCGGAATCGGAGTAACATTCTTTCACGCTGCCATCTTCGCGATAACGCTCATTGACATTAAACAAGTGCCAGAACCGTACATCCATCACTTTTTGTGTCCATTTAGGTTCACGCCGCATTTGTTCAATCAGCGATTTCACTTGTTCAAACTTTTGTTCCGAATACAGGTTGTCATCCAGACTGTGTTCGACACATTGTTTCAGGCGGGTCTTAAATTCGCGAATTTCAACATCGGTAGAAGGCACATTATCGACTTCAATAAAAGTACCGGGTTGATAATCCAGGCTGACCAACGATTGATTAATCAGCCGGATGCGGGCGTTAATTTCTTCTTCAGCGGTATCGAGTTTACTGCGAAACAACGCCATGGCCTGGATCGTATCCCGGTTGAGCATGTCTTTAAAACGCGCTTCATGCCGGGGTAAATCTTCTTGTTGCAGCAGTTGTAACATCGCCTGATATTCAGGCAGTGCCGCCATAGATTGATCCAGCTCAGTCACATCATTCGGAAACTGGTGGCCAAATTCGGCCATGGCTTTCACCATTTGCTGTTGTTTTTTACTGCGCTTTTCTTCTAAATGCTGAATTTTTTCATTCAGTTTAGTTCGCAGCACACTAAGTTGATTACTCAGCATATTCAGTTGCAGTTTATCGCCAGCGCCATACAAGCTGAATAGTTCAGCCAGGGTTGGGAAATACAACTGTTGTTGTGCTTCAGTCACTGTGGTCAGCAGTTGTTGTTGCTGAGTAAGCATCGCATGAAGCGTACTGAGCTCCTCCTGCAACTTGCCAGCGTCCCGCATGGCCTGATCACGAGCCTCGCGGGTTACACCCTGTTGCAGCTCCAACTCAGTGATGGCCTGTTGGATCAAGGTCAGTTGAGTGGAGCTCTTGGCAAATTGTTGTTTTTCTTTTTGTAATTGCTCAATACGCTGAATTTGCACCGGATAGTTGATTTGCTCAAAGTTCAATTCAAAATCCGATAACTTCATTGCCTGAAAGCGCAGTTGCTCCTGGTGTTGTTTCGTGGTTTGCAGGCTTTGCAGTTCCGCTTGCTGGTTTTTTTGTTGCTGCTGACTATGGCTATACTGGCCGGCCAGCAACTGAATTTTTTCTTTATTACTCCAGCCCAGCACATAACGGCTTTTATCCTGCAGCTGATGGCGGTCATCTTTTTCATGCCGCTCCGGGCCGGATTTCATTTGCCCTGCCAGGGTAATGGCTTTGTCAGCGCGGCGAAAACTTGCCAGATCGTCACAACACTGATACAAAAAGCGCTGGTTTAATTCCTGACTGAGCCAGGGGTAAAACATACTGTCGGCTTTAATTTCGAGCTTAGCAGGTAAAAAATCTGAACTGGCAGGCGAAGGCAGTGCCAGTTTTTGCGAGCGAATACGGTAATACACCAGTCGGGCACCCAGATGCGTATGCTCAATAAACTCAGTCACTTTGCTATAGAGTTCGTCCGGTACCAGCAAACTTAACGCGAAATTATGTAACACCCTTTCCACTGCGCCTTGCCAGCGAACTTCATTCGGTTTGACCTGCAGCAATTCACCGACAAAAGGCAGGCTGCTTTCCGGTATATCAAGAGCATGGCAGAGCTGCTCACGAATTTGTAATTGCCTGGCCGGGATATTGGATTGTCTTTTATTTAGCGCACTGAGTTCAGCTGACAGTTGTTGCTGTTGTTGTAACTCTGTCTGCAATTGCAGCTTCACCGCGTCGCTTTGTGTTTCTAAGTCCGTAATGGCTTGACTAAAATGTTCTACCTGCAATTTAGCTGTGTCTATATTTTGCAAAAAGACTTCGGCCGCTAAGCGGTCGGACAGCCCAAGCGCCAGCGCTAATTGCTGGTAACGCAGATACTGGGTCTGCTGGGTATCCCGCTCCTTGCAACAGCGGTCGATGTCCTGTTGCAATTGCTGTAGCCGGCCCCCACCTTGTTGCTGCAACGCCTGCTGAAGCTCGCTTGCCTGTACATTCTGCTGTTGCTGGGTTTGCGTCAGCTGCACTAAGGTGCCCTCCAGTCTGATGGCATCCTGTTGTCGCTGCTGCAGACGTTTCTGATATAAAGGGGTAGCAAGGCTGGCAATAAAAGGTTCGGCCAGCTCACGGCTTTCGCTAAAGTGTTGTTTTTCAGTGGCAGCGGTTAAGGCTTCCTGGCCAAATTTATCAACAGGGATCAGTAAATCCACTTTTTTCCGCGCATCGACCACCGCATCGTGAAGCCGTTTTAGATCTTCATAATTGCGTTCCAGTTCACTGATATGGCTTTCCAGATCGGGACTATCCAGCATATTTTGCCGGACAAAATCAGTCACAGAGCCGACAGATTTCATCGAGATGGTCTGGTTAAATAACTCCAGGGCGCGGCCGTCTGCACCCAGTCCCAGTAATTTGCTAAAGGCTTGCTGATAAGGGCCAAAACTGTCAAAGGTGTCGACATTTTTTTTCTTCAGGGATTTTCGCAGATCGGCCACTTTATGGCCAAAACCAGTAAAATCGCCACTGATACTAAGCGCTTGTTCGCTGACTATAAATAAACGCCGCACTTTACGCTCGCCAGGTTTGAGCCAAAGCACCTGGGCCAGACTAACCCATTGCTGTATACCTCGGGCATAAAACAGTCCCAGCAGTACTGAATAGTGCTGATCCTGACGCAAGCCGACGGAACGGGCTTTGCCAGTGTTTTCATCCTGCTGTGAGGTATAAAACCCATGAAAGTAGGATTCCAGCGAGCGTTCTTTATCTTCAGCACCAGCCGCTTTGTTAAACGCCAGTTTGCGGGTCGGCACCAATAAAGTCGTCAAGCCGTCGATTAAGGTCGATTTGCCACTGCCGATATTGCCAGTCAGCAGACTGTTGTCGCCATCAGGGCCAATCTGCCAGATTTGTTGATCAAAAGTGCCCCAGTTCAGTACTTCCAATCGGTGCAGGCGAAAACCAGGCAATCCAGCTTGTTGCGGTTTTGATGGGCTCACATTATTCATCCTGACTCTCCTTATCGGATAACTGATATTTTGATGCCAACAGTTGCTGGAAGCTGATGATTTGTTCGGCGCTGATAAATGCTTTTAAAATACGTTGCACTTCAAATTCATCCGGATGATTAGGTAATGGCGTGATAAACCCCATCTCCGCTATTTTTTTGATCAGGGCATCAAAGTCACGCAACTGCTTCACTTCGTTGCTGACGTCCTGTGCATAACCAACCAGCCATTGCTGCATTTCCTGTCGCTGCACTATAAGGCGCGGCGCGCTTTCTTCACTGTCGTGTTCAGCCAGACGTTTACGTAAGGCCACCAGCAACAGGCTTTGACTGAACGACAACTGACGGCGACTCAACAGCTTAGGGACATCGCTTTCATCCTCTTCATTTTGCTGCTGGCGTAAAAAAGCATAACCTTCGCTGTCATCCAGCAACAGACTTAAGCCAATGGTTGACAGATAGTCACGTACAGAGTGCTGTTCACGCAGTAAAAACTCCCAGCAGTGGCGGTGACGGGCCCGGTACAATGGGCCTTTCATTAAGCGGATCAGTACTTCTGAACGCAATGCTTGTGGTGTCAGGTCGACAGCAGAGTCAGAGGTTTGGGCTGTGTGCGTGGTGGTAGTCATTGGTTTTTACTCCGCAAAAAGGTGACAGTCGGAAGTTGTACCTGACGCCATAATGGCGGCTGGGGTTTATCAGAACCCGGTTCTGCTGGCGAGTCTGATTCTGCCAGCCAGCTGATCCTTTGCAATTGTTGTTCATCGATACTGGCGTTTTGCTGGCCTTCACAGGCAATTTTCAGGTAGGTGACCAGTTCTTCCAGACCATAATTAAGCGGGTACTGCGTGACCACATCGGCCAGTGTCACTTGCCCTGTACTTTGCTGCAGGCAGCTTTGAATATTGCGTTCCAGCTGCAACTCATCAATATGGCTTAAGGCAAACAGGGCGGTTAAATCAACCTGCGCTGTTCCTTCTGCCATGGCTTCGACTGTTGTGAAGCTTTCGCTTTGGCTGGGCTGAAACAATTGCCTGCTAAAGATAGGTTCAATATCCGCCTGCCAGCCTGGAATGCTACTAAAAGGTGTGGACCCAGCTTTGGTTTTGTCATCGGCTACCCGTGTCTGATACTGATGTGCTGTGGCTTCAAATTCACGGATCAGCTCCAGAATTCGCTTGTTATCCTGAGATTGTTCCTGAATGTAGCGGCGCAACTGATCAGTGATGTGCTGTCGGGTCTGGTTGACTTTGCTGCCTGCCTCCAGCAAGTATTTGTATAAATGGCTTAATAAGGTATCTCGTTGTAACAGATCTTTGGCCTGCTCCTGCGTGAGCAGCGCCTGCAGATTGTTTCGCATGCCATCCCGTAATTGAGGTGTCATTAACAACTCAAAAAAACTGCTGAACGACTGGCCTTCGTCTGAGGCTTCAATTACGTCCTGATGGCTGAATACCTGATCCAATACATCGCCTTTATGGCCACCACTTAAGCTGATGGTTTTACGGGTTTGTTTATCTAAACTGCGAAAATTGGCTTCAACCTGGCGGAAATCGCCAAGTAACTGCCTGGATACATCTGCCAGTAAAAACAAGCGCTCGCGGATTTGAGTGTCACTAAAACCAGCATCCTGACCCAGTTCCACCGCGATAATTTGCTGTTCAAGTTCCGCTTTACGCTGCTGAAGAGCCAGCAGGCGACTACGTTGATCGACACTACTGCCTTCGACCAGATTATTAATCATCTCAAGCAATAATTTTAGCTGCGATTCAGTGCCAACAAATTGCCGGCCTTGCATATCTTCCAGATAACGCAGTGCTTTTTCGACGTCAGGCAACAAGTCACATTCCGGCTCGTCACTGTGCTGTGGCAGGTACTTACGCAGGTAGCCACCACGACTATTCACCCAGTCGTCCAAATAGGCTTTGGCACTTTTTGGGTAAAGTGCATCTCCTTCCAGTTCTGCAATTTCAAACAGGTGTTGATCCAACAAGGCAACCAACTGCTGAAAAGGCACACTACGTTGGTTAGATTGAATAAAAGCACGATAAAAAAAGCTGGTGAGCAAAGCGAAATGGGGAGAGCGCAGCAGCTTCAGCGCCAGACTTTGCTCTTTAAACTGATTAAAGTAGTCGTAATTGAGAGTTGTCATGCCTGGATAGCTCCCGGAAATAATGTCAAATCAGTCAGTTGCGTCAGTACTTCGTGGTTCGCCAGCGCTAATGGGTATTGCTTGTAGTCAAGGCTGGCGTCAGGCGAGCAATCCACTTGCCATTGCTGCATCAGATAACCCAGAACAGCGGATCGTATTTCCAGTTCCAACGTTCCTTGTTGCATGCCGTAATCCAGTTCAATTGCTTGTGGATAAAGATGGCCGGGATGAGGTTTTAGTCGTATCACACAGAGTTGTTGCCAGGCAATATCTGCGCTGCGTTGTTCCGCCATTGGGGCACTATGCAGCGGCTTTACTTCCAGTAATCGATTTAATACAAAATCCCGGAACTGGCCACTTTTACGATCAAAAGCCCGGACATGCCAGCGGTGACCGTTGTTGATCATAGTATGTGGTACTAATTCACGCTGCTGTTCGCCGGAGCTTAACGACACATAACGGCATAAAACCGCCTGTTGCTGATAAATCGCCTGCAATAATACCGGTACTAATCCGCTGCGGGGTTTGAGTAAACGGATGGCATCCAGGCTGTAGTTGTGTTGCTGTAATCGTTCCGGCAGCCAGTCAGTGGCAGATTCACTCAAACGGTTTAGCACCACTGCGTCATCATGCAGAAACAACGGACTGAACTCTGCGGTACGGTAATACAGTTTGGTTTGGTGTCTGAGTTCAAGGTTCTGTGGTGCCATTTCTTTATACAGCGCCAGATCTCTGGTGCAGGACGCCAGACCAGTCTGAAACCTGGCTATCAGATCAGCTCTGGCTATTTCACCAAAATAATACAAACAAAAATCAATAAAGCGCAGGCGTTGTTGCTGCGGTTGAGTGAGCTGAGCCTGTAAGGTGTTTGGTATCTGCATAAAAGCGCCTGCAATGAGAAGGGATTAGAAGTAGATTAACATGAAATCAAAATGATGCAATCATTTTGATTTCATGTTGCATGGTTTTTTTTGAATTTAAGGATTGTCCGAAAATTTTTGGCTGCGATAAGTAGGGGGCAGTTTGGTTATTTATGCATCAGGTACAACGTATGACCCCCATTGAAATTCTGCAGCAATTTGCCGAAACCACAGAGCGGCAATTTTTCCCGGAGCAGGCCGTTAGCCTAGCTAAAGAACAATGGCCGGAACTCTGGCCTTTTATAGAACAACTAATGGACCGATTTATCGCCAAAGAACAGCTGTCAGAAAAACAATCACAACAATTGTTTTTTGGTCTGATGCTGATCGCTGATTTAGCTTTTTATGACGCTGCAGACAAGGTGTTTCAGCTCTGTGATGCGGACGATGATTTTTGTTCTGATTTAAGCGAACTGCTGGAAGATGCTTTAACTGAATGTTTACCTACATTTTTTTATTTGTTAGCTCAGGGAGATGCCCAACCGCTGATCCAGTTGTTACACAGTGATAAAGCCGGTATGTATGTAAAATCTGCTGCGCTTGAGGCTTTGTTTGCTCAACTGGAAAGCTTGCAGGCAGCAATTGCACAGGATGCCAACTTATCTGAAACAGGTGCAGAACTGCATAAAGCGGCTATGGTGACAGCCATCCCCGGCATGATCAAAAACATGGTGCTGCAACGTCAGGATTTTGCGTTAAGTAACCTGGCCTATTTTTGTATCGCTTTTGGTTTAGAGCAGTTTAAACATGATTTCGAAGTACTGTTGCGGCAGAACAAATTGGATACCGACGTGATCGCCAGTCGCAGTATCAACCACTGGGAGTTAAGCAAAGTCAGAATGCCGCTTGCATCATGCAGGGTACAAATTACCTTTGATATCATGTCACTACAGCATTGGGCTGGTTTTAATTCGAAAGAGGCCAATGCCAACGTAGTAGATCAATGGGGTGAACTCGAAGCTTTGCTCAGTCAGCCGACAAGAGTCATCAGCAAACCTCTGGCTGGTCGTAATGATCCCTGTCCTTGTGGCAGTGGTAAAAAATATAAAAAATGCTGCTTGGGTTAAGATTTTTTTGTGGGAGGGAGTTGCGCCATGACTAAGATTGAGGTCATGGTGCAACTTCAGCGTGCAGACTTTTTGCTTAGGGGCGAGCCTCAACTCCATACCAATAATTGAAAACAGCTTATTGACAGAGCGAATGGTTAAATCGGATTTGTCGTTTTCAATATCGCTGATGGTTTGGCGACTTAACTTCACAAAACGACTGAATTCTTGCTGGCTGAGGCCAGAGAGTTCCGTGCGAATAAGTTTTGCTGCCTGACCCATACTAATAGTGCCAGCAACCAAAGCATTACAAATGTCTGTTTTACGCTGTTCCATCTCGCTTGGGCTTAATTCCTGCAGCGATTTGCGTTTGATACGCTGAGGTTTTGTTTTTTCGGTCATACCAGGCCCCACTGCTGAAGATTTTGATCCAGTGTATTAAAACCCAAGACCGGCATATCTAAAATCAGTGCAGGTACGCGCCGAGCAGCCAGTCGTTCGCGCAAGCCGGGAAGTTTTTGCGCCAGAGCTCTTAGTTCATTGAAAAGTTGCTCAGAATTCACGTCACTACCATAGCCATCAAAGGAGTTGCATAGCTTAAGCCAGTCAACATTAGCTCCTATTTGATAGGTTTTGTTCCAGTTGGTACTTCTGACAATACCTTCAGCGTCGGCTTTCATTGGCGCAAAATCAAATACCGGTGCCAATACAATATGTTGCTGATTTTTCTGCACCGCCATATTACGCCCGTGGTTATCACTGTTACCAAAACACAGATTCAGCAGATCACGTTTCAGGTATTCTGCAATAAAACCGTTGATATCGGCAGGGGTGATCACGCCCACCAATCGCTGTAGTACCTGATGATGATCAAGGTATTGTCCAGGGTCTTTATTCATCAATGAATAAACGGATTCTACCGCCAGCCGCTGAATTTCTCCTCCGGCCAGGACCCGATCAAAGCGATGTATATCAACAAAAAATTTGAATTGAAAAATTAATTAGATTTGTCTAATGTGTTTATTTCTTTTTGGTATATATTTATTCCATTAAGGAATTACTAGGTGTTGTGTGATCAATAGGATCCAGAAACTTTTAACTCAGTAACAAAGGAGCGCTTGTCGTTTCCGAAGGAGCATATGATGAGTGATATTCAGGTTCAGGCGTTTTTGGATAACGACAGTGAAACCTTTAGTTATGTTGTATCTGATGTTGTCACTAAACAAGCGGTAGTGATAGATCCTGTGTTGGATTTTGATTACAAATCCGGACGAACCTCCACTGCAGGTGCAGAGCGGATGCTGGCTTATATTCAGCAGAATCAGATGACAGTGGGTTGGGTTCTTGAGACTCATGCCCATGCTGATCATCTGTCAGCAGCGCCATTTTTCAGGGAAAAACTGGGGGCAAAAGTGGGCATAGGTGCACAGATCAGGCAAGTGCAGGCCATTTTTAAAGAGGTTTTTAATCTGGAAAAAGAGTTTTTACCTAATGGTGCTCAATTTGACCATTTATTTGAAGACGGTGAAGTACTGCAGCTTGGAACTATGCAAATTAGGGTGATGCATACACCTGGTCATACGCCTGCGGATTTAACCTATCTGATTAATGACAAAGCGGCTTTTGTTGGCGATACCTTGTTTATGCCAGATGTCGGCACTGCACGTTGTGATTTCCCCGGCGGCGATGCTTCCACCTTATTTCAGTCGATCAACAAGCTATTTGCCTTACCCAAAACGACCCGGATTTATGTCTGCCACGACTATCCAACTCAAGGGCGTGAACATGAGTATGTTACTACGGTAGGGGAGCAGCGTGAGCGGAATATTCATGTGCAAGATGGGGTCTCAGAGCAGCAGTTTGTTGCCAAAAGGCAAGCCCGTGATGCGACTCTCGGGATGCCACGCCTTATTCTGCCTTCGATTCAGATCAATATCAGGGCCGGGCATATGCCGCCCGCTGACGAAACCGGAAAAGTGTACTTAAAAATCCCTCTGAATCAGCTTTGAATTGTTAGGATTTTTTAGTGGTTTTAGAAGGAGTGACTTATGATCCATGCCATTTTGGGTGCTTTACTTATAGGTATCAGTCTGGGCGTTTTTGGCTCAGGGGGCTCTATTCTGACAGTTCCCGTCTTGATGTATCTGGTGGATATGCCAGCTTCTATGGCGATAGCTTCATCCTTATTGATAGTCGCAGGGATCAGCTTGTTTGGCAGTATCCCGAATATAAGAAATAAAAAAGTATCCTGGCCCCATGTATTGCTGTTTGGTCTTCCGGGCATGGCTGGTACTTATGGTGGGGCCTGGTTAGGTACTTTAGTGGACAGCGTGGTTCAGTTGTCTGTTTTTGTGGCCCTGATGGTGGTGGCTGCAGTGATGATGTGGCGTAGCAATCAAACTCCGCAGCTTCAGGGCAAAATTAACAGAGCTAAAGTAGTGCTGGATGGATTGGTTGTTGGGCTGATCACAGGTTTTGTTGGTGTAGGGGGCGGTTTCCTTATTGTACCGGCACTGGTGTTGCTGGGCGGTGTTCCAATAGCGATGGCGGTCGGCACCAGTTTGCTGATTATTGCGCTGAAGTCTTTTGTTGGTTTTGCCAAATACTATGAAGTGCTGACGATGCAGCATCAGTCTTTTGATTGGTTGGTGATTTCTATCATGATCGCTGGTGGTGTGGCAGGTAGTTTTTTAGGCGTATGGATTGGGCATTTGTTACCCAAAGAAAAGCTGCAAAAATCTTTCTCAGTATTTTTAGTGATCATGGCCAGCCTGGTCCTGACTCAATCTGTTTTATAACCTGATAAAGGAAAACTATGAAAAGTTCACAGCAGTTGGTCGATGAAGCAAAAAGCAGAATTGTCGAAGTCTCAGTACAAGAATTAGCCTTAGCTTTGCAGGATCATAAAACTATTTTGGTTGATGTACGGGAACCGGATGAGGTTGTTCAGGGTTATATCGACCGTTCAGTGAATTATCCACGAGGTGTATTGGAGATGCGTATCCATCAGCATCCCGGCATTGCTTCACACAGTGACAGCCAGACCGCACTGGAATTGTTGGCAACAAAACCTATTTATTTGATCTGTCGATCGGGAGCTCGTTCTGCATTGGCCGCTGACTCCTTACAAAACATGGGATTTAGTACAGTTTATTCTGTAGCAGGTGGTTTTCAGGCGTGGTCGGACGCAGGTTATCCGGTAGAACTTTAGTCTTGCCTTAGCAAAGTAGGCAACAAGGCGGGTATCTGATAGCTTAGCGTTATTTTTCGATGCGTCTGATAGCACAGCCAGTCGTTGCCTTTTTGCCGGAGTTCCTATGATCAAAACCGCTGTTATTGGTTATGGCCTGTCTGCCAAAACCTTTCATTTGCCTTTTATTGTGCAGCAACCAGAGCTGGAACTGGTGGCGATCAGCAGCAGTCAGCCTGAACTTAAATCAGATCACCCCCAGCTACAGCATTATCAAAATGGCGATGAGTTGATTCGTTTATCGGATGCTGAACTGGTAGTGATCACCTCACCCAATGACAGTCATTACCCTTTGGCAAAACAAGCCTTGTTGGCCGGAAAACATCTGCTGGTGGAAAAACCTTTTGTGCTGACAGAGGCACAAGGGCAGGAGCTGTTTGAGCTGGCTGACAAACAGCAACGCCAGCTTTTTGTTTACCATAACAGGCGTTTTGATGGGGATTTTCTGACATTGCAGCAATTGCTCGAGTCCGGTGAACTCGGTGTTATCCGTTATTTTGAATCGCATTTCGACCGTTTCCGGCCTGTGCCACGATCACGCTGGCGTGAACAGCAAGGCGCTGGCACCGGTATTTTGTATGACTTAGGGCCTCATCTGATTGATCAGGCTATTACTTTATTTGGTGCACCAGAGGCGTTAACTGCCCGTTGTCGCGCTTTACGTCAGGGCAGTGAGGCAGTGGATTATTTTCATTTAATGCTGCATTACGCCGATAAAGAAGTGGTGCTGCATTCCAGCCCTTTTTGTGCAGTGCCGACCACCCGTTTTATTCTGCAGGGTGATAAGGGCTCTTATCATAAAACAGGCTTAGATCCGCAGGAAGATGCATTAAGAGCAGGGCAAAAACCTTTGGGGGAAAACTGGGGGTTGGAGCCTGAAGCTCTGTTTGGTGTGGTGGCTAAAGCGGACGGACAAAGAATTTATCCCACCTTAGCTGGCAATTATCAGTTGTTTTATCAGCAACTGGTGGCCGCCCTGCAACAAGGCAAAGCCAGCCCGGTTTCTGCACCACAAGCTTTGCAGGGGATCCGGCTGATTGAACTGGCCCAACAAAGTCAGCAGCTTGGCCGCACAGTGGAGTTCTGACAGATGTTATTTGCAGCAGGTAAAAGGCTTATTCAAAGCGCTGTTTTGTGTTGTGCTTTTTTACCTGCTTTGGCGCAGAGTATGCCACCACAGAACAAAATTCAGTTTCATCAGCACAAGACGCCTGACCCTGTTTTACCTGTGCAAAGGCCTGCAGCTCAAGGCTTGAATGAGCAGATTTTGCATCAGTTGTTGTTGCAGCTGCAGGACAAGACAGCAAGTGGTTATCAGCAAGTACATAGCCTGTTGCTGTATAAATCCGGTGCTTTGGTGCTGGAGCAGTATCAAAAGGGCAATAACGACTTGATCAACTTTGAACAAGGGATCAAGGTGGTGAAAGGGGCGCAGGATTTTGTCTGGTCAGCGGATAAGCCGCATTATGTGGCTTCAGTGACAAAAGCTGTGACAGCCACTTTAACAGGTATTGCTTTGCAGCAGACAGGTCTGACTCTTGATACTACTTTGGCACAGTTGTTACCACAACACCCTGTGATCCAGGCGGAGCCACTCAAAGCAGGTATTAGCCTGCATCAGTTGTTGTCTATGCAGGCAGGTTTTGTCTGGGATGAATGGACAGGGCAGGACTTGGTGACGTTGTGGCAGCAACAGAATTTTACCGATCACCTGCTGCAACAGCCCAATACCGGGCCAGGCAAAAGCTGGGCTTATAACAGTGCTTTACCTAATCTACTGTTAACGCTGCTACAGCAGCAGTTAAAACAGCCTTTGCAGCCCTGGGCCAAACAGCAACTATTTGATAAGTTAGGTTTTACGAATTACCGCTGGGACACTCAACCCGGCGGCGTTCCCGAAGGTTCTGCCCGTTTATGGCTGACACCAAGGGACATGCTGAAATTAGGCATTTTGTATTTACAGCAAGGTCAGTGGCAAGGCGAACAGCTGTTGCCGCCCGGCTGGGTGCAGCAGATGACCAGCCCTCAGGCCAAAAGCCCGGCCGGAGATTATGGTTACTATTTCTGGTTACGACAACAAGATGGCGTGTCTTATTACACAGCCGAAGGGGATGGGGGTCAGTATATTGCTGTGTTTCCTACTCTGGATATGGTGTTGGTACTGACCCAAGGCAATTATCAACAATGGGCGCTCTATAAAACTCAGGCGGATCGTATTATTCAGCAGCTGATTTTAAGTAGCAAAGCCCAGCCAGTGCCAGAGCTAAGCTAAGTTGCTAACTCATAACGGCAGCGCAGGCTTTATTCCGACCTTCAGCTTTCGCCTGATACATAGCCTGGTCTGCCAGTGTCAACAAATGTTCGGCTTTAGCCCCAGGATACACAGTGATATAACCCAGACTGGCACTGAGTTCTATGGGATTGTTTTGCCAAATCAGCTGACAGCCTGACAGAGTAAATCTGATTTTTTCGGCGATCAGAGGCAATTCAATGGCAGAGACTCCGGGGAACAGCAATAAAAACTCTTCGCCACCATAACGGCTGACCAGATCCTGAGTCCGCACCACAGCAGATAAAGTGGTAGCGCAGCGGCGTAACGTGGCATCACCAGCGTCATGGCCTAAGCTGTCATTAATCAGTTTAAAATGGTCTAAATCCAGCAAAATCAGGCTGTAGCTTTGTTGCTGTTTCTGCCATTGTTCATGCATTTCCTGCAGTTTTTTTAATGCGGCTCTTCTGTTCCATAAACCTGTTAACTGGTCCCGCTCGGCAAACTGACGGATTTTAGCAACCAGTCGTGCCAAAGCACCTCCCACCATCATGATGTTAATGGCCAGTGTCAGAACCGCATAAGACCATAATAAGGGCATAGCTTCATCTGTGTAAGTAGCAACAAAAACATCTGCCTGAGGTTCAGGCCATAACAGGATCAGAGTACGGGCGAAAAAAATAATGGTGATGACAAACAAGGGGGCTGACATCAGGCAAGCCGCAGGAAAACCAAAGTCTTTTTTTATGGCCTGATAATTATTGCGGCTGGCTGAGAACGCAAATAGGGTGGCTGTGATGGAAAACACCAGGCCCAAAAAGAGTGGATGTGGTTGTTGTAACTGGCCTGCCAGCATCAACACAGCAGTAAGCAACAGGATCAGGCAATCCCGTTTTACACTTGATTGCAGTTTAAACAACTGCTGAATACCCCAGCCTATCAGCATAAAGCTGATCAGTATGGCCATATCGGCAAGAAACCAGTTTAATAAACTGGCGTCTGGGGTGCGTAAGGTCAGTAAATAGATACCACAACCTAATGCCAGATTGGCTGCAAAAAAACGAAAACTGGCTTTGGGAGCAACACGCAGAGGATGAGCTATAAGGCACCAGGCTATACCGACAACCAATGCCAATAACCAGATAAATGACAGCAGCAACTCTGAGGGTGGATGATCAATCATAAATTTTTAGTTCTGTCCGGCGGGCAATAAAATCACTTTATTGAGCGCTTTACGTCATCTGCACCTGGCAGTTTAAAAATTCAGCTCTATCCATCCTGACAGCTGAGAAGAGGTGTGTATACAGCCACTCAACCAAGGTTTTGTAACTGGTCAGACATTATAGAGCTAATTCGTGCACTGGCGTAGCTGAATATCAGCCTCAGTTAGGAAAGCGTGCTGAAGCTTATGACTTGATTCAGTTTTTTTGTTGCACAAAATAACTGACCTGAGCACGTGGATTTAAATAAGCAAAAACCTCTGGCGGCAGGGCCTTAGGTTTCACCACTTTCTCAATCGACAGCTTATTGGCTTCCAAAGTCACTATAGCGGCTTCAAGGCGGGGAACATCGGCATCATAAATCAGTACATTGGGGTAGAGCATAGAGTCTGAGTTGACTGCCATCACTATGCCTACCCTTTTGTCGGACAGTAGTACTACTGTACCAGGTGGATAAATACCCATCATCTTGATCATGACTTTCATTTCCAGATCGCCCAATTTGCCTTTCATGGTTTTATACATCACAGATAAAGCATGATGAGGCGAACGGGCCTGCGACATATCCAGCGGATGACAGAGGTTATCAAATTCATTCACTACAGCAACAACACGGGCCAGCTTATTAATTTGCCCTGCTTTTAAAGCCGCCGGATAACCACTGCCATCCAGATACTCATGATGTTGTTCTACTATGGCTTTGGCTTCAGTGGGGAACTGCTGTGTCAGGCCCAGCAGCTCCAGGCCAAGTTTGGGATGAAGTTTCAGGAAATTCAGCTCAGGAGTGGTTAAAGCCGTGGTTTTACGCAAAATCTGGCTGGGGATCTTCAGTTTACCTATGTCATGGAACATGGCGCCTAAACCAGTCCATTTCACTTCGTCTGCACTGTACTTTAAGTTTTTTGCCAGCATCATTGCCAGAATTGAGACGTTTAATACGTGAAAATACATAGACTCCTGTTCTTTACCTGCCTGTGAGATCAGGTGCAGAACTAGAGCGTCTTCACTCAAAATAGTATCGGCCAGATTGCTAATCAGCTGGCTGGCATCTTCAATGGCATTCAGTGGACGGCCTTGTACTTTCGTCATCAGATTACGCACTTGCGCCATGGACTGGGCAAAGGCTTTTTCTGTTTTTTGCAGCTCGCGCCTGTGGGCTTTGGCTTGTTCTATACGCTGCGTTTTGTCCAGTTGCATTTGGGTGCGTTGTTGTAAATCTTCCAGATCCTGACTGATCCGTGACTCCGCAGATTTTGCAGGCGCTTCAGTGTCTTCGATTGTTGAACTGCGTTCAGGATAAAAATACACATAGTCCAGTTCTAAGGACAAAATAATCCGCAACTGTTGTGGAGAGCTCACCACCATTTTATTGGTCAGAAACGGATGTTTCATCCAGCCTACAGGAAGCTTAATGGCATAACCCAGCTTGATATCTTTTGGCGCTATTTTCACTGGCACTTGAGCTGTGACCTCTGCTGTGGATTGAATTCAGGGTTTATACGAGCCGCTTTATAATCAAGAATACAATGAAAGGCAATATAGGGTTGCAGACTTTATCATTTTTTCAGTGCTGTGAGCTGGCACAATAAATGCTCAGATCCTTGACCCTTTAGTTATAGTTTTCATGGCCTCCTTTCAGATGATAGAACAGTTAAGGTATAGCAGGCATTTGTTGCTGACACAGTGGAATGAGGATCGCCAACTGCAACTAGCAGAAAAAAAAGTGTTAGTAGTGGGCTTGGGTGGTGTGGGCTCTGCAGCTGCGCCTTATCTGGTCAGCTCTGGCCTTGGGCACTTAACTCTGGTTGATTTTGACCAGGTAAGCTTAAGTAACTTACCAAGGCAGTTGTTGTATCAGGATACCGATCTGGGTTTAGACAAAGTGCAGGTAGCACAGCAAAAACTGCAGTTGCTGAATCCGGCCTGTAGCCTGCATAGCTGGTCTGAACAAGTGACAGCGGACAGCCTGAGCAATAAGCTGGCTGAGTTTGATTTAGTGCTTGATTGCACCGACAACCTGGAGAGCCGCCAGCAGTTACAACGCGCCTGTTATCAACAACAAAAACCTTTGCTCAGTGCTGCTGCTGTGCGTCTTGAAGGTCAAATCAGTTATTTTCCTGTGTCTGCCAGTGGCCCTTGTTATTGTTGTTACAGCAGTGCGCTGTCGCAACAGGAATTCAGTTGTTTGGATCAGGGCGTGTTATCGCCTTTGGTTGGCGTCATAGGTAGTCTTGCTGCGTTGGAAGCTATAAAAATTCTGGCAGGTTTAGGCTCAGAACTGGCCGGAACACTCTGGTGTTTTGATGCGCTTTTTAGTCAGTGGCAGCCACTGAAGATTGCTAAAAACCCGCATTGCCCTCTTTGTTCTGTTCCACTTTAAGTCAGATCCCACTGCACTTTTTTAGGTCAGACTGCACCAGAATAAGACTCCATTCCCTTTATCAATCCATGTGATCAGGCCAGAGCCAGCCAAAACTCAGCAGACTGGGGTTGGCACCGGCTTTGCTTAAGCTAAACACAACTATATGAGCAAAGGCGCTCGTCTTACTGCTTCTTCTTCAGAGGCAGGGACGGGCGTTTTTTTATTAAAGAGGATCATAGATGCAGAGGCTAAGCACTTGCCCTTATTGTGGCGTGGGTTGTGGAATTCGTGTGGAAGGCCAGACTGAGCTACAGATATCAGGTGATAGCGGGCATCCGGCCAATTTTGGTCGTTTATGTGTTAAAGGTTCTGCTTTGGCCCAGACTCTGGGTGAGCAAGGCCGCCTGCTGGCGCCCAAAGTGGATGGTCAGACTGTGAGCTGGCCTGAAGCTATAGATGCAGTGTCCAGCCGCCTTAGCGCCATTATTGCCGAACATGGTCCTGGGTCTGTGGCTATGTATTTATCCGGTCAGTTGCTGACTGAAGATTATTATGTTGCCAATAAACTGATGAAAGGTTTTATTGGCAGCCCTCATGTGGATACCAATTCCAGGCTCTGTATGGCCTCTACTGTGGCAGGCCACAAACGCGCTTTTGGTGCCGATATAGTGCCGGGTTGTTATGCCGATATTGAGTTGGCCCGTTGTTATATTCTGGTGGGCGCTAATATGGCCTGGAATCATCCTGTGTTGTTCCAGCGTATTCAGGCCTGTAAACAACAAGACCCAGACCGGACAATTATTGTGATAGACCCACGCCGTTCGGCCAGCTGCGAAGGTGCTGATCTGCATCTGGCGCTTAAACCTGGCACTGACTTGTTGTTATTTAATGGCCTGCTGAGCTTTTTAGCCAAAGAAAACCAGTTGGATCAGAACTTTATCAATGCCCATACCGAAGGATTTTCTGAAGCTTTGGTTTGTGCACAACAGCAAGCTGGCTTTATTGAACAGGTAGCCTTGGGCTGTGATTTGCCTGCGGCACAAGTGGAGGCTTTTTATCGGTGTTTTGTTGATGAGCCTTTCACCTTAACTTTGTTTTCGCAAGGGGTAAATCAGGCACAAAATGGCACAGATAAAGTCAACGCTATTATCAACTGCCATCTGGCTAGCGGTCGCATAGGCAAAGCAGGTTCTGGGCCTTTTTCATTAACAGGCCAGCCTAATGCAATGGGAGGCCGTGAAGTAGGGGGCCTGGCGAATCAACTGGCGGCTCATATGGATTACAGCCAAAGCGCCGATATCGAACTGGTGCGGCAATTCTGGCAAGCGCCGAATATCTGTCGTCAGCCCGGTTATAAAGCTGTGGATTTATTTGAGGCGGTAGAGCGGGGTGAGATTAAAGCCATCTGGATTATGGCGACTAACCCTGTGGTCAGTATGCCGGAAGCCAACAGGGTCAAAGCCGCCTTAGAAGCCTGTCCTTTGGTGATAGTCTCCGACATTGTCAGCCACACCGACACTATCGCCTGTGCTGATATAGTTCTGCCTGCCACTGGCTGGAGTGAAAAAGACGGTACTGTCACCAACTCAGAGCGGCGGATCTCCAGGCAGCGCACTTTATTACCTGCTCCAGGCTTAGCACGCCATGACTGGCAGATGATCTGTGATGTTGCCAAAGCTATGGGATTTGCCGACGGTTTTTCCTATAGCGGGCCTGCAGCCATTTTTGCCGAACATGCCGCTTTATCTGCTTACAAAAACAGCGGTCAACGCGCTTTTGACTTATCCGGTTTAATGCAGTTAACAGCACAGCAGTATCAGGACTTAGCACCACTGCAGTGGCCGGTAAATCACAAATACCCGAAGGGTGCCAGCCGTTTAGGTGCTGATGGTCAGTTTTATACGTCCTCTGGCAAGGCACGATTTATTGCGGTCTCACAACAGCAGAGCGCTGAACTGGCCAGGGATCATTTGCTGCTGAACACAGGCAGAATCCGGGATCAGTGGCACAGTATGACCAGAACAGGTCGGGCTGCTTCTTTACTGCAACACAGAGCCGAACCTTTTCTGGAACTTCATCCACAGGACGCAGAGCAGTTAGGTTTGGCGGATGGTGGTTTGGCACGGCTGTCGAATTCATTAGGCCAGATGGACGCCCGCGTCCGGCTGACTGAAGCGCAGCGCAGCGGTGAATGTTTTGTGCCTATTCACTGGACTGAACAATTTAGCAGTCAAGGCCGATGTGATGTGCTGGTGCCTGCTTTGGTGGATCCAGTCTCAGGCCAGCCAGCCTTAAAACAAGCACAAGTGCACATTCAGCCTTTAAGCTTGTACTGGCAGCTGTGGCTGATTTTAAAACCAGAACTGGATGAGCTGCTCTGGCCTTTATGCCGCAAAAGTGGCTATGCCAGCAAACAAAAAAGTGCACAAAGCCTGCTGTACCATCTGGAACTGGCGGAAATGGAGCTGGCCACTACGGCAGGAGCAGGGCTGGATCCAGCCAGGCTGCAGTTATGGTTGTCTTCTTTGGGTATTCAACCCGAACTGAGTAGTCAGGCGTTCAGCCTGGGCCATTACAGAGCTGCAGCTTTTGAAGCAGAGCAGCTCAGTTGTTGTGTTTTTATCAGCCCTGAACCACTGAATTTAGCTTTGGAGTATTTGGATCAGCAATTTAATAAAGAACTCAGTCTGAATGACAGGCGTCAGTTGCTGACAGGGCGCAGCAACTCTGGTGAGCCACAAAGTGCCGTCATTTGCAGCTGTTTTCAGGTGCGGGAAGCATCAATTTGTGCTGCTATTCGTGAAGGTTGCAACAGCTACCAGCAACTGGGTCAGCAGCTAAAGTGCGGCACTAACTGTGGTTCCTGTATTCCTGAGTTAAAGGCCTTGATTGCGTCAGAAATCACTACACAAGGACAAAGCCTATGAGCCACAGCGCCTGTTTAAACCAACAAAGTCTGACTCTGGCAGAAGCGCTGCAGCTGATGTTAAGTGAAGTGTCAGCACCCATTCAACGCCAGTATTGCCCCTTGCCACAACTTCTAGACAGAGTAGTGGCAGAGCCTGTTTATAGCCCTGTGGCTATGCCGGCTTTTACCCAATCGGCTATGGATGGCTATGCGCTACGTTATGAAGATATCAAAGCAGGTGCAGCAATAGAGTTAGTAGGCACTGTATTGGCCGGACAACAAGCACGGCACCAGCTACAAGCAGGGCAGGCCATGGCGGTGATGACAGGGGCCGCCATTCCTGAAGGTGCTGATACTGTGCTGATGCAGGAATATTGTGTTGTTGAACAAGGAAAGCTGCGGTTTGACACCGATCAGCCTTATCAACAAGGTGATCATATCCGCTGGTTAGGGGAAGACTTACAAGCCGGAGCTTTATTATTTGCAGCAGGCCACAGAATGGGGGCTTTGGATCTGGCCGTGTTGGCGGCGTCCGGTTTGGCCGGAGCGCAAGTGTATAACAAACTCAAAGTGGCCTATTGCTCCAGTGGTGATGAGTTAACAGAACCAGGTCAGGCTTTAAAGCCAGGTTTTTGTTACGATGCCAACAGATATTTATTACAAGCCGCTTTAAAGCGATTGGACTGCAACACTTTGGATCTGGGCTTAGTGCCGGACGATCCGGAACTGTTGCGACAGGCTTTTTTACAGGCGAGTACAGAGGCCGATCTGTTGATTTGTTCAGGTGGTGTATCTGTGGGGCAAGCGGACTTTACCCGTCAGGTGTTAACAGAGCTGGGTCAGGTGCAATTCTGGCAAGTGGCGATAAAGCCAGGTAAACCTTTTGCTTTTGGTAAGCTGGGTCAATGCTGGTTTTTTGGTTTACCTGGCAATCCTGTCTCTGCTGCTATCACCTTTCAACAGTTGGTATTGCCAGTGTTGCAACAGGCTGCCGGAGTAGTGGCTTTGCCCCAAACTGATTTTTATACCACTGCAGCTGCGGATTTTCGTAAAAAGCCAGGGCGGCTGGAATTTCAACGCGCGCGTTTTAGTGGGAATGAAGAAACAGGTTTTGTAGTGCCTGCAGCCAGCCAAAGCTCGGCCGCTTTAATTGAACTGGCCAGAGCAGATACCCTGGTGGTGTTGCCTGCCGAAGGTTCAGGGGTGAAAGCCAAAGAACAGGTACTGTTGCAACCATTAGCCTGGTGTTTAGGCTAAATCGCATAAAAAGTCTGGCCTTGTTGCTGCGGCCACAGCTGTTGTTGTTGCTGCAGTTGCCCCTGTTTTAACCAGACAATCTCCTGACAATAAAGGCATAAGTCTTCCATTTGGTGGCTGACCCACAACAGCATAAAACCTTGTTGTTGCTGATACTGTTTCAGTTGCTTCAGCACCGCTGCTTTTTGCTGATCGTCCAGATGGGCGACGGCCTCATCCAGCAATAAAAGCCGGGGTCTGGTGATCAAAGCCTGAGCTAACGCCAGTTTCTGCTGCTGGCCAGATGACAATTGTGACGGATACAAAGCCAATAAAGGCTGCAGTTCAAAATCCTGAATAATTTGTGCCGTATCTTCAGGCGATTTGCTCCAGCTACTTGCCAGTTGCAGATGCTGCAACGCAGTTTTATGTGGCATTAACAAAGCTTCAGGTGCCAGATACAGCGCTTTTCGGCTGGACAAAGACCTTTGATATTGGCCTTGTTGCCATAACTCGCCACGAAAGCTGCAGTGTTCAGCGGCATCTGGCTGTAAACCTGCTACGGCTTTGAGCAGAGTGGTTTTGCCACTGCCGGACTGACCATAAACCCCAATCCAGTGGTGAGTCAGTTGCAAATCCAGCTGCAAAGAAAAACTGCTGGCAGACCAGTTTAGCTTTAGTTCTAAACTCATTTATGCCCTCTCTGTTGCTGCCCTTGCTGTTGCTGATAAAGCCAAAACAACACGCTAAAAGAAAACAGCAATAACAAACCAGATAACAGATGAGCGCGGGCGTAGTTCAGGCTTTCGACCTGATCATAAATCAGCATCGACAGCAGTTGGGTCTGGCCCGGGATATTGCCGCCTATCATCAGCACTATGCCAAATTCGCCCAGGGTATGAGCAAAACTTAAAATAAAGGCGCTGAAAAGTGCAGGTCGGCTTAAAGGCCACACTAACTGAGCCATTAACTGCCAGCTATTGGCACCTAAAGCCCGGTTTTGATCCAACAGCTCCTGCGCTATTTGTGCAAAACCTTGCTGCAGTGGCTGCACCACAAAAGGCAGCGAATACAACATAGAAGCCAGCACCAGGCCTTCAAAACGAAACGCCAGAGCTTCAATACCAGCCAGGCGTAATAACTGGCTGAACCAGGAATCCGGACTGAACAGCAAGACTAAATAAAAACCTAATACGGTAGGAGGCAATACCAAAGGCAAAGTCAAAAGCGCATTGATGGCATTACGGCCTGTGCTTTGACCACGGCTAAGCCACCAGGCCAGCGGAGCTGTCAGCAGCAGTAAGAAAAAACTGCTTAAAAGCGCCAGTTTGACGGTAAGTAACAAGGCTTGCCATTCAGCCGGATACAGCATTAGTTGTGCTCCCGCTTAAAGCCAGCGTCGGACCAGAACTGCTGTTGTTTGGGCGCCAGCATCCAGTCTAAAAAAGCTTTGACCTCTGGTTGCACGCTGCTGGGGTGTTTTTGTTCAGCCCGGTAAAACCAGCTATGGCGGATGGGCGGGTATAAATGTGCAGGCACAACTTCTGTCCGGCCCAGCTGTTGCACTAACTGCAGCTGCTGTTGTTGCGCTTTGGGCAGCAATTGCTGCAGCTTGCTCTCTGGCAACAATGCATGACCCACAATTCCCACTCCGGCCTGACCTGTGCTTAATAAATGCAATACCAAAGCTGCATTATCAGTGCGGCGGATTTTTGGCTGCAGTTCAGGCCAAAGCTGGTGCTGTTGCAAATAAGCCAAAGCGGCTTTGCCATAAGGCGCGTGGTTTGGATCGGCGATCGCTATATGCTGGCTTTGTTCCAGCGCTTGTTCTGCAGTTTGAAAACGACTGTGATACCACAGTAACAACTGGCCACGGCCATATACACCGGTCTGACATTGCTGTTCGGCGCTGCAGTGCTGCAGCAGACTGTTGGTATACAAAGGATCGGCCGCCAGAAACAGAAAAAAAGGCGCACCATGCTGAATTTGTTGACTGAGTTTGCCAGAGGACGCAAATACTGGCTGAATGCTGACGCCGGTTTCAGCCTGATACTGCGCCAGCAACAAAGGCAAAACCAGCCGTAAATCTGAAGCCGCAGCTATCAGCTGAGATGCCGCAGCATTACCACTGAAAATAAAACAGGCAAAAACCAGTTTAAGGCCGCGCATCTGTGGCCTTTTGTTTTAACAGCAGCGGCAACTGTTCCGGTTTATACCAACGCCGTGCCGCGGCCAGATCGCTGTCTTTTGACTCCAGCCATTGGCTTTGTTGCTGGTTTTGTTGTTTTTTCCAAAAGGGCGCCTGGCTTTTGAGTTGATCCATTAAAAACTCTGTGGCGGCAAAACTATCGGCTCTGTGTGGCGAACTCACAGCCACCAGCACTATTTGCTCATTAGGTCCCAGCAGTCCTGTTCTATGGATCAGATGAATATGCTGCAAAGGCCAACGTTTGGCGGCTTGTTCAGCCAGTTGTTGTAACACCCCCTCTGTCATGCCCGGATAATGTTCCAGCAATAAAGCGCTGGTTTGTTGTTGGCTCTGGCCCGAATCATCCGGTTGGAACTGCCGCACTTTACCAACAAAAAAACACAAAGCGCCGCAGTCAGGGCTTTGTTGTAACAATTGCTGATAAGTGGACTCTACCGCAAAATCTTCAGCTTGCACCCGTACATTAATCTGGCAGTTGAACATGCTTAACCTCCTGTCACCATAGGAAAAAAAGCTACTTCATCACCTTGCTGCAGTGCATGGTCCAGACCTACTAATTGTTGATTGACGGCCTGCAGTATTTGCCGCTGACCAAGCTGACGTAACCAGACAGGGCTGGTTAACGCCAGTTGTTGTTTTAGCTCTGCTACAGTCAGAGGTCCATTCAGGGATAACTCCAGTTCACGGGTGGCCAGCTCTTCACGCAAACTGGCAAAAAACACCACTTTAAGCATCTGCAGTCTCCTTTTGTATATGCGGCGTCTGCCATAACCCGGATTTGCCGCCTCGTTTTTCCAGCAGCTGCACGTCACTGATCTGCAAGGCTGGATCCACAGCTTTGACCATGTCGTACAAGGTCAAAGCGGCCACACAAACTCCTGTCATGGCTTCCATTTCAACGCCTGTGTTGGCTGTGACTTTGCAGCAGCACTGAATACGGATTTGGCCTTTATTTTGATCCAGCTGAAAATGCACCTGCACCTGACTCAGCGGCAGCGGATGACACAATGGAATAAGCTGGCTGGTTTGTTTGGCTGCCATAATGCCGGCCAAACGCGCTGTGGAGAGCACATCGCCTTTGATGACCAGTTGTTGTTCTATCAGTTGGATCACCTGGCTGGTGGTTTGCAGCAAAGCAGTGGCCGTGGCTTGCCGGGTGGTCACAGCTTTTTGGCTGACATCCACCATAAAGGCCTGCCCCTTGTTATCCAGATGAGTTAATGCTTGCATCAGGCGCTCCTTGGTTGACATAAAGCCGCAGTAGAGGCTTTTAAATGAGGCACTAAATTACAGGGCTTATGCCGGGAGTCGAGCTGGTCCTGTAAAATCAAATCCCAGCCTGTGGCGCAGGCATTCGGCGATCCCGGCAGGCAGACAATCAGGGTTTTATTGGCTAATCCAGCTAAAGCGCGGGATTGAATAGTGGAGCTGCCGACCTGCTGCCAGCTGAGTTGCCGGAAGGACTCACCAAAACCAATAATTTCTTTATCCAGTAAAGGTTTGACAGCTTCTGGTGTGGAATCCCTGGCAGTAAATCCTGTGCCTCCTGTCAGCAAAATTACCTGAATATCTGCTGAGATAATC
Source organism: Gammaproteobacteria bacterium (assembly GCA_018825965.1). Taxonomy (GTDB): domain Bacteria; phylum Pseudomonadota; class Gammaproteobacteria; order Enterobacterales; family Alteromonadaceae; genus Pararheinheimera. The sequence continues at coordinate 26,969 of JAHKAA010000008.1, forward strand.
CACTGCGATATCAAAGCCCGTATCTGATACAAGTCGTCTTTGACAATACGCCGCTCTGCCAACAGGTGGCCTGCCTTGGTTAAACGCTCAGCCAGGCAATCACCTGAACTGTCGTTCTCCGGTGTTCTGGTGTCTGAGACCGTCAGAACGGCCACAGACAAAGGGGTTAACACACTGCTGAACTGAAAGGCCATACATTCTCCCTGACGCTTTGATGCTGGCGCCATTCTGTGATGGTATTAAGATTAAAAAGCTGCTCCGGTGCCGGGCAGGGGGTTTGATGCACTTGCCATTGCTGCTGCAATTGCCGGAGTGAACAATCCGATCCTCCGTGCTGTAATTGCAATTCCAGATAATCCAGCAAAGCTTCAGATCGGCGCAGTACACAAGGCAACGTACTTTCGGCAAAAGCGCTGACATCACCCTGATGACGTTGTACTAAAGTTTCCAATAACCTGGGGCTCAGGCCCGGCATATCCACAGGGATCACCAGATTCAGCTGATAGTTGCTTTGGCTTAAACAGGCATGAATGCCGGCCAGTGGCCCTTTATCAGGCCAGTGATCGGCAATGGCTCCGGCTCTGTTGCCACTTAATAAAATTTCGCTGGCACCGGTTTGGATCAGCACCAGTTGTTGATGTTCCAGCAAGGTTGGCGCTACCCCTTGCCAGCAATAAGCTGAAGCCTGATAGCGTAACAAGGCTTTGTCTTGCCCCATCCGGCTTGACTTGCCACCACAAAGTAAAATGGCCCCAAAGTTCTCAAGCATTAGTGCTCCTTAACCACCTATCATGGCGAAGTTCCGGGTGGCACCCGGGTTCTGCTGATGTAAAAAATGACTGGCTTTTTTCTGTTGTACTTGCTGTTGCAGCCAACCTTTGAGTAGCTCTGTGGGTTGGTTCAGCCAGGGCCGCAGGTTTTGATGCTGTTCGGCAAATAAACACAAAAACAACTGGCCTGTGCTGGACACTCTTAATCTGTTACAGCTGTCACAAAAATCCTGTTGATAAGGGGTAATAAAACCTAAACGACCCGGATAATCCGGATGCTGGTATTCGCGGGCTGGCCCTGCAGTGACGCTTTTTGTTAACACTGTCCAACCTTGCTGTTGCAGCTGTTGTTCCAGCGTCTGGGCGGATAAATGCTGCTGGCGAAAAAAGGCAGAACCTGTTTGGGTTTGCATCAGTTCGATAAAACGTAAGGTCCAGTTTTTTTGCCGTACCAAAGCCTGAAAATCAGCCAAAGCTGCGGCATTGTGTTGTTTCAACAGCACAGTGTTTAGTTTAATGCTGTCAAAGCCCAGGTTGTCGGCAAGCTCCAGCCCTGCCATGATCTGCGGCAATTTATCCTGGCCTGTCACCAGCGCAAAAGTGGCCTGGTCCAGACTATCGACACTGATCGTCAGTTGATCCAAACCTGCTTCACGCCAGTGCCTGACGTCTTTTTGCAGCCGGTAGCCATTGGTACTTAAAGCCACTGTCTGAATGCCGGGAATAGCTTTGACTGTGGAGATAATGCTGGTTAAGTCTTTACGTAAGCTGGGCTCTCCGCCTGTGATCCGTACTTTGCTGGTGCCCAGTTCAGCAAAAGTGGTCACCAGCTGTTTAATTTCCTGCAGATTTAATTCGGTTTTAGCCACACAGCTGTTGCCATCCGGCAGGCAATACAGGCAGCGGAAATTACATTGCTCTGTCACAGATAAGCGCAGATAACCAAAGCTGCGACCAAAGCTGTCGGTCAAGGCTTTGTTGTTGGCTGAGGTGGATAATGGGTTAGGCTGCATGACGGATCCTTTTTTCTAGGCTGCTTGCTGTGCGGGGCCAAATAGCAGCTCCGTACTGCAACTGACTGGCTTTTGCTGATTAATCAGCCCGGCATAAAAACCGGACAAGCTGGTATCGCCCAGACAAACAGCTCCGACCAAGCGGCGCTTTTTATCCAGCCAGAGCCTGCGATAGTCATGGTGCTGCTGATCCTGATAACAAAACTGCTGCACATCCTGTTGCTGCAATAAGGCGGGAATATCACCGCAAGAGCTTAATTGAATACCGCTGATTTTTAGTTGAGTGCTGCTGTCAGACAGCTGATAACTGGCGTTTTGGCCTGATAAGAATGCGGCTAACACTTGTGCCTGCGCCGCTATGGGGGCCACCAAACCAAAGGTGTGTTCACCAAACTGACAACATTCACCTAAAGCAAAAATATCAGGCTCTGAACTTCGTAGTTGCGCGTCGACACAAATGCCTTGCTCAGTCCTTAATCCGGCCTGTTGTGCCAGTTGAATATTCGGCGTTATGCCAAGGGCCATCACCAGTACATCGGCCTCCAGTTGGCGGCCATCAGTAAGCACCACAGCACTAAATTTTTGATCCCTCTGCAGCAATGTTGACACTGAAGCATGGGTGTAAATAGTCAGGCCTCTGTGCTCCAGCTGTTGCTGCAATAAAGTCGCTGCGGCCGGGTCAAGCTGGCGATTCAGCAGATAACCGCTGCGCTGCAACAAGCTGACCTGCATGCCTTGTTTACGTAAACCCTCAGCGGCTTCCAAACCTAAAAAACCACCACCCAGCACTATGGCTTTACCGCCTTTGGCTGCAACTTGCCGTAGTTGTTCTAAATCCGACCAGTTGCGAAAGGTGCAAAGCCCTGGCAGTGCTGTTTTTGCATAAGGAGGGGTGGTGGCTTCAGCGCCAAGAGCCAGCACCAGTTGCTGATAACGCACTACTAATCCACTTCGGCTAATCAGCTGTTTTTTATCTTTATCCAGATGTACTACTGCATCACCCAAAACCAGTTCAATCTGATGCTGCTGATACCAGTCTGTTGGGCACAATTCAGCGGCCTCATCACTCAGTTCACCAGCGAGCAAAGACGACAACAAGACTCTGTTATAAGCTGCTTTGGTTTCAGCGCCAAACACCAGAATACGGGCAGGTCTGTTGGGTTGTTGTATCAAATCGGCCAGCAATTTATGGCACGCCATGCCGTTACCAATAATGACTAAATCTGCGCCTGTCATCTGTCGCTCCTTCAGGCGCTGGCCTGAGTTTTATGATGTTGTTTTTCCGCTCTTTTACTGCCCAGATCTTCCACTTTTCGCTGTTTTTCATACAGGAAACTCAGCACCTGATGACGGTAGTGATTATAGGTTGGGTCATCGGCCAGTTGCAGTCTGTGGCGTGGGCGCAGCAAATCTATTGTTAAAATTTCGCCTATAGTGGCGGCCGGGCCATTGGTCATCATCACAATGCGGTCGGATAACAACACAGCTTCATCCACGTCATGGGTGATCATCATCACTGTGGTATTGAGCTGAGCCTGAATTTCCATTAACGAATCCTGCAAATGAGCACGGGTTAAGGCGTCCAAAGCACCAAAAGGCTCATCCATTAACAACACTTCAGGTTGCATGGCTAAAGCCCGGGCTATGCCGACCCGTTGTTTCATGCCACCTGAAATTTCGTTGGGTCTTTTATCCAGCGCATGGCTCATATGCACCAGCTCCAGATTGTGTTCCACCCAGTCACGGATTTCTGCTTTGGTTTTTTTGCCGTCAGACTGCTGTTTTACCGCCAGCTCAACGTTTTGATACACAGTCAGCCAGGGCAATAATGAATGATTCTGAAACACCACAGCACGCTCAGGGCCAGGTTCTGTCACTTCTTTGTGATTTAAAATCACCCCTCCTGTTGTGGCCTGATGTAAGCCTGCGACAATATTCAGCACTGTGGATTTACCGCAGCCTGAGTGGCCTATCAGGCTGACAAACTCGCCTTTTTTGATATGCAGATTGACGTTTTGCAGCGCAACAAAAGGGCCTTTTTCAGTGGGAAAACTGATACCCACCTGCGTCAGTTCTAAATGTGTTTTTTGCATCCCCGAATTTGTTTTTTGCATAACGAGCTCCTATCGGCTGACCGCTGTTTTATCCCAGTTCACTTTGCGCTGTAGCATCAACATCAGCCTGTCTAACGCAAAACCCAGTAGGCCTATCACCAGCACAGCCACACAAATGCGGCTTAATGAATCGGATGAACCGTTCTGAAACTCATCCCAGACAAACTTGCCAAGGCCTGGGTTTTGCGCCAGCATTTCGGCGGCAATAAGCACCATCCAGGCGATACCCAAAGACAAACGTAAACCGGTAAAAATCATAGGCACAGCAGAGGGCAGCACAATAATACGCAGGTGACGCCACCAGCTTAAGCGCAGCACTTTGCTGACATTCAGTAAGTCGTTAGGTACCTGACTGACGCCCACAGCAGTGTTCAGTAAAGTTGGCCAGAGTGAACACAACATCACAGTACAGACCGAGACGACAAAAGAGCGGCTGCCCCAGGCTGAGCTCAAATCCACTGAGCTGACAATCAGGGTCACCAGTGGCAGCCAGGCCAAAGGTGAAATAGGTTTAAACAGCTGGATCAGCGGGTTAAACACCTGATACAGGTTGTTGCTCAGTCCAATCAGCATGCCTAAAGGAATAGCAATCAGACTGGCGAGCACAAAACCTGTTAATACGGTGTGCAGGCTGGTCAGGATTTGTGAGAAAAAAGTCGGTCTGGCTCTGTAAGGCAAGCTGGTGAACTCTGTCGCTGGATCTTCAGCCAACATAGCTGCATGACGCTCAAGCTGGCGTCGATGAAAGGCGTCTTCACGTTGTTGTTCAGCCTGGTATTCGTCGACTAACTGCGACCACTGAGCCGCAGCCTGGGTTGGTCCCGGAAACTGACCCAAAGAGGTTTGGATCTGGCTGGACGCCAGTTGCCAGCAGAGTACAAACACCAGCAGACCACTTAAGGTTAACAGGCTTTGTTTCAGCTGTTTACGCCAGAACAACGTCGAGCTGAACTGGCTTTGCCATTGGCTTAAGGCCGGGTGTTTCAGAATATTCATCAACTGCTCCTGTTAGTTTTTAGCTGTTGCCGTGTTTGGTGCAGCATCGCTTTGTTGCCCAATGGCAAATTGCTTTAAATAGGCGTTAGGCTGACTGGGGTCAAAGGCTATGCCGTCGATAAAGCCGGACTCTTTGCCAGGCCTGGTTAAAGAGGTGGTTTTAAAATCAACAAAGTCAGTTGTTTTTAGTTTGCCTTCCGCTATCAGTGCAGCTGCGGCTTGTTGATAAGGTTCTGGCTGAAATACTTGCTGAGCTTGCTGCAAATACCAGGCATCGTCCCGGGCTTTGGCTATCTGGCCCCAGCGGCGCATTTGGGTCAGATACCAAATCGCATCGGCATAAAAGGGGTAGGTGGCGTGATAGCGGAAAAACACATTAAAATCCTGCTGCTGACTGGTTTTGCCTTGTTCAAATTCAAAGGTGCCTGTCATGCTGCGGCTTAAAATGCTGAGATCAGCGCCGACATAATGCGGCTGAGAAATCATTTTGGCAGCAGCTACTCTGTTGGCATTGTTGTTTTGATCCAACCAGTAGCCTGCACGTAACAAAGCTTTGATCAGTTTGATATGGGTATTCGGATTGGCTTTGGCCCAGTCCGCTGTGACCCCCAGTACTTTTTCAGCCATAGCGCCATGCAATTGCTCGTTGGTCACCAGCACCACACCTAAACCTTTTTGTACTGCCTGTTGATTCCATGGTTCACCCACACAAAAGCCCTGCAAAGTACCGGCTTCCATAGTGGCTGGCATCTGAGGTGGCGGAGTCACTGAAATAAGTAGCTGTGCCTGACGTTGTCCTGAGTTATCGCCTTGTTCTGGTGCATAAAAACCCGGATGAATACCGCCAGCGGCGAGCCAGTAACGCAGTTCATAGTTATGACTGGAGTAAGGAAACACAGTACCAAACTGCATGCTTTTGCCTTGTTCAGCAAAAGACTTCAACGCGCTTTGCAGCACTGCTGCGGATTGGGCCTGACCTGTGGCTGATTTTTGCGCCTGTGGCACTTGTTGCCAAATGCTTTTGTCTACAGTGCAGGCGTTGCCATGTAAATCCAACACCAGGCTGGTTTGTAATCTGGCCTGACTGCCTAAACCAGCAGAGGCCGCGACCACTTGTCCTGCCAGCATATGAGCTGCATCTAACTGACCGTCTGTCACCCTGTCCTGCAATACTTTCCAGTTGGCCTGAGCTTCAACGCTGACAAATAACCCTTCGTCTTCAAAATAACCTTGTTCCAGCGCCACAGCTAAAGGTGCCATATCGGTCAGTTTGACAAAACCCAAACGCAGATCGGTTTTTTCTGCCTGTGCTGCCTCTGCCTGACTCAGGCAACAGCAGCCGAGCAATAGAGTAAGAGTTAAAAGTCTCATAGATTTTCCTCAAAAAAAACGCCATCTGTCTGGCCCCGGATATCGGAGACGGACAGATGGCGCCTTTGCCAAAAGATGATTATTTAACCGCAGCCAATGCGATAACAAAAACAAAGCAGCTCTTGTGCCATTTTTATAATATTTTTATTTTTCATATGGTTATGTTGTTTTTGTGCGTTTTTTCTTTCAGTGGGAGCTGCGGTGTTGCGCTTTGTTTGTGCATATATGCACCAAGATGTTCATTTACCTGCTGTATTGCTATTTAGTGCCGCAATGCCTATGATTTTTCCGCGCTTATGATGAAAAACTAATGAAATCAGACAGCTGTCAGGTTTTTTTTCGATAAATCAGTTAACATAAATCCTATTGTAGTAAGAATTTGTTTTTGGCCTGAATTGCAGGTCGATGTTTAGGGGATCTGCATGGCAAATCAGTTAAAAAGCCGGCCTCAAAGTATTCATGGCTGGGTGGCGGAAGAATTAGGGACCCGTATTGTCAGTGGCATTTATTCACCAGGTGAATATATTCCTAACGAAACCACTATAGGTGAAGAGTTAGGCGTGTCCCGTACTGCGCTGCGTGAAGCTTTTAAAATTCTGACATCCAAAGGTTTACTGGAATCGCGGCCTAAATTGGGTACCCGCATTCGCCCGCGCAAATACTGGAATATGTTCGACACCGAAATTCTAAGCTGGTGTTTTGAATCCAAACCTTCGCCGCAGTTTTTTATTTCTTTGTTTGAAATCCGTGAAATTTTTGAACCAGCTGCTGCAGAGCTGGCAGCAAAAAATCGCAGCGAAGAACAATCAGCCACTTTAGCTGCTGCTTATGATGCAATGGAAAAAGCTGAAATTGGCACTGATGCGGTGTTTTCAAGCGATTTAGAATTTCATATGGCGATACTGGATGCCACTAACAATGAATTTATGATTTCGTTGGGCATGACGATACAAACGGCCTTAATGGGCTTGTTCCGCTTAAGCAGTTCTATTGCCGAAGAATATGTAGATTCATTGCCTGGCCACAAGGCGGTGTATCAGGCCATAGCTGCCGGCGATGCCGCCAAAGCAAAAATTGAAATGTTCCAGTTGCTGGCTAAATCCAAAGAAAACTTAGCTTATGCTCTGAAAAATCTGGCCAAACAGCCGGAGTGATCAACAGCAGGCAGAGCCAAATACTCTGCCTGCTTCTCCTTTTACAGCGCTTTTACTGTCAAAGGCTGTTTGCTATTCACAGCTAAGGTATTACGCAGCGCTACACCAAAAACCGGTGCTTCAATTTCAAAGACGTCACCAGAGCGGGTTTCAATGCCATCACCCACACTTAAAGTGGCGGTACCAAAATAATGCAGGTGGGCATCACCAGGGCGGCAAAATAAATCGTATTTAAAGTGGTGATGTTCCAGATTACTGATGCTGTGCGACATATTGTCTTCGCCGCTGACAAAAGCTTTTTGCCACAGCAATTTGCCATCACGGTAAATACGGGACGTGCCTTCAATATGAGCTGGCAAATCGCCGAGCAGCAATTCAGGGCCCACAGCGCAAGGCCGTAATTTGGAATGCGCCAGGTATAAATAATTCAGCCGCTCGGTTTTGTGATCAGAGAACTCATTGCCTAAAGCAAAACCAATACGCCATGGCTGACCTTCAGCGTCATTGATATAAACCCCAACAATTTCAGGTTCTTCACCACCATCTAAAGCAAAAGAAGGAGACCGCAGCTCTGCACCGGGGGATACCACTATGCTGCCATCTCCTTTATAAAACCATTCAGGTTGCACACCGGTTTCACCAGCAGCAGGTTTACCGCCATCCAGACCCAACTTAAACATTTTCATGGTATCTGTCAGTTCAGCCACTGCTTTACCGCTGGTTTGAGCATGCATAGTGGCGCGCGTATCAGCGCTGCCTAAATGCGTCAGGCCTGTGCCCGTCACCAGTAAATGCGCCTGATCCGGATGATCAAAAGGCGCCAGTAACCGGCCTTCAGCCACTATCGCCTGATAATCAAGCCGCTGGTCACTGACTAATTCGGTGACCAGTTGTTGCAATGGTTTTTTTGCCGCTAAAGCCTGATTTGCCAGCTGATAGACGGTTTGGATCTGACTTAGAGGCTCAACCTCTGTTGTAGATAACACCAGAGCCACAGCGCGTTGCTGCTCTTTGGTCACAAATTGAATTAAACGCATCGCACATCCTCGTCAATTTTATATTTGTATTACAATAAGATTAATATCTATTTTCTGCTGCCCGTTGTCAAGCAGAACTGTAGGGGCGGGTCTTGTACCCGCCCGTCTTAAGACACCGCGATGCTCATGGAAGGGCCGGGGCAAGCCGCGGCCCCTACACCCCGCCCATCCATTCGTCAGTTCCGATCTTTATCCAAACCTTCACTGGTCATAATGATGCGTTTTAAAGTGCCATCTTTGTTGTAATAAAGCCGGTCAACTGCGACTGATCGACGGAATTCGCCGCCATCAGGCTGAGCTGCACCTGTGTGGTAAAAAAAGTAATCTTTGCCTTTAAATTCAATAATGGCCTGATGGTTGGTGGGGGAGTTGCCCGCTACTTCATTCAGAATGTCCTGATAGACCCAAGGCCCGGTGATTTTTTTGCTGGTGGCATAAACAATTTTTTCCGGAAAACCAGAGGCATAAGACAAGTAATACAAATCGGCTTTTTTATGCAGCCAAATGGCTTCGGTAAAATTGGGTAAATCCAGATTATGGATAGGACCATCCAGCTCTGTCATAGTGGCTTTGAGTTTGGCATAGCGGGCTTTGGTGTTGCCCCAGAACAAATAAGCCTGACCGTCGTCGTCAATAAAGACCGATGGGTCTATATCATCCCAGTCGATTTCAGTGTCACTAGTCATATCGTTGGTAATAAGCGCAGTGCCGCGGGCATCTTTAAAAGGCCCAAGCGGTGTATCACCCACAGCAACACCAATAGCAAAACCATTGATACTGGCGTGGCGTACTGTGACATACCAATAAAACTTGCCGTCTTTTTCAATGACCTGCGAAGCCCAGGCATCGCCTTTAGCCCAACTGAAATCTGTGGCCTTTAATTTAGCGCCATGAGCCTGCCAGTTTTTCATGTCTTTGGACGAAAACACCAGCCAGTCATGTATCACAAAAAAGGTCTTATTGTCTTTGGCTTCATCATGGCCTGTGTACAAATAGACGGTATCACCGACCACCAAAGCGGCTGGGTCTGCAGTGCGTACATCAGTAAATAGTGGATTAGCAGCCCACAGGCTGTTGCTGACCAGACTGAATAATCCGGTCAGCAGTAAAATGGTAAATATCTGAACGTTTTTCATAATACCCCTGTCGTGATTTAATAATAATTATCTTATAGTATTACCAATTGAGCCGAATGTGCAAAAAATGCACAAATTAAGAGCAGATAAAAAATTCCAATTAAATCAATGCAAAGTTAGAAAACCTGCACTGCTTTGGTGAAAATTTTTTACGAACTGCTTGAACTTTGGCTTCAGCTTGATGTATTAGTAATACAATATTATTAAATCAAATTGCTTTAGGATTCAACTATGGCCCAAGACGAAAAGAAAAAAGTGCAGCTTCGCTCTGCCAGCTGGTTTGGTACTAACGATAAAAACGGCTTTATGTATCGCAGCTGGATGAAAAATCAGGGCATTCCTGATCATCACTTTCAGGGCAAGCCAGTTATTGGGGTTTGTAATACCTGGTCTGAGCTAACGCCTTGTAATGCACATTTTCGTCAAATCGCCGAACGGGTGAAAAACGGCATTCGTGAAGCAGGTGGTATTCCGGTGGAGTTTCCTGTGTTCTCCAATGGTGAATCGAATTTACGTCCAACCGCCATGCTAACGCGCAATTTAGCGGCTATGGATACTGAAGAAGCTATTCGTGGTAACCCTATTGATGGTGTGGTGCTGCTGGTCGGCTGTGATAAAACCACACCTGCTTTACTAATGGGCGCTGCCAGTTGTGACTTACCGACCATAGTAGTCACAGGTGGCCCTATGTTAAACGGCAAACACCACGGCAAAGATGTCGGTTCAGGCACGCTCGTCTGGCAGGCGCATGAAGAATACAAGGCAGGCCGTATTACGCTGGAACAGTTTATGGATATGGAGGCCAGCATGTCGCGTTCTGCCGGTACCTGCAACACCATGGGCACAGCTTCTACCATGGCTTGTATGGCTGAATCTTTAGGCACCAGTTTGCCGCACAATGCCGCTATTCCTGCAGTGGATTCACGCCGTTATGTGCTGGCGCATTTATCCGGTATGCGTATTGTCGATATGGTGTTTGAAGATTTAAAGCTATCGAAAATTCTGACCAAAGATGCCTTTATTAATGCCATTCGCACTAACGCTGCCATAGGCGGTTCCACCAATGCGGTGATCCACTTAAAAGCCATAGCGGGCCGTATTGGTGTGGATTTATCTTTGGATGACTGGTCGCATGGCAAAGGTGTTCCGACATTGGTGAACCTGCAACCGTCAGGTAAATACCTGATGGAAGAATTTTATTACTCAGGTGGTTTACCTGCAGTGCTGCGCCGTTTAGGCGAAAGCGGCATGTTAAATAACGACGCCTTAACGGTGAACGGCAAAAGTATCTGGGACAACGTTAAAGACTCTGAATGCTACAACGACGATGTGATCCGACCTATGGACAATCCGCTGGTGGCCAGTGGCGGCATTTGCATTTTACGCGGTAACTTAGCACCTCGTGGCGCTGTGTTAAAACCATCAGCCGCCAGTCCGCATTTACTCAAACACCGTGGCAAAGCAGTGGTGTTTGAAAACTTTGATATGTACAAAGCGCGCATTAACGATCCAGAGCTGGATATCGATGAAAATAGCATTATGGTGCTGAAAAACTGTGGGCCCAAAGGCTACCCTGGTATGGCCGAAGTCGGCAATATGGGCTTACCTCCTAAGGTGCTGCAAAAAGGTATTAAAGATATGGTGCGTATTTCAGATGCCCGCATGAGTGGCACTGCTTTTGGCACTGTGGTTTTGCATGTGACACCTGAAGCTATGGAACTAGGGCCTTTAGCAGCTGTGCAGGAAGGTGATTATATTCAGTTGGATGCCCACAATGGCGTGTTGCATCTGGAAGTGTCGGATGAAGAAATCGCCGCACGTTTAGAAAAATTAAAAGCCACACAAGTGATTATGCACACTGGTGGTTATATGGAAATTTATCGCGAACGGGTTCTGCAGGCCGATGAAGGCTGCGACTTCGACTTTTTAGTTGGCTGTCGTGGTGCTGCAGTGCCGGCCCATTCGCATTAGTTTAGGCATTTGGCCAAGCTTTTAGGGTGGGTGGTGCCAGCCCTAAAGGCTATTTTATACGAGGCAAAACAATGAATTTAAGCAATCAGTATCCAAGTCTGAGTCACAAAACCGTATTTATCAGTGGCGGTGGTTCAGGCATTGGTGCTTGTTTGGTGGAAGCTTTTATCGCTCAGGGCGCTAAAGTGGCTTTTGTGGATATTTTAGAGGCTGAATCTAAGGCTTTAGTCGCTGATTTAACCGCCAAATACCCGGATGCAGAGCTGAAATTTTATGCCTGTGATTTGCTGAATATTGATGATTTAAAGCAGGTGATAGAGCAGGTCAAGCAACAGCTTGGCGCTATCAGCGTATTAGTGAATAACGCTGCCAGCGATACCCGACATAACTTCCTTGACGTCACGCCTGAGTACTGGGATCAGCGGGTGAACATCAATTTACGCCACCAGTTTTTTGCCATTCAGGCTGTCTATCCGCAGATGAAAGAGCTGGGCGGCGGTTCCATTATCAATTTAGGTTCAATGAGCTGGTATGAAAGTCAGGGCGGTATGCCGGGCTACACCAGCTCTAAAGCCGCAGTTTTGGGTTTAACCCGGGGTTTAGCCCGTGATTTAGGGCCGGATAAAATCCGCGTCAATACCTTAACACCGGGCTGGGTGATGACAGAACGTCAGTTGAAGTTTTGGGTGAACGAAGAAACGGCACGGGATATTGAAAAAAATCAATGCGTCAAAGACAGCCTGATGCCGGAAGATGTGGCCGCTATGGCGCTGTTTCTGGCTTCCGACGACAGCAAATTGTGTACAGCACAAAACTTTATTGTGGACGGTGGCTGGATTTAACTGCCCGCGCAGTGATCCAGCCGCTTTTTTTACCACCACTTTTTATTAGCAACGCAAGAACAAGGGTTTAGCAATGATGATTACAGGTCAACAACTGATTAACGGGCACTGGGTGCAAGGCGAAGCGGGTCAGTACCAGGCGGTCAACCCAGCTGCTGCAGCTTTTATTGAACCTGTGATGAGTTATGCCAGCAAAAATCAGGTGCATCAGGCGGTGGCTGCAGCTGCAGCAGCTGCACCTGTATTTGCTGCCACTTCACTTGCAGAGCGAGCTGCCTTTTTAGAATTATGCGCCGATGAAATTATGGCTTTAGGGGATGAGTTGCCTGAACGTGTCGCATTAGAAACAGGTTATCCAAAAGCCCGTGGGGAAGGCGAGCGTGCCCGCACTGTTAATCAGCTGCGTTTATTTGCCTCTTCTATCCGCTCTGGTGAATACCTGAATATCCGTATTGATACCGCCTTGCCAGATCGCCAGCCTTTGCCTCGACCGGATTTACGTTATACCAATCAGCCTATAGGTCCTGTGGTGGTCTTTGGTGCCAGTAATTTTCCACTGGCTTTTTCTGTGGCTGGTGGTGATACAGCTGCGGCTTTAGCTGCGGGTTGCCCTGTCATTGTCAAAGGTCATAACTCACACCCTGGTACTTGTGAACTGGTCGCACGCGCTTTGCACAAGGCTGTGCAAAAAGCGGCTTTACCTGCTGCTGTGTTTTCTTTGATTATGGGTGCTGGCCGTGAAGTAGGTTCTGAACTGGTGGTCGCGCCAGAAGTAAAAGCTGTCGGCTTTACCGGCTCTTTAGCAGGTGGCATGGCATTGTTTCAACTGGCGAATAACAGACCAGAACCTATTCCTGTATTTGCCGAAATGGGCAGCGTCAACCCTGTGGTGTTATTGCCAGAGGCGCTTGAGCAAAATGCTGAAGGGATAGCAGCAGGTTTTGTTGGTTCTTTAACCTTGGGCGTTGGCCAGTTTTGTGTGAACCCTGGTGTGGCTGTAGCTATTCAAAGCCCGGCGCTGGATAGATTCTGCAGCGCAGCTTCTGCAGCTTTAGCCAAAGTACCAGCTGGCGTCATGTTAAACGAAGGTATAGCGGCAGCTTATCAAAAAGGCACAGCGCATTTGTCTGCTCAGGCTGGTGTTGAACTGGTCGGCAGCGGTGAAGCTGTGGGCGACAAAGCAGGCTTTTGCACTCAGGCCAAGCTGTTTAAAGTCACAGCCGAAGCCTTTTTGGCCAATCCACATTTGCAGGAAGAAGTTTTTGGTCATGTTTCAGTGTTGGTAAGCTGTGTCGATCAGGCTCAGTTGCTGGCCGTAGTACGCACTTTAAAAGGTCAACTGACGGGCACTTTACAGGCCACAGCTGCTGAGCTTGTCACTCAGGCTGAATTAATTAGTCTGCTACGACAAAAAGTAGGGCGTCTGGTGGTGAATAACTTCCCGACTGGTGTGGAAGTTTGTGATGCCATGATGCACGGCGGGCCTTTCCCTGCAGCTACTGATGCACGTTTTACCTCGGTAGGCACTGCTTCTATTGCCCGTTTTGTCCGTCCTATTTGTTTCCAGAATTACCCGGCTGAGTTATTACCACCAGAGCTGCAAAACGCCAATCCATGGGGCTTGCCTCGTTTGGTGAATGGGGTAAAAACCAGCGCTGCGGTTGAGGCTTAAATGAGCTTTGTCGTCACCACAGAAACTTTGCAGCTGGCAGCTTTAAAGCGGCCCTTGCAGTTGATTAAGCTGACCAATCCGGCCGGACTTAGTGTGACCTTAAGTAATTTAGGCGCAGGTTTATGGTCAGTGCTTATGCCTGAAGCTGAGTCCGATAACACCGTTGAGCTTTTGCAAAACTATCAGGACCCAAGCCTTTTTGCCCGCAACCCTTATTATTTTGCCGTCACTATAGGCCGGGTGGCGAACCGTATTGGTGCAGCCGCTTATATGCAACAAGGTCAGGTGATGTCCTTGCTTGCCAATGAAGGGCCCAATCAATTGCATGGTGGCCCTGATGGCTTGGGCAGTCGCTTCTGGGATTTTGAGATAGAGCAGCAAAAAGACAGAGTGTGTGTGACTTTTCGCATCACCAGTTTAGAAGGTGATCAGGGTTTTCCAGGCCAATTGGATGTGCAGTTGAGGTATAGCCTGCTGGAGCATCACGAGCTGGTGCTGGAATACAGCGCAGTGTCAGATAAAGACATTCCGGTCAGCCTGACCAATCATGCGTATTGGGCCATTGGCGGAGTGGGTAAAAATACTGTGCTTGACCAGCAATTGCAGCTGGATGCCGATTTTATTCTGCAACTGGATAAACAACTGGTGCCCACAGGTGAGTTAATACCGGCAACAGGCGCTTTTGATTTTAAAGCGGGCAAGCTGATAGGTCAGGATATAACCCAGCTTGAAAATGGCTACGACCATTATTTTGTGCTGAGTAAAGACCGCGATCAAAACAGAGCCGCAGCTTTAGTTCGGGACCCGCTGTCTGGTCGTTTTTTGCAGTTGTTTACCGATCAACCCGGACTTCAGTTTTACAGCGGTAACTTTTTGGATGGCAGCATAGTAGGTAACCAAGGCACGACAATAGAGAAATACGCGGCTTTATGTCTGGAGCCTCATGGTTATCCAAATGCAGTCAATAAACCAAATTTTCCAACAGCTTTGCTGAAAGCAGGGCAGTTATACCGGCAATGCAGTCGTTTTGTATTGGGGTATAGCTGAAGCAATCCGGGTTTAATCAAAATCTAATCAAAGCAGGCCACCTTCTTTATATAAATATTACAAGGGCCTGCTCGACAAGGGGGAATAAGCGTATGAAAATCAAATCCATAGTTGCAGGTTTAGGCCTGTATTTTATCTGTCACAGCAGTTTTGCTACTACTGTAGGTTTTGCCCAGGTGGGGTCGGAAAGCGGCTGGCGTACCAGTTTTTCCGAGTCTGTGAAAGCTGAAGCAAAAAAGCGCGGTATAAAGCTGAAGTTTTCTGATGCACAGCAAAAACAAGAAAACCAAATCAAAGCAGTACGGAGTTTTATTGCTCAGGGGGTGGACGCCATTATCATAGCCCCAGTAGTCGAAACCGGCTGGACTCCAGTGCTAAAAGAAGCCAAACGTGCCCGTATTCCTGTGGTGATAGTAGACCGTAATGTGCAAGTGCAGGACGAGTCGTTATTTGTCACCCGCATTGCCTCCGACTTTGTTGAAGAAGGCCGCAAAGCTGCGACCTGGTTAATGAGTCAGCCTCAAGCTCAACAGCAATGCAATATCATCGAATTGCAAGGTACTGTTGGAGCTACAGCCGCCATAGAGCGTGCTAAAGGTTTTAACCAAGTCCTGGCGCAACATCCACAAGCCAAGATTGTCCGCAGTCAGACCGCTGAATTTACCCGCGCCAAAGGCAAAGAGGTGATGGAATCTTTGCTCAAAGCAGAGCAGGGCGGCAAAGGCATTTGTGCACTCTGGGCTCATAACGATGAAATGGCCTTAGGTGCTATTCAGGCCATTAAAGAAGCGGGCTTAAAGCCAGGCAAAGAGTTGCTGGTGGTGTCTGTGGATGCTGTACCGGATTATTTTAAAGCCATGGCCGATGGTGATGCCAATGCCACAGTGGAGCTGAACCCGCATTTAGGTGGCCCGGCTTTTGATGTGATTGAGGCTTATCTGAAAGGCAAAAAAGACACAGCAAAGCTGATCCGTACCACAGGGGATTTATTCCTGCAGGATACGGCTGCTGCTGAATATGAAAAAAGACGCCTGAATTAATCCACTCTATTTGGTTTTTCAGTTTGGTTATTCAGGAGCTTCTGATGTCAGAACAGAGCAACAACAAAAGCGCTACACCAGTGCTGCAACTGAGGCAGATCAACAAAAACTTTCCTGGTGTAAAAGCGCTGCAGCAAGCCCAGCTGAGTTTATATGCCGGTGAAGTACATGCTTTATTAGGTGAAAATGGCGCCGGTAAATCCACTTTAGTCAAAGTGATGACAGGGGTGCTGCAAAAAGACGGCGGCGAATTGCTACTGGATGCAAGAGCGCAAAGTTTTGCTACGCCCAAAGATGCACAGCAAGCTGGTATCAGCACCGTCTATCAGGAAGTGAATTTACTGCCGAATTTATCCGTCGCCCATAACCTGTTTTTAGGCTCAGAACCTAAGCGTTTTGGCTTCATTGATAAAAAAGCCATGGCAAATCAGGCGCGGCAATTATTAAGTACTTTTGGTCTTGATATCAAGGTCACTGCGCCTTTGTCTGAGTTCTCAGTTGCAGTGCAGCAGTTGGTGGCTATTGCCCGGGGTATAGCGCCCAAGCGAGGTGCTGCTTGCACCAAAGTGCTGGTGCTGGATGAACCCACCGCCAGTTTAGATGCCGATGAAGTTCAGAACTTGTTTCAGGTGCTGCGTCAGTTGAAACAACAAGGGGTGGCCATCGTTTTTATTACCCACTTTTTAGATCAGGTGTATCAAATCAGCGACCGCATTACGGTCATGCGTAACGGCTGTTTTGTTGGTGAATACCAGACGATAAATTTAAATAAAGCCGAATTGATTGCCGCTATGCTGGGTAAAGAGCTGTGTCAGCAGCGTCATCAGGCACCATGTCTGGCTGTGGAACATTCAGAAGCTATTTTAACAGCGCGGCAGTTAAGCTCTGGCCAGTCGGTGCAGCAGCTGGATCTGGATTTACCTCAAGGCCAGGCTGTAGGTTTAGCGGGTTTATTAGGTTCAGGCCGCACTGAAATTTGCCGTCTGCTGTTTGGTTTGGATCAGGCCGATGGGGGGACTTTAAGTTTTGCCGGCAAGCCCATTAAACTGAATAATCCGGCACAAGCCATAGCTCTTGGTATTGCGCTTTGTCCTGAAGATCGTAAAACCCAAGGCATGATTGCGCCTTTATCCATCCGTGAAAATATCAGCTTAGCGCTGCAGGCCAAACAAGGCTGGTGGCGGGTGATTTCGAAAAAGAAACAGCAGCAACTGGCTGATTTTTATATTGAAAAATTGCAAATTGCCACACCTGACGCGGATAAACCTATAGGCCAACTAAGTGGTGGCAATCAGCAAAAGGTGATTCTGGCACGTTGGCTGGCGGTGGAGCCACAGCTGTTGTTATTGGATGAACCCACCCGTGGCATAGACATTGGCGCTCATGCTGAAATTCTGCAGCTGATCCGACAGCTGTGTCAGCAAGGTATGTCTTTATTGGTCACTTCATCTGAACTGGAAGAACTTACGGCCTTTTCCAGCAAAATAGTGGTCATGCGTGACCGGAAAAAAGTAGCAGAGCTAAATGGTGAGGATCTGAACCCGGATCGCATTATGGCTGCTATAGCGGGAGCCAGCGTATGACGAACGAAGGAGTTGTAGTGGATCAAACCCACCAGGATCAATCAAAAGCAGATCAATTAAAAGCCGCGAGGCAGGCGCGTTATAGCCCTGGCCAGTCGGCGCATCAATTCAGCTTATATCTCTATCCTTTAGTGGCTTTAGCTTTGTTATTGCTGGTGAATCTGCTGCTGGACCCGCAGTTTTTTTCACTGCAATGGCAGGATGGCCGTTTGTATGGGCCTTTGATTGATATTGTTAATCGCAGTGCGCCTGTAGCTTTGTTGGCTATAGGCATGAGTTTAGTCATAGCCACTGGTGGTATTGATCTGTCAGTTGGCGCTGTGATGGCCATTTGCGGCGCAGTGTGCGCTAACTTATTAGTACTGGGTGACTGGTCTATTCCTGCTGTGATAGGCCTGGCTGTATTGACC
The DNA here is from genome assembly GCA_018825965.1 of Gammaproteobacteria bacterium. Lineage (GTDB taxonomy): Bacteria > Pseudomonadota > Gammaproteobacteria > Enterobacterales > Alteromonadaceae > Pararheinheimera. The sequence goes on from JAHKAA010000008.1 coordinate 45,125, forward strand.
GGTTTAGCTTGTGGCCTGGTGAATGGCTTTATGGTCAGTTATCTCGGTATTCAACCTATAGTGGCGACTTTAGTTTTGATGGTGGCAGGGCGTGGTGTGGCTCAGCTGTTAAATCAAGGCCAGATTGTCACTTTTCAAAACCCTGACTTTGCGGCTTTAGGTTCAGGCTCCTTTTTAGCTTTGCCCGTGCCTGTCTGGCTGGTGTTGCTGGCGCTGCTTATGATGCAGTTGTTGCTTAGGCGCACAGCTTTAGGCTTATTTATTGAAGCTGTGGGTTGTAACGCCAAAGCCAGTCGTTATTTGGGCATAGACGACAGAGGCATCAAACTGACTGTGTATTTGCTGGCTGGCGGCTGTGCTGCTTTGGCTGGCATTATTGCCACAGCAGATATTCAGGGCTCGGACGCCAACAACGCTGGCTTATGGTTAGAGCTGGATGCCATTTTAGCTGTGGTGATAGGCGGCGCAGCCTTAACAGGAGGGCGTTTTTCTTTGCCCCGTGCTGTGATAGGTGTGCTGATTATTCAGGCGCTAAGCACCACCATAGTCGTCAGTGGTTTACCTTCCAAATTTAACTTATTGATCAAAGCTTTAGTCATATTGCTGGTGCTGATGCTGCAGTCTGAATTGTTTCGCAATCAGCTTAAAACCCTGTTTAGTTTTGGCAAGCTGCGTGGAGGAAAAGCCTGATGTCCCGCACTTGTTTACCTTTGTGGATCACTTTTGCCCTGGTGTTGTTGATGTTTGCCGCTGGCGCCAGCCAGTTTGATGGGTTTGCCAGTCTGCGAGTGGTTACTAATTTAATTAGCGACAATGCCTTTTTACTGGTAACAGCTTTGGGCATGACGCTGGTGATTTTATCCGGCGGTATCGACTTGTCCGTCGGTTCTGTTATTGCCTTAAGTGGCGTGGCGGCGGCCTTATTGATTGGGCCTTATCAGTGGCATCCGCTACTGGCTTTTGCGCTGATATTGCCTTGTGCGGCGCTTTTTGGTGCTGGTATGGGCGCTTTAATTCAGTATTACCAGTTGCAACCTTTTATTGTCACTTTGGCGGGCATGTTTTTAGCCCGGGGTGTGGCAACTTTATTAAGTGAAGAGTCTGTCGCTATTGAACATCCTTTTTATGATGCAGTGGCCGAGTTTGGGCTGGAGCTGCCGGATGGCGGCTGGCTGGGTGCTACTTCTCTGCTGACCATAGCTTTGGTGCTGCTGATGTTGGTACTTACTCACTACAGCCGCTTTGGTTCTTCTATTTATGCCTTAGGTGGTAATAGCCAATCCGCTCAACTGATGGGCGTTCCTGTGGCCCGCACTACTATTTTGTTGTATGCCTCCAGCAGTATGCTGGCGGCCATGGCCGGTATTATTTTTAGTTTTTATACCTACTCAGGTTATGCGCTTGCTGCAGTTGGCGTAGAGCTGGATGCCATAGCAGCTGTAGTGATAGGCGGCACCTTACTGACAGGCGGCAGCGGTTTTATGATTGGCACTGTGTTGGGTGTCTTACTGATGGGCCTTATTCAAACCTATATCAATTTTGACGGCAGCTTAAGCAGCTGGTGGAGCAAAATAGTGATAGGTGGCCTGCTGTTTTTCTTTATCGCTTTGCAAAAGTTGCTTAGCCATAAATGGCAAAACAAAGCCGGAGGCCGGGCATGAGCGAACTGACTTTATTGCATAGCATCCCACTTAAAAACAAATTAGGTGAAGGCATAATCTGGCATGGCGCTACTCAGTCGGTCTGGTGGACCGACATTCATGGCCGCTTTTTATATCAGCTGTTTTGGCCTTCACTGCAGTTAAATACTTATCCGTTGCCTGAACGTATCAGCTGTTTTGCCTTGTTAAACCCCACTGATCCAATGTGTTCTGACTATTCGATGCTGGTGGCTTTTGAATCGGGTTTTGCTTTATTTCAACCACAAACTCAAGACATCTTTTGGTTGGTGAAACCTGAAACTCATTTGTCCGGCAATCGCATGAATGATGGCCGCATCGATCGTCAGGGCCGATTTTGGGCCGGCACTATGAAAGAGCAGGATCAGGGTCAGCATGGCACTTTATACCGGCTGGATCAGCAAGGTTGCCATGCGGTGATCACCGGCTTACAAATTCCCAATAGCCTGTGCTGGAATAAAAACAGCAGCCTGATGTATCACGCCGACTCACCCACTGGCGTGATTTATTGTTATGGCTTTGATGCGGTTCAAGGTTCTGTAAGTCAGCCGCAGTTTTTTGCCAAAGTACCCAAGGGCGCTGAACCTGATGGCGCTGTGATAGACGCACAAGATCATCTGCTGTGTGCTTTATGGGGCGGCGCTGCTATAGCCCGTTATTCGCCTTCAGGGCAGCAAACTGCATTACACACTTTGCCTGTCAGTCAGCCGACTTGTCTGGCTTTTGGTGGGCCTGATTTAGACCTGCTGTTTGTCACCACTGCGCGACAGGGCTTAACAGAGCAGCAATTAGAGGCAGAACCAGAGGCTGGTAGTTTATTGATCTATCAGTCGCCTTATCAGGGGCTGCCTGAATCAGAGCTGCTGGTGATGGACTGGACGGCCATACAAAAAATCGGAGGTTGTGATGTGGAAGCTGGTTAGTTTTGTATTAATAAGCCTGCTGAGTTTTACTCTGTGGGCGCAAGAGAGCGGCCTTTTGATTAAAAACCGTGCCGATCCCTGGGTCTATCGTGCCGCAGCAGATTCTTACTATTTCACTGCTTCAGTGCCGGAATTTGATCGCATTGAATTACGCCACAGCTCAAGTATTAAAGGGCTGGCTGATGCTGAACCTAAAGTCATTTGGCGTAAAAAAGATAAGGGCCCGATGAGCGCTAATATCTGGGCACCTGAACTGCATCGGATAGACGGTGCCTGGTATATCTACTTTGCTGCGGGAAAGAGTGAAGAAGCTTTTCATATCCGCACTTATGTGCTGAAAAACAGCTCTGCCGATCCACTGCAAGGCCAGTGGCAGGAGCTGGGGCCACTGAACACAGGCTGGGATAGTTTTAATCTGGATGCCACTCATTTTGAGCATCAGGGCCAGCGTTATCTGGTCTGGGCACAACAGGATAAAAACAAAAGCTATAACAGCGCTTTGTGGATAGCCAAAATGCGGAGCGCTACAGAGCTGCAATTGCCAGCCACTTTATTGACAGAACCTACTCTGGACTGGGAGCTTTTAGGTTATAAGGTCAATGAAGGGCCAGCAGTACTGATTAAACATGGCAAAGTCTGGCTGGCCTATTCAGCCAGCGCCACCGATCACAGATATGCGATGGGGTTGCTGACAGCTTCAGCCGATGCAGATTTATTGAAAACCCAAAGCTGGAGCAAATCGCCAAATCCGGTATTTTTTACCAATGACCAACTCAAACGTTTTGGTCCTGGCCATAACAGCTTTGTGTTGGCCGAAGATGGGGTGACGGACTTGATGCTGTACCACGCCCGCGATTACAAAGACATTCAGGGCAATCCACTGCAAGACGGCAATAGGCATACCCGTGTCCGCCCTCTGTATTGGACAGACAAAGGCCAGTTAGATTTTGCTCAGGACAAACCCGATTAAAGACCAGAGCAGCACCGATACTCAGCATTAAATTGCCAAAAATACACGCCTTGTAACAATTTTGTTGCAGGGCGTTTTTGTTTTTCGATTAGTCTTAGACTTTTACTTTGCTTTTCTCCTTCCCTTGTCTGGAAGCAAGAGCAAGGCAAAACTTTGATTACAAATTGGCAGGGAGTGAGTATGAAGTTAAAACAGTCAGCTTTGGCGCTGATGCTTGGGCTGATGTTCAGTTCAGCGCAGGCAACAGAAGCTAAAGATATTCAAAGCTTTACCTTAAAAAATGGCATGAAGATTCTGGTGCTGGAAGATGCATCTATTCCTAATGCCAACAGCTATTTATTCTGGAAAGTAGGGTCACGCAACGAGCATCCGGGCATTACAGGTATTTCGCACTTTTTTGAACATATGATGTTTAACGGCGCTAAAAAGTATGGTCCAAAGATGTTTGATCGAAGCATGGAAGCCGTAGGCGGTGCCAATAATGCGTACACCACCGAAGATTTAACTGTTTATACCAACTGGTTTCCGGCCACTAGACTGGAGACCATTTTTGATTTGGAAGCCGATCGCATCGCTCATCTGGATATCAACGCCAAAATGGTCGAAAGTGAAAGAGGAGTGGTGATGTCTGAGCGCTCAACCGGCCTTGAAAACTCCAATTTCCAAACTCTGCATGAAGAGCTCAAAGGTGTAGCTTTTCGGGCGCATCCATACAGCTGGTCCATCATTGGGCATGAGTCTGATATCAAAGCCTGGACTCTGGATGATTTAAAGGCTTTTCATAAAACCTACTACGCGCCAAATAATGCCCTGATGGTGGTTGCAGGAGATGTGAAGTTAGCTGAAGTGAAAAAGCTGGCGGAGCAGTATTTTGCACCTATTCCCTCTCAGCCAGAGCCAGAAGCTGTGCGTACTGTAGAGCCTGAACAAAAAGGCGAGCGTCGGCTTTATGTGCAAAAAGCTTCAGTCAGCAGCCCAAATATACTCTTAGGTTTTCATATTCCTGCCAGCTCCAGCCCGGATTATTATGCGCTGGATTTACTGAATTCTATTCTGAGTCAGGGCAACAGCTCACGTTTGTATCAGGGCCTGGTGGATAAAGAACTGGCCGTGGATGTGTTTAGTTATTTGCCTATGTCTTTTGACCCGAACTTGTTTTATGCAATGGCCATCGCCAGTCCTGGTGTAAAAGCGGCTGAACTTGAAGCTGCGTTCATTGCAGTGATCAATACAGTAGCCAAAGAAGGAGTGAGTCAGGACGAGCTGGAAAAAGCCAAAAACCAGAAGCTGATGCAGTTTTACCGTGAAATGGAAACCATCAATGGCAAAGCCGATATCATTGGCACCTATGAGCTGTATTTTGGCAGCTATCAGAAGCTGTTTGATGCGCCGAAAGAGTATCAAAAAGTGACAACTGCTGATATTCAGCGGGTTGCACAAAGTTATTTGAAAAAATCCAACCGCACTGTTGCTGTGCTGGACTCTGCTGAGGATAAAGATCTATGAACCATGTAATGAAAGCTCCAAAAGTAGTGGCATTGGCGCTATTAAGCTCTTTTGTATTTGCCTTGCCGGTGATGGCCGATCAGAAAAACAATACAGGCAGCTTCCAATTACCAGCCTACGAGCAATTGAAACTGGACAATGGCTTAACTGTATTTTTATTACCTCAGCATGAAGTTCCCTTAATCACAATGCAGGCCACAGTGCGTGCTGGTGCAGTCAACGACAAAGTGGCGGGTTTGGCTCAATTGACCAGTCAAGCGTTATTGTTGGGGGCTGGAGGTAAAAGCAAGGCGCAAATTGAACAAATGGTCGACTTTTTAGGAGCCAGTTTACACAGTGATGGCTCTGTGGAAGGTTCCAGTCTGCGTGCTGATTTTATGGCAAAAGACATAGAACAAATGCTCGCTGTATTTCATCAGGTACTGACTCAGCCAGCTTTTGACGCAGCAGAGTTTGAGAAGTTAAAAGCACGTCAGGTTGCTGCCGTTGCTCAAGCCAAAGAAAGCCCACGTATGGTGATAGACCAGTACTTTAATAAATTGGTGTTTGGCTCTCACCCTTATGGTAATGCAGTTTCAGGCACAGCAGCTTCACTACAGAGCATCAGCCGGCAGCAGGTCAAAAGCTTCCATCAAAGTTATTATCAGCCGGGCAATACGGCGATTAGCATAGTGGGTGACTTCAAACCAGACCTGATGAAAGCTCAGTTGCAAAAGTTATTTGTCAGTTGGAAAAGCGGCGAAGCAGTGCAGCAGCCCAATTTAACGGCTGAATTGCCAAAAGCTGCAAAAGCCAAAGTACTGCTGGTGAATAAAGCCGATGCGATAGAAACCACTTTTAGTTTTGGTGGTATCGCCATTAAACAGGACAACCCGGATTATGTGGGTATTAGTGTCGTAAATACGGTGTTAGGTGGCCGTTTTACTTCCTGGCTGAACGACGAGCTGAGGGTTAATTCTGGTTTAACTTATGGTGCCGGCTCTGGTTTTGATCGCTATTCAGCCAGCGGGACTTTTAGTATTGGCAGTTTTACCAAAACCGAAAGCACTCAGGCTGCTGTGGATTTAGCTTTGAAAACCTACCAGCGTTTATGGGACAAGGGCATAGATCAGGTCACTCTGGATTCAGCCAAAGCTTATGTGAAAGGCCAGTTCCCACCTCGTTTTGAGACCAATACGGCTTTAGCTGGCTTGTTAGGTGATATGTACCTGTATGGCTTTAATCAGGACTATATCAATAGCTTCCAAAGCAAAGTGGATCAACTGACAGTGGCTGAAAGCAAACGCCTGATCAACAGTTATTTCCCAAAAGATCAGCTGAAATTTGTGCTGATTGGCAAGGCTGAAGCTATGAAAGACATCGCCAAAACTTATGGTGAAGTGACACAAGTGGAGATCACTGCGGATAGTTTCTAATCTACCGAGACCATAAAAGGATGGCCCTGCCGCTGTGCAGGGCCTTATACTCCGGGTATTGCTTCGTTACATAAGTACAGCGCTTGAAGTCCCAATTCAAACTACTCAGTCTGGTGATCAGCCTTTGCTTGTTATGCTCCTGCAGCCCACAGGGCAGCTCTGCTTTTTCTCAACATATTTATATCTGGCAGCGACTCTGGACAGCTGAACATGCAGGGGCTTTGGCGCAAAGTAAAACAGATTTCACTGTACTGAGGGTGCTGGCTTTGCAGCTGCATCAGGCCAAAGCTGGCCCTGTCTGGACAGAAGCGAAAGTTGATTTACCTCTGCTTGCTGCCGATGCACGGCCTGTGCATCTGGTGGTGCGGCTTGATGGTCAGTTAAAACAGTTACCAAAAGACTTATTGCAGAAAAAACTCGCAGCGCTGCTGCAGTTATGGCAACAGCAGGGTGTGAAGGTGACTCAACTTGAGCTGGATTATGATTGCGCCAGCAGCCAGCTTGCTGCTTATGCGGTTTGGCTCAAAGCGTTACGTCAGCTCTTGCCTCAGACTCTTGCTGTGGCTATTACCGCTTTACCGGACTGGTTAGGCAAGCCGGGTTGGCTTGAATTGCAGCAGCAGGTGGATCAACTGACCTTGCAAGTGCATTCTGTATTATCAGCAGAGCAGGGATTGTTTCAGGTCGAACTTGCCAAAAACTGGGCTCAACAATTGGCACAGCAGGCGCAAAAGCCCTTTTATATTGCTGTGCCTTCGTATCATTCGGCTTTATTGCAACAAGAACAGGGTTGGCTGGTTGAAAGCGAGCAGCCCTTACAAAGTCAGGCCAAACGGCAGGAGTTATGGCTGGATGCGGTAGCTGTGCAGCAATTCAGTCTGTGGTTGCAGCAACAACACTGGCCGCAGCTGCAAGGGCTGGTCTGGTTTCGACTGCCTTTGCCATCCGACAAACGCAGTTGGTCCTATTCCCAACTGCAGGCGGTTAGTGTGGGCAAAACGCTAACAGCTGACTTGAAGATGAGTGTGCAAGGCGAAGCCCCGGAACTTGAGCTGGTGGCAGAAAACCATGGGTTTTTAGCGGCGCCATTACCGACACAAATCAACTTGTCTGGTCGTTTGTGTACTGCTGCTGATGCGGTATCAGGCTACAAGCTCAACTTTTCAAAAGACAAAAATCAGCTGCAGTTTGTTTTAACCAAAGCTGAAACTATGGTGCAACCCCGTCAACGACTGGTGCTGGGCTGGGCCTCCTGTCAGAACTTAAGCCTTTCCGCATTTAAAGGATAATTGTATGCTGAAATTTAACAGAGCCTTATTGGTAAGCAGCCTGGTTTTGACTGGCAGCACTTTAGCCTGTGGCCCTGATTTTCCTATGATGCTGAGTTCAGACAGAGCTCAGACCTTTGCTGAACTGACTGAACCAGTATTTTTAGTGGAAGTTCAGGCTTTGGCCTCCGCTGTACCTGATTTTTCTGCACTGGTAGCAAAGGCTGACGCTACTGTATTTGCCGACAGTTATGATTATCAGAACGAGCGTTGGCTTAGTGCCACAGAACAAGCTGAGCAGCAGTTGCTTGGTAAAGAACAGGCCTTAATAGTGCAGCAGATGCGGCAAAACGCCACAGTGCAGCAGGCTTTAGCTGTGGGTGACGCTTTACCTGCTGAACTGCGGTTCTACACTGCAGCTGCTGTGGCTTTTGCACAACAAGACTACCAGCAAGCTATTGAATTATTTCGTCAGGTGCTGGCTTTGCCTTTGGAGCAACAGCAGCAAAGACGCAGCTGGGCTTTGTATTCACTGAGCCGGGTTTTGCTACGGCAATACGGTGTGGATCACAGTGCTGAAGTGGCTACTTTGTATAACCAATTGCAACAAGAAGTAGCAGCTGGCCTTGCCGATCCTTTGCAACTGGCGCTGGCCAGTGTAGGCGAGCAGGCGAGGCTTGCGAAACAACAAGGGGACTGGGCGACAGCTATAGCTTTGTATGCAGCGCAAAGCCGCTGGAGCGAAAGTGGCCGCGCTTCTTTGTTGTGGTTAAGTAAAGAATTGGCCGCTATGCCGGATCAGGAGTTAATGCCGCTAGTGCACATTCCTGCGGTATCGGCTTTATTAAGCCGCTACCTGATGACGCAGTTCAGTGCTTTAAGTTATATGGATCCGGATCAGTTACAGTCTTTGCTTGTTGTGCTGAATCAGGTGCCGGATATTCAGCTGCACAATGCAACACAGCTGGCCGTGGCCGCTTACCAGCAAGGTCAGTTTTCATTAGCCGAACAGTTAGTACCTCATTTGGACCAAACGGCTTTGGCCTTTACCTTGCGGGCAAAAATGGCATTAAAAGCAGGGGACACAGCTAAGGCTGCAGAGTTTTATGCCAAAGCCAGCAAATCTTTTGCCCCGGAGCTCACCCAAACCAAAGTCATGCCGGTGCAGCAAGATTACTACAGCAAAGTTTCAATCGAAGACTTACAAACCCGGCACTATTGTCGTATCCAGGCCGAACACGGCATTGTGGAATTAAGCCGGGGCGATTATCTGCAGGCCATTTCTTTATTAACTGCTGCTGGTATGGAGTACTGGCAGGATACGGCTTATATCGCAGAGCGGGTACTGACGCTGGATGAACTGATAAGTTTTACCGCTTTGCATCCTGTCACCGCAGTACCGGAGAAAAGCCAGTGGCATTATTTTGGTGATACGCCGGTAGAAGTGTTATTGCATCACTTAACAGCCAGACGTTTAATGAGGGCAGGTGAGTACCAGCAAGCAGAAGCCTATTTTGTTGACCCCGAATTAAAGCAACTGGCAAAGCGGTACCAGAGCTATGCCGAAGCTGCCCAAAGCAGCTGGACTGACCATGCTAAAGCTGAAGCTTTGTTTGAACAGGCAAAGCTGGCCAGAGAACATGGGCTTGAGTTATTAGGTTTTGAACTGGCACCCGATTATCAGGTGTTTTATGGCCAGTTTGAACCTTATGCAGACGAAAGCAGATCACAAACTCTGCCTGTTGCTGAGTTAGAGCGTTTAGGCAGTTCAGCGCCAAAATACAACAGCAGATTTCATTACCGGCACTTTGCCGCTGACTTGTCAGCGCAGGCGGCAGAGTTGGTGCCACAAAACAGTCAGGCTTTTGCGGCCACTTTGTGTTATTCGACAAAATGGCTATTAATACGCCAGCCAGAACTGGCAAAAGCTTATTATCAGCACTACTTGCAACATGGGCCTTATGTCAGCTGGGGGGCTGAATTTGGCCAACACTGTCCAGAGCCGGATTTTGTCGCAGCTAAGCAACGACAGCGGGATAACCTGCAATTACAGCTCAGACAAATGCTGCGGCCTTTTAAGTGGGGCTTGCTGGTTTTGTTAGTGGCCGGATTGGGTGTTATAGGATGGTTTGGTATCAAAAGACTAAAACGGGCTTAGGCCAGCAGAACAGCAGAGCTTTTACAGCGAAAGCTCTGCTGTTCTGCTGGCCTGAAATAACAGGACATTAAAACCACAGAAAAGAAAAAACCCAGCCGGAGCTGGGTTCCAATTTATGGCAGGGGTACAGGGATTCGAACCCCAGAATGGCGGGATCAAAACCCGCTGCCTTACCGCTTGGCTATACCCCTGCAGAACTGTTGTAGCTAAAATTGTGTAATTTGATGATTACACTGCCACTTCAATTAAATGGCAGGGGTACAGGGATTCGAACCCCAGAATGGCGGGATCAAAACCCGCTGCCTTACCGCTTGGCTATACCCCTGCAGAAACTGCAGAATTCTTACTTGCTTGGTGCGGAAAGAGA
>JAHKAA010000009.1 GCA_018825965.1 Gammaproteobacteria bacterium
GAGGGTGTTCATTATTCTGTGTCAGCCAAGTCATAAGTTCACAGGTCGATGTGAGCGTCTAAGCGCCCATCGAAGTGGATCGACAGCTGTGACAGTGTCAGATTCCAGTTTTGTACTGGGTGTGTCCAACGCTCAGAGGCTTGCAACATACCTGCATAGAGCAGCTTAAGTAAACTATTTTCGTTAGCGAACCCACCTTTGGTTTTGGTCAGTTTGCGGAACTGACGATGTACAGCTTCCACCGCATTGGTGGTGTAAATTGCGGTTCTGACGTAATCCGGGTATTTAAAATAAGCTGAGAGCGTCAGCCATTTAGTGCGCCAGGATTTAATCACTACCGGATATTTCTCCCCCCATTTAGCTTCCAGTTCGTCCAGAGCGCTTTCTGCGGCGCTTAAAGTAGATGCTTTGTACACGCACTTTAAATCGGCCATAAATGCTTTCTGATTCTTACTGGCAACGTATTTGAGCGAGTTGCGGATTTGGTGGACGATGCAGTGCTGTACTTCGGTTTTGGGGTAAATACTTTCAATGGCTTCAGGGAAACCTTTAAGACCATCGACACAGGCAATCAGAATGTCTTTAACGCCGCGATTATGCAGGTCGGTCAGTACGCTCAGCCAGTGGTGTGCGCCTTCATGCTCTGACAGATAGAGGCCCAGCAGCTCTTTTTTACCTTCCACAGTCACGCCCAAAATGGTGTACACAGCTTTGGTGATATAGCGGCTGTTCTCTTTGATTTTGTAATGAATGGCATCGAGCCAGACGATGGGATAAATAGCATCCAGCTCACGTTCGCGCCAGGCCTGTAATTCAGGCAGTAATTTATCGGTGACCGCATTGAGGGTGCCATTGGAGATGTTGATGCCGTACAGATCTTCGATATGAGCGCGGATATCCTGATAACTGGTACCAAGGGCAAATAACCCAATGATTTTACGCTCCAGCTCGTCGGTCAACTGGGTTTGATGTTTCTTGACGATTTGTGGCTCAAAGGTGCCGGCACGGTCACGCGGAGTGTGAAGTTCAAAGCTACCCGCAGGGCTTTTGACCGTTTTGGATGTACTGCCGTTTTTGCGGTTTGGTGTCTCATCCTGTTCAAGGTGCTGCTCAAGCTCGGCTTGCATTGCAGCTTCGGTCAGTTGCTTAATCAGCGGCGTCAGTATACCGTCTTTACCCGTCAGGCCTTTGCCATCACGCAATGCCTGAATAGCAGCCTGGATATCGAATGTTGGATTAGTCATGTGTCATCTCTTTTTCACGTAGTTTAATGAAATGACACAGAATTTTGAACACTACCGTAAAAGGCGGATCGGATGAGCTGGATAACCTAGTTTTGCTGCACCCTAATTGTCATCGGCAATTGCATGTAAGTGTTTAATAAGGTTTGGGGGAGATCAACATTTGATTGTGTAATTTCGTATTTTATCCTATAAATGGTACGCCAGTCTGCTTTAGTAGATGTACTGTGGATCGGTAAATGAAGCTTATCGTAATATGCTTTCACGACAATTACATGGAGTATTTAAATGTCTACACCAACAGCACCTTATTATCACAAACAAGGTAACGACACTTATCATTGGGAAACGAAGTGTTCAAAAAATAACTATCCTGATGCAGGATGGGAAAAAACGAACACTAAGCCTAACAAAGAACAATGCAATGAGTGTAAAGGGAAATAAGTCGCTGGTCTGTACTTAGGTATTGGCTTATAAAGGCTTGAGCCGAATGCAGGGAAACTTGCTCGTACGGTTCTTAGGGGGCGGCGGTGTAGTAATACACTGCTGCTACCCAATATTCCATCCGAATCCTCAATCCTATCTTAATTCATCAGGTTTTCTGGCAACCAAAACCGTTCTCCGAACCAGCCCAACCACCACCAACTACTACGTTCGCCCGTTCGCGCCTCCCGCGCCCACTTTTGATTGCTCACTACGCAGTTACTGGTGTTTGGTATGTGGCTTTGCTCAGCCCCTCTTCGCTAATCGTTCAAGCATAACTACACGAGCCACAGCATTATCTACGCCTAAACCCGCAGCAAACTGAGCAGTAGCGGTTTTTATTTCTGCCAAGAGTTGCTGTTCTTCCTGTTTTTTCTGCGGTGCTGCATTTGAATTTTTACTTTGTTTAAGTTTTATATATTTTATAAGCACCTCTATTAAATTAGCTGGCTGGTAACTCTTCACAGTCAAAAGTAGGATTCTATAATCTCGCTTTGAAGTGAGCATCATCTACCTACTATTCTTTCGCGAGAGCATGCCAACTTGGATTCGCCCATCTTTTCCTAGATAAGCAACTCCCCGTGAGTCAATCCAGACGAGAGCATGTGGAGCGTATGAGGAAAATCCAGGCATAAATGCACGCCTTTCACCACGGAGCCACCATACAAGTGCCAAATTATGTTTTTCCAGCAAATTGATAAGGACATCACGTTGAGCAAACAATGCTTTTTCATCCATAACTAAGCTTGCTACGCCAAATACTACGGTATTCCCTTGCCTCACGACGCCGCTCTCAATATCTAATTCCAACCCCCAGTCTTGAAAAATACGAGGCCAAGGAAGAATTGTCGGACCGCTTTCTTCTGAACGATCTGGATGACCGCATTCACCTATTAAATGCATCCATGGCACTGGCAACCACGCATTAGATCCCCCATTTTCATCATAATCGATCCCTCTGCTTAAATCTCCGCAAGCGCCTGGCCATTCAGAAAGCTGTAAATTCCAATCTCCTTCAAGTTCAATCCGGCTGATAGCTTCCAGCCTTTCACATACGCTAGTTTCATTTAGGCTATCCAAAAGTGTGGTCAAATCACAGGCTCTGATCAACGCAGGCGTTAATTGCCACCAAATGTCAGTATCAAGATCCTGGCCAAGCCCCCAGGTTCCAGGTAATTTAGGACTCATCCAACAGTGCTCTGCAGCAATGCGGATCCAAGGGCCATCGCCCCATTCCGATGGTAGCTCAGGCACATAACTAAGGACATCTGCCGCAGGCAAATCGTAGGCCTCATCTGTACCCCAATGGATCACATCTTCGACATTAGCTGAAGGCCATTGCGGTAAACTTGGTACACGCCAAAAATCGTCACGATTTGAGGTAATTAGGTGTCTTTCAGTTAAATAAAGCCAACGCGATGGGTCGGATAGTTTTATATAGCTAATCTGATGAGGTGTGTCATATTCTCTTTGCCCGCTGAAAGGATCGTGAGTCATGTGGTAGTTATCAGAGAGAAACGCGAGAATTTTCTGCCAACTTATCCATTGATATTTTTTACCTATTCGTTCCGTTCTTGCCGAATCATCTATACGGCTACTGCTTCGGGTTTCATAACCCGTATCGAAAGTGTCGAAACGCTTTGCAGACCACCCGAGATTGTAGGAATTCCAAACGATAAATCTAGCTACGAGTGGAATATCAAAAATACCGTTTTCAGGACTGAATTTAGTCTCACTGCCACCATACTTATATGCCCGAACAGGCTCATTAGAGTGAGGCAGGGGCTTGGATGAAAATGGCTTACTACCGGAGGTGGCTCCCAAAACATACCAATAGAAGTCACGTCCCAAAGCTGAACCAATAATATTGCGAAATCCCTGTGAGCTATCTAATGCGCGTAAACTAGCGTCATCTGGAACTTGTGATAGGGGCAATGCACTCTTGTATGGAGGTCTGATAACAGATAGATCAATGTCATGGAACCAATCTTTATGGAATGCGACCTCAACAACTCGTCGAGCATAATGACGTATTGTTAGGTGGCATCGAGGATATTCATTTTCAAAAATCACAGAATATACTTTTTGTGCTGCTATTTGACAGTATTCGGGTTGGCTTCCGTCTATCATTACTCCCCAAATTGCTATTAACGTACTTTCCACAACATAGTCATCATCAACTTTTAAAATATCTTCTAAGATTAGCGAGAGTATTTCAGGGCATGCGACCAATACCCGCGTTAAACCACGAGTAGCCATTTCTCTGAGTTTTTGCTGTGACGAAGTGCAAGCCCAAGCTAATAGTAGTGCGGCAGGCACCGCTATATCCTTATGAATTTTGGTTAAATTTGAATCAATTGCCCAACGAATGAGCGCTGATAAGTTAGAGCTTTTATCACGCCATAAAGCGACAAGATTAACTGACCACTCAGCATCTCGCTCCCCAACACTTTCCATTCCCAATAACCAAGGATGTAGCAATTTATCCATTGAGAAAGGGTGCCTAGGTATAAGCGCTAATCTCATCAATTCGTCTAGGTCGCCTACGCTACCTAATTGGCTGCCACGCTCTCGGTACATCTGCCAGAGAGACTTTTCATCTCTAGCAAACTCTTCAGGCTGACACCTCCATCGCATACTGTCAGTAAATGCATTTCTCAAGTCTGAATCAGGTGTAACCCAATGGCGTGAATCGGGAGTTTCTGCTGGAATGAATTCAGGTAGCTCCGCGCCAACATGCGAAGGAACTGCAAGGCAGAGAGCCGCGAGCAAACCATACCGCCGATAAAAGAGTGGGCTATCGTAACAATCAGGAGTTGTGAGAGCTGATAATTCACCACGAGGTGACAACGCTATTTCAAGTGCAAGACGTCGTTCTGCGACATTATGTTTCCCTTTAAAAAGTCGTGTAAGCAGGCAATGAACGAAAAACGTATCCGAAAGTCGCTCGAAACCAAATTCAATCATCTCATCATCATTTTCGATTCTGTCAATTAGAGCACCTGCAGAACATAAAAAACCAATCAAAGTATCAAGACCAGAAACTCCTTTGGCTATCTCATCTGCTGTCTGGCGTAAAAGATAAAAACGGCCAGATGCAATCATAGTGTCAGCTAATTTATTAAGGCATCTACGGACTGGCTGCTTTCTAGATGGATCAATTATTAATCTGCCACGGGCATCAGATTCAATTTGCTCAATCCAAGCATTCCAAACTTCTAGCCAAGACGGAAGCCAATGGGAGTTTGTTGCGCGTTTTTTGAGGCTTTTAACAAGAAGTTGTACATAAAGAGGATTACTAAGCTCACCGATTGGGGGCGCTACAGGGGCTGTGACTCCATAGTGTGCACAATAAGCCCTCAACGCATCAGGTTCAATTCCAGAAAAACCCTTGTGTTTATGTTCAACCCAGAGTTCTGTTGTATCATCGTCAGTATCTGGCAACACATATGCTCGATAATCAGTACGCACACTCAAAGCAACAGTTAAGTGCGGTCTAGACAGGATCTCTTGTATTAAGCCATTAAGCTCATTTTTCCATCTTGATCTATTGGGAGACTCATTTAAAGCATCTATCGCAATCAGTGCGCGGCGACCGAGAAGAGCTGATTTATTTTCAAGGTCATCAAGGAATGTCTCAAAAGAGTCATTACAGTTCCAAGTTTGCATTAGAGCGTTGCGAAGATCTCCTGAAGCAGATAATGTCTGTGCCAGAACTCCAATTGCAATACCACCTGATTCAAGAACACATTTTACTTCGTGAACTAATGTATGTGTTTTACCTTGTCCTGCTGCGCCGGTAAGCAAAAGTACACGACGCTTCGTAAATTCCGCATATCTGCGTATAAGCGTTGCGGCCTCTTCCGCATATCGAGCTACATTGTTTAACTGATGATTTTTATATTGTTCTGTTGCGTTTGCTGGATCATTTTGCAAACGTCTCGAACCAGCTATCTCCCAAGCTTTTCCTGATAACTCGTCTAGCATAACGGCAAGTGAGTCAAATTTTGGAGGGGTTATCCAGTGGGGATCATTGTGTAATTTCAAAGCAACATCTTGCAGTTGATTTTTAAATAGGCTTAAACTTTCGCAGTCAAGATCCTTCCAAATATTAGCTAATAGGTTATCCAGTTCCTGAATAGCGCTGGGACGAGCCAAAAGCCAATCGAAAGTATGATTCACTTCCGAATCGATATGTTTCTTCGATGTGTATCTTGGACCAGCATCATGCTCCAAGCGAAGGTAATGCTGCTTAAGTTGCTCATGAAGAGGTACTTTGGCTCGCGAATGCCAACGACTTAGAAGCACGCGTAGGTGACCGTCAAGAGTTTTTTCAAAACTTTCAGTGTCTTGAAACTGATTTAAGGATCCGGTCCATTTACCGTGATTTTGAAATGGTGAACTAGCGAAAAATGAATTCAAGCGCTGCAGTTGTTCGCAGTCCATGCAGGCTGAGGCTTCTTTACCATTTAAGCGATACATTAGAATCTCAGGTGTAACTGTCCCCCGGCGTCTCGCTTTCCAAGCCCGATCAAATTCATATTCACTACCAGATAGAAAGAGGCTCCCATCATCTTTACGAAATTCGTTAGGTGGCAAGGGACTCCCAAATCGACAGCGAAATACTCCGATGAATATATCGCAATCTTCTGGAACTGGCAGGTGATAGTTAACTGATACTTGTGGCGATGCTAAAGCATCCATAGGAACACCAGCGCCCCAATCCCAAGCAATCACTTCAATTCTGGCAAAGGCAGCAATCACAGGGTCAGCATTTAGTTTTGCTGCTACAGAGTGAGTTGCATCTCGTTCTAAATTGCAATCACCTGGTGAAGAAAGGAAAATTCGAACTGTTCTCAAAATAAAAATTCCTTAAATGTTAGATGTTTTGATCTTCCTTGAACACCTTAAAGTCGAGCTTTACTGGCATATTCGTCGCTCCGAATTCTAGCCTTGCGCTCTTTCATATCGCTTGTAGCCAGCTCATGATTAATAAACTTTGCTTTACCACTATCCAGTTTTTTAAAGGCAGCGTTTACTTGCTCTACAAGCCAGTCCTGCATTTGGAGTTCTGGTTCTTCACCCAAACAGAATGGAGTTTTGTTATTCATCGGCCAGCCCTGAAAGTTGTGCCTTCTGATGGTAGCTCAATGTTGGAGTTGGCAGAATCGGTGTTTATAAAAATTGCCAGGTTGTTATGTTGCCTTGTTGTACTGTCGCTGCGCTCCGAGTGCAACCTACCTTTACTCATACCAAGCATAGCTCACAAAGCCATTCCCCAAAGCCCCGCCAAAAAACCTTTACAAATAGCCCAAACCTCAATTAATCACTTAAATTGATTAGAAACGCATTTTCTATTCTATTGGTCTAGTGTTAATCGCGGTGCAGGTTAAACTTTAACCAATGGAGGGAGCGCATATGCTTCAACGGAAAACAACATTACTATCGGCTTTAGCAGTCGCCGTTTCGATAGCTTTAACTACCCATATCGCCAGTGCAGAAAGTATGAACAAGGGCAACCAGTTCTGGTGGCCTGAACAACTCAACCTGGCGCCTTTGCGTCAGCATGGGGTGGAATCCAGCCCTATGGATCAAGGCTTTAACTATGCAGAAGAGTTTAAAAAGCTGGACTTAAAAGCGGTGAAAGCTGATATCACCAAACTGATGACCACGCCACAAGACTGGTGGCCACCGGATTATGGCCATTATGGGCCCTTTTTTATTCGCATGGCCTGGCATAGTGCCGGTACTTACAGAGTGTCTGATGGTCGGGGTGGGGCTGGTGGTGGGCAGCAGCGGTTTGAGCCGTTAAACAGCTGGCCTGATAATGTCAATTTAGATAAAGCACGGCGTTTGCTTTGGCCTATTAAGCAAAAATATGGCCGGCAAATTTCATGGGCCGATTTAATGGTATTAACAGGCAATGTCGCGCTGGAGTCTATGGGCTTTAAAACCTTTGGTTTTGCCGGTGGTCGCACTGACGATTGGGAAGCCGATATTGTCTATTGGGGACCTGAAACCAAGTGGCTGGATGATAAGCGCTATAGCGGTGATCGCAAGCTGCAAAAACCGCTGGCGGCTGTGCAAATGGGCCTGATTTACGTCAATCCTGAAGGGCCAAATGGCAATCCTGATCCTTTACTTGCCGCCAAAGATATTCGCGAAACCTTTGGCCGTATGGCGATGAACGATGAAGAAACAGTGGCCTTAATAGCGGGTGGTCATACTTTTGGTAAAGCGCACGGTGCGCATAAACCTGAAGAATGCGTTGGTAAAGAGCCAGCTGCTGCTGGATTGGAAGAGCAAGGCTTTGGCTGGAAAAACAAATGCGGCACAGGGCATTCAGAAGATACAGTCACTTCGGGTTTAGAAGGGGCCTGGACAGTCAACCCCATAGCCTGGACCACTCAGTATTTGGATAACCTGTACGCCTTTGACTGGGTGAAAACCAAAAGCCCGGCTGGTGCCACCCAGTGGATCCCGAAAGATGGTCAGGCGGCGAATTTAGTGCCGGATGCACATGATAAAACCAAACGTCATGCGCCCATTATGTTCACCACAGACCTGGCGCTGAAGGAAGATCCTGAATACCGCAAAATCACCACACGTTTTAAAGAAAATCCCAAGGAGTTTGAGCTGGCGTTTGCCAAAGCCTGGTTTAAATTAACCCACCGCGATATGGGGCCTAAAGTGCGTTATTTAGGCGCTGAAGTGCCAGCTGAAACGCTGATTTGGCAGGACGCTGTGCCAGCTGTGGATCATGAATTGGTCAACGCAGAGGATATCAAAGCGCTGAAAGCCAAAGTTCTGTCATCGGGTTTAACGGTGCCAGAGCTGGTACGCACCAGTTGGGCTGCAGCTGCCAGCTTCCGTGGTACTGATTTACGTGGCGGTGCCAATGGTGCTCGTTTGGCCTTAGCACCCCAAAAAGACTGGGCGGTCAATAATCCGGCTGAAGTGGCCAAGGTACTGAAAAAACTACAGGCTATTCAGCAGGACTTTAATAAAGCCCAAAAGGGTGGCAAAAAAGTCTCGTTGGCCGATTTGATTGTACTCTCTGGCAGTGCTGCAGTAGAGCAAGCCGCCAAGGCGGGAGGCATCACAGTGGAAGTACCATTTACACCGGGCCGCACTGATGCCAGTCAGGCGCAAACCGATGTGGCATCTTTTGCTGTATTGGAGCCGATGGCTGACGGCTTTCGCAACTATTATGGTAAAGAGTACAGCAAAGACGCTCGTTTATCGCCCGCCGAAGCTTTGGTGGATAAAGCCAATCTGCTGACCTTAAGCGTGCCGGAAATGACAGTGTTGATAGGAGGTTTAAGGGCGCTGGATGCTAACACTGGCGGT
Organism: Gammaproteobacteria bacterium; assembly: GCA_018825965.1. Classification (GTDB taxonomy): domain Bacteria; phylum Pseudomonadota; class Gammaproteobacteria; order Enterobacterales; family Alteromonadaceae; genus Pararheinheimera. The sequence continues at coordinate 9,075 of JAHKAA010000009.1, forward strand.
GCGAAACAGGGCGTATTTACCAGTAAACCCGGCACCTTAAGCAACGACTTCTTTGTCAATTTGCTGGATATGTCCACAGAGTGGCGCAAGTCGGCTAAAACTGAAGGCCTGTACGAAGGTGTGGATCGCAATACCGGCACACTGAAATGGACAGCGACTCCGGTGGATCTGGTATTTGGCTCTCATTCCGAGTTGCGTGCTATTGCCGAGATCTATGCTGCCAACGATGGTAAGGCGAAGTTCACTAAAGACTTTGTTGCTGCCTGGAGCAAAGTAATGACACTGGATCGGTTTGATCTAACTATGTGATAGTGATGTTGTTGAAGTAAATTGTGAAGATAAAACTACGGCGGCCTTTGGGTCGCCGTGTTTTTTTGCCAGTGTTATTATTTATGCAGTACTCAAGCATTTCAGAAGCTCGGAGTTTTATGCCAACCTCACATTTTGAAGAAATTGTTGCTTTGTCTAAGCTGGAACAAAACCTTGCTAAGGTATTACACCGCTGCAAAGTCCTGCATAAGCCGGTTCTCTTGACAAGCAAAGGACAGGGTGTTGCGGTTTTGCAAGGACTGGATGACTATGCAAAAGCAACAGAAGAGCTGCTGTTTATAAAAGCTGTGGCAATAGGGCTGGCCGATATTGCTTTAGGCCATACTTTGAGTCTGGAAGAAACATGCAAACTTTTGGAGTATAAGCCGTACGATTCAGACTGACTTCTGCAGAATAAGTAGTGCTTAGTATTGGTCGTAATGCCCGCCGATAGCGAAGATGTAGATATAACTATCGTCGAATTTGTAGATCAGCCGATCTTTTTGTGAGATACGTTTTGACCAGAATCCCGCGAGATTGTGTTTCAGTGCTTCAGGTTTTCCCAATCCTGATGCAGGATCGGCTCGCAACATTTCTTTGAGTAGTTTGCACAAAGCCTTATGCAGAACTTTGTCTTTATCTCGTAGTTCTTCATAAATAGCCCATGTATTGCCTTCAAATACCAGTGATCTCATCTATTTCCTCAGAACTTGGGCTATAGCCTTTTCGTTGGCTGTGAGTGTTGGATGACGCAGCAATTTGTGCCATTAAGCTATTGTTTTGCAGAACATAAAGAGTCTCTTGTTCTCGCTCCCAATCATCAGCACTGATCACCACAAAAGCTTCACCAGCGCGGCGCGTTACTTTGATCGGTGCGTGGTTGTTCACCACATCTTCGACATAGGTTTTCAGATTATCTCTGAATTGATTGACGCTTACGGTATCCATTGTGATCACCAGATATAAGTAATTAGTTGTACGGCTTTGCCGTACAATATAGCACTGCATCAGTACCAATGCCAGAACGGCCCATTCTTACCTCTTCCCAACTGCATCAGGCCCAGCTAGGCTAAGGCTATTCACCCTATTCTAAATTCCAGGAGCTATGTATGCGCCAGCAAGCCATTTTATCTATAGATCAGGGCACCTCTTCCAGCCGCGCTTTGTTATTTAACCGCGACGGCAAAGTATTGGCTGTAGCGCAGCAGGAGCTGGATTGTGTTTATCCGCAGCAAGGCTGGGTGGAACAAGATGCAGAGCTGATTTGGCTCTCTGTGCTGAAGGTGTGTCGGCAGGTGTTGGCTCAGGCTGTGCAACTGGGTATTGAAGTGCTGGGGGTCAGTATCAGCAATCAACGTGAAACTACAGTGCTTTGGCATAAAGCTAAAGATAAAGTGTTAGCGCCCGCTATTGTCTGGCAAGACAGGCGCACAGCAGACTATTGCCAGCAGCTTAAAGATCAGGGCCATGAAGCCATGGTGCAGCAAAAAACCGGTTTATTGCTGGACCCCTATTTTTCTGCCAGCAAAATTCAGTGGTTACTCACTCACAATGCCGATGTGCAACAAGCTTTGGCTGAAGGCGAATTAGCCTTTGGCACCATAGATAGTTTTTTGCTCTGGCGTCTAACGTCCACAAAAGTGCATGCCACAGATACCACCAATGCCAGCCGCACTTTACTGCTCAACCTGCAAACTTTAAGTTGGGATCAAGAACTGCTGCAGTTGTTTGGCGTGCCTGAGCATATTCTGCCGCAGGTTAAACAAAGCGCTGATAGCTATGGCTTGTGTGATACCCGCTTATTTGGTTTGGCTTTGCCAGTGCTGGCGCTGGTGGGCGATCAACAAGCTGCGGCTTTAGGTCAGGGTTGTATCAATGCAGGTTCGTTAAAAAGCACCTATGGCACAGGCTGTTTTGCTTTATTAAACACTGGCTGCAAGCCGTTGTTTTCCAAACACCGATTACTGACCACTGTGGCTTTTACTGTGCAGGGCCACACTTTTTATGCACTCGAAGGGGCCATTTTTGTCGCTGGTGCAGCAGTCAAATGGCTGCGGGATCAACTGGGTGTTATTAGTGAAGCCAGTGAAACTGAAGGCTTAGCGCAAAGTTTACCGGATAACGGTGGAGTATATTTAGTGCCAGCTTTTACTGGTTTAGCTGCACCACATTGGCAACCTGAAGCAAGGGCTGCTTTGGTCGGTATGACACTGGGCACAGGCAAAGCGCATTTAGCCCGGGCTGCGTTGGAAGCTGTGGTCTATCAAACTGGTGATTTACTCTCTGCCATGCTGGCCGATGGGGCCAATGCAGAGCAATTGCAGATTGATGGTGGCATGGTGGCAAACAATTGGCTATGTCAGCATCTGGCTGATGTATTAAATATTCCGGTGCTCAAACCCAATCAAAATGAAGCTTCGGCTTATGGCGCTTCGGTGCTGGCAGCAGTGCAGTTAGGTTGGTTTGAAAGTCTGGCCGACGTGCAATTCAGCTCTGATGCTTTACAGTTTTTACCGCAGATGTCAGCAGATAAACGCCAGCAGTTGCTAAGCGGCTGGAAACTGGCGTTAAACTCGGTGTTATTGTGATTTATTCCGCCGTAACACCCACACCGTAAACAAACTGGCCGTGATAAACATCAGCAAGCTGTAAACACTGGGTGCTATCGACATGGTGGTGTTTTGCAAGATACCTGTGGTGATCATCAAAGCGAGCGTGCCATTTTGCAGGCCCACTTCAAGGCAGATGGTTCTGGCTTGTTTTTCCTGATGCAGCAAAAACCGGCCTAACCAATAACCTGCCAGCATGGTCAATACATTCAAAGCCAAAGTGGCTGGCCCGGTTTTCTGTAAAAACATCCAGAGATCTGCGCCTAAATCTGTAGCTATGCTGATGATTAATAACACCAGCACTATCACCGAAAAACGGCTGATCACAGGCTGAAAACGATGTGAACGTTCAGGCCATTTAAAGTTAAACCACATGCCAAGCAACACAGGAAAAACACTGACAATCATCAAAGTCAGCCAGGTTTTTAATAACGGAAGTTGCAGCGAGGTATTTTCGCCTAAAAAGTGTTCTATGGCCCAGACGGTCAAGAGTGGCAAGGTAAAAGGCGTGATAAAACCAACCAGCGCAGTTAAAGCTACAGACAAACCCAGATCGGCTTTACACAAGTAACTGTACAAATTTGAGGTAGTGCCACCCGGACATAAGGCCAGAATAAATAAACCTACAGCCAGTTCGCCCTGCAAACCAAACAGGTAAATCACCCCTAAAGCACAGAGCGGCAGCAGTAATAACTGCGCCAGGGCTCCCACAAAAAACGCTTTGGGCTGACGCACCACTTCCGAAAAATTGGCAAGCCGTAGGCTCATGCCAACGCCCGTCATAATCAGTATCAGTGCTATAGGTAAACCAATTTGGGTCAAAGCTTCAAACATTTTTAGTTGTTCTTCAAAGAGATAGTGTGGTTAACCTACCTTGGAATTACTGACTGAGCAAGAGTTGCTCGACTCTGGCTGCTGCAGTGCGGTTTTTCCACATTAGCCTTGCAGTGAACTAGCTAAAAAACTTTGTTTTCCAATCACTTAAATTTTGTTTGAAAAATAAGCTTGCGCCTATACTGTGTCTTGCCTAGTATTGCTGTGTACCGCACAGTGTGTAGTGCACAGTATAAGTGATATAGACAAAACAGGATTTTTTATGACCACTTCACAGCTGGACAAAATGCGACTGGAACTGCGCCGTGGTGTGCTGGTGCTGGCCGTGCTGGCCTCGTTGAAGCAGCGGCATTATGGCTACTCGCTTAGAAAGCAATTGCAGGACAGAGGCATAGACATAGACGAAGGTACTTTGTACCCGCTGGTCCGGCGTTTAGCGGATCAAGGTTTGCTGGACAGCGAATGGCAGCAGGCCGAGGGGCGCGAGCGGCGTTATTACTTGTTGTCGGATCAAGGCAAAGAGCTATTGGCGCAGTTAACCGATGAATGGTTACAACTCAATTCGGCTTTGGGCCCTTTGTTAACACAAGATCAAAGTGGGGAGACAGAATAATGGAACTGGTAGAGCGTTATGTCGCTGCTGTGCAGCGTGAATTGCCTGAACAGAAAAGGCAGGAAATAGGCCGTGAGCTGAGTGCCAATATCATGGATCAGCTGGACGCGCTCAAAGAGCAAAATGGCCAGTTGTCAGAAGATGATATAGCGGCTGTGCTGAAACAAATGGGCCGTCCGGAAGTTGTGGCTTATCAGTTTGTGCCACCTAAAGCTTTAGTGGCTGCTGAAGATATGCCTTTGCTGAAGCATCTGTTGTATATGGTGTTGGGTGTGTTGTTTGTCGTACAAATTGTGGGTTCTACGACCCATTGGATGGGCAGCAGTGAAGGCAATTTAATTCGTTTTTTATTGCAGTTAACCTTTGGTTTTCTGGAGGATGCTTGCTTTGCTTTTACTGTGATAGTACTGAGTTTTGCTGCGGTGAATAGCGCAGGAGACAGGGTAAGCCGCAGTGGCGGCAAAGACTGGTCGCCAAAGCTGTTACCTAAAGCAGATTTGGGCTGGCAACACATCAGTATGACCGATGTATTCACTGATTTAGCCACCTGTTTATTCCTGCTGATTGTCATTTGGTATCCGTTGTGGATGAGCCCGGCACAAATAGCGGATCGCAGTATTATGTTTACAGACAATGCTCTGCTGATGATGCAATGGTTTAGCCCTGTAGTGGCCTTGTCTGTGTTATTCAGCTTATGGCAATTACGTCAACGGATCTGGAACCGCAGTTTGTTGCTGGGCAATATTTTGGTGAACGCCACTTTTTCCGCATTTTTTGTCGCCCTGGCTTTGAGTGGCCCCTTGCTGCAGGCTGGTCCCGTTGAGATCAAAAGCCTGTTTACCTTGTTACAACTGGAAGAGGGGTTCACTTATGGCCTGTTGATCACCGCTTGTATTCCTGCTTATGAAGCAATACGGGATTTGTTCAGGTTCAACAAGCTGAATTAAGTGCTGCTCAGTGGTTGGGGGTTGTTGATTTCGTTTCACTGCACCCCCATAACGTTTTAAGGCAATCCGCCTCTACCTTATTGAAGGTTTACCATGGCTTTACATCTTCCTGCTATCGTTACTTTACTGGCGCTTTTCTTGTTTTTATACAGTTGTCTGGCTGTGGGTATGGCACGGACCAAATATGGTGTTGCTGCTCCTGCAACTACAGGCAATCCGGATTTTGAGCGCATATTCCGTGTGCAAATGAACACGCTGGAACATCTGGTGTTGTTTTTACCAGCGCTTTGGTTATTCAGTGAATATGTCAGTCCGGTCTGGGCTGGCTTAGTGGGTTTGGTCTGGTTAGTGGGCCGTTTGTATTATGCGGTTAGCTATATCAAGGACGCGAAAAGCCGTGGACCAGGTTTTATGATTGGTTTTGTTGCTTTGCTGGTGCTGATGATTGGCGCAGCTGTTGGCATAGTGCTGCGTATGATGGCTGGCTTATAAGTCATGAGCAGCAGAACCCTTGTTAACGAAGCAGAGCCTGATACTGAAGTTCAGGCTCAGGCCAAAAAAATTGGGCCGCTTTTTAGTTTAATTCCGTTTTTAACTCCTTATGCCAGCCGCTGGATTTTAACTTTTATCGCCTTAACAGTGGCAGCTGTAGCCACTCTTACTTTACCCGTGGCTTTTCGTTATTTGATTGATGCTGGTTTTTCTACCGACCAGGCTGGTCATATCGACAAATACTTTCTGGCCTTATTTGGCCTTTCTGTGGTGCTAGCTGTCGCTACTGCGTTGCGGTTTTATTATGTGTCCTGGCTTGGCGAGCGGGTCACAGCGGATTTACGCAGCGCTGTGTATGCCCATGTGGTAAAAATGAGCCCGCAGTTTTTTGAACTGACTAAAACCGGCGAAGTGTTGTCGCGTTTAACCACAGATACCACCCTAATTCAGGCTGTGGTGGGCACCAGTTTGTCTATGGGTTTACGCAATAGCTTTTTGTTACTCGGCGGACTGGTGATGTTGTTTGTCACCAGCGTTAAATTAGCCGCTTATATTTTGCTGACCTTAGTGCTGGTGATTTTGCCTATTTTCTTATTTGGCCGCAAAGTCCGTAAGTTGTCGCGTGACAGCCAGGATCGTATTGCCGATGCCAGCGCTGTGGCAGGTGAAGTGTTAAACGCTATTCCAACAGTGCAGTCGTACCGGCAGGAACAGCGCGAAACGCTGCGTTTTACTGACTCGGTAGAAAATGCCTTTACCACGGCTTTATCCCGTATTCGCGCCCGCTCTATGCTGACCTTAGTGGCGATAGTGCTGGTATTTGGCGCTATCTCTTTTGTGCTCTGGTTAGGTGCTCAGGCAGTACTGGCGAATGAAATGACAGGCGGCGAGTTATCGCAGTTTATTTTATATGCGGTACTGACAGCCGGAGCTATTGGCGCTATTGCCGAAGTATGGGGCGATTTACAACGTGCTGCCGGTGCGGCAGAACGCTTAATGCAGCTGCTGAATGTGCAATCTCCTGTAGTAGAAAGAGCCGATCCTCTGCCTTTTGTTTTGCCTGAACATAATCTGGCGGGCACTGGTATTGAGTTTAGCGGCGTTCATTTTAGCTATCCGTCGAGGCCTGATACCCTGGCCTTGCAGGATTTTTCGCTGCAGATCAAACCCGGTGAACATATAGCTTTGGTAGGCCCTTCAGGAGCAGGCAAAACCACCTTGTTCCAGCTGTTGCTGCGCTTTTACGATCCACAACAAGGCCAGGTAAAATTTAATGGCATGGATTTAAAAGATGTACGTTTAACAGATGCCCGCCAGCCTTTTGGCATAGTGCTGCAAGACACAGTCATTTTTGCCGGCTCTGTGCTGGATAATATCCGTTATGCCCGTCCTGAAGCTTCAGAACAAGAAGTGCAACAAGCCGCGAAAATGGCTGCAGCCCACGACTTTATTCTGGCGCTGCCTGAAGGCTACAACACTTATTTAGGCGAGCGTGGTGTGCGTTTATCCGGTGGTCAGCGCCAGCGTATTTCTATTGCCAGAGCCATTTTAAGTAACCCTTCGGTGTTATTGCTGGATGAAGCCACCAGCGCTTTAGATGCACAAAGCGAACGCCAGGTGCAGCAAGCTTTGGATAATGCCGCACAAAACCGTACTACCCTGGTGATAGCGCACCGGCTGGCCACAGTGTTGGCGGCTGATCGTATTATCGTGCTGGAGGCTGGGCGTATTGTAGCTCAGGGCACCCATACCGAATTGCTGAAAAGCAGTGAGTTGTATGCCCGTTTAGCAGCTTTGCAGTTTAGTCATTAGCTGGGATATGAAGGACGAACTCTGGCTTATAACCAGGGCTCCAGATCCTTTACATAATCTGCGGGCAACAGATGACCACTGTCGAAACGGAATAGCTTTTTATCTGGGTTTGGCAAAGCATCAAACAGTTGTTGATTCTGTTTGATGCTGGCGTATTCATCGTCATCCGCAGTGAAAAGCCAGACCTGATTATCCGCAAGGCCAGCCATCAGATTCAGTGGTGCAACGAGTGCTGTCGTGCTGTTCATGTGGGGCGGTACTATAGCTGCAACACTCTGTATGCGTGAATCGACTCCTGCTAATAACAAACTGATTTGTGCGCCCATGCTGTAGCCTGCCAGTTTAATTTTGCTGCTATCAAGCTGAGGTTGTTGCACCAGCCAGTCCAGCAATACACGATGATCCCGCACTGTATCCACCAGCATGGTTTCGTACGGCTCACGCTCTCCCCACCAGTGCAAATTATCAATGATATCCACTACGCTCAGTTCCGGGTCTTTACGTAAACCATGATGACGGGCATCTATGGCGACTACTGCATAACCTTTGGCTAACGCCATAGCTGTGATTTTGTCGGTTTGCTCAAAGGTCGCCCGATCTTTAAAACTGTCCTGCCACCAGCGAATTTGGCTGCGTCCCATGGCATGAGCACCAATGAGCACCGGAACCGGAGTAGTGATGGTTTTTAGATTTTCTGGGTAGTGGATACGGCCATTCACTGTCACGCCATCAAAGCTTTGGTAAGTGAAGTCAAAACTTTGTGGGGTGAGCTGCTTTAACTCCAGTTGCACTTGTTGTGTCATGTTATAGGCATAACGCTCTGTCAGCTCCTCTGCGCTTAAGCTATAAGGTTTTAAACCAAAGATGCCATACCAAAGCGCTGCAATTCCTGCCACGACCACACCAATGCTCAACATCGTCTTTTTTCCTTTTGTTTGTGCCATTACTTTTTCCTGTTTTTCTGTCAGGGGAAACGGAGACCCCTGCATGTGAGGCACAGAGCTTAAAGCAGCAAATGTGAAAACGACGTCAAATTGAGTTTTGGTTATTAGCTTATTTTCCTTATTTTAAAATTCCACAAAACAGAATGAAAGTTACTTATTTTACTAATTTTCATTCTTTTTTATTTCTCTATTATATGACTCATGGACTGGTTACGCAGTCGTCCATTAACAAAACCAAAACTCAATTATCCAGAAGGAATTATAGAATGTTCAAATTAAACAAAACCTTACAATCTGTTATCGCTGGCGTTTCTCTGTTTGCTGCTATCAGTGCTCCAGCTTTAGCGGGTGCGCCAGGCAAAACGCTGTTAACGCCCACTAACCACACTTTGATTTTGATTGACCACCAACCACAAATGGCTTTTGCAACCCGTTCTCATACCGTTGAAGAGGTACGTAATAACGTCACTGGTTTAGCTAAAGCGGCCAGGGCTTTTGAAGTGCCAACTATTCTGACGACAGTTGCAGCTAAGTCGTTCAGCGGTCCAATTTTCCCTGAATTGCAAAAAGTATTTCCAGAGCAAACACCAATAGACCGCACCACCATGAATACCTGGGAAGACAAAAGGGTGACTGATCTGGTGAAGAAATTCAAAAAGAACAAAATTGTGATTTCTGCCTTATGGACTGAAGTGTGTGGCGTAGGCCCTGTGCTGTCGGCCATAGATGAAGGCTACGAAGTGTATTTTGTCACTGATGCTTCAGGTGGCGTCAGCAAAGAAGCTCACGATATGGCGGTGTTACGGATGATCCAGGCTGGTGCCCGTCCTGTGACCTGGTTGCAATACATGTTAGAGCTGCAACGTGACTGGGCGCGCACTACCTCTTACGAAGCTGTGACTGATATTGCCAAAGAACATGCAGGTGGTTACGGCTTAGGTTTGATTTATGCCACTGAAATGTTTCATGCCAAAGAAGGCCAGTAATAGCAGGTCAGCAACTTGATAGCAGAAGGCCACGATAAGTGGCCTTTTGATCAAAAGAGGAAGGAAGCGAAGATGAAAACTTTAACAGCTTTAGCTTTACTGATAATCGCAGGCGCATTCAGTCAACAGGTTGCAGCCAGTAGCGAGCAGTTGTATGCCAAAGGTCAGGTGTTATCCCAGCAGTGTTTAGGTTGTCATGGTGAATTTGGTATAGCTCCTGTGGCTACCAACCCAAATCTGGCCGGACAAAATAAAGAGTACTTGCAGTACGCCTTAAAGGCCTATCGCGACGGTAAACGTAAAGGTGGTTTGGCTTTTATTATGCAGGCCAATGCCAGCGCACTGTCGGATCAGGATATTGAAGCTCTTGCGGTATTTTTTTCATCTCAAAGTGGCAAACAAGCCGCCGGGCTGTAGTCGAACACTGAATTAAAAGGACGATTTTATGAAACTGGTTAAACATTTAGTCGCAGCGGCAGTGGTCTCTGGTTTGTCATTCAGCCTGATGGCGGTTGATTTAATAGTCTACAACGCAAAAATTCAAACCTTTGATGGCAAAGAATACTCGGCTTTTTCTGTCACTAATGGCCGCTTTGAACAGTTAAGCACAGACGACCAAAGCCTGCTGGCGCAAAAAACAGCCAATACTCAACTGATAGACGCCCAAGGCCGTCGGGTGATCCCTGGGATCAACGACTCTCATCTGCATGTGGTGCGTGGTGGTCGCTTTTATAATTTAGAAACCCGATGGGAAGGTTTAACCTCATTAAAAGATGCTTTAGCTTTGCTGAAAAAGAATGTCGCTGTAACACCAGAAGGGCAGTGGGCCCGGGTAGTGGGCGGATTCAGCCCTTATCAGTTTAAAGAAAAGCGTTTACCTACATCGGCAGAGCTGACAGAGATAGCACCCAACACGCCGGTCTTTGTTTTACATTTGTACTCAGGTGCTGTGCTGAATAAAAAAGCCATGCAAGTGCTGGGGATCAGCAAAGATTCAGTAGCACCGAAAGGCAGTTATTATGAAAAAGATGTGCAGGGTGAATTAACGGGCCGTTTAATTGCCGACCCTAACCCGACTATTTTGTACAAAACCATAGCTGCGCTGCCGCAGTTGTCGCAAGACGACCAACTGAATTCCAGCAAAGAGTTTTACAGCAAACTGCTGAGTTTAGGTGTCACCAGTGTGGTGGACGCTGGCGGTGGTGGTCATGACTTTCCTGAAAACTATGAAGCTTCTACCGTATTGGCTGTGACAGGTAAATTGCCAATCCGGGTGTCGAATTACTTGTTTCCACAAACCCCGGGCAAGGAGTTAAGTAGCTTCAGCCAATGGATGAGCAACTACAAAAACAACCAGAACCTGCATTTGCATATGGATAACGGTTATGTAGTGGAAGGTGGTGGTGAGTTGCTGGCGTGGAAAGCCTCTGACTACGAAAACTTTATGTCGGCACGGCCAGAGCTGGATGCGGACGCCGATCCTGAATTAGAGCAAATAGTACGTTTGCATTTAGTGCAAGGCTGGCCTTTCCGTATTCATGCCACGTACGATGAGTCGATTGAACGTATGCTGTCGGTGTTTGAAACTATTAACCAGACTCAGCCGCTGAATAAAGTCCGTTGGATCATCGACCATGCTGAAACTATTTCAGATAAAAACCTGAAACGTGTCAAAGCTTTAGGTGGCGCTATTGCAGTGCAGGGCCGGATGGCATTTGCCGGTGAAGACTTTTTACAGCGTTATGGCAAAGCCAAAACAGAACAAAGTCCGCCTTTTAAAAAGATGCTGGAGCTGGGTATTCCGGTAGGTTTTGGTACAGACGGCACCCGTGTCGCCAGCTTCAACCCCTGGGCAACCTATTATTGGGCTGTATCGGGTAAAACTGTAGGTGGTACCCGTTTGTACGGTAAAGAAAACACGCTGGACAGACTCAGCGCCTTAAAAGTATTCACCTCTGGCAGTGCCTATTTTTCAGGGGAAGAACTGGTGAAAGGCCAAATTCAGCCTGGTATGTATGCTGACTTTGTGGTGCTGAATCAGGATATTTTAAAAGTATCTGAAGAGAAGCTATTACAGACCGAAGCGGAGCTGTCAGTGGTAGATGGTGAAGTGCAATACGCCAGCAAAAGCGCTTATCCTGCTTTGTATAAAAAGCCGGAAGCTGCTAGTCCAGCCTGGTCTCCTGTGAATCAATAAGTTTTAAGCGACAGAAACCACCACCTGAATGCAGGTGGTGGTTTGTTTTTACATATCTTCTGACGTAGGCAAATCCATACTCTGATAACGCAATTCACCTAAAAAAGTGCGGGCGGCTGGACCTAATTTGTCGGCGTCTAAAAACAGTAAATGCAGATTCACTTTGCGGCTTCTGCCATTACAAAGTGGCAGAGGTTTCAGCAAGCCTAGTTCCAGGTCGTCGACTATAGAAGTTAAGGGTAACCAGGCAAAACCCAGACCTTTTTTAATCATATCTATCGAGGTACGCATATGACTGACAGTCCAGCGCTGATGCGCTCCAAGCCAGCCTTCGTCGTTGCGCTTGGATATAGCTGAATCGCGCACTACTATTTGCCTATACGATTTTAAATCTTCAATTGTCAGATCGCGGTTGATATCAAAGAGTGGATGTTTGGGGCAGGCAACCGCCATAAATTCAATCTGACATAACTCTTCGCTGAAAACATCTTTAATAGTCAGTGGCGAGACTGCAATATCAACCTGAAAATTCTCCAGCAGCTCTTTTGCTCCGGATAAAATAGATTCGCTTAGTTCAATCCGCAGCATTGGGAAAGCGGCAGAGGTGTTTTCCAGCGCTTTGTACAATAAACGCTGCGGGAATATTTCATCTACAGCTATGCGCAATTTGGTCTCTATACCTTCAGCTAATGTCAGGCCTATATCTTCAACGCGTGAGGCTTCATCCAGCAGATAATTAACCCGGCGCAAAATCATCTCGCCTTCTTCGGTCAGCAGCGTTTTACGGCCTTCCACCCGAAATAAAGCCACACCCAAGCTGGCTTCAATTTTTTGCACAGCAGTGTGAATACTGGACTGGCTTTTGTGGATCACAGCCGCAGCTTGGTTAAAGCCGCCGTGATCGGCCACCACTTTAAACATTCGCCACTGTTCCAGTGTCACTTTTAGCATGCTGTGCTTTATCCCTTTGCTACAGACAAAAATCTGATCTGTAATTAAAAAAATCTAACTGCGTTAAGTAGTTGAGTATTTTACAACCCTGCAGACATTTGTCACTCAGGGAATAGAGTGATTAAAAAGCCATACTGCTCAAATGACTAAAAAGTTAGTGCAGATTTGGTGTTGTTTTGTCGCCGTTATTTCATTATTGCTGCTAGAGTTAAGCCAGTATCAGCTGTTGTTTTGTTTTAGTGGTCGTGAGCTATGTCTAAGTTTTTGTTGTCTTTCATATTATGGCTGGCTTGTACCCATCATGTTTCTGCACAGCATTCGTTACGATTTTTGATGCCTGACTATCCGCCTTATACCTATCAGGTAAGCGGACAGAATCAGGGCTTAGGCTATGAAGCCGTGGCAGCTATTATGGCGGATATTCAGCAGCCATTTTCCGTGCAGTTAGTGCCGCACTTTGGTCATGCTGTCAGCGATATGCAGCGGGGAGTAGCGGATGGTTTTTTTCTGGCCACTGAAAGCGCAGAACGTAATCAAGTTGCTGAGTTTTCAGAGCCGGTTTTAATGATCGAATGGACCTGGGTTTGGTTAAAACAACGCACTGATTTAGTACCGGATTCAAGCCACTTTAAGCACAATGCTCAGGTGTCAGCTCAATCCAACAGTAATATACACAGATGGTTAGAAGAGCATCACTATCAGGTTACAGCAGGAACTACAGATATCCGGGGCTTGTTGAATTTACTGAACTATAAAAGAGTGGACGCTATTTTGTTGCCAGAACTGACAGTCAATACTTTATTGGCAGAGCGGGCTGTTGATGCTGATCTGTATAGCTTTCAACAGGAAATTAGTTTGCCCTTTGCCATCTATATCAATAAAAACTATCTGAAAAAACACCCGCACTTTATGCAAAAACTGAACGCTGCTATTGGTCGTTATCAACACAAAGCAACCGCAAATAACACACAAAGCTGATATCTGATTTAAGATTGTTGATGCCAGGCGCTGCGTTGCAACTATTTGCAACTGGCTCAATCATAGTTGTGTTATTCAGCGCAGATTTAACCAGGGCTGGGAATACTGGCAAGCGTTTTAACGCAAGGATGACGTGAAAGGTTGCAAATCGGCCTTGTTCTCCTACAATGGCGCGGCAACTGGAGGGTGGTGATGAAATTTTCGGCAGTATTGCTGTTGGCTTTAGCGGCCAATTCGGTGATGGCAACTGAATGGTGGCAAACCAAACAGGACCCAAATAATACCCAGGTGATAGCTTTGGGGAAAAAGCCTGTGCTCTCTGTGGCAAACTGCGCGGAAGATACGGCGCTGCGTTATTACCTGAAAGCCGAAAAAATTACGGCGTTGCAAAATACCTGGTATCAACAGGCCAGTGAAGAACCTCATACCTCTTTGTATCGCTGGATTTATGGAGCCACCTGGCTTGAGCGATTAAATCAGGCGGTGTGGCCTGGTGCTGAAGCTTTCACCAAAGTGGCCTTCCCTGGCGATATACAGCAACTGACGATGGAATTTCCTCAGTCTGAACAAGAGCATTTAGCTTTTGATGATGTGCTGGTCTTTAATCTGCACTTTGCCGGTTTTACTGCTGATCATAAGCCTGATTTGCGTATCCATCTGGACAGGAACCTCAGCAGGGTGGCTGGTGTGGCAGATTTGGATTTGGCGCTGAATCATCGCTTAGCAGACAATATTTGTGTGGTGCATAGCCTGAATCAGCTGGCACAGGACAAAGAGGTTGAGTTGAAAATTAAAGGTAAAACAGTGCCCAAGCTGAAAATCAGCTCAGAAGCTGTCGCCAGCCAGCTCTGTCTGGTAGAAATTCATCAGCGACAGGCTGTCAAAGGTTCGCTGACCTTGCCCGTGACTCAGTGTTAACAGTCTGAAGGGGATTGTTATTTGCAGTACTGCTCCACTATTTCCAGTACTGCTCCACAGTGATCTGCCCCGGATCGCGGCGCAAGTTCTTTTTCAGGCCAAGGCTTTCCAGCACTGCTTTGGTTTCAGTAATCATTTGTGGGTTGCCACACAACATGACCTGAGACTGAGCGCTCAGGCTCTGGCCACAGCTTGCCTGTAGCAAGCCGCTTTGGATCAAATCCGGAATACGTTGTTTTAAAGCCCCGGCACAGTCTTGCCTTGTGACCACTGGCTGATAATGCAGTTGCTTGCCATACCTTTGCTGAAATTGCCGGATCAGCGGCTGATACACTAATTCAGCTTCAAAGCGCACACTGTGCAGCAGAATAATGGAAGAAAAACGTTGCCACGGACTGTCAGTGCCCAACATCGATAGATAAGGACCAATACCAGTGCCGGTAGACATCAGCCAGAGGTTCTCGCCTTCAGGCACTTCATCCAGAATAAAAAATCCGCTGGCAGGTTGGCTGACTTGCACTGTATCGCCTGGTTTTAGCTGTTGCAGCAAAGGAGAAAGTAAACCATCAGCGACAGTGCTGATTAAGAACTCCTGCTCTTTGCTACCTGGGCTATTGAGCAGCGAATAAGCGCGTTGCGCCTTGCCACCCACTGTATCCAAAGCCAGCCTGACAAACTGACCGGCAATAAAGTCAAAAGGCTCAGTCTGTACTTTGATACTGAACAAAGTATCAGTCCAGTGCGTATTTGCTGTTACTGTGCCGTTAAGCCACTGCGCCATAAGCTGTTTCCTGTCGAAGTAAATTACGTAAGACTAATAACTAAGGCTTAAGAAAAGTGTCTGGTTATAGTTGACCATTACACTTCTGCCGCTCAACTCCCCAGAGCATATAAGATCAGCGTGCTGCACATAGCGAAGCCGAAGCTCTGTCAATATAGGCACTAAGAGGTGGAAGACCAACCCGGGAGCGGTACTCGTCCACTAAATCCTTGCTTTCCATTGCTTTAGGTGCCCACTTACCCGGTGCTTCGCAATCCCCTTGTGTACCAAACCTCTGGAGCGTACCTTCTGCGACATGTATTCTGTCATGGAGAAAGGCTGCGTTTGCTGGCAATGCCTCGCCAATTGCCGCCAACTCATACATAACTCCAAGGATTTTCTTTTGCAACTCCGGGTCATGATCAGCGTGTTGGGCCAAAAGCCAGGCTGCCCGCGCACCAGCTTCCCCAACTTCACTCACTCTGGGCCAGCCATCGGTGTCCAATAGCTTTCTTAAGAAGATGCTATTTTCCCGGTCAATCTTCTCTACATGAACAAAATCCCCTGCGGACCGGGCCTGCTGATCCCTCTGTGTTCTTTCAACAAGTTCTTTTGCCAGGTCACTGGTAGCCGCATCCGCGATACTGTAAAAAGTCATACCAAAGGCCAAAGCACATCCAACCATTCGGGTGGCTTTCGTTACTGATTTAACAAACGTTGTCATCAAAAATATCCTCGCGGTAAAAACTCTCGCTTGTCATGCCAACTAGCATATCAGCAAGCTCTCTTGTCGCAACAGCGCCTGACCGGCTTTTTGCTTAAAGCAAAAAAAGCCCGGAACTCCGGGCTTGATGGGGTGAGGCGGCTTTTAGTTTGAACTGGTTTTGTATTGCTCAAACCAGGCCAGAATGTACTCCACTTTTGTGATCATCCGGCTGGGTTTATTGGCGATGCCATGAGGCGCGCCAGGAATACGGACCAGAGCTGTATCTACTTTGCGAATTTTTAAGGCCTGATAAAACTGCTCAGATTCACTGATGGGGGTACGTCTGTCATTTTCACCTGTCATCAACAGGGTTGGAGTGGTCACATTAGCTACCAGCGACAAAGGCGAACGTTGCCAATAATGTTCCACATGCTCCCAAGGCACACCTGGGAATTGGTGGAAGGTCTGGTACAGGTAACTATCCCCTGTCAGTACTTTGCTCAGCCAGTTGATAATAGGTTTGACCACAGCCGCTGCTTTATAACGCTGAGTTAAACCCACAGCATAAGCTGTCGCTATACCACCAGCTGAACCACCAGCGATAAACAGGTTATCTTTATCGACAAAACCCAGCTCAATCATCGCATTCACACCTGAATCATGATCGGCATAGTCTTCAGGCGAGCTGTATTTGCCGTGTAACAACATGGCAAAACGTTCACCATACGAAGAGCTGCCTCTGTGGTTGTCATAAAACACTACGTAACCTTCAGCTGCAAAACGTTGCATTTCAGCGCTGAAATGCGGGCCATAAGCCAGATGTGGGCCACCATGAATTTCCAGCATCATGGGGTATTTTTTAGTGGGATCAAAATCTGGCGGCGTAATGTACCAACCCTGGATAGGCTCACCGTCAAATGAGGATTTGTAATTAATTTCATGAACTTGCCCTAGCTTTTTATGCCCCAGCAGATCTTCGTTTAACTGAGTTAAAGTGCGGGTTTTGCCGTTCACTATCACAGCCACATCGGCCGGCCGCTGGGCATTGCCCTGAGTAAAGGCAATAACTTCATTGGCGACACTGTATTCACCGCTTAAATAAGGCTGAGGTAAGCCAGCGCCAGACACCTGATCCGTCAGTTGCTGCAGCTTGCCGGATAAAGACACTGATGACAGAGTGCGTTTGCCTTTGTCGTCAAACTGGATCACTAAACTGCTATTGTCCAGCCATTGTGGATTGTCGACGTCCCGATCCAGATCTTTGGTCAGATCTTTTATTTCACCTGAGCGCCAGTCCATCAGTTTCAGTTTGCCGTTGGTGTAAGGCACTTTTTCATTATTACCCCAGACAAAAGCCAGATACTTGCCATCGGGTGAAAACACTGCGGAGCTCTCCTGGCCAGCCATACTGGTTAGCTGTTTGAGTTCGCTGCTGGCCAAAGTGAATTGATACAAATCGCTGTCGCGTGGCTGATATTCCCATTCTTTATGGGTGTTGGCTGAAAAAACCAGCGCTTTACCATCCGGTGTCCAGCTTAAATCTGAACCGTAGTTCAAATCTCCGCTCGTCAACTGACGTTCTTTGCCTCCGGTCGCAGGCAATACAAACAGATGGCGGAACTCTGATTTTAAAAAGCCCTGTCCGTCGGCCTGATACTGAGCGCGCTCTATTAAAACAGCTGGCTCTGACCATTTAGCACCTTCAGGTTTTTTCGGCATTTTGGTGGCTTTGGCAAGTTTAGTCGGCTGAGCCGGCACATTCATGGTAAAGGCCAGGTGCTCACCATCTGGCGACCAGCTTAAGTTACCAGGGCTTTTAGGTAGTTGGCTGACTAAAGCAGTTTTGTTTTCTTTGATGTAATGCACATGAATTTGGCGTGAGCCGGAGCGGTCAGAAATAAAGGCAATGCGGCTGCCATCTTCAGACCAGCGTGGGCTGCCATAGTTAAACTGATCAACAAATAAAGGGCTTTGGCGGCCTGTTTTTACGTCCAGTAACCATAAACTGCTGTGGGTGCCATCTGTCATAATATCGTTGCTGTTACGTACATACACCACTTGTTTGCCGTCTGGTGACACTTGTGGGTCGTTGGCATATTCCAGCGCAAAAATATCTTCAGATTCAAAATAAGGGCTGGTTGCAGCGGATGCCAAAACAGGTGCTGCACACAATAACGCTGTGCTGGTGATACAGGAATAAATAAAGGGCGCAAAGGCCTGGGGCTTTTTCATTGGTAAACCTCTTCTGATAAGACAGCGACTAAACTAACCTGCCTTGGAGTGATGCACAATTTAGCAGCGACCAAAACCTGAATTTAAGCGTTTAGTTTGCCTGCTTATTTGGCCTGAAGCCAGTCACTACGGCGCTGGCGGCTGGATTTTACCACTCATTTTGTTTACACTGGCGCCACCCTTCTTTTGGTTTGTAGTCTCTTATGTCGTTAAAAAGTCTGAGTGTTTTGGCCCTTCTTCTTGTTGGTTTAACCGCCTGTAGTCAACCCGATCCTATACAACGTATTTCAGGCCCGGCCCAGGGTTCCAGCTTTACTGTCAGCTTCTGGACAGAGCAGGGTACCGACAAAAGTGCTTTGGAAAAGCAGCTAAAAGATGAGCTGGATCGTATTGATCTGCTGATGTCTAACTACAGACCAGACTCTGTCATTGAGGCCTTTAACGCTCAGCAAAGCCAGGACCTGATGGAAGTAGGGGAAGAATTGGTACTGATGGTGGATATTGCCAAACAAATATCGGCTTACAGTGAAGGTTGTTACGACTTAACAGTAAAACCCTATTTTGAACTCTGGGGTTTTCGGGGTGATAAATTAACCAAACCCAGTGCTGAGCAAATTCAGACACTGAAACAAACTATTGGTTTAGACAAAGTAAGCAGTGACGGCAGCCGTCTGGTGAAACATAGTCCGGGTTTAAGAGTGGATGTGTCCTCCATAGCTCAGGGTTATACAGTAGGCCAATTGGCCAAAATTCTTGATAAAGCCGGTATTCAGAATTATCTGGTGGAAGTAGGAGGCGAGCTGGTCAGTAAAGGCAAAAAGCCGGAAGCTAAAGCCTGGCGTGTTGCTATTGAAAAACCTCTACCTGATTCACAAAAACTACAAAAAATCATCAGTGTGCAGCAAGACGAGCCTTTATCTATTATGACCTCAGGCACTTATCGCCATTTTTATGATCTGGATGGTGTACGCTACAGTCATGTACTGGATGCCCGCACTGGTACACCTGTCACCCACAATACGGTGTCGACCACTGTTTTGATACCAGACCCCACCTGGGGGGATGCCTGGTCAACCGCCTTTTTATGTATGGGCAGCGAACAGGGACTGAAAGTGGCAGATGAACTGAAGTTGCCTGTGTTATTTATTGATCAGCAAGGCACAGATTTTATTGAAAAACCAAGCCAGGCCTTAACTGAAGCTTTAGCTTCAGGTACAGCCTTCAGCTTCGTGGAGTAACACCTGATGGCGCAAGGATGGGACAAAGAGAAGCTGCAGCTGTTGCGTTTAAAGGGCAATGATTTTTTAACTTGTTATTTTAGACGTTGCCAGCAGGACCAAATCAATGTGATTGGTGGTTATCTGGCTTATATCTCGTTATTGTCCCTGGTGCCTTTTATTGCAGTGATGTTTTCGGTGATGGGCGCATTCCCTATGTTTGGCGAATTACGCGACCAGCTTGAGGCTTTTTTATATGCCAATGTAGCACCGGCAAAAGGCGACGAATTACGTTTATATATTGCTGGTTTTGTTGAAAATATTGGCAAAATGACAGCTGTAGGTATCGGAGCTTTGGTGCTGGTGGCTTTAATGCTGATCCACAATATCGACAAAACCATCAACAGCATATTCCGTATCAGAAAACGGCCACGACTGATTATTTCGTTTTCGATTTATTGGATGGTGCTGACCTTTGGACCTATCCTGCTGGGGGCTTCCATCGCTGTCACTTCTTATATCTTGTCCTTATCCAGTCTGGCTGAAGGTTATACCCCAGGGTTAAGCAGTGTATTGCTGACACTGACTCCTTATATTTTTTCTATTCTGGCGTTTTTCCTGCTGTATCTGGTGGTTCCTAACGCCAAAGTGCAGTATCGCCATGCCCTGATTGGTGCAACAACAGCCAGCCTATTGTTTGAGTTGTTAAAAGAGGGTTTTGCTCTTTATATCACTCATTTCCCGTCTTATCAGGCCATTTATGGGGCTTTGGCTTTAGTGCCTATTTTGTTTTTGTGGATTTATCTGGTGTGGCTGGTGGTGTTGTTAGGGGCTGAGTTAACAGCTTTGCTGGAAGAACGTTATCTGCAAGCGGCTTCAGAAGCAGAAAAAGCAGCTGAAAAGGACAACACCGCATGAATACGGCTACCGCTATAGAAACCTTTTCGACTCAATGGCTGGACACTGCAGATGGACAGCAAATTTATCTGGAACAAAGTGGTAACCCACAAGGTATTCCGGTGATTTATTGCCATGGTGGGCCTGGAGGTGGCAGTTCACCTTTTCATCGCCAGCTATTTGACCCGGCTTTGTACCACATTATTATTTTTGACCAGAGAGGTTGTGGTTTATCCACTCCTGCTTTGCAGCTGGAAAACAACAGCACTGTGCATTTGATTGCCGACATGGAGCAGATTCGTCAGCATTTGCACATTCAAGGTTGGGTAGTGGCAGGTGGATCCTGGGGCAGTACTTTGGCTTTGGCTTATGGGCAGGCTTATCCGGATCGTTGTTTGGGTTTTATTTTACGTGGCATTTTCCTTGGACGTCAGCAGGACATTGATTGGTTATACCGGGCTGGTTTTGGTGCCAGTCAGGTTTTTCCTGATTATTATCAGGATTTTATTAAACCAGTCGCGCAGCTGTTACATCTGGATATTCTGCAGGCTTATCAGTTGCAGTTGCATCATCAAGACGAAAACATCCGACTGGAGGCCGCTTTAGCCTGGAGTATCTGGGAGTCGCGCATTGCCACTTTATTGCCGAATGAATTTGCATCAGGTGGTGAAATGGATAAGCAGTCGGCTTTAGCTTTAGCCTTAATTGAACATCATTATTTTCAGCATCAGTGTTTTTTCGAAACCGACCAGTTGCTTAATAACCTACATAAAATCAGTCATTTACCTTGTCAGATAGTGCACGGTCGTTATGACATGGTATGCAAAGCCGAAAATGCCTTTAGTTTGGCTTCGCTTTGGCCAGGTGCAGAATTAAACTGGGTGGCCGATGCCGGACATTCGGCGTCAGAGAGGGGTATAGCTAAGGCTTTATATCAGGCCAGTCTGCTGATGGCCAGCCTGCTAAAACCTCACGAGGTAATGGCAGGATGAAAGCGTTAATTCAACGGGTCAGTTCCGCCAGTGTGACTGTCGATCAACAGCTGGTTGGTGCCATTAATACCGGCTTATTGGTGTTACTTGGCGTAGAAAAAGACGATACAGAATTACAGTTAAAAAAGCTGGCTGATAAAGTGCTGAAATACAGAGTATTTTCCGATGAAAACGGCAAAATGAATCTGAATGTGCAGCAAGCGGGTGGCGCCTTATTGGTGGTATCGCAATTTACATTGGCGGCTGATACCAACTCAGGCTTAAGACCCAGTTTCTCCACTGCTGCTGTGCCTGATACGGCATTGAAACTGTATCAGGACTTTGTCGCTTATTGCAGAAGCTGTGGTATTGAGGTCGCTACAGGGCAGTTTGGCGCTGATATGCAGGTGACTCTGGTGAACAATGGCCCAGTCACTTTTCTGTTAGAGACTTAACTTCGTACAATAGATTCAAATAACCTTCAATGTGATGGCATTGATAGCTGCGTTCTGTCAGTAAGGATTCCAACTGCTGCTGATATTCAGGTTGTGACAAATTAATCAAAATGGTGCCTTTTTGCTGCAATGTCTTTTGCATCGCCTGCTGCCAGCCGTCAAAGAGCGGATAAATATCCCAGAGTACAAAAGACCATTGCTCAGTCCTGTGCTGCAGAAAATCCTGAGCAGGCAGGGCTATTAGCTCTTCCTTGCCATTCAGGCAAAAAAAACGCTGATAGGCATCAATCACGGCCTGATTCGGTTCCACTGTCACCAGTTGAGTGCCTGGCAACACAGTGCTGATAAAACGATTGATATCGCCACCACCCAATCCCAACTGCAATACAGACGCAGGTTTTAGCTGTTGCAGTGCACGTAAAATGGGCACCAAATGTGGCGAAAGTGTCGCAGCCGGTGCTAACTGGTTCATCTTACTTTGCATTATGCCGTCCAGATAAAGGCATAAAAAAGACCCTTCTTCCGTCAGTTCCAGCCGGGGCGGGCCCGCCTGAAACCAGACTAACTGTTGTATAGCGTCAGGTTTTTGTTCCACAATACCCTCAAATCAACGGACTACAGGACGACGATGTGAACTGGCAGCTTAGCGCCCCACAAACTGAAGCTCAATGGTTAGCTTATTATCAATTGCGCTGGCAAGTGTTGCGAGCCCCATGGGACCAACCCAAAGGCTCGGAACAGGACGAGTCAGAAGCAGTGTCTTTTCATCGTATGGTGTGCACCGAAGAAGGAGAGGTGGTGGCTGTTGGCCGTTTGCATAAAGTAGATGAGCAGACGGCTCAGGTGCGTTATATGGCGGTGTCGGATCAATGGCAGGGCCACGGCTTAGGTGCCATGGTATTGCAGCAATTAGAACAAGTGGCGCTGGAGCAGGGAATGCAGCGGATCATTCTCAATGCCCGCGATACAGCTTCAGGTTTTTATCAAAAAGCAGGTTACAGCTACCTTGAACCCGCCAATTCGTTATTTGGTATTGCTCATCATCGTTATGCCAAAACCTTAGGCTTTTCTGCGTCAACTGCTTTGCTACAAGAATGGCGACCGGAATTGCAGCACACCTTCTGGCAAAAAATTCCGTTGTCTGCCTATATGCAATTGCAGGTGCAGTCGGTTGATCAACATAAGATCTGTTGTGTCGCCCCTTTGGATCCCAATATCAACTTACATCACACCATGTTTGCCGGCAGTATTTATACACTGGGTACCTTAACGGCCTGGGGTATGGTCTGGTTATTATTAAAAGACCAGCAACTAGATGGCGATATTGTATTGGCTGATGCAACTATCCGTTATCTGAAACCTGTGACCGGCACTGCTGAAGGCCGTTGCTGGCGACATCAGTCTGAACCTGATTTTTCTGCTTTGCAGCAACAACGTAAAGCCAGATTGGATATCAAAGTGGGTATTTTTTGTGATGATATACAAGTGGCGGTGTTTGAGGGGCGTTTTGCTGTGTTACCAAAAAAAATGCCGTAGCGGCGGGGTTATTCTTGCCCGTCTTTAGCTCTAAAAACCAGCATTTTTATATTGAGATATGTCAAGCAAATATCAGGCTTAATTCAGGTAAAAGCTTCTGGCAGATTTGATACTACAGTCATCAAGTCCGTCAGGAGTGCCACTAATGAATAATAAATGGTTGATCAGCTCATGTGTTGCGACAGCCGCAGGAATAGCTGCAGGCGCAACCTACCTGCTATTTTCTGAGTATTCAGTTCTATCCGGCAGCCAAAACTGGGTGTTAAATTCCGGCTGGTCCAGTGCCATGTTATGGCTTTTTGTTCTCATGTTCCTGCTGGCTCTGTTTTTTAACATTCTGGCCTTTCTGGAGCTGGAACGGCAGGAAGCTGTGCTGAATCCAATGTGGTGGCCACAAGGTAATAAGCTGGCACGGCAACAGCAGCAGTTTAAAGAAAATACTCAACTTTTATTGCAGTTTTTTGGCCGCGAAATGGAATCGCTGGAAGACTGTGATTCGCACTTTTTAGTGCGTCGCCAGCAGCAGGCTTTATTGCTTTATATTCAACCTGAATTAGATCAGGCTTTAACTGTGGCTCAGGTTCGTTCTGTATTTCAACAAATGTTATCGCTCAACTGCCAACGTGGTTTGATTGTCTGCTATCAAAAAATTAATAGTCAGGTGCGGCTCTTTGCCGCAGAAGCCGGCATCGAACTTTTTGACCAGCAACGTTTGAAAAAGTACATGAATGCTGAAAGTTTCGACCAATTAGCGCTGATATAAGGCTGTTATCAGGCTATATAAAGCTTCCATCATGTTTTTTTTGCCAAATTTGTCATGATGATCAAGCGTTTACGAATGTTAGACATGGAACGAACAAAGATAACGGATTACACACTTCCTGCCTGGCCAGACACTGTCTGGCCATTTTTTTTACGTCCGCACTGACAATTTCTGAGCTACATCTGGTTTGTTTCATCCAATGAATGGACTGAGCTGACCTGGCATCAGAAGTGGTAAACACAATTCTGTAGGCAGAGCCTCTGTTCAATTTATCCCGCTCGCCCGAACATTCTTCTGAACCAATAACAGCAGAAACAGCTGCACCTGAAATAAACACTCCTTGAAACGCAGTGTGCGAAATCTTTGCGTCTGAATGCCTGCTTTTAAAGTACAAAGAGTTTTGTTCATTCGTACCTGACGGAGATAAAAAAGCCAGAGCAGTGGCTCTGGCCTGGAGAAGATTTACAAGAAGTTTAATGCAGTTTAAAGCTACGTACTGCGTTTTCCAGCGTGCTGGCTGCTGTAGCTACCTGAGCGCTTTGTTCCAGTGTGGAAGTTGCACGTTCAGTACTTTGTTCTGCTAACTCCACCATACTGTGCATGCTGTGTTCTATTGCAGTTCCAAGCTGTAACTGGCTGGATGTTGTAGTAGCAATGTTGTCGCTGATCTGATGCATAGCTTCAATAGCCTGATTAATTTCGGCCAAAGCTGTCATCAACTGACTGTTTTGCGCCACACAGTTATTGGCATCGGTCTGGCCTTTTTCAATCGACTTCACTGCATGCATACTTTGTTGCTGCAAGCTGGCTATCATAGTGCGGATTTCATCCGTGGCTTGCTGACTACGCACCGCTAAAGAACGTACTTCATCTGCGACTACAGCAAAACCCCGGCCTTGCTCACCGGCTCTGGCTGCTTCTATGGCGGCGTTTAACGCCAGCAGGTTAGTTTGCTCAGCGATGCCACGAATAGTGGTCAGAATGCCTCCTATGTTGTTTGATTCAGCGTTAACGGCCTGCATTGTATTACTGGTGTCATTCAGTTGCTGCGCCAGCTCCTGGATCAGAGTGTTGTTGGCCGCTGAAACCTGATCAATTTGCAGGCTTTGGCTTAATGCCTGCTGCATTTGTTGCTGCGCCTGATCGGCTTGTCCGGCGATTTGGTGCGTATTGGTTGCTAACTGCTGGGTGATATCGTTGACCTCAGCCACCTGATGATGCTGGGTACTTAAAGCCTGATGAATAGCGCTGACTTCCTGACTTGATAAACGGGCACTCTGGTTCAGCTCCAGCACCCCTTGTTGTATTTGTTCAATCAACTGGCGTAAGGCTTTAATCAGTGTATTTACATTGGCGGATAACTCACCAAATTCATCATCGGAGTTGATGGTCAGCTCGCGGCTTAAATCACCCTGGGCTATGCGATCCAGGACTCTGTTGATCCCGGACAAAGGGGTGATCATGGCTTTAATGGTCAGATAAGCAGCACCTATAGCTAAACCAACCAGCACAATCAGCATAATCACAGCGCGGATAGTGCCTGAGTTTAATGCTGAGGATAGATCTTGCTGCAAGGAATTAAACTGGCTGTCTGCCTGGCTGATCATTTGATCTAAAGCTGCTACAGCCTGGGTCACCTGTTGCTCGGACAAATCCAGTTGCTGCCGCGCTGCCTGCAGTTGTTTGACCTGCAATAATTTGATACTGACTAAGTTATTTTCGCCCTCAATCCGGCTTTTGGCGTCGTCCAGTTGAGCCAGAAAATCCTGCCAGAAGTCTTCTGCATTCACTTGCTTCACTATATTGGCAATGTAATCCAGATTGCCTTGCATATCACTAAACGCAAAACCTAAGTTTTCCTGACTACTGGCTAATTGCTCCGGATTTGTCATGGACGCAATTTCACGAACAGTTTTCAGCAGGCCCAAAAGCTGACCATCCACCCGGCCAGCTGCCCCTTCTAACAGTTCCATTTGGCTGGTTTTACCCGGTGCTTCCAAAAAGGAAATATCCACTAAGGTAGCTCCTGCTGTATCAATCAGGTTTTCCAGCTCTTTTAATTCAGCTGAGGCTTGATCCCCCTGAGCTATGGCTTCTAAACGGGCTTTAAATAATTGTTCAACAGCCTGTTGATAGGCCTGATAGGTTTGCTGAGCCTCAGCTAAAGGTTTTTGTAAAGTCGGTTCTTTGGCCACTAAAGGCGTCAGGCTGGCCATTCTGTTACGGTAGACTTCGGCAGCCTGAGTAAATTCGTTTTGGTAACTCTTAATCCTTGTTGCATCTTCAGCTGTGTAACCCAAAGCAGACAACTTGGCGAGTTTCAACAACTGAATTTGTGCCATGTTGCTTTGTTGTTGCACTGGCACTGCTGTTTCATTCATTTGGCTGCTGGTGCTGTTCACCACAGCAAAGCTCCAGAGAGACGATAAACTGGCGACTAATAACAGCAAGGCAATAAAGCCAAAGCCCAGATAAATTTTATGTGCGACACGAAGTTTCATAGACAAATTCCAACAGCTGTTATGGTTTTAGTATTGGTTAGAATGCGATAGATAGAAAACCGACAGCTGAAACTAACAAAGTTTTTTCAACTGGTCTAGCCAGATTGGTGCAAATTTATTCGATGCAGATAAGAAAAGAGCACCAACTTGGTGCTCCTTGTTAAAATACCTAACAAAACCAGAGGCTTAAAAACTGCTTAATAGATTAGCAGGCAGTAAAGAATTTAAGCTGCCATGGCGCAAGAGTTCAGCGGCTTTTTCGATATCAGGCGCGAAGTAGCGGTCAACATCATAGAAACTGACTTCCTGACGTAATACGGCTTTGGCTTGTTCTACTGCAGCAGCGCCTTTTAATGGTGCACGGAAGTCTAAACCCTGAGCCGCTGCCAGATATTCAACAGCCAAAACGCCTAAAGTATTTTCAGCCATATCAGCTAAACGACGGGCAGCAAAGGTAGCCATGGACACATGGTCTTCCTGATTCGCTGACGTAGGTAAGCTGTCTACAGATGCCGGATGCGCCAGAGATTTATTTTCTGAAGCCAAAGCAGCTGCTGTCACCTGAGCTATCATAAAGCCGCTGTTTACGCCGCCGTTATTGACTAAGAAGGCCGGTAACTTGCTTAAATGGGAGTCGATCAGAAGAGCCATACGGCGCTCTGAAATAGAGCCAATTTCAGCAATAGCCAAAGCCAGGTTATCTGCTGCCATAGCCACAGGCTCAGCATGGAAGTTACCACCAGAGATGATGTCATCTTCAGCAGCAAACACCAGCGGGTTATCTGTCACGCCGTTGGCTTCGACTAATAACACTGCAGCCGCAAAACGGATTTGAGCTAAACAGGCACCCATTACCTGAGGCTGGCAGCGTAAGCTGTATGGGTCTTGTACTTTTTCACAGTTTTTGTGTGAATCTGCAATTTCTGAATTTTCACCTAATAAATGACGGTAAATTAAAGCTGCATCTATCTGGCCTTGCTGACCACGCACTGCATGAATACGGGCATCAAAAGGCGAACGGCTGCCCATCGCAGCTTCCACACTCATAGCACCAATGACAGAACCTGCTGCGTATAAATCTTCAGCGCGGAATAAACCTTCCAGGGCAAAAGCAGTGGAGGCCTGAGTACCGTTTAATAAAGCCAAACCTTCTTTCGCTGCTAAGGTAATAGGTTCTAAACCCGCTATAGCTAAACCTTCTTTGGCTGAGTATATCTGGCCTGCGATACAAACTTCGCCTTCACCAATTAAAGGCAATACCATATGAGATAAAGGGGCTAAATCGCCTGAAGCACCAACCGAGCCTTTTTTCGGAATACAAGGGTAAACACCAGCATTGACCAGTTTAATCAGCGCTTCGATCACTAAAGGCCGTACCCCTGAATAACCACGGGCCAGGGAGTTTATTTTCAGTACCAGCATCAAACGTACTGTGCTGTCGTCCATCAAATCGCCAAAACCAGCGGCATGCGATAAAACGATAGAACGTTGCAAAGTTTCCAGTTTGTCCTGATCAATTTTGGTATTGGCCAATAAACCAAAGCCGGTATTGATGCCGTACACAGTGCGGTTTTCGGCGACTATTTTGGCCACTGTAGCAGCTGATGCTTCAATAGCTGGCAAAGCGGCCGGGTCTAAAGTCACAGTCACAGCATGTTGTTGCACCTGACGCAGTTGCGCCAATGTGAGTTCACCAGGGGTGATGGTTAAAGCGTAAGTCATAGTCTTATCCTTCAAATTAGTTCTGGTTGATCATCGGCAGATCAAGACCTTGTTCACGGGCGCAATTTTTCGCTATGTCATAACCTGCATCGGCATGGCGCATCACGCCTGTGCCAGGGTCATTCCATAAAACACGGCCTAAACGCCGTGCTGCTGCCTCTGTACCATCAGCTAAAATCACCACACCAGAATGTTGACTGTACCCCATACCTACACCACCACCATGGTGCAAGGATACCCAGGTTGCGCCGCCTGCCGTGTTCAAAAGGGCGTTTAATAATGGCCAGTCAGACACAGCGTCTGATCCATCCATCATGGCTTCGGTTTCACGGTTTGGACTGGCCACTGAGCCTGAGTCTAAATGGTCACGACCAATAATGATCGGCGCTTTTAACTCGCCGTTTTTCACCATCTCGTTAAAAGCCAACGCTATGCGGGCGCGGTCTTTTAAGCCAATCCAGCAAATCCGGGCCGGTAAACCCTGGAATTTAATGCGCTCACGCGCCATATCCAGCCAGCGGTGTAAATGTGGATTGTCCGGGATCAGCTCTTTGACTTTCGCGTCGGTTTTGTAGATATCTTCCGGATCGCCAGATAAAGCCACCCAGCGGAATGGGCCTATGCCTTCACAAAACAGTGGACGGATATAAGCGGGCACAAAACCAGGATAATCAAAGGCGTTTGTTACGCCCATATCCAAAGCCATCTGACGGATATTGTTGCCGTAATCCACAGCAACTGCGCCTTTGCTTTGCATATCTAAAGTCGCCTGAACCTGAATGGCCATTGAGGCTTTAGCAGCTTGTACTACAGCAGTTTCGTCTTCAAGGCGACGCGCTTTGGCTTGATCCATGGTCCAACCTTGTGGCAGGTAACCGTTCAGTGGATCGTGAGCCGAGGTTTGGTCTGTCACTACATCAGGAATAATGTTACGTGCCACTAATTCAGCGAAGACATCAGCAGCATTGCCTAACAAGCCGATAGAAGTGGGTTTGCCTGATGCTTTGGCGGCTTCTAATTGAGCTAAAGCCTCATCCAGATTGTAAGCTTTTTGGTCGACATAACCGGTGCGTAAGCGGAAATCGATACGGGATTCGTCCACTTCACAGGCAATCATATGAAAACCAGCCATAGTAGCCGCTAAGGGCTGAGCGCCACCCATGCCACCTAAACCCCCTGTTAATACCCATTTGCCATTGGGCTCACCGGCAAAATGTTGTTTAGCTATGGCAACAAAAGTCTCGTAGGTGCCCTGAACTATGCCCTGAGTACCAATGTAGATCCAGGAACCAGCTGTCATCTGGCCGTACATCATCAGGCCTTGTTTATCCAGCTCGTTAAAGTGTTCCCAATTGGCCCAGTTGGGTACCAGGTTGGAGTTGGCCAACAAGACACGAGGCGCGTCCGGGTGAGTCGGGAATACGCCCACTGGTTTGCCGCTTTGGATCAATAAGGTCTGGTCGTCGTTTAATCTGTCCAGTACTTCCACTATTTTGTCATAACAAGCCCAATCGCGGGCTGCACGGCCTATGCCGCCGTATACCACTAAAGAGGTTGGGTGCTCGGCCACTTCAGGGTCGAGGTTATTCATCAACATACGTTTGGCGGCTTCGGTCTGCCAGCTTTTGGCAGTAATTTCGCTGCCGCGGGCGGCACGGATCACACGGCTTGGGTCTAAACGTGGATTACTCATAGGGACTCTCTCATTAAGTTTTCGGTTTAATTGATAAATGGCCGCCTAAACGGTAGCGGCTGCCTGCAGAGGTAAGGTAAGCAAAACTGACTGCGCCACCCCGGCTGAAGGTGCGGCGTGTCAGGCGTAAACAAGGTTCAGAAGCTGGTATTTTTAAATGCTGACGGGTTAAATCGTCCGGCAATACAGCTTCCACTATATGCTCGGCATCTGTTAAAGGCGCTACAGCACTTAAGTATTCATGAGGCGTTTGTAAGACAAAATCCTGGGCTAAATAGTCCGGCACCTGCTGTGGATTCACATAACGGGCTTCCAGTTGCAGTGGCTGCTGGTTTTCATAATGTACTATGAGTGAAAAAAACACCGGCGCATTGCGGCTTAAACCTAAAGCTGTAGCCACCACACCAGGGCAAGGCAGGCTGGTCAGTTGCACCAGTTCAGCTTTATGAAAATGACCACGGCGCTGAATTTCATCGGCAATATTACGAATTTCCAGCAAGGAGGATTGTGACTTAGGCGAGGCGACAAAACTGCCAACTCCCTGGGTGCGATACAAAACGCCTTGTTCGGTCAGTTCCTGCAAAGCACGGCGAGCCGTCATACGACTGACGGAAAACTGAGTAGCCAGCTCGTTTTCTGATGGAATACGACTATGCTCAGGCCAGGCTGCGGTTTCAATCTGACTCAAAATATAATCTTTGATAGTGGCAAACTTCTTTTGCCCTGAACTGTTTTCCATGACCGGTTTGACGCCTTGAGTTTCATGCTAAGAAAAATAGCTGAATTTGGTTGTATATACAAGTTGATCGGGTAGAATTAATTTCAGCGCTGAAAAATCAGGCCAAACGCCATGAAGGGGATAAAATGCAAGTCTTTGATGCAATTTGGATTAATGTCAATTTAGCCACTATGACCGATAATGCTGAGCCTTATGGTGCCATACCCAATGGCGCTTTGGCCGTGAAAGAGGGTCGTATTGCCTGGTTGGGTCCTAAGGCAGAATTGCCGGAAACGGATTTGTTATCTACTCCTTTGTATGACGGTAAGGGCCAATGGTTATTGCCGGGTTTGATCGACTGCCATACTCATCTGGTGTATGCAGGTAGCCGCGCCAATGAATTTGAAATGCGTTTAAATGGTGCGACTTATCAGCAAATTGCAGAGGCGGGCGGTGGCATTAAATCCACAGTGGCTGCCACCCGTGCCGCCAGTCATGAAGACTTGTTTGTATTGGCCAAACAGCGGTTGAATGCGCTTTTGAGTCAGGGCGTAACCACAGTAGAAATCAAATCAGGTTATGGTTTGGATCTGGAGACAGAGCAAAAAATCCTCGAAGTAGCAGCAGAGCTGGATCGCACTCATCCAATAGATATTCAGAAAACCTTTTTGGGTGCTCATGCTTTGCCTTTGGACTATGCCGGACGTCCTGATGATTATATGCAGCTTGTGGTGGAGCAAATGTTGCCCCAACTGCATCAGTTGGGCTTGGTTGATGCTGTAGATGTATTTTGTGAAGGCATAGGTTTTTCCGTAGAACAAAGCCGTTTATTGTTTGAAAAAGCCAAGGCCCTGGGTGTGCCTGTCAAAGCTCATGCTGAGCAGTTATCGCATTTAGGTGGCGCCAGTTTAGTAGCCGAATTTAATGGTTTATCTGCTGATCATATTGAATATTTACAAGAGCAAGACGTACTGGCAATGAAAGCTGCAGGTACTGTGGCTGTGCTGTTGCCTGGTGCCTTTTACTTTTTACGTGAAACCAAATTGCCACCTTTTGACTTGTTGCGTAAACATCAGGTGCCTATGGCTATTTCTACCGACTTAAACCCAGGCACTTCACCTTTTTGTAATCTGCTGTTGATGCTGAATATGGCCTGTACTTTATTCCGTTTTACACCGGAAGAGGCGATAGCCGGAGTCACCCGTCATGCGGCAGCTGCTTTGGGCATGGCAGACAGAGGTACTTTAGCTGTTGGGCTGCAGGCTGACTTTGGACTCTATCAAATCAGCCAGCCGGCAGAACTCTGTTATCAGTTTGGGGTCAACACTTTAACCCAACTGGTCAAAGCAGGGCGGGACGTCAATCTGCGAGGGTTAAGCTAACTTTACAAGGCAGGAAAACAGAGTAATCTTAAGATCTTATCTGATCTTTTGAGTGTTAGCTGTGTTGTTACCTTTCAGGTCTGTTTTATCTGTTGTACTGCTGACCAGTTCTGGCCCTGCTTTGGCTCAGAGTCTGGCTGGCCAGCCTTTGTTTTATAGTGTGCTGTTGTTAGCTGCTTTGGTCCTGCTGTTAGCTGGCTGGGTGCTGGTGCTGAAAAAACGTCTGGCGCAGCAACAACCAGCGCAAGAAGAAGCCAAATCCCAGGACCTGTCCTTTTTATCTTTGCATGATGATACCAGTGGTTTGCCGAATAAATTGCAATTACAACAGCAGTTTGAGCTCTGGTGTCGCAGCCATTCCAATCAGAAAGCCTCGTTATTGTTATTAAAAATTCAGAACTTTGAACGGGTGAATCAGGCGCTGGGTCATCAGAATGCCAATTTAGTGTTGTTGCAGATAGCGCAGCGTATTAACGCAGCAGTGCAGCAGGATCAGGAACTGCTGGTACTGGAACAACAAGGCAAACAAAGCAGCAAAGTGGCTCATTTAGGCGGAGTGGATTTTGTATTGTGGGTGGATGCCGGCACCCGTCAACATGCAGCTGAGCAAATTGCCCGACGGCTGGAACATAAGGTTCCTGAAGCTTTACTTATTCATGGCTGTGCCGTGGAATATCAGCTGAAAAGTGGTATTGCACATTATCCACAACATGGGGAATTATTATCTGATTTGATTGACCGTGCTCATCTTGCGATGCAAAACCGGCAATGGACCCAGACCAGCTCGCAAGTTTTCCATCCGGATCTGATCAGTTATAACAATGAGAAACTGGGCTTAATGGCCGAGCTGCGGCATGCTATTAGTCAGCAGCAACTGAAACTGCATATCCAGCCCCAAATTGCCTTAAGTTCACGCCAGGTTGTGGCTGGCGAAGTTTTGGTACGCTGGCATCATCCACGTCGTGGCTTGTTAGGCCCTGCTGAGTTTTTAGAACTGGCCGAACAAATGGGCGTGATTTATCCGCTGACTCAGTGGGTACTGGAAAAGGCGGTGATGACTTTAGCTGAACTGGCGCAGCAGGAGATCCATTGCAAAATAGCAGTGAATATCTCCAGTAAAGATTTATTGCAGGATGAGCTGGTGGATAGTTTAGAACTTTTGCTTAAAAGCTATAAGGTGAAGCCTTCGCAGCTGGTGCTGGAGCTAAAAGAAAGTGCTTTAGTGGCAGAACCTGACAAAGCCATGCGGATGCTCAAGCATCTGGCGCAACTTGGTGTAGAGCTGGCACTGGACGATTTTGGTACCGGATTCTCCTCTTTGGCCTATTTGCGGGAATTACCTATCAGTCAGGTGAAAGTGGATTGCTCCTTTATTTTTGATTTGCACCGTTCCGATACCCATACCGCTATTACCGGTGCCATTATTGATATGGCAAAAAATATGAATTTTATGGTAGTAGCCGAAGGTATAGAGCAACCTGAAGTGGAGCAAAAACTCATTGCTATGGGTTGTGCCAGAGGGCAGGGCTTTTTATACGCCAAACCCTTTGCACTGGACGCTTTCCCTGACTGGGTAAAGCAGTGGAGCTACAGCAAAGCGACTTATTGACAGTCGCTTTTGCCAAATAAAAAAGCACAAACTAAAGCAGTTAAGATCTGGCCTGCATCATTCATACCTGCGGCTAAACCTGCCGGATGCTGAGCCGGAGCTGCTTCAGCCAGATGTAAATAACGGCTTTGAGCCTGGCTTGCCAGCAGATACACAAAATGTTCCGCTTGTTGCACCGACACACCGCAGCTGTTGTAAGCACTGACGGGCATAGCTGTAATAGCGTCTGTATCCAGTTCTATACCAAAGGCCTGCTGTGGGTTGCGTTGACTTAACCAGAGTTTCAGCAGCTCTGGCCATGCTGCCTGTTCCCGCACAAAAAGCTGCTGATAACTCAGCACATCCACGCCAGCCGATTGAATTTGCGCTAAGGAACTGGCTGAGTTTTTTAACTCGTGCAAACCCATGACCAGATAACCGTCTAAATGACCCGCAGCTTTGGCATAACTAAAACCATTACCGCTGTGGCGTCCTTCGAGTAAACGAAAATCCGCATGAGGATCGAGGTTAATGCAATTGACGGCTTGTTGTTCACTTTTAGCTAAGGCGGCTAATAATGGCAGACTGTTATTATGGCCCCCACCTATAACAATGGGCGTTAAACCCGCATTGAAGATGGTCAGCAACACGGGTTCTAAACGTCGATCAATGTCTGCACAGAGGGCTCGCAAAGCCGCCAGATCGGCATTTTGGCTTTGCTGCTGCAAATCGGCACAGTTCAGCTCACCCAGTATTAATATTTGTGAGCCGTCTAAAAAATCGTTTTGTTGTAAATTAATAAACTTACGGACAAAAGCCTGCCAGCCTAGCTCGGAGCCGCCCTGACCCAGGTTAGCGCGTGGCCCTATATCTTCAGGCACACCCAATAACACAAAAGCACAGCCTTGCTGTTTTGCAGCAGTTAAAGCTTCAGCTAAAGGCAAGCCTGGATCCGGATAACGCAAAGTCTGGCCTAAACGGCTTTCACCTTCACGCTGTTGTTGAAAAGCCGCCAAAGAGGCGGCCTGATAGCGAATAACAACATCACTCATCTGTTATTCCAGATCTAAAGGCTCAGGTGACAAAATAATACCTGTATTGTCTGCATACAGATGATCACCAGGTAAAAAAGTCACGCCACCAAAATTAACAGGAATTTCGTGTTCACCAAAACCACGATCATCAGCACCTACAGGAATAGCGTTGACTGCCTGAATGCCGATATCAAAATCTTCCAGCGTATCAACATCACGCACACTGCCGTAACAAACAATGCCTTCCCAGCCGTTAGTTGCAGCCAGAGACGCTAACTCGCCATCAATCAAAGCACGGCGGGCTGAACCACCACCGTCAACCAATAACACTTTACCGACGCCAGGTTCAGCTAAAGCCTGACGAATTAAACCGTTGTCTTCAAAGCATTTAATCGTCTGGATTGTGCCACCAAAAGAACGGCGGCCACCGTAGTTGGCGAAAATGGGCTCAACCACATCGATCATGTCTGCATAGAGGTCACATAATTCCGAAGTGTTATATTCCATGTAGTGCTCCAAAGGTTAAGTCTTTGATCAAAAACACAGTATACCCGTCTTACCTGAAGCTGCAAGGTCGTTGACAGCGCTCATTCGCCTGATTCTTTGTGTTGGATCACTGTTCGCTATTTTTACTATTCTTCCGCAGCCTGATTGTGACTCTGTATTGCCAGTGTTAAGGTGACTTTGCTACTTTAATTGAAGTTGTTTCATCAGGATCCTGCCTTTGAGCTCAGAGCTGTTAGCCCGTACCTTGTTACACCTCACGCAAATAGGGTTTGCAATCACCCTCTCTGCTTTACTTTGGTATTTTTTCAGAGTCTATCAACGCAACTACCTGAAATCCTGGGCTATCGCTTTCTGTTGTTTTACTGCCTACGCAGCTTTTGTTCTGGTGGATGTGTTCTGGCGACCTGTATTTGCTGCTGTCTGGTTGGGGCAGATGGTTAAGTTTTTATTAATCTGTTTTTGTTATGGCTTCGCCGTTTGGATCCTGGTGGGAGTTTTTGAGGCGGTAAAACAACAACGACTGGCCGCAAGAGCTGTGAATCAGCTGTTGTTGCTGGTGACAGGAATTTCATTTTTATCTGTAGTCCCCTTTCTGGTTTTCCCTCAGGCCCAGGAGTGGCTGGTCTATCTGCAGCTTTATATGCGGCTATTGTTGATTGGTGCTGCTTTATGTGTGGCAGGGTTTTGGTTATGGAGTTTAACTAAACTTATTTTTGCCACCAAAGTGGTTGCCAGTGCGATGTTGGCTTGGGGTTTGCTGTTTTTGACCAGTGCCAGCGCTGTAGTCTGGCAGAACGCTGAAGTCGATTACCATCAGGTGGCTATGTATTTTAAGCATCTGGAGCTGCTGATCCAGGTGATCCTGGGCTTAGGGCTGATCATCTGGTTACAGGAAGATGAGCGCAGCACGAACCGCGAATTAACGGCCAAAACTCAATATCTGGATAGTCATGACCCCTTAACAGGAGCGTTAAACCGGGACGCTTTGTTGCGGGAGTTAGAGTTACTGTTGCAGGCAGATACGCCATTAACTTTGCTGATGATTGGTCTGGATAGCTTTAAAGTGGTCAATGAGTCTGTTGGCTTAAAACAAGGCGACCGTATTTTACGTGAAGTAAACCGGCGTTTTGAATCCTCTATAGTGAAACCCCGGCTTATAGCCCGCACTGGTGGTGATATTTTTGCGTTGGTGCTGGAAGATTGCAGTACAGACCGACAAAAGCTGTTTGCGTTACAGCATCTGGAGCAGCTGATTGAAAAGCCGTTTACCACAGATAACGGCCTGATCAAATTAACGGCCAGTATTGGGGTAGCCAATGCACCACAGCATGCGGTGGAAGCGGATCTGATATTGCAGAAAGCTAATATTGCCTTTCACCACTGTAAGCGTCTGCAGCAACGCTGTACCTTTTATCAGCCAGGCATGGAAGAAGAATCTGCCCGTTTGCTGAATTTAGAAAAAGACTTGCTATTGGCTCTGGAGCAGGATCAATTTGTGTTTTATTTCCAGCCCCAATGGGACCTGCGTGAGCAAAAAATTGAGGCTTTTGAGGCTTTAGTGCGCTGGGAGCATCCGCAAAAAGGTCTGCTGATGCCTGGCCAGTTTTTACCTTTGGTCGAACAGGTTGGGTTAAGTAAAGATCTGGACTTATTGTTACTGGAAAAAGCGGTCTGTACTTTAGCTGAATGGAAAAAACGAGGTATTCATATTCCCATAGCTGTAAATATGTCACCCGTGCATTTTCAGGTGGATGGCTTAAAAGGGCGGATTCAACAGTTATTGCTGAAGTATCAGGTTTCACCTGCTGTACTGGAGCTTGAGATCACAGAAAATACGGCCATGAGTGATATGGAAAAAGGCTCTAACTATATCAACGAGTTACAGCAAATGGGTATCCGTGTTTCTATTGATGATTTTGGCACCGGGTATTCGTCTTTAGGTTATTTACGAAAAATGCCAATCGACAAAATCAAAATTGACCGTAGCTTTGTCACAGATATGGCCGCTAATGACTCCGACATGATGATAGTCAAAACCATGATTACCCTGGCTCATGGCTTAGGCAAACGTATTCTGGCGGAAGGGGTTGAAACTGAAACCCAGTTGCAGTTACTTCGTACTTTAGCCTGTGATGCTATTCAGGGATACTTACTGGCTAAACCTTTGCCTGAAGCTGAAGCTTTGGCTTTGTTGAATGGCTGTCCCTTGTCTTAACCATTTGTTGTCATGTTTTTGTCACTAAGCCACTTTAAGCTACAAGAGTCAGGGTAAAACGACGGGTGGCTTATGTGGTTACAAAAGCTCGGCTTGTGGGACCAGCGCTGTTTTCTTGCGCTTTTTAGTAAAAGTGAACGAAAACGTCTCTATCAGTTTAGTTTCTGGTGCTCTAAAACCGGCGACGGTCCTTTATACCTGTTATTAGTTACGCTGCTGTTTGCGTTAGAACTGACCCATGCCAGTGCCTTTACTGAACTGCTACTCTTGAGTTTTGCCATCGAACTCCCTTTGTATCTGTTACTGAAAAACTCGATTCGTCGTCAGCGCCCTTATCAGTTGATGGCGGGTATGATGCAAGCCCATATTGAAGCCTCAGATAAATTCAGCTTACCTTCTGGTCATACAGCCGCAGCTTTTGTGGTTGCCAGTGCTTTGTTGTGTTTTTATCCAGAGTGGGCCTGGCTGGCCTTTAGCTGGGCAGGTTTGATTGGCTTGTCACGTATCCTGTTAGGAGTGCACTTTCCGCTGGATATTCTGGCAGGTTCTTCTTTGGGTGTGTCCAGCAGCCTGATTGCACAGCAAATTTTGCATTAATTTTGCACGTTTTACTAAATATTTCATATTTCATTCCACTAAAGTATCACTCTCTCAGTTTGCTTCTCTATAATTAATAGGTTCCGGCTAATCCTTCGTCGATTCAGTTCGTTGGATTGCCCCGCCTTTGTTTGTGGAGTAGCTAAAATGGCCTTTTTACGTCAGTTTTCAATACGTCAGCGTTTGTTGCTGAATGCAGTGACGGTCGCTGTGTCGATGTTAATTATGCTGGGCTTGTTATTATTTCAAAGCAACCAGCTTAATTCGTTATCAGAGTTGCGGCTTGAGGTTGAAAACCTTAAACTGGCAGTACTGCAATTACGTCGTGACGAAAAGGACTTTTTACTACGCTCTGATATCGAATATCAGCAAAAATTTAATAAATCTTCCACTGAGCTCAATAATAAAGTCAAAACATTGACTGAAGGTCTTGCTGCCGAAGGCATAGACACCAAAGCCTTGAAGTCTTTTAGTGAGTTCACTCAAACTTATCAGCAGTTGTTTAATCAACTGGTGCAACTTTCGGTGGAAGTGGGTTTAGACCCTGAATCCGGTTTATATGGCGAGTTCCGTTCAAAAGCACATGCCTTGGGTCAGGCCTTTAAAGACATCAGTGACTGGCAATTAACTGCCCAGTTATTGCAACTGCGCCGTGATGAAAAAGACTTTATGCTGCGTAAAGATCTGAAGTACTTAACAGCTTTTAACAAAGGGCTCGCAAGCTTTCGTCAGCAAATTCAGCAAAATATCTCAGACCCGGCTTTGGTGTCGCAACTGCAGCAACTGGCTGATGTTTATGGTGTGGCTTTTGTGCAATTAGTGGAGGGGGAACAAAAAATTGGTTTGGCCCATGATCAGGGGCTGATGGGACAGATGCGCTCTGCTATTCACCAGACTGAAGACAGCCTCGACTCCATGTCAAAAGAAGCTGAAGCTGCAGTACAAAAAGCCAGTTCCTCCAGTGAAACTCTGGCTATCAGCCTCTTTGTTCTGGTACTGGTTCTGGTGATTGCTTTGGTACTGATGACCAGCAACAGCATTCTGCAGCCGATACAAAAAGTCTGCGCTACTATAGGTTTAGTACGCAAAGACAACGACTTCCGTTTACGGGTGGACGAAGAAGGCCAGGATGAAATGACCACTTTAGCCAAAGATTTTAATCATATGCTGGCGGATGTGCAGGATTTAGTGCGTAACGTCAATCAGGCATTGGAAATGTTAGATGTCGCAACACATGAACTGGCGAAATCCACGGCAGAAACCAGCAAAGGCATGGCACAGCAGCAAATGGAAAGCGATATGGTGGCAACTGCTGTGACGGAAATGGGCGCTACTGTTGATGAAATAGCGGTCAATACCGAAAACACAGCGTCTAAAGCACAAGACACTAACGCGAACGCCATGACAGGCTTAAAAGAAGTTGAGCAAACGGTGCAGCGCATTAATGGTTTGTCCCGTGAACTGCAGCAAGCTTCAGTGGTTCTGACTGA
The DNA here is from genome assembly GCA_018825965.1 of Gammaproteobacteria bacterium. Taxonomy (GTDB): domain Bacteria; phylum Pseudomonadota; class Gammaproteobacteria; order Enterobacterales; family Alteromonadaceae; genus Pararheinheimera. Next base: position 48,649 of record JAHKAA010000009.1, read on the forward strand.
ACTGGAGCAAGACAGCGCTACTATAGGTTCTGTGCTGGATGTGATCCGGGGTATAGCTGAACAAACCAATTTGTTGGCGCTCAATGCAGCTATTGAAGCGGCGCGTGCTGGCGAACAAGGCCGGGGTTTTGCCGTTGTGGCAGATGAAGTTCGTAGTCTGGCGCAGCGTACTCAGGAATCAACAGGCCAGATTGAAAAAATCATTTCAGGTTTACAGCAACGCACTAAAAACATTGTGGCTGTGATGCAAAATTGCCAGACTCAGGGCAAAGAAAGTGCCAGTCAGGCTGGCTCGACTATAGAGTTGTTACGACAAATCACCAACGATGTGGCTCAGATTATGGATATGACCACCCAAATTGCCACTGCAGTGGAAGAGCAAAGTTTAGTGGCTGCTGATGTGAATAAAAACGTAGTGCGTATTCGGGATATTTCTGAAGACTCGTTAAATATTTCCAAACACAACGCCCAAATCAGTGAAGAAGTCGCCAGTCAGGCCAGTATGTTGCATCAAACTGTGGATAAATTTAAGGCATAAAAAACACATGAAGGGATTATGGTGTTTTGCTTTGGTATGCTGTGCTGCAGCTGCTGGTTCAGCCGCCGCAAAACCTGCTATGTTGGCAGTTACTGAGCCTATGCCTGTTTTTCAGGTGATGGAAAACGGGCAGGTCAGCGGTGCTAACACTGAGTTAGTGCGGCAAGTTCTGGCTCAGGCAGAGCTCAAGGCTGAGTTTCAGATGTACCCCTGGGCCAGAGCTTATAGCCTGGCTTTGCAACAACCTAATGTGCTGATTTATGCCATCACCAAAACCACGGAACGTGAAGCTTTGTTTCACTGGATCGGGCCTATTGCTTCTTTCAGGCTGGGTTTTGTCCGTCTGAAAGGGAATCAGCAAGCAGGGATTAAAACTCTGCAGGATGCAAAACAGCTGACGATAGCAGTGCAGCGGCAGGACAGTACTTTTGACTGGTTGATCAGCCAGGGTTTTGTAGAGCAGAAACAACTGGTGCTGGCTGCAGATGCAGAACAAAGCTGGAGTTTGCTGGCCAATGGCAAGGTTGATTTAATTGTTGAAAACCCGGTGTTGCTGCCTGAACTGGCTCGTAAAACTGATTTGACGTTGCAGCAACTGGAACTGGTGCTGATGATCCCGGAGTTGGAGCGGCAGGCTTATCTGGCCGTCAGTAAAAGCACAGCGCCAAACACAGTAGAAAAGCTAAAACAGGCTTATCAACAGGTAGTGAAACCTTAAAAAACTTGTTTAATACTCAGCTGGCTGTCGCGGTTACTGTTGGCTTGTTTTAAACGTAGTAAATAATCTTTCCAGAGTTCATCCTGCTCAGTCGCCAGTTTTGCCAGATAAGCCCAGCTATACAAGCCCGTCTGATGAGCATCGTCAAACACCAGTTTTACCGCATACAAACCAACAGGCACAATCTGGTGGATGGCTACGTCTTTTTTATGGCTGACCAGTTGAGGCTTGCCATGACCCCGCACTTCAGCCGAAGGTGAAAACACCCGTAAAAATTCAGCGCTAAAACTAAAGCGCTGTTCATCTGAAAATTGTACGTCCAGAACTTTGCTTAAACGATGGTAATGCAGCACAGACACCAAAGAGGTTTTTGCAGCTGTAAAAGAAGCTGAAGTCTGTGCTGTCATAGGATCCACCTTAAATCAACTAGCAGGTTATAAAATAAAACGGCTTAAATCTTCGTCCTGCACTAAAGCGTCCAGGTGCGAATCTACATAAGCTGCATCGATCAAAATTTGTTGACCATCATGATCGGCAGCATCAAAAGAAAGATCTTCCAGTAATTTTTCCATCACAGTGTATAAACGACGGGCGCCTATATTTTCAGTGCGCTCATTGACCTGCCATGCCGCATTGGCAATACGCTGAATGCCATCTTCGGCAAAACGTATTTGCACACCTTCAGTCGCCAGCATAGCCACACTTTGTTCGGTTAGCGAAGCTTTAGGTTCGGTCAGAATACGCTCAAAGTCATTGGCTGATAACGCATCCAGTTCTACCCTGATCGGCAAACGGCCTTGTAACTCTGGCACTAAATCCGACGGTTTTGCCATCTGAAAGGCACCACTGGCAATAAACAAAATATGGTCGGTTTTGACCATGCCATGTTTAGTGGTCACAGTGCAGCCTTCTATTAATGGCAACAAATCCCGTTGCACCCCTTCACGCGACACATCCGGGCCGCTGGTTTCGCCGCGCTTACAAATTTTGTCGATTTCATCAATAAAAACAATACCTGTTTGTTCAACGGCTTCCAAAGCTTTTAGTTTCAGCTCTTCCGGATTGACCAGACGGGCGGCTTCTTCTTCCACCAGCTGTTTAAAGGCATCTTTAATTTTCAGCTTACGGCTTTTTTTCTTGTCTGAACCCAGGTTCTGAAACATAGATTGCAGCTGGGATGTCATTTCTTCCATACCAGGTGGTGCCATAATTTCCACACCCATCACAGGGGCGGCCAAATCGATTTCAATTTCTTTATCGTCCAGCTGGCCCTCACGTAACTTTTTACGGAAAGTCTGGCGGGTGCCGCTGTCTGATTCGCTGCTTTCAGCCTTACCCCAGGCATCACGGGCCGGTGGCAACAACGCATCAAGAATACGTTCTTCTGCTGCTTCTTCAGCGCGGAATTTGTTTTTCGCCACTTCCTGCTCACGGAACATCTTCACTGCGCTGTCGGTTAAATCGCGGATAATGCTTTCCACTTCTTTACCTACATAACCCACTTCAGTGAACTTGGTGGCTTCTACTTTAATAAAAGGTGCATTGGCTAATTTAGCCAGGCGACGGGCGATTTCAGTTTTACCTACACCAGTTGGGCCTATCATCAGAATGTTTTTTGGCGTGATTTCCTGACGTAAAGCCGGGTCCAGCTGCATACGGCGCCATCTGTTACGCAGGGCTATAGCCACTGCTCTTTTAGCATTGGCCTGACCAATAATATGGCGATCCAGCTCGTGGACTATTTCTCTTGGAGTCATATCAGACATTCAAATTACCCTTACAATTCTTCAATGGTCTGGTGATGGTTGGTATACACACAAATATCACCAGCTATGGTTAAACTTTTTTCTGCAATTTCGCGGGCGCTTAATTCAGTATTGGCCAGAAGTGCAGTGGCAGCCGCCTGAGCAAAAGGGCCACCGCTGCCAATGGCAATCAAATCATGTTCAGGCTGGATCACATCACCGTTGCCTGTGATGATCAGCGAACAATTGGCATCGGCTACAGCTAATAAAGCTTCGAGTTTGCGTAACATGCGGTCGGTGCGCCAGTCTTTGGCTAATTCAACAGCTGCACGCATTAAATGGCCCTGATGCATCTCGAGCTTGGCTTCAAAACGTTCAAATAAAGTAAAAGCGTCGGCTGTGCCGCCGGCAAAACCAGCCAGCACTTTGCCATGATATAAACGACGAACTTTACGGGCATTGCCCTTCATCACAGTGTTGCCAAGCGATACCTGGCCGTCACCTGCAATGGCAACATGGCCGTTGCGGCGTACAGAAACTATAGTGGTCATCAGAAGCCCTTTTTGGCTGAGGAAAACGTATTACCAGGGAGATAAGGGTGGATATGCAGATTTTCAATGCCCTTTCTGTTGAAAGCTGTTGCTTTGAGCAGAAAGGGCCAAGAGGAGGATCAGAGTGTGGCTATACGGCAATCTGCTACTTTTTGGCGTAATAAACGGCTTCTGTCACTTTCGGCCTGACGTTTGCTGCTGTAAGGCCCTAAAGTAACCCGAAAAAATACGCCGTTTTTGCCTTCAATACGTCGTACTTCCGAAGGGTAACCAGCAAAGGCTACTTTGGCTTTCATTTGCTGAGCCGTTTCGTTGGCACGGTAAGTACCACAAAACATTAAAAAGGGCCCTTTGGCTTCCAGTTCTTCCACTGTCACCTGAATTTCTTTGTTTTCCAGCTCTTCAATATACTGGTAAGGCTCTTTCGCAGGCTTAGGTGGCAAATCGTCTTTTTTGCTGCTGATCACAGGAGTGACTGGATCTGCTACCGGAGTTTTTTGCGATAAATGGTATAAAAACCAAATAAAACCCAAAACTAAAACACTGACCGTTATCACTAATGGCCAGGGGGAAGGTTTCACTGTTTTGGTGTTTTTTCTGGGTCTGGGCGCGGCCCGACCTGCTTTGACATAATCTTTTTGTGGCATCTTCACAACTAAGGACAACTGGCCTGATGTCCGCATTCTACTGCAGTTTTGTTAAAAAGAAATGATTAATTCAGGTCTTGTGGGTCTACATCCAGCTGCCACTTTACCTTACGGCTTAACGACCAGCGGCTGATTTCGGTCAGCACAGAGTCCAGACTTTGGTGTAATTGTTTCCTGTCTTTGGCAAAAAGCTGAATTTGCCAGCGGTATTTGCCTGCCTTACGTTCCATAGGGCAAGCCAGTGGCCCCAATAACTGCACTTGTGGCCAGTTTTTATAATGTTCCGCTACTTTTTGCAGCCATTCTTTACAGAGTTCCAACTGATGGGCTTCTACACGGAATAACGCCAGAAACATAAAAGGCGGTAAAAAAGTTTGTTGCCGCTCTTTGAGTGCACTGCGGGCAAAAGAGGCGTAACCATTTTGAATGACATCCTGCAATAAGGCGTGGCCAGGGTAATGAGTTTGCAGCAGTACTTTGCCCGGTTGTGAGCCACGACCAGCGCGACCCGACACTTGCGTCAACAGTTGGGCCAACTGCTCCGGAGCTCTGAAATCGTTGCTGTATAAAGCAGAGTCGACATCAATAATCACCACTAAACCCACATTGGGGAAATGATGGCCTTTGGCCAGCATCTGGGTGCCTAAAATAAGCTGAGGCTCGCCCTGTAGTATCTGCTCCAAAGCCTTCTGTAAACTGCCTTTGCGTCTGATGCTGTCTCTGTCCAACCGGGTGACTGTATGAGTTGGGAAAAGTTGTTGCAGCTGTTCTTCTAACTGTTCAGTGCCCTGGCCTACAGGTGCTAATTGAGTACTGCCACAACCCCCACATTGATGCGGCACCCCTTTGGTCGCTCCACAATGGTGGCACACCAACTGGCGGCTTTGTTTATGAAAAGTAGTAAAAGCACTGCATCTGTGGCATTCGGTCATCCAGCCACATTCATGACATATCAAAGCTGGCGCAAAACCACGGCGATTTAAAAACAGCAGCACTTGCTGACCGAGTTTTAAATGTTGTTCGATACGCTGACGGGTTAAACCGGCCATGCCATGTAACATTTGCTGTTGTTTTAAATCCACCAGCTCCACAGTTGGCATCAACTGGCCAGCGGCACGGTCTGGTAATTCCAGATGAGCAAAGCGGCCTTGCTGCACATTGGCCAGGCTTTCTAAGCTGGGTGTGGCTGAGCCTAATAAAATAGGGCAAGCCTGAATAGAGGCGCGTTTAATGGCTAAATCACGGGCGTGATAGCGAAAACCGTCCTGCTGTTTAAAGGAGTTGTCGTGTTCTTCATCGATGATCAATAAATCAAGCTTAAAGAAAGGTAAAAACAAGGCTGATCTGGTGCCTATCACTATAGCTAAATCACCGGTCTGGCAGCGTTGCCACACAGTAAAACGCTCCAGGTCTGTCATATTGGAATGCCAGACGCCAACAGGTACGCCAAAACGTTGTTCAAATCGGGCTAAAGTTTGTGGTGTTAAACCAATTTCCGGCACTAATACCAGCACCTGCGCGCCTTTTTTCACCACAGGGCTGATGGCTTGCAAATAGACTTCGGTTTTGCCCGAACCTGTCACCCCTTCCAGTAAAAAACAGCTAAAACTGCCTAAAGCTTGTTGTACAGCTGTCACAGCCAAAGCCTGTGCAGGATTTAAAGGCAAAGATTTTTGTTGTTCATCAGCTGTCTGATAAGGGCCATACAAAACTGGTGTTACTTGAGCCCAGCCTTGTTCAACAAAATACTGTAGCTCTTTGCGCTGAAAATGTTCCAGCAACTGGCTTTCAGTTTGAGGCTGTTGCAGCTGTTGCCACAAAGCCAGTCGTTTTTTCGCTGCTTTAAACTGCTCAGCAGTTAAATGCTGGCCTGCTTCAGTCAGGCTATAACTATGGCCTTTGACTGGATCGGCATTTTTACCGTCGCGTAATAAAGCGGGCAGGGCACTGGTCAAAACATCGCCCAAAGGATGATGGTAGTAATCTGCGGCAAAACTTAATAACTGGCGAATAGGGGCAGCTAATACCGGAGTTTGATCCAATACCTGGGTCACAGCTTTCAGTTGGGCCGCGTCGTAGCTGTCGCTGGGGTTCAGTTGCCAGACAATACCTATCAGCTCGCGTTTGCCAAAAGGCACTAAAACACGACAACCCAGGCTTACCTCTTTGTCACAAAGGTAATCAAAATGCACCCGAAGAGGAATGGGCAATGCTACCCGAATCACTATCACAGCCAAAATCCACCTGTTTTATCAAGTAATTAGTGTAAAGCGCTGGCATAGACAAAGCCATTAAAAATAAATTGGTCAATTTGTTGAAACTTTGAGCCTTAGCAATTAAACTACGCGCCCTAATTTAACTGAAATTACGTATGGTGTCTGACAACAGTTGATCAGATAGCGATACGGCCTAACGAGGTAACCCATGAAACCAGGTATCCACCCGGAATACAAAGAAATCACTGCAACTTGTACTTGCGGTAATGCTTTCAAAACTCACTCTGCACTGTGCAAAGACATCCACCTGGACGTTTGCTCAGCTTGCCACCCATTCTATACAGGTAAGCAGAAAGTATTAGACGTAGGCGGCCGTGTTGACCGCTTCAAAAAACGTTTCGCAGTACTGGGCGCCAAGTAATTTCAGGCATCAGTCAAAAAAGGCACCTTGGGTGCCTTTTTTACATTTTGCTGTCCTGCAAAATGCCCTTCGGGCCAGCTAAAGCTGTTAAAAAACAGCAGGACAGCTGTTTTTCACAGCTTTAGCTGCCGTAGGCGAACATCATGGACGATGTGAGTGAAAAATTGTTCCAGACGATTTTTTTATGGGCTGCAAAATGTTCCGGCCAGCGGTCAGAGCCACTGGCGTTCATCCGGGCCATCGTTGCTCCGCTGTTAAAAAACAGCAGGACAGCTGTTTTTCACAGCTTTAGCTGCCGTAGGCGAACATCATGGACGATGTGAGTGAAAAATCGTTCCAGACGATTTTTTGTTGCCTGTAATTCAAGACGGGCGGGGATAAACCCGGCCCCTACGGTATTTTGACTATGACCAGAGGCATCGTAGGGGCGACCTTTATGGTCGCCCGCTTTGGGCGCTCTGCCGAGCGGGTAAAAATCAATGCTTTCATAATGCCCCCCACAACTATATATTAAACATATAGTTAACTTAAGGTTGTGGTTATGATCGGTACTTTCTTTTTTGGCGAGTGGCAGGTGGACCCCAGTGCCAATACGCTGAGGCTTGGCAAACAGCTGATCCAGCTTGAACCTAAAGCTATGGATGTGCTGGTTTTACTGTGTCAAAAGGCCGGAGAAGTACAGAGTAGTGACGAGATTGTCAGCGCCTGCTGGCCTCAGACTGAAGTGGGCGATAACCCACTGCATAAAATTATCACGCAAATTCGCAAAGCCCTTGGCGATAGCGCTACCTCCCCTTCTTATATTGAAACCATACGTAAACGCGGTTACCGCACCTTGGCTCAGGTGACTTTTCCGCTGGGGCAGGAACAAAGTGCGACACCACAAAGCTGGCAGGGCGGTTCGCCTTTTCCTGGCTTGCAGGCTTACGACGCCCGTTATGCCACAGTGTTTTTTGGCCGTGGCAGCCAAATTGAAACCTTGCTGGAACGTATAGCGCAGCAAGTGCAGTACGGCAGAGCTTTTTGTTTAGTCTTAGGCCCAAGCGGCAGCGGTAAGTCCTCGTTAATTAATGCTGGTGTTATGCCAAATCTGATGCAAAATAGCGGCTACCATGGCGTTAAAGTAGAGTCGTACAGCAGCCTGGATTTAGCCGATCTGACACCAGGCCAATTATTGATTCAACTCGCCAGTGCTTTGCTGGATTGGGAAGTAGCGGACCAACCTGTATTTGACGGCTGCAGTGCTGAACAGCTCGCAGACAAATTACAACATCAGATGGACTGGGTGCTGCAAAGCTGTAAAAAAGCCCTGCACAACCAACAGGAAACCAAATCCCGTTTTGCTATTTTTATCGACCGGCTTGAAGTGCTGTTATCTTCGCCGCTGTTTAGTGAAGACGAACGGCTGCTGTTTATCGACCGGATGGAACAACTGGCTACTTCAGGTTTAGTCCTGGTATTAAGTGCCTGTCGTAACGAATTTTATCCTTTATTGGTTACTTACCCCAGTTTGATGGCAGGCAAAGCCCGTGGCGCGCATTTTGACTTAGCACCGCCAGGTAGAGCAGAACTGCTGCAAATGATCCGCCTACCTGCCATAGCCGCCAATTTAAGCTGGGATTTAGACCCAAACACAGCAGTACCGCTGGATGAGCTGTTATGCAGCGAAGCGGCCAGTAACCCCGATGCTTTACCTATGCTGCAATACACTTTGCAGGAATTGTATTTACAGCGCAGCGACAGCAATCAGTTGCTGTTTTCTGTGTATAAAAACTTAGGCGGTATTGAAGGTGCTATAGGTAAAAATGCTGAGCAGGCTATAGCGCAGTTAAGCACAGCAGAAAAAGACAGCTTACCCAGGGTGCTCTCTTTACTGGTGACGTTACGTGAAGACGAACAGTCCATCACCAGCCGCACAGCACTCTGGCAACAATTACACAATGACGCTGAACGCGCTTTGGTGCAAGCTATGGTGGAGCATCGCTTATTTGTCTCCCACCTGCACAATGCTGTGCCTTGTTTTAGCATAGCGCACGAAGCTTTGTTAAGACGCTGGCCAAGAGCGACCGCCTGGATAGCAGAACACCATCAAAGTTTAAGTGTAAAAAGCCGCTTGCAGCATTTAACCAAACGCTGGCTGGCGGAAGATAAACACAGCGCTTATTTATTGGCCGACGGCAAACCTTTAGCCGAAGCTCAGCAGTTGGCGAAAAATGGCTTTTTTACCTTGGATGCCAACGAACAAGCTTTTATTTTGGCCTCAGGCCAAAGATCCAAATTAGTACGCACCAGCAGGCGCTTCACCTTTGCTTTGCTCTGTGTGCTGACTTTTACCGCAGTGCTAATGAGCTTCAGAAGTTTTGAAGCAGAAAAACTGGCTCAGCAAAAACGTTTAGCGGCCGAAAGTTTATTAGGTTTTATGGTGGGTGATTTTGCCGATAAGTTACGCAGCATAGGCCGGATGGATTTATTGGATGGTATTAGTAATAAAGCGCTGGAGTATTTCAGCGATTTTTCCAATGCCGACAAGGATCAGTATTTAAGCACTCAGGCCCGTTTGCAGCATGGCCAAACGCTGGAAGCTATGGGCGAAGTAGCTTATTCACGCGACAAAATTGATGAAGCTAAAACCGCATTATTTGCAGCCAGAGACAAACTGGCACCTGTACTTGCTGAACAGCCGGATAATTTAGAGCTACTCAAAACCTTAGGCGCCAATGCCTTTTGGTTAGGTCAAATTCAGTACGATGCCAAAAACTGGCTGGCTGTAAAACCAGAATTTGAGCTGTATTACAGTTATAGCCAGGCTATGTACAAAATAGCACCCGACAGTGTAGATGCCTTAATGGAGTTATCTTACGCTACTAATTCTTTAGGCTCTTTGGCGATGAATTTGCAAGAGTTTGAGCAAGCTACGGCTTTTTTTCAGGAGTCTTTAACGCTAAAACTGCTGGCGCAAAAAACACAGCCCGGCAATACAGCTTTACTGGCCGATATTGCCGATACCCGCTCATGGCTGGCAGGTGCGGCGTTAAGCGAAGGCGATGTGCAGCAGGCCATTACTATTCACAAGCAAATTCAGGCTGAGTTTGAACAGCGCAGTGTAGAGAATAGAGTCGATGCTTATGAGATCGAGAAAGTGTTTAGCAGCTATAGGATTTTAGCTTTGGTGTATGACAGCCAGGGTCTGACCCGGCAGGCGTTTAACCAAGCCTATCAGGCACATCAACTGCTGATTCAGATGTTAGCGCAGGACCCAGCAAATCAGCAGTGGCGTAATGATTTGTTTTATTTAAAACCACAATTGATGCGGATAAATTCGTTGCTGCACGACGGCAGAATTACCTATACGCCGGATTCAATAAAACAACAAATTGACCATGAAGCTCTGGATAGTCGCAGTAAGGCCGTCATCATTGTTTATTGGTTTAAAGAATCTGTAATGTATTATCAACTTCGCAAGCAGTGGCCACAAAGTGATGTGTTATTGTCACAAGCATTTGCTTATATCAAGGAACTGACACAACTTCAGTCCGATACTTCAAAATTAGTTGTAAATAACGCTGAACTGGAGTTATTGCATGCGGTGCAATTACAGCATAGCGGGCTGCATGCTCAAAGCCTGGAGGCTTGCCACAGAGCCAAAGGCTTATTGGAACCACTACAGCGCGATAAAAAACCACAGCTGCTGCAGCCTTTTGCGAAAGCGCTTCGTTGTTTAGGCGAACTGGAACAGCAGCCAGAGCTGCAGCAACTACTGAAAATATCGGCAATACAACTATAAAATTTCTACCTGTAATTATTCGTTTATTCACTATAAGGATACATTTATGACTGCTAATACACAGTTGGTTCAAGGCCCTACCATTAATGTTACTATTACTTTAGATGAAAATAAGGTTCCACATTTTACTTATACAAAGGAAGACGGCTCGCCTTCAACAGGTAACGTTGTAGTTCACCGCGGTCAGTTTATTACTTATCAATTAGTTAATTCCGCTGGTTTTTCTTTTGTCGGTGCCGGTTTTGCAACTCCGTTTGATGGCATTATTGATGCGATGAACGTAAGTGCCGATGGGCAGCAATTGGTTCTGCTGGATGAAAACAACGTATCGGGTTCAACTGGCTTTCAACTGATTTTTAAAGACACAATAAATTCTTTATTACTATTAAGCCCGGATCCTCAAGTCATTAATAAAGAAAAACCACAAGCTTAAGCGCTTTAGTCACAGTACATTATTCGGCCAGCGTTAACTGGCTTATGCAGCTGATACGAAGTGATACAGCATACTGCTGGCATAAAGTAGTGTGGATGCTGTTACATCCTCCTAAAAAGACCCTGCCGGGTCTTTTTTTCTTGAGATTTGAATTTTGTCAGCAAGCTCTGTGTGCAGTTTATGTGCAGAATGAAAATATTTATCCTTTTAAATTCAATATCTTAAATCAGAAGGTTGCCGGAAGGTTTGTTTTTTCCATAAGTTCTAAAGTCAAGCTCAGTAAACGCAGTAATTGCGTCGGTACAAGGGCTTATGGAGCACAGATCGATGACAGGTTCAACACAACGTAAAAGATTATATTTAACCTCTGCACCAGTAAGTGAAGCGAATGGCAGCCCAACTGAGCTGAACCCTTCGCTTTATAACCGCAACGATATAAGCCGGATCGATTTTTCTGGTGCTGGTGGTTATGCGGTGCCCCATCTTGAAACTTTACCTGCTTTGATTGAGTATTTGTCTGAAGCTGTTTTAGTGGTGAACTCCAGTGGCAGTATTGTTTGCATCAATAGCAAAGCAGCACAGTTTTTGGGCCATACCCAAGGTGCATTACGTGGTCATTGCTGGCCGGACTTTTTAGTTAAACGTTATCAGCCGCATTATCACAGTCTGGTGGATATGGGGCGTCGTGGTTTGTTGTCGCAGCAGCAGAATCCGGCTGAAATGGCCATTATTTGTGCCAATGGTGATTTCAAAGATATTGAGCTGTCTTTGTCTTATTTGCCTTCAGATGATCCATTGCTGGTGATAGTGATACGTGATTTATCCTCTTACAAAGCCGAATGTTACAAATTGCATACGCTGGCTTCTACTGACCCTTTAACTGCTTTGGCCAATCGTCGTCATTTTGAAGCAATGCTGCAGCAGTACTGGGATGAATGTAGCCGCAAGCAAAACCCCGTCAGTGTGCTGATTGTCGACGTAGATCACTTTAAACAGTTTAATGACCAATACGGCCATATTCAGGGTGATGAATGTTTACGTCGTATTGCAGCTGCAATTTCATTGGCTCTTCCCCCTGGCCAGGGGTTAGCGGCCCGTTATGGCGGTGAAGAGTTTGCGCTTATTCTGCCTTACCACGACGAAGCTATGGCCAAAGCCGTAGCCTTAAGAGTGCAGCATTATGTACGTCAGTTAAGTTTCTGCGAACAAGGTTTGCCAGCAGATGTATCTGTCAGCGTCAGTCAGGGTTTTGCCAGTGAAATCAACGGCCAGTTCCGCACTCCCTTTGCTATGTTATGTGCAGCAGATACGGCTTTGTATCGGGCTAAGGCAGAGGGCAGGGATTGCATTAGCGCCTGTTGTTAATTTACCCGAAAAACTGTAGAGGCGGGTCTTGCACCCGCCCGTCTAATGATACCGAGGTGTCCATAGAAGGGCCGGGACAAGCCGCGGCCCTACAACCCGCCCGTCCATCAGTTTGAAATAACAGGCGTTGGTGTCTGGAATTTATGTTGCTGCTTTGCGGGTGACCATAAAGGTCGCCCCTATATTTACGCCTCGCTGCAAAGGGGCGTTTTTTATTTCTGGCCAGGCTCTTTTGTCATGGCTGCAGTACGCCTAAGATAAGCCACTTTACATAGCTTTTAAGTTCTTCCTATGGCGCTCCAACTTATCTCCCCCAGCCAATGGCAAACCCAAGCCTGGAAAAATGGCGGTGGCATTACGCATCAGCTCGCCCGCTCTGACGACGATATCGGCATGCGCTGGCGTGTTTCCATAGCCGAAGTCGCCAGCGACGGTGCTTTTTCCCGCTTTGAACAAACCGACCGCATTATTATGCTGCTGCAAGGTAAAGGCTTTTGTCTGCATGGCGCTGAAGAGCCGCCCATAGTGTTGGATAAAGCCTTGCTGCCTTTTGCTTTTGCCGGCGAAACCGCCATTGACTGCACTTTAATAGCAGGGCCAGTGCGGGATTTTAATCTGATGACCAGGCGCGCTGATGTAAAAGCCAGTTTGCAGGTATTGCCTGTGGCCGAACCTTTGTCTTTGGTGTTGGCGCAAGAATCATTAGTGTATTTGGCTTCTGGCCAGCTGCAGCTGAGTTTCAAAGAGCAGAGTTATCAATTGGATGCAGGGCAAAGCTTGTTATGCACGGATGAGGTAGGGGAGTTGCAGATGAAAGCCAGTGTGGAGCCATGTCAGTTGGTGTGGATTAGAATTTTGTAGTTCTGATTTGGTGGCAGTTTGCTACTGAATTAAAACGCTTTCGCCGTTGGCGAGCCACTTTCTTTTGCGTCGCCAAAAGAAAGTGGCACAAAGCAGAAAAGTACAGGAGTACTTTTCAACAGCTGAAAGCTGGACCGAAGGTTGAATTACATGGATGTAATTCATAAAAGGCTGTTGTGCAACTCGTTCGTCGCTAACGCTCCTCTCTCAAACACTCCTCGTCTTAAAACCTTGGCCACCCATTTTTGAACGGCTTGCGGCTAAGGGAGAAAAGAGGTAGCTTCGTTTTATATTGATTTAACTTGCGCTGCCATTGATTAAAAACAGTGGCTAAATGTAATTACAAGAAGGTTTTCATGTCCAAACAACATTCCCCAGGTTTTCTGGCTGTAGTCGACGATGCCAAAAGCAGGGTTAAAGAGCTGACTATTGCTGATTTACAGCAGTTTCCAACCCCTTATGTGCTGGTCGATGTGCGGGAAGATTTAGAGTGGCTGGCCGGGCATTTGCCTGCTGCTATTCATTTGGGTAAAGGTGTGATTGAGCGGGATGTGGAAAAAGCAGTGCAGGATAAACAGCAAACGCTGATTTTGTATTGTGGTGGTGGTTTTCGTTCAGCTTTAGCGGGCGATATGTTGCAGAAAATGGGTTATCAGGATGTCCGGAGTCTGGCTGGTGGTTATACAGCCTGGATCAATGCAGGTTTGCCTTTGACTAAGCCACAAGTCTGACGGTGAGCAGAAATAAGCGGGACGGCATAAAACCGTCCCGCAGCGTATTATTTCAGTAAAGATTCAGTCAAATGGGGGCGCATGCCTTTTAACATGGCACCTAATACTTTTGGACTGCCTGCAACTATGTTGCCGCTGCGCAGGTAGTTGTTGCCACCAGCGAAGTCACTGATTAAGCCACCGGCTTCACGTAAAATCAGCTCGCCTGCAGCAAAATCCCACGGCTTTAAACCAATTTCCCAGAAACCATCAAAACGACCTGCTGCGACATAACATAAATCCAACGCTGCTGAACCAGTGCGACGTACGTCTGCTGCCTGAGTCATCAGAGTTTTAAAAGTCTCAGTGTAAGCTTCTAAATGGTGTTTATGTTTAAACGGGAAACCTGTGGCCAGAATAGCGCCGCTCAATTCAGGTAAATTGGTAGTACGGATACGACGGCCATTTAACTGAGCGCCTGCACCACGGGATGCTGTGAATACTTCACCACGTAATGGGTCAAAAACCACGGCCTGATCCAGTCTGCCCTGATGACGCAGAGCTATGGATACAGCAAAGTGAGGAATGCCTTTGATAAAGTTGGTGGTGCCATCAAGCGGGTCGATGATCCACTGGTAATCGCTATTGTTGTTGCCATATTCGCCGTTCTCTTCACCGATAATATCGTGATCCGGGAATGACTTACGTAAAACATGCACTATGGCTTGTTCTGCTTCTTTATCGATGTTGGTCACAAAGTCATTGGTGCCTTTCTGAGTCGTCTGAACTAAGTCCATCTGACCACAAGCTTTAGCGATGACATTACCTGCGCTACGGGCAGCACGAATTGCGATGTTTAACATCGGATGCATAACGATTACCTTATTGTATAAAGAACAGTCAAAAGAGCGGCGCGTATTGTAGCCGCTGACAAGAAAAAGTAAAGCGAATTCAGGGCCTGTGTTTTTGTAGTTTGCGTTGCAAGGTGCGCCTGTGCATAGCCAGAGCTTTAGCTGTCTGGGATATATTGCCCTGATGTTGTTCCAGAACCCGTTGAATATGCTCCCATTCCAGCTGATCTGTGGATAAAACATCGGCCTCATTTGGCGCAGTTGGGCTGACGTTACCACTTAAAGCCTGAGTTAAAGTGGCAAAATCTACAGGTTTGGTCAGGTAGTCATCGGCACCTGCTTTTACCGCCTGCACTGCTGTGGCTATGCTGGCGTAACCGGTCAGTAATACGATGCGACATAACGGCAGTTGTTGTCGTAATGGCAATACATAATCCAGGCCTGAAACAGCACCAAAACGTAAATCCAGCAGGTAACAATCGGCCTGTTCTGCGACCAGTTCATCAGGGCTTACCGCTTGGTTGTAGCTTTGCACCTGATGACCCAAGCTTTCCAGCCTGCGACTTAATGTGCGGGTTAAGGTCACATCATCGTCCAGTAATACCAGTTTCATGGCTGTTTTCCGCTAAAAATAATACGGGTTAATACGCCCAGGTCAGCACAATTTTCACGCTCCACTTTGCCGCCTAAGCTGTCAATCGACACATTTGCCAGAAACTGACCCAAGCCTAAGCCTTGTTCACTTTGTTGTGGTCTTTTGCCCAGCTGCGCCAGAACAGAGTCGGGTAAACCAGGGCCATAATCCCGGATTTGTAGTTCAAGCTGGCTGTTGTGTTGCAGCATAGTCAAACTTAACTTTGGTTTTTTGTTTTGCAGGCTGGCATCGGCTGCATTGTCCAGAATATTAAATAACGCCGCTGCCAGGCTGATACTGTCGCTTATGCTCAAAGTGGACTGATCGCGGCTGAAGTGTTGCTGCATGCTGATCTCAGGTCGGCTGACCAGCCAAAGCTGAATACTGTGCTCTATAGCGTCATACAAAGGCTGGGACTGCAGTTCACCTTTTTGCAGTTGCTGAGCATTGCTGCGAAGTTGCTGCACTATCTGCTGGCAACGTTGTAATTGCTGACGCAGATCGGCTGCTAAGGCCGGGTCTTGTTGTTGCTCTGTCAGCTCGTCAGTCAGCAGCACCAGATTTTGCAGTGGTGTGGCTAAATCATGAGCCGCATTGGCGGCATAAGTCGCCACAGCCAGTACTTGCTCATGCTGCAGTTGTTTTTGTTGCAGCTTATTTAGTTGGGCTGAAGTAGTACGAATGCGTTGAGTTTGTGCGCTGATAAACCAGCTGACAATAAAGGCACTGAAACTAAAAGCCCACCACATTTGGCTGATATGCTGGCTAAAAGGTTCTGCATTTGTTTGAGCTGCATGCTGGTGCGCTGAATGCCCGCCCGCCAGCGGAATTTGTAACAGCAGGCTGTAACAGCCAATAGCTAAAGCCGCCATCAGATAACTGGGGCCAGCAGAAAACAACACAGCAGTCACAGCAACAGGCAGCAATAAAATGGCGACAAAACCATTGCTTGCGCCTCCTGTCATCGCCAATAAAGCGGTGATCATAAAGAGATCAATAAAAATGCTGATGGCGATAAAACCTTGCTCTGAGTTTTTCTCACCACGCCAGAGTTTCAGGCTGATATTGGTAAATACATGCACAGCTAAGACAAAAGACAGCAGGCTCCAGCTATGGATAGGGTAATGCAGCAGATAAGCGGTCAGGCTGGCCAGCAGCTCTAAGCTGATAAGTACCCAACGAAAACGCTGCAGTTGCTTTAGTGGATGATCTGTAGTGAATTCGGCGCGGGAAAAAATGCTGTTCATGGCGTCTCAAAAAAAGCGGCTGCCAGGCAGCCGTTGCAAAAAACTTACAATCCAGATTATAGGAGTGGGAACACCTTGTCATCTGATGGAAGTCAAAGTCATTCTGGTCTGCTCTGGCACTTTGTGCAATGTGGCAAAAGGTCGCACCTCCTTGCCCTTAGCTTGCTCAGCGACTGGTTTTGTATCGCATCACAAAACCAGCCGCAGCCAATACCACTATCAGCAGCATCATTAATTCCACCAGAAGGTCGCGATAAAAACGACCTGTCAGCGGCATCAGCAGATTCCATTTGTGCAGCAAGGAAAAACTGGTTCTTTCCAACTGATCGCTCTGGCGTAATTGCTCTATCCTTTGCCCTGTTGAGGTATCCACAAACAGCAAGTCACCCTGAGCAGTTTGCAATTGCCAGACAGGTAACCTCTTATTGCGGAAATCGTAATTCATACCAAAATGCCTGACTTGCTGCAGTGTCTCTGCTTGCCAGTCTGGTGAATAAAAACTGGCCAGAAATTCTGCGTAGTTGCTGTCATCCAGCTTCTGTCTGGTTTTTTCGGGTTGCAGCGGCAGGTAAATCACCTGTTGCTCTGTGGCTTGCCCCTGAAAACGTTGCTCCCGCTTAGTACTAAGTTCTGCAGTGGTGATGGCCATACGCCAATACCAAGCTTGCTCCGGGCCCTGCACCAGAGTGAGTTGACGTACACTGGTGTTTTGATTCAGTTCTGGCCAGTGTTGAGTTGCGGTGCTGAAATCCGGCAACAGGGCAGGGGCGGGTAACGCCAAACCTATCAGCTGATCTTTTTGGCTGTTATGCAGCAGATGATAAAAACCTGTGATGGCATAGCAGGCCACAGGGATAAAGACTATCCAGGCTAATCTGTAGTGCCAAAGCCGCAGGCCCCGGCGTTTTATTTTTGATGGCAATGACCAGAGCAAATAGCTGCCGGTGAACAATAACACCAGCACAGAAACCAGCAACAGGCTCATTAAAGCTAACCTGAGTTCTGGCACTGCTTTCAACCAGTTCCAGCTATGTAAAGTACGGAATACCAGTTGCAGACTGTCTTTGTAGCTGTTGCTCAGCGAGGCCAGGCTTTGGCTTTCTGTATGAATGTAGGCGGTCAGATCCCCCAACTGAACTTTATACACAGGTAAAAGCCGGTTGACCTCTGGGTAGCTATGGTCAAAAGTGGTTTGAAACTGCACTGACTTCAGCTCTGTTTCCGCAATCCCGGTATACCAGCTTGCAAGCCAGACTGCCATTTGCTGATCTGCTTCTGCAGAAATAGCGTGCCCCGCCAAACTCTGATATTGCCGGGGTTCTGATTTATCGCTACTTAGCTGGATCCAGATCTCATTCTGATAAGGCAGCAGTTTTACCAGTGCATGGGCTTCACCCTGACGTTGCTGCAGCTGTTGCTGGGCTTGTTGCAACTGCTGCGGGCTCAGTTGCATAGCAGGAGGTTGCATTGTGGCCGCTGTTGGCCCTGTCCAGCTCATTAAAGGATGTAAAAATCCCGACACCGCAAAACTGAGTAAGGTCAGGCCACCCAACCAAATCAGTCTTTTGTGCCAGCGCATCAGGTTTCTGTTTTGCATTCGTTATCCTCAATGGTCCTTAGAAACTTAGATTCATGCCAACAAACAGGCTGCGTGGCATACCTGGTCTGTATTCAATGGCACTGGAACCCACCTGATTGCTGGTATAGGTGGAGTACACTTTATCGCTCAGGTTCATCAGTCTGGCGTACAGGCGCAGAGCCTGGTTGTATTGATAATTTGCCCGCAGATGCCAGAGTTGGTGGCCCTGGTAACTATGGGTATTGGTTTCATCAGTGAAGTAGGCCCCAACTTTTTGCCATTCCAGCTCCAGTTGCAGCTGCTGCAAATAAGCCGGGTTGTAACTCAGATTGGCATTGGCCAGTTGCTCTGGTGCTTTGCCCACATCAAAACCACTGAAGTTACGGGTTTCGGTCACTGGCGCTGCACAAGCAGGTGGAAAACAGGAATACAGGTATTGGAAATCGAGGTACTTCTGATCCGTGATGGTAAAACCACTGCCCAGTTTCCATTCTTCTGTCAAAGCCCAGACTAAGGCGGCTTCAATGCCTTTGTGACGGGTATGACCCGCATTGGTGACTTTGCGTTCGTTGCTGTCGATATAGCTGACCACATCATCTTTGATATCCAACTGATAATAAGCTAAATCCAGACTGTAGTTTTGCCCCTGTAAACGCCAGCCCAGCTCTGAATTGCGTGCTTTCACCGGCTCTAAGTCTGTACTGTTTGTCGTGGATCCCGGTCTGAAGACCTGGCCCACAGAAGGAACCCGGAACGCATGCCTGTGGTTAAAGTAAAGCTGCTGCCGGGCACTGAGCTGGTACAAGGCACCTAATTTTGGGCTCAGGGCTTCATAGCTCAACTTTGTATGATCAGGCCTGAGCCAGTTGCTGCGGCCTATAGTTTCAGGCACTGATGCTGGTAACAAATCGCGGTAATCTACCTTGAAATAGTCATAACGCACGCCAGCCGTCACACTCAAGGCTGCTGTAGCTTGCCATTGCAGTTGGCTATAGGGCGAAACAGAGCTTTGATCGGCGTCAAAGTCATAATGCAGGCGGCCTGTTTTTTCATAAGCTGTGTAAATGCCATTCTGGCGCTGCACTGTAATTTGCCATTCGCTGTATCGGGCAGGGCTGTAGTCATAGTCCAGACCGCTGATCCATTGCAGGTGTTTATTCAATTGACTGGACCATTGTGCCAGTAATCCCATGGAGTAAAACTCAGTCTGACTTGTGACAGGGTCGTAACTCAGCATCCAGCTTGGCATCAGGCTGGATTTGTTGTCGCGGTAAAAAGGTAACAACATTAGCTCGGATTGATCCGACCATTGATGGCGGATTTCAGCGGATAAACGCAATGCCTGTACGTCCCGAAAGGCGATATCACCAGTGTAATAATTTGTTTGGGGGCGCTGCAGATAATCTTGTTCATTTAAAGCTGAAACCCCACTTTGATCAATTTTGCCAAAGCTGGCCAGATACTTGATTTTAGTGGCTGTACTCCAGTCCTGATCCAGTCGCAGACTGCTGGATAGGCGGTCATAGCCAGCGTTTTCACGAAAACCGTCACTTTTGGTCCAGTTTAAATCCCAGCGTGCAGCACTCTGCTCTGTGACTGGTGCTCCAACTGCAATTAACCCCCTGGTCCAGCCATCACTGCCACTTTCCAGGCTAAGTTCAGTTTCTCTGCTAACTGGTGTTGCTTTAGTCAGAATATTAAAAATACCGCCTATGGCATCACTGCCGTATAAAGCTGAGCCAGGACCTTTGGTGACCTCAACACGGCCAGATTGTGGAATATCAATTTCATACAAGCCATTGTGATTAAAAAAACCTGTGGGTCTTGTTGGCAGGCCATCTTCCAAAAACAAATAAACACCGCTGGTGGAGATAGGCTGACGAATGGCTGTCATATGGCCTTCGCCACCTAAATCATTTACATGGACCCCAGCCACTCTGTTCAGTAAATCTGCAGGATGGCCAGGACTCACTTTACGAATATCTTCTTCACTTAACACAGCCACAGATTCTGCCAGTAGCTTCAATTGCTGCTGTTGCCGGTTACTGGTCACCACCATGACTTCAACTTGTTGTTCTTTGGCGTTTTTGTGCTGTACCTCAGCCTGGGCTGAAACAGAAATGAAACTGAGCAGACAAAAAGGAAAAATGATAGCTTTTGACATAGCTAAATACCTGAACTTTATAAAGTTGAAATCCTACAGACTTTAACTACAAAACAGCATGCGACAAATTGTCGCAGTTCAGGGAACGTGGTTAAACAGAACTTAAGTCATACAACTGTCATGACTTGGCTATAGGCTGCCATCATTTTCTGCTGTTAAAGGTGAAATTGATGAAAGCTGTACTCTATCTGATGCGTCATGCGACTGCTGATATACGAAACTCACTGGTGGATGAAGCCGATCGTTGCCTGAATGAAAAAGGCAGATTACAGGCTCGCCGTGTCGCTGATTTTATGCACAAACAGGGCTTAATACCGGACCGCATTTTTTGTAGCCCACATACCAAAGCTGTGCAAACCGCTGCTTTAGTGCGTAAAGATTCTGGTGTCAAAACAGCTGTTGAAGAATGGCACTGTTTATTGCCAGCTGTAGCTGCAACTGAAGTAAAAGAACATTTATTCAGTCAGTTACAGGACAATGAGGCTGTGCTGCTTGTAGGGCATGAACCTGAACTTGCCTTGCTGATCAATGAATTATTAGGGCTGGACAAAACCTTTATCGAGCTGAAAAAAGCCTCTTTAACTTGTCTGGAACTGGACTCTGAAGCGGCAGTACCTGTGCGACTGGCCTGGTCTGTGCCTGCTAAGTTTATGTGATCGGAACAGATAAAAGCCAACAACGCACAGACAAGGCGCAGTGCAATGAATTAACTTGAATTGCGAATCATTCTTGTTTAGGCTGTGCGCCTTTATTGTTGCTTTGAGGCTGTTATGTTGTCCTTACCATCTCCTTCGTTACTGGCTATTGCTGTTATTGCTGCTTTGAATTCTATTCCGTCTTATGCCCAAGAATCAGATAAAGAGCTTGAAGTGATAGAAGTCAAAGGCCGCGCTCAGACTTTATACCGGGCTTCTCAAAGCAGTGTAGGCACCAGAACAGATACAGATTTAGAACTGGTGCCTCAGAGCATTCAGGTGTTGCCCGAAGCCCTGATCCGCGATCAGGCCGCCCGGCAGGTGACAGATTTATACCGCAGTATGAGTGGTGTCAGTGCTTTTAGTTACTCAGGTGTCACCTTTCGTGGTTTCCGTCAGGACGAAATTTTATATGACGGCGTAAGAGGCGACCCATTTAATGGTTTTGCTGTGCCTCAGCTGTTTAACGTGCAGGAAGTGCAGATACTCAAAGGCAGCAGCGGTGCTTTATATGGCAGCAGCGCTCCTGGTGGCTTCATTAACTATGTGACTAAAAAGCCACAACGAAGCAGTAAAAATCAGCTGGAATTTGCTGCAGGCAATGATAGTTATTGGCAAGGCTCGCTGGAGTTGAGTGGCCCTTTAACAGAGCAACAAGCTTATCGTTTGGGTTATTACCGTGATTCTGAGCAACCTTTTCGCTGGAATACCAAAGTTGAAAACGACATTCTGGACTTAGGTTATCTGATAGATATCGCTGACAGCACCAGTCTGACTCTGCAATACAACACTGTCACTCAGGATTATCAGGGCGCCCGTTTACGGGGTGTGCCTGCAGATGATCAGGGTAATTTCCTCGGTGACAGAGCCTGGAACCATAACGAAGCCACAGATTTTCAGTCCTTAGAAGCTGATGTCTGGCAGGTTCGGGCCGATCATGAATTTAACAGCAACTGGCGCACCGATCTGACCTGGCGTCGTTATGAAAACACTGAATTACAAAACTACCATGAGCCTTTTTGTAGCTTTGATACAGACGGCGATGGTGTGGTGGATTATTGCCGCCGTCAGTTCAGGGACCAGCGCCGTGAAAATACCGCAGACAGTCTGACCTGGAACAATATTGTTGAATTCAGTACAGCGGGTTTGAATCATCAGCTATTGCTGGGTGCGGACACTATGACGCAGGATTCGTACTTTTTAGGCCGCAACGTAGCGCCGATAGAGCAGGGCGGTAAAGCTTTGGGCATCAGTTTAATCAATCCTGTGTATGGCCTGACGTCAGCTGCTGATTATGATATCGACAGCATAAAATCTACTCCTACAGATACCACTGCAGTGCGTCAGGGCGTTTATCTGCAGGATCAACTGGATCTGACCTCAAGCTGGAATCTGTTGCTGGGTATACGCTGGGACAGTTATGAAGATAAAAACAATAGGGCCTTGTCCAAAGTGAATGGCAGCGACAGCTCCTGGCGTATAGGTTCTACTTATCAGTTGACCGATTGGGTACGTTTGTATGCGCTCAAAGGCACTGGCTTCAGCCCTCAGGCCAGCACCTCTCAGGTGCCTGAAGTGGGAGGTCCTTTTGACGCTGAGCAATCCGGTATTGTCGAAGCTGGTGCACGTTTCTCTTTACTCAATGATGCGATACGGCTGAATGTGGCAACCTACGGGATGATCAGAAACAACATTTTGCAAACTGATCCTCGTGGTGATGTCGGCGGTGATGGCCGTGATGATTTAATTGCTCTGGGTGAAGTAAAAAGTAAAGGTGTGGAACTGGATCTGTTAGGGGATTTAACCGACTCCTGGGTGCTGAATGTCAACTATGCCTACAATGATACCCGCATAGTGGAAAGCAACAGTGCTATCACCAATGCGGTGGGTGACAAGTTCGCCAATGCGCCACAGCATCAGATTGGGATCTGGAGCCGGTACGAGCTGGATAGCATCAACTCAGCGATAGCAGCTGGTATGGATTATGTCAGCGACCAGTTAAGTATTAATGGTCAGCCTGTGAAATCCTACACAGTTTTTGATATGAGCTGGCAAACCCGCTGGCAGCAATGGTTGTTTCAGGCCAATGTGAAAAACCTGTTTGATAAAACCTATGCGACATCTGGTTTTATTCAGCGCACAGGGCATTTTCCGGGCGAGCCACGGCGTTTAATAGTGACCGCCAGTTATCAGTTCTAAGTTGGCTATGACTGCTAAAAGCTGGTTTAAGCTACATTCTTTTGCAGGCTTTGCTTTTGGCCTGCTGCTGTTACTGGTGTGCTTTACCGGTACTCTGGCTGTGGTTAGCCACGAAATTCAGTATCTGTCGCATCAAAAATACAGGGCTTTGTCTGAACGACAAGGCCCTGTGCCCTGGCAGGTGCTGGAGCAGAATTTAGCTAAAGCTTATCCCGACTATCAAATCAGTAACCTCAATGTACCGCAGCAGTGGTATCTGGCAGGTAGTGTCAGTTTGAATAAAGGCTCGGAGTTTTTATTTGTCTATTTTGATCCTGCTTCCGGAGCCTTAACAGGCGAAGGCCGCTGGGGCACTGTGTCGCGGTTTTTACGTAATATTCATATGTACCTGTCGCTTGGGCCTACAGGCAAAATAGTGGTGACCAGTTTAAGTTTTTTACT
Source organism: Gammaproteobacteria bacterium (assembly GCA_018825965.1). Lineage (GTDB taxonomy): Bacteria > Pseudomonadota > Gammaproteobacteria > Enterobacterales > Alteromonadaceae > Pararheinheimera. Next base: position 72,448 of record JAHKAA010000009.1, read on the forward strand.
ACTGATTATTTTGGTCAGCAGTTTTTATGTGTACCGGCAATGGTGGCGTAAAGGCTTTCAGCTGCCTTCAGCGACTAAAGTATCGGGCCGTACTTTTTGGTCCGACTGGCATAAATGGACAGGGGTCTGGTGTTGGGGCTTTATTCTGTTGATGTTTTTAACAGGCCTTTGGTACTTCACCGAACACTTTTTACTGAAGTTTAAAGTAGAGCACTATCCAAAAGCCCCCAAGCTGGAGCTGGTTACAGCGCACTATCAAGCCTTGTCTTTAACTGAACTACTGCAGGCCGCACAAAAAGCCAGACCAGAGCTGGATATCAGAGCGTTGAATTATCCATTCTCTGAAAAGTCAGCAGTGGTGATCACAGGTCAGGACAATAGCCTGCTGGTAAGGGACAGAGCCAACCGCATTTACCTGGATCCGGTGACAGCGCAAGTGATCCATATTCAGCGCGCTGCTGATTTAAAAGTAGTGGCTTATATAGCTGATATGGCCGATCCGCTGCATTTTGGTAACTTTGCAGGGCTTGGTGTCAAGCTGCTGTATTTTGTATTTGGGCTGGGTTTTACCTTTTTAGTGGCAGGTGGGGTTTGGATGCATTGGCTGCGTACCAAAAGACAACAACCACAACTTATACGCTGGTTAGGCTGGACCGGAGCTGTTTCATCCGTTTTAGTGATCGCCGCTTTAGTGGTCACTTCAGTGCAGTTTTCACAGCGTGAAGTAGAAAACTTACCTTTGTCGCCTGTATTAGGCTCTTTGAAGAACAACTTATAGCTTCATTGTTTTGCATAAAAAAACGGCAACCGAAGCTGCCGTTTTTATGCTTATTTCAGCCAGAACTTAGTGACGGAAATGACGCACGCCAGTGAAGATCATCGTCATGCCATGCTCATCTGCTGCGGCAATTACTTCTGCATCACGCATAGAGCCACCAGGCTGGATCACGGCTTTGATACCGGCTGCAGCTGCTGCATCTATACCATCACGGAACGGGAAAAACGCGTCTGATGCCATGACTGAACCTTTGACTTCCAGGTTCTCGTCAGCCGCCTTGATACCGGCGATTTTAGCGCTGTACACGCGGCTCATCTGGCCTGCACCAACCCCAATAGTCATGCTGTCGTTGGCATACACAATAGCGTTAGATTTCACATATTTTGCGACTTTCCAGCAGAACAATAAGTCACGTAACTCATCTGCTGTAGGCTGGCGTTTAGACACTACTTTTAAGTCATCCAGACCAACCATTTTCTGGTCACGGTCTTGCACCAATACACCACCGTTAACTCGTTTGATATCAAAACCTGTGGTTTTGCTTTCCCACTCGCCACAGACCAATAAACGCACGTTTGGCTTGGTAGACACCACAGCAGCAGCTTGGGCTGTAGCGCTTGGTGCTATGATGACTTCAACAAACTGACGGCTGACAATAGCTTCAGCAGTTTTAGCATCCAATTCGCGGTTAAAGGCGATAATGCCACCAAAAGCAGAAGTTGGGTCTGTTTTATAAGCACGTTCGTAAGCGGCCAGAATATCGTTGCCAATAGCCACACCACAAGGGTTGGCATGTTTAACGATGACGCAAGCTGGTTCGTCGAATTCTTTGACACACTCTAAAGCGGCGTCTGTGTCAGCGATATTGTTGTACGACAGCTCTTTGCCTTGCAGCTGAGTAGAACTGGCGATTGATGCTTCCTGAATGCTGTTTTCCACATAAAAAGCCGCGCTCTGGTGGCTGTTTTCACCGTAACGTAAGTCTTGTTTTTTCACAAACTGAGCGTTAAAAGTGCGTGGGAATTTGCTTGGCTTGGTCTCTTCATCACCATAGGCTGCTAACATGGTGCCGAAGTAGTTGGCAATCATACCGTCGTACTGAGCTGTATGCTCAAAAGCGCTGATGGCTAAACTAAAACGGGTGGCATGCGTAGTAGAACCGGCGTTCGTTGCCATCTCAGCTAATACTTTGTCGTAATCGGCCGCGTTGACCACTATAGTCACGTCGTTATGGTTTTTTGCTGCGGCACGCACCATAGTTGGGCCGCCGATATCGATGTTTTCAATGGCGTCTTCTAAAGTACAACCTGCTTTGGCCACAGTATTGGCGAACGGATACAGGTTCACTACCACCAGGTCGATAGGATTGATATTGTTTGCTGCCATGACAGCTTCATCCATACCACGGCGGGCCAGAATGCCGCCATGTACTTTTGGATGCAGCGTTTTGACGCGGCCGTCCATAATTTCCGGGTGACCTGTGTAATCAGACACTTCAGTGACCGCTATGCCTTGTTCTGCCAACAACCTGGCAGTGCCACCTGTGGACAAGAGTTCCACACCCTGGGCGGCTAAAGCACGGGCAAATTCAACTATACCGGTTTTATCAGACACGCTTAATAAGGCGCGACGGATTGGACGAGCTGCGTTCATTGGATCATTCTCCGCTGTAATGGTTAATTCGGACCAGCACTGCTGTTTTAGACAGCTTTTGGATAGCACACAAAGCCAGAACATAAGCATAGAGAAAAATGGCTTTGATGTATCGCCGGGATCAGCTGGTGAAATCCCTTATTTATTTTAAATATTACTTAGAGTGCTCCGCTAAGCGGACAACAAAAAAGCACCCTAGGGTGCTTTTCACTGCGGGACTCCTCCCGCGGGGGCATTAACTCATGCCGTATTGTTTCAGCTTCTTACGCAGAGTACCGCGGTTGATGCCCATCAGGTTGGCAGCGCGGGTCTGGTTGCCGCGAGTGTATTTCATCACTTCTTCTAATAACGGCTTTTCTAATTCGGACAACACTAATTCGTACAGGTCGTTAACGTCCTGACCGTTTAGTTGTTGTAAGTAGTTCGCCACCGCTTTTTGTACCGCGTTGCTTAAAGGCTGCGGTTTTTCTTGCGTTTGAACATGGGCGTTGGTGATAAATGGCGAAGTCACGTTTTGATTAAACATTGCCTAGTCTCTTTTACGTTAGGTTGCTGCTAGTAATTGCTCGAAATACACATATAAGGTATCCAGCTGCTGTTGGGCCTGCTCGATGCCATTAAATTCACTGCGAAACATGCCTTCGCTGTCATGCTCAGCCAGGTACCAACCCACATGTTTGCGGGCAATACGTGAGCCAGGCACTTCACCATATAACTGGTGTAAGCCACGGACATGCTCCAGCAAAATATCCCTGACGTCACCCGTTGAAGGCGAAGCCAGATGTTCACCAGTTTGCAGATAGTGCACCACTTCACGGAAAATCCAGGGCCTGCCCTGAGCGGCCCGGCCAATCATGACCGCGTCTGCTCCGGTATAGTCCAATACAAATCTGGCTTTTTCCGGCGTGGTGATATCGCCATTGGCAATCACCGGGATAGACACTTTTTGTTTAATAGCGCGGATAGTGTCGTATTCCGCCTCTCCTTTATACATACAGGCTTTGGTGCGGCCATGAACCGCTAAAGCCACAATGCCGTTGTCCTGCGCTATTTGCGCTATCTGTACGCCATTTTTATGTTCGATGTCCCAGCCAGTCCGGATTTTTAAAGTCACAGGTACTGTGACTGCCTGAACTACGGCCTGAATAATCTGCTGTACTAAATCCGGATACTGTAACAGTGCCGAACCCGCCAGTTTTTTATTCACCTTTTTTGCCGGACATCCCATATTGATGTCGATGATTTGGGCGCCATGTTCAACATTAAACACAGCAGCTTCAGCCATCTGAATTGGATCTGAGCCGGCAATTTGCACCGAGCGAAGACCAGATTCATTTTGGTGAGTCATACGATTTAGCGATTTTTCACTTTGCCAGACCAAAGGATTACTCGACATCATTTCTGATACAGCTAAACCTGCACCAAAACGACGGCAAAGCTCACGAAAAGTGTAATCAGTCACTCCAGCCATAGGAGCACAGATTACGTTGTTCGTTAATTGATATGGACCTATGCGCACCGCTAAAACCAAGGCTCTACCCTAAAGGGGCGCTAAGTTTACGGATTTTTGCCAACAATGCAAAGGTTATTATTTAAACAAAAGTATAAATTTATAGGGGGTTGATGGGTTGACAATAGCTAAACGCCTGAAAACTAGACTTTCTGAAAAACAAAACCCAATAAAATCAGGGGGGCAACTTGCAGATAATTGTACGGCTGTTGTTTTTCTCACCAATGCAAAAGAAAAAGCCGTTCACAAAAAAGTCAATACTTTTCTTTGGCCGGGCATGTCTGCCTTGCCTGAGTCGTGTAAGATAAAGTGATGATCCTAAAAGGAGAACTTTGAATGAAGCAGTGGATATGTGCTCTGTGGTTGGGCTTAGGCAGCTGTGTGGTTGCGGCTGAGGTGATGGTGACCGATGCGACAGTCCGGGAGATGTTACCTGGCCGGAGTATGACCGCAGGTTATTTCAGTATCAGCAATAAGAGTGCTGCAGAAGTGGAACTTATCAGTGCCAGTAGTCCGGCTTTTGGCTCCATAGAGCTGCACCAGCATAGCCATAAAGATGGCATGATGAAGATGGAGCAGGTGTCATCTGTAAAAATTGCTGCAGGAGAAGCTGTGCTGTTTCAGCCCGGAGCTTTACATCTGATGTTATTTGATGCCAAAACCAGCATTACTAAAGGCCAGAAAATTCCATTGCGTTTAGAGTTTAAAGATGGTCAATCCATCGACATTCAGGCTGAAGTCAGCGCTATCCCCACTCATTAGGAGCAATTCAATGAACAGATTCAGGATTGTCAGTTTAACCGTGCTGTTCGTTTTTATTTTAGGTTACGGCACAGCCTGGTGGGCCAGCAGTGAGCCTGAAGTCTTTGATGTGAAAGATTTATCCGCACAGCTCAGTCCGGAGCATAAACAAACAGTAGGTTATACCACCACCAGTGCGCTTATTCGGGTGTTGGAAACCTTGTTGACTAAAAATGGCGGTTTTATCAGTAATGATGTGACTCCGCCCTTTTCCCTGCTCGACAATATGCCGGCATGGGAGCTGGGCGCTTTAGAAATGTCGCGTGATTTGGCTTTGGCTTTACGCAAAGACTTAAGCCGTTCACAGTCGCAGTCTATAGAAAATCAATATTTAAAACTGGCGCAGCCTATGCTGAATATTGATCATCGCAGTTGGGCAGTGCCTGCGGCTGAAACAGAATACAAAAGTGCAATCAAAGAGTTAGCTTTGTACCGTGCTGCTTTATTGGACCCGGCAAAAACAGAGAGTCAGTTTTACACCAGAGCAGATAATTTGCGTGACTTGCTGAAAAACGTTGAAAAACGTCTGGGCAGTTATAGCCAGCGTTTGAGTGTCAGTGTGGGGCAGGACAGGCTCAATACAGACTTAGCAGGAGATATTAATGCCAGGCAGTCTACTGCAACAGCAGAATCCAGCAGGATAAAAACCAGTTGGTGGAGCATAGATGATGAATTTTATGAAGCGCGTGGCGCTTGCTGGGCTTTGTTACATTTCTTAAAAGCGATAGAATTGGATTTCGCTGAGGTTCTGACCAATAAAAACGCGATGATTAGCTTAAGGCAAATTATCCGTGAACTGGAAGCGACCCAGGAGCCAGTCTGGAGTCCAATGATTCTGAATGGCCGGGGTTTTGGTTTTATGGCCAATCATAGTCTGGTGATGGCGAATTATATCTCCAGAGCCAATGCGGCTCTGTTGGATTTGACTGAATTATTAGCGCAAGGATAAAGCATGAAAAAGTCTGTTTTGAGTATGGTATTTGTAGCAGCTCTGGCTGCTCCGGTTGCAATGGCGGATACCATTGCCGGAGTTTATATAGGTGCCGATTTACATTTCGCAGAGACGAAAGGTGGTTTTGGCCAAACGGGCAACCAGCAGAACTTCAGTTTTGAGGATGAAAACTTAAGCAGTTTCTATATCAAAGTGGAACACCCTGTGCCTTTGTTGCCCAACATCAAGCTACAACGTAATAGCTTAAACTCAGAGGGTAACACTACTTTAGACCGGACTTTTGAGTTTGATGGTCAAACCTTTGCTGTAGGCACTAATGTTGCCCAGGATGTGGATTTATCCAACATAGATGCCACCTTTTATTATGAAATTCTGGACAATGATTTAGTCAGTCTGGATTTAGGTGTGACTGCTAAATACATAGATGGCGATATCAGCGTAGCCGCTGGCGGTGCAAACGCGACTCAGGACTTGTCTGCTGTTATTCCTATGGGCTATGCCTATGGTAGTTTTGGTTTATTAGGCACTGGCACTAAACTTTTCGCTGAAATCAATTACGTCAGCTATGACGGTAGTGCTTTGTCTGATATGCAGTTTGGTATTGCTTATGAGCTGATCGACTCACTGGCTGTGGATCTGTCATTAAAAGCTGGCGTGAAACAAACCAAACTTGAACTGGACGATATTGACGATATTGACGCAGATTTAACCTTTGAAGGTGCTTTTATTTCTGCTGAACTGCATTTCTGAACCCTGAACAATTTATAAGCTGATCCAAAACTCAAAGCAGAATAGCTATTGTTCTGCTTTGAGGTCCTGTCTATACCCAAGTCACTTCAATATGCAGAATTCAGCGGGAGATAAAAGCGCTTTAGGCAAGGCAGCTGTTGAAAGCTTTAGTGGTTCTAAAGCGACAACAGTTAACGCGGCATAAAGCGCTTTTAGCCCCGCCCGAAGGGAGTCGCTGGGCGATTGCACTGCGGTGTTAGCCTGTCTCACAAGGTAGCCGACATTGCTTCGCCAGGCTGCCTTGCATTGCAAGCGCCCAGCGGCTCTGAAACTCGCATCTTGAGGTCACTTGGGTATATAAGCCATTGATCAAACAAATTAAGTTGCAAAGCCATCGGATAAACAGTCCTTTGATGAGGGCAGATTTGAAAAATGAAATTCAGGGCTCACTTGTAACATTGCTTTTGTTTTAGCTCAATTCTGTGGCTGATAAATTTTAAGTTTCACCAGCAAGTGACCCTGAGTTGGTCGCTTAAATTATTCCATTGAACCGGATTTAGCTTGTTGTTTGTTGGTGCTTTGGTCACTCTTTGCTGCACTACAATAAAAAAGGAAACACCTCTATGAAAACAGTGATGACCAGTCTTGCCACTTTGCTCTTGTCCTACTCTGCTGTAGCCGCAGTCCCGGCTATTGAAATGAACCAGAAAGCTGAATTGGATGCCGATACACTGGTGCTGTTGGTCAGCCCTGAGCAACTGGCTCAGCCTTCTTCTGCAGTGTTGCAACACAAAGCCATACAACATGCTATTAAAACCGCAGAATTTAAAGCCAAAAAAGCCGCTCAACTGGATGTGTTGGCTGAAGTCGCAGGTTACAACAGAGTGGTTCTGCTCGGAACAGGCGAACCTAAAGATCTAACCGCTGCAATCAGCAATAACCTGGGGGCAGATATTGCCGCCTGGATGAAAAAAGACAACGCCAGCTCTTTTACTGTAGACACAGCAGCTGTGCAATCGGCTTTAAGCAATGCTGATTTTGCCGCTCAGCTGGCTCATGGTATTGAGTTACGTTCTTACCGCTTCGACCGCTATTTCACAAAAAACCAGGCAGAAAAAGCCAAAAAGCTGGAAATACTGGTGACAGATGAAAAAGCGGCACAACGCCAGTTCAGCAAGCTGCAAGCTGTTACTCAGGGCGTATTTTTGGCACGGGATCTGGTGAACGAACCAGCGGCAGGCTTAACGCCGGAAACTTTTGCCGCGCAAGCCAAAGCACTGGAAAAGCTGGGAGTTAAAGTGCGGGTGCTGGATGTGCCTGCTATGGAAAAACTGGGCATGGGGGCATTATTGGCTGTGGGTAAAGGCAGCAACAGACCACCACGTTTAGTGGTGGCCCACTGGCAGGGCAGTGAGCAGAAACCGCTGGCTATTGTCGGCAAAGGTATCACTTTTGATACCGGCGGTTACAATCTGAAAACAGATTCCGACTCTATAGTGAGAATGACCAGCGATATGGCAGGTGCAGCAGCGGCTTTAGGCACGATCAAAGCGCTGGCGCTGCAAAAAGCCCCTGTCAATGTGGTGGCTGTGATGGCAATGGCTGAGAATATGGTGTCTGATAAAGCCATGTTGCCAGGCGATGTGTTGAAATCTGCTGCGGGTTTAACTATTCAGGTCACCAATACAGATGCCGAAGGCCGTTTAGTGCTGGCTGATGCCTTGTGGTATGCCAATAAAGAATTCCAGCCGCGCGCTATGGTGGATATTGCAACCTTAACTGGTGCCAAAGTGGGTGCTGTAGGCACTTATTATGCCGGTTTGTTTTCAGAGCAACAGGCGCTGGTGGATCAACTGACCTTAGCGGGTGAAAAAGTAGATGAGCCAGTCTGGCGTTTGCCTTTAGGTTCACAGTTTGCCGATGAAATCGAAAGTGATATTGCTGATATGAAAAACACCGGCAGTAGCACTGGTGCTTCCACTGCAGCCTGGTTCTTAAAGCAATTTACCGGTGACACGCCCTGGGCTCACCTGGATATCGCAGGCAATGCGTTAAGCAGAAAAGATCACGAAGTGAATACCAAAGGTGCAACGGGTTATGGCGTGCGTTTACTGACTGAATGGGCTTTGCAACAGCCGTAAGTCTTATGTCCAATAAAGATTTGTTTGGAATTTTAGAAGGGCGACGTGCAGCGGCTGAGGCAGAAGCCCAGCCAGCTGCGTTTGACTGCTGATCCCTGCTGCGGTAATGCCGTACACTAAAAACATCCAGGTAATACAGGTTTAAAATTTAACAGATGACTTTGTTTTTGAGACTCTTTTTCTCTGCTGTATTACTGCTGTTGGCGACAGGCTTTGTTCAGGCTCAAAGCAGTGGCTGGGTCAAAGCCAGCCATCTGAAAGCTGAGCTGGTCAGTGATCATCAGGACCTCAAACCTGGGCAGAGATTTAAACTGGCGCTGCATTTTATTCCGGATGACCATTGGCATACTTACTGGCAAAATCCAGGAGATTCAGGCTTAGCCACCAGTATTGACTGGACTTTGCCTGAAGGTGTTACGGCTGGTGCTATCCAGTGGCCTGCTCCTATGGCTATAGCTGTACCCCCGCTGGTCAATTACGGTTTTGAAGGCCCTACTATTCTGGTGTCGGAGTTAACGGTCCCTGCCACTTATAAAAACTCCCAACTTTTGATCAAAGCCAAAGTGGACTGGCTGGTGTGCAAAGAGGTTTGTATTCCGGCAGAGGCCGGTTTTGAGCTGAATTTGCCTGTCACCCAAACCGCTATTGAAGCCCGTGACTACAAACAACTTTTTGAGCAAGCCAGCCAGAAGCAAGCCAGGCCTGTGTCGCTGCAAGGCCGCTATGATGTGCAAAACCAGAAGTTTTCAGCTGCAGTACAGATGCCGGAAGATTTAAAAGTATCAGCTTTTTTTGTCTCAGCGCCTGAGCTGGTGGATCATGCTGCAGCGCAGGAAATTGAATGGGTTGACGGCGAGTTGTTATTACGCCAGCAGAAAAATACCTATTTCAGTCAGGCTCCGGCCCGGTTTGAGCTGGTGTTAAATACTGTAGCTGGCCCTGTATTGCTGCATCTGCAGCACGAAGGTATGCCGGTCGCCTCTGAACTCAGTCTGGCCAGCTTCAGCCTGCTGGATTGGTTGAGAATGCTGGTGTTGGCCGCTGCAGGTGGTTTAATCCTGAACCTGATGCCTTGTGTATTTCCAGTCTTGTCTTTAAAAGCTCTTAGTCTGGTCAATGGCCAGAATTCGACACCGCAGATCAAAGCTGAAGCTTTATGGTACAGCGCTGGTGTCATCCTTAGTTTTGTGTTGTTAGCTGCAGTATTACTGATGTTCAGAGCTGCTGGTCAGGCAGCGGGCTGGGGTTTTCAGTTACAGAATCCATTTGTAGTTGGTGCATTGGCTTATCTGCTGTTTGTTTTGGGTTTAAGCTTATCTGGTGTGATGCAACTGGGCTCAGGCTGGATGAATTCAGGCCAGCACCTGACGCAAAAACAAGGTCATAAAGGTTCGTTTTTCACTGGTGTTTTGGCAGTGGTCGTCGCCAGTCCTTGTACAGCTCCTTTTATGGGCACTGCTTTAGGTTATGCCGCCACTCAGCCAGCCTTGGCGGCTTTGGCTATTTTTGCAGCTTTAGGCCTGGGTATGGCGTTGCCTTTCCTGCTATTGGCCTGGTGGCCTGGTTTTGCTGCTGTGCTGCCTAAACCCGGGCTTTGGATGGAAAAGCTAAAGCAATGGCTGGCTTATCCGCTGTATTTCAGTGTGGTCTGGCTGCTGTGGGTTTATGGTCGTCAGCAAGGTGTAGATGCCCTGGCATTGGCATTAGTTGGGCTGGTCCTGGTGGGCGCAGCGTGTTGGTTGTGGGGGCAACAGCAACTGCAACAAGCAGGTAAAGTCAGCAGCCTTATAGCCCTGTTGTTTGTGGCAGGCTCCATGGCTTTACTCTGGTATCCACAGCCTGTAGCTCAGAAGATTACAAAAACTGATCATGCTGAAGCCTGGTCAGAACAACGCTTAAAGCAACTGGTGCAGGAGGGGAAACCTGTACTGGTGAATATGACAGCCGACTGGTGTATTACTTGTTTAGTCAATGAGCGGGTGGCACTCAACACAGACAGCAGCAAAGCGGCTATGGCATTGTATAACCTGACTTATTTAAAAGGCGACTGGACTAATAAAGACCCGGCCATTAGTGCCTACTTACGCCAGTTCCAGCGCGACGGTGTGCCTTTGTATGTGTTGTATTGGCCAGGTCAGCCGCCGGAAGTTTTGCCCCAAATTTTAACGCCGGATTCATTACGTCAGGCGTTAGAGCAATTGAGCAGTAAACAACCCTTAATTACCAGTTATTAGCCACAGGAGTTACAGCATGAAACTCAAGTTTGCTTTAAGTTTATCTGCGTTATTTTTTGCCGGCACTTTGTTCGCCGCACCCCAGGTAGGCCAAAAGGCGCCCGCCTTCAACCTGACAGACAGTAAAGGTCAGAGTCATTCGTTAGCTGACTTCGCTGGTAAAACTGTAGTGCTGGAATGGACCAATCACGACTGTCCTTTTGTGGTGAAACATTACAGCGGCAATATGCAGGGCCTGCAAAAACAATTTGGTACTGACGACCTGGTCTGGCTGACTGTGATTTCATCAGCTCCGGGCAAACAAGGCCATGTTACAGCAGCCAAAGCCGATGAGCTGACCAGCAGCCGTAACGCAACTCCGGATGCCGTTTTGTTTGATGAAACAGGCGTCACAGGCAAAGCTTATGATGCCAAAACCACACCTCATATGTATGTAATTGATCAAAAAGGTGTATTGCAATATATGGGCGGTATCGACAGCATTCCGTCGGCCAAAGTGGACGATATTGCCAAAGCCACACCTTATTTTTCCAACGCCTTAACAGCAGTACTGGCAGGTAATCCGGCTGATCCGGCAATAACTAAACCTTATGGTTGCAGTATTAAGTACTGATTGAACTTTCCCTCTGAAAAGCCGCCTTAACCAGCGGCTCTTTCTTTGCCTTGATAAAAAACCGGATTTACTCTTTTACCCCCGCCTTAAACAAGGTATAAGTGCGCAATGAAAACTCCAAAACGCATTCAACCCCTGATCGATGAAGGTCTGGTGGATGAAGTACTCAGGCCACTGATGAGTGGCAAAGAAGCCTCCGTATACGTGGTACGTTGCGGGGACGATATTCGCTGCGCCAAAGTATATAAAGATGCCAGTCAGCGCAGCTTTAAAAAAGCTGTGCAGTATCAGGAAGGCCGTAAAGTCCGGAGTTCCAGACGGGCCCGTGCTATGGAAAAGGGGTCCAGCTTTGGCCGTGAACAAGCCGAAGAAAGCTGGCAAAACGCTGAAGTAGATGCTTTGTACAAACTGGCGGATGCTGGTGTGCGGGTACCTGTGCCTTACGGCTGTTTTGACGGCATTTTGTTAATGGAACTGATTTTAGATGCCGAAGGGGATGTAGCCCCTCGCCTCAATGATATTGAGCTGACCGCCGAACAAGCCCGCCGTGACCACAAAACCATGATGCAGGATATTCTGCGTATGTTATCTGTTGGTTTGGTGCATGGCGACTTATCCGAATTTAATGTACTGCAGGACCCACAAGGCCCTGTCATTATCGACTTGCCGCAAGCCGTAGACGCTGCGGCGAACAACAATGCACAGTGGATGCTGGAGCGGGATGTCAATAACATCACCCAGTATTACGCTCAGTTTGCACCTGAACTTGCTGCTACTAAATATGCTAAAGAAATCTGGGCCTTATTTGAAGCTGGCAATTTAAATCCAAATACCGAACTGACAGGCCAATTCGCTGAAGCAGAGCAGGCGGCTGATGTTGGCGCTGTGCTGGATGAAATCAACGCCGCTTTTGCCGAAATGCAGGAACGCAAAGAACGGCAACAGGCCGCCAATGAACCGGATTAACGGAGAAAACATCATGTTAGTCAAGCAGATGGACAGCCTGGTATTACTGATTGATATGCAGGAAAAACTGGCTGCTGTGATCGATCAAGGCAAAGAAGTAGAACAAGCAGCGGCCTGGGTATTACAAATTGCTGTGCAACTTGGGGTGCCTGTTCTTGCCACCGAACAATATCCACAAGGTTTAGGTGTTACTTTACCCGCTTTGGCTGAGTTAGTGCCTGAAGACCATGTGATGGAGAAAATCCATTTTAGCGCCTTGCGTGAACCTCTGATCGCTGAGCGTTTAAAGCTAAGTGGCAAAACCCAACTGGTGATCATAGGCACCGAAACTCATGTGTGTGTGCTGCAAAGCGCCATGGATGCCTTAGCTGCCGGTTATCAGGTGTTTATTGTGGAAGAAGCAGTAGGTTCACGTACTGAACAAAACCGCCAACTGGCATTATTACGTTTACAGCAGGCCGGAGCCCAAATTATCAGTAAAGAAATGCTGGCCTTTGAATGGCTGGATAAAGCAGGTACAGATAACTTCCGTACCATCAGCAAAGGCTGGATCCGCTAAATAGGAAGAGAAAGCGGTGAAGTTGTTATGTTAAAGCTGTTGAAGATCTCCTGCTGGCGTTTTCTCGCTAGTATCAGTTTGTTGTTGGGCTTAATAGGTGTAGTTTTACCTGGTTTGCCCACTGTGCCTTTTTTACTGGTGTCTGCCTGGTCTGCAGGTAAAGGCTGGCCTCGGTTAGAACTCTGGTTATTAGCACACCCCAGCTTAGGTCCGCCACTCAGACGCTGGCGTGAACATGGCGCAGTGCCCCGCAAAGCCAAATATATGGCGATTGGGATGATGTCCTTGTCGGTGGTTATGCTGCTGTTATCCGCAGCCCCCTTCTGGCTCAAACTTGCTTTACCAGCTTTTCTCTGTTGTGTTGCTATCTGGTTATGGCTTCGCCCGGAAGCCTGATGGTTATCTGAGCGGGCAGTCATAAAAGTCGCCGCTACGAAAACTTAAAACTCTGGCTGAAAATGAAAGGCCACTGCGATGCGGTTCCAGCTGTTGATGGTGACGATGAGCGCCGTCAGGTTCAGAATTTCCTGCTCTGAGTACTGGGCTGCAACAGCAGCATAGTCTTGATCCGACACCCCTTTATCTGCCACTAAAGTTAAGGCTTCAGTCCAGAGCAAGGCTGCCTGCTCACGGGCGGTAAAAGCAGATTTCACTTCCTGCCATGCTGGCAAAACATCTAAACGATCTTGTCGTTCACCCTCTTTTCTTGCTTCACTGGCATGCATATGCTGGCAAAAAGCACAGCCATTGAGCTGGGAAGCACGAATTTTCATTAAGTGGATCAGGCTTTTATCCAAACCAGAATCTTCCGCTGCTTTGGCAAGGCCAACCAGATGCTGCACTATAGCAGGCTGGCTTTTATAAACTTGAGTTCTGCTGATACGTTCTGACATAAACACCTCCATTGGTTGAGGTTTTTAGTGTACAAAGAGGCTATGTGGAAGAATTGGAAAATTGCGACATCTTACGTTTTTTATACTGACCAGGGGTTTGCCCTGTGATACGGACAAAATGCTGATGCATATGGGCCTGATCATAAAAACCAGCTTGTTGCGCCACACTGGCTAAGTCAATAAGCGGATTGTTACTGATTAAAAATCTCGCCAGCTTTACTTTAAACAACAGCTGTAATTGCGCCGGTGATAACCCTGTTTCCAGCTTAAACAAACGTTCAAATTGTCTGCGGCTTTTTGGCAACTGGCTGTACAAGTGCTGCAAATCGGCGGCTGGTTGTTTTAACAACGTCAGGCTTTTTTGCACCAAAGTTGTGTTCGACACCCTCTGTTCGGCCAGATGCAATAACCAGCATTCAATAGCCGTAAGCCGGGCTGGCAGATTGGGGCTATTCGCCAGTTGATCCAATAACCAATCCAGACCGACCAGATCACACAGGCGAATATCCAAAGCTGCTTTCGTCAGTTCTGCAGGACTAATACCCAATAACTGAAAAGCTCCAGTGGCAAGGAAACGCACACTCAGCAGATGCTGGCCTGGTAAAAATGAACTTTGGTTTAATTGCTGGCTGTAGTGAATATAGGCCGAAGGTAGCTGGTTTGGCAGGAATTCAAAAGTCAGATTACTGCCGCCATCCGGATATTGTGGATAAGGTTGGCTGCTATCCACTTGCTCCGGAACCTGTATGGTCCAGTATTGCTGCACCCAGGGTGTTAGCTGCTCAGATGGCAGATGCTGGCTAAAACCCAAAGCAGTCAGGCTGCTATTGGGCTGAAAATACCACTCTTGGGTGCTCATGCCCGTTCCGCGCGACCAGATTTTAATCTGCAATCTCAACAGCGACAGGCACTAACTGATACAAAGTGATGGCTTCAGTCACGCTTTGCGGATCAAAGGCTTCACCTTGTTCTTCGGCTTTATGCGCCAGATATTCGCGGGTTGATTCTAAATCCATTTTGATAGGGTCCAGCTTACCGCTGGCATAAGCAGTTTTACCTTTGGCGCTAACCGGAAACACCATATCGCCGTCTTTTACTTTAATACGAAAAGTAGGTTGATTTTTCCCAGCAGACAACTGCATCCAGCAGCCTTTTTTCTGGCAGACCGCTTCTACAGTGCCTTTCACCGTCACTTGTTGCTGCAGGTAACTTTGTGGTTTCGCCAGAATATCAGCGACCTCAACCAGCTTGGTTTTATCGACAACACCACCAAAAGTGCTGGCTGAAGCGTTAAAAGCAGCGAAAGTCAGTGCTGTAGTCAGCAGTATTTGTTTAACTAATTTCATAGTGCTTTCCTGTGCTTCTTATTCAAGGTTCAAAGCATTATGCGCTGACGGCATCAGGCTGTCATCAGCCCGGTGTATAAGGGCCATATCCCGGCAATAGTTTGAGCAAAGCCCGGCTTATCATGGCTGGGAACACAGACAAATGATCTTCGTCGGCAATAATCTGGCTTTGAATGCCCAAGCCCGGGTAACTGCGGCTTTTCAGCGTTTTCTCAAACAGCAGCGTATCGTCCACTATGCTTACTCTTCTTGCATAACGTGAACCTGGTTTTATCTGTTCATACTCAGCGGCATACAGCTGTACTCTGGCTTTTAAATCTTTGTGGTTGGTTGCGTACTGTTGCTCCAGCTTGAACATCATTTTGTCGTCAAACCACAAAGACGGGCTGCTTAAAATATAAGTATCAAAAGTATCGGGTTGGGTCAGCAGTATTTGTGCGCCTAACAAGCCACCATAAGAATGACCAACAAAAAGCTTACGTTTTGGGTCAACCTGATAGTTGTTTAATACAAAAGGGATCACTTGTTGTCGCAGGTAATCGGCATATAAAGCTGCGCCACCATAAGCTTTGGCTGTTAAATTTTTGCTCCGTTTTTTGCCATTCGCCAGAATATTGGTTGGGGTGAAATCCAGGCTGCGACTATCGGTTGGGTTATCTTCTTTGGCGTAGGACAAACCTACAATCACAAAGTCTTCAATATTCTGACCACCAGCGCCTAAACGGTTGCGGATACTACGGATCAGCGGAAAAGCGTAATTGGCATCAGACACAAAAAGTACCGGAAACTTTTTCTCTGTTTTGCCATAGGAAGGCGGTAGTTCAACCCAGACTTCGTAATGGCGGCCATTGCTTTGAGCTGGCAACTGATGCACTTGGGTATTGGGTAATTCCCAGGCCGGAAATTGTTCTTCTGCCACTAAGTTCAGGCTGAATAAGGCACACAGAACTATAAATAATCTCATATCGAATCCTTGTGAATTAAGAGCTTAACACCTGTTGCCAGAACCATTTGGCTAAATCACCTGTGATATCGGCTTCGGCATTGGTCAGTAGCACTAAACCTATATCCTGCTCTGGTGAATAAGCAATGTAAGGCCGGAAACCATCTACAACACCGCCGTGATAAAACAGTTTATTTTCATCGTATTGGATCACACGCCAGCCACGGCCATACCAACTGGAGACTTGTTTGAACTGCTGCCAGACCGGCCAGCGAGGTTTGCCGCGTAATTTCACCATAGGTTGTTGCAACTGAGCTAAAGCTTCAGCGCTGAATACGCCGGGTTTATGCCCCAACATGGCTATCAGATATTTGGCCATATCATTGACGCTGGCATTGACACCGGCTGCCGGATTAACCCAATAAAAGTTCGGGTCTATTTTGACAGGCCGCCAGCCTTTGCCGCCTCTTTTATGTGGCATGGCTTTGTTTTTAGTGGCTAAAAAAGGAGCATAACCCACAGAAGCTGTATTCATTTGCAGGGGGTTAAAAATACGTTCCGGCAATAATTCTTCGTAACTTTGACCAGTACCACGGTTGAGCACCTGATCCAGTAAAGAAAACACTATGTTTTGGTAGCTGTAACAAGTGCCGGGTTTGCAGCCCGGAGTCAGCTCCCGAAATTTAGGTAAAATTTGTGCCGGGGTTTGTTTGTCTTCCAGCATATTTTCATACGCATGAGGCATTAACCCGGTGCTTTGGCTCAGCACCTGATCCACTTTGATCTGGCGGGTTGCAGCTGCTGTTTTTAATTTAAACTCAGGCACATAGTTCATCAGTGGCAAATCTAAATTTACTTTGCCTTGCTGGGCAGCCAATACGCTGATGCCACCGGTAAAGGTTTTCGACACCGAGGCCAGCCTGAATACGGTGTCGGCATCAATCTTTTCCGGTTTGCCCATAGCCCGTACACCATAACTGCCGGTGGCAATAATCTGGTTGCCACGTACTACGGCATAAGCGCCGCCCGGCACTTTGGCTTTGTTTAGCTGCACACGGAATTGCAAATCCAGCCCTTGCAGCAGTTCGGTTTGTTGCACCTGTGCTGAGGTTGAAAAAACGCAGAGCAAGAGGCCGTATAAGGTGGTTTTTATAAATAATTTCATCAGGTTGCCTTTCTACAACTTTAAGTAAGGAGTTGGATCTTGCTGCTTGCCGTCGACCAATAATTCAAAATGTAAATGTGGCCCTGTCACCCGGCCTGTGGCCCCAACTTTGCCTATAGGCTGACCTGGTTCTACCGTCTGGCCTGCTTTGATATAAAAATCATCCAGATGAGCGTACAAGGTTTGATAACCGTGACCATGGTCGATCAACACAGTTTTGCCATATCTGTCATGTAAGCTTTTGTCGTCGGCAATCAGTACTTTGCCTTTTTGTGCTGCTTTTACTGTCGCACCAGGTTTGGCGCCAAAATCCAGCCCTTGATGTGGACGGTTCTGGCGAAACGGATGTTTTACACCATAAAAAGAGGTGATAGGTACTTTGCCTACCGGCAATAGCCATTCTTCAGGTGGCGAGCTGAAGCTAAGCTGAGCGCAGCCCACATTCAGCAGCAAAGCTGTGCTGCATAAAACCGCTGTAGCGCGCCATTTTTGCCAGAAAGACAGCACAGGAGCCGGCTGAAATAACTGCTGCAAACGTTGTTGGTAAAAACTTTGGCTTGCTTGGTTTTGAATAAAACCCGGCATCAACGCTGGCATTTGTTGTGCCTGACTTTGTTTTAAGCTGCAAAGCAGAGTTTGACCATACAACAGCGCTTGTTCGGGCTGCTTTTTAAGTACAGCTTTGTCCACCGCCAACTCCATACTGCGGATAAAGGCCTGCTCAATCAGTCGTAATACAGGGTTAAACCAACACAAAGCCACCAGAATCCTCAGTAGTAACAGCTGCTGTGGGTCGCGTCGTTGCAAATGAACCAGTTCGTGTTCTATCAATAACTGGCGCTGCTGTTCAGACATAGTCTCTACATAAGCAGGTAACACCAATACCATATGCTTCCAGCCGCTAATAAAAGGTGAGACAGCAACTTGGGTTTGGCGAATTTCAAAGCTGTGAGGTAAGAGTTTCAGCTGTGCCTGGCTTAGTAATGACGCTGTATCTACCTGTTCTGCCTGAGCGATCAGTTGCTGTACCTGCTGCCATTGTTTCACTAAGCGCCATAGCAGTAACAGGCTGACAATACATACAAAACTCAAGCTGATATACCAATAAAGCGCGGTATTCGCAGCTGGTTCCACTAAGCCGGGGTGTTGCGGTTGAGCAGCGAAAGCCTGCACTGAAGTCACAGTGTCTTGCAGCAGTACAGACGGAATACTCCAGTCTTGATAAAGCTCTGGCATAGGCAGCAGAGGTAAAAAACTTAAAATAAGCAGGCTCCAATACAAAGCAGGCCAATGCTGTAAAGCGCTGAATTTTTTCAGTAAAGGCTGAGTAGAAAACCAAAGCAATCCGGACCACAGGCTACAAAGCAGTAGAGAAAACAACAATTGTTCTGCCATCTTAAGCCCCGCCGTTTTTGCTTGGTGCTGATTGCTGCTGTGCTAAATCGGCCAGCAGTTTTTCTAAGTCAGCTATTTCATCCGCATTCACCAGCTTGCTGTTGGCAAACATAGCTACAGGCAAAGGACCATTCAGTTCAAATACCCTGCGGCCAAAATCTTGTGCAAAAGCCGCCAGCGTAGGCATTTTATCCCGTAGCGCTCTGTAGCTGTTTTTATTGCCCAGAGTTTCACAAGCGACAAAACCTTTTTCACCCATCCGCTCCAGAGTTTTACGGGTAGAGGAATAACCCCAGCCCAACACAGACTCCAGCCCGTCATGCAATTCACGAGCAGTAAGAGGTTGTTTTAACCAGAGTAATTTAAGAATTTCCAGCTCAGGAGCAGTAGGTTGGTGCATAAAAATAAGTGCGTTAATCAACAATGCCCCTAGAGTGCGACAGATGTCACATTGAGGTCAAGCAAAATCTGCGACATTTGTCGCGGAGGTGGGGCGACTTTTATGGTCGCCCGAGGGTAGCTGTTATTTAATTGATTCTAAAATGTGCAATATGAGAGTTATTAAGTTTTGATCTTTTACGAGAATTGCATAGAGCAATATAGAAGAAAATGACAGATTGATACGGACTTGGATTTTCATGAATATGCCTTTTGTTGTTGAAAGTCATATTCTCTCCGATATTCCCTTTCTTAGGTTTTATTAGAGGGTATGATTTGTTCATCCTTAATAAAAAATTGAGTAGTAAAAGTGAAAAAATCGGCAATCCTTTAACTGGGTTGCATTGCTTTTGGAAACAGCCGTTGCTATGTTGGTTCTGACATAACAAAAAGCTAATACACCAGCAGTTCGGGTGTGTTGATAACGCAAGGATATCGAGATGGATTTTGTCGAACGTTTACAGGTTTTATCCAGAAAAATAGGCCAAATTTCCGCAAACCTGATTACGGAAGAAGCCACTAAAACAGCGCTGGTCTTGCCCTTTCTCAATTCAGTTCTTGGCTACGATGTATTTGATCCCACAGAAGTTGTGCCTGAGTTCACCGCCGATACAGGTATTAAAAAAGGTGAAAAAGTTGACTATGCCCTGATGAAAGATGGCGAAGTTCAGATACTGATTGAATGCAAAAAGTATGGCGAGAATATTAATTCCAGGCACTCAGGCCAATTATTCCGCTATTTCTCAGTGACTAAAGCCAGAGTTGCCATTCTAACTAACGGTTCTGTTTATCAGTTTTACACCGATCTGGATGCGCCTAATAAAATGGATGAAAAACCATTTTTGACGCTTGATCTGGAAGATATCGACGAGCATATAGTGCCTGAAGTAAAGAAGCTGACGAAGTCATCTTTTGATGTAGAGTCGATCGTCGGAGCAGCAGGTGAGCTCAAATACCTCAATCAGATCAAAAAGTTATTAGCCGAGCAGTTTTTAGCTCCAGAAGAAGAATTTGTGAAGTTTTTTGCGTCTCGCGTGTATGACGGTGTTTTGACTCCGAAAGTTAAAGCTCAGTTTATGGAAATCACCCCCAAAGCCATAAAACAGTTTTTGAATGACAGTATCAACGCCAGGCTGAAGTCGGCAATTGGTGGTGAAGTGAAAGCCCCTCTTGCAGAAGAAAAACCTGACGTCGCTGTAGCATCTGAAGCTCAGTTGGATAATGAAAAATCAAAAGTAGTGACCACAGCCGAAGAGCTGGAAGGCTACAATATTATCAAAGCCATCCTTCGGCAAAAGGTCGCGGTCAGTCGTATCGTTGCCCGTGATACTCAGAGTTATTTTGGCATTTTATTAGACGACAACAATCGTAAGCCAATAGCCCGCCTGCACTTTAATGCCAAACAAAAATATCTTGGCTTATTCGACGCAGATAAAAACGAAACCCGGCATCCGATAACGTCTGTGGATGATATTTTTGGGTTTAGTGAGCAGCTTTTAGCAGGGCTGAGCTTCTACATCTAGTTGTAAGAACTATTGTCCGGGACGCTGAAATTGTTAACTACGAGGATTATCACTAATGAGTATGCATAACCCGGCTCACCCTGGTGAGATTCTGAAAGAGCTGATTATTGAGCCTTTGGCTTTAACTGTGACTGATGTTTCGGCGCATTTAAATATCAGCCGTAAAACCTTATCCAAAGTACTGAATGCCAGAGGTGCTATTACACCGGAAATGGCGCTTCGTCTGGAGTTAGCATTTAGCAAACCTTCGGCTGAGCATTGGCTTCGATTACAGAATGCCTACGATCTGTGGCTGCTGCGTGAGCAACAATCGGAGTTACAGGTGCAGCCTTATCAATTGGAGTTTGCTTGAAAAAGCCGATGGAGTGCAAAAATGACCAATGCTCATGACAGTATCGCTCAAGGTTTAAAAGAGGCCATCGAATTAATCTACGGTGAAAAAGCGGCAGTGCAAATACATAAACCAGAAACCGCAACGGATTTAATTATTCAGGAAGTTGACGTTGCAGAATCGCAGGATAACCAAAAAGATCAACCCTGCGTATAAGCTTCCACCATATTATGTTCTGTAGTCATTAACCGAACTAACTTTGGATGCACAAACAGCTTTTCTTTGCCGAAGCTGACTTCATTTAAAACACCTATATCACATAGCTGCTTCAGGTACACTGATGCAGTTTGGCGTTTGGCTACATCACGTTCCACCAGCGAACCAATGCGGCAATAAGGTTGTTCAAAAATCAGTTGGATCAATTCGTAGCTGTAGATTTTTGGCAGTTGCTGTTGTACATAACTAGTGGTGTCTTCCATTAATTGGCGTACTGCGGCAATTTTTGCTGTAGTCCAGCGCGATGTTTCTTCCACAGCTTTGAGCATAAATATGATCCATGGCTGCCAGCTTTGCTCGCGGGTAACGTCCAATAGCAGGCGGTAATAGTCTTGTTTGTTTTGTACTATGTAGCGGCTTAAATACAGTATGGGCAGGCTAAGTAATTGCTGTTCTATTAAATACAGAATGTTCAGAATACGACCAGTCCGGCCATTGCCATCAATAAAAGGGTGAATGGCTTCAAATTGATAGTGTGCCATTGCCATCTTAATCAGTGGGTCCAGCCCATCGTCGTTGTGTAAAAACTGTTCCCAGTTACTTAATAAATCGCGGATCACAGTTTCACCTACAGGAGGTGTATAAATAGTCTCTCCTGTTGCCTGATTCGTCAGGCTGGTGCCAGGCACTTTACGAATATCCATTTGCACTTCTTTGATTGTGCTGCAAATATCAAGAGCGGTATTGGTGCATAACGGTCGTTTAGCTAACGCTTTAAAGCCAGAAAATAGTGCAGTGCGGTAGCGCAAAGCTTCTTTGGTTGCCGGGTCAGCCATACTGTCTTCCTGTGCAAACTGAAACAGTTTGTCTGTGGTTGTGACAATATTTTCTATTTCAGAACTACCCTGAGCTTCCAGAAGTGGCAACAAGTTGATCAGTAAGCCCTGATTAGGTAGTAACTCTCCCGCTTGTTTCAGTTCAGCCAAAGCAGCTCTGGCCGGAATACAAGCTCTTAATACCGCTAGCGTTTCTATTTCAGAAGCTGGTGGTAATAAAGGAAGTTGGTTGTAAGGCTGATTGGCTTGCCAATTCATAGGTAAAGGGTCCATTAGTATTGTGCAGATAAACACATGTTTAAAAAAACGCTTTTTTTCGACACGTTATTAAGATATGTCGATACCATCGACATATCAAGAAAACATGTTTAAAAAAACGCTTTTTTTCGACAGGTTCTTGCGTCATGTCGATGCCATCAACATCAGTGGGCTGTATTCAACCCATTTTGGCGTTATGCTGATGGTGCTGAGCGGGTTATCTCTGTAACTAACTCAAAGATTTTTAGCATTGAGCAAGGATACCTCTATGTTACCCAACGAGCTTTTTATTCATCCTTTGCGCCAGTTCGCCTTGTTGCTGCAGAAAATTCAGCAACATGATGCCGATTTGCTGAATGCAGCTTTAACGGCTGAGCAGTTTCCGTTGTGGCAGCAGGCGCAGACAGTTATTGGTTTTTCATTGCGTGCTTGTTGTGCTTTATGTGAAAAAGAACTGCCAAATTTTACTAAACCTGGGCCTGTGTGGCTGGATCTACAGCAACAAATTCAGCTGAGTCTGGATTATTTAACTTTGCTTACAGCAAAAGACTTTGCTGGTTGGCAGCAAAAACCTATAGCAACTACAGCGGGTTTTGCAGAGCTGGAGCTGGCGGGTGAGCAGTTTGTTTATTTGTATGCCTTACCGAATTTTTACTTTCATTACAGCATGGTATACGCCATAGCACGGGCTCAGCAGGTGCCTTTAAGTAAAGCTGATTTTGATGGCTGGCATCAGTATCCGGCTGGTTTTTCTTTTCTGCGTTAGAAGACTAAGAAAAAGGGCAAAGTAAATTTGCCCTGTTCAGGTTTGAAAGGTTGCTCGCTTATTGCACTTTTACAACCAGTATTGATTTCGCAGGCAACTCCAGGCTCAACCTGCCGTTTTTACCTTTGGCACTAAAAGCTTTTGGCTTGATGGCCTCTGGTTTGGCGAAGGTATTGTGCGCGTCCATTGTTTCAGCTGTCAGTAACTGGCCTGATACAGTGTTGATACTAATGCCTGCCAGGTTAATCTCTGCTGTTTCTGCTTTGTTTGGATTGGCATTTACCAGCGCGAGATATACATGGCCGTCTTTGGCTTTTGCTGCTGTGGCACTGACTGCTGGTATTGAAACCTCACCCAGTTTGTAATGCGGTACATTGCTCAGCTTCAGCGGTAAGGCGGTGGCATCCTGAAAAGGCACATACATTTTAAAGGCATGATAAGTAGGAGTCAGGAGCATTTTTTCTTTATCTGTCAGTATCATGGCCTGCAATACATTCACCATCTGAGCAATATTGGTCATATGCACCCGGTCGGCATGCTTATGAAAAATATTGAAATTCAGCGCCGCCACTATGGCGTCTCTTAAGCTGTTTTGCTGGTACAAAAAGCCCGGGTTGTCGCCTTTTTCAACGTCATACCAGGTGCCCCATTCATCGACATAAAAGCCTACTTTTTTCTCTGGATCCTGTTTATCCATCACCTTTTTGTTATTGGTAATAAAACCATCCATTGCCAAAGTACGATGCATGGTGCTGATCCAGTCGCTCTCCGGGAATTGCAGCGCTGCGCCTTTCACGTCCCATTTGCCTGTTGGCAAGGTGTAATAGTGAAAACTAACCGCATCCATTTTTTGTTTTACATTGGCTGTCAGATATTCAGCCCATGAGGTGTCTTCGCTGTGGCCGCCGCTGGCGATCCATTTGGGCGTATTGTTCGCCGGAGTTTTCAGGAAGGTGGTGTAATGTTTATACAAGTTGGTGTAGTACTCTGGCGTCATGTTGCCACCACAGCCCCAGGCTTCGTTACCCACAGCAAAATAATGCACTTTAAACGGCTTATCGCGGCCATTTTTACGGCGTAATTCAGCCAGGCTGGATTTTCCTTCGGCTGTCATATATTCCAGCCATTCAGCCATTTCCTGTGGCGTGCCTGTGCCGAGGTTGCCGTTGACATAAGCTTCAGCGCCGAGCATTTCCACCAGCTCAAAAAACTCATGGGTACCTACAGCGTTGTCTTCTTCCACACCACCCCAGTTGGTGTTTACTTTGACTGGTCTTTGTTGATGTGGGCCTATGCCATCACGCCAATGGTATTCGTCGGCAAAGCAGCCGCCAGGCCAGCGGACCAGAGGAACCTGTAAGTCTTTTAGCGCGGCTAACACATCGTTACGCCAGCCTTTGGTGTTGGCAATTTTTGAATCCGGGCCAACCCAAATCCCTTCATAAATGCCGCGGCCTAAATGTTCGGCAAACTGACCGTAGATATTTTTATTGATCACAGCGCCTTGAGTGCTGCTATCGAGCTGAATTTGTGTGGCGGCCAGCGCTGTAGCGCTCAGGCCAAAACCAAGGGCCAGCAATAGTGGTTTTATAACTCGCATTAAGTTCTCCCATGAATAGGTATGGAGTTTGATTGGTGCAGTAGGTTGAATGCTGTGCAGTTTTTATACATCCTATTGTAGGACAAAACAACGTTTCACAGACTTGAAAGGAAAAAGATCAATAGGTGTTGAGAAAAAACATAAAGCGGCTGTTACCAGTTAGCGCTTTCAGTCCATAACAAACTGACGCCAATGAACAGCAATAACAAAGCGCTGATCCGGTTCAGCCAGCGGCCATGCTGCCTGATCCGGCTGATAAGACTGTTTCCTTAAGTATTTTACTACGGAAGGTTTTTGTTTTAGTCCGGAGATGGGAAACTGCAGAAAAGGAAGCGGGCGACCAGGGCCCGCCCGTCTGAGGTATTAAACCGATGCTTCAGCTGCTTTGATCATCCTATATAAATCATCTTTTAAGTGCAGGCGCTGTACTTTTTGCTGCTCCAGATAATCGTCGCTGCATATCTCTGAACCTTGCTCAATACGATGTATTTCGTGGTCAATTTCATGGTAGCGGCTAAACAACAGGGCAAAGTGGTTATTGTGTTGTTTTAAATGATGAATTTGTTCTTTGTATTCCGGAAATTCAGAATGTAAATCGTGTTTATCTGGCATAGTTTTTCCCCGTTGGTTTATGGTGCGCTGGGCTGGTAAAACATGCTCCAGTTCAGCATTACAGCTTGATGATGCGTTGTTGCAGTTTTGCTGTCTGTGCTATATACCCAAGTAACTTCAAGATGCAGAATTCAGCGGGAGAAAAAAGCGCTTTAGGCAAGGCAGCTGTTGGAAGCTTTAGTGGTTCTAAAGCGACAACAGTTAACGCGGCATAAAGCGCTTTTAGCCCCGCCCTATGGGAGTCGCTGGGCGATTGCACTGCGGTGTTAGCCTGTCTCACAAGGTAGTCGACATTGCTTCGCCAAGCTGCCTTGCATTGCAAGCGCCCAGCGGCTCTGAAACTCGCATATTGAGGTCACTTGGGTATATACATCATGCTACACCTTTGTTCTGACAGTTTTTTGATCCAGCACAAGCATAGTGAATATAACAAATAATTTACATTGCCGGTGCATTTTGTGTCGTTTACAGGTACTTTTATTTCAGTGGGCAAAGACCGGGTACTGCAACACTACAGTACCCGTTCAGAGTTATTTCAGCAGACTATGTTGTAGTGCTTTTGTTGCTCCCTGTTTTATTTCTAAAACACTAACCTGCAGAGGATCAAGCCGACAGCTGTGGCAAAGTAACAGCGCAAGCGCTGCTATACGCCAACTGATGCGGTCTTTGTTGAATGCGTCTTTGGTCACAACCCAGCGTGATAATGCTGTGCTCATCTCCTTGCTGATCTGCTGAAGCTGCTCATAACTTAAGCCAGCGGGCCTCTGAAAACTTTGCCGTACAATGTTCAGTTGTTGCAGATAGTTTTGCCAGCCGTCAGCACCGCGAGCCACTTGCCAGATCAGCCTTTCATAGTCCCGCACCGTTATGCCACCTGAGTCAGGCCCTATAAAGTTGGGTGCAGTGTTGGACTTCGCCAGTTGGCGCAAAGCTGCAGGGTTTTGTGTCCAGTCGGAGTATTTTTCATAACACTTTCCATTTTTCCACCATGGCACTATCAGTTCTGCCACTTCAAACTGAAGAGCGCAGGCGGTTGCAAATACTTGATCCGGGTTTTGATCCGCCAGACTAAAAAGTTGATCAGTGGACAGCTGCAACGCCAGATTTAACGACACATTACGCCAGCTGTTTTGTTGTCGTGCTGAACCTGTGTCTAACAAAGCCAGGGCTCTGGAGTTTAATCCCTGGCTGGCTAAACCTGCTGCGACCAGGCTGTTAAAAAACTCTGTGGCATCATCAGCTTTAAGTTTTTCTTCGCTATAGCTGTAACTTAAGGTCAGGCTACCTTGAGTCCGGGGCGCAGATTGGACATCTATCAGCTCTTCTATGCTGGTTAAGCTGGCCTCCCGTTGCTCACCCAGCCACTTAAAGCGGGCACTGATATCAGCAGTGCTTTTGGCTGCTACCACATGGCCATGCATATCGACCGCAAATACAGCACCGTAACTGACTAGTTTTTGCCAGCTTAATTCAAAGCCAAACAAATCAAAGGTTAAGCCAGTGGTCGTGGTCTGATTGAATTGTTGTTTAAACAGGTATTCAACCTGGCTGATGCTGCCCTCAGCAAGGGCCCCTTTAAGTAATTCCGGTAAGGTTTTAAGCTGCCCTGTCAGGCAGGATTTAAATAAAGCCCGGCTTATGGTGGAGCTTTGACTGACAACAAAACTACATAAGGTCTGGCTCTGGTTATTTTGTTGTACCGAGGTCATAAAACTTAACCCCAGCTGGCGTTCGGACGCTTGAGTGATAGCCTCTGCTAAAGCCTGGCGTTTTTGGCCATACAAAGTTAACCAGTTTTGGCTGCGCTTTAAAACGGCTTGCAAAGGTGCGGGTAAAGCCACCAGATCCTGCAATTTCAGGCCTGCAGCATCCAGTTTTTTGAACAATTGCGGTTGTTCAATCACCTGCTGTGCCCATTGCTCCAGCTGTTGTTGCAGGTTTTGCCGAACCTCAGTGGTCAGTTTATTCAGTTCAGGGGTCAGCAAGGTGCTGAGTTCTTGTTGCAGTTCAGGCTGTGCCGTCAGCGATGTCACCAGCTTGTTGATCAGTTGAGGTGACTCAGCCTGCCATGGGTCAAAATGTTTGCTCAGCAGATCGGTAATTTGTAGCTGCAGGTAATTTTGCAGCTCTGCATTCACATCTTCTGGTTCAGTTAAATTAAACAGCAAAGCGCCCAGTTGAACCAGCAGTGGGTTTTCTACTCTACTCAGCCTGGTTTTTACGTTTTCCTGCAACAGCGCATAAGGGTTGGCCAGTTGTTTTAGCTTCTCCAGTAATGGCTCCGGATCCGGGGTTTCGCTCAGTAATTTTTCGGCCAGCTGTTCAGCACCTGTTATTTTAAGGCTTCCACCTAAAGTTAAACCTGCTTGTTTTTCGTGTGCCTTGGTTCTGGTTAATTTGACTTCCAGTTCTGTCGCATTGAGTTTGGTCAGGATCAGTTCAAAAGCACCGGACAATAACAAGCTACTGCTCAGTGTGGCTGCTACTTTGAGCTGAACGCCAGGAGCATTTGCATCAGATCCTGCTTTAGCAAAAGTGCGGATCAATTGTTGGCCTACACTGAGTTCAGTTGTTGCTTCTACGCTGCCTGCCAGCGCCAGGCTAATCCTCTGCGGTGCATAAGGCTCGTTCAACTGCTGCAGCGCTGAATCCAGATCTGCCCATTTGGGCAGAGCGCTGATAGCCTTAGGCAGCACCTGAATTAAATCCTCCTGCTCAGGTGCGGCAAAAAACAGATCATAACTGGCTTTTTGCTCACTTTTTGCGCTGATGCCCCAACTGCCATTAGCAAGTGGCACTGTGCCTGTACCAAAGTTTGTGCTGAGCTCTCCATCCAGCCCCAGCCTGACCAAGGCCTGACTAAGGCGGATCTCTAACTGATGATCAGTGGCCGCATCTGCTTTGTTGTACACATCAAGTTCAGCCTGCACTCTGGCCTGGCCACTCAAGCTTAAAGGTACTGCAGCTGCCTCTGTTTCAAGTGCTGTCTCTTTTGTCAGCAGTTCAGTGTGGTATTCCCATTCTGGTGTGAAATCTTTCAGAGGTTTAGAGAAATCCAGCAGCAAGTTCAGTAGTTTGTTTTCGTCTTGTGCGGCTAATTGCTGGCTGAGTAGCTGGTAGTTATTGTCGTATTCAGTCAGGTAAGCAGGCCAGTTGTTTGTTGCTGCGTAACTGATCAAATGCCTTAATGCGGTTAAAGTGGAGTGGTCAGGATGTTGCTGCTTTTCAGCTTGGATCACATCATCCAGTGTCAGGGCAAAAAACAGCCATTCTTTGGCTTGATCCATAGTGGACAGGGTTTGCGGCATGAGTATTCTCCTTTTGTCATGTGATCCCCCCACATCTTGTGTACAACAGAGGGCAGCGTAAAAGCTGGGTTTAGTGTGTGGTGTTTTTGGGTATTGTCAAGTCAGGGGCAATAAAGCCGGATAACTTTTGCTTAATTTAAAAAGCCTGCTTTACTCATGTTGTCAAAATGAAGACAAGGAACAAGGTCATGCCCGATCCACTTGATATTCCCGACATTCAAACCACAGAAACTGAAGCTGTTTTCCATCTCGGACTCACCATGGCCGGAGCCATTTCTGCTGGCGCTTATACGGCAGGCGTATTTGATTGTCTGATCGCTGCTCTGGAGTTGTGGCAACAAAAAGCCGGGCAAGCCAATGTGCCCAAACACAAAGTGGTTATTTCAGTGATGTCGGGGGCTTCGGCTGGCAGCATAGTAGGGGCAGTCGGGGTGGCTGCAGCTGCAGACAGTAAAGCCGGGTTACAGCATGAGCAAGTGCCGCAGGTTGGACAGGTCAGTTACACCTTACCCATGTTGTATCAGGCCTGGGTTCGTTTGCCGGCATTTTTATCAGAAACGCAGCAGGCTTTATTGGGCCTTGATGATTTAATGGCTAAGGCTCCTTTGGTGTCAGTTCTGAATTCGGCTGCACTGCCCGGTATTGTTGAGCAATGTTTTGCCAATTATCAAAAAACGGCTGAGCTGAAAGCTTATTTCAGTACTTCGCTGCATTTGTTTTTTACCCACTCTAATTTGCGTGGTGTGGGTTATTCGGTACCTTTTGCCACAGAAGGTCGACTCAAAACGGGTTATGCCATGACCAATCATGCCGACCGCACACATTTTGTAGTCACCGATCTGGGGTCTGCTGATGTGACTAGTGCATGGGCTGATGCTGACCCTGCCATTTTAATGCAATTGCAGGGCTTACAGACTGAAAAAATAACGGCCAAAGATATCCTTGATCCCAGTCAGGACTACAACACCGGACCCTGGGCCAAATACGCCGGTGCGGCTTTGGCATCCGGCTCTTTTCCTGCAGCCCTGGCTGCCCGTTATGTCAGCGTCAATACCTTAGGCCATTATGTAGCCCGACAGTGGCCTTTGCAGTTTCCCGATTCGTACAGAGCGAAGTATAACTTTCGTTTATTGCCACGGCTGTCATCACAAGTGATCAGCCCGGAAAAACTGACAGAGCTTTTTACTGAAAAAGATACCAGGGTTCTGATGGCCGATCCGGTTGCTGCTGTCACTTTGCCTTACACAGCGGTAGACGGTGGTATGTTTAATAATGAACCTTTTGAATTAACCCGCTTTAGTTTGATGAAAAATCCGCCAAAGCCAAACCCAAGAGATGAAAAGTTTGCCGCTTTAGTCGACAGGGCCGTCGTGATGATTGACCCTTTCCCGCCGCAGCATGCACAAGAAGCGAAAGAGACGGCTGATGGCGCGTCCACTGAGCCTTTTGCTGATGCTTTGCTGCTGAAGGTTATAAAGGCGTTAATCCCTGCTTTTCTGAATCAATCCAGATGTAAATTTGATGAACTGGTGGCCGCTTATGACGAGCAGGTGTATAGCCGTTATCTGATTTCTCCTTCGCGGAAAAATGCCGCTGAGCAAGCGGAAGAGCATGCTTTGGCGTCAGGTTTAGTGGGCGGTTTTGGTGGCTTTTTAGCAGAAGCTTTTCGTGCTCATGATTATCAGTTGGGACGGCGGAATTGTTATCACTTTTTAAAACATCACTTTAGTTTACCTGCAGATTATGAGGTGGTTCGTAAAGGGTACGCTCAATGTGGCGGAGAGGGGTTTTACACTGATCTAACCGAAAAAGAACTGCAGATTATCCCCATCTTTAGTGACTTTCCTGAACCCAGGCAGCCGGACTGGCCTTTAGCTGGAGCAACTGAACTCAATGCGCTGGTGGATGCTGCGGCAAAAAGAGCTGATTTGCTGGTGCCCGCTTTAATAAAGGAGTCAGAACCCAAATTTTTCATCAAGCTGGCCGCTACACTCGTTTGGAAATTATGGGGAAAAAAGGAGTTAAAAACAGCTCTGTATAAGCTGCTGGAAACCGATCTGAAAAAGAGAAAGCAGTGGAGATCGTCTTCATCAGGTTGATTAGCAAAAGCTTTGACGCCCTTTTCACTTTTGTTTTGTCAGGCTATTGAAAATGCTATGACAACGGAGTAACAAAAGATGAAATCAACTTTATGTAAAAAGGCAGGGCTTTGGCTGCTGGCTGTTATGTCGCTATTGAGTGCTGGTGTCTGTAGTGGTGCTGCTCAGGCTGAAGAGCCTTTGCAGAAACCTAAAGTGTTATTAGTAGGCAGCAGCTATGGCGTGGCCGATGACCCGAAAAAGCCAGGGTTGGAGTTTGATGAATATGCCATGGCTTATCAGTTGCTCAGCCCACAAGTGCAGCTTGAACTGGCCAGCCCCAAAGGCGGCAAAGTGGAAGTAGGTCAATACAACAAAACTAAAGTTTATAACACCGCAGTACTTGCTGACCCAACTGCTATGCAGTGGTTAGCTGGCAGTAAAAAAATAACTGAAGTTAAAGCGCAGGATTATCAGGCTGTGCTGGTGCTGGGGGGCAAAGGCGCTATGTTTGATTTAGCCGATCATCAGCCTTTACAGCAATTACTGGCGGATATGGCGGAGCAGCAGAAGGTGATAGCTGCTGTGTGTCATGGCCCTGCGGCTTTAATTCATGTGAAAAACAAAGATGGTTCGCTGTTGCTGCAAGGCAAAAAAGTAGCGGGTTTCAGCAATCAGGAAGAAAGCATGTTTGCCAAAGAAATGCTGCCGCTTTATCCGTTTTTGTTGCAGGATGGCTTAACCAAAGCCGGAGCTTTATATCAACAAGCTGGCCCTATGCTGCCGTTCACTGTGCAGGATGGCACACTGATCACTGGTCAGAATCCCTACTCAACTCCGGCTCTGATTGATGCGATATTAACTCAGTTAGCATTGAAAACGACACAGCGTCAGGCTTATCCGGACGAACGTGCTGTTCGTTTAATTCAGCAGTTTTTAGCAGGTCAGCCTGTGCCACAACCACTGGATGAAAAGCGGGTAGATATTCCGTTGATGGCGGCTTGGGGTTATTACTCTCTGCAATTTGCCAAAGACGGATCAGAGCGTCAGCAAGCGGTGCAAGTGATGGAGATGGTCAGTGACAGCTTTACCGATCCGCAGTTCTTAATGGTATTGGCGCAAGGCCAGTTGCAACTGGGCAATACAAGTCGGGCTGTTGAACTGGCAAAAGCTGTGTTAAAACAACAACCAGACTCCAAAGCAGCAGAAGAGTTGCTGATCAAAACGAAGGGATAAGTTGAAAAACCAAACTCAGCCCGGCCTGCGTATTCTGCTGGTGGAAGATCAGCAGGCGCTGGCCTGCAATATTATCGATTATCTGACTTCTGCCGGGCACCAGCTGGATTATGCGGCCACTGGCGCTTTGGCCTTGCAGCTGGCGAAACAGCATAGCTACGATTTAGTGCTGCTGGATCTGATGTTGCCGGATATGGATGGCAGACAGCTGTGTGTGCAGTTACGGCAGTTGTGGCTGAAAGCCGTACCCGTACTGATGCTGACCGCTTTGGATAGTCTGGATGATAAGTTACAGGGTTTTGCTGCTGGTGCTGATGATTACCTGACCAAACCTTTTGAGCTGGCCGAATTGGCGGTGCGTTGTTTGGCTTTAAGCCGTCGTCATTTATTGAGTCTCGACCCGCTATTACAGCTGGGGCCTTTAGTGATAGACAGATCGCAACAACAAGCCAGCCGGGCAGGTAAGCCGCTGGATTTGCATCCGCTGGGTTACCGTATTTTAGTGGTGCTGGCTGAAGCTTATCCGGCTTTGGTCAGCCGCTCTGATTTAAGTTATCAGCTATGGGGCGATGAGCCGCCGGATTCTGATGCTTTGCGGGCTCATATCTACCTACTGCGTCAGCAATTGGATAAACCTTTTGCGGACAGTATGTTGCATACAGTCTACGGCATAGGTTTTAAGCTGGTGTTGCCGCAGGAGCAAGCTGATGCATAAACCTGCCCGCAGTTTAGGCCAACGTATTATTTGGGCTTTTGTGATCCTGGCGCTGCTTTGTGCCTCTTTATTCAGCTTTTTTAACGTAATTTTTGTATATACGGTGGAAGACCAGTTTTTTCGTCATCAGTTAATGGACGAACAAAAACGCCAACTGCAACAGCAGCAGTTGTCAGCACCACAATCTCCGGCTATTCAGATTTACCTTCAGACTAAAGATTTACCGGCAGACCTGCAGCTGGTACTTGAACCCGCCACTCAACGCACTGAATACAGTGGTTTGGATGGTCGGCATTATCACCTCCGTCGTTTTGTTCATCCAGCAGCCAAAGAGCCGGTCTGGCTGGTGGCGGAAGTCAGTCAGCAACTGGTAGTGCGGCCTATTCGTGATGAAATGTTTTTATTTTACGGCATTAGTACTTTATGCATGTTACTGCTGGCCGCTGCTTTAGGCTTTGCTTTGGCGCGCCGGGCTACCCGGCCTTTAACTCAACTGGCAGAGCTGGTGCAAAACGATCGGTTTAGTCCGGGTTTTGCAAAAGCATTTCCAAATAATGAAATAGGCGTGTTGGCAGAAGCTTTAGAGCAAAACTGGCAAAGAGTGCAGGCCTTTATTGCTCGGGAACAAGCCTTTAGCCGCGATGCCAGCCACGAATTGCGTACCCCATTGGCGGTGATCCAAAGCAGTTGTGAGTTGCTATTGGCGCAAGGATCAACACAAGCATGGTCAGCAGAGCAGCAACAACGCTTAGAACAAATTCAGCACAGCAGCAGGCAAATGAACCAACTGATCAGCACCTTGCTTGCTGTGTCACGCGAGCAGCATCTGGGGCAAAAGGAAAACATCAGGCTGGCAGCTTTGCTGGAGCAACTGGTACTGAATTTATCGCCTTTGCTGGACGGTAAAAGCATAGAACCGGAGCTGCAGGTGGCACCTGATTTGCAATTGCAGCTCAACCCGGTATTGCTGCAAATGGTGCTGACGAATTTATTACAAAATGCCTTTTTACATAGTGCCCCTGGTACTGTGCATATCAGCGCCGACTCCCTGGGTTTGCTGATCAGTAACCCCTTGCAAGCCGAAGAAGCACCCACTGAGTTAACCGCCTTATTTGCCAAAGGCCGGCAAAGTACTGGTTATGGCCTGGGGCTTGGCATAGTGCAGCGGCTCTGTCAGCAAACCGGGTTAGAGCTTCAGCTAAACCGCTCAGAGCAACAACTGATCGTCAGGCTGATCTGGCCTGGCTCAACCTAACCCTGAAGAGCCTATGATGTAATTCGCTTGACCGGCTTCGCCTGAGGTAAAACCCCCGGTAACACCCAGCAACTCAGCATGGGTAAGGCTACTGACAATTACAAACTGGCTTTTTGCCACCCCCTTCTCAAAAGACCCATGGTGTTTCAGGGTTAATGTACAGGGCCTATCGCCAATAGTGCCGCTAATAAATTCAAAACCATTAAAGCAGGCATCTCCGTTGCTTTCGTAGTTCAGTTGATAGTGCACTTCACTGCTGCCTGTGATCTCGCCGCTATAGCTTTGGCTTACCAGCGCTTTGCTCAGTTTTGCGCCATGATCAAAAGATTGGGTGACTGATTCTTGCCAGTTAGTAATTTGGAATATGCCTTTAAGTTGCATCAGTTAGTATTCCTGTTGTGCTGAAAAGTACAGATTAAACAGTATCATGGGGTTGAACTGGGGTATTGTAAAAACACGTCATTCAGACAGTTTCCTTGTAGGGCTAAACTTTGCAAAGCAACCACAACAAAATCTCCGGAGTGTTGCATCAACGCCAAAGCGCTGAGTTGTATCAGCTACGCCGGTACTTTCCCGATCCGGCACTTGCGGAATTAATTGAGCAATTTTGGCTGGTGGATTGGGACTTGCGTGGTCAGGCTGCTCATATCCAACAAAACTTACCCGATCCTAATTTCCACCTGTTTGTCAGCAACGGCAAGGTCACTATGCCTGGGCCTGTCAGCAAAAGTTATAGCTATGAAATGCAGGGCAAAGGGCAAATTATTGGCGTTAAATTTGCGTTGGGCGCATTAGCAGAAAAACTGAATCTCAAGCCTGCCGACTTTATTGATCGACAAATTGATGTACAGCAGATTTTTAATCTGGATACCAGCAGGCTGCTGTCTGAGTTGTCTGCGGCAAACTCAGATCAACAAATAGTGGCCATACTTCAATCCTGCTTTTTGCCCTTTGCTATTCGGCCTTCTTTGCAACGAACAAGAGTACGGCAACTGGTGGAGCTGATTAAACAGCACTCAGACATCACCAGAGTTGAGTTGTTGTCTGAGCGCAGCGAAATTTCAGTGCGGGCCATTCAGCGATGTTTTCTGCGGTATTTGGGCATCAACCCCAAATGGCTGATCCGGAAATACCGGCTACATCAGGCGTTAGAGCTATTGGAGCAACAATCTGTAGCGGTTGCCGATCTGGTGGGATCTTTAGGTTATACCGACCAGTCGCATTTGATCCGGGACTTTAAAGAATTTTTGGGCCTGACTCCAGCAGCCTATAGCCTTCATCCTGAAGGCTGAAGGCAAAGCAGTTAAAATCCGTTACCATAACGGCAGCTTTTACCGGATGAGACAACACTGTGATTGGATTAGGGGATCAAAATGCCAGCTTTAGGGTGTACGTGGAAAACAGACCCAAAATGCCACAGTACCAGCAGTTATTCGACTGTGAAGCTTTGCAAGCAGGCGATATAGACCTGGTTTATCAGCATTGCGGTAATGGCTGGCGCAAGCTGTTTAATGTTTATGCCAAACTGTTGTGTGTTTTGGATCCAAAGCTATTTCATTTCCCGACTCAGGCCGCTAGCTGGCAGCAGTATCGTGACCAATTTTTACTGCAAAAAGCGTCAGATACAGCGCTGTTATTCGATGCCCCTTTGCTAAAGCCAAAAGACAGCACCATTCATTTAATAGCTGGACGCACTCATGCGAAGCAGCTAATCCAGCAAGGTTTAGGGTGTCAGTTGTATTGGCTGAATGAAGAGTTTGCAATAGACCCAACTAACAAAGTACTGGTTACCCCCTATTTTGATTACCGGCAGTTGAGTAATGAGAAGATAGAGCGTTCGGCCAAGTTGTTGAGTTCCTTGCTGATTTAGAATTTTTCACTTTAATGCTGGCAAATTTTATTGGGCCTGCACTTCAGGCCCGAGGTATGATAAGGCATTAAATTTTGTAGTTACTTTATTCCATACAGGATAGTTGTATGAGCTCTGCTGTTTCTTTGCCTTCTGACTTAACCCCCACCGAAATTGCCTTATTGTCTTTTATTGCGCTTTGGGGTGGCTACACCAGTCAATCCTATTTGCTGAAGTTTCTGGTTCTCAGCGGTGTTAAAGCCCCGGATGGCATGGCCTTTTCACAACCCAAACTGAAATTATTGCTAAATGAGCTACGGCTAAGGCAGTTGGTTGAATTGCATGAAGGCATGGGGTACTTGTTGCATAGTTCACGGGGCCTTGATTTGAAATGGGCCTTGTTGCGGAACCTGAAACCGGATGAATTATTAATTGGCATCAACACTATCAGGCAAATCCTGGCTAAAGAGGGTGGTTACCACAGATGGCAGAGGCATCCGCGGTCTTTTTGTCAGCGGGAAATGTTTTTTGCAGCCTTACTGAATAATGTGGAAGAGCTGCTGAGTTGGCGGACTCAGTACTTTTCAGCAGAACCAGATGGGGAGCAGATACTTGCCTATGTATTTTTTGAGCATACTTCAGGCCTCGAAACCTTTGTGGCGCTGGATCTTCGCATTCAACAAATACTGCTGCAGGAAGTGCTGATGGAGGCGAATAGCGACCTGATCCTTTGTACATCGGAATACAACTATTGTTGTGCATTACAGGATCAGGGTGTCGATATTAGCCGCTTAGCGCCTTTGCTGGCGACGCAAGCCCTATACAGGGGCGATTTTGCTGGCCTGCAGTTGCTGACGGATGCTTATCCTGAGTTTTGTTCTGGTGCTGCGTTTGCGCTGGCCACTATGCAGGGCAATTTTGATCTGGCAATGACTCTGGCGGACAAGCATCTTAAGGACTTAAGAAAATCCACAGGCAAGCGAAAAGTCTTTATGCCTGATTTCGGCGGCATGATTTATCTTGTGTTGCTGTTGGGTAAAAGCTCCCCTGCCAGTTTAAAACTGGCGCACGAGTTTGCTGATTTTGGTGAACAGACAGGCATTTATCTGAGTTACTCCGTCATCATGCCTTTTGTAGAACATCTGGCAACAGGTGTTCCGTTAAATGCCTTTCCGAGGCATAGCTACGATGTGCAGTACCTTGATTTGGATGCACTTTTTACTTTTTATGCTATGTATTGGCAGGGTATAGAAGCCAATGAAGACGAAATAAGCCTGCTAAAAGAGGCACGGCAAGAGATGCAAGTCTCTGGCTATTTGTGGCTTGTTGCTGAACTGGACCAACTGTTAAAGCAGTTTGCCGGGCTGGAGGCTTTATTGCCGGACTGGCATCAGCAACATGCTTTAGTGCCTTTGCTGCAGGCTGTACAAAAAGAAGAAAGCTGGCAGCGTGCATTAAAAGCTCTGGTGCAACTCAAACCTGATAGCGGCAGTGAAAAAAACAATAAAGCCGAACGTTTAGTCTGGTTTTTGACTATGCATGGTTCACAGCTGCATGTAGAACCACGTGAACAAAAACTCAGTGCTGCCGGGCGTTGGAGTAAAGGCAGGCCCGTTGCTTTAAAGCGTTTACTGCGTGAACCGGAAACAGTACCTGGCCTTACCGGTCAGGACAAGCAAGTGGTCGCCTGTATTCAGCGTTTTGAAAACTACAGAGGCAGCACCTACGAACTAAACATGAAGGAAGCGCTGCCAGCGTTAATAGGGCATCCTGCGGTCTTTTGGGCCGATGCGCCGGATAGCAGAGTTGATCTGGCCAAAGCTGAGGTGGTATTGCAGCTGAAAGAGAAAGCTGGCCATATAAGTTTGCAGTTGGATCCGCCTGTGCCAGCAGACAATCAAATGCTGTGGCGCAAAGAAACCCCAACTAAAGTCGCTATTTATCAACTGACACCAGCAGTTAAGCAAGTGGCAGTTATTGTGGCGCAAGGAGTGAAAGTGCCAGTTGCAGCCAAAGCTCAACTGGTAGAAGCTATTTCGGCTATAGCACCAGTGTTGAGCGTACACTCTGATTTACCCGAATTGTCAGCGGCTTTGCCGGACGTGCCAGCCGATAGCTGTTTATATGCCCATTTATTGCCTTACAGTCAGGGTTTACGGCTGCAAATTTCAGTGCGGCCTCTGGCCGATGGCAGCTGGTTTACACCGGGCAAAGGCAGTGCCACTTTAGTGGGTGAGCAAAAGGGCAAAGCAGTACAAACCAGTCGCAACTTAAAGCAGGAAAAAGCCAGTTTTAAGAAATTACTGCAAGCTTGCCCTGCTATTGAAGCGGCAGAGCAGGAAGGTGAACAGTGGTTATTTGCTGAACCAGAGCATAGCCTGGAGCTACTGACGCAGTTAAAAGTTTTGCCTGAAGCTGACCTGCAAATGGTCTGGCCCGAAGGCGAAAAATTCCGTCTTAAAGCCAGCAGAACCCTGAAAGAATTCAGCTTAAGCATTAAAAAACAAGGCGACTGGTTTATTGCCGATGGTGAAATTCAGCTGGATGACAATAAAGTTATAGCCTTGAAAGAACTGCTGCAGATGGTGGCCGGCACCTCAGGGCGTTTTTTGAAGTTGTCCGACACCGATTATCTGGCCTTAACCGAAAGTTTGCGTAAACGCCTGGCTGAACTTGGCGCTTTAGGCGAACAAAGCAAAACGGGTTTACGTTTTAATCACCTGACCTTACCTGCTTTAAGTGAGCTGACGGCTGAAGTCGGTCAGCTAAAAACCGACAAAGCCTGGAAAGAACAACTGAATAAGTTTGAAGCTTTGGCCGATTTTGAGCCTGCTTTGCCTTCTACCTTGCAAACAGAATTACGCGATTATCAGCTGCAAGGTTATCAGTGGCTGGCGCGTTTAGCCCAGTGGGGTGTAGGCGCTTGTCTGGCTGACGATATGGGTTTGGGCAAAACAGTACAAAGCCTGGCCTTATTGTTACAACGGGCACCACAAGGCCCGGCTTTAGTGGTGGCTCCGGTGTCTGTGGCGATGAACTGGCAGGCTGAAGTATTACGTTTTGCTCCAACGCTGAATGTGCGGCTGTATCAGCAAAACCGATCACTGGAAAACCTGGGTGCTTTTGATCTGGTGATCGCCAGTTATGGCATGCTGCAGTCGGACTCTGAGCTGTTTCAGGCGCAGCATTGGCATACGCTGGTGCTGGATGAAGCTCAGGCAATAAAAAACGAACAAACCAAACGCAGCCAGGCCGCTATGGCGCTTCAGGCTGATTTTCGCATGATAGCGACCGGTACTCCGGTGGAAAATCACTTAGGCGAGCTGTGGAATTTATTCCGTTTTATCAACCCTGGTCTGTTGGGTTCAAAAGATCAATTTAATCAGCGTTTTAGCAGTCCTATAGAAAATGGCGACAAAGCGGCGCGCTTGCATCTTAAAAAACTGATCCAGCCTTTTATTTTGCGTCGTACTAAAACTCAGGTGCTGAGCGAATTACCGTCCCGCACTGAAATTACTCTGCAGGTGGAGTTAAGCGACGACGAGCGGCATTATTACGAAGCGTTGCGCCAGCAAGCTATTGAGAATGTAGAACTGGTGGCGGCTGATAAAGGCAAAGCCATGCAGGTGTTGGCGGAGATTACTAAACTGCGGCGCTTTTGTTGCCATCCGCAATTGGTAGCACCCAACAGCGGCATGACAGGCAGCAAGCTGGCAGTATTTATTGACACAGTGGAAGAGCTGTTAGACAACAAACATAAAGTGCTGGTGTTCAGCCAGTTTGTTGATCATCTGGCGATAGTACGCACTGTGCTTGAGCAAAAACAGATCAGTTACCAGTATCTGGATGGCAGTACTCCGGCTCTGGAGCGTAAAAAGCGGGTAGACGCCTTTCAGGCGGGCGAAGGCGAAGTGTTTTTAATTAGCCTGAAAGCTGGTGGTACAGGCTTAAACCTGACGGCGGCTGACTATGTGATCCATCTGGATCCATGGTGGAACCCGGCGGTAGAAGATCAGGCCTCAGACCGCGCCCACCGTATGGGCCAAACCCGGCCAGTGACTATCTATAGATTAGTTACACAAAACACCATTGAAGAAAGAATCATAGCTTTGCATGGCCAAAAACGTGATTTAGCAGATAGTTTGCTGGAAGGCGGCGATGTAGCAGCACGACTGGATACAGCGGCTCTGCTGAAGTTGTTAAAAGAACTGGATTGATGCCTCAATAGCTGGGGTATGTCTGTAAGCAGACGACATTGTGAACTGGTTTTGCCGCTGTGCACATAATGGCAGCGGCAATGGCAGTTCACTCTGGTCTTTCAGCATCTGACGCAAAGTGTCATAGGTTAGGTAGCAGGTTATCCTGAACCACAGCGTTATGGCTGCACATCAACTGCATATAGAAAAGCATTTAACCCAGATTGGGGTGGGTTGACTGCAAAGTCATTTGGGTTGTGACTTATAGTCCATTGTACAACTGCGCTTAACGTTGCACTCTGGTTGAATTCGATTCAGCCAGAGCAAAACCAGATGCAACAACCGACAGAAGACGATCTGGCACTGCCATACCATGAAGTTTTCCAGACTTGTGAAATCTATATTGACCACAACCCAGATCGTTGGAGAGGCGGTTATGTGTGGGTGGTTGGCCAAAACAATAGTGAGTTGGAAACTGGGCTGTGTTTTGAAGTAAGAGATGCGGTACATAGTGCTAAAGCACACATAATGAACAACTTAGAACTTAATTCATGGTAAGGCCGTTTAGTGCTGTTAACTCAGCCGCCATCTGAATATAATCCAGGACTTGACGATTTGGCTGAAATAAGTTTTTGAAGGTATATGAAACGGAATTCGATCCCCGTTGTTGATCTATTTGCTGGACCAGGTGGTTTAGGTGAAGGATTCTCTGCACTTAATGACGGTAAATCGTTTCATATAGTTGTTTCTGCTGAAAAAGATCCTGTAGCTCACCTCACCCTGCGCTTACGTGCGTTTTATCGGTTGTTGCGTTCTGAACGTCCAGAACTGCTTTCAGATTACTATTCCTATTGTCATGGTGAAACCACTCAGCCTTACAGTGAGACTAGTGACGATTTATGGAAAAAAGCTGGTAAAGAAGCTTTATGTATAGAGTTAGGTACTGAGGAAGGTAATTCAGCTTTAGACCAAGCCATTACTGGTGCTTTACGAAGTGAACCTGATAAAAATACTCCCTGGGTACTGATCGGTGGGCCACCATGCCAAGCATATTCATTAGTCGGCCGTGCACGAAACCGAGGGAATGCTGAGTATAAAGCCGAAGCTGATCCCAGACATTTTTTATATAAAGAGTACCTCCGTATCATTCAAAGATACAAACCAGCTCTTTTTGTGATGGAAAATGTTAAGGGTTTATTGTCCGCCAAGGTGAATGGCAGTCTTATCTTTCACGAAATATTACGTGACCTTGCATGTCCGGAACGAGCTATAGAAGGCGTTTCGGATGGAGTACGCTATAAAATCTTCTCTATGGTATCGGACCAATCTTTTTCGGCTGATGATGATCCCGCCAAGCTGGATGCTAACTCTTTTATCATCAGAGCAGAAGAGTATGGTATTCCGCAGGCTCGGCATCGTGTTATTTTGGTAGGGGTAAGGGAAGACCAGGTATCTGGCGCTATGCCTAATCTTGTAAAACAAGCAGTGGTAAGTGTTGAAGACGCAATTGATGTACTGCCAAAACTTCGTAGCCGTTTGAGTAAACAGCCTGACTCTCCAAAATTATGGGCAGGTAATGTTGGTAAGTTATTGGATGAATTAGCTA
Organism: Gammaproteobacteria bacterium; assembly: GCA_018825965.1. Lineage (GTDB taxonomy): Bacteria > Pseudomonadota > Gammaproteobacteria > Enterobacterales > Alteromonadaceae > Pararheinheimera. The sequence goes on from JAHKAA010000009.1 coordinate 113,949, forward strand.
CCAGTGCAGATGATTATGCGATGCAAGATATTGCTACTTGTCTGCGGCAGGCTTCGGCTAACTTACTTAAATGCTCCGAGCATGGAGCAAACATTTACCCCAAAAAATATGATGCTGAAACAGGTTCTGAACAATTAGATACCTGGTTGATGGATAAGAACCTTTCTGTTTGGTTAAACCATGAAAGTCGTTCGCACCGCATTGATGACTTAGGCCGGTATGCTTATGCCGCAGTATTTGCCGAACTGCGTGCCAAGTCGCCCAAGGGGCATGCTGAATTTATGCTCCCAGGTTTAGCGCCAGCTCATAAAAATTGGGAAAGCGGCAAGTTTTCAGATCGCTTCCGGGTGCAAACACGTAACGGTCCTGCGACTACCATCACAAGCCATATCTCAAAAGACGGTCATTACTTTATTCACTATGATCCGGCTCAATGTCGAAGTTTAACTGTCCGTGAAGCTGCACGCCTACAAACCTTCCCTGACAACTATTTTTTCCAAGGGCCAAGGACCGATCAGTTTCATCAGGTAGGTAATGCAGTCCCACCATATCTGGCAAATCAAATTGCCGCTATTGTATTGGATTACATAAACGGCGTTGAGGAAGTTTAAACTTCAAACCCCATTTCTTTTAACTTATTCAAAGTTATCAGAGCTACGGCGCATTGTTTTGCAGACGGTAATTTCTTCGGAATTGCTATGCAAGTTTCTAATATACCCTTCTCTTTTGGGCTGAGTAGATCTTTGCTTGTACCCCATGTTAAAGCTGAGCGCCATAGCTCCGCCCCCAAATTAAAAACCTCTATTTCTGCATTAACACTCTGATCAAGTTCCGCTGAGCGTTTCGCATCTTTTGCTCTGCTTGTTGCGAGTTCTTTGGAAATGCATATTTTGTCTGGCTTAAGCATGTATTCCGTTGTCTTCTCAAGCAGCCATTTCCAACATGTTTCTTTTTTCGCCCATTCACTGGCGTTTTGAATACCTTTGGGGGGGGCTGTAATAACTTCCTGAGCAATTTTTCCCGCTTCAAGTAACGCGATACTTAATGGCACAGGCAAAGTTTGATTTTTCCAGATCAAGTCAAAATCAATAACCTTATCAATATGGCTGAGATCATAAACGACTTTCGCTATCCCAAATGTAACGATATTCGCTCGATACCCCCCCTGATACCAGTCTGCATTAGATACAAGTTTCTCCATAGCTCGGAATAAAACAACTTTAGCAATAAGTCTTTTAAACCATAACTCATCAAAAGACTCGCCGCTCTTACCCCAAGTTTCACCAATGTTTTTCGCAAACGCAGTAAAGTTTTTCTGTGCACCCAAGCTCACAATATATGGTAAGCAACTAAAGGTATTTTCAATTTTTGCCAAGTCTGTTTTTGTGAAAAACTGATTCTTCGGAAACTCCGCATCAAATTTTTTGCGTTCAGCAATAGTTCGTCTGGCACGTTCGTCAGCATATTGTCCTCTTGCCCGCTCATAAAACCACTTTGTCTCGCGGTATCCAAATTCACCTGCAGGCGCTAACAATTTACGTGATAGTTCTTCTACTCTGACATGGAAAGGGTGGTTAGCGAAGAAATCAGCCGCGTTAACTTTATTTTGGCTGTTGGCGTATTCAGAAATCCTTGGAACAACTTGTTCTGAAAGCAAGTTTGGTACTATGGTTAGCTTCATTTGTACATGCACCTCTTGTAGTTGCTGTTCAAACAACTTTCTGGCGGCATGTAAAGATGCTGTAGTCTGCCCTCCATTTACAATCTGAAGGTTAGTGGCATGTGACAAGGCCAGACCATGCTCAGTTTTTTCCAGTTCAATGCTATCTGCTGTCGCACTTAAACCATTGTTATAGGCAAAGAACATATGAGGTTCATCTTTTATTGTATCTCTTATGCCCTTGTTAACCTTGCCCCGTGCCTGAAGAAAGCTTCTGACGTTTGCTTCCAGTAATCTTGGTCCCCATTTGTCATAAATATTGGCTAGCTGCCAGCCAGGTATAACAGCCAGATAACTTTCAAGGGTATTACTGCCAGCAGATGCTTTGAGTAGAGGTACACTGCCACCAAAATCGTCGGCGAAGTTTATTACAAGGTCAGCTCTCGCCTGACCCTGTTCAACAAACTGCTTAAGCCTCTTTAAATCCCAAACGCTCAGACTAATTGGCTTGTCATCCGCGGGTTCAAGAGGTTCCGCATCAGAGTAGGCATTGAAACTGGCATTAGTGGCAATGATAAATTTAATTTTTTCAATGCTTTGCCATCTGACACTTATCATTTGGGCAAGACTGAAACCATTACTGCTTTCTTCAAGTGAATTTCTGAAATTTGCATTCAAACTGGCTTCAAGGAAGCGGTACAACTTTTTTTGAAAGCTTTCTACATCAGCTTTATTAACCGCTCTAACCTCATTACCAACAGCGAAATCGCAGATAATTAAAGTGAGTATGTTAGCGTTTTCTACAGGGTCACCAGCGTATCCATCAACTTTAAGAGCATACCTGCCAAATGAACCCTCATAATAAGCTCTGTTGGCTTCATCAATTTCACCGGTCTCGGTAAGTAAGTCAGTTACTTTTTCAAAAAAAGCTTCTGTGGTGATTAAGCCCTGAACATCTGCGTCACCCTGGATATCCGCGATCAGCTCCCGATGAAACTCTATTAATTCAATCATTAGCATTACTCTCAAGTATCAGGGAGGTTGGATCTATGTCTGTTATAAACGCGCGGCAGGCGTCGAGTGCTATTGAGTACCTCACCATTTCGACACCTGGCAATAATGGTGTGGTTATACGTGGGAAACCATCTTTGACTTCATACGTTTCATCTGTAAATAAATGCCAACGTCGTTCCTCGTAGTCATTAGCGGGGTCGTAGCCGGTTGAGTAAAGCGACTCTTCCCATTTATCAAAAGCGTTAGAAGAGCTTTGAAAATGTTTTGCAGTCAAGGCAACATGATCATGCAAAGTCAGGCCATCCGAAGTGACGGCTGATGCCACGTTTTGAACGTTAAGAAAAATGCGGCAGTCATTGATGTCGGCCAACTGTTCTGCTGATGAAATGGATACATAAGGCTTGGCCGCGACTCTTTTGGTCTTAACTTCGATGCAGGTGTTTATAAACTCAAAATCGCGAGCTGCCCCGCTTGGGCCTGTCCATCCTTCAATGGCCATATCAGGGCCGATGTTTGCAGCCAATTTACGCAAGTAAGCTAATTCTCCAACCAGACCGCGCTGTTCTTCGGTGCTTAACCCAGTAGGTCTTCCGCCTCGCAGCAAGTGATGCCAGCGATATGTTCTTTGTATTGTTCGTGACAATGCGTCATCAATATTTTCTGCTGTTTCACCAGCATCAACAACATTACGGCAAAGCGTCTCAAATACGTCAATTTGGCTTAATTCTTTCAGTGTTAATACGAAGGCATATCCCGCGCCGGCATTTCTAAAAGAAGCACTCAGGTTTTTCAACTTTGGTAAACGATGCAATGGGGTAGTTTTTTGATTGAACCGCAACATCAAACCAGGTGTGCCTTTTTCAGGTTTCACCCAAAAAAAATCAAATTTACCAGACGCATTGATTCTTAATGCATCATCAGCGTTTAGATTGTTCCAAGGACTGTTAGTTGTCATCATCATTTAGAAGGTCCTCGTCTTCTTCATATTCACCAAACATTTCTTGATATCGAATAGTATTCACTAAATATTCAACTCGAACAGATGGTTTATTTGATAAAGGTAAGCTCATGCCCCAAGCTACAACAGGCGAGTTAGGGATTAATGCAGACTTTGGATCAACTTCTCTACCTTTTGGCGGAGTTGCCTGAACATAGTAAATAACAAAAAGGGCTCTCTCTCTTATCTTTCGATATATGCTGTCTGGATAGTTTAATTTTTCATCTGAACTTTTTTTCTTATCTAGTCTATATTCCTCTTCGGCTTTTTCGGCTCTTTCTGAAACGATACCTGCTCTTTCAATGCCTCGGCTAGAGCGTGTTGATCTTTACGGTATGAAAAATAGGCGGCAAATGAGTGCGTTATAATGGTTTCGCCAAAAAACAAAACAAAGCACTCAAATGCCAAGACAAATGTTATCAGATAAAGCCTGGAAATTACTATCACGGGCC